>JAEWVR010000001.1 GCA_023459055.1 Fibrobacterota bacterium
AAGACTCGCCCCCTAAATCCCCCGCAGGGGGACTTGAAGAAATAGGCTAAACAAGCTATTCTGCTCTCAAAGTCCCCCTGCGGGGGATTTAGGGGGCGAGCAACCGGCACAGCTGCAACATGTCAAGGTTAAGTTAACAACATTGGCAGGGGGGAGTAGGGGGGCCAGAAGCAAGTAGCAAGTAGCAAGAAGAAAGAATATTCTGAGTCTTCACGAATCACGTTCGATCAGCATGACCGCATAACCCGATAGTGTAACAGCTTTTTTATACGTAACCTGTTGTGATCGTTTTTTCCAATTTGTATAATTGGCGCAGAATTGTCCGAATGTTGTTGTGTCAATAATCTGTGCTTTACCGGTAATGTCGTTTGCAAATTCGATAGTTTGGCTTGTATTAGTAAGATTAGCGATGACAAGGAGTGACCGGCTTTCCTTTTGGAGATGGAATGCAAGAAGTGATTTTGTATTTTCGGATGTCATCCTACTGAATTGTCCGCCTGAGAATGGTGCAACCTTTGACAGAAGGTGATAAACCGGAGTGACTGTGTTTCTTATGTTGTCCAAAATACCATGGTCACCATTTAGCTGAAAAAAACAGAGAGAATCAACATTGTGTCGTATACTGTAAAAAAGCACCCCGACAGTCCATGCCGCTCCAAATAATCCATAAAGCCGCATGTCAGGGCCACCATCTTTGTGTGGGTTTGACCTGTTGACACGGGGACGAAGCGTAACCGGTGTGATATGGATTTTTTTATTCACGAAGAGTGCTTGTGCAGTGTGAATTGTTGCATTGATCCCCGGCAGATTTTCCATGATTGAATCATTATCAAATGTATGTACCTGAGGATTCATTGAATAGCAGATGTGGTCGCACAAGTCAATTGAGCTGCGGTTACGGTTGAGTTCGACGAAATATCTGTCAGTGCCAAAGACAAGCGGGATATCGGGATGAGCCTGGCCCAGGATGGTTTTGGCGTTGGTGATAGTCATTTCAGTTACAATGACCTCGTTTTGTTTAAGTATAATAATACGGGCAGGCTTAATACCGGATGCCGATATACATTCTGCAACAAGGGCAAGTTCATTCTTAATATCGTCTGTACAGTACAGCACAAGCTCAGGTTTAATTAATAATGATCTGCAAAGGGATAGTGTCGACAAAATAACATTATGGGGATCCGGCAGATCAAAAAAGATATCAAAACGGATATACGCAAACTGACCGATATGCTCACTGCTGATAGGATCGTCTATCGAATAATCAAGGCATGTTCCTATTTGCGGTACTTTGTATGTATTGCCAGAAAGATTATTAAGTAATACCGGTAAATTCTGTTTGTTTTCCCGGATTGATTCTGTGGTATTCATGAGTGATGCGAATGTAAATGCAATTGTCTGTTCGATTGATGTTCCTTTTTCAACCAGAACTGGTAATGGATCTGATAATCTTGTACTGTAAATCTTATACGAGTAGTCGGTCCAGTTACGCTGGTCCTCCATTTCAAACAGGTCACCATCAAACGTGGCTGTTACGTTTGCAAAATCAGTAACCGGATAGGATATGCTCTTTATGTCGAGAAGTGGCTGCCGGGGGGCGATCTGTTCAGGAAATATACTTTCAATGCTGCTATTGTCAGATTGTATCACCCTGTATTTTTTACCGGTACATTGATTGATCGGAAGCAGTGTACAGAATCCGATACGGTTCCTATAAAAAGATGTGCGTGCCACTGCTTTGAAAGAAAATGTAAGCTCCCCGGATGATCTTCCATGCAGATCAAATGTTGATTCAAGGTTAATATCACCCTGCGAATACATACCTTTGAATGTCAGTTTAAAGCCACTTGAATCGATCGACTGTTGTATAATGGTGAATGAACCGGGGATGGTGTTCCAGTGGCGATCTCTGAGGGCAAAGTAGATCCGGTTACAGACAGGGATCGTATCAAAGGTGATCTGGCGAATCATTCCATCCTGAAAAATCAGATCAATAAGACCTGCTTTAAGGACTATCGGTGTTGGAAGCGTCAGCTCGCTTCCATAAAGGATTCTATTATGCCCCGGATTACTCATTTTTAGTATCACATTTCTTTATATTAGTCATTTTTCGATAATATTCAGAAAATTTTTCTGAAATCGATAGCTATTAGCAGCCGTTTTCACATGTTTTTCGTTACACCTTACACATCACTTGTCATATGTCACTTGTCACTACCTAAAAAATATACTTCAACAATTCAATGAGTTACAAAAAAACACAATAAACAGGGATAGGAAAACGAAAATATGTATTGAAAGTTAGAAAATTTTGGGTATATTAAAAATATGAGGTGTTCAGAGTGTTGAATGCTTCAGACCTCTGAAAAGTGCAGTATAAAAATGCATTTTTCAATTCTATAACGTAGAAGGCGTCACAGTTTTCCAGGAGAGCTGCGAATGATCAGGTTGATTAGATTCTGGCAAACGAAAGGGGGCAACCCGTAAAAAACGTTTCGAAGCACATTAAAAGTAATGTAAGAGATCATAAACCTTAAAACGGAGGTTTGTAATAGTTAGTCGGCTCGGCAGCAATGCTGAGCCGTTATTTTTTATACAGTTTTTATTGTATTAACACAGTTGATAGTGTGGCAAAGACAATGTCCACCTTGTTTTTATTGCAGTAGTCGTTTTAAAAGCAGATCGTCAAGATTTCTTCGTCCGTCAAGAATAGCTACAATAAGTAATGTGTTGTTTTCTATTTTGTAAATTATTCTCCAGGGTACTTCGATTAGTTCCCGATAAGTAAGAATATTAATTTTCTCTAATTCCGGAGTAATTCGTCCCTGCTCAGGAAACAGGGAAAGATTATTGATTTTCAAGCGTAGTTTATCAAGTATTAATTTGGCAGTAGTTTTATTAGATAAAGCGATAAACGATATAATGTCATGAAGATCGCGTTTTGCAGATTTTGTGATAATTAATGAATATGCACAGTTAACTTTCATTGTTATTGCTGTTCTATTTTTTTGTAGAGTTCATCAAAGACATCTTCAACTTTTGAAACTTCACCATTCGCAATTTCCTTTTCAGAGATTTGAATAATCTTTAACAGCGCAATTGCATTTAACATATTTTGATATGATTCGATATCAAGAAATACCCCGCGGGCTTCGCCATTCTGGGTAATAATGATTGGATTTTTATTTTCATTAATATAGTTAAGCATGTCCGCTGCATTTGTTTTAATATACGAAATCGGCTTTATATCATCTTTTAAATTAATACCCATTATGAGCCCCCTTGTTTGGTAGTACTAATATAATACTAAATTTGGACTGTGATGTCAAATTGTTTGGTGGTAATTGTGGATGATTGATTGTGGGTTGGTTTTGGTAATGCTGTTATAATGAATTCCACGGGTAGGGACAAGGCGTGCCTTGTCCCTACCAACGCAACGGAACCACAATTCGATTTTAATAATTACATTGGCAGGATAGTTATTTTGTAGCGTTACTGATTCCTGTCAAATATTCCTTTACTGCCGGCAAACCTTTATCCATCGACATCTTGATAACATGCGAGCAGATAATCGCGATATCGGCGCCGACCCGTTTCAGGTGGTTGACATCATCGGCGGACTGAACGCCGAATCCCACACCAATCGGGAGTGCGAATGTTTTTTTGACATTGTTGATGTAAGCCTCGAATTCAGGGCCGAATTTCGTATGACGGCCGGTTGTTCCAAGCCTTGCGACGCAATAGATCAGGCCGCGTCCATACTGTGCGATATAATTAAGCCGTTCCTTTGATGTAAACGGAGTACAAAGGAAGATCGTTGCGATATCGGTTGCATCGGCAGCTTTTACATACTCATGTGCTTCAGTTTCATCCGGTGGAAGATCCGGTACAATAATTCCCTGAATACCGCATTCTTTTGCTTTGTTAAGGAACGCTTCTTTACCATATGCATAGATGACATTGTAATAGGTCATGATCACAAACATTGTTGTTGGAAACGCCGATGTGATCTTTTTTGCTTCAGTAAAGCACTGCCCTATAGTGGTGCCGTTTTCAAGCGATTCCTGATTTGCCTTTGACAATACGGGACCATCAGCCATCGGGTCCGAAAACGGGAACTGGAGTTCGATAATGTCAACACCTGATTCAACAAGCGTTTTGACCTGTTCGTGGTTGTATGTCAGTGATGGGTACCCCATGACTGTATGCGACATGACAAGCACACTCTTTGTGGTACGCCGGGCCTGAATATTCTTCTGTAATGTTGTAAGTGTACTCATATATTAAAATGACGCTACCTTTCCTTTTAAGAAATCCTTCCACTCCTGATCACCGAATGCATCTGCAACGGTAAAGATATCCTTATCACCACGGCCGCTCTGATTAATAACAATGATATCATCCTTGCTGTACGAAGATGCCTCTTTATAAGCTTGTGCAAACGCATGTGATGATTCAAGTGCGGGGATAATACCCTCTTTTGATATTGTCAACTTTACGGCATCAACAACTTCTTTGTCAGTTGCAGCTTCAATGCGAATACGCTTCTCCTGCCAGTAATGTGCAATTATAGGCGATACTCCTACATAGTCAAGACCAGCACTGATTGAGTGCGTGTGACACATCTGGCCATCATTGTCCTGAAGGAAAAATGATTTGTATCCCTGTACGATCCCGGGAGTTCCGTTATTTGATGCAAGCCGTGAGGCATGATGAGGTGTATCGAGGCCTTTACCACCGGCTTCAACACCAACAAGGTCGACTTCTTTGTTTTCGAGAAAATCATGCATCACCCCAAGCGCATTAGACCCTCCACCGACGCATGCATAGATTGCTTTTGGCAGGGTTTTGTATCGGTCAAGCATCTGTTGTTTCAGTTCTTTCCCAATAATCGACTGGAACCACGTAACCATTTCGGGGTAGGGATAGGCTCCGCAGGCCGTTCCGATAACATAGTGGGTATCCTGAAAATTCTCTGCCCAGTCGCGCATTGCTTCGTCCATGGCATCTTTGAGCGTTTTTGATCCGCTCTGAACAGGGACAACGGTTGCACCGAGCTTCTGCATCCAGAATACGTTGGGGTATTGACGCTCAACATCCTTGGCGCCCATGTAGATTGTGCATTTAAAACCGAATTTTGCGGCCATGGTTGCGGTTGCTACACCGTGCTGTCCCGCACCGGTTTCGGCAATAACGCGGGTTTTTCCCATTAGCTTTGTGAGAAGGCCCTGACCGATAACGTTATTGAGTTTATGTGCACCAGTATGGTTAAGATCCTCACGCTTAATGAGTATCTTTGCTCCGCCGAAATGTTTTGTCAGGTTTTCGGCAAAGGTTAACGGTGTCGGCCTGCATGAATAGGTTGAAAGAAGGTTTACATATTCGTCCCAGAACGACTGGTCGTTACGAATTTTTTTATATCCCGCAATAAGATTTTCAAAAGTGTCATGGAAGATCTCCGGAATAAACTTCCCGCCAAACTCCCCGAAATACTGCTCATTAGTGTCCATGTAGCGATCCTGCGATAAAAGTTAGGATTTAAATAGAATATGTATAAATTAATTGTTTTTTTGCGGGGAGGGGGGAGGTTTTTGTGTGTTATTTCATCTACTTTGATTTGACTGGTTACTTAAACTGATAGGCCCTTGTTGATAGATATCCCATAGAACAAGGGATAATAAAATAAAAATATCCCTTAAAATAAGGGATATTTATGGACAGAGTTCACCTGTTGTACCACTAATTAGTATGCCAACGTATCATGCGTTACTGGACTACAACTTGTTTAAAAAACAATTCTCATCGGAATCATTTGCGATTTTTTCAGGTTAAACGACTCGTAAAACCGGATAGCGATATCATTGTTGTAATCGGTCAGAAGTGTCACCCGAAGACAGCCGTTATCGCGGGCGTATGATAACGCATGGGAAAAGAGCTTTGAACCATATCCTTTTTTGCGATACATTTTACTGATAATCATATCTTCAAGCTGTGCAACTTTTCCACCGAGAAATGTACTTATCAGATACTGAAGGCTTACCATGCCGATAACCTCATTGTCAATTTCCAGAACAAGAATATCGCCATTGTCTGATAGCAGTAATGCTCGTAACCCCTGAAGCTGTTTTTGAGCATCGGGAGAAAATTCGAGTTCATTGGAGAAAAGTTCATTAAGGAGTTCTACGAGTACGGGAAGGTCTTTTTCCTGTGCATTTCTGATTATTTCATTCATGGCAGTTCTTTCAAAAAATAGTAGTTATAAAAGATAAGTAATCATATCGGGATGTATTACCGACAGATTCGTTTCACTCTTTTGCTTATTTCTCTGGTTAATTTCTCAAACGATACCGGCGGGCCGGTACTAATTTGCTTGTTGTCAATATAGAGGGCATCACTGATACACCATTCAGAGAAAACCTCTTTGTCCAGTGTGTGGATTTCATTGTAGATGACAGTATCACCAAAAGATGCTGCTGCGCGTTTTGCCCGTTCGCAGGCGAGATTCTGTACAGGACACCATCCGTTTACAAATGATGTCACTGTGACATTGCCGGGATTGGTAAAATCATGTTTTTTTGTCGGGTGTACCCATCGTGGCGCCAAGGCATCATCGCAGAACGGCTTCCACATCAGGAGTGCAATACCGTCTTTGTCAGCTTTCTGGTATCCGTGTTTTTTAAACCATGATGCTTTCATCCAGACCGGAATGGAAAGTCCCCATGCAGCGATTCCTTTTGCGCCAAGAGCACGTGCATCTTGCTCAGCTTCACTAAGAAGCTGTGATCCAATACCCTTTTTCTGATAATTACCAACTCCCTGTTTGTAACCATGTACCCATATACAATAAATGAAGTATAGATTGGTACCGGTAATATGTGTTTGTTCGATAGGTGCGTACTGAATCATACCCACCGGTACATTTTTTCCCTCGTCAATAGCAAGTTTTACCCTTAGCCCCTTATCTTTCATTACCGCATACCAGTTTTCTTTGTGTAAACCTGCTTCACGAATATCCGCAGAGTAGTCTTCAAGGCAATGGAAATAGGACTGTTGTGTGGTGATGTCAAGGTCGATAATCTTCATTGATAGAATCTCCTTGTGAGTGTGGTGTTATTTAAAAATACTGGTTCCTGCAGGTTTCAGATGTATGCATTCTTCTGATGTTTGTCACGTCATCTTAACAATGGCATACCGTATTTCATCAAACAGTTAACCGGCTCTTTGCAGGTAATGGATCACACTGAAAAAATTAGCCAGGTAACCGAATTTAACTGATTGTGAAAATAATATACATAAATAAACATAGATTTAAAAGTCGTAACGGGTAAACAATTCAATTTGAAGAATAATAAATACGACACTGAATAAAGTAAAAACGTATATTTTCGTGCGTTTAATCAGGTGCCTTCTGTTTACTGTGTTTTAGTGCACATCGTATCATATCGCACATTGTGAGTGATAATCGATTGAAATAAAAACATATTATGCAGGAAACATCCATTAATTACAGGTCAATGCTGCTCCCGTAAACACGTAGTGGTCGTGACAGAAAGTGCGAATTGTGATAAAAAATTCTTTAAAAAATCTTAATATTGAAGCGCTTACACCAATGCAGACTCAGGCAATGGATGCAATCTATAAAAATCGTAATACCTTCATAATTGCACCGACCGGTTCAGGAAAAACACTGGCATATCTTTTACCGGTAACAAAGATTGCAGCATCGCAAAACGGAAAAGTACAGGCTCTGATAATAGTTCCATCACGGGAGCTTGCGCAACAGATCCTTGATGTTCACAAGTCAATGGGCACCGGTGTCAGGATGATGTGCTGTTATGGAGGACACCCAATTGACGTAGAGAAAGAGGAGTTTCTCCTGGAGTCATCAATACTTGTCGGAACACCGGGGCGAATTGCTTCACATATGGAACATGAACGATTTGATTACACGCATATATCCATACTCGTTCTTGATGAATTTGATAAATCGCTTGAGTTCGGTTTCGTTGATGATATGACTGCAATTGTTGATAAACTTAAAAAACTCAAAAAACGTATTTGTATATCAGCAACCAAACTTGAAAAAGTACCCGATTTTGTAAAAATGACTGATCCCTGCAGTGTCGAATTTACTGATGAACTGGTGCAGCCGCGTATTACAATGAAAATTGTTGAATCTCCTGTTCCGGATAAGCTTGACACACTGCTGCATCTCATAAAGTATATCGGAAACCAGCCGACACTTATTTTCTGTAATCATCGTGATGCCGTTGAACGGGTTACGGATTTTCTTTATAAGAAAAAGTGTCAGGTGAAGATGTATCATGGGGGGATGGAGCAGGAGATGCGTGAGGAGGCATTGATGAAATTCCGTAACGGTAGTTTTCATCTGCTGGTCACAACCGATCTTGCATCACGTGGTATTGACATTCCGGAAATACAGTATATCATTCATTACCATCTTCCATCAACAGAATCATCCTTCATTCACCGTAATGGCAGAACCGCACGTATGCATGCGACCGGAACAGCCTTTATTATTCTTTCGGCCAATGAGCAACTTGCGCCGTACATTTCTGATAAACCGGTTGTTGAAAAAATTTCAACCGACCTTCCACTTCCTGACAAAACGGAATGGGTGACTCTGGAACTCAATGTCGGAAAGAGGGATAAAATAAGTAAAGGTGATATCGTCGGATATCTGTCGCAGAAGGGGCGCTTGAACAAAGACGACCTCGGTCTTGTTGAGGTAACCTATCGTGACTCCTTTGCAGCTGTCAGGCGATCAAAAGTAAAGCATGTGTTATCACTTGTCGCAAACGAGCCCCTAAAACGTAAGCTCGTGCGTATTAATGTTGATGGGTGAGATGGTTTTGGGTAATTCACCCAGCAAGAGGAATCTCAATAGTAAACATCGTACCAACGTGTCCCTCACTGTCAACACTTATTGACGCTTTGTGAATATCCAGCAGGCTCTTGACTATATACATACCAGGGCCAGTGGATAGTTCTCCTGAAGTTCCGGCTCGTCCGGCAATAGTATACTTATTGAATAGTTTACCCTTCAAATTATCCGGGATGCCGTCCCGCCGTTATCCTTTATGGTGACAGTAAAAGTCCTCACAGTTTTTCTTGTGGTAATCTCGATCGTGCCTCCGGTTCTGGAAAACATTATAGCGTTTGAGAGCAGATTCCCGATAATCCTTTTTATCATGTCAACATTTACGCTAAGTACCGTGTCTGTAACAATGGGTTATAAGATGTTATCTGTGCAGCGTCTTCGAATTGTTTAAAAATGTAATATACAACATCATATAGAATGGTATTTATTTTATTATCAATCTGTTATTACCCGCAAACAACAATTGTCTTGCACTTAAACTATTATTTTGGTATATTGATAATAGAATATCGATAAAAATATATCGAATGAGGTATAATGGAACGACAAATAACACAAAAAGTTGCATCACTGCCGACAATCCGCCGGTTGCCGCTCTACTTACATTTGCTAAAAGAACTGCTTAAAGCGGGGGAGTGTGTGGTCAGTGGGACGCTGCTTGCAGAAAAGATGCACTGTGAGCCGATTCAGGTACGAAAAGATCTATCGCTCACTGGTATTGAAGGCCGGCCGAGGATTGGATTTGTCATTGCTGACACGATTCGGGCAATCGAGGATTTTCTCGGGTGGAATAATCCATGGGATGCATTTTTGATCGGTGTTGGAAGTCTTGGATCAGCGTTACTGGGATATAAAGCGTTTGAACAGAATCATTTGAGGATTGTTGCGGCATTTGATAACGATAAAAAAAAGTGTGGTAAAACGATCCATGGTAAAGAGGTGCTTCATATTTCAAAACTTGAGGATCTTACGCAGCGGATGCATGTACATATCGCAATACTCACGGTACCGCAAACAGCCTCCCAGGAGATTGCGTCATATCTTGTAAAGTGCAACATTAATGGTATCTGGAACTTTACACCGGGTAAACTTGTTGTCCCGTCACACGTAATTGTCCAGAATGAGGATTTGTCATCAGGGCTTGCGGTACTGTGTAAACGTTTACAGGACAGGAGTAACTCATGAATGACAAAAAAAATATTGTTATCTGTATGGGAAGTTCCTGCTTTTCGCGGGGGAATGGAAAACATTATGAGATTATCAGGAACTTTCTAAACGAAAAAAAATTGACTGCTGATGTCAGTGTAACAGGATGCCGGTGTGGCGGAAACTGTATGAGCGGGCCGAATATCTGGATTAATGGGCAGATTTTTTCAAATGTCGATCAGGGTAGTCTGATTGATATATTACATCATGAATTCTGAAAGCTGGTACGATAATGGAACAGAAATACCCGGTGTACTCTGAAGAAACCCGTTGTCAGGATTGCTATAAATGTATTCGTGAATGTCCTGTAAAGGCAATAAAAGTCGTTGATGGAGAAGCTGAGTTGATGCCGGAGCATTGCATATTATGTGGTCATTGTGTTGCCGTGTGTCCGGTCGGAGCAAAACGTGTCCGCGATGATTTACGCCGTGCAATGCACCTTATTCAACGTAAACGGATTGTAATTCTTTCTCTTGCTCCATCATTTGCAGGCGAATTTGTATCGATTCCTGCTGAAAAACTGATCGCTGCAATAAAAAAACTCGGATTTCATGGCGTCAGTGAAACTGCGTTAGGTGCACAAGAAGTAAGTGCATATGTAAAAAGCCAAATCGCAGGTGCTACTGGAGGTATAATGCTTTCCTCCGCATGTCCATCAGCGGTTGATCTGATTACCAGATATTATCCTGAGTTTACAGAATGCATTACAGGTGTATATTCCCCTTTACTTGCACATTGTGTAATGTTACGCAAGATGTACGGGGATGATATCGGTATCGTTTTTGCCGGACCATGTATTGCTAAAAAAAAAGAAGCGGATATGCATCCGGAGCTGCTTGACCTTGCAATAACATTTGAGGATCTCCGGAAGTGGTTTGATATAGGCAACATTGATCCGGCTTCAATAGAAAACACCGGTAATGATCTCTTTATCCCTGAAACGGCACGAAACGGAGCGCTCTATCCAATCGAAGGTGGAATGATTCAGACGCTTCAGGGTGGTAATGATACAACAAGATACATGACATTATCAGGTGTTGACACAATTCAGGGTGCATTACGTACGCTTGCACATACCACAGGAAATGGCCATACTCTTTTTATCGAATTGCTTGCATGTAAAAATGGCTGTATTAAAGGTCCAAAGGCAACATCGACTACTCCTGTTGGATCAAGGATGGCGGTACTTGATTATTCTGTAAATGCTGAACCGTCTTCGTTGTTGGTGCAGGATAGAATAATGCATGAATACAGTGATAATCGCATCAGTCACAAGCGCATGACACAAACGGAGCTGCAGGCTGCACTGGAACAAATAGGGAAGTATACAAAAGAAGAGGAACTGAACTGCGGATCCTGCGGATATGGATCCTGCCGGGATTTTGCAGTGGCACTTATTGAAAACAAGGCAGAAGCATGTATGTGTGTTTCGTATATGCGTAAGCTTGCGCAAAAAAAGGCAAATGCGCTTATCAAGACAATCCCGTACGGTGTGGTTATCGTTGATAAACAACTAAAAATAATCGAAAGTAATACTCACTTTGCAGCCCTTTTTGGCAATGATGTCGAGGAGATTGAAAAAGTAATTCCGGGGCTTAAAAATGCAGATTTAAGTAAAATCGTACCGTTTCATCAACTGTTTACACAGGTTATTCTTACTGGTGAAGAGATAACACAGCAGTTTGTCAGATATGAAAACCGGGTGATTGCTGTTACGATTTTTACGGTTGAAGAAGCGAAGATCGCAGGAGCGATATTACGTGATGCAACAATGACAGAATCGAAACGTGAACAGATAATTGAAAAAGCACAGGAGGTCATTCGCAATACGTCGGTGACTGCTCAGCAAATAGCATTTTTAATGGGTAAAAACGCTGCACAATCTGAAAAGATACTGACATCACTGATTGATAGTTTTTCTGTAAAAGAGCAAAATGACCTGATTGATGAGGGCGGTTTATGATTAGTAATGTATTTATTGAAATTGACAGTTTCAGATATTCAAAACATGACCGTCCTGTTAATGGTGATGTAACCCTGACACGAAAGTTGCCTGACGGGAGGGTGGTGTCGATTCTTTGTGATGGTCTCGGGAGTGGTGTGGAGGCAAATGTGCTGGCCAGTTTTACGGCATCAATGGGTATCGAATATATGCAGGATGAAATGACAATAACAAGAGCAGCAGAACTGATTATGGATGCCTTGCCACTTTGTCCATCACGCAAGATAAGTTACTCAACATTCTCCATTGCAGACTTGAGTACGGACGGAGAATTACGAATGATTGAACATGGCAATCCGCCTTTTTTTGTCTTCAGAGACAGTTCACTGCTACCGGTAAACAGTCAGGAACTTTATAGGAAGCGATGGCAGAACCGTAAACTTGATTATGTGCAGTTAAAAATTATGCCGGGTGACCGGGTTGTTTTAATGTCTGATGGTGTTACGCAGGCAGGGATTGGTGGTAAAAAATGGCCAATGGGGTGTGGTATTGATCATGTAACTAATCATATCGAAGAGCAGATCCGCTTAACTCCCGATGTTAGTGCAAGCAGATTGTGCCGTTTGGTATGTGACAATGCACTTGTTAATGATTGTTTTTTTGCAGGTGATGATATTACGTGTCTTGTCATGTATTTTCGTAAACCAAGGATACTAAGGGTCCTTACCGGTCCGCCACTGGATACAAACAGAGATCAGGAGTTTGCAGATCTTCTGCGGAACTGGAACGGGATGTGTGCTATTTGCGGTGGTACAACTGCCAATATTATTGAACGGGAGCTTGGTCGCAGTGCTGTCGTCAATCTTGGATCGATAGACCCGGTTGTCCCTGCAACATCAGATATGGATGGTATCGATCTTGTTACTGAAGGGTGTATCACCCTTGGACAGACGTTACAACTACTTGAAAAAAAACTGATTGTACAACAGGGTAAGAATGGCGCTCAGCGGCTGGTTAATCTGTTTATGTCAAGTGATATCATTGAATTCTATGTCGGAACACGCATTAATCAGGCACATCAGGATCCTGATCTTCCGATAGAACTGGATATCCGGCGAAATGTGCTAAAGAATATATGCGCAGTACTTGAAAAAGAATATTATAAAACTACTATTACACGATATTTATAAATGGTAACGGAGAGTGGTATGGTAAAGATTAAAGTAGATATCTGTCTGGGAACGACCTGTCACCTGATGGGTGCATCATCATTACAAACACTTCAGGATGATCTGCCGTTATCACTCAGGGATAAGGTTGACGTTACAGGAAAACGCTGTCTCGGATTGTGTAGTTCAAATCATACTAAAGCACCCTATGTGCTTGTCAATAATGAAGTACTTGATGAGGCTTCACTCCCGAAAATTATCGAAACAATTGAAAAGATACTTGAGGAACAGTAAGTAAGGGTGGGGAATATGAATTATGATAATAACGCAACACGAACACACAGAGATCTGCTTATACGTGTATGTAAACTTTATAATGAGAAAAAACTTGTAGATGATATTGACAGAATTCCACTTGAACTTCGGCCGAAAGGTGCAAAGTCCTACCGGTGCTGTTTTTATAAGGACCGTGCAATGCTTAAGTACCGCCTGATGGGTGTACTTGGTTTTGGCTATGAAGACGAAACGGATGAGCTTACAACACTTGGCGCATACGCACAGGAATCTCTTCTTGTAAAATCAAAGGACAGCAGGATACTGACAGTAATAGGTGAAGCCTGTTCGGCATGTGTACAGAGTAAGTATTTTATCACTAATGCCTGTCGTGGATGTATGGCGCGTCCGTGTACGATTAATTGTCCTAAAAAGGCAATTACCATGAATGCTCACGGCCAGGCGGAAATAAATCCGGAATTATGTGTCAATTGCGGAATCTGTATGAAAGTGTGTCCGTATCATTCTATTATACGCATGCCGGTTCCATGTGAAGAGGCGTGCCCTGTCAATGCAATTGAAAAAGATGGAAATGGAAAAGCAACAATTGACAGTTCAAAATGTATCCTGTGCGGAAAATGTATGCGGGAGTGTCCGTTTGGCGCTATTATTGAACGGTCTGAGATTGTTCGTGTATTGTCAGCTTTGAGAGGAAATAAACCGGTTGTTCTTATGATTGCTCCTGCAGTCGCTGGTCAGTTTGTCGCAGAGTATGGACAGCTTTTAACCGCACTGAAATTACTTGGTTTCCATACTATTGTAGAGGTTGCACAGGGTGCATCACAAACAGCAAAGGCAGAGGCTGCAGAGTTTGAGGAACGAGTGGCACACGGTGCACCATTCATGACTACATCCTGCTGTCCGTCATATGTGCAGGCTGTCAAAAAGCATTGCAAAGCTATAGCTCCGATGGTGTCAACTACACCGACGCCATTGCATTTTACTGCGCAGGAGGTAAAAAAACAGTGTCCCGATTGTGTCAGTGTTTTTGTCAGCCCCTGTATTGCGAAGCGTCAGGAGGTTCTTGATAATCCATTAGTTGATATGGTGATAACCTGTGAGGAACTTGGGGCGATGATTGCTGCAAAGGGTATTGATGTTGCAGCATGTGAAGCGACTGAAACGTATGAAGCAGCCCGACCTGATGGTAGAGGATTTCCAATGTCCGGCGGGGTTACCGCGGCTGTTCGCGACTATTTGATAGATAGAGATCTTGTACGACCGCAGCTCATTGATGGTCTGACACGACAGAATATGAAACTTTTAAAGCTATACAGTGGTCCAAAAGGTATGCAGAACGGGAATTTTCTGGAGGTAATGGCCTGTGAAGGCGGATGTGTGAATGGGCCATGCACAATGGAGAACCCGGGGCTTGCGAAGAAACGGATCGGGATGATGATGAAGTAAGTAAACGAAATGGTTGGGCCTGATATATTTTAAAAAACGAGGATGATTCAAGTACAGTACCGGAGAGCCGACATGTACTGTAACATTATCTAAGGAGTAGAAATGTTCAGAAAAAAAATCAGATGGTATGGTCCGTCAGTAAAATCCCTTTTGTTATCATGGATATTCCTGTTTGTTGCGAAAAGGTTTTTACATGGTATTGAGAAACAGGCTGTGTGGGGGGCAAAGAAGCCCGCAAAGAGGAAAAAAAAAGGAATATTGTAAGAATAACCTGATTAGTCCAACAAAGCAAATCAGGTTAAGAGGAACAAAATGCTCTCCTACTCTAATTCATATTAGAGTGGTGGGGTTAAGACCACTGTCATCTCCTGTTAATGGCTCAGATTTTCTTTTTGTAAAATCAATGATAAACCCCTTGTCCTGCTCCCCAATCTCCTGAAAAAATCCCTGAAAACCTGCATTGACAAAAGCGTCCTTGACACGGTTGTATTCATCACCGGTGATCATCCGGTTAATTTCCGGAAATGATACTGCTTTGTAGAGCGGTCGGTATTGTGACATGAGACTGATGGAAATATCTGATGGATCGAAGGTTGCTTTTAAAAAGTCAAGAATCTGCAGGCTCGAATCCACCGCACCGGGAAGCACCAGATGACGAATGCACAGACCCCGATAGGCATTATCGAACTGATCACACCTGAGTGTTCCGGTCTGGCGAAACATGGTACGTATTGCCTCGCGGTTCATTTCAACATAATCAGGTGCTTTCGAGTATTTCGTCGCAAAAACATTGTTGCCATATTTCATATCAGGGAGGTATATGTCAATGATTCCGTTCAGTAAATCGAGAACACTGGTGTTTTCGTAGCCGCTGCTATTATACACAATCGGAATCGATAACCCTTTTGCGGCTGCTATTTTTAATGATGCAACGACTCTGTGCATGTAATGTGTCGATGTCACAAGATTGATATTATGACAACCCTTATTCTGAAGCGTAAGCATTGCATCTGCAAGTTCTTCATTGGTATACGGGCGCCCTTCATAGTCATGTGATATCTGATAGTTCTGGCAGAAACAGCATTTAAGGGTACAATAAGAAAAAAACACTGTCCCGGAACCGTTGTTCCCGCTGATTGGTGGTTCTTCACCGTGGTGCGGAAAGATGCTTGAAATGATCATCTGGTCCGGTGCTCCGCAGAATCCCCGCTTATTCTCAAGTCGGTTTATACCGCAATTACGGGGACATAATGAGCACGAACTGGCAATGCGGGATAATCCCGCGATTTTGTCATCCCACTCCTGAGATGAAAGATAGCAATATGATGCTGTATGAGTCATAGATTATTAATGATGAATTGTTAATTGTTAATAATAAATTGTTAATCCCCCCTCTCCATTTTATGGAGAGGGGGCCAGGGGGTGAGGCTTCCCCCAGTACCGTCGTACAAGCTCCGCAATTGACAAGTGCGATGTACCTGGATAACGCTGACGTAACACATGCTCCAGGGCATCACCGAATGCCTTTGCTGAAGCATAACGTACCGACAGATCAAGGGCCATTGACTTGTCAATAATATCACTAATTGATTTGTCAATCTGTGCTACTTTGTGAAGTGGTGTATAATTACCTGCAAGTTTTTGTGTAAAAAGAACGCCGCTGTTTCCCTGATTGAATGCACGTTTGCCAGCTATAAGTTCATAAATCGTTGCACCAAGTGCATAGATGTCAACCTGTAAATTCGGTTTGTTACCGTTGAGCTGCTCCGGCGCAAGGTAGGGAAGTGTACCAACGATATTGCCGGTATTTTTTGTATGTAAAGAAACTTTTTCAGGACGGGCAATACCAAAATCTGTGAGCCTGATTCTACCATTTCTGCTGAGCATGATATTTGCCGGTTTAAGGTCCCGGTGAATAATTCCCTTATATGTTGTTCCGTAAATGTTGATGGTCTGAAGATGAGCATAATGTAATGCACGACAGATAAGAATACCGGCAATGAGAGCCTGCTCCGGATTAACAAATTTACATTTAGATAATATATCCTCAAAAGAAACACCGTCCAGATATTCCATCTCGAGGTAGGGAAGTCCATGCCAGTCTCCTACACTGAAACATTTGACAATATTAGGATGATCCAGCTTCGCGAATATTCTGATTTCAGTTTCAAACCGCTTAAGAACTGCTTCAGGCTGATCTGGTTTGAGCACCTTTACCGCGCGATAAACTTCAAGGCGGTGGTTCCATATTAGATAAACATCTGCCATGCCGCCTGATCCAAGTAATTTCACGATTGAACCGCCGGGGATCTCTCTGAAACGGTTCACAATATCTGATTTGTCAAAAATAATGGCTGTAGTCGGGCCATTATGAGATTTGTTACCCGCTACGACAATGTCACCTGTGGAATTATCATCCACTTGAGAGATTACGTTTCCCCCACAAAGTTTTCGGAAAACATGGTTTGCAGAGTCAGTCTTCGGAATAGTCTTGATAAAATCATCCTTATCGGGTGGAACAAAAGTCCCATCATCAATTTCATCTTCTAATGGTTCAAGCTGTAAGTGCGTGTTCCTGTTGATAATTGCTGGTGATCGTTTGACAAGCGCCAGCCATCCCAGTAACAAGAATAGCGTAAAGAAATATATTGATGTATTCCTGAGAAAATGACCGCCAGAGAAAAGGAGAGCACCAGGAATTAAGCCTATAAGGACAATCGTTGCGGTCGCAACAGCGATACCATTAAGCGACTTCATATGACTCCTTTATTTACATAATAATCGGGTTATCTAAAACGGAATTGTATTTAAATGTCAAATGAAAAATCAAACTGTATCGAGTTGCCATCAATGAGCGATTGCGAATTAAGTGCGATTGACAACTCATTTCCATTCTGGGTGACTGTAAGAGCATTTAATGGAGATATGACACCATATGGTTCAAGCTGTCTTTTAAGATGCTGCTCAAGTGACGAAACAAGAGTGTCCGGAGTCATTCCGATTCCATCAACAGCAATGAAGCTTTCAGCGTGCCGTATCGTTCGGTTAAGCAGCATATTAAACCCTATTGATGCATACTGTTCATTGCCGGATGCATTCAGCATGACACTTGGAGCGATGATAATTCTGCCGTTTCTGATTCTGACAAAGGTGAATCCGGCTTTTGCGATTTCCCTGACCCGGTGTGGTGGTATCTGAAGCACCAGCTGATCATCAATAAGTTCCGATGTTGTCAGTGATGCCATATCAAAGGGTGATCCCGTCGAAAGAAACGTGGAAACCCAGTGATCCGCAAGAATCCATGCACCTCCGGCAATCAGATTGTCTTTTGCGCTGCTGATATGCAATGATGGTCCGCATAATGCTATTGAACGTGCTGAACTTTCATTACGTAAACAATCAATTGCTGTATCGATTGTTTGATGGTCTCCGATCGTTTCTAAAGATACAATACGCTCTATATAGGGATCATCCTGCGCCAGGCTTGTCCACACCATTGAACGTGCAGCGTCTGCGATCGCTGCTGTTTTATGTAATGTGTCAAGTGTGTCAATGTCAAGATGATTGTTTTCGTAGCTTAAAAGGATAATGTCGGGTGTTGTACCGTCATTTACAAGTGATCCAAGCGCAGATTGATAATGCTCAAATGCGTTGTCAGATGCACCACTGTAAAGGTATACCTCAAATTGTTTGCTGCGGCCCATCTTCTTTAAGAGATTACGCAACGCATACCACGATGATGCAATCATGGAATAATGTGATGATGATCTCAATGCTGCTGCAGTTTTTTCTATTGTGTCAGCAAGCAGAAGCTGAACCTTCGAAAGCTGATTTATTCTGTATCCCGGGTTGTTGCTGTCATCTCCCAGAACGTTAATCAGATGTTCCAGTGGTGATGCCTGTGGTGTACCGGTATCGATCATCGACATGATTGAATCGGCAAAGGAACCGCTATTCTGAGGTGTGCTCTGTGGCTTGACTTCAGCACTCAGAGCGATCACGATCTGTTGTTTCAGCGGTGGTGCAAGTTCCAGCAGCCTGATCTTCGCCGTTGCATCACTGGATGACATCTGTTGTTTTGTGACACTATCAACAATTGCCTTTGCGTCTATAAGCGATTTTGTCGTCTGGCAATTCTGAAGTATCAATTCTTCAGAAAAATCACTTAGAGCCGTGATGTTTGATGAAACCGTAAATGGCTCGATAAATTCCGGCAGCCCCTGATCAACGCGACCCTTTATTTCAACGTTGCAGCTCTTTAAAAAGTCCTGTATTGTCCCTGAGGAAATAAACTGAGGCTGCTGACTTACATACCCAAAGTCTCCACATACTAATAAAACCCATGGTTTTATGTCTTTGGGCCGGGATGATGTACTATTTTGCAGGTGTGCGCCGAGGCTTACGCTCGACGTCTGAATGAGTGATTCTTCCTGGGACATAATTTTTTAGAACCTTCTGTGCTGGTGAATGGATTTTAAATGTATATTATATAGTTTGTTTATATGACTGGTGAATTGAAACAGATCATTTACCAGTTATTACCTGAATCGTCCGGATCAGGTTCAAGAAAACTAATATTTTGAAAATAATAAAAGACAGATAAAACTGAAAAATTAAACTAAGGAGAATGTAAAAAATGAAAAAGAGACCGGTTTGTCTGATAATACGTGATGGCTGGGGTAAGGGAAATAATGAACCATCAAATGCAATTTTCTCAGCAAAAACGCCATTCACCGATGCATATGAGAAAAGTAATCCTACAACCATGGTGCAGACATCCGGACTAAGTGCGGGTTTACCTGACGGGTACATGGGCAATAGTGAAGTTGGTCATCTCAATATCGGCGCTGGACGTGTTGTCTATCAGAGTCTTACCCGCATTGATAAATCTGTTTCTGATGGAGATTATTTCACAAATGCCGCATTTCTAAAGGCAATAAATTATGCAAAAAACAACGGCGGTACACTTCACCTGATCGGTCTTATTCAGGAGGAGGGTGTTCATGCTGTAACTCGTCACTGCCATTCACTGCTTGAGATGTGCAAGAAAAACAATCTTAAGAATGTGGTGATTCATGCACTCACTGATGGTCGTGATACACCGCCGAAGTCAGCAATGGAGCATATGACCTTCCTTCAGAAGGGTATTGACAAAATCGGTGTCGGCCGCGTCGCAACGGTTATTGGCCGCTATTTTGCCATGGATCGCGATAATCGTATGGACCGCACAGAGCTTGCGTATCGGGCGATTATGGAAGCTCAGGGTACAAAGGTGTCAAACTGGAAAGAAGCGATCGAGCAGTCTTATGCTGCAAATGAAAATGATGAATTTATCAAGCCGAGAATCATAGATTATACAGGTTTGACAGAAAAAGATTCAGTGATATTTTTCAATTTCAGATTCGATCGTACCCGTCAGTTGACAAAAGCAATGGTTGAAAAGGATTTCGACAGCTTCAGCCGTAAATCACTGGTAAAGTGTTTTGTCGCAATGACCCACTATTACGATGATGGCAACTTTGATGAAGCGTTTCCTGAAATGTCAAATGACAACCTTCTTGGTGAAGTTCTTGCGAAAAACGGACTGAAACAGCTTCGTTGTGCAGAAACAGAAAAATATGCTCATGTCACCTTCTTTTTCAACGGACAGAAAAATGATCCGTTTGAAAATGAGGATCGCATTCTTGTCAATAGTCCGAAAGTTGCAACCTATGATCTTCAACCCGAAATGAGCGCTTTTGAAGTTCGGGACAAACTTGTTGATGCAATAAAAAGTGACAAGTATGATGTCGTAATCTGTAATTTTGCAAACTGCGATATGGTTGGACATACCGGCATTTTCCCTGCTATTGTGAAAGCCGTTGAAACAGTTGACACATGTGTACATGATGTTGTTGAGGCTGCACTCTCAATGGGTGGTGTATGTATCCTTACCGCTGATCATGGCAATGCAGAACAGACACAGCTTGAGGATGGCTCACCGATGACTGCGCATACTACCAATGTCGTACCGCTGACAATCGTCGGTGCCGGTACACTGAAACTCCACAGTGATGGAAGATTGTGCGATGTCGCACCGACAATGCTTGATTTTCTGGGAATACAGAAACCCGTCGAAATGACAGGGAAATCCCTCGTTGTCAGATAGCCCGTTACTGTTGGAATTGTATGATACATCAGCAGGGGCGCACAAGTGCGTCCCTGTCATGTTACCAGTTTTAAATGATCTTAGCAACGATTGGTTGATATTTTGATACTGTGTTCACTGCTGTTTGCATTCTTCAGTGTTGTGTATATCGGAATTATACTGTTTCTTCTGCGGGGACTGCTGTCATTACGCCCGTATAATGAACAAAAGGAACATACATTTTCGGTAGTCATCGCTGCACGTAATGAAGAATCCAACCTTCGGGCCTGCCTTGATAATGTTCTTAATCAGTCAATTGACAGAGGCCGGTATGAAGTGATTCTTGTTGATGACCGTTCAGAGGATGCAACACTTGCCATCGCCCTTGAGTATGTTGAAAACTTTGAAAATATGAAAGTGATTCGCATCGAGGATGTTCCCGATGGCCTTTCACCCAAGAAACATGCAGTATCGCAGGGTGTAAAGCTTGCAGAGCATGAGATTGTTGTGTTTACAGATGCGGACTGTATCGTCCCCCGTGATTGGCTTGTATCAATTAATAAAACGTTTGGTGAAACAACCGGCCTTGTTCAGGGAATCACAAAATATTCCTTTACCAATGGAATGAATAAAGCATTCTGGGGACTTCAGGCTGTAGATTTTCTCTCGCATGGTATTGTTGCAGCGGCCGCAATCGGTGCGAACCTTCCGATAAATTCAAATGCAAATAATTTCGCGTTTAGAAAAGATGCATTTGGTGAGATTGGCGGATACGGTACCGATAATGCAAAAGTGGTTTCGGGTGATGACGATTTATTGTTGCAGAAGATCTGGAAAAGCAAAAAATGGAAAATCCGCTTTATGATTGATCGTACTGCAGCAGTTACAACACTTCCGACATCAACAATGAGAGGTGTGCTTGAGCAAAGGAAACGCTGGGGGTCAAAAACAGTACATTATAATCCGCTTCAGGTTGCGTTATTATCTGGCATTTTCCTGTTCTATCTTTCCATTTGCGGCTCACTGATCTGCGGACTTTTTTTTCCGTACTGTCTCCTGTGGACGCTTGCGCTGATCATTCTGAAAACAGTTGGCGAAATGTTACTGATGATTCCAGGTACACGTATTTTTCATCAGGTAAATCTTCGCAAATGGCTCCTTGTTGCATCACTGTTACAGCTGCCGCTTGTTTTATTTGCAGTTTTTGCCGGTGTATTCGGAAAATTCAGGTGGAAAGGTCAGAAATTTGAACGGGTTATTAGAAAAAACGGTAAAAAAACAATTCCGGAAAAACGAATGTAAACACGCTGTTTGATAGCATCGCCACCTCAGGAAATCCCTGTTGCAGAATCCGGTAATAAGGTGTACCATATAATAAAATCAATATCAGTTGTTGTTTCAGAAGACAATGATCAGGAGAGTATCTGTGCAGCATAAGTATCATCATCATGAATTTGATTCTACGGATGCTCTGGTCCGGTTGAAAAAAGAGAAGAACATAAAAATTAGTGTTGTGCTTCCTGCTCTCAATGAAGAGAAAACTATTGGCGGGATTGTATCATATATCCGGAGTCATTTTACGGGTGATCACCCGCTTGTTGATGAAATAGTTGTGATTGATGGGAATTCCGAGGATGAAACGGTTTCAATAGCTTCCCGGGAAGGGGCTTCGGTCTATCTGATCAGTGAAATTGTTCCCGACGTTCAGGTCAGGGGTAAAGGCGTTGCGCTTTGGAAATCGCAGTTTGTTACCAGTGGCGATATTCTGATTTTTATTGATACCGATATTTTTGATTTTGATAAGCGATTTGTCAATGGATTAATCGGGCCGCTGCTTCAGGATGATTCGCTGATGTTTTCAAAGGCATTTTACAAACGCCCGTTGTATCTGGGATCAGGAAGGTATGAAAATTACGGGGGAAGAGTAACCGAAATTCTGGTTAGACCTTTCATGAGCGCAGTAATACCGGAGCTTGCATCAATTATTCAACCGCTTGCAGGTGAGTATGCCATTCGCAGATCGGTTTTAAATAAACTTCCCTTCTGGTCTGGCTATGGCGTCGAGATCGGGATTTTACTTGATGTTTATTTATTGTGCGGTATTGATTCGATTGCGCAGGTTGATATGGTGGACAGGTATCACCGGAACCGTAGTGTTCTTGAGTTAAGCAAAATGGCGTTTGGTATTCTTCATGTGATGCTTCAGAAGTTTGAGCGGATGGGAAAAATGTCAGTCCATGCACCACTATACGAAACGTTGCAAAGTATGAGCGAAACGTCACATTCTCTGGTGTTCTCTGATATAGAATTACAACCTGTTTGTGAATTTGAAAAAAAGAAGTAATAGATGCTGTTTGATTTTTCACTAACACAGTTACTGCTGATACTTTTCGGGATGGGGGCGCTATTCGCGCTGATTGCCGGTATCCGGATGCCCAAATCGTTTGAGAATGACCAGAAGGTACGTGCCGAACTTAAAAAGAAAATGTACTCCATGGAAAAGAAAAACGAATCTGATGAAGATCAGGTGATCTGAAGGAATACCGTTGCTTTTGCAATCTCGTCCCGGATTGCATCAAGTAATCCGGACAATGAAGCACTCTCAAAACCAAAGCTGTTCCAGACATATTCAGACATTTCGGGAATTTTATTATCACCACCATTGCCAATGTCAAGGGCACGGACAAAAATATCGGCACAATGCACCGACGCAGTCATGAGGAAGTGGTCTCTTGACGGATCGGGATCGTGATGGAATAGTACGGTGTTTTGCAGATTCTGGGGAAGATTCCATCGCCTGGTTAAAAATGCTCCAACATCCTGATGCGTTACATCAAAGAGCTCCTTTTCACTTTCGAAAAAAAGACACTTTTTAATTTGGGCATTCGAGAGCGCAAGGTTGAATTCATTGGGCAGATACTGGCAAAGTATTAATTTTCCTAAATCGTGAAGTAACCCGGCGATAAAGTATTCCTCCTTATCATTACTCCCCAGGAATTTTGCAATTGCCTGGGCTGCTGCACCGCATGCGATCGAATGCCTCCAGAACTGCTCAAGATCAAATGATGCTGTGTTGTCGCCTTGTTTACGGAATGAATCAAAAATTGACGCAGTAAGAACGACGCTTTTAATCGTTGAAAATCCCAGAATGACAATTGCATGAGTGATTGTGCTGATTTTTCCGGGAAATCCATAAAATGCCGAATTGACAAGTTTCAACACTTTGGTTGCAAGTGCCTGATCGGTTGTAATCGCCTTGCCAACTTCTTCTGCTGATGTCTTTGGATTCTGTAAAAGCCGTGTGATACGTTCAATAACTATCGGCAGTGTAGGTATTGACGTAATATTTTCTAACGAGTTGATTAATTTTATCTTGTTTGCCACAATCACATCCTATATGTTTTTTTGAACACGGTATTGATAGATTGCGACGAAAATTTTTTTCATAATGGGATTATGGATAACGTTAGCAAACTTGTCCATCAAATCATCTTTAAGTTTTTCTGGCGAGATTGATACCGAATTCTCTTCAAGCTGGGAATCCTCCTCCCCCTCAACAATTATTGTACTGATTCCCCAATTGGCAAGTCTGCGTCCAAGCGCTGCAGAGATCGGTGAACCTTTCGACACAAGGACATTTCCGCTTGATCCGCAGATCTCTCTTCCCAGTATCATACCATCCTCAATTTTATCTACAGTTATTTTTTTCATGATACTAATGATTATAGCATCCTAAACCCGACAGGTGCAACAGCATTTTTAAATCATTTTCGTGGCTTATGTTACAATAAAAAATTGCTCCGGCAGTGTCATTCAAAAAAAAAGTAGACAAAATCATGCGGTTAATATACGCTTGTAGGTATCGGCTTTTAAAAGCCGGTGTGCCAGGTAATTAAGTGGAACCGTTGCCAAAGGGATTGTTTACAAGAGATATATATGGATCGAACTGCAGATGTATCATTGTATAAGGAATATAATAGCAGAGGTGGCGTTGCAGTTCAGATTCTGCTTGCTGTTGTAACACTTGGAATTATTGCCGGAATAATGGTGTTTACATTGTTGAAAGAGCGGGAAAAACAACAGGTGTATCATCGGAAAGTTATTGCAATTGCAGAATATGGATTGATGGAAGCTTTACAAAAAATTAACGGGGATCCATCATGGACTGGGTCCGGTCAAAAAACAGACTATGATGACGGGTGGTACAGGATTAAAGTAAGGCCATATACAAAATCAGACACATCCTTTATCAGTATTGTTTCAGAGGGACATATACAGTCAATTACGGATAGCCAGAAATGCGTGCTTTATAGAAGCGTGGTTAATGGTGATTCAGTATGGGTTAGAAAGAGTCCCTAGTTTTGTTGCAGTTATAAAAAACAGACTTTTTTATTGACATTGACCATGTTTGTTGATAAAAATAGAATATATGCGATTATCAGAAGTGTGTATTTGTAAATCGATAGATGAAGGTAACGGATACGATGAACATTCTAAGCAAACTTAATCCTCAACGATCAACAGTGGGTCTGGATATTGGAAACCACTCCCTTAAACTCGTTAAATTGATTCATCAGAAAAATGGTTACTTTCTTGAAGCAACAGGGATAAAGGAACTTCCTCCAGGTACGATTGAGGGTACAGATATAAAAAAAAGGGATGTGCTTATTGATTCGATTAGTAAACTTGTCAATCAGTGTGATCCCGAAATAACCGATGTCGTTATAGCGATGGCCGGGCATAGTATAATCTCTGATAAAATTACGTTCAAGAATGAGACTGATGAGGCAGCCGAGGAGATGATACTCTGGGAAGCGGGGCAGCGAAGTCCTTTTGATGTTGATGATATTACGCTTGACTATAAAATCCTTCATCGAAAAGTTGATGCCAACGAGATGGAAGTACTGCTCGTTGCTGCAAAAAATGATATCATGAAAAATTATATTGATCTGGTGTATGAGGCTCATCTCAGACCGGTAATTGTAGATGTTGACGCTTTCGCGATTAATAACTGCTATGCCCTTGAAACAGCAGATCTGCCGCAGGATGGTGTCACGGCCCTGATAAACATCGGACATGATCTCACCAACGTAACATTTATAAAAGATGGTATTTATCACTCGACAAGGGATATTTCAACCGCAGGTGATTATTTTAATAAGACACTTCAGCGGAATCTCGGATTAAGTCCCGAAGATGCTGCAATGTTAATAAAGGGAAAAAATACAGCATCGTTTGACAATAGTAAATTTCAGCAAAGTATCGAATTCGCCGCAGAAGAGATGTCTTCAGGAATTGATCTCGCGTTTTCGTATTTCAAAAGTTCAACCAAAAGTGACGTAATTGACAGGATAATATTATCGGGCGGCGGAGCATATATTCCGAATATTATCGATTTTCTTGCGAAACGACATCAGACAACTGTTCAGGTATCAAATCCACTTGCATTTCTGCAGTACGATCCTGGACTATTCGGCAATCTTGAACCACAGAGCATTTCTGCCCTTCTGACTGTTGCTGTGGGACTCGCATTACGGAAAGTGGATGATTAAATGATTGAACGTATAGAAATTAACCTGTTGCCGGCGGAATACCGGTTTCACAAAAAAAGATTTCGGATTCATCGGGAGATGATCTATCCACTGCTTGGTGTGATTCTTACAGGTATAGTACTTGTATTCTGGACGTTGTTTCAGGAAAATTCGATTAGCTATAATAAAGGTCAGATTGCATTTCTTTCGCAGCAGATCGAACAGAACAGGCCTATACAAAACGAGATCAATATGCTGCGCTCGGATAAAATGGCAATTCAGGAAAAGATCAGAGCACTCGAAAGAATCAGTGTCAGCCGTGAGAAATGGGTCAAGCTCATGGAGGAACTTTCCGGAAGGTTACCGCAGTATACCTGGCTGCTGTCAGTTAAAGAAGAGAATACGATCCCTCCTGTGTTGTCAATAGAAGGCAGAACCTATTCTTTTCCGGAGGTTGCCAATTATATGTCAAACCTTAAGGATAGTAAATATATAAGCTCAGTCGGTCTTACCGATATTGAACAGGTAAGTTCAAAGGAAAAAGTATACAAGTTCTCAATAACCTGTTCATTGAATCAGGATGTAAATCTGGCTCCGGTTCAGAATGAACCAATTCCGGCTGTAGCTGCAAAAAGTACGGATAAACCGGCGGCAAAAGGTGCCAAAGCCGGTTCTGGTGGAAGCGCAGGAAAAAAGACGGGTAAATAATGAAGACGAAATTCAATTTAAAAGATCCAAAATACAGGATTCCGATATTGTTAAGTTTAATCATGGTTGGAATGATTGCGATATGGTATTATTATGTATACGCACCAAATATTGAAAAAATTCACCAGCTTGAACAGAAGGTGAATGCAAAGCAGGACACGCTGCGAACAATTCAGGCGCTGAAACCTCAATTGACTATGCTTCGTGAGGAACTGCGGCTTGCGGAGCATAAACTTGACTCTTTAAAGTCAATATTCCCGGATCAGAAGGAAATTCCGAGATTGATAAGAGAAATAACAAGTGTTGCCCGGGCTACGGGTATAACAACAACAAAGTTTAATCCTATGCCGGATATAGAGAAAGAATATTATGTCGAAAACCATTACAATATCGCTGTCAGCGGAGGTTATCATCAATTAGCCGAATTCTTCGCCTTTCTTGCAAATTTTACACTGATTATTAATTTGTCAAGTATGCATATTACGACAAATCCTGAATACGATCCGGTTCCGGTGCTGATGGGAGCTGTCGAAAACGGTAACGAAACAATTGTTTCACAATTTGAAATGACAACCTTTTCATCGAAAAAATAACTATGTATACCTACACGAAAAAACAGAATAAACTCAGAACGTGCAGAATTGGATTGTTGATTCTGATGTGCGCATTGTTTGCTGCATCAGCATCCATACCTGTTGTCTCTGATTTGAAACTGCTTGGAAGTGACCGCGGGCTTGCACTTGCGATAACAGCCGATCTTCCATTTGAAGCACAGTTTAAGAAAACGTCTCCGGTAACTGTGAGAATACTGATCGCCAACAGCGTTTATGGATTAAGTACATTTTCATTTTCGAATTTCAGGGATGCTTTGCCAATAAGTAAACTAACAATAGCTGAACAAAAAAATAATGCGATACAAATAGATTTAACAATAAAGGGTAATCTTGAAATAGCAATTGAAACACAAAAGAAAAATAATCAATACATTGCCTTGATAAGCAGAACACCATGTCCGCAGTTTAAATGGAGTGCAGCAGAATCGGATATAAAAGATGTTGCAGTACGACAGCTTGAACCTGTTGAGCCTTCAAAAACGGCTTTGCCGGCAACAAAAACTGAACAGGTGATGTCATTAACGCAACAAAAGACTGTTACAGGAAATGCGTCTGAAAAAACTCCTGCCCTGGTGAATGAATCAATCAATGCACCATCTGAGGCTCGTCTTGTAAATATTGCCGTGATACAGAGAAATAACATATGTGCATTAAGTTTTGAACTTGACCGCGATGCACAGAGCAATGTGAAACGGGTAAAGGATACAATATATCTCGAAATAGAAAAAACAAAAATTGCGCTCAGAAGTAATATGGTAAATGTTCCAAAAGGAATACCCTATAGTGCCATACGAGTAAAAGAAAAAACTATAAATTCAAGGGCGTTTCTTCAGGTTGCAATTGTTATGGACAGAAAGATCAGTGATCTTAAAAATGGGGTCATGCTTAAAAAAGAAAAAACGATCACTTTTATTTCTGGTAGTAAATCATCGGATAAGTTGACACAATGGAGTAGTGAGCTTGGTATCGTTCTTGAACAGTCACTCTACGATCTGCCATCATACAGTGTAGATCTTAAAACACTTGAAAAACGTGCATTGACAGATGCCGGTGCATTGGTTGCCACAAAAGATAATACATTTGCAATACAGGATTCACCGGTGACATCTATTGCACCTAATGTCAATGAATCAACAATTAATCTGACACCGCCTCATAAGGCACCATTGATTGTCATTAATGATAATGTAAATATACGTGCTGATGCATCCGGGGCTGCTGCAATTGCAGGAAAACTTCCGATTGGGGAGAAGGTCGATCAGATTGCAAAAAAAGGACAGTGGTATCAAGTCAGATCCGGTGAAATCACTGGCTGGATTTATGATAAAAACGTAGTTGACAGTACAAAAATTACTGATGAGCAGCAGCGTGCCATTATCGTTGCACGTCAAAAAATTGAAAAGGCACAAAATCCGGAGGTGCCTGTTGTAAACGAAATTCCAAAAGTTGTAGAAAGTACCGTCGCAACGGGAGCAGATGCACCTACTGTCGGACCAGTTACGACGCTTGAAATTGTTGAAAAAAAACAGGACTCATCATTGATCGACACTATAAGAAATCATGTACGATATGTTCGTAGCGGGCGTGATCCGTTTTTACCGCTTATTGTGGACACAACGGATGATTCTCAAGGTGCAAATGTTGAGCATTTGCGACTGGTTGGTGTTTTGATTGACAATGCAGAGCAGATCGCGCTTCTTGAAGATCTTAAAAATGACAGGAAACCATTTGCACTGAGAGAAAATGATAAGGTGAACAGAGGAAAAGTGTTAAAGATCTATAAAGACAAGGTTGTATTTCTTTTAACCGAGTTTGGTATCTCAAGGTCATACACAATACGCCTTGCAACAAATCAGGAGCAGGAGGCAGGTAAATGATGCCAGTAGCAGGATATAGAAAAATTTTCGGTACAGTGTGTTGCATCTTGGCAATCATCTGTATTTCCGTTGAAGCGCAGGATGCAAATTATACAGCACGTAATGCAAAAGTAATTGAGTTTTTCGATGTATACAATGCAGACCTTCGATCTGTGTTTAAGCAGCTCAGTGAATATAGTGGTGTCGATATTGTCGCAGCCGATAATGTAAAGGGCACAGTATCTATTTCTGTGACCAAAAAAACATGGATCGAAATATTGACTATCGTATGCCGTATTGCAAATCTAACATTGACAAGTGAAGAGAATTATGTGTATATACTGACTGCTGATGACTATATGAAACGTCAGACAGCTAAAGCAGCAACCGAAGATATTGCTGTCAATATGGCTCCTTTACGCAGGGAAATCATCAAGATCAATCATTCACCGGTTGGTTCAATTAAAGAATCGGTTATGGGACTTCTATCTGCTAAAGGAAAACTGACTGCTGTTGAGCATAATAATTCATTAATTATTGTGGACACAGATCAGGCGATTGAGCAAATCAGGAAAATGATTGCAGCTTTTGATATCGAGACAGCGCAAATATCAATATCCTGTAAAATCATTGAAGTCAGTTCCGGGGCCGCACAGAGACTTGGTATCAGTTGGGGCTTTTTTAATAAAACCGCAGGTGTAAATGTTGAACATCTGGGGCGTGGAGAAAATGTTGTTGCCGGTGCGCTTGAAAAAGTTTCGTATGGAATCCTCAATTCAGATAATCTTACCGCAGCACTTGAATATTTATTCTCTGATGCAAAGGGTGAAGTCGTTGCGCAGCCACAGATTACAACTCTTGACAATAAAGAAGCAAAAATTTTCATGGGTCAAAAAGTACCATTCAGCAATCTTGATGTAGCGGGAAATACGGTCGTTACCTACATTGATGCTGGTACCGAATTAACCGTAAAACCACACTTAAGCGGTGAGGGACGGATACTGCTGGAACTTGCTCCCAAGAAGGAATCGTATCAGCTCGTTGAAGGGATACCGGTTATCAACCGTCAGAGTGCTCAAACGAATGTCGTTGTAAGTAATGGTGAAACTGTAGTTATCGCAGGGTTGACATCTAATGAGAAAATCGAAGCTGAAGAAGGAATTCCATTTTTGAAAAGCATTCCGTTTATCGGTAATCTTTTCAAGCGTTCGAGAAAAAGTCTTGATAAAAAGGATCTGATCATTTTTGTTACACCACATATCATCCAGCGTGATGTGGTTGCACAAGGCAACCCGACAGATTCTATTGCCAAGTAATAATTAGATGTCAACAAAAGCGCACAAAAAAAATCCTGTTTAAGACAGGATTTTTTTTATACTACATCATTGACTCTGTTTCACATACATGGTACACTGATTGGTAAACAGGTAGCATATATAGTAGTAAAATACCGGCTAATACTGTAATACGTTTGGTCACTTTAAATTTACGAAACCGGGTTGCACGTGCTAACCTGATGATTTATCAACAGGAGAAGATGTAGAAATGATTTCAACGATCAGAAAGCGTGATGGAAAACTTGTACCGTATGATAACTACAAAATTGCCAACGCAATCTTCAAAGCGATCGAAGCAACTGGTGGCAATGATTTCGGACTGGCTCTCTCCCTTGCAAAAAATGTTGATGATGCCATAGGAAGAAAATTTCATCCCAAATCAATTCCCGCCGTTGAAGAGATTCAGGATCTGGTCGAAAAGGTACTTATCGAATTCGGACATGCAAAAGTCGCAAAATCGTACATCCTCTATCGTGAACAGCATCGGCGTATCAGAAGTACAAAAGATCTTGTCGTTGACATTGCGTCAACAATGAATGGATATCTTGATAAAGCGGACTGGCGGGTTCTGGAGAATTCAAATGTCAATTATTCGCTTGGCGGACTGATACTTCATAATAGCGGTGCAATTACTGCAAATTACTGGCTGGAAAATATCTATGGTCATGATATCTCCATGGCGCACAGAAATGGCAATATCCACATACACGACTTGTCAATGTTTTCAGGATATTGTGCAGGATGGTCATTGCGTCAATTGATCACTGACGGGCTCGGAAAAGTTAAAGGGAAAATTTCATCAACGCCACCAAAGCATCTGTCGACACTTGTCCAGCAAATGGTCAGTTTCCTGGGTATTTTACAAAACGAATGGGCTGGCGCTCAGGCGTTTTCATCATTTGATACCTATCTTGCCCCGTTTGTACGGGTTGACAACTTAAGCTACAGCGAAGTTAAACAACACATTCAGTCATTCATTTTTGGGGTCAATACGCCATCACGCTGGGGCTCACAGGCTCCGTTTACAAATATTACCCTGGACTGGATCGTACCGGATGATATGCGGGATCAACCGGCAATTGTCGGGGGAAAGCCGCTTGAACAGACATATGGCGAATTTCAGGCGGAAATGGATATTATCAATAAGGCGTTTCTTGAAGTGCTTCTTGATGGCGATGCGGATGGGAGAGGATTTTCGTATCCGATTCCAACATATAATATTACACCTAATTTTAATTGGGACAGCGAAAATGCGCGACTGTTATTTAAAATGACCGGCAAATATGGTACTCCCTATTTCCAGAACTTCATGAACTCCAAACTCAATCCATCAGATGTGCGCTCTATGTGCTGTAGATTACAACTTGATAAGAGAGAACTTCGTAACAGGGGGGGCGGTTTATTCGGATCAGATGAATTCACAGGATCTATAGGGGTTGTAACAATAAACCTGCCACGAATCGGATATTTGTCAACTACGCGTGAAAATTATTTCCGTCAGATTGATCATTATATGGACATCGCACGGGACTCACTCGAAATAAAACGGAAAGTTATCACAAAACTGATGGATCAGGGGTTATTCCCCTATACAAAAAGGTATTTACGTCACTGGAATAACCATTTCTCGACAATCGGGCTTATAGGAATGAATGAATCAGTACTGAATTTTCTTGGAAAAGATCTTACCTGTCAGTCATCAATGGATTTTGCCATGGAAGTACTCACCTATATGAGAGAACGATTGACAATGTATCAGCAGGAAACTGGACATTTATATAATCTTGAAGCCACTCCCGGTGAGGGAACATCACATCGTCTTGCCAGGATTGACAGAACAAAATTTTCACGAATGAGCATACCGGGAGGTGATAGTCCGTATTATACAAACTCGACACAATTACCCGTTAATGCAACTAACGATATCTTTGAGGCACTTGATAAACAAAATGAGATACAGGGATTGTATACAGGTGGGACAGTGTTCCATGCGTATATCGGCGAGAGTATTGATGATTACACGGTTTGCAGAAAACTTGTTCAGGATATAGCCACCAATTATAAAATTCCTTATTTTACAATATCACCAACATTTTCCATTTGTGAGTCTCATGGATATCTTAAAGGTGAACAGTACACATGTCCTGATTGCGGTGCAGAAACCGAAGTCTATGCACGAATTGTCGGATATTACCGGCCCGTTCAGAACTGGAATCCCGGTAAAAAAGAGGAATTCAGTGAACGGTCAGTATATGATCTCAATGAAACCAGGAATGTGGAAATTAAACCGGAAACAATTCCTGTTGAATCCTATGATAATCTGGATGACAGAATGGGTAACGGGGTTGATATTGATACTGTCGAAAAAGAGTATATGGGAAAAGTAATATAGCATTTCTCGAAGCGGCCCTAAAAAAGCCTGTAGTATAACGTGCTTGTACTACAGGCTTTTTGTATATTTAACCCGGAATGTTCAATAAGTATCTGAGTTATGCTTTGTTACAGTATTTTTACCGGAACCATTACTCAGAACAATAAGCAACTATTTACACATGAAGACAATCGGCTGATGTAATCTGCAACACTGATTAAGGATGACATTGTGTGTTGCAGTAAATTGCCGGAGTAGTTTATTCAGGGATTGATCATATCATGCAGGAACAACATGTTGGAATAATCGGGTGGCAGAAAAATTCATTTATCGATTACCCGGGAACAATTGCAACGGTACTGTTTTTTAAGGGATGCAATTTGCGTTGTCCCTGGTGTCACAATCCGGATATAGTATTTGGTAAGCTACCCGAAATAGATTTTGCTATAATCGAACAGTTTGTTCATAAAAGGCGCTCTGTTATTCACGGTGTAGTGTTAACAGGCGGAGAGCCGACGCTTCATTCCTCTCTTGAAATGGTGGCAGTGCGGATTCGCCAGGCAGGTATGAAAATTAAGCTTGACACAAATGGTCTAAATCCTGAATCAGTCAGAAAAATATCACCGGATTATTGTGCGCTTGACATAAAGACATCGATTGACAAGTATGACATGGTAGGGTGTAAACTATGCGATTCGGAAAAACGTATCCGTGAGTCTATTGATATAGTACGCTCAATGGGTGAACATGCTGAGATCCGCATTACGGTGGTTGAACCCTATATTAACGAAAAAGTGATCTGTGAAACAGGAATTATGATTAATGGTGTATCAAAAGTATACCTTCAGCGGTTCAAAAACAGTGGCGCACTTGTCAACGGTGACGCCGTAAGTAATCATCATGTAACCGATGAAACACTTGCAAAGTACCGGGAAATACTTCTGGAAAATGTTTCATGCTGTGAGATCAGGAATAGTTGACAAAGAGGCCTGTTATCTCAGGTGCATACTTACGAAAATCTTATCTGATTTGACAATCGGATAGATTAACATTTTTGGACAGAGTTAAGAACCGGTTTTCATAAAACTCTTTTGCTTCTGCTTGTTTGCTCTGTACATAAGCGTCAACAGTATCATATTCATCAAGAAGTAACGTAACAATTTTTGAATCAAGATGTTTTTTTTCTGATTGCCGTTGCATTATTCTGATTATTTCATCTTTGTTCATACGGACCCTGTACGGTCTGTTTTCAGAAATAGCAGTAAAAATATCTGCCACAGTCATGATTCTGGAACCGGTATCAATATTCTCTGCTTTACAATGGAAGGGATATCCATTACCGTCAAGTTTTTCGTGATGAAATGCTGCCCACTCGGCAATTTGCCGCAGACCGCCAATAGTATTTATAACATAATATGAGTAATAGGTATGACACCGGATAATTGCAAATTCCTCACATGTCAATTTACCCGGTTTTTCGAGAATACTGTTTGGAACTATCAACTTTCCAATATCATGTAAATTCCCGGCAATTTTCATGAGATTTATTTCCATCTCTGTCAAACCAAACAATCGCGAAAGTATTTCTGCACACGCTGATACCCCTGCGGTATGAGTGGCGGTAAATGGTGATTTGAAATCAATAATACCTTTGTAAACTTCAGCAATCAATGCGATACCTTTTAAATCAATTTCAATATTTTTATATGGGCCGTTATGAAGGAGAAGCGGGTATAAACGAGGCGATACAAGATCAAGCCAGAATTCTTCACGCTTTGATGCTTCTATAAATGAATCGATTACTTTTTCATGAGCAACGGTGTTTTTTAATTTCAAGATTGCATCAATAATTATCTGGTTTTGATGCAAAATATACGTATTTCTATCAATGAGTCGTTCAATATAATCTGCCAGCAATACTACCTGAGAAGCGAATACCAGCTGGTTGTCAATCCCATCATCCCATTCCTGAATACTCTTATGATGATAGCGAACAACTTTTGATATTTTACTTAACCAGGGTGTTTGTTCCAGTAATAGTTCGCCACGTAAACAATGAAGTTCATAGTCAGTAGATTCGAAATTGTGGATAGCAATTTTTTCTTCGATGGAAATTGCACCAATATCGTGAAGTAATGATGCGGTAAAGATGTTTTCCAATAAATCTGAACTGATTGCTGAACATTTTGAGATTTCCAGTGCAATAAAAGCTGTTCTTTGCTGATGTTGAACAATAAGTGGATTTGCAAGGTCTGTGATTTCAGATAATGATAATAGAAAATTACCCAGATTCACTGTGATTTGTTTGTGCATCATTACCTTCCTTATTGATAACGCTGAACCAGTAATATGGCAACGTTACTCTGAATGTCACCTGGTCGCTTAAACTGTTCAATGTGTGATCGTTTCACCTTTGCGTAAATGAGCGAAAACACATTAAATACCCCAGCCTTCTGATATGTTATTGATAATATATGATACAATATCTGATGGAAGTTGCCAAGAAAGGTTGTTCGTAAGAAACTATTTCAGTGACCGGTATCGGGTTTTAGCTGATTAAACATAGTAGACTTATCACAAATTCATCATATTATTCGATAATTGAATCAGGGCTATGGCGTTTATAGGCCTCTATCCATCTATGTGCAATTTGCTTTAGTGTTTGTTTTGACATGGCTATACCTCTTTTGGGTATTTGATTCGTGCTGCGACATTTTTTCCATGGAATAAATGGTACAAAAGAAAACAAAATGCCGCACATATTGAAACACCCACATACATTCCCCGGTAACCCGTGAAAGAAATGAGGAATCCAGCTATTATTGGTCCCATTCCCATTCCGATATCCGCTAACGCAAAATAGGTGGAATTAGCTAATCCAATACGATGTCGGGGTACTAATTTTACGGCAATAGCCTGAGAACTGGGTTGTATCGTTCCAACGCCCATTCCAATCAAACCTGCAGCTATCAGAAGTATATAACCGGCATGCGCCTGGCTGAATAAAGCGATTCCTATAGTAAATAGTACAATTGCAGGATAGATGATTACATTCTCTCCTTTTACATCAAACAATCGACCGGTAATTGGCCTTGAAATCAGAATGACTATGGCATAAACAACGAAAAAGAAACTGGCTGCATGTGACAGGTTAATGTTTTCTGAATACACAGCAAGAAACGTCATAACAGTGGAATAGCAGAAAAAAACAAGCATACAAATGACTGCTATAGGAATGACTTTAAACTCGAAGAAACTATTCAGGCTCAATTGCTTCATTTCTTTCAATTGTTCATTTGTCAATTCCAGTTTAGGTAAAGAAACTAAAGGCATAATCAGCAGGCATGCTCCTGATATAATAGTGCACACCATAAATATTGTATTAAAACTACCATGGCGGAGAAGCAACATCCCGATAAATGGTCCTATTGCTGTTGCTAATATCTGGCTCAGGCCAAAATAGCTGATGCCTTCACCACATCGTTCCTTAGGAACAATAAATGCAACTATTGTTGCCGTTGCTGTTGTTGTAATGCCAAATCCTGCGCCGTGCATAAAGCGTACAATTAACAAATGTGAAACGCTGTTGACACAAAAATACAGGCACGACATTACAACATTTACAGCCAGTCCGATACAAAAGGTTCTTTTATAGCCGATCAATCCAATCCATTTTCCGCAAAACAAACGGGAAACCAATCCGCCGATTATAAAAATGCTTGCAGCAAAACCAGCTTGACTAAGTGATGAATTGAATGTTTTTATTGCATATAAAGATATAACGATCATTAAAAAATAAAAACAAAGCGCAGTTAAGAAATTAACTGAAAATGTTGCAATAAAATTGCTTGTCCATAATTTAGATTTACCAGAACTCATATAAGAATATTCCCTTGCCAAATAATATCATTAACTGCTCCGTTACCCTGCGTGTGATAGCATAGGAAGTTTTATTATACATCAATCCTGGTGTTTTCAAATTAAAAATAGTTTGTTGTTTGGCTGTTTGGGCACTCCTGTTTTTCACCGTGCCCTTCTATTATTGCCTTTACACCGAAGCGGAGGATGAGCGGAGGCGTAACCACTCATGTTATTCAATGAAAAACAACCCCATACTGTGTGCAACAACAGATTCGAATACAAAATACTGTAGTGTCACTCCTAAACCATAACACATATTTTCTACATTGGAGTGTAACGCGTTCTTCTCGTTTCAGGTTCCGGTTTTCATGTCCTTGTCAAGCATTTCAATGAGTTCTGCTTTTCGAAATGGCTTTCCTATGCTTGCTGTAAATCCATATTCAACAGGATTTTTCATAACAGTACCATCGGCATAGCCGCTTGCAACAAACACTGGTGTTTTGGCATCTATCTTTCTCAATTCCGCCACAGCCTCCATCCCGCCCATCCCGCCAGGTACAGTAAGGTCAAAGATCAGTCCGGCTATGGGCCTTTCTGCTTCCATTTCTGCAATAAAAAAAGATAGAGCATCCTTGCCGTTGTCCCTACAGATTACTGAATAACCGAATGATTCGAGCAACTGTTTAAGAATGTCACGCATAACTTCTTCATCGTCCATCACGAGAAACGTTCCGCATCCCTTATGTTGGGCGCTCTGCTGTTTAACAATGTCGCTGGCTTGTGTATCTGTTGCAGGTAAATACACATGAAAGATACTTCCTTTACCAAGCTCGGAATCGACATCAATGCAGCCGCCATGTCTATTGATTATTGAGTAACACGTGGCCAGACCAAGCCCGTGCCCTTTTGTTTTTGTCGTGAAGAATGGGTCGAATATCCTCGCGAGTAATTCCTTCTTAATGCCAACACCACTATCTTTTACAGATACTTTGACATAGTTTCCTTCTGTAAGTAGGGGATGCTTCTTTTCGGATAGAGAAACATTCTGAGCAGAAACATTGATACTGCCGCCTACCGGCATTGCTTGCTGAGCATTGATAATGAGGTTGTCGATAACCTGGCCGATCTGATTCCGGTCATAATTACAATTCCAAAGATTTTGTTGAATGTTGAAATCGCAGGAAACATTTGTTCCACTGAGTGCAAACTGTGCGGTTTCCTGCACAAAGGGAAACAATGGCGCAATTTTCTGAACAGGCGCTCCTCCCTTAGCGAAGGTAAGCAGTTGTTGCGTCACATTGCAAAAGCCTGATGGATTGCAAACCGTATGGATGAACTCCTGCCGGTACCATATTCGCATGTTGTTTTTACCATCCCGCAGATACGGTATCCTTTAGGTGGCGGGATTATGCTGACAATAATAAACAGAAAGTAATGACACTTGCGACATCGGAGTTTATCAGAAGATTTCTTTTACACGTTGTACCGCCGGGATTTATGCGAATTCGTCACTGCGTTTTCATGAGTTGCCGGGCAAGACCAGCTGCACTCGAACGGTTACGGACGGTATTCAAATCAATTAAACCGTATGTACCGGTAAAAGACCGTCCGAAAAAATTGTGGCACGAAATAGTTGAAGAAAAAACAGGACGTGATCCTGGAGTGTGTCCTTATTGTAAAGTCGGCATAATGAGAAATGTACGTTTCTCAATGTTGACAATAACAACACGGGCTGTAGAAAAAAACTCAATAATGACGGAAATGAGGTACAAACCATGCGCTGTTGATTACAATGCGATTCAGATAACTGAAACGAGCAGAGAAAAAACTGATTTTATCATGTGTACAATTTGTATGCCGTAATATAGTATTTGAAAAAAAGGAGAGTGAGGTTAAATATGTCAAGCAACAGAAGAGAAACAAAGATCAAAAAAGGGAGTTTTATATAATGTCAACTCATAATCTGGTGTATAATTTACATCTGGAGAAGATGAAAACTCCATAGTAAAACGGTACTTCATTGCAGGCACAGGCTCGGTTCAATTTCGAAGAAATATCGGAACCTACGGCATTCAATCGGAAATGAACCGGGCCTTTTCTGTTTATTTTTAAGTGGCATTTCCGATTGAATACTCTGTGTTGTAAGATGTTGCACTTGGAATTTTGCGCATTCTGTGTTTGCAAACAGGACGTTTGCACTATCATTAGTACAGTCTTATTTCCTATTTTTATGCATCTGCCAATAGATGTTTTTTTACAGCAGGCATTTTTTTCATTAATATCATTAATTTTTCTACAGGCTTTGGCATAGGGCTACGTCCCAATTCCCAATCCTGTAAAGTGCGTAAATTTACTCCTACTGCTTCAGCTAAATCCTTTTGTGTCAAGCCTAATTCTTTTTTCCTCATTTCTTTCATTCTTTGAGCCCGATAAAGTTGCAGTTGTGTATCAGACATCATTTTTGAAACTCTGGTTCCAGTGCTTGATATTTTTGTTACTCTATATTTTTCATTCTTTTCCATTTATTACATCCTTGATAAATATATATAGTTTCTTTTTTTCTTCTTCACTTATTCTTTCTTTTTCATTCTTCAAATATGCATCTAAAAACCATACTTCACCCCGAAGATCAACGTAGTAATAGATTACTCTTGCACCACCACTTTTACCGCGACTACCAAATTTTAATCTAATTTTTCTGGCTCCACCAGTTCCTTTTTCAATTTTGCCTTTTTCCGGATCAATTAAAAGCTCATCCTGCAATTGGTAAAATTCTTCAGGAGAAGCTATTTTTTCAATCTTTTTAACAAAATCAGGGGTTTCAATAAATATTATTTCCATACTTATAATATACGGAATATCCGTACTTATTTCAAGGATTAATTTTCAATTTCTTTCTGCCCATGGACGGGCAGCTCTTTGTGCAAAATTCCAAGTGCAATTTCTTATAACGTGCCGCGCAACCGCTTGCTGTACTGTAAAGTAATTCGGAGCCTTCGGAGCTTTACTTTATAGTATGGCAAGCTTGCGCTGTTGAACCAAGCCCGCTCAGGCGGGCAGTTTAGCGCCCTTCCTAATAAGTAAATTTACCTCCTATAAAACCATTGTTCACTCATAACGAGGAACAACCATTCATTAACGTTTTACAGGAGGCATTCTATGACTGTACGTCAGGATTTCATTAATCATCTTAA
>JAEWVR010000002.1 GCA_023459055.1 Fibrobacterota bacterium
TTTTTTGGGGTTTCATAAACATCCTGAATAGATGTACAAAACCCACAGTGTTACAAATGTTAACTTATTGATAAATATATATTATTTTTTTGCTTTTTGCCATTTTCAATTCAACAAAGTAGAATTAAACAGAATATTCATCCCTATCATAAATTAATAACAATAAGCGACCTGTTGACCATGAGTTCCGGCATATACTGGAACGGTGGTATCCACTACCACTGCCCCATGCTGCAACAACTGTTTCATTCAAATAACTGGCTTACTCATATAGCCGATGTTGCTGTAACAGAATTCCCCGGATCAAAGCACGTTTACAAAGAATGGGATGTCATCCTTCTTTCCGCTTTAATCAACAAGGCAAGCGACATGACGACGTATGATTTCTGTTCTCAGTTTCTTTACAAGCCACTGGGAATTCAGAGCGGCGAATGGGGATTAAGCCCTTGCGGAATACATTATACGGTAATTGACGGACAAGAGGAGAGATCAGATCTGACAGCACAGGAGCTTGCAAAAATCGGATTACTCTTTTTAAATAACGGGGAATGGAATAACAAACAAATAGTATCAGGTGATTATATAAAGCAGGCTATAACACCATCACCGCAAGATAAAAATTACGGTTTTTTATGGTGGCTCTTTGACGGAGGATATGCCTGCAGAGGATTTGGCGGTCAGGAAGTCAATGTGGTGCCGGAGGAGAACCTTGTTGCGGTTATTCAGGCAACGCCGACATCACAGAGCAAACGCTACGGGGACATATTTACAAATGTTATTAGAAGAGGGGTTTGATGTTTCCTTCGGATTGTGGATTGTTTTGTAAATCTCACATCCCCTGCAAACCATGCTGGGGGGACTTTGAAAATCTGAATGTGTGTATACTTTCCATGATTGACACAACCATCTTATTATTTTGTCTAGCTTATTAAGAATATTCCTCTTTATTCCACTTACCCCGAATGAATGTGAACCATGTTCCACCGGGAGACTCATCCCCTTTACAAAAACAACAATGAGATTGATTAATCGGGGTTGCAATCTACAGTATAAAACCGGCCCCAAAGCAATGCCGTGAGACCAGCATTCCAATTGAAAACATTTTTTTCAAGGATTCAACAGCATCAACTGCGTATTATGTCCCGATTTTCCTTTAACGAGATATACGTTCCCGGAATGAGACGCACCGGGTAAATCACTTTTAATCTGATTTCGTGAAATTCGCTTACCGTCAATTGTATACATCTGAATATCATCGCTGAGGGATTGTAACTTTGTGGCAGAGAGCATCGCACTCTTTTGCGGATTTTTTACTGCTACATCCCCTTTACGTGGTACATATTGTCTGTCAGCAAGCCCTAAAAATGCACGGGCATAGCGTTTTCCAAGTTCCCGCATTCCTTCAGGATTAAAATGATAGGGATCATCAGCATCCGTCTGCACCCCAAGATTCTGTGATGATGCAAGTCCGGCACTTGGATATGATTTTGCAAATGCATTTATTGCAGTATTGCCACCAGCACAGCAGGCTTTTGAATCCTGTCGAAGTTCGCCAACGATTACCGGGATATTGCCTGGAAGTGCGAGATCCTTTTTGAGATCATCAATGATCTGTTTCGCAACATCACCCCATGGCCTACCGCCGGAACCGCTTTCACCCTGATGGATCAGAATTCCTTTAATGACGCCAGTCTGCTGTGCGATTTTACATCTGTTGAGCATCCAGGTGTAAGGGCTGCTGTTTGCAAGTGTAGGATGAGCCCAGTTTGGTATATTAAAATTGCTCCCGCCTTTTACAAAAACCTGCAATCCCTGACCTGATAACGCACAGGGAATGAGCCCGATTTTAATATCACTGCGAATGGAGTCAAGCATCGTTTTTGCGAACCAGTCTCCCGGACTGACCCCTTCATTGCAGATATGAAGCGCCGGTGATGCAGTGTACCATTTGTCAGCGGTACGTCCCTGAGGTGAGTTTTTACAGGCGACAATTGAGCCGGCATTACACGTCGTGAATGCGAGCACTTTAACCCGTGGTGATGTATCACAATCTGCAGCATTTAATGTACCACTACCAGATCCGCCAAGAGCAACTCCGGCTCCCCCACCGGCCATGTTTGATTGCCCGAAAAGAAGATAGCAGTGAAAATTCGGATCGACTTGTGCCTGTATAGCAGCTACTGATACTAGAACACCTAAAAAGAGTGCTAAATGCTTGTTTCCCACCATATTCTGACCTCCGTAGTATTATTTTTTAAACATTTTCAATACATTTTAATTACTGGCATTCATCCTTCTGTGCCAGTCCATCGTAAAAAATATAATCAATATAGTTTTACATATAGTCCAAACGTAGTACATTATTCATTTAGTCCACAAATAATGAAGTCATTACCTAAATACCAATAATTCTTATCTCTGTGTACTCCCCTCCCCCATTGACACCTGCATCAACCATAAATGATTTTTTATCCATGAACAACACTACAAGCCAATCACTACATTCAATGAAGCGAAAGACCTGCATGCTATCCATACAGAATGTTTTTTCTGGAATCCGGTTTAACATCACCCTGTTTTTACTATTTTCATTTTTCTTCTTGTGTAAAGCTTCAGTACTAACACGGAATAACCCACATTATGAAGCAATTGTTAATGTCTGGAAAACACAGGATTCTGTAGACAAAAAGGGATATTCTGCTGCAATAAGCAGTATCATGGCAGGTTTGCCATCAGAGAAAAGAGCCGCATTACAGGCAAAACTCGGCAAGGTTTTCGGTTCCGCCGCAGCGATGTTATCACCTGAAGAACGTTACATCCAGGCTGCATCCGCGCGCAGAGCAGCTCTTTTGGAAACACATCTGCCCGATTCTACCAGGATTGTGTATTCTGCCCATGGCGTGTGGGCTCAAATATATATCGATAATGCAAACGAAACCGGCGGAGACCTTGTTGTTGTAACCATGAAAGGTGGTGTCGGAGAACCATCAGTGGTTGTAAGCGGTCAGACACGCGATCCGGATGTCTCTTATGATGGGAAGCGGATACTGTATGCATATCGTGATCCTGAAAACGGTCAAAAATCATATCACCTTTACGAACTTGACTTAAGTACAAATACAAAACGGCAAATCACTTCGGGTGGTTCTGCATCTGATTTCAGACACAATTCTGATGTCGAAGGGGTTTACCTTCCTAATGACGACATCCTGTTCTGTTCCACCCGTATGATACAGATGGGAGATTGTCTTGACGATGCGTCAGTTACGGCAAATTTGTTCCTTTGCAACAAGGATGGGAACTATCTTCGCAGAATCAGCTATGATCAGGCACATATCTGTTACCCATCCGTATTGTCAAGTGGTCAGATAATCTATTCACGATGGGATTACAATGATAAAAACCACACCTATGCGCATGGTCTTTTTACTGTAAACCCTGATGGCACCCGTCAAATGGAATATTATGGAAACAACTCCTGGTGGCCGACAGCACTCTATTATCCCTGTCAGATTCCAGGTACTGATAAAATCATGGCCATTGCCGGCGGGTACCATTCCGGACAATCCGGCATTGTGTGTACTGTCGATCGTAATTATGGAATTGCTAACGGTGATGGTATCACACTGCTTGCTCCAGTACGACTGCCCAAAGATGACACTATTGGTAACTGGGCAACAAGCCTTGGAGGGCTTAGTGTAACTGAATACCAGGCAAAATGGGGTTCCTATGCATTTGACCCATCAAAATTTCCAAAGCAAAATGCCTACCCTAATGACTCCTGGACATCCGGACCTTATACATGGCCCTATCCATTAGACGAAAGTTCCATGCTGGTCTGTCAGGCTGATGGACTTTACTTTATGACATACGATGGTCAGAAGGAATTAATCGTCCCGGGCATTTGTGCATCACCACGGCTGATTAAAGAGCGCAAAAAACCTCCGGTTATTGCCGATAAAACCGACTGGAGCAAATCAAACGGAATTTGTCAGATAATGGATATCAATATTTCTCAGGCTCCTCTTCTTGACAATATACCCAAAGGTACAATCAAACGATTACGTGTTGTAGCGCTCGACTACCGCACGGGCCCATCATCGGGAGCCGGTGGCATGAACTGCGGGCCCGGCAGTATTAATAATGGCGGTGCAACAGCACCAATACCAATTGCAACCGTTGGTGCATCCTGGGATGTCAAAAAAATACTAGGCGAAACACCAATTGAATCGGACGGATCAGCATCGTTTTATGTACCTGCCCGTACACCGGTCTATTTCCAGGCTCTTGACAGTAAGGGACACGTTGTACAAACCATGCGTTCCTGGACGACACTTATGCCTGGTGAAAATAACACCTGTATCGGTTGTCATGAATCCAAGCTTGAAGCAATACCCACATTACCCTACATACCACTTGCGCTGAAACGTGAGCCCCTGGTTCTTGATTCTTTCTATGGTCCCGCGAGAGGATTCAGTTTTACAAAAGAGATTCAGCCGATACTTGACAATAAGTGTGTATCATGTCATGGGGTATCAAACGTAGACGGGATTGATTTGAGCCGGGGAACGCTTGAACTTCCACTTGGCCCGGCCGGATCGTGGACAATATCCGGCAGGACTTCAGCAAAAGCATATCAGACACTGGTGACAACCAAAGACTGGGATTACCGGGGAAAGTATGTCTGGTGGCAGAGTGCGGAAGATTCACCATTACTGCAACCACCCTACAGAACCGGAGCCTGCAAAAGTCCGCTCGTGAGACTATTGGATGAAGGTCACCATGATGTCAATCTTACAAAAGAGGAATACGATAAAATCTGCGCATGGATCGATATTGGTGTGCCATCATCGGGGGATTATTCTGAGGGTTTGGGTGAGAGCTGGGTAACGCGGATAAAAGCACGTGAAGCAGAAAGAAGCAAATGGCTCGCAGAGGAGCAGTTGAACATTGACTCGTATGTACAGGACTTTGGAGTAAATGTGAATGGAATACCGGGATTACGCGGACAACTAAAAAGTCCGCTCTCAATGCATGCATACCCCAATCCATTTGTAAAGACAACAACAGTGCAGTTCACAATTCCGTTCGTTGACAACTCAAGTCTGCGCTCTGACAACAGATGGTCACTTGAGTTATATACCAGTTCAGGACGTTGTATCAAAAAAATTGCTGAGGGCACGGTGTCGACAGGTACCCATCGTGTTGCTGTTAATCCGGGGCAGGACAAATTTAAAGTACTTGCACAGGGAACATATTTTTGCGTGTTGCGGGCACAGGGACAGGAACAGGCTGTTAAGCTTGTCAGGATAAGATGATGATAAAGAAGATGCCTCACCCCCTGGCCCCCTCTCCATTAAAGCATGGAGAGGGGGAGTACATTACCTTATTGTCTTTTTGAGTCAAACTAAGAATGAGCGTTGGGTCAATATCGCTAAATTTGTATTTGCAAGAAAGCATTGACCTTATGCGCACGCTTTCTTTGTTTTTTTACTGATCAACAGAAAACAACATCAGTTCAGCTTCTGTTGACTTTGCCGTACGGAAAATAATTCTGGTGTGGTTGTTGGTTTATGAGCATATGGGATGTAGAATTATGAAAGCACAAGATAGCATAGACAGAATATCCTAATTGAAATAGTACTTGCATTCCAGTTAATAATGATATACATTTTTAACATGTTCATTTGTACATGTACATTTGTACATATCCGAATGTATACCACTATACGCATTTCACCGGTAATGGAGGTTGTTATGAATGATGTTCTTTTAGCCAGCAGTACTATAGAGAGTCCGGAACTAAGGGTATTTAAACCAAAACCAGCCAAAACACCTGAGCAATGGATTGATTTCTGGCTTAATAAGTTTGATATGGTAATCAGTTACTTAACGATTGAATCCGGTAACAGTTATTGCCTGCGAAGTGTAATTGAACTTTTTCTAAAACAAAATCCTGGATCACCCTATCATATTCCTGATGAGACAATTCGTAATTTTTTATACCAGAATGCAGATTCAGGGTATGATGCATTGTTTTTTTTCTATACCCGATTGGCAGTATCAAAAAAACATGAATGTTTGATACGCAAGACTGCAGAATCCACTCTATCAAAAAGGACTATTCACAAACATACTATTGTTGCAATAACAGAAGCAGAGGATGATGATACTAACACTGCTCCATCAATGCAAAATGGTGTTGCACCGAAATATGATACAATCGTTAACAAACAAAATGCAGATAATGAAAAGATCAAAAAAGCACCATCCCTAACAAACCCCAAAGGTAGAACAAAATCGCACCTGAGTATTGCAATGGAACACGAAGAGCGCGCTTTACTGCTTTGTAAATTGAAATCACAGATTTCAGTCCGCAACTATAGTCAAAACACATCAAACCATTATATGGGTGCAGTGGCACGGTTTCTCAATCAGCTTACCCCTGAATCATCCAGGGACTGGTCAGAATGTTTCAGGAATTACCTGATTTATTTACGTGATGATCAGAAGCTTGCTGCAAATAGTGTTAACCAGCACGCTGCGTCTATTGCATATTTTTTTGAGGAAGTACTGGAAGTGCAACCAGGTGAGGATATTCTTATCCGGATGAAAACAGACAAAGCACTTCCACGAGTGCATTCAAAGGAAAAAATCGCACAAATAATCAGTACGCCATCAAACATCAAACACCGTATAATCTTAATGTTAACGTACGGATGTGGTTTGCGGCTTGGAGAAGTTCAGGCACTTAAACCGGAGCATGTTGACATCGAGAGACGTGTTCTTTGGATACGAAAGGGAAAAGGGAAAAAAGACCGGATGGTTATGCTTGACCAGGAGCTGATTCCACTTATATCAGAATGGCTGAATGATGGTTGTGGAACAAAATATATATTTGAGGGATATAAGACTGGTGAACCACTATCAAAAAGAACAATCGAGAAAATCTATACGGCATCATGCAGGAAATTAAGTATTGATTCTCAGGGTGGTATCCATTCATTGCGACACAGTTTTGCAACACACTTACTGGAACAGGGAACCGATTTGCGCTATATTCAGGAATTATTAGGGCATGCATCATCAAAGACTACGGAAATATATACACACGTCGCAGCACACAAGCTCTTAGAGATCCGTAGTCCCATCGCGGGATTATTGAAAAAAGGACAACCAGAAGCGACAAACACGAACTTTTCACGATAAAAATGGTTATATTTACAAGTAAGTTTTTCTCTTGTAAACGAAGGACGTGTTTGAAGGAGTTGTTTGCAATTGTTAATTGGGCATCCTTGAAGCCGCCGTCCAGGCGGCAAAAGACAAATTATGAATGTGTTAATAAATATTTTTAAAGGAATTAAAATGAAAAAGAGTTTTTTATTGATGGTTATTGTTTCTTCTATTTCTTTTGGAAAAATACCTGAGAGAGAAATAACTCTTCAAAATTTCTTATGGACAAAATTTCCAGTTGAGTATTCAGAATCTGACCCAAACAATAATAAAAATACCATTTATGGAGTAGGCAGATTGTATTTGAATTTTGAAAAGGGATTTATCGAAATTATCGGATTAAGAGAATCAGCCCAAGAAAAGAATAGATACAATTTATTTTTTTATAAAATTATGCTTACCAATTCAATTAAGTTAGATTCTTTAAGCTACACTTTTGAAGGTAAATCTGATAATTTAAGTCGAAAAATAAGTGGTATTGTAGAATTTGAGCCTATAAATCCTGAAATGTCAATGTTTAAAATTAAGAAATTTGAAATGAATTATGAACAGATTTCGAAAATAACAAATGTTCTTTCAAAAAAAGGTCAAGAAATATTATTAAAATTCAATGACGTTAACTTTGAAGATAAAGGAACTATTAATAGTAAAGGTGAAATAATGAAAAATACCCTTTATCCACCTGAATAATAATTTTTTAAAACAATCGCCATCCATGGCGAGAAGGATGCCCAATTAACAACAGACAAACAACAGGCAAAGCACAAAAATTTACTCCACTATCGTTCCGTAAATCTTCGTGCGGTTTGCCAACCCGTTGTTTTCAATAGAGTTCTGAAACTTGGCCATGAAGCCCACATCGTGTGGGCAAAAGCAAGAAGAAAGATTACAAATGGATTCAAAAGTAGTAAACAAAGCTATTCGAGATGTCATAAGACCATTCTTAAAAGAAAATGAATTCACAAAGTTTACCGGTCGAGACTCATGGCGTGTTAAGAAGGATACCATTGAAGTTATAAATTTCCAATCCTTCAACTCATACAACGCTGACATATTGGGAGTTACGTCTTTTTCATTTGGAGTAAATTTAGGTGTTTAATACAAGGGAATAAACTCTATTCCATTTGCTCAAAAAATTAACAAAGATTACCCAAAGGAATGCGAATGTCAAGCGAGAAGATCTCTATTGAAAAACATTGAACAAGAAAATTCTAGTCCTAACGTTTGGTACATTGAAAAAAATGGTTCAAACATTGAAGAATGCATAATTGATGTCAGGAACATTTTGTTAGAAATGGGGTTAGATTGGCTAGATAGATTTTCCGACTTAAATTATGCACTAAACGCATTCTGTGAAAAAGAGGAGACTTTTCTCCACAATTCCATTGCAGTAGAGATGATTGGTGGTAGACCTTTTTCAATTGCGAGAGCTGAAGCAGTTTCAGGAATATGTAAAAGTTTAAATAAAATTCAGGAAGCAATTGACTATTTCAAAAAAGTAGAGACAGATCCTTTTTACAAGAATAAAGACGTAGACATTCAATCCAAAGTAGACGCTTTGAAATTATTGCTAGGGAATTGAAAACGAAAGGTAGGCAAAGCCCGTCCCTGGGCTTGCAATATTATATGGACAAGTTTCAGAACCCTACAGACAAACAACACGGGCAGCCCAAAATGTTTGCTCCATTACCATTACGCAAACACTTCGGGCGAGTGCCCGAGCACGTTGCATGCCATAAATTTGTACAAAAGAATGGCGGCGGAGAAACAAAGTGATAATTTGAAACGTTCTAATTGTAACATTTCAAATTAAAAAAGGATAAAAATGGATAAATTAACAAAAACCAAAAATATTTTACTAATTTCAATGTCAATAATGGTAATATGCGCAATTTCTTTAACTGGTATTTCGAAAATGCAAACATATTATAAGTGGAAAAAGCAGAGGAATGAGAGTCAAGACAATAGATATCGATCTAATTTAATTTCTTTAGAAAAAGTTAAAGTAAATTCTGAAAAAGGTTTGGAACAAAATATTGCATATCATGAATTCTTTGTTATAGATTCTGTAAAAAAACAGTACCTAATTCCAGTATCGCAGAAATCGATAAATGAAGAAATGGTGGGTTACGGTGCTGGTGGTGGTGGTGACCCAAGAAATCGATCCCGAAACATGTTTAGTGCTTATTATTTTGATAGAATTTATCCTTATCGAGGCATTTTTAACAACCTGATTTTATATAATTCAATGAACAGCACTTCAATTTGTCTTTTCAATCAACGAATAGCAATAATTGATTTCGTACCCATCATTAATAATAATTATAAAAAGAAATTATTTATTCTGGTAAGTACTGATGACACTAATAATGATAGTATACTAAATAAAGATGATTTACTATTGCCACTAATGTATGATTTCGAAGAAAAGAAGATGGATACATTGGCAGAGAAAAACCAATTGATATTAGATTATAAATATATTAAAGAAACAAATGAGATTTTCCTATCTGTTGCCATTGACAAAAACAATAATAATATGTTTGATTTTAAGTATGAATCTAATATTTTAGAAAAGTACGATGAAGAATTAAATAAGTTTATTCCTGTATTAAACGATTCACTGAGCGCTTTTATGAAGAACATGCTAAACAGTAAAACAAAAAAATAATTGTTCAATCTTGTAATATTAAATAAGGAAGACCGCCGCCGAAGAATGTACAAATTTACAGCATGCAACAGCGACAGCTTGCCATACTGTAAAGTAAAGCTCCGAAGACTCCGCATTACTTTACAGTACAGCAAGCGGTGCCGCGACCCGTTGTTTTACATAAAATTTTCCACTAAGAAAAGGCCGGCTTGAAATAAGAAAAATGGAGTTTATGAAATTGCATTGTTGTCAAGACTCTATCGATTATAAAGGAAACGGGCTGAGCCGTAA
>JAEWVR010000003.1 GCA_023459055.1 Fibrobacterota bacterium
CCCCACCCGCTCGCAAAGCCGAGCGACCTCCCCCGCAGGAGGGAGGTGTAATTGTTTGAAAATCGTTAAGATACCTCCCTCCTGCGGGGGAGGTCCAGCTGCTTTGAGCTGGGGTGGGGGCGCGCAATCGGCACAGCTGCAACATGTAAAGCTTAAGTTAACGACATTGGCGGGGGATTTAGGGGGCGCACTCAATTTGTGCAATAGGAAAATCATAATTCACACACCCGCCTCCTCAATCATCTTATCAAGCCTCTTTTCCGACACTGGAAACAGCGTTTTAACCTCCTGCTGTGCGAATAGGGACACTGCAAACTCGTTATACATTGACAACAACTGATTCGCACATTTTTTCTTTTCAAACGGGATCTTCACCACTGCGTCAATTACTTTTTTATTGTACATCCGTAAAAGGCCCCGTTTCTCACTGTATTTAAATGGCTCGTTAAATGCACGCTGAATACGATAACTGAATGCTTTTAAATAACGCGGATACTGACGCAAACAGTCAAATGAGAGAGTATTATTTATAAACAGATTGATATATTCATGCAGATCAGCTTTCAACTCTTTTCTGATATCACCCATTGATGATCTGGTTTCCTTACTTATCAATGTCAGACATGATGTATACTGTTCAAGTATTTTTTCTATTAATGTCAATGCCTCATATCCGCATCCGGTTGTCAGTTTCCTGATTTTAGCAAGCAGTTCATCAAATTGTGCCCGTGTCCTGGGCAGTGGCGGTGATGGTATATCAAGCAGATACTCTTTAACGGATAGCAACAGTTGTTGTTTCACCGTATCAGCTCCGCCAAATGGTGAACACAATAGTTTTATCTGATTTGTAAATTTAAGTTCACGTTCGATCCATACGAATTCAGGACCGAGAACAATTTCAAGTAGTGCACGAAGCCCTGACGCATGCATCTGTAATGCATCTGTGGAGGTCTTGCACATTTTTAATGCAACACCACCATTAAAGGAACACAGTGCCGGATATCCATAGAGTGGCACCCCCTTCCCTGATGATGCAATCTCGATATAATCCTCAAGTTCCCCAATGCTCCAGTCGGTCAGATGATACTGTTCATACTTTTTAGCAGCCCTCTCCCACTCGCTCTCGCCTGCTGTCACCTGCTGTAATTTATCAATTGACAACACTGACGTATCCCTGCCACTGACAAGTACCTCGCCGGAATCGTTACAGACCTCAAAACGCAACCGTAAATGCGGCGATATTTTTTCATCAGCAGTATCGTTGAATTCAACCTGTAATCCGTAAAGCTGGCGTACCATTTTGGCAACCGTTGCATTAAATGAGTCACGGCACGGAGCGAGCTTTGATGCAACCTCACGGGCCTTTTCATTAAGAGGCATCAGTTTCTTCCGTGTTTCTTTATTCAACCCCTGAAGCAGCTCGAGTACGCGCTCCGGCCACAAATGAGGTACAAGCCACCCCACTGAATCGGCGTTAATATACACGGCATCACGTGCCGGAACTTTCATCGTAACACCATCAGTATCATTACCCGGGGCAAAATTATATTTCAGCCTGAATGATTTATCACCAACAGTAACGGAATCGGGAAATACTTTATCCTGATCATCATACGTATCGGTAAGTATATCCGACTCTTTCATGTAAAGCACTGTTTCATCAGGGAGATCTTTTACAAAGCGGTTAAGATCATGCAGTGATGATACATTGACAATTCTGGAACTATAGAAGTCATAAATTGCCTGTTCCCCTGCAAATAATGAACGGCTACGGAGTTTTGCCTCCATGCGCTCTACATTTTTCCTGATCTTTTTGTTATTACTGTAAAATTTGTGCGCACAATTCAGCTGTTCCTCAACGAGTCCTTTCCAGATAAACACTTCCGTTGCTTTTGTCTGATTAATCCGCCCATATCGGATACCGTTATGTTTTGCGACCGTCAGACCAAGCAGTGATACCGTTTCGTCGGCTTTGACAGATCCGGAAATCTCATCAAAAGAGGGTTCGCTGTATGATCGCGTACAAAGATGTGCTCCAAGTTCCTCAAGCCATTTCGGATTGATCACCGCAACCGTTCTTGCGAATACCTGTGATGTCTCCACGACCTCATGGCACATCACCCAATCGACTTTCTTTTGTGCCAGTGATGAACCCGGAAAGATCAGTACCTCACGCCCGCGTGCGGCAGTATATTTTCCCTGATCATTTTTCATTGCGCAATTTGTCAACAAACCGGTAAGCACAGCGCGATGAATTGCATCATAGTGAGCCGGATCGGTGTTTTCATGATACTTTTTTAGATGATACAGTGTTTCGTGAAGCTGCTGATGTACATCATGCCACTCCTGCATACGAATATACGAGAGAAAATGCTCTTTACAGAACTTTCTCATTTTGTTCTGGGTTTTGAGCATTTTCCATTCGTTCTGATATGCATCCCATAAATTTACATAGAGTAAAAAATCGGACGCCTGATCACGAAATTTCTTATGCATAAGATCTGCTTCAGCCTGCTTGTCAAAAGGCCGTTCCCGCGGATCAACAATCGATAGTGCTGATGCAATAATCTTTACTTCACGAAGTGCCCCCTCTTTCCTCGCGGCAAGAACCATCCGTGCAATATGCGGATCAAGCGGCAAATAGGCCATTTCGCGACCCGTTTCTGTAAGCACATTCTTTTCGTCAAGTCCACCAAGTTCCCTCAACTGCGCATACGCTTCACTGATAGCCTGCTTTGATGGTGGTTCGAGAAACGGAAATGCTTCAATGGAACCAAGTTTATGCGCAATCATCGAAAGTAAAACACCGGCAAGGTTCGACCGTTTTATTTCAGGAAGAGTGTATTCATCACGTTCATTAAACTCCCTTTCGGAGTACAGCCGGACACAGACGCCATCCATAACACGACCACATCGCCCCATACGCTGTTTTGCTGCTGCTTTCGAAATTGCTTCCACCGGAAGACGATTCGTGCGCAGTCGTGGAATGTAGCGGGAGATTCGTGCAAGCCCGGTATCAACGACAAACCGGATGCCCGGAACCGTTATTGATGTTTCTGCGATGTTGGTGGCGACTACAATTTTACGTCTGCCGGTGACTTTAAAGATCAGATCCTGTTCACCCCGGCTTAAACGCGAGAAAAGTAGCAGTATATCTGTATTGTCCAGATGCATCCCATGCAGTTTATCGCAGGTTTCACGGATATCACGCTCGGTCGGCATAAAAATCAGCGTATCCCCGGAACCATACATATCAGAAAGATCCCTTACTGCCCGGACCGCTGCATTAATATAGTCAACATCCTCCTCGTCATCAGATCCATCATCATCGCTACGGGGATCAAGGTAAAGTACCTCAACAGGATACATCCTGCCCGAAACTTCAATTATCGGTGCATTACCAAATGATTTTGAAAATAGAGAAGTATCAATTGTTGCAGATGATATGATCACTTTCAGATCTTTGCGCTTTGGCAGAATCTGACGCAGATAGCCGAGAAGAAAGTCAATATTGAGACTGCGCTCGTGAGCTTCATCGATTATTAATGTATCATACATTCGAAGCAGCGGATCCCGTTCGATCTCAGTGAGCAGGATACCATCCGTCATAAATTTCACACAGGTCTGTGGTTTTTCCATAGCGCTAAACCGGATTTTGTACCCGACCTCATTACCCAGAACGCAGCCAAGTTCCTGCGCGACTCTCGCGGCTATTGATGTCGCGGCGATTCGTCGGGGCTGTGTGCAACCGATTTTTCCAGTAACACCTCTGCCAGCCTCAAGACAAAACGATGGCAGCTGGGTCGTTTTTCCAGAGCCGGTCTCGCCGGCAACGATTACTACCTGATGTTCCTTAATGAGAGATACAATCTTTTCCCGATGTTCCAGAATCGGAAGATCCGGGGTATACTTTGGAGCTGGCCTGAGCAGTTCTATGTTCTTTTTGGGTTCCTTTTTTTCCATGGATGCAAAATAGTATCATCCACAAGCAGACTTAAAAAAATAATTCCAGATACACTTTATCAACCCTGGAGCGATTTTACATCACCAATGATAATGGGGGGCCCAAATATATCAGGCAATGGGCAGCAAGTATTCGAATAAAATGTTCAACACATTGCCTGCAAGTAATTTAGTAAAAAAAGTAATTGAATATTCATGGTCTTTATGGTAAGATCTTGCAATGAGATCAATATTTGAAGGGAATGATTTGATGACAAAAAGCCTTGAAGTGGTAATTGTGGACGACGAGATCCAGATAACCGAATTACTTAAAACATTTATAGAATGCTCATCAGTGAACACTAATATTCATACATTCAATGATGCTGCCGAAGCACGGTCATTTCTGCTTGGAAACGATGTCGATGTACTTATTACCGACTATAAAATGCCTAAATTCAATGGAATAGAGTTAATGGAGACTGCACCTCCCGATGTAAAAAAGGTGCTGATCTCAGGGTATGTTTCTGAAATTGCTGAAGAACGGCTTCAACAGCTTGATGCGGTTTTTTTTGAAAAGCCCGTTCCAATGAAAGCACTTGGAAAGATCATCCTTGATCGTGAAAGCAAGCTTGGGTAATTCTATATCCGTGTCTTGTGATTTATTATCCGGAAGGATTTACCAGGCATCACAAGCAAGAACATTGAGTTCGTTGGTTGGTTGTTTTTGTGCATATAATCACTCGACAGATTTTCACAATTGGCATCTTAGGTGAAAATGTTGTTTTTATGATCCGACATGTGCGTAAACGGCTTCAGATGAACACACCATGCCATCCTTTTTCATTATTCTTTATTCAAGGTTTATATGGATGCTATTGCTGTCTACATAACATGCAAGGATAACGAGCAGGCCATAACCATCGGGGAAACGCTTGTGTCTGAACACGTTGTTGCCTGTGTGAACATAATCAATGCTATACAATCGATCTACTGGTGGCAGGGTGATATCTGCAACGATTCCGAATGCATCCTTATTGCCAAGACAAGAGCCTCACTTTTTGATAAAGTCCTTAAACGGACAAAGGAACTCCACACCTATCAGATTCCCTGCGTCGTGGCACTTCCAATTACCCACGGTAACCCTGATTATCTGAAATGGATCGAGGATAGTACGTTAAACGAGTAGTTCTTCGTTTTGTTTCTTTTTATTTCGATTGACATCTTTTTCGGTTTCATTATTGATAATGGCGTAAAAACTACCACGTCATGGTAGTTTTTACGCCATTATCTACCATAAGCTGGTTGTATTTACGGGTTGTCGATTGTATATTTATATGAAAATCATTATAACGTGAAATTCATATGAACAAACTAAGAACGATCGGGTCTACTATAACAGCGACACTTGCAAGCGAACGAGGTCGCTTTACGGTGCTTACAGGTGCACGACAGGTTGGAAAGAGTACACTTGTCAAAATGCTTTTTCCCGATATACCACTGCTTAGTTTTGATGCGCTATCAGAACGGGATATCTATAACCGATTTACTCCTGAAGATTGGATAACCAGATATCCGTCTGTGATTCTTGATGAGGTTCAAAAAGCTCCTGCAATTTTTGACACATTAAAAGCATGTTACGACCGTAATTCCTCATTGAGATATATCCTCTTGGGTTCAAGTAAGGTTTTACTGTTAAAAAGTGTTCGGGAAACACTGGCAGGAAGAGTTGCACTGAAAAAACTTTTCCCCTTTACAATTCCAGAGCTGATCGGTGAATCACTGGAACCACATCCGACATTTTGGACAAATGCACTACAATGCAAAACGCAGTCTGATTTCAGTAATTTCTCAAAAAGCATATCTGAACCACTACTTGAGATTTCTCAGGAGAGTTCACTGAGTCATAAAATGTGGGATTATTATTTGACCTGGGGCGGCATGCCCGCACTATTGAATGATACCTTTTCCGATTATGATAGATCAATGTGGCTTAAAGACTATCACGAACTTTACCTTCAAAGAGACTTGAGTGATCTGGCACGACTTTCTGATCTTGAACCTTTTACGAGACTTCAAAAGATTGCAGCACTTAGAACTGCTCAAACTATTCAATTTGCACAAATTGGAGCTGCTGCCGGAGTAAATGCGCAAACCGCAAAACGATATCTTCAGTATCTTGAAATAAGTTATCAAATTTTCCTGTTGTCGCCATGGTTTGCAAATACTGAAAAGCGCCTGATAAAATCACAGAAGCTTCATTTTCTTGACCCGGGTATTCGAAGGGGCATTTTAAAACGCACCGGTGCAATTGATGGTAATGAATTTGAAAGTGCAGTGTTCAGTGAAGCATACAAACAGGCACAAAACAGCGATTCTCCTGTAGAGTTCTACTACCTGCGAACAACAGACGGACGAGAAGTTGACATTTTAATAGAAATGGAAAACGGGTACATCGCAATTGAGTGTAAACTATCTGATAATACGAACAAAAATGATGCTCGTCATTTTTCCGGTTTAAAAGAAATTCTTGACAAACCAATTCTACTTGGACTTGTAGTATCAATGGACAAAGAAGTAAAACGATTTCAATTCGAGGATTGTGACTGTCCCATACTTTCAGTCCCTGCATGGGTATTATTCGGAAACCGGTTGTAAATACTACTGAATTTTTACCCATTTCTGGGTTTTTCCGACTTTTACTATGATCCGGATGTAACTGAATACCGATAATGTTGTCTCATCCGGGGATAATTCAAGTTCTGCACGGTACCATTTACCATCCTGAAAATCCAGCATCCGCCCTTTCCGCCAGATTCTGTCTTTCTGACGAAAGCCCTTCAGGATTGTCATTCCAACAAGCGGTTTTCCTTTTAACGAATCAGTACAAAGATCACAAGTGACACTCTCACCCCGCGACCTGCCAAAAATCTCGGTGATCACCGCAGAAAGAGTATCATTCTTAATCGTAATTTTTGCTTTTCCAAGATCCGAACCACCGTCGCCATCAACCATCATCCAGACTCCTTCAATCTGGTAGGGTACTTCCCACGGCTGCTGCTGCGCGAAAAGAGAACAAACTATAACCATGATTACTATTAAACTTATAATCCTCATCGTATTGTCTCCATACCCCTTAACTAACTCAACACAGGTTGACATAGATTACTAAAGTATACAATGTGCGCAATATTTGACACCATTGAATCGCACTCTTGTTTAGTGTTAGAAAGTATTGTTGAGCTCAGGATTACAGTAAAATCCTTGTGACAATTACTCAATCATTGACGGGAAAGTGTTTTTATTGTAAAGTATGGAAACAGTGAGGACTATGTACGACGTATCATTTTCTGGTAATTACGCACTCTCAAAATGAACTGTGATGCTTTAAAAAGGATTAGACGATTATGATGCAGATCCCGAAACGAACTAAAAATCCGCAGATTAAAATGAAAAAATGTGCTGTTGATGGCTGCAATGAAACATTCGCCGGTGGACCATCATCGAAATTCTGTGCATTACACCGCGATCCAAAAACCCGCGGTAAAGAAAAAACTGTTACGAAAACATCACCAGGTGATACCAATCTTGTTATTGAGCATGATTACTCTGATGTGCGGTTGCAAAAACAGAAATGTGCACTTGAGGGCTGCCATGAACATTTTGACCTGAAAATCTACCCGCGTCAATATGTTTATCCAAAGTACTGTCCAGCACACCGTAATGAACATAAGCGTAAAACACACCTCACGCAACTCAGTGGAAGGCATCACTGAAGTGAGAAGTGGCGAGTGGAAAGAATAATAAAGTGAAAGGCTCAAAATAAATTGAGCCTTTCTTATTTTTTATTCTGGATTCTGGATTCCGAATTCATCCCCCCCCCCATTCACCACGGTTCGGGATCGGGCATTTTCTTTCTTCGCGATCTCTTTTTAGATGATCCTGACTTTCTGTTACCGCCGGCGGCCTCTTCGTTTCTTGACAAATACGCCTGATAGGCATCCACAAGCGAACCCTCATCACCAAGATATACCAGTACTTTGAAAATATTTCTGAACGCAAGGCCATAGACGTTCTCTTTTTCATCAAAGGTAATCACATATTCATCCTTTGATCCCACCACCCAAAGCTCAGTATCCTCCCTGTCAAAAAACTGGAAAACCTCCCTGACAGGAGTGACCACCATTTTCTGTAGTTCCTCTTTAAAGACAGCTGCCTGTTCAAGATCTTTTTTTACCCTGCTGTCTACCTGCGATTCATTCATAGTTTCATCCTGTCAAATACATTCATTTTTATTAATGACAACAATTTTTCTTTCACCGATAAGCGGTGTACTAACATCAGTAATATGGACTTTTTTAAAAAGTTCCGCATCGTCAAGATTCTGACTTTTATAAAGCACCAAAGTGCCATCATCTTTCAGCAGCTTAAATAATACTTTTTTAAACTCAGGAAGAATTCTCACTGAACGGCTGACTACAATATCAAACGTCCCGAACAGTTTTTCATCCGTATCCTCGAGCCGGATATCAAGAAACGAACAATTTGTCAACCCAACCGCTGCAGCACCACATTTAACCGACTGGATTTTTTTCTTTGTCGAGTCGAGCAGTGTTACATGTGCATCGGAATACATTGACGCAAGCGGAATACCCGGAAACCCGCCGCCGGTACCGAAATCAAGAATATTCTTTCCTTTGAAATCGACGCATGATATTGACAATATCGAATCAAGAAAATGCAGTGTCCAGATGTCGTCAGGATCTGTTTTGCGCGAAATCAGATTTATCCGCTCATTTTCATCAAGCAGCCAGTGATAATAGACATCAAACAGATGCATTACCCGCTCAGTATCAGAAACATTCTTTTCTTGTAAATAACGTTCTACTTCACTTCTTTTTGACATACTACTACTTTACAACAATTGGTTATGATACCGTATCACAGCAGTACTTTACAAAGTATTACACTGCTATTTCAATGGTCTCAGGAGATATTCCAGTCCGTTAAGTTTAATTTCATAAATTTCCTGCAATTGACGCCCAAGAAGGCCGGGAGGGAATCCCTTTTGTTTGAACCACACAACATAATCTTCAGGAAGATCTACTAAATGTCTTCCTGCGTATTTCCCAAACGGCATTGTCGCCCGCGCAAGTTTTAAGAAATACTCCTTATCCGGCAATCCAGCATCATCACTCATGAATAAAACTCTTTGAACTGTTAAAACTTTTTGTTAATTTGAAAATGGTTTATGCCACAAAAAATGTCTTGTTGAACCTCTCATGACGGGGTGTTTTGTTGAAATACCATTCAAACATTGTACTTATTGGAATGCCGGGAAGCGGTAAAAGCACCATAGGTGTACTGCTCGCAAAGAAGCTTGCAATGCAATTCATTGATACTGATATTCTTATTCAAGTCAATGAGGGCCGGTCGCTTCAATCGATCATTGATGAAAAAGGGTATATGGAACTGCGCTCTATCGAGGAATGCCATCTTACCAGTATGGTTTTCGAAAATCATGTTATCGCGACAGGCGGGAGTGCCGCATACAGCGAACGTGCAATGAAACATCTTAAGCGTGATGGTATCATGGTATTTCTTAATGTAACAATACCTGCGCTTTTAAAACGAATTCATGACTTCGAAACCCGCGGACTTGCAAAACGGGCAGATCAAACCTTTGAGGATCTGTTCAATGAACGGTTTCCTCTGTACATGAACTACGCAGACATCGTGCTTGATAGTTCAGATCTGGATCCGGAAGCTGCCTGTGACAGGATTATAAATAAATTGCAACAGTTAGAATGATTATCGATAGGGATTTAGAGGAATTACCAATAGACAATGGCATGTTTAAATGGTAGGGACAAGGCATGCCTTGTCCCTACCATTTAAACCATATTCACCATTTCCACGTTTATTTCCCGTACATGTGCACCCGGACATCATCGGGTAAATCAGGTTTATTTGCAGCTTCCACCGCAAGTTCATCGCAGCGTTCATTTTCAGGGTGACCATTGTGACCACGTACCCACTGAAACGTTACAGTGTGTTTCGAAACTAATTTAAGAAGTCTGTCCCAAAGATCAGGGTTGAGCGCCGGTTCCTTTTTATTACGCATCCATCCCTGTGATTTCCATTTTTTTGCCCACCCTTTTTCTATCGCATTGACAAGATACTGCGAATCGGTGACAATAGTTACTTCGCAGGATTCTTTGAGTGCTTCAAGTCCGACAATAGCCCCCATAATCTCCATGCGGTTATTCGTAGTGTTTTTAAAACCGGCACTGAGCTCTTTTGTGATATCATTAAATTTCAGTATGACCCCATAACCACCGGGACCGGGGTTTCCACTGCACGCACCATCAGAATAGATTGTAATTTTTTTCATGACTTGAATATAGTTTCCGGCATCCTGTAGTATTGAGGCGTCAAAAGTGACGCCTCGCCTGATCGCCTGAAGTTCAATACCGGATAGCTAATACACATTCAAAGCGGTTGGCAGAATAGCGTTTTTCAACGTTGTTCTTCCAGTCAGTATAGAAAGATTGTGTCGTAAAGAATGAGTTATTATACGAAAGATCGAACGTAATATTTTTTGATAATACAAAGGTTGCTCCAGCACTGATCTCATGCACATCAGTTCCCCGCGTGGTAACAGCGGTATCTGTCAACAACATATCATTTTTATAATCTGCGTATGGATACATGTCATACTCTTTCCATCCATACCCAGCTCTTAAAATAGTATTTATTTTTGTCAAGGGGACCTCAACGCCTCCACCGGCACCAACTTTCCAATATGCCAGATCCCCATCAGTGAAATCCGGATTTGGCGAACGAGCCGAGATATCTGCAGCAACTGTTGCGAAAGGTAATGTAAGAGCCAATCCGAACGCACCTGTCAATGAGGACCGAAGAATACCGGTACTTTTGTAAACCTGATCATACCCGGCATACCGCTGTAATGTCCTGTATGCAACAATCTGAGGAATCTCAATCCGGACACCGGCTGAAACAATGGAATTAGGCTTGTACATTGCGCCCAGACGCAGATCAAAACCGGAATACACAGTCTCTGTTGCGAGATCTGATACATTATCAAACACACCTCTTCTATTGTGTGTTAGAATTGCACGATGATTCATCTGTTTTCCATATAAGTACGATGCCGTCAAGCCAACACCAAAACCCTCAGCTACCTGCCATCCAGCAGCTGCACTCCACATTCCAAGACCACCTCGTGACACACTCTTGAAATCATCATACCAGAGTGTATCTCCATAGCGCAAATAGTTGTCACCTCCATTGGAAAGCACCTCACCGGGAGTCGGATTTGAATAGATATCAAACCCATTAAACCTGTAGACATCCATAAAGCTGTAGGGTGATGAATACCCTAATGCAAATGCAAAGCCCCCCTGAGTTGTAGGAATTGAACGAACAAGGCCGGCACTACCAAAACGAAATTGACTTTTCCGCAATAACCTGTTGTAAGTACCCAGTTCAGTCTCAGTCGACATACCTGTGATATTCATACCTACATGGATTTCACGCACTGGAATGAACGCAAGCCCTGATGGGTTCCAGAATACGGCACTATAGTCATTGGCAATTGCAGTATAATTGTTCCCCATTCCCTGTGCTTTTGCCCCGACACCATCAATTGACACAAGTGGAGACTCTGCAACTGCAACAGTAACCGCAAACACTATACTGACAAGCTGCTTAATCATAGTTAACGACTCCTTAACGAACGCATGTCTCGTTTTTTAACATTTTGAAGAGTATCCGGTCCTGATACAGCGTTTTCCGGCTCCCCCCCCGTTGTCTTTTTATCAAGACTTTTGTCATCAGCCGGAGGAGTTGCAGTTCCCTGTGACTGATTTTTTGGCAGTTCTGATTCCTGCACTTTTTTCCCGCCAGACCGCGATGATTGCGGAACAGGAACTTCTCTTACCGATGAGGAACCCGAAGAACCGCCACCTGACGAATTTGAGCCTCCGGACCAATGCCGATCAGGGTATTTACGATAATAGTCATTGTAGCGGCCATAGTAACGCGACGGTGGACCAAACTTGCAGCAGCCACAATCCGGATCGTAGTAATAACTGCGCGGGCAACGGTCATAATCACCCCAGAAAGGATCATTATTATACCACCATGGGGTATTGTTATAAACATACCAATCCCGCGGGTAATAACTCTTATAACAGCGTAAACGCGGGTAACCCATGAGATCACGTTCCCAAACGCAAACCTCCCGTTCTTTCTGCACTATGGTATCAATACGATTAATGACCTTTACAGTGTCACCTGTAGTGCTATCAATTACCGCAGTAACATTTTCACTGCTGATACGCTGATTTGTGACAAACTGTGTATAACACCCCGTTATCACAAACAACCCTGCAACCAATAGAACCAAACCCCTGCTATACATACATGACTCCTGTCAAAATGGTTCATACGCGGGACTGCCCCTGTGTCAGAACCTCTTATTACTATCGTTACCCCTATAAACCATTATATATTAATGACGACCCGGATAAACAAAAACGCTCACATTATTTCAAATTATTAAGTAAAACTCAATTCCTTTTCAGCCTCACCCCCCAGCCCCCCTCTCCACAAGTGTAGAGGGGGGTGGAAAGAAGGACTTTTACTTATATACTCCAAACTCTGCATAAAATAAGAAAAGGCATCACACATAGCACACTTTCCAATCTCTTCCTCTTCTTCTTCCTCAACCTTAACCTTAATCTCTTCTTCCTCATTCTCCACATTTCTCTTTTAAAGTGCGATGCGGACATAGTATTTATTTATATAGTAGCTTAAAATAATTACACCAAAGGTAGCAGAATATGTTTCACCAGCCCGCCAGCGCACTAATCAGAATTCTTTGTATGGTCGTTATCGTTACACTATTCGCCTGCAATAATGCCACACAGCCCATCTCGGTCCTTACTCCTAATGGAAATATCTACGAAGAAATTATTGAACTTGCACGTGCAGAAACACAAAAGGCCAGATCACTTTCATTCATTCGTCCCGTAAAAACAGGGATTCTTACACGAGATCAATACCGTAAAACATACAGCAATGCGTCATCGTCTGCCGGGAATGACCTTGTCATGAACGCATTCAAACAATACGGCTTTGTTCCGGATACCATGTCCAGCTCAAAGTACATTGCCAACAATACTGATAGTTTTGCCGCAGCGTTTTACAAACCGGGATCCGATTCACTGTATATTATTGATGCATCAAAATATAACGAAGGGATGCTGTTTATCATTGCCGCCCATGAGTTTACGCATGCACTTCAGGAACAGCATTTCAACCCGTTTACAAACCAGATCTATTCCGGAATTATTCAGTCAAACCTTAACAGTGACTTTTATCTGAGTCAGCTTTGTATCGCTGAAGGCGATGCAACGATCAGTGAACTCTATACCTATTACAACTACATCACATCACCGGATTCTGTTTATGACAGTATTGAATCTTATATTGCAGTTACACGCGCGGATTATTATGACAGCATAAAAACTAAAAATGTACCCAGCTATCTTAACATACAGGGATACGCTCCCTATCAGATAGGGGCCGGATTTGTCTGGGATATTTTCTCAGCAGGTAAATGGAACGCGGTTAACCGTCTCTACCATGCAGATCGTCCCATATCAACAAAACAGATTATTACCGGATCGACACAGACTCCCTGGAGTTTTGATTTCAGTGCAGTAATGCCGGTTTTGTTAAGCAATACAACAAAACTTGTCTTCGCTGATGATGACACCTATGGGCCGGTGATGCTCATGGCATTACTTAACAAATATGTTGACACAGAACATTGTAAGGCAGCGCTGGGATGGCAGGGTGACCGGTGTGCATTTACCTTAAGTGATAATCAGAAATGGGGTTCATTTGTCTGGGCATTAAAATTCGATACTCCGGAAAATACTGAGTATGTTTATGAACGCCTGGACAGTCTATACACAAATAGAAATCTTGGACAGCTTACCGCAACACGTATCGCAGATACATCGGGAATATCCTATTCAAATGCCAACTCGCAGTTGTTCCTGCGCAAAAGCGGAACATTCATATTCATTATGGACAATGTAAGCAGTAAATCCACTGTACTCGCAGCACTTGACAAGCCCTCAGCAGTCGCAAAGAAAGATACGCACTATACAGCATTGTCACCAACTGCAGATATCCGGGTGAAACATCAGATTATTGATATGATCATCGGACGCTGATCCCCGAAACGGCCCCGCAGAAGAGGCGTAGTTGTTTTAAAATCAAAATATTACCTCCCTCCTGCGGGGGAGGCTGGCTGCTTTGAGCCAGGGAGGGGGCACGCAACCGGCACTGCTGCAACCTGGCAGACGTATGTTGAAGGTGAGCCGTTTTGATCAACGCTTTGTGATCATTGCATATGATAAAGTTACTCACATTTGAACCAAATGCCCCCAAAAAGCATCTATATACTATGTACGAATTTATTCATTATCCACAGGAGACAGAGTATTCTATGATTTTAAGAGTCATTTCCATCCTGATAACTACATCATTTATTTCAGGTTATGCGGCATTTTCCGGTTCAGATTATAGTGAGGCCATGAGAATGGCGGTAAAGTTTTATGGTGCACAGCGTTGTGGAAACACCCACAACTGGATGCTTCATGAGAACAAGGAGCTTAAGACTCCTCCCGTTTGCCACACAAAAGATGCGTATGATGGTCATGATATGAGTGGTGGATGGCATGACTGTGGTGATCATATCAAAGTTGCGACAACAATGGGATATGCTGCTATTTGTCTTTTAAGTGCGTATGATGTCTGGCCGAAGGCATTTGAAGACAATTACGATACCGCCTACAACGGACCAAACGGCATTCCTGATGTTCTTGATGAAGCCAAAGTAGCCACCGATTACTTTTTAAAATCACTTATCGATAACAAAACCTTTGTCTATTATCTTGGCGGTGATCAGGATCACAACAAATGGGTGACATCAAGTTATCAATCAACACTCAGTGCCAGTGAGGGTGGTGATCCGCGACCATCGATGGCTTCCACATCTTCTGGTGGTGCGCAGGTTGCCGACTATGCATCAGCACTTGCATTAATGGCAAAGCACTATCCTGATCAGACATATGCAGCAAAATGTAAAGCAGCCGCAATCAGTTACTACGATTGGGCGAAGAGCCATCAGTCAAATATCAGTATACCATCATTTTACTCAAGTCCCAACTCAGAAATCTCTGATGAGCTCTCTCTTGCAGCGATACTTCTGTATCATTTAACAAAAACAGAAAGCTACAAAACCGACGCACTCAATTACCTTAAGGAAAAGTGGGAATCAAATTCAGCACTCGCCTGGGATACAAAAGCCGACATATCCTATTATTATATAGTAAAGGCAGATCCGAATGCAAAAAACAGCAGCGGCGGTTTTTACAGAAATTTTCTTGCCAAAAATGTAAGTAAAGGAATCGCAGGTGTAGGATCAAATCAGTACGGTTTTCCCTGGGGTTTTTTGAGCAATGCCTGGGGTACCAATAAACTTGCCTGTGGAAGTGCATTTGCAGCTGCGCTCCTTGGAAAACTGCTTGAAGACAAAGTAATCACGTCGGTAGATCCGGCTGTTACAGCAGATCAGGCTTATTCCTATAATGCAAAGATTGTTGACTATATGCTTGGTAACAACGAATTCAAACATCCCTTTCTTCATGGTTACAAAGGAGACATGACCCACAGAGTACACCACCGTAATGCGATGGGACGAGATGATAATCCTCCAACTGCCACCAAAAACTCTGCGCCATTCATGTTTGCAAGCGGTGCACTTATCGGCGGACCATCAGCTGCGAATTCATTCCAGAATATTATTGAGGGCGGTAGTGCCTTTATGGAAACAGAAAGCGGATGCGATTATAACGGCCCGTTCATCGGAGCACAGGCAAATATCGTAAGTAAACTTGACCCCAAGACTCCGGTCAGGAAACTTCCACTTAACAAAAATATAAATCCATCATTCAGAAACGCCGCAAAATCGTTTGTTGACATCAGAGGAAGAACAATTCAGGCAACTGGCATACCAGGGACGTCAGGTATTTATTTCGTCAATGAACAGACAGCCTCACACAGCAGACTATCAAAGATTATTTCAACCGGGAAATAACAATACTTATTTAACTATTTTAACTATCGTGTTTAATGGAGAGACTGGAATACAACCGGTCTCTCTTTTTTATCTGGCATTTACCACATTTCCTATACACCGATTCCGATAAAACTCACAACCGATTGGCGTTTTTCCGGTAAAGTTTTTTCCTCCGGAGGTCGATAATTCATAATGAAACAAGGATGTGACTCGTTTAACACAAACCAATAATCCAGGGATGGTGATTATGGAGTACATTAGTGATACCCCGAATATCCGCAAAGGCCGCTTTTTGTGGATGGACGCTCCCGAACGGGAGCAATTTCTTTCAATGTTAAAGCATCGAATCGCAAATGGTTATTACTACACCGATTCAATTTTCGGAAAAATCGCTGATGAGTTGGCTCCGGTGATGGTGGAAACGGTGGAGGAGTAGCCTGTACTTTTTGCTTTCGCAATGTGGCCTCACCCCCCGGCCCCCTCTTCATTAAGCATGGAGAGGGGGAGTTGGAGATGTTTGCATACTGCTTTGCAACGCGCGCTGAACAGAGATGAACTGATTGGTTGCCAGACATATTGCCATCTTACCTAATTGATTACCTAATTGATTACCTAATTGATTACCTAATTCAGATTTTTTTCCATTTTGCGAATTGTCCTTTGCTGGAGCATTCGACAATACCGTTTGCTCTTAAATCTTTCAATACATATCTGATCAGGTCAATACTGACACCCGGACATACTGTTTGAATTTCTTTTAGTGTAAAATGTCCAGCCATCTTATCAATTGCATCGATAACCAATTGTGTTTTTTCACCTCTGATTGAAGCAGATTGTTCCAATCGATCTTCAAACTCCTTATAGGCAATTTTAAAAATATATAGAACGAATTGGATAAACGGCCAGGGGTCATGCGCTTTTTCATGCCAGTTTTTTGAACTTAATTCAAGTGTTTCGTAGTACCGATCTTTATTGTCTTCAATGATTCGTTCAAGACTGACATACCTGCCCACCTCAAACCCTCCATGGTAAGCCTGAAGTAGCATTAGTAATCGTGAGACTCTCCCATTTCCATCACGAAACGGGTGAATGCATAAGAAATCCAGATTGAATGCAGCCAGTATTACTAAAAATGGGATTTTCAAATCGTTGGAGAGTAGGTCCCAATAGTGCAATAACCGTCGCATATAATCCGGGGTTTTCTCAGCCGTAACAGTTAAAAATCTGATTCTGCTTGTACCATCAGGATATGTTTCAATTATTGAACCGTCCTTTTCTTTATACAAACCGGAATCCCACAAATCCCCTTTTGTATGTTTATGAAAAGATAAAACAGTCTCTTCACTGATGTTTAGATTGTTTTTTGAGGTGTGAATCAGGTTTAAACATTCCCTATAGCCACCAACTTCCTCTTCATTCCGATCACGATAAAGAGGTTTACCAAGAATAACACTATTTATCCTTGATGCATCAATGGTAACCCCTTCTATCCGGTTTGATGAAACCGCGCTCTGAATTAGTGCATGTTCTCTTAACGCCTTGAGTTTTTGCGGTGATTGGAATGTAAAAAGCTCCTGTTTCCCTTTTGATTCCATTATTGTTGAAAGATACCATGCAGAGGTTGCAGGAACCGAAGGTGGATTAGCATAAAATGACGATAATGTATTCATGATTTGAAAATACTTCTACTTTGTTTCAGAAAAACAAATATGATTCAGCCAGGTACCTGTGTGCTGAGGCGGTCTTTTTTAATACTGCAATTGTTTCCAACGATCTGGATGGTGGAAGATAACTAAGTTTTGCATCCATCGGCAAGCTCCTGACATGTATCCTTTTTAATCAATAATATACATTTGGTCGTCGATATGTATAGAAAATCGCAAAAAGTATACATATCGAATTATGTCATGAAGAACATGAACCACCCCGTCAGTCGAAACGACTGACACCCCTCCACTGGAGGGGAATTTTTAAATTGTAGACTGCATTTATAAAATCACCACGAATCCATTCCCCTCCTTTGGAGGGGTGCCCGTCAGGGCGGGGTGGTCTTGATCTGAATTTGTAAATCGACAAAAAGTATACACATCACAAGGAGAAGTTAAACATCGTTATTCAACAGCAATACATCGTTGCTCAAAAAAATCTGATAGATGTTTTTTTGAAATCTGGTGTGTTACCAGTTCCAACATTTTATCAGCAAGTTCTTCATCGTATAATTCATTGAACTCGTATCCATTCATGTACAAAAACGTTAATGCACTTGCCAAAGCAGCCCTTTTATTACCGTCTAAAAATGGATGGTTTAATGCAATAGAATTTGCATATGTTGCGGCCATTTCAAAGATACTCATCAGGAAACGCCCTTCAAAGCTGGCCAATGGTGCCCCAATCGCAGAATGTAATGCATCAAGATCCCTTATACCATCAATACCACCAGCAATTGCAATTTCATGAGCATGAATATTAACCACGTCATCAAATGCCAGGAATTTCGGCTCACTCATTTGGCTAATTTATCCAACGATTTACGATGTTTCTTTGCTATTTTGCTGTATGCATCCATTGCTGAAATTGGTTTGAGAAAAATTCCACCATCTTTTTGGGTTATTTCAAGCGCAGTATCATCATTAATGTTCAATAGATCAAGAACTGGTTTGTCAATAACAACACCACGACTATTACCGATTTTCTGAAGATGTTTAATCATTGTAATCCTCCATTAGTAAGAACGATGTTCTTACTATAAGATACAACAGGAACTATTTTTTTTCAATCTGATTCTTTAAATACGAACCTGATCAGGTTGGAACTGATATGCATTTGGTCGTCGATATGTATAGAAAAACGAAAAAAATATACACGTTTTTGTTGTATCAGGACCACCCCGTCAGGCGAAACGCCTGACACCCCTCCATTGGAGGGGAATTTTTAAAATGGGTGCTGTACCTGTAAATCCTTGCTATTCCATTCCCCTCCTTTGGAGGGGTGCCCGCCAGGGCGGGGTGGTCTTGATCTGAATTTGTAAATCAGCAGAAAAACATCGATCAATTCCCTTTTCAATCGAGGCTTTGAAAAAGTCATCTGTTCGAATTGATCAATGCAATTTACGAAGCAGGAAAATTCTATTTCTCATATCGTAATGATACTGAGACGGCATCACGCCTTGTTAATAGTGGTATGAAACGACAGACTGAGAAATGGATAGTTACTTATGGTTTTTATTGAATGCGACGATTATTCCCGCGCATCATCCATGAAGAGCGCTTGCTAGGTGCCAATAACAAAAAGGGATGCAAAACGTGCATCCCTTTTTAATTACATTTCAAACACTTAAATTAGTCATTATCCCAGTTTGGAATGTATTTTTCAAAATCATCGTGATTTGAATGCGTTACTGTGTTATCAGGATCAACACTTGTCCCAACTGTTTTACCAGATAGAAATGATCCAAGCTGATCCTTACCTGTTGCAACGAGTGTAACAGGATCACCAGCAGCCGCTGCTGCTGTAAAAACATATGTATAATATTTGCTAAAATCAGCACTAGCAGTAGGATCTTCGATGACCATGTCAGTCATAGCAGCTGGAGCTTGACCTGTCTCTGCAATTCTTGCCAATGCAGCATGATCAAACGTAGAGAGTACTGTTGGTGCTTCTGCTGCTTTTGCTTTTACTGACGCATCAGTAAATTTCGGAATCGCAAGTGCTGCGAGAACACCAATAATAACGATAACGACCATAAGTTCGATAAGTGTAAAACCTTTATTTGTACGAATCATTTTGAATCTCCTTGAATTGTTTTTACTATTCATTACATTAATCTTTGTTACTAACTACCCTGTTTCTACTTCTACCTTTTCCTTTACGTTTACTTTGAACTACCTTGTAATCGTAATCTCTGTCAGGTGGCCCCCTCTCCGAGTACCGCATCATCTTTTTCTCACCGGTACATCAGGCTTTTAGAAATTGTTATACTCTCATTTTAGCGTATCAAAGCGCTTAAATCAAGTGTTTTTTACATTTTTTTTACCTATTCGCTCGCCTTTTTTGTAACAGTTTGATTTTTATTGCCAACTATTCCCCCTCTCCGATGATTATTGTGATGTGTTTTTGTGATTTCCCGATTTTGCTGTTATTTTATTTACCAACTTCCGATTTCGGTTATGTTGGTATGATATTTTGCTTTTTCAAAGAGCCGGGCGAAAGATGGGCGAAAGACGGGCGAAAGATGTTTCGCCCTTACACCTTACACCTTACACCTTACGATACACCTGTGGTATCCTATAGTGCCGTATATAACCCTTTAACCGTGTAGTTTGTTTTTCTTTTAGTATTCTACTATTTCTGTTCCGAAAATATCAACAAAAATAATACCTTGTAAAATCAATGTGTTAGTAAATGTGGATCTGTGGATTTTCTTTTTTTCCAATACTCCTGAAGAAAACAGAGTAAAACATTATCCTCACAATAACTTCAATAACTTATTTTAACCTTATGAATAAAAACAATATCTCTAACCCACACGATAAATTTTTTAAAGAATCTTTTGGTAGAAAAGATATCGCAGTCAGCTTTCTAAAGGAATATCTTCCAGCTTCTATACACAACAAACTTAAGTATGAAAGCCTGGAGATTCTAAAAGATTCGTATATTGATAAAGAATTAGCAGAGCATTTCTCCGATATTTTGTATAAAATAAAGATTGGAACAAAAACGACTTTTCTTTATCTTTTATTTGAACATAAAAGTTATGCTGATAATTGGGTTGGATTTCAATTGTTAAGGAACATGGTCAAAATATGGGAAGGATGTTTAAAACAACGCAAAAAAAGGACGAAACTGCCAGTAATTGTTCCAATTGTCATCTACCACGGAATAGAAAAGTGGAATGTTAATTGTTCTTTATCTGCATTATTTGATGTGCATCCGGAAACAAACGTGTACGTTCCCGATATTAAATTAGAAGTATATGACATCTCACATATTCCTGATGAAAAGATTAAAGGCGAAATCCTGCTGCAAGCATGTTTTTTGTTGCAGAAATACATCTTTAATCCGGAATTAATTGAGAAGGTACCTGAAATTCTGAGTTTATTGAATAAATTATCTACAAAAACTAAGGCAACTGAATATCTTGAGGTAGTGTTACGATATCTTTGGGCTTCTGTAGATAATATGAATCATGATGCTTTAAAAACTGAGATAGTAAAAACAATAACAGCCGGGGGTACTATTATGCCGACAATAGCAGAATCAATAAAACTTGAGGGTAAACTTGAAGTTGCACAAAAAATGATCGAAAAAGGTATGAGTAATGCCGATATCAGGGATATTACCGGGTTAAGTATCAGGGATATTGAAAACCAGAGAAAGACTATGAAAGCAGAGTCTGTGCATAAATAGTCGCTTGCCAATCAATCAACCACCGCTTTTTTCATCACCGACAGCGGCGGGTTGAAATAGCCTAATTTCAGGTCGGGGAATTTGTGACGCAGATGTGCGACCCATTGCATCATGCCGATTGTTTTTCCATGATCTGCATCCGCAAGCTTCGCCTTCTTTATGTAGTATTCCGGATCGATATTAAGATTTCTTGTCTGAATCATGTTAAGCTTAACTTTTGATACCAGTTTTTCAAGCGCAGCAATCTCTTTTTTTGTATCGGTAAACCCGGGAAAGGTCAGATAATTCATTGATGTCCATATACCATGTTTACGGGCAATCGAGAGCGATTCGATAACATCTGCAAAGGTATAGTTTTTAGGCCGGTAATAGGCATTATAGAACTCTTCACGGGCACTACTGACACTTACACGCATACTGTCAAGACCTACGCTGCACAGTTTTTCCACCACATCGGGCCGGCTTGCATTGGTGTTTACATTGATAATACCACGCTTTGTCTGTTTACGGATTTCAACAATTGCATTAGCAAGCAGATCACCCTCAAGTAAGGGTTCTCCCTCACATCCCTGACCGAAACTTGCTACCGGCCGCGCTGCATTCTTAAGATGCGGCACAACAAATCCCACGATTTCATCAACGGTTGGGGTAAAACAGATCCTTTCATGTGACGCGGGAAAACCACTTGATTTTTCCTGTAGCGAAATACATCCAAGACAGGCCGCATTGCAGACTCTGCTTGTCGGAATAGGACACTCCCACCGCCCCATCACAAAATTTCTTGCTGCCGGGCAGTTATACCGTAATACGCAATTATTGACAAGATGCTCAACAAGCCGATTCCTCGGATAGTTTGATGGCATTCCCCGTGCTTTTTTACAAATCAGTTCGTTATCAAAGTTTTCGAAGTCCTGACGATTATCCTTATCGATGCGCATTCCCGTCGTGTAAACGCCATCCTCAGCCCATCCCGCAGCGGTATAGCAATACAGCGGTAATGCGGGTGCTTTTTTTTCCGTTTCGAATGCAGCCCGGTACAACTGAAGATATGCGGGTGACATAAATGCCCCAACCGCTTCAACCTCAACGCCATTATAGTTGTCAACGACGACACATTCGTTGGTCTCAGGGTTCAAACCAATCGGTTTACGCCCGGGAAGTCTGAAAAGGTCACTACCGGCAGGAATAGGAATAAGCTCATCCGGGGAAGGCACCACGATATCATTTAATGATGCCCCGACCATAAGCAGTTCGGGTATTTCGAAAAAGTTTCCCTCTTTGTCACTGACAAGAAGACATGGATGTTGTTTACTTTTTTTCAAATCGTCTCAGCCTCCAGCCCCTTCTTCAGAAAGAACTTGTAGGGGAGTTGGATCACCATTGACACCTTCACATTAACACTTCGTGAAAGCGCCCCCTAAATCCCCCGCAGGGGGACTTAAAGAATAATTGGTTTGATTAATTTAATTGGTTTCAAAGTCCCCCTGCGGGGGATTTAGGGGGCGTGTTCACCCTATCGCCCGAAAATCCTGAAATACTCCGGCAGCCTGTTTACATCATTGAAGGTTACATACAGGAACAGGAACAGGAAAAATGCGATTGCAATTTTATTTAGTAGCATCTGTGTTTTTAATGACAACGGTTTTCTCCGTACTGCTTCAAAAAGCAGAAACAACAACATACCGCCATCAGTGATAATTAACGGCATCAAATTTAAAACTGCAAGATTAATACCGATTAAGCCCATGAAGTCCAGTATCGGTGACAAACCCTGAAGCATCATGCCTCCTGACAAAGGAATAATGCCGACAGGCCCGGCAAGGTGTTTTGGGCTTACCTCCTGAGATACCAGTTTCTTGATAATATCAAAGATCATTGTCGTATATTCCCAGGTTTTCTCCATACCTTTGTTAAAGGCAACACCAACAGGATACTTAACTATACGTTTTTTTCCCACATCGACCGTGATACCAATTATAAACCTTTTCTCATTCTGATTATATAACGGAGTTGCTTCAAGTGACACCCGTGAACCGTTACGGGCTACAACAACCGAGAGTGGTGCTTTGGTAACTGTATCGTAATTCATTATCACCTGTAAAACCTGATACCAGGAGATAATCTTTTTCCCATTTATTTCAACAATTGTATCACCGCTAAGAATTCCCGCATTCTGTGCCGGTGAGCCATCACTGGTTGTCTTGACAATTGCAGGCAGCGGCTGCATAAGGCCACCAAAGATATCCTTTGGAATAAGATCATCCGATTTATTCATGGTAAAGCTCGCTGAGCCAATCTGCCCGTCACGATAGTACGAAATAGTAAACTCTTTATCCATCATGGCAAATGATGTTCTAATATCATTCCAGTTGCGTATTGCCTTATTGTTAATTGTCAGAATGCTATCACCGGCTCTAAGTCCGGCTGCTTCACTTAAAGACTTTTCACCAATAGCACCAATGACAGGGTGTTCAAGATACTCAGGTTCCTCAACACCATAGGCAAACATGAACCATAACATCGCAAACGCTGCAATAAAATTTGCAAGTGGTCCGGCGGCTGCTACAAGCGCGCGCTGCCATACCGGCTTTGATGTAAACTCATCTTTAGCCCCGCTTTTTTCCTCATCGGGATTCTCTCCGGCCATCTTGACATAACCACCAAAGGGAATCGCACTGATTCTGTACTCTGTCCCCTTATAGGTTTTCTTCAGAAGCGGCGTACCGAATCCAAGCGAAAATGCAAGGACACGAATGCCGCACCACTTTGCAACAAGGAAATGCCCGAGCTCGTGTATGAACACAAGGACTCCAAGAACAACAATACCAAGTACGACAAGCAGTACTTTATTGAATATCATAGCAAGAGAAAGTTCCACGTTTTACCTTCTTGACAAATAGTTGTTTAAAACTGACCTGCGTATCTCACTATCAACCTCGATAATTGTCTCGAGACTGTCAGCCTTACGAACGGTATGGCGTTCAAGTGCATATGATACCATTGCAGGAATATCATTAAAACTGATCTGTTTATTTAAAAATGCCTCGACCGCAATTTCATTGGCAGCGTTGACAACAACCGGAGCCGTTCCACCAGCCGCTCCAGCTTCAATGCATAACCGTAAACATGGGAAACGATCAAGATCAGGATCGTAAAAGTCAAGTTTCTGAATCTGCGGCAGCGAGAGGCGTTTTCCGGACATCGGAAAGCGTTCCGGATATGACAGTGCATACTGAATCGGCAGCTCCATATCAGGAAGTCCAAGCTGTGCCAGTATGGCGCCATCATGGAATTCAACCAGCGAATGAATAATTGACTGGGGATGAATCCACACACGTAATTGACTATATGGCAAACGAAACAAGTGATGTGCTTCGATGATCTCAAAGCCTTTATTCATAAGCGTTGCTGAATCGATGGTGATCTTTTTTCCCATCGACCAGGTCGGATGATTCAGTGCATCAGCAGGTGTGATCGATTCGAACTCATGTTTCTGACGATTTCTGAACGGTCCGCCGGATGCTGTCAGAATCAGCGATTCTATTGTGGAATCCTTTACACCTGCGAGACACTGCAGAATGGCGCTGTGTTCACTGTCAACCGGAATAAGAGATCCGTTTCCACTGTCAAGAAGTGACGTTATATAGTCACCACCGACCACAAGCGATTCCTTGTTTGCAAGTGCGACACGTTTTTTCTGTTGTAAAGCTGCAACCGTTGACCGCAGCCCAACCGCACCGACCAGTGCATTCAGGAGAACATCGTAACCGGTATCACGAACCAGCGACTCGAGTCCATCAGTACCTGTCAGGACTGTTACCGTATCACCAAAACGATCCTTTATTTTCTTTACACCTTCAGGATCACCGATGAATACCATCTGTGGCCTGAATTCCTCAATCTGCTTTATAAGCAATGCTACATTACGGTTTGCGGCCAGCCCTGCGATGATAAATTTCTCAGGAAAGCGCCGGACACACTGCAGCGTTGATGTACCAATAGACCCGGTTGATCCGAGCAGTAATATCTTTTGTAAACTCATTCGTTAATATCCAAATATCCTGTTGACAAGCCAGGCAAACAGTGACACAACAGGAACCGCAAAGAAAATGCTGTCAAAACGGTCAAGAATACCACCATGCCCCGGAATGATATCCGATGCATCCTTGACAGAAAAGTATCTTTTCATGAGCGAAACCAGGAGATCACCAATTTGAGCAAATATACCGATTAATATTCCAAGTATGATACCAAGCCATTTCGGGTAGGCCGGATTGCCGATAAAAAACCAGACAATGCCTACAAGTAACGCAGCACTCAAAAAGCCGCCAATACTACCCTCAAGCGTCTTCTTGGGACTAATGCTGCTGAAATGCGTTTTTCCCCATAGATTTCCTACAAAATATGCGCCACTATCACAAAAAAATACAGCAGTGACAACAGTACAGATTCCAAGCTGTGAGAGCATCGGAATGGCATTTTTTACAAAAAGCGACTGAAAAGGATCTTTATAAAAGTTAAGCATTGATATCATCGCAATGTACATAAATACCGTTCCACTGAAAAGCAGACTGGCACGCATCCAGCGTTTCTGCTGCGAGTTCTTACCCCAGATGAATGTTTCCAAAGCAACAAGTATTAACAGTATGTAAACACCCAGATTTGATGGAATATTCGTATTGTCGAAATAAAAAAAGGCCTGAAGTGCAAGCCAGACATATCCAACCCAAAATCCGTTTTTAGGATTAGCGATACCAAGCATTTTTTTGTATTCGTAATAGCCAAGAAACGTAAGCAGTAGCATAAGTACCTGGCCGGGATAAATATATGTCCAGGATTTTGGTGTAACGGAAATTGTCGAATTTAAAATCCACCACCCCAGAGGAACAGCCCAAAGAACAAAAAACATCCGTTTGGCAAGATCCGCCATTTTAGCCATTACTCTTTCACCTTTCCAAATCGTCTGTCACGTTTACTGTAATCCTCAAGCGCTGCAACAAGGCAATCCTTATTGAAATCGGGCCACAGTACATCAGTAATATGCAGCTCTGCATACGCCGCCTGCCAGAGCAGGAAATTACTGATACGAATATCACCTCCGGTACGTATAATCAGTTCAGGATCCGGGATATCTTTAGTATACATATAAGAACTAAACATTTTTTCATCAAGCAGCTCGATCACCGATGGATCGGTAATTGCTTTTTTCGCGAATTCTTTTGCTGCATTAACAATCTCCGCGCGTCCGCCATAACTGATTGCAAGGATCAGGGTGAGACCTGTATTATTCTTCGTTTCGTCAATGCCGGCAAGAAGTTCGTTACGTGTTTTAGGCGGTAATTTGGAGAGATCGCCAATTGTCTGAAGCCGCACATTGTTTGCGTGAAGATTCCTGATCTCCTTCCTTGTCATTTCGACAAGCAGATCCATCAGCATGGATACTTCTATGGTAGGCCGTCCCCAGTTCTCTGCTGAAAACACGTAGGTTGTCAGATAGGAAATACCGAGTTCACCGCATGCACGGACAATCTCCCGTGTAGCACTGGTTCCGGCACGATGCCCTGCAGTGCGCGGAAGTCCGCGCTGCTTTGCCCATCTGCCATTACCATCCATTATTATTCCAACATGTGTCGGTATCTTTAGTTTCATTACACTACTCTCGTTAAATCAGCAGCTTACAATGCCATCACAACTACACAGTAATCAGCTGGTATTTTTACCCATGGTAAGTTCTAAAAACAGGTACAACATACTACGATTACCTAATTATAATCGTCACACTATTTTAGAAACAATACTAAACAGGTAAATATACATGATGCCCTGATAGGACATAAAAAAAGAGCCCCGAAACCGGAGCTCTTTTTGAATTCTTTGTTGCATACATGCCGGTCGCCGCATTGTTTATGATAGTCGCGACTGACAGCTACGACATTAAACTTCCATGATCTCTTTCTCTTTTTGAGCAAGAAGTTCATCGACAGTTTTAATAAACTTGTCAGTAATTTTCTGAATATCATCCTGACCTTTTTTAGCTTCATCCTGTGTGACGAGTTTATCCTTTTCGTCCTTCTTGAGCTTTTCATTGGAATCGCGGCGGATATTTCTTATACCCACTTTGCTCTCTTCACCAATTTTTTTACAATTTTTGAAAAGATCTTTTCTGCGTTCCTCTGAAAGTGGAGGAATCGGCAATCTGATAATATTTCCATCATTCTGGGGATTTAATCCAAGATCTGATGTACGGATTGCTTTTTCGATTTCCTTAAGCATTGTTTTTTCCCAGGGCTGTACTACCACCATGCGGGCATCAGGCACACTGATATTTGCGACCTGGTTGATCGGCATTGGTGATCCGTAGTAATCAGCTGTTATCCCGTCAAGCAGCGCCGGAGTAGCACGTCCTGTACGGATTCTGAGAAGATCTTTTTTCAGACTCTCTATTGCTTTCTGCATACGCTGATTGGTTTCAGCAATAATTGGTTCCAGTGCACTCACTGTTTTCCTCCACTTGTTACAGTTGTTCCAACAGGCTGTCCCTGAATACACTTTCTGAGATTACCCTTTTCAAGCAGTTTGAAAACGATAATATCAACGCCGTACTCCTGACAGAACGAGAATGCAGTTGCATCCATAACTTTAAGTTCACGTGCGAGCGCTTCAGCATGTGTTAGCGTCTCAAAACGCACAGCATCTGGATTTTTTGCAGGATCACTGTCATACACGCCATCAACTTTTGTTGCTTTAAGAACTGCATCAGCGCCGATTTCAGCGCAGCGCAGTGCAGCAGCAGTGTCAGTTGTAAAGAATGGATTTCCAGTTCCTCCGGCAATTACAACAACAATTCCCATTTTCATGTATTCAATTGCGAGATCCGGTGTAAAGTACTCACCAGCTCTGTCACAATGAACCGCAGTCAGTACTCTTGCAGGAATCTCCCGTGCTTCAAGATACTCTTTGATCGCAATGGAATTGATTACAGTCCCGAGCATTCCCATTGTGTCACCTGCCACCCGGGATACCCCTTCAGCAGTTGCGCCACGGATAAAATTTCCGGCACCAATTACAATTGCAATCTCAACACCGTCCTGGTATACTTCGGCGATATCATCAGCAACCTGACCTGTTATCTCAGGATCAATCCCAAAGCCTTTACTTCCGGCAATTGCCTCACCGGAAAGTTTAAGGAGCACTCTGTTATATTTTGATGCCATAATAATTATTCTGCGCCACGTTCCATACGAACAAATGAAAGAACTTTAATTTTTGAACTGAGTTCTTTTTCTGTTTCAGCAATTCTCTGTGCAATGCTGATCTCAGGATTTTTTACAAATGGCTGACCTACAAGTGTAACTTCCTGGAAGAACTTGACAAGCTTACCCTCAACGATCTTATCCCAGATTTTTTCCGGTTTACCTGATGTCTGTGCCTGTGTAAAATAGATCTCTTTTTCTTTCGCAATAACTTCAGGACTGATTGCATCAGAATCCGCTGCCATCGGATTTGATGCCGCAACCTGCATTGCAAGATCTTTTCCGAGGTCAGCCATAGCTGCAGAATCGAGACCGGCAGTTGCACTCAATTTTACAACAACACCGATTTTACCGTTACCATGGTTGTAGGTGAACAGTTTCTCATTTGCACCAGATGCATCCACTTTTGCATATCTGCGGAACATGATATTCTCACCGATTTTACCGATAAGCTCAGTCACGCGTGCTTCAATAGTGATATTTCCCATTGATTGAGCAACGATAGCTTTTGCAGCGTTGATATCTGCAGGTTTTTTCTCAATAAGAACTTTTCCAAGAGTATCAACAAATGCCACGAAGTCATCATTACGGGCAACAAAGTCAGTCTCTGAGTTTACTTCATAAACGCATGCGGTTGTTGCATCGGAAACTATAGTGACTTTACCCTCTTTAGCAGCTTTATCAGCGCGTTTTACTGCTGTAGCCTGACCCTGCTTGCGAAGATTTTCGATTGCGACAGTCATATCACCATTGGCATCGATGATTGCCTGTTTGCAGATCATCATTCCAAGACCGGTTTTGTCGCGAAGTTCTTTTACTACTGCTGCAGATACTTCCATTTTTTATATACTCCTTTTGTATTCTATTTTTAATGAAAAAAGAATGGGATCTCATCGACCGCCATTCTTATAAAGTAAACCTGAAATCAATTATGATTATCTTTCAGGCGATCATTCTTCTTCAGTGAATTTCACAACTTTCTTGTGAACTACACGATGTTTTTTTGCTGCTGACTTTGGATCATCCGGATCCTCTTCAACTTCATCAAACTTGCTCTGTTTTTCAGCTTTCATCTCTGCTGCGATATCTTCAGGTTTGATTTTGTCACTGACTTCAATGATTGCATCTGCAACAGCTCTTGTGATAAGCTGTACCGACTTGATCGCATCATCGTTTCCAGGGATTGGAAAGTCAACACAATCAGGATCACAGTTTGTATCAACAATCGCACCGATAGGAATATGAAGACGACGGCCTTCAGAGATTGCAATATGTTCTTTAATTGTATCTACAACAAAAATAAGTGATGGCAGTCTTCTCATGTTCCTGATACCTTCAAGCACCGCAAGAAGTTTCTCTTTACGTTTTGCAAGAAGCATACGTTCCTTCTTGGGAAGCGCATTGATTGTACCATCATTTTCCATCGCTTCAATTTTGTCGAGTTTTGCGATGCTCTGACGAATTGTCTGGAAGTTTGTGAGCATTCCACCAAGCCAGCGTTCGGTAACAAATGGCATATTGCAGCGTGTAGCTTCTTCTTTAATACAATCACGAAGCTGTTTCTTTGTTCCTACGAAAAGAACCTTGCCACCTTTACCAACTTCTTTTTTTACTTTATCAATAAGCTTTTCAACATTCTGAAGAGTCTTGTTGAGATCAATAATGTAGATGCCGTTTTTAGGGCAAAGGATAAAACGTTTCATTTTCGGGTTCCAGCGTTTTGTCTGGTGACCGAAATGAGTTCCTGCCTCGAGAAGATCCTGAAGCGATAATGAAGACATAGTGACTCCTAACATGTAAGTTGGGTTAATCAACCACGAATTATCACAGCGGAAGAATACCATCCCAATGGAACAGCACCCATCTTCCGCTCAAATCGTGTGATACTATAGTATATTGGAAAATATTAACGTTTCGAGAACTGGAATCTACGGCGGGCACCTGCCTGACCGTATTTTTTACGCTCTACGACGCGTGAATCTCTGGTGAGAAAACCACTTTTACGAAGTAACTTGTGGTACTCTTCATTAACCAGTGCAAGCGCACGGGAAATTCCAAGTCTGATAGCACCTGACTGTCCGCTCAAACCACCACCGCGAACACTTGCGACGATATCGTACGATGATGCAACCTGAAGAAGATTCAGCGGCTGCTCAACATCCATTACAAGCACATCACTCTTCAAATAATCAAGCAGAGGCTTGCCATTGACTGTGCGCTCACCCTTACCCGGGCGAATGATAACCGTTGCAATCGCGTTTTTTCTTTTACCGGTCGCAGATAATCTGTTGTCCAAAATGACCAGCTCCTTTTTAATAGCTCTTATTTAAGGTTTAACTCTTTTGGCTGCTGCGCGGTATGAGGATGACTTGCGCCAGCATATACATGAAGCTTACTCATGATCTTTCTGCCGCGAGCATTCTTTGAAACCATACCATGGACCGCATGAATAAGAATCTTTGATGGGTCCAGTGCAAGCTGTTCTTTAAATGAACGGAACTTTCCACCACCTGGGTAGTGTGAATGACGGAAATACTCTTTTGTTTCCGGCTTTGTTCCAGTCAACTTAACTTTTTCTGCATTAACAATCACTACAAAGTCACCGTGATCCTGATTTGGTGAGTAAGCAACCTTACCCTTTCCGATCAATACCTGTGCAACCTTTGAGGCAATGCGTCCAAGCGAAATGTCTGTTGCATCTACAACATACCAGTTACGCTTGATTGACTTTTCGTCTACTACTACTGTTTTCATGGCTGTACCATCCTCAAATACTGAGTACATTCAGATTTTAAAATTTAGTCATGAGAATATAAAATAGTGAAATTGAGATGTCAACAAAGATTATTATTTTTTTAATTCTTCCCAACTGCTGACATCACACTTCAATTTCAAAAATACAGAAGAATAATAATGATGATCGGCATGAAATATACACTATGACTGCGAAGGAAGGAACAACGCAATAGCATTTTCTGAAATAACCTTTACAAGCCCACCGCATTTTCGCAAAAGAACATACCCCATTGACCCGGCAGCAACCCGGTCAAGTTCAGAATCGAACGCACCTGCATGCGACACATTCCCGTTTTGATCAATCTCAACCAAAATTTTTACATACTTACAATCGAGCCTTGGAATATCTTCCGGAACTGTATCTGCATTTGCGATACTGAAAGTAATCGCTCCAACATTACCGACAGATTCACGTATCAAAAAAAGTATCGAGCGGATAATATGACGCGCATAATCAGGATCAATATCAAGTTTTGCAATCTCACCGGCCTTAAAATCTATTGTTATACTGCGGCTGACAAATAGCTCCTCAGCGGCTTCCTTAAGTATCATATCGGTATTGGACACTTTTTTCTTCATCGTTGATGTAAGCCCGATGTTCGCAAGCTGTTTCAATACCTCAACAGCACTCTCCACGCACGTTTTAATGGCCTCCATACTTGATTTGAATTCCTTTCCATGAGCCATCTGCATCTCCATAAGCTGAAGATTGCCATAAATACCCGTGAAAAGGTTACTAAAAGTATGACGCATCGCACTGGAAAGAAGTTCATAAGGATTATAATGGCGTTTTTTATCTATCAGAGCTAACGCTTCATCATCCTGCACACAATCGAAAATAATCCCCACTGTTCCTTGAAAATCATGCACGTCCGATGATGTATGCTGACCAGATGCATTTACATTACAAAAAACGGGTTGTTTATCACCGTTAGAATTTTTTTTACCAAAAAGACGCATCCGTAAATCAGTCGTACGACGCGGCGGAGCCCGACGTTCATCAAAAAGTTTCGGCGCTCGCTCATTACCTGTAGAAATACCTGTAAATTTTGGAAGTATATAATCCCTGCTCACTGATGACAAATCGTCAGGATGTACAATATTACTGAAATGAAGACCGATCAACTCCTGTGGTTCGTAACCCAGCACATCAGTAACATTCTGACTTAAATAGGCAAAATGTCCCCGCTCATCAAGTGCATAGACCACCCCGGGAAGTGTCTCCACCAGTGTTTTGTAATGCTGGTCCATATCACTAAACAGTATTGAATAATCTGACAGAGTAACTTGCTTGTGTTCCACATCGGCCTCTGTTTTTAAATTACCTGTGCTGAACCATCCCAACGATCCCGACTTTCAGCAAAAAGCCACACTCCCCAATTTGACCAAATACCAATTAATGGACTTTTTGTCCTGTCACTATTGTGATACTAAATGCTACCACCAACAATCTATCTTGTCATTAAAAAAATTAAATTTTTTTTAACTTTATACGAACAATCAGACAACAAAACACTTTTTTCTCTATTACAACACAGAACATCACAAACATGAACACTATTTTCAATGTTTTGTGCAAGAGTTTAAACAACCATTATAAATACGGAGTATTTTGGGTGTAGACGTTTACATGTTGCCAAAGCAGTAACGGATCTACCGTAACATTTTAATAAAAAGAGGACCTTTGGCACTATTTTCCTGAAGCATCTTATCAAGAGAGTAAATAGAGTCATTTCTATTGAAAGTAATCTCTTTTACTTTTGCACCTCTGGCATTATAGAGAATCGCTTTTTGAAATCCACGAAGTGAATTCACATCGGGTCGACTACCCATTACTGATGTAAACGCGATATCTCTGGTTATTGATTGCCCGGAGACTTTCGTAACATCCTTCTTGCCTGCAGAACTGTTTTGATCAGCATGAACGATAGTCAGATGAACACAGAAAAAACACACATACAAAAGCGCACCTGCAATGATCCTGTTCTTCATTTGCCCCCGCATTGTTGTAACTGACAGCAATTCATAATATGGAATATACTAATAAAATGTTGATAATGAATGAAAATTTTTATTCGTTCACTACCAGCATAATCAGCATTTCAATAAACACCTACGATGAACGGTATGCAAGCAGCCGTTTACTACGTGAAGAGTGCTTTAGACGGCGCAAAGCTTTTTCTTTAATCTGACGAGCCCGTTCCCGTGTAAGATTAAAACGCTGCCCTATCTCTTCAAGGGTATGTGAGGTTTCCTCGCCGATACCGAAATACAAACGAACGACCTCTTTTTCACGTTCACTGAGAGTATCAAGCGTTTTAGAGATCTCATCCTGAAGTGATACTTCCATTAGACCGTTATCCGGCAGCAATTGATCCTCATCCTGAAGAACATCCATAAGCCGGCTGTCCTCACCATGCTGCAACGGAGCATCAAGCGACATATGGCTGTTACCGATTTTAATCGTTTCCTGAACTTCAGAGATATCGATTTTCAGTTCTTCAGCCAATTCTTCGACATTAGGAAGACGCCTGAATTTTTGTTCAAGCTTACTCTGCATCTTACCGATTTTGTGAATGGTGCCAACCCTGTTCAAAGGCAGTTTAATAATGCGGGACTGTTCAGCAAGGGCCTGAAGAATCGCCTGGCGAATCCACCACACAGCATATGAAATGAATTTAAAATTCTTTTTTTCATCAAATCTTTTTGCAGCTCGTATTAAGCCAAGATTCCCCTCATTTATCAGGTCACTTAGTGGCAAACCCTGATTCTGATAGTTGCGCGCGACACTGACAACGAAACGAAGGTTTGCATTTACAAGCTTCTCAAGTGCTCTTTTGTCACCTTTGCGAATTCTGACTGCAAGCTTGGCCTCATCTTCAAGAGTAAGACTTTTATTCTTTCCAATCTCACGTAAATAAAGCGCTAACGACCCCTCTTCAGGAAGAAACTGCGTTTTCTCCATATACCTGCTTTCACCTCAATGTATTTCTATATATCCTGAAATTTCAGGAATCAAGCTTTTAAATATACCAAAATTCACATCTATAGTGCAAGGCAGCACCGAAATGGTTTGGTTGAAACACAATAATTATACACTAAATAAGTTCAAAAAAGATTTTTTTCAACACAGAGATTTACTAATTATGAACAGCAATCGTTCTATCATTTTGAATTTAAAGCAATTTTGACACATAGAATTTTATTTTATTGAATAACGAACTTTATTTAGCACTTCTTTTTTGACATTGTCAGGAGCAAATTGTATATTAGGCAATTATTTTTTAACTATCTGGAGGAAATATGTCCAAGACTTGTGAAATATGCGGTAAACACCCACGTTCAGGATGCACCATATCACATGCTCATAACGTGAGCAAACGCATTTTCTACCCGAATCTTCGATCAATCAAAACAGTTGTTGAAGGAACTGCTAAGACAATCAAGATTTGTATGAAGTGCCTTAAAGCTACTGCAAAAAGCAAATAAGTAAAAATATTAGCCCTTGATTATTTCCGGGGCTATTTTTTACTTCAAAGGCTGTCTGTATTCCGCCATTGTACGGATTTTACTTCCTGAGATTTTTTCAGACCTTTAAGCTATTGGCCTGAGAATAATTAATTAGTGTTTAACGCCTGACAATTCTGGCATTTTAATTCCCGATGCACCTGTGAAGGTGATAATAAAATCCTGAGTATTTTCCTTGCTACGTTTTTCGACATATTCTATTTCAAAATGTTTTATTTTCACAATCGAATTCAACCATTTAAAGGAATAAGGCGTATGTATTCAACATTAAAGGTATCTGCTATGACACTTTTATTTGGACTGATTACAGGCTGCACCATGGACAACCTCTCATCACACCAGATTGGACACTATAGCGGGATTAATCCCTGTAATGACTGCCCAGGTATTCTCGTTGACCTCAATCTAAAAGAAAAAGCCCAATATCATGCACTATTCAAATACATGGAACGAAACACATCATATCAGGAAAACGGTATCTGGAAAATTGTCACCGATGAAGATGCTGCAGGGAAACAGATTCAGGTTATTAAACTTACACCCTTCAAATCATCATCGAATACATCTTACCTTCTTAAGAACAACACTACACTGCAGCTTCTTGATACCCTGAAGCTGCCCATCGAATCATCTACGCTTAAAAAGAATGTTCACTGAGCGGAGTAATTATCTTTGTGCGTCGATTAAGAGATCGTCAGAACTAATCAATGAACATAAACAGGAGGCATCAATGTTTAGAATTTTTCAATCACTACTGCTGTTTGCTCTTATTAGCAGTGGAACCAATGCTGCGGAGAAATTGAAGGATTTTAGTGGTCAATGGTGTGCAAATGACATGGGATTAGTCATGATATTTGACTCCAGTGATTCAATGCAGGTAAAAAGCACTTCCGATTCTACTTTTCAGGGAAAAGGTACCTACACTAAAACCGACACAACTTTTTCAGCTACCATGAAAAACGATAATATCGTTATTAAAATGAATTTCAGGTACCGATGGAAAAACGCTGTAACAATTGAAGCGATGCCGGAGCTTTTTACGGTCAGTGATGAACCGGTGGAATCTCCAAAAGAATGGAAAATCATGACCCGGTGCGGACAAAAGAAGCCGTGACCTGTAATTCGAGATTCGTGATCCGGGTTTAACAAATGTTGGATTACGCTGAAGGTAATGGCAAATAGTAGATTTGCAGTTTAAGCGTTTTTGTTTCAACTTTGAGGTGTGCAACTTTTTTACAGAAATCAGACAATGAAAATTACCTTTATCTATCCCAAATTTGACAAATTTCTCGAAACGTATCCTGAGCTTGCAGAAATGCCTGCAATTGCAGCAACATGGGCGTACAGAATGCCCCCGGCAATGGGAATTCCTATCCTTATTAATATTACGCCACCTGATATTAAGTGGCGAATTATTGATCAGAATATCGAACCAATGGATTACGACGATAACGCCGATCTTTTTGCAATCAGTTTTTTCACACCACAGGCAGCATACGCCTATGCAATTGGTGATGAACTTATGAAACGCGGAAAAAAAGTGATTATGGGTGGTATGCATCCAAGCATGATTCCCGGCGATGCATCACTGCATTGTACAAGTATCTGTATCGGCGAGGGTGATACGGTATGGCCTGACGTAATCAGTGATTTACAAAGTGGTACGCTTAAAAAGGAGTATCGTGCTGTTGAACCTCCAAAGCCCGAAGAGATCGTCTCGCCTAAAGCCGGAATATTTGACATAGAGGATAAGTATGACTGGCACGCATCACTTTTATCAATTACCCGCGGTTGTCCGTTCGGGTGTGACTGGTGCAATGTACCTATCTATCAGAGTAATAAAATCAGGTTACGTCCGATAGAGAACGTCGTAGAGGACATCCGAAAGCTTTCAGGTAAAGAATTTTATATTACTGATGATATGATCATGCTTAACAGACCAAAAATCCAGGCCTACATGATGGACCTGTGTGAGCGAATAAAGGATTTCAAGGTAAACATGTTTCTGTCGTGTTCACCTGCGATGAACAGTGACCCTGCCTACTTTGATGCAATAGCAAAAGCAGGAGCCAGGAGTATGTACACCGTATTTGCAAGTGACCCGTTCAGTGCCCGATTCTATGCACGTCATCCCGGAATATGGGATCGTACTGTTGATCTTGTCAAGCAACTTGAGGATCGGGGAATCAGGTTCTTTGGATCATTTGGTGTAGGATTTGACACATGTTTTGAGGATCAGTTTGACCTGATTCTTGAATTCTGTCATAAAGCACATGTAAAAACAGCTGAATTTTTTATTGCAACACCATTCCCCAATACCCCATTCTGGCATCAGATACAGAACGAAAACCGGTTCATTACACGCGACTGGAAAAAGTTTAATTGTGCGAATGTGGTTTTTCAACCAAAACATACATCACCGGAAGCGTTACGTGATGGATTTGTCAGGTTATGGAAAGAGTTTTTCAAGGATGCGAACCACGAGATTGCGCTCAGCTCGTTCCATCAGAAACTTGACAACATTCTAAAATCGCGCGAATTTTCTCAGGACGTAAAGGACGCGGTTGCACGGGGCATGCGCAATGCAGGAATTGCGTCACAGAGCCTGTAGAAAATACCGGCCGTGGGTGCACATTGTCCTACTGTATGTACGTATCGCACTATGTACCAGCAGCAAATTGAATTATTATTTATTTGACAAATTAAAAACGGGAGTACTTTGTGAACAGAAAAGCGATTGTAACCGGCGGCTCAAGAGGTATCGGCGCTGCTATTGTTGAAACTCTTGCCAATGAGGGCTACGATGTGGCTTTCTCTTATGTGTCAAACAAGGAAAAGGCTGACGCGATTGTCAGTGCGCTGTCATCAAAGGGTGTAAAAATTGCCGCATTTCAGGCGGATATCGCAAATTTTGAATCAGCACAAACATTTGTCAACGATGCAAAGGAGTTCCTTGGTGATGTCGATGTGCTTGTTAACAATGCAGGAATCACCCGTGATAAAACGCTCTTTCTGATGCAGCCGGAGGAATGGAATGCAGTTATCAATACAAACCTCACCGGATACTTCAATGTTACACGGAATATTGTTGGCTATTTTCTGAAAAACAAACGGGGATGCGTTGTCAACATTACATCAGTAAGCGGCCTTGTCGGGATCGCCGGACAAACCAATTATTGCGCATCAAAGGCAGGTATCATCGGCTTTACACGCGCGCTTGCAAAAGAGGCTGCCCGTGCAGGAATTCCGGTAAACTGTGTTGCCCCTGGTTTTGTTGATACAGAAATGACACAGGCAATCCCGGAAAAGCATCTTGATGAGATCACTAAAATGATCCCGATGCGCAGAATGGGTAAAGCGCAGGAAATTGCCGACCTGGTGTCGTTCCTGGCATCAGAAAAGGCAAAATATATCACCGGCCAGGTTTTCACCATCGACGGTGGATTAACGATATAATGCGACATACGGGCGAACTAACCAAACGTACGGGCGAATCATTATTCGCCCCCACGCCCTACAAAAAACGTTCATACAGAATAATTCAGGAGCATGCAATGTTTGACATAAAAGAAATCATGAGAAACGTTCCTCACCGGTTTCCATTTCTGCTTATCGACAGGGTAACAGAGTTCAAAGAGAATGAATCGGTAACGGTCCTTAAAAATGTTACAATCAACGAAGCACAATTCCAGGGACACTTTCCCGGTAATCCGGTTTTACCCGGAGTATATATAATTGAGAATATGGCACAGGCGGCCTGTTTTCTTCTTTCAAAATCAGCAGGGGGTCTTGTTGAGGATGCTGTCTATTATCTTGGAAAAGTTAAAACGATCCAGTTTATGCATCCGGTGTTCCCCGGTGATCAGATGATCACCACTGTTGCGATTGAGAAAAAATTTGGTGACAGTGCTATGGTAAATGCAAAATCGTTTGTTGATGGGAAGGTTGTTGCGAAGGGTGACCTTATGTTTGGAATGAAACGGGGTGAATAAAACCAGATTTATCCCGGAAGTTTGTCAGCGCACCCTTGAGGTTAACGCTGTCAGGTGATACGATGTGTTGTTTGATAAAGATCCAAGCGTCACAAAAATAAATTTTTTGGAGACTTTTGAATATTCTGGGTTGGCATTTTTTGACCTATTAACTATATTATCGATTCTTATAAAAACTTATCCCTTATTACAGTCAAGGGACTCAATACAACTATGAGTGAAAACAGAGTAGTCATTACAGGTTTAGGGTTGGTCACTCCTATAGGTACAGGAGTAGAAAAGTTCTGGCAGGCGGCGTTGAAGGGTACGAATGGTGTTCGGCCTCTTCAGATATTTGATCCAACAGAGTACAGAACTAAAACCGGCGGAGAGGTCCTCGATTTCGTAGCTGAAGAGTATCTTAAACCGGAAGATATTGCCCGGATGGGCAGGTCGAGTCAGTTTGCAGTAGCAGCGGCATCAATGGCGCTTAACGATAGCGGTCTTGATATGTCCAAAGCTGATCCATATCGACTTGGCGTTAGTATGGGTACAACGATGGGTGAACCGCAAATCCTTGAAAAAGGTGTCAATATCAAGTATAAAACCGGCAATTGCCATGATATTCCTGCCGATCTTCCACAACAATATCCATGTGGATCAATTCCTGCAAACATCGCAAGAATTTTTGGCTTTAAGGGACCTCACCTTATTGTGCCCACGGCATGTGCAGCAGGAAACTATGCTATCGGTTATGCCTATGATCTGATACGGCTTGGAAAAATTGATGCTGCATTTTGTGGCGGAAGTGATCCATTTTCCGGAATAGCGTTTACCGGTTTTAACCGGCTGCTTGCAACAACTCCGGACATTGTCCGTCCGTTTGATCTCAACAGGTCTGGTATGGCAGTCAGTGAGGGAGCAGGGGTACTTATTATTGAGAGACTGGATAAAGCTCTTGCACGGGGTGCCAGAATTTATGCAGAAATCATCGGTTATGGTCTTGGATGTGATGCCTTTAAGATGACAATTCCTGATCCAACCGGAAGTGGTGGAATCCTTGCACTTAATCGCTCAATAAAGAATTCCGGCATTTCTTCTGATCAGATAGATTATATCTGTGCACATGGAACAGGTACTGGTGAAAACGATAAGTCAGAAACACTTATTGTAAAAGAAGTGCTTGGAGATAAAGCCAAAACGACACCGGTTACATCATTAAAATCAATGCTTGGGCATACAATGGGAGCTGCATCAGCAATTGAAGCGGCAGCATGTGCATTAATGATTGAACGTCAGGTTGTACTTCCAACAATCAACTACGAAACTCCTGATCCGGAATGCGATCTGGATTATGTACCAAACACGCCAAGAGAGATGAAACTTGATGTCGTTATCTCGAACGCATATGCTTTTGCAGGTAATACATCATCCATAGTTCTCAGAAAATACAAAGGATAATGTCGAGCATGGCACCCACAAAAATTTTTATTACTGATGTCGGAATTATCAGTGCATTAGGCATGGGTTTTGAAAAAATTTCTGAGGCACTTTCACAGAACCCGTACATTGCATCTGTAAAAGATTACGAGTTTCATCAATTTGAAAAAGAGATTCCAGCACACCTCCTTCCTGACTATAATCCGGAAGTTGTTCTTGGTAAAAAGGGTCTCCGGTTGAAGGATCACTCTACAAAGCTGATTCTTGGCACGTTCGAAACCGGTTTTAAAAATATTATGGAAGCATCAGATGAGGCTAACCGCCCTGGTATTTGTATCGGGACGGCTTTTGGCAGCATTCAAAGTATTGGAGATTTCCTTAGTGATTCTATAGTCAACGGTGTCGGAAATGTAAATCCACAGGCGTTTGCAAATACAGTCATTAACGCACCTACAGGTCAGGCAAACATCCGTTATTGTGCAAAAAATCTTAGTGCTACGATATCAACCGGATTCAATGCCGGTCTTGATGCTCTTATCTACACATTCAATTATCTCAAATGCGGATACTTGCAATCAGTAGTTGCCGGTGGCCTTGAAGAGGTAAGTTATTACTCTTTACTTGGATTTATGCGGGCTGGCATTCTTGCATCTGAAGCTCCGGCAAAACCATTTAATGTATCATCCAAAGGTGTTGTAATGGGTGAAGGCTGCGCACTACTACTACTCGAAACTGAAGAATCGGTCAAAACCCGTAGTGCAAAAGCAGTCGCAGAGATTGTCGGTACCGGTTCAACATTTGATTCTGATGCAGCACAGAGTGGTGTATCAAATGGTGATGCAGGTAAACAGGCAATATTGATAGCTTGCAAAGAAGCAGGGATCAGCCCAGAGCAGATAGATTTCGTGGCATCAGGGGCAAGTGGAAATCCTGTTGCTGATAAACTTGAAGCAAAAGCCATTGCACTTGCACTTGGTTCGAAAGTTCCGGTTACAGCATATAAACGTTTTACCGGTGAGTGCTATGGAGCATCAGGAGCAATTAATACTCTTTGTGCTCTTTCTGATATGAAGAACAACCGTATCAGTGGAATTGGTGAAAATTATACTTCACTTGATGGAATCAACGTTGTATTTTCAACAATTCAAAAAAACAGTACCTATGCGCTTGTAACATCATTTGCATGCGATGGTAACTGCAGTGCACTTATTATCAAAAACGTTAATTAACACATAATTCGTTATCTATAGGAGTTTTTCATGAACAGCGAACAGATTAAAGAAACAATCCGGGGACTGATTACAGAAATCGCAGAAGACATGGATGTGGATACTGATTCAATCACCGATGATGCAAGTTTTGTTGAAGATATGGGCCTTGATTCAATGGCCCTTCTTGAAGTCCTTGCTACAATGGAAAAGAAATTTGGTGTTTCAATTCCTGAATCTGAATTTCCTAATATTACTTCAATCAACAAATGCCATGCAACTGTTGAAAAGTATCTCGCTGCAAAGAAGTAATGCAATCTGAGAAGCATGAAGTTTAAAGTTCGAAAGCCGAGCACGATTTTGAGGCTTTAGACTTCAGTTTCTCTTTTAGCACATCCAACTTTCTCATAATGTATTCTATCTTTCGTTGTTCCACCCCACCTGGTAGTAACGTTTATTTCGTAAATACAGATCCGGGAGTAATTATTGATACAGGTCACCCTGATTTTGCGAAACAAACGCTTGACATTTTAAAACGTCATGTACCTTTTGACAATGTCGGATTTATCTTGTGTACACACGGTCATGGTGATCATATCGGAGGTGCATCAGTAATTCAAAAAGCTTTCCATGCAAAAACAATGATGTTCGTGCCCGAGGTAAACTCAAAACTGACTGATAAACACAAGCGTGAGATACGATTGATTCACGAAATGCCCAAAATTGATTCCTATCTTGAGGCTGATATGCAAATTGCAGTTGGTGATGATACCATCAGGGTTCTTCATACGCCGGGCCATGCGGATGATCATTGCAGCTTCTATTTTACAAAAAGAAAATATCTGTTCACCGGTGATCTTCTTGCCAATGAAGATATCGGGTTTCTTAACCTCAACAAACATTATACAACTGCACTTGATGAGATAAAACATTCTATCGAACAGTGTGCGACACTTGAGACAACACGGGTATTTACCGGGCATGGTGATACCTACCGCATCGCGCCCTGGCAGAAAATGAAGCGTAAATTATCACTATTTGAGAGAAATCCGATGCTTTTGGTACCACATACTCTTATTTCACCATTCCTTTTTCATCTCTGGGCAGCCGGGAGACCGGTATCTGTTGAAGAATCTGAAAACTATATCGCCGATCATGCTTACCTGTTTGATGGCTTTCTTGAAAACTGTACACCGGATCTGATCCTTCAGGAATTTAGAAAACTTGCCACATTGTTAATATTTCGAGGTATTGTGAATGTAGCTGACAACTGCTATACGCATGTGTTAACAAGTAAACCGTCATGGCAATGGTATAAGGGAACGATGAAAGGATAGTACATGATTCGCATCTATCAAAAAGTTAATCCGCCATTGACAGGCCATTCATGTGTACTTTTAAATTTTTCTCTGACATGCCGGTTTAAAACCATATTCGGTATTCAAAGAGCCAGAACTGATCTAAGACATACTCCCGGTTATAAGTCTTTTCTCTTCAATTTTTTCCGTTGTCACGTCCCCTGGCAAACTACTATTTTCTGGTGTTTATTAATGTACTTTTTTGAATCAGCAGCATAAGGATCATTGCCGATAATGAGTTTAAGCAAGCACATTCAAACCACTATTATTCCTAAAATCAAAGGTCTATCACCATCAACGCTGCAACAGATGGTGCTTGAAACAGGTAAAGCGTGGTTTGAATCGCATGGTGAAAATATTGAATTGATTAACCACAATTTACAGCAGCTTAACCTTGAATCATCTACCAAACTTATTGAAAATATTAAAATTAACATACTTCTCCACTACTATGAAAAACTACTCCCGCTAATTCTGACACCCAAGGAATTTGCAGCTTTTATTGATAACAACATCGATCTTTCATCCTGCATTGAAAAAATCGGAGAGGTTAAAAAAAGCGGACGTGGAATGCTTCTGGCTATTGCTCATTTTGGTGCAGTTGAACTAATCGGCCCATCAATCGCACGACATAATATGCCACTTAATGTCGTACTGAAATTTTCCACCGAGCAGTTATCCAGATCAGCACACGATCAGGCTGATTTTTTTTTAAAAAGTGGCCTGTTTAGTCCGATAAAATTTATAGAATTAGGAAAACCGCAGACTAACGGTGCACTCGATATGGCTGCTGCACTTCGGAGATCTGAAGCATTGCTGGCTGTTTTCGATGAAGAAACCCCGTATAACATACCGGTTACTCTATTTAACAAGACATTCAACGGTGGCTCTGGTCTTGACAAATTAATAATGTATACCCAGCGCAATACTGCTGTGTTTACAGCATTCATGGTCAGATGCGACAATGACCGTTACAAGCTTGTCCTTAATGAAATTGACAGTTCGGGTAAAATGGCTGTTCAGCGGCTTTATGATTCACTTGCGAAGATTCTCGCAGATCATCTTGAACAGTGGTATTTTCTGCATGAGGAACTACCACTTATTGAAACGGTGATTTCATAACCACATTACCATACAATCAACCGGCAACTGCTTAATTTACTGAAGTAAAACAATGAAAGGTACTGTATGATACTCAGGTTTATCTATCCCAGATTCAGAAAATTTCTTGAAAGCCATAAGGAGCTGGATAGTTTTCTGAGTAAGTACCTTGTAGGCAACTACACTATGCCACCGTCACTTGCTATACCCATTCTTGCAGCACTAACCCCGGATGAGCATGAGGTTAGGCTGACAGATGATAACTACGGCGATCCAATTGATTACGACGAGAAACTGGATGCGGTGATAATCAGTTGCTTTACACCGCAGGCGCAACGTGCCTACGAAATTGCTGATGAATACCGGAAACGCGGTACGACCGTGCTCATGGGCGGCATTCATCCGACAGCACTCCCCGATGAAGCAAAACTTCATGCTGATGCCGTATGTATTGGTGAAGGAGAACCGGTATGGCCCCAGATACTTGCCGATCTTGAAGTAAAATCACTCAAACCCTTCTACAAAGCAACATCAGTATATTCTCTGGAGCAGTTTCCAAATCCCAAACGCAACATTTTTCGTCAGGATATTTACAAGTGGAACGCGCATCTTGTTCTGACCACACGCGGATGCCCGGTGCAGTGTGATGGTTGCCCGATTCCTGATAAAGAAGGTATACAGGTTCGTCTGCGACCAATTGAAAATATTGTTGATGATATCCGGACAATGCCTTACAAACAATTCTATTTTACTGATGATACGATTATGCTTCCGGGGAAAAAATACTCAAAATTCATGCTCAATCTTATGGATCGGACCAAAGAACTTGATGTCAGCATATTTGTTGCATCTACAATGATGATGCTGCCGGATCCTCAGTTTTATAAAAAACTTGCAAAAGGTGGTGTTTCATCGATGTACACCGTATTCGGATTTGATCGCGTATCACAACAGCTCTTTGATCAATCATGCACAAAAGAACAGTGGCAGGCCGGTATTGATCTTGTAAAAATGAATGAAGATGCTGGAATCCACTTTTTTGCATCAATTGGTATCGGTTTCGACAATCAGGACCGATCCGTTGTTGACAGAATATTAAAATTCTGCCGTGATGCCAATATTGATCTTGCAGAATTTTATATCCCTACACCATTCCCGGGTACACCATTCGGGCGGCGTGCTGATGCAGAAGGACGAATTCTCCACAGAAATTATAATATCTGGAACCATGGGAACATCGTTTTTAAACCGCTCAACTTTACAGAAACAGAATTAATGGATGACTTTTACACGTTATGGAAATGTTTCTATTCCGGCATTGAACCAAGTTCAACACTGAGAACATTTGATATCAGTAAAGCATCTTCATAAACGTTTTTTTATCAGGTTTATTGTATGACAAATAGATGGGATGCAGTTTTTATCGGTTCCGGACTTTCGGCATTGACGTGCGGGGCTTTTCTTGCGAAAAAAGGAATGCGGGTAAAGGTACTGGAAAAGCACTACCGGATTGGGGGATATGCACACAGTTTTTCACGAATACCATATCGTTTTGAATCAGGCATTCACTCTGTACCGATGAGCCCCAACGGTTACGTATTTACACTACTGCGTGCTCTTGGCATCGATAACAGGATCGAAACGGTTTCTCACAATTGTATGTACACAGCACAATTCGCTGACAAGCAACACGTAATTCCATCAGCTCCGGATGCACTTCGTCCATGGTTTTACGAGCAGTTTCCAAATGACCGCAGCGACCTTGATGCACTTCTTGATGATATGGCATTTCTTTACAAAGAGATTGTCGGCCCGCTTTTCCGTTTTGAAAAAAAAGGTAACGAAACAAATCCACACATACTTGATAAGTACCAGAAACACACCTACAAAACGTATATCGAAAGCTACATTAAAAATCCCGAACTGCAAAATGTATTTTTTGCACAATGGCCTTTTGCCGGAGTTGTCCCGGAGATTGCATCAACAACCTTTTTCACGTTGCTGTTTTATGTTCATGCTGTCGAGGGCTCTCACTATATCAAGGGCGGATTCGGGATGCTTGCCGAAGTACTCGCAGATGTGATACGGGAACATGGCGGTGAGGTGACATGCAACAGTGAAGTAATATCACTTTGTAAAGAAAATAAAACTATCAGACATGCTGTACTTGCAAGCGGAGATACAATTGAAGCCGATCGATTTATTTCCAACATAAGCCCAGACACGCTGCTTGAGCAGCTTCTCGACACTGAATCAACAAACAGGCTGTGGGTACGCCGTTCGAACCAATTGACAAAAGCGTCATCAGCACTTGCTGTCTATCTTGGTTTCGACACCGATATTAACGCGTTACTTCCGGAAAACATTCTATTCTGGTATAAAAACTCCGATTTCACGAAAATTAATGAGCGTATTATCAATTACGACCACACTATTAATGACCATCTTATCTTTTTAAAGACTCCGGATCCGGAGCAGAAATCTACGCTTTTTCTGATGAAATATGCAAATGAATGCGAGACAATCAACTGGGCAACGGAAAAGGATCGTATTGCAGATTCGATGATCTCAGATGCAGAAAAAATAATTCCCGGAATGAGCAGCCATATCGCATGTAAAGTGACTGCATCGCCGCAAACATTCAGGCGATACACCGGTAATTCAGGTGGTTCGCTTTATGGGTATGCAAACCTTGCAGATCGTTATAGTGAAGCACGAATACCGATGCAAACATTCATTCCAAATCTTTATCAAACAGGTCACTGGTGCAGAGGAGGCGGAGTCTGGAATGTCATGGAATCCGGCTATACGGTTGCACGAAGAATTCTCGGAGAGAACATCACTTAATCCCGTTCTGATACCAGTATGAGCAATAAACGCTTAGACACTGACGTGCTTTGCTCTGCTTTGTATTTATTTACCATATGTAATTAACGAATCAAATACCAAAAGTAAACCAGTCCATAAAACAAAAAGGCACATATAAATGGTTACCATTATATGTGCCTTATAAAAACTTATTTAATATATTCTAAAATGCGTAACTAACTCCAAATCCAATTAGTCCAAGCCCCCCAAGCCCACCTGCAACAGAGCACCCGATTATTGAATTATAATATTTTTTCTCTGTTTTGTCATAATCCCCATAAAGAATTCCTCTATTTTGAGCCTCCTCAATTCGATCAAACTCATCCAAACTCGATTTTATAGCAGTACCAAATATTATTCCGGTAACAGCACCTACAACACCTACGCCCAGACATGTATACCTGAAAATCTTCAACTTTTTATCTGATTGAGCATCAGCAGTTATTCCATTGTCTGGTTTGACAACTTTAGGCGGTTTATTTGTTGTGTTGTCATCTTTGCCAGAGCTGGTGCCAACAATCGTGTCAGGATAGGAGAATGGCATTCCTTCAACCACCAGCTTGATCTGCTCATTAACGGTGAAATTAAATTGTCCATTCTGTTGAAACACTGCATTCTGAATAATAATGTTTTGACATTGGGATTTAATTCCATAAACAGAATATTTTAAGGCAAAATTATTTAAAAAAGCGCCTTCAGCATCCTTGGATACAAAAATCCCATTCCAGTCAAACGGATTAGGAAGCTGTTCTGCTCTGGTATTGAATATATTATCATTCAGTGAAGTAAAAATCACCATTTTTGTATCTGATCCCTGTACCGCAACGCGTCCGGAAACCTGAAAACCGGTAAAAGGATGAAACAGAAAAACAATACCTTCCGGAATACTTACACTTGTGCCTTTGGGCACAATAATATCCTTCTCAACAATATACGGATTTTTTGCCACATCAAAAGTAATCCCGCTTATATTCCCGGAAATCAGTGTTTCTGCAGATACTGAGCTACATAATAATGCAAACGAACAAAGTAAAGCGCCAATAAATCTCATAATAAAATCAACCCCTTTGCGATTTTCGATTTATTCAAATCGTTAATTTATACTACAATATACAATCCGCAAAATATCATAAAATAGAATTCGTTTCTCATGAATTAATCTGTTTTACAATAGCCTACTGTTGCGGTTTAATAATATCTGTCGGACAGTCAAATCGTGAAAAAATCTTTCCTGCAAATGGATGATCCGGATGTGCAATCTGGACATGACAGCCATACTGGATCATAAACATATTGTTGACACTCCTTTCCCACTTTGCAACAAAGGCTGTAGTATTCATGGTATTGGTCCTTGCGCTCTCAAAGAGTCGCATCAACCCCCATCTGCCACCAAATTTCATTTCTTCCGTATACTTGGAATTTACAAATACCTTTAATAAAACGTCATCAGCCTGCCCAGGAATTGGCCACTGAACACGCACACTATTCTCATCCGGCAGAATTTTATACTCTTGTGCACCAAAGGTAATTGATCCCTGAAGTTTATTCTGAGGCAATGGGAGCATACGAATCTTATGTATTATCAGCGTACCATCCAGATTAAAAAATGCCCGTGTAATTTTTTCAGCATTTTTCATCGACTCAATAAGTTCCGGTTTAAAAAGAATAGCGATATTGCCCACCTGACGTGTTTTCCATTCATTGCCATCCTTATAAATGTATGGTTGCAGATTCCGGGTGTAAAATCCCCAGAATGTACCAGTATTCGGCCTGAAGTACTCCATAACACCATCAAATGAACACTCGTCATCATTGTGTGAAAATGGATATTTTCCGGCGAAACTATTTGTAAAGACAACCGCAACATCATTCTGCCATTTCTGATTTAACTCCTTTGATATGAGTGCAGACATGACACTTCCCGTATAGTCAATAGAATTCAACAGAATCGGTGTCATAGCCATTTTAATCTGATCCGGCATTCCGATCAGGACCTTCTGTGTATAGCTGTATGAGCTAAGCAGAGGATCCTGGTCAGTACCATTGAACGTCGTCAGCAAATTTCCCTGTTTTGAACACCGCAGCAGAGCTTCAGCCAGAGTACTCATTCTGTTACGATACTCAGCCATTGTCGCCGTTGCTCCTTCGGATTTATGAAATGATGACAATGGGGAAAATGCATTTTTTACCGCCTCCTGCGGTGATGTCCCCGGCGGCATCAAAGCTTTTAATGGAGAAGCTTTCTTTTCTATTGCCTTTATTTTCTTTGCAAACATTTTCTTGGCGACCTCTGCAACCTGCTCCTCTTTTGCCTTGATTTCAATGTTTGACATCGTAAGAATTTTTTGCAGCACGAGATCCATCTCTGATCCTGCAACTGCAAGCTTCTGAAGTACCGTTCCTGCGCGGATAATATCGCCAAAAGGTTCAACACTGATTGAGCCAAGGAACTCAATCCACTTTACAAACACATCGTTATAGTACTCCGCAATCATTTCTTCCCGAAGCTCATTCTTGTCCGTAAATCCATCAGTAATTTTTTCTTTTGAAACTCCAAGTACCCAGTCAACCTTAAACGGATCTTTTATGACATTTTCAAGTTCATCAGCGACAAAACGGTTCCACCCTTCCTGAGTATAAAGCAGACTGATACTACTTGGACTTTTCAGAACCGGGTCAGCATTTCCAGCAAGTAAATCAGCCAGAGTCATCTGAGGTGCAAGCGAGAGCAGCCTGTCACGCATTGATTCATAGAGCACCTGTGCATCAGGCAGTTTCGACAACCGTTGACGGGCAGTGGCTACCAGCTCCTGCTTTTCCTGGATCAACTGCATTTCATTGGATTTCAGATAGGAACAATAAAGTCTAATACTTTTTTTAATAATTATTTCAACGTTTTCGGGCAACCGGCTTGCACTATTTCCCTTTGTAAACTGATACACTATCGCAGCTTCAATATTTTCTCTAATAGTAATTGTGTCAATACGGTCTTTGGTCTGTGCTATTGCTTCAGACATTGACAAGTATGCCTTTAACTGCCTGTAAAGCAACGCATACTCTTCACCGTTCAATGGTTTGAAACTGGCATTCGCTTCACTGATATTACTTTCAAGATAAGATACTGTTGGCACAACAATGAAATTCCATATACGATTGATATATACTTTTTTTAGTGCTGCATAAATCTCTTTTGACTTTACAAGCCCTATACCATATTTGGGAGATATACCCTTTTCGTAAAACTTTTTATATTGTTCAAGCAAATCGCCAAGACGTCCTAACTGCTCATAGGCATCAGTAACCGATTGAGGTGCTGACAGAGCAGTATCCATTTCAGCCTTGGTTTTATTGTACAGTTTGTTTACCTGTGAATTTACAGACATCATGTACAACCCGGCCAATAAAAATACCGCTGCAAATAAGCCGGTTAGAAGCCAATACCGTATCCATTCTTTACGCGAAAACTTCTGCGTTTTCTGAAGCAACTGTGTACCATCGGGAAAGATCTGGTTGAATAACTTTTTTGTAAAAAATGACTTTACCTGTTTTTTTGCAACATTTATTGCGGCAGGGGTTATCGATGTTCTTGACATTCTGTGAGGATTAAGCGGGTGATTCAACACTGTATTACTTAGATCGGGTGGTCCTGCTGACTGGGCAGCATAATCGGTTGCTGTATTTGATGACACTTCAAATGATTTACAACTACCGAAATAAAAACCCCTGAATACCGGTTTACCCTCATATTTACTATCTTTAAACAGTTCTGCGAAAAAATCTCCGGCTCTTGTCTGCATACCTTCAAATTCAATAGTGAAGCGACAAATTGCTCTTCGTACAGTTTCTTTTCTTTCTTTTGACAATCGTTTCAAACGAAGCGCTTTCAGTGATGCACACAGTTCCTCATGCTCCTGCACAAACACTTTCCGGGCAGGAGCCATCTGCTGATCAGTTGAAAAAGTTGCACCCAATAAATGATCAGGCCATTCCACTGATGCATCATTGAAAAATTCATAGAAGCCGCTAATCATATCAGCCTTGGTAATAATGCAAAAGACAGGAAGTTCAATTCCCCAAAACGCAATAAGTTCATCAATTTTTGAACGAATATTTGTTGCTATACTCTTAATAGTTTCACTATCGCTTTTCAAAAGATCTTCACAGCTGACAGTACATACGATTCCGTCAACCGGACGCTCATTACGACATTCAACCAGCCCCTGATAAACAGATCTGAATGTGTCAAGACCTTCGGGCTGAAGCAATTTTCCTGGAATATCAATCCAGACTGCTTCATTTGCAAATCGCCACTCGACACCACTATTAGTTGTGCCATCTTTGTCTTCAGGATAGCTAAGCGGAAAATGTATATCAGATCCGTTAAGAACAGTAGTCTTTCCTGACCTTTCCGGTCCTATGAGCATAAACCAGGGATTACCGTAAATTGCACTACTCTTGAAAAGGTTGCTCCGCTTTACTGAATCAACATACCTGTTTGTCGCAGTCTTGAGCTCTCTGAGGATTTTTGATGACACCTCATTATTGCCCATGAGCTTTGCTGATTTTGAACTACGCTTATCTTTCCTATTAAACAATTTCATTGATACAACCACTCGTTCTCAATTTGTATTTAAGAAATCAGCACGACAGCAATCATATACTGTCATGCTGATTGAATTCAATTATGCGATAAAATTATGCCGCCAAAGTATCTTTTACTTCAAAGGTGATCGCAAATTCACCGGCTTCATCAATATCTATCTTTACACATTTTTCCTGTTCCTGATTATCCGCACCCACATTTGCGAGCAGATAATTTGAAATCGCAGGAAGAAGACTGTTGTTGATAATCATGTCAATATTGCGGGCACCGGCTTCTGCTGCACTGCAACGTTCGGCAATCGCACTGACAACAGCATCACTATAAACACAGCCTGCCTCATGTGCATTCTGAAGCCGTTTTTCTACTTTGTTAAGCTTTAGTCTTATTACCGATTCTATAACATCACGTGTAAGCGGCAGGAATGGAACTACAGTACAGCGGGCAAGCAGTGCAGCCTGAAAATGTTCTGTCAATTCAGGCCGGATATATTCAATAATCGCTTTGGGATCCGTAATGTCCTGTGCCTGCGCCTGCATGATTGTGTCTGCACCAAGATTTGACGTCATAAGAATTACTGTATTTCTGAAATTAATATCACGTCCTTCCCCATCACGCATCATACCTTTGTCAAACACCTGATAAAACATATTCAGAACATCACGATGTGCTTTCTCAACTTCATCAAGGATTACAATGGAATACGGTTTCTGGCGAACTGCTTCAGTCAGAATACCACCTTCACCGTACCCTACATATCCTGGGGGCGATCCTTTAAGCTGCGATACTGTATGCTTTTCCTGATACTCTGACATATTGATTACTGTTGAGAATTTCTCTCCACCGAAAAGGAGATCTGCAAGTGCCATTGCAAGCTCCGTTTTACCGACACCTGATGGTCCGGTGCAGAGAAATACACCCATTGGTGCCTCCGGATTAGTCATACCGGTTTTTGCAGAACGGATAGCAGCAGATATTTCAGCGATTGCAGCAGCCTGCCCCTTAACTCTTTCGGAAAGTTTATTTTCAAGCTCCAGAAGAGTCTGAGCCTCATCCTTGACCATTGATCCGACAGGTATTCCTGTCCAGTCAGCAATGACCTGCGCACAAATCTCTCCGCTTACATGAGGATAGACCATTGCAGTTTCTCCTGCTATTTCAGCTAGCTCTGTATTCTTCTGATCAAGCTCTGATTTCAGCTTCGTTATCATATCTGTGGCAGAATCACCCTTACTGTTAGCATCAACAAGCTGCTCCTGAAGTTTTACAATAACCTCAACAAGTGCTTTTTCCTTTTCCCACTTTACCGTAAGCTCCGTTACTTCCGCATCAGCCTTTGCTTTAATATCTTCATACTTGACAATTGCCTTTTCGTCATAGGCGATACCCGCAGCTTTGTCTTTATTAAGTGTTTTCAGCGCACGATTTGCATCTGCGAGAAGTTTCTTGCGGTACTCGATTGATGGCGGCGTTGTTGTACGGCTCATCTTTACACGAGTACAGGCAGTATCGAGTACATCAACAGCTTTATCCGGCAGTTGACGTCCTGAAATAAAACGGTTTGAATAGGATACAGCCGTCTGAATGCCATCTTCGGTAATGTGCACCCCATGATGACGTTCATAGCTTTCAGCAATACCACGAAGCATTGCACATGCTTTTTCCTCATCGGGTTCATCAACCTTGACAAGTTGAAAACGTCGGGTCATTGCCGGATCCTTCTCGAAATATTTGCGGTATTCAAGCCAGGTTGTGGCAGCACAGGTACGGAGTTCTCCGCGTGCAAGAGCTGGTTTGAGAAGGTTTGCGGCATCACCGGTTCCGGCAGCACCACCTGCACCGATAAGTGTATGCGCTTCGTCAATGAAAAGAATGATTCTTCCACCACTCTTCTTAGCAATGTCAATAACACTCTTTAATCTCTTTTCAAATTCTCCCTTGACACTTGCACCAGCCTGAAGCAATCCGAGGTCAAGTTCCCACAATTCGACATCCTTTAATGATACCGGCACACTGCCTGCAGCAATCTGTTGTGCAAGACCTTCCATAATCGCTGTTTTTCCCACACCTGCTTCACCAACAAGAATCGGATTATTTTTTCTGCGACGACTGAGAATGTCTATTACCTGAAAGATTTCACTATCACGTCCAAGAATCGGATCTGTTTTTCCGGCTTTTGCATCGGCAGTCAGATTTTTGCAATACTTCTCAAGTTCCGTTTTGTTAAGAGCAGGGTCACCGCTTTCACGCGCCACCTTATCGACATTCTCTGATGACCTGGCGAGAATATTGAGCAGTTCCTTTTTCAGCATTTCGTCATCAATATGACGCAGTTCTGAGGCATACTGTGCGATAGAACGTTTCATTTCGTCAAAGGCTGCTGCAAATAAAACACCCGAACGAATCTGTGTCATTCCATACCGCAGTGAGCCAAGCCCCCATGCAGATTCAAGAAGGGCAATCAATGACGGAGAAAATGATGGTTTTGCAGTATTTCCTCTTGGGAACCCTTCAATTTCATTTGTCAATGTTTTTTTTACACGCGCAATATCAACACCGAAATGTCGTAATATCTGCGCAATATCACCATCAATTTCATCAAGCAGTGTTGAGAACAGATGTTCCCATGTAAGCTCATAATTGGTATTGCTTACACAAACACCCACTGATGCCTGGAATGACTTTTGACAAATCCCATTAAGTTTGTCAAGAAGTGTACGAATATCGGTCACTACCATAGTATCAAGACCTCATGTTAGGAGTTAAACGATTGTTCCCTTGTGGCAAGTTCATTTATTCCCGCCCCGGGATGGTGATGGAATACCCGAGACTGCTTCCTGACGCATCACCGCATCCGGAAGAAATACCCAGGGGTGCAGTACCACTTCCAAGCACAACAGGAATAAGATCTGTCGGTTTGAAACGTACTTCTATATCAAACGCCAGCGGTTGCGGCGCAAAGATCATCACAATTTCTTTAACCTGTTCGATATTTTCAGACCCCGGAAGATACTTATCGAACATTGTTTTGTCTGTCAATTCAAGAACGATATTGATTTTCCCGCTTCTGTCGTAAATTCTGTCACCAAGCATTGATTCATTGCCAAGCTGAAAATCAAATCCGATTTTTTTGAGAGTTTCAACTTTTGCCCAGCGCTCAGCCCACTGGACTACATCAACCCTGACACCTTTAAAACAGTCGGTCAGAATTTCTTCAAGTCCAGCAGCATTGTGCGTTACTCCCGAAAGCAAACCTGCATATGTTTTAAGATATTCTGATTTTGATTTTTGTGCAGTCTTTACAAAACCAGACAAGTAGCCGATTCTGTTATACAGATCAAAATTATCAGCTTGAGCAAAAGTCGGAATATTACGGTATTTTTTCCAGGCACGATAAAAGAGACTATACATGCGGTGATCAAAAACATTTAAAAAGTCAATTAACGCGGTCGCTTCTTTAGCATGCACTGCGGCATATGCTGTAAAATAATGAGGCAACGGGGAACTGATTCCGAGTAGTCCCATAAAGGAAAGAAACATTTCAACACCGGAATTACCGTGACTTTTTGCATCATGAATATCACTTGCCGGAAAAGTAATCCCTGTATCTGCAGAAAACCGTACATTGCCTTTTGCAATAGCTTCCTTATCACTGCCATCACAGCCAAAATACTCCTCAAGCAGCGATACTGCCTGAAAGAACTCGAACTCATAACAACGTTCGGTCAATGTTTTTATCAGATCAGACACCGTTTACCCTCAATCTGACTCCATGTCAGCACTTTCCCTGATGGTTTCAGGATCACCTTTAACTCACAAAATGAATTAATCGCTGTATAATGACTCAGAAATTTTGAGAGTACAAGCCCAAACAGGTGCACATCACCAGTGTCCCGAAACGCCTGCTCCTCAAGTGAGATAATAAAACGAACCCCTCTGATAATACTCCCTTTATAAAGATGCTCCATCGGTTCACTTGACACATCAACGATTGCTTCAATTCTTCGTGCACGCCCCTCCTGCCCCGACCAGTTATACAACTGTAAAAATTTCCTGAGTACATCCCTGTTTGCCATACTTCCCTGCGTAGCCACAAGATGAGCCTGGAAAATCCATAACAGTTCATCATCTTCCGGTGGCAGATATGGCAGCGTCGGACGAGTGATATTGCTGATTTTGATAAAATCAGGAAAATCCTTTCCCGGAGCACTTATCTGCCCCTCGACAAGGGAATCCCGGGGAACATCTCCATTGGTACACCATGCCTCAATTACCAGACTTTCCTCACCAACTTCTTTATTTTTCAGCTGCGCACCGCCGAGCATAAGATTCATTTCACGCGCACCGGCTGGTGTTTTTACAAAACGGGTAGAATACGTTTTGCGCTGTTTGTTACCGAGATTATTAAAGGTATACGCGGGTTCGTAATTGTACCGTTCACCGGTGATTCTATCCACGCCAACAACCGACCGGACACTATGTACACGCATTTCTTTACGAAATGTCGCATTTGCCACAACACGATATTCAGATTGAAGCCCGGTTTTTACAACCGGTTCCGTATTACTAACGAATGCATTGACAACTGGACAGCAGTTCATTCTGAACATTGAGAGAGAGAACTTTTTGTCTGCCGGCAACGCCTCACCAATTGTAAAACGCAGGGTAATCGACTCAGGTGTTTCTGAAGGTTCTGGTATTTTGTCAATACCATTTATGTCAACAAACAGGAATTTCTCAGGATAGATAAAATATTCACGCAGCAGGTTATAACCCCAGAAACTTCTGCGCATTTCGGGCATCAGCGATTCTTCAGGACTAAGTCCTCCGGGAGTAACTGTACACAATGGATCGAGTTCATGCCTGACTGCCCCATTACCAAGCTCAAGTTCAACACGTCTGACATTAGTAGTAAAAGCCCTGTGAAGCATCAGCGATGTCGGCATTTCGGCGAACAGAAAGATCCGGAGCTGCTGTAGATTATACTTGTTCCATTGCACAGTTTTATCAAGTTGAAACTTAAAGGTAAATATATCATTATTCATGCTGTCGGTAACACGATTAACCGATGCAAGGGTAATCGGATTCATCACGACCGGCGCTGCAGTTGTAAACTTGCAGACAAGCGCCTGATTCCCGATCGCCTGCGACAATACCTCGGAATGTACCGGAATCAATTTAGCTTCCTGCAATGAACCCGGCCGGGCATCAAACTGAACAATTGACAAAGCAGGAACCTCAAGAAGATACTGAGGCCACAAAAGGTTGGTTAGCCCTTCTGTCAACTGAGGAAATGTGTCATCAAGTTTTTCCCTGATTCTTCCGGCAAGAAATGCAAATCCTTCAAACAGCCGCTCAACATAGGGATCCCGATCACCAACAGAATCAATATTGAGATAGTTTGCCCTGTCAGGATGTGCTTTCGCAAATTCACACCCGGATTCGTACAAATACCTCAATTCTTCTTCAAAATATTTTTCTATCATGTATCATTCACTACTGTGGTTTTTTCCACGGAATTATTGTTGATGGCTCATGGGTTGAAAACGTTGTCTGAAATTTGACCTGCCCGCCGGTTTTAAGTTCTGCAGACAAAATGAATACTAATTGCGATCCCTTGATTTCAGAATCCCTCGGAACAACCTTGACATTTTTTAATCGCGGTTCATACTTTTCCACTGATGTCCTGATAGCCTGCTGAAGCTCATCAAGTCCATCAGGCATGCGGCGATATAATTCCGAAATGTCAGGCAGGCCATAGTCCGGCAGATGTGACAGGCAACCGCTGCGGGTATTAAATAATCGACTCAGGTGATCAATAATGGAAACCATCGGCCTGCGCGATTCAGGAATACTATCAATCGGTGTTCCATCAAGAAACGCACCTGTCAGACTTTCAAACAATCCCTGCTTCATAGGAACAACCCGATCCGGAGAAAACAAACTACATAAAAAAGATTACCATTAACCACAAAACACGGCATAACCGGGAACCCTATAACACACGGTCAAACTCCCGATATATCACACGTACGTACAGAGATCTTACATAACCCAGATCCCGGTGTTATTGTGGTGAATCCTATTTCAGGATAAAAGCAGCTCTTCGCATTTGCAAAGAGCTGCCTGTTTTATTAAATACGCATAAATCAACTTATCCGTAAAGCATGCGCTTACGCACACTGCATTACAAAACAGATACTTCAGGGTATTTATTTACCTTTGGGCATCTGTGATACAAGCGACAGATTGATATCGATACCTTCAATCTGGAAATGCGGCATTACCGCAAGCGAAACACTGAAGAAACCGGGGTTGTCCGGGATTTCACGCACTTCAACCTGAGCAGCCTTGAGAGGACGTGATGCAATGAGATCCGGACCTGGATTCGGCATCTCTGTAACCAGTCCTTTTATCCATTTATTAAGTTCGTCCTGAAGCACTTCCTTACTCTTTGTTGTGCCGATATTTTCACGCTGAATAACTTTCAGGTAATGAGCAATACGTGACACAAGGAGAATATATGGAAGACGTGAGTTCACTCTCATGTTTGCAGTTACCGTAGGATCATCATATTCCTGAGGTTTCTGTGATGAGTTTGCGGAGAAGAAACACGCATAGTTACGGTTCTTATAAAACGATAGTGGAATGAACCCTTCATTTGCAAATTCGAATTCACGTGTTTCAGGAATAAGAATTTCTGTCGGGATCTTGACCTGTGTACCTTTTCCGACATCAAAAAAGTGTACCGGTAAATCCTCAACCTTACCACCTGATTCCGGACCGCGCACCTGTACACACCATCCGTTGTCAACGAAGGAACGAACCATGTTTGACGCAAACGCAAATGATGCATTACCCCAGAGATACTTCTCATGATCTTTACCGGTAATATTTTCAGTATAGTTGAAATCTTTTACAGGAATTGTATCAGGACCATATGGAAGACGCAATGCAAAACGGGGAAGTGTCAATCCGACATAACGGGAATCCTCCGTCTGACGAAATGAATTCCAGCGCATAAACTCAGAGCGATCCATATAAGTATGAAGATCATCAATTTTTGGCAGATCGTGAATGTCATCCTTGCCGAAAAATTTTGGATTTGCAGAACCAATAAACGGACAATGACATGCAGCTGCAACTTTTGAAAGATTCTGAAGCAGACCGATATCCTCAGGACCTGCGTTAAAATCGAAATTTGAAATCATAGCACCATAAGGTTCACCACCCGGAGTGTCGTACTCATCAGTGTAGATCTGCTTGTAAAGACCAGATTGAATAAGTTCTGCTGAATCCTCAAAATCCTCAATAATATCATTTTTACTGATATCAAATAGATCAATCTTGACATTTTTTTTGAAATCTGTTTTATCTACAAGAAATTTCAGTGATCTCCATGATGATTCCATTTTCTGAAAATCAGGATGATGCATGATTTCATCAAGCTGCATCGAAATTCTTTTGTCGATATCTGCGACAATATTGTCAACAACGTTCTTGTCAATTTTATCAATTGTCAACCCACTGTGAATCACACTTTCAAGAAAAAAGGAAAGTGCAGCACCAATACGTTCGTTTGATTTACTATCTGCAAGAGTCTTTGCATCAGCAAACGCCATAACATCAACAGGCTTCTGTGGAACGGTAAGATCCATTGCCTCGTATATATAATCAAGTCCATGTTCAGCGGCCGGTGCGCCGCCTTCTTTTAATTCTTCTGCCATGAATAACTCCTTCTTGACGCAGAACACAGTTATTTTTCAGTTTTAAAGTCCAGTGGTTATTAATCACTACCTGATAATGTTCTCCGGAAGTGTCCCTGGAAACAAAACCGGAAATTGTCCCGGTCAAACTTATGCTTTTGGTTCTTCCGCTGTTTTATCGGGTACAATTGCTTTAAGCTGATCAAGCAAAGCCTGTGACGCCGCACCATCTTTGAGTACTTCCTCAAGACGCTTACGAAACTCGCGATTGTCAAGCAGATTTGATTTGAGATCTTTCACAAGATTTCTTGCAGCAAGCAGCCTGCTGATAGATGGAATATTTTTTGCCACATTTTCAGGGCTGAATGATTTCAAATTCTTGATTTTGAGGTTTACAGGAAGCCCCTTATCCGGCTGACCGGACAACTTGTCATCAACAACATAGTTCAGGTTCAAATCCATGGATTCCATCACCTGATCAAGATTATTTTTGTTAAGACTGATCTTCTCACGATCAGCAATTCTCTGATCATTCTTTTTACCTGAAAAATCACCCATAACAGCGAGTTTTAGTGGTAATTCAACCTTTTTCTGTGCATTACCCTTGTCTACTGCCAGTTGAAGATTTATTCGGGCCTTTGGTATTTCGTTCTGATAACTTCCAGCCATAAGAACCCACCTTTCTATTGATGAGGTTTATTGTTAATTAGAAAATGCTATTTTCGGATCTGCAAATGATAACCGTTTCATTGCGGCATCACGTTTCTCAATAATCCTGTTGAGATTAACCGCTGAATCATTCTCCGTATCCTTATCCTTACCGGATGTTATAAGCATATTATAGGCACGGACAAGATAATTCAATGCTTCTGCTGCCAGGGATGGTTCCCAGGTCACCAGATTGTTTCTATCAATAATTTCAACAAGGTTCTCTAATATATAAATTGCAATGTCCGGACGCTTGGAAGAAATCATTATTGACGCAATAACGACCCTTCTGCGGAAGTTATCCCGTTCACTTCCGGACTCATTGATTTTTGACATAAGTAAATCAACTGCATCATCAACCTTATTCCCTGATGCCAAATCATTAGCAGCCCGCCTGTCAGCTTCTACAGCATCATTAACATTCCCGCTGCCCCCACCTTTACCAGATGACAGCATTGCGGCTACATCTGAGTTAATCCAGTCAAGCGTCGCCGGATCACAAAAAGGTGTTCCATCACTATATGCAAGTGTAAGAATTTTTGGAACACGCTTAACAAAAATCGCTGTTTCAAGCAGAATCGCATTACGAACAGAATCATAGGATGGTCCCAGCTGTTTTGCCGCAGTGGATGCTATTCTTTGTAAATCAAGCCAGTAAAGCGTGACACCGGAACTAAATGCTTTTTCCACTGTTTCAAAAGCGACCTTAAAATCTCCCTTGCCAAGCAAACCCTGCAAAAAATTTCTTCGTTCCTCTGGAAGAGGATCAAGCCGTGTAAGATTTCCTTCTGTCACAACAGGTGCATTCTCAATTGAATCCCAGCGGACAGAACGCATTAACCGGTAACCGGCAGGTTTCAAGGGTTCTTTTTCAATAAGAAAGATTGCCGCTTTTCTGACAAGTTCAAGGGCATCTTTGACATTTTCCATTGGTCCCGCTGGCGCTGATGCAGTCGTTCCTGCAGATCCACCTGCAGATGATGGTGTCACCGGTGCAGCCTGAGACGGAGGCGTACCCTGTGTTTGCGGTCCGGTCGTTTGTGGTTGTACCGGAGGAGGCGGTGGCGGGGCCTCTTTTTTAGGTTCTGTTGCTTTCACCCATTTCTGCGCAGCCTGATATAAACGTGCAGGAAAAGGTGACCCGTTTGGAAACTCAACATCGAGCTTCACCTTAAGTTTTCCCAGACAATCCACAAGCCTTTTGTAACTTTCATGCGCATCCGGTGATGCGACCGATTTGTCTATCAGATCAAGAAACCTGTCCTCACCAAGCCATCCAAATGCAAGCTGTTTTGCACGCGGCCGCTGAGGGAAAATTGCATTATAATCTTTTTCAATAAGTTGCCCGAGTGCATCAAAACAATCACAGAACGATTCCCACTCGTTCCTTCGCATATAGCACATACAAAGAAAAAGAAACAATCGGATATCTTTTGATTTTTCGGACAGCAGCGACAGTGACTTTTGCTCAATAAGTTCGTAGTCAAGTCCGCCAAGTTTTAAAATTTCCGCCTTGATTAACTCAAACTCGGGATCATAATTGATATCCTCACCAAATGATGTACCGCCGTTAAAAAGCGTTACCAGTGCTGAAAGATGCTCGGAAGAGATAGAGCGACTCCTTTTAATTGTTCTTAAGCGAATTATTGCGTCAACAGAAAGTGATCTTATAAACTGCAGCTACCCACAGATTTACAAAAGCCAATGTTCCATTAACCAATTCGGATGATACTCCATATATATAATTTTTGAGATAATAAGAGGTCAAACAAAAAATTGCATTATTTTATATTTTACTGATCAAAACCGTTAAAAAATCAAAAAAGGCGATTCCCTGTTTCTACAAAGAATCGCCTTATTTATTATGACATTATAACTCAAAGGACCTGATTAACGACCGGCATTCCATGAATCTGTATGAATGAGACCACCGTCTGTGTATTCCCATGTAATTTCAGCATAACGGAAACTTACTTTTTCCATATGAACATACTTTTCAAATTCTTTAGCCTTTACATTGTACATAAGAGGCTCAACAGCTGATACTTTTACATCCTTGAGCTGATGAGTAAAATAAAGAACTTCATCACCCTTTTCGTCAATTCTATACCAGTCAAGTTTTAGTGACGGGAACGATTCGCCATTACATACAGCTTTGTAAAGCAGTGGTGATGACTGATCAAATGCCTTTACAATCTGGAATGCTTCATGTTTTCTAACACCTGTAAGAGCCCCGGTATCAGGATCTGTTGGCATACGAACTTCATGATGAAATTCGATTACCTCAACACTACCTTCACGACCCGCAACAACTGATCCTCCAGTGATTTTTCCACCTTGACCTTCAAGCCACATATATGCTGGAATTGGCATAGCAATACTCCTTTAATGAAACGGTTTTTAGGTTGCACACTTAATGTGTGTGATTATTTTTTTCTAACCAACATGCCACCACATTCAAAACTGCTGAGTCACAAACCATCTCTCTCGCTTCAAAGATCCGCCTTGTATACTCGCTCCAGCTTTTAATTTGCTGACACTTAACACTTCAGCAACCACCGTGCCAATTAACACAACCAAATCATATTCATCAAATCAGATAGCACCAACACCATTACCCTTGTTTACAACCACAGTGTTAACCATCGACATATCAAAGTAATACCGATATAAAGCTACAAGACTGACTATTTAGCTGATAATCACATTCTGGTTGTAACAATCATAAAAAAACACAATCCTTCATTTTTAATTCTCACTTCAACCCATATTTCCCATTTTTAAAAATTGGAAATTCTCAAAATGAGAAAAAATATTACTATATACAAAACCAATTCGCAGCACTCCATTCGTCATTCAGATTTATGATAATTCGACAATCATATATGGATAGAATTATTTTCCAGATTATAAAGACATTTAAAATTTGCAACGGTTTTCTTTCAGCTGCAGAATCAAACCTATTAACAAGACGTGGCACTATTAACTATGGCATATTATTACCTTGAAATAATCCGCGGCCAGGAAATTGGAAAACGACACCTTCTTAAAGAGGGTGCTATTACTGTCGGACGAAGCAGTGACAACATGATCTGCATAAATTCAGTCGAAAGAACCGTCTCGAGCCATCATGCAATAATTTATAAGTATGGCGATAGTATCAGCATTCAGGATATTGGCAGCACCAACGGAACCTACAAAAATGGTACCCGAATAGCAGAGGAAGCTGAATCTCTGGAACACAATGACGAGGTCAGCTTTGGTGAAAAAGGCCCAAAAGTAAAACTGGTCATCTCGCAAACTGAACTCAGCACCACCCCGCGGTCAAAACCCGGTGAATCACAAAATTATCCGGTTCGTTCAGTGTCCAAGAATGATGAAACCGAGCGATCGTTTCGTACCGGTCTCGAACGTGATCTGGACGAAAATCCGGATGCCTTGTTTTCGGGCAAAAAACGTCATTCCAAAAAGGACGAAAGTAATTTTGGTTATCAGACAATGGAACTTGAAAATAAGATTCTAAACAAGCGACTCAGTGCTGACGAAATGAATAAACTGATGAAACAGGGGGACCGGGTTGACAAAATCATTCAAAAGGGAAACCTCAGTGAAACGCAGGTTCACTTTCTTCATACATCCTATAATGCACAAAAGAAACTCAAAACAAAATCCTCTATCACACTCTTTATTGTTGGCCTTGTATCATTAACACTTATCACATTCTTTACAGTCCGTATGTTCCAGTATAAGGCACTTGTCAATGATGCTGTCTCAAGCGAAAAGAATCTTGACAAATACGAAGCAGACATTTCAAATGCAAAAAAACGTGGTGTCAGTGAAGCAACTCTTGAAGAGCTCGTGGCAAAATTCGAAGATGAACGGGATCGTTTTAATAGTCTGAAAAGCAATCTTCGCGACAAAGATGTAAAGCGATTCTACGAAGACACTGTCGAGTTCTACATTGCAGAGATCATGGGACGTCTTGGTGAAACCGATTATCATATCCCCAAAGAAATGATCGAACGGGTAAAATTCCACATAGGTGTTTACACCGGTTCACTAAAGCCGGTTATCGCCCGCTATCTTGAACGTAAAAAAATCTATTTCCCAATGATTCTAAAGATCTTTAAAGATAAAAAAGTTCCTCCGGAACTTGCGTATGTGTCAATGCTTGAAAGTGGCTTTAATCCTAATGCCTTAAGCCATGCAGGTGCACGGGGTTTATGGCAGTTTATGCCTAAAACCGGGCGAACTTTCAATCTTCGCGTTGACGAAGTGATGGATGAACGTACTGATCCTGAAAAAGCAACATATGCTGCAGCGGAATACTTTCTTGACCTGATCGGAATATTTGGTGGACAGAGCAGTGTGATGCTTGCGATGGCTGCCTATAATGCTGGTGAAGGACGTGTTATGGGTGCTTTACGAAAAATAGAAGATCCTGTAAAGAACAGGGATTTCTGGTATATTTACAACATGGGCTATCTTGCAGAAGAAACCAACGAATATATCCCGCGTGTACTTGCAATGATGATTATTGACCAGCACGCAGAGCAATACGGATTTAAAGCCCAGCTGCCACTGGATCACTACAACCGGGAAGATTTGACAAAAGAAAACGATTTTGTTCCTGTACCGGTCCATAAGGCAGAATGAATCGGGAAGTTATGAAGAATTCTTATCTCTGATTTAATCAGATAAGGGTAATAAACAAAATTGCGGGATCCGTAGAATTCTCTTCAAAAGGATTTCCGATAGCAACCAGACAAGTTCATATATCAAGGTGACAATCATCACCTTGATATATTTATACATCAGTTGATTTTCACCAAACCGCCACTGATTGTGGCCATAGCACCACCCGATAGTTTTGCCATTGCACTTGATGAAAATTCGGCACTTACGTTTGCCTTTGCCTTCATGGTTGTCTTGGCAGTAAGATCTACGGTTGTAGCCTCTACTTTATAGCCCACCTTACCCTTGACACTTACATTCAGTGCATCAACGGTTGTATCGGTAGTTGACTTAAGGTTAATGGTTCCCTGTGACGACGAAACCTTGACATTTGCGCCTTTGATCTCAACATCCTGCTTTGCAGTAATAGCAATTTTTCCCTGCGATTCCATTGCTATTCCCTTATTTCCATCCAGGGTAACTGTATTTTTTCCTGCACAATCCTTCATGACAATCGTCTTTCCTGCATCATCCATCTGAATAATATGCCCGGCAGCAGTCTGTAAGGTCATTACCTTATTGGCATCATCAATCTTGATAATATGCCCCTTTGCACTGGTAATCGTGATATGCTCCTCACCATCCTTATAGGACATCATCATATTATGATTCTTCGATGTAAGCGTAGTACATGTGTTCTTATCGTCAATATGCAGCTTGTTACCATCAGTCGTCTGCACCAGAATGAATTTATTCTCATCATCATACACCATCTTATTTTTCGCAGCTGTTCTGATACTTACTTTTTGTTTGTCAATTGTATCATCGAAGATCATCTCGTTATCACCGGCAGTCCGAATTACACTTTGCTCCTTGTTCGCCCCAACAACAGGAGATTTTGTATCTGCATTTGGAACGGTTCCTATGCCCAACGGTTTGTCAACATCGCCATCAATGCATGCAAGTACCATCTCGGCACCCTCATGTGACGGGAAATGAATGCCATAATTGGCTCCGCTGTAGGGCTGTGCGAGACGAATATACTTGGAAGCATCATAATTAGCCGTATCGGAAACATCAAACGGCATTCTCACTTTGTATCTCCCGAATTCATCAAGGCTTGCATAATCCGAACCATTTGCTTCAATCGGTGCAGTTGTTATTCCGTAAAGTGGTGTCGGCTTATGCTTTTTTTGTGGCGCAAATGAGACTATTTTCGTTGATGGTAACAACTGTGAATGATTCTGATATGTTGCCCTGTCATGAAATCCTGCAATACTTGTATGAGCACCGGTCTGGGTTACTGACAAAATGAGGAACGTATCGTTGCATTCCTTGCGCTGATGATCACTGATAGTAAAACGCATACCAGCCCTGAAACGCCTGCAGTCGGATACCACATTAACATTAACAAATTCAATAGTATGCTGTTTGGCTCTCAGTAGTGCTGTTTTTTGTGCGGACTCGGTATCTTTGAATTTCCCGCCATACTCATAATCAAATCCAGCCAGACCATTCTCAACGTTCTTTTTAACATGCGGACTTACGTCAGGAGTACGGTAGTTATAGTTTTTGACAGCAACATCTGCAGTAATTACCTTTCGTTCAAATGTCAACCTGCTGCAACATTCCCGTTCATCCTTGTTATTACTTTGTACCATACCGGATTTAGTCCGGAACTGCACAGTTGCTTCACCGGTAATCGAAACAAATGAATCAGGTTTATCTGATATAATCAGTTTCTCGTTACTCACATTTTCAAGACTATCACCAGAAACCGGGTTTTCCTTAAAGAAGAACCAGATACCAGCCTCTTCCAGAAGCCTGCAAATGAAGTTGTAATCAGACTCTTTATGTTGAACGATATACTCACGCTGTGGATAGGAATTCTGAAGATCAAACTGGTAGTAATTTGCCAGTCCGCTTTCATCAAGAACCTTCTGAACTACCTGATTTACGCTGAGTTTCTGAAAAACTCTTGACTGATGTGTAAGATTGGTAATCCAGAGTCTCGGTACAATATGCGCTTCGTATGTAGAGAAATCTGTTGATGTTTCTACATAGTTAAAGCTGCTGATTATTCCTGAATAAGGAAAAAACTGTTCATCACGGTAGATGAAAAGACTTGCCGGTTTGTTAAGCAGCGATATGGCATCAATATCAGGATCCTGAGATCTGAGTGTAATTTTAAAATCGTAACAATCAGAGATGTTGTCATCACCGCAGAAATCGATAACATTAAATGTATCAACCGGTAATGTACCACACATGAAAACAAACTGAGCCTGGTTTGCTTTTGTAGTCCTCATTTACATTTCCTTTCTGTGGCGTCAGAAAGAAGCGAGTTTCTGATTCGCCAATTTGAAACGTGGGTGATTGGGTTGCGATATATAAACCCTTTTCAGTGTATTCCAAGCCATCATCGCCTGCTGACGGGCCTCAGGTGATAATGTTGCATTATAACGATTGTCATAAGTAACTGCTGTATAATAAAGTGCATCATTTCTTACAAGCTGTGTATTACGGAAATTACTTGGACGGGTAAGTGCCTCATCGAATTTATCAAGTGCACGTTTGTCTCTCCCCTGTATAAAAGCAATACGTCCCTCAAGCAGCACATAGAAAGCATCCTCAGAAGTAAACGATTCAAGAATTTGTGTTGCTTTAGTGGCATTTCCCTGCTCCACATATGCAAGTGTCAACAAAACATTTCCCTTTGTCTTTTTAGGACTGTCAGGTGGTAAATTTTCAATAGCAGTGATTACATCATTCCATGCACTGTTTCGGGCGGCTGCATCAGCAACATCAACAAGATCAGTTTCGCTATACTTTCTGATAAGAATGTCAACCGGAGATTCTTTTAATGTTGCCGGTGGTGGCGGATTTTTAGGCGATACCGGCTGTTTTGGTTTATAAGGCTTTACAGTATAAGATCCAGCCGGAGGTGGATTTTTAACAACGGGTTCAGGAATTGGTTCTATGGGCTGAGATACAACCGCAACCTGTGTATCGGGTGCTTTTATAAGCTTTGATGTGTCGATAGTGGCCGGTATCGAATCAGGTGGTGTGACATTTGTCAATTCCTTCTTTATTGGTGGAAATGCAATTAAAAGCCCGACAACCGCTCCGATCAGTGCGACTGCTCCAATGCCAATAAAAACCGGGATCAGTTTTCCAAGTTTTAGTTTCCTTTTTCCCGGTTTAAGCTCAAAACTGTTTGGATTGTCAACAAACTGATGAAGCACCGTGTCGATAGACTCATTTGTCATGTGCCTGAACACTGTTTTCAGAGTATCTTCAAGCTCTTTCGATGTAGCAAAACGTTCGTTTTTATCCTGACTCAGGCATTTTTCAACCGCTTTTGCAAGATGCGGATGAACATCAATTGACAGCGTATCAAATTTGCGGTATGAATTGATAATTTTCATTCGCATCAGATTTGTTACAGTCTGCTGCGGAAATGTTTTCTCTCCTGTCAACGACTCGTACATAATCGTACCAAGAGAATAAATATCACTGCGCTGATCGATTTCGCTTTCATCAAGCTGTTCAGGCGAAAGATATGGCAGTGTGCCAACGATATTACCTGCAACGGTATGCAACCCGACCTCTGATGGTCGTGCGATACCAAAATCCATCAGCTTTACGACACCATTTCTTCCAATCATAATATTGGCAGGTTTCAGATCCCGGTGAATAATGCCATTGTATGTTTTGCCATAGAGCAGGAACTGCTCTGTATGCGCATATGCAAGAGCACTTGCGACCTGAATACCAATAGCAGCACAGACCACTGGAGGAATTTTGCCACATTCTTTTATTAGCGAATCAAGCGAAACACCCTCAACCAGTTCCATCTCAATATAAGGAAGTCCATTCCAATCGCCAACGGCATAGGTTTCAACAATGTTAGGGTGACGCAATTTAGCAGAAATTTTGATTTCTGTTTCGAAACGTTCCATTAATTCAGGTCGTTCTGTCGGAAGCAATACTTTGACAGCACGATACATTTCGAATTTCTCATTCCAGACTCTATACACCCGAGCCATACCACCTTCACCAAGTGTACCGGCAATGATACCAGAGCCAAGTGGAATTGCCTGATTACCATCAGGAAGTCTTGCAGCCTGCGTAACCGTTGTAAGGGGTGTAACTTTAGCACCAGTTTGAGTGTATGGATTCACCGCACCCTGCTGGGAATAAGCGTCGTTCCTTTTAGGCAGTTTTTGTGATGGCGGAGTATAGTAATTACTGCCTGCCTGTGTCTGACCCGATACAGGAATTGAATGACCGAGATTGCCCTCCGAAATGGTCTTGTCGAATTCGTCCTGTCTGCCCCTGAAATTATCCTGATTCATACTTCCAAACTACCCAATATCTATTAAAAAAATGCTACTATCTCAAAACCGATTATACTTAAAGCGCCAACTGTTATACCAAGTACTTCCTGAGTACGTGCTCTCCCGGCTTCACTACCTGAATTACCGTCCCACAAATGAAGCTGCTTGTCTCTTTCTTTAATAATTGCAAAAGTAAAGCCTGCAGCTGCAAGTCCGCCTAAAGCGAGTCGGGCAATAACTTTTTTGTGATTTGGTTTTGGTTTAGCTGCTTGTTGTATCATTTCAAGAGTATCAAGTACCGCATTTACAGCACCCTCAGTAACTGTAACATTCTCGGAAGATGGCTTATACTGTTTGTTCGGATGACGTATCTCAAGTATATACTTTCCGGGATTGATAAATTCATTGACAAGAGGTGTTTTTCCCAATGGCATGGTCATATATACCTCTGCATCTTCAGGTACACTATTAATTCGAAGCGTGCCAAACTTTGGTTTCAATTTTTTCTCAATTACCACAGTAGCATTTGCAGTAATCATCACCTGTTCTGTCTGACTTATTCGCATCACCGGATCAATCAGTTTAATTGTGTAACGCCCGACAGGCACCTTTTTGGCAATAATTGGCGAGTTACCTATGTAATTGTCACTAAGCCAGATTTCCACGCCTTCAGGATCCGTCGTTACGGTCAACATACCCTCTTCTGCAGCCACAGTAGAAATAAGAACAGCACAAACTCCCAGAAACATTAGCGCAAAACGTTTTAACATTCTATCTACTCCGGAAAATTGTCAACTGCATACAATGAATCTATTTAATATGCATGATGATAGTGAACTCTTTAAATAACAAGTACTTCAAAAAAAATACAGCTGCAATTAAAATGTTGCTTTTGTTTAAAAACGCACACTGTATATTCTAATGGACTTGTTACTGAGTAAAAATTTTCAGAATCCAATGGTCCGATATTAGAAGTATAGGTTATCGCGTTTCAACAAATACGGTTTATTAATATAGATTATCACACCATCCAACAGGAATTTTTTTTTGAGGAGAATTAAACAATGTTAGGAAATGATAAAGTTATCTGGAAAGAGGGTCTTTTTCTACAACCTCAACACTTTCAACAGACCGAACGGTACATTTTCAGTTCTATGCAGGGTCGCTTTGCAGCATCACACCCATACTATTTTGGTTTTATTCATTACGAAATCAGTCAGGATGCACTCGCAAATAATACATTCACGTTAACAAACGCCAGGGGGATTTTTCCGGACGGAACCTATTTCTCAATTCCTGAGACCGGACTTGCACCTCATGCACGTACCTTTTCTGATCATTTTGCACACGATCAGATGGAACTTGATGTATATCTCGCACTCCCTCAGATTAATGAAGGGCGCCCGACAGTCGCCGAAGCCAATATTACCGCAACCAGCGCAAGATACAAAAGCAAAAAAGATCCTGTGACCGATGAGGTTTTCGGTCAGTTAAAAAAAGAGATCGAAGTCGGTAAGGCTAATTACACGATTCTCTTTGGCGATGAATCAAGGGATAATTTCAGTTCAATCAAAGTGGCATGCCTCAAACGATCTTCGACTGGGCAGATTATCATTGATACAAATTTTATCGCGCCATCTCTGAGAATAAGCAGTTCATCGGTGCTTATCAACCTTTTACGTTCAATGCTTGAGCTCCTTCTTTCAAAATGTGTCAGCCTGTCGCAGGGACGAAAGCAGCTCAAAGGTGGATTTGCCGAATTTGCACCGGATGAGATCACACCGCTCACACTGCTGCTCACACTTAACTCATACGCACCGCTCCTAAACCAGTATTATACGACAATGAACGTGCACCCCTTCGATCTCTACCGCACCATGCTTCAGTTTGCAGGTGCCCTATGCACGTTTTCTGCGAAGGTAACAACATCCGCCCTGCCAGGTTATGACCATACATCACCGGCACGATCATTTAGCGAGCTGAATCATATTATTCGCGATATTCTTGGTGCTGATATCTCTGCAGGCTGTATTCCAATACCGCTCAAAGAGGTCAGTCCGGCAACTTATGTTGCCCAGGTCACCGATACGAAACTTTTCGAAACAGCAACCTTTTTTCTTGGAATTGCTGCTGATGTTTCATCTGAGAAGGAGCTCGTTATCGGATCTCTTACACGAATCAAGATGAGTTCCCGTAACAATCTTGACACTCTGATTCAATCTGCCATGCCCGGCCTACCGCTTGTACATGTTGCAACACCACCGCAGAGTCTGTCAACAAAACCCGGATACATCTACTTCTCTCTTAGTCAACGTCACATGCTCTGGGACACAATTAAGGCAACTGCAACCATCGCGATGTATTTCCCAAACAATTTTCCCAACCTGAAACTTGAACTGCTGGCAGTTATCTCGTAAAGGATTGATATTATGGCAAACGACACATTTGCAAAAACGATTATTTCGCAAACAATGGATATAAATCTTTCAAGGGCTGCGGGTTCAGCTCAACAGAAGGAGACACTTTCAACGCTCTGCACAGACATCCTTCTGATTGTTATAAAGATGCGTGATGCCGAGGATCTGGGTGATACAGCGCCATTACGAAAACTTATTCAGTATTATATCAAGCAATTTGAAAAAAACTGTGCTGTAATTGGAGTCAAACCTGAAACAGTAAATGCAGTAAAATACGCACTTGTCGCTATTCTTGACGAAACAGTATTATCTAACAGGGGGCCAGCTCGTGAGTTCTGGATCACTAATCCAATGCAGCTTGAACTCTACGGTGATAATATTGCCGGTGAAGGTTTCTACAACAAACTTGACGCGATGCTTCAGGAACCGGAAAAAAACATCGATGCTCTTGAAGTATTCTATATCTGCCTGTGCCTCGGTTTTCAGGGAAAATATATTCTCGGGAATGCTGAAGAACGTGAAGCAACTATTACTAAACTCGCTCGCACACTTGTCAAAACAGGAAATCTTAACATTGACACACTTTCTCCACATGCGATACGCAGAACCGTACTTAAAAAAGTAAGCGGTGTGGAAAAGACCGTGCGAATACCTCTTTGGCTTACAGGTTCGCTGCTCGCCGCAGGCCTGATTTTCGCCTGGATCTGGATTAGTTATGAGGCGTCAAATAAAGCATCATTGATAACGGGAATGGTCGGACAGTAACGATCACTTACCATGATCGTGCCTGCTACGTTTCTTTTTCTTATGCTTTCTGCAACCGTGCTTTTTATCATGATCATCATCATGATCATCATGTTTCTTTCGTTTTGACTTGAAGGTAACAATCTTATTGTCACTGAACAGATTCATCGTTTCATGACCAAAGACAAAAGTCATTTTACCGTGATGCGTGGTTTCAGTGTGCTTTGTAATCGGTGTTTTGCATCCACAATCACACACTTTTACATACGACTTTTCTTTTCGCATTCCGCAATCAACACATACGCCATCCTTCCAGACATGCTTACCCGGTTCCGGCATCTCGTTTGAAAAAAGTGACATCTGAAATGGTTTATAACAGGGAAGCGTTGCTTTCATCAGACTGATTCATTTCTCTATACCTTTGGTTTACACAGAATATATGCAGGGACATATTCCACAATTGAAAAGTTAATATATTATTCACTAATCAAATAGGCAAGACAGATCATTCCATTTGGACAATCCATTCACACTTACATAACAATTATTCAATAAAAGCAACTTATAATCTTCAACAAACATTCCCCTAACATTTCCCTAACAATATTCACCGATATTCTTCATGTGCCTGACAAAACAGTCTTTTTTACGTTGGATAAAGTATGATACTAAAAAATATCACAGAAAACTCCGGTACGAATCACAACAATCCTGCATCAGCGCTTATGCTACAGGAAAAAAGGAAAGATCTTCGCAAAAAAGAACATCGCCCTGCAGAGTTTCTTATTGAACATACTATCCGGATTGTTTCTTTTCTTTCAATAGCATTTATCATGCTTATCTTCATTTTTGTTTTTCGGGAAGCTGCATCAATTTTTTCACCACATCAGGGTTCCCACACCACAACTGCAGCAACTGAAACATACACTATTGAAACATATGGCGAACCTGAAAATGCAATACCAGAAAAATCATCTGTAGAAACCTACGGCGGTGATGATATCGTTGTATTACCATCAATGGAAAGCGCTGTCAGACCAGATGATGAAGCTATACCAAAATCTTCAATTAAAAATCTCTTCGACAAAATCTGGCAGCCCACCTCGGTAATTCCGAAATATGGCATCTGGCCCCTTCTGGTTGGGAGTTTTAATGTTGCGTTGTTATCACTTCTGATTGCAGCACCACTGGCTATTCTTGCTGCTCTTTACACTTCAACATTCGCTTCCAATCGTATAAAAGAAATTGTTAAGCCAATTATTGAGATACTTGCAGGATTTCCATCAGTAGTGATCGGTTTTATCGCACTTATCGTTTTTGCATCAATACTACAAAGCATCTTTGGCTTACAATACCGGTTGAATGCCTTCACCGGCGGTATAGCGATGGCAATTGCAATTATTCCAGTGATTTTTACAATCTCCGAGGATGCAATTAACGCTGTCCCCCGATCATACGTTGATGCGAGCCTTGCTCTTGGTGCAGAAAAATGGGAAACCGCTGTTTTTGTGGTCCTTCCTGCGGCTGTTCCTGGAATTTTTGCAGCCATTCTTCTTGGCATAGGACGTGCAATAGGTGAAACGATGATTGTCTTAATGGCAACCGGTAATGCTGCATTTGCATCATTTAATCCCTTTGAACCGGTTCGTACTATGTCAGCAACCATTGGAGCAGAGATGGCTGAGGTTGTTTTTGGTGACTTTCATTATAGTGTGCTTTTCTTTATTGGTATAATACTTTTTGCAATCTCATTTTTAATTAATCTTACAGCAGAAACAGTTGTCAGAAAACTGGTGATGAGGCAGTTTAAATGAAAGTAATCTATAAACCGTTTTTACGTATAGCAATTCCTGGTATCAGCGGACTTGCTGTGTTGACAATCATAGCAACGGTTTTCTCTCTTATACTGTTAATCGCCATAAACGGTATACCGGGTATATCCTGGAAATTTCTTACTGAAGCGCCATCAGACGGAATGACCGGAGGAGGTATTTTTCCGGCTATCGTGGGAACTTTTTTCCTTGTAATTCTTATGTCAATTATCGGCGTCCCGATAGGCACAATCACCGCACTGTTTCTATCTGAATATGTCGAAAAAGATTCATGGATTGTAAAAACAATCCGATTTGCAGTTAATACGCTCGCCGGTATTCCATCAATCGTCTTTGGCCTTTTCGGACTTGGCTTTTTTGTCCAGTTTGTCGGAAGTGGTATGGATCAGCTTGCAGGAGGTCACACCGTTCGCTGGGGGCAGCCAAACATACTATGGGCAAGTATCACCATGGCGGTATTGACACTGCCTGTTGTTATTGTAGCTGTTGAGGAGGCGATCAGAACTGTACCACGCGATTTACGTGATGCAAGCCTTGCCCTTGGTGCTACAAAGTGGGAAACAATTGTAAAAGTGGTTTTACCCGGATGCAGTACAGGAATTCTTACAGGAACAATACTTGCGATCAGCCGTGGAGCCGGTGAAGTAGCACCTATTCTTTTTACCGGAGCAGCATATTTTCTACCGGAACTTCCGGATTCACTCACAGATCAGTTTATGAATCTGGGGTATCACGTATATATTATGGCAACGCAATCACCTGATGTTGACGCAACAAAAGGGATTCAATATTCAACAACGCTTGTGCTGCTTGCAATGACATTTGCTTTTAATTTACTTGCAATTATATTCAGATACAGAGTTCGAAAGAAAAGGATTGCCTGATTATTACCTGACAGGGAGTATAACCGATGGCACATGAAAAAATTCTTGTTATTGAAGACGATGATGACATCCAGGAACTGATGAAACATCATTTGTCAAAAGAGGGATACAGAGTAAGCCTTGCTGCTACCGGAGAAGAAGGTGCAAGTAAAGTTGCAAAAGAGCCGTACGACTGCGTTCTGTTGGATCTTATGCTCCCCGGTATGGATGGTCTTGATGTTTGCAAGCTGATGAAAAAAAACCCGAAACTTCAGAGTATTCCAGTGATCATGGTCACGGCAAAAGGTGAAGAATCCGATATCGTCAGTGGACTGGAACTTGGAGCGGATGATTATATTCTGAAACCATTCAGCCCCAAAGTACTTATTGCAAGAGTACGTGCAACACTTCGCAGAAAGTCAAGAGAGATGTACAATGGGGACATTATCCTGCAGGTGCGTAATATTGAGATTCACCCGGGAAAACACGAAGTAACCATTGATGGAGAACGGCTTGATCTGACACATATGGAGTTTCAGGTACTACATCTTCTCGCAAGTCAACCTGGGTGGGTATTCACACGTAATCAGATTATTGACAATGTGCGGGATGATAACTATCAGGTTACCGACCGGTCGGTTGATGTTGTTATTGTTGGATTGAGACGGAAATTGGGTAGTGCAGGCGATTTTATCGAAACAGTACGCGGTGTCGGATACCGCTTCCTTGAACAATAAAAAAGGCATCCTGTTAAAATGATACGAAACCGGTTGGGCTGGCAATTTTTTCTTATCTGTTTTCTGATCACAGCATTCTCGCTGTGGTTTACCATGTGGTATTCATTGCATATTTACAAACAAAACTATCTTGCAACAATTACAGAAACAGTTGCTAAACAAGCAAAACTGCTATCCCGTGAATTCAGTACTCTTTTAACAGGTAATGAAAAAATCAGGGCAATTGATTCAATCTGTGATGAGCGCGGGAGTGATATCGATTACCGTCTTACAGTCATTTTACCTGATGGTAAAGTAGCTGGAGATTCCAAAGCGGATCCTGATACATTGGACAACCATAAAAACCGTCCGGAAATCGGCCAGGCACTTCAGGGGAGAACCGATAAGGAGATTCGCTACAGTACGACACTAAAAGAAGATTTGTTGTATTATGCATCACCAATTTTTACAGATGACAACATTGTTATAGGCGTACTCAGGATATCTGTACCTCTTGGAACAATTAAGAAGCATGAAAACATGTTCTATCACAGACTTTTTATTGTGTCTAGCATTGTCTTTGTGATTCTCGGATTCACGATATTAGTTTTTACTTCTATTTTAAGTAAACCGATCAGGTTGATGCGTGCAGGGGCACTTCGCTTTGCATCAGGTGATTTTACTACTAAACTGACAATCCCTAAAAGTGAAGAACTCGGGGAACTTGCCCGTACGCTTAATTCAATGGCGGAATCTCTTGATGAACGTATTCAAACAATAACCCGTCAGAAAAATGAACTCAATGCTATTCTGGGAAGTCTTAATGAGGGCGTTATTGCAGTTGACAACAACGAACGTATTATTTCCCTTAATCCCGCCGCTGCACGCATCCTTAACATTGAACAGGAAAACGCTCCGGGCTTTCTTATCCCCGAAGTAGTACGCAACAGTTCACTTCAAAAGTTTCTTGTATCTTCATTGTCAAGCATTGAACGAATTGAAACAGTATTCTCATTATCAACACCCGATGGCGATATAACAATACAGGCGTATGGTACCCTGCTACAAGACCACACAATGCAGCCTCAGGGTGCAGTGCTTGTCCTGAATGATATAACCCGCATTAAGAAACTGGAAAATATCCGTAAGGATTTTGTTGCCAACGTCTCCCACGAACTCCGTACACCACTTACATCAATTAAAGGATTTGTTGAGACCATCCGATGCGGCGAATATCAACTACCCGATGATGTCAACCGGTTTCTTGATATTATTTCATCAAAAACAGATAATCTCTGTTCTATAGTTGAAGACATCCTCACTCTTTCATCAATAGAACGCGACAATGAACACCGTGAGATCAGCATGGTGTATTGCAATATTAAAAGTATACTCCAGGATGCGGTAAGCACCTGTCACTACAAGGCTATACAGAAAAAGATAACCATCAAGCTGTCCTGCCCGGCAGAGTTGCATAGCTGTGTCAATGCACCGCTTCTTGAACAGGCCGTAGTCAACCTTCTTGACAATGCAATCAAATACAGTAACGAAAACACCGAAATATTGATTGAAACACTTACACTGGATAATGAATTTACAATAAGGGTGACGGATCACGGTTGCGGTATCGCGGAGGAACACCAGGGCAGAGTTTTTGAACGATTCTATCGAGTTGACAAAGCACGAAGCAGAAAACTCGGTGGTACCGGTCTTGGCCTTAGTATTGTCAAGAACATTGCCACCGCACATGGCGGAAATGTTCTTGTGCACAGTAAAACCGGGGAAGGCAGCACGTTTGAGATCAGCCTGCCAATTGTCAAGCTTGAAAAGGAATAACCTATGGACTCGACACAGATAACAAATCCTAAAATCAAAAGTGAACACTTGAATTTTTTCTATGGGCCAAGTCAGGCACTGTATGATATCAGCATGTCTATACCGGAAAAGAGTGTTACTGCATTCATTGGACCATCAGGGTGCGGCAAGTCCACGTTTTTGCGAACTTTAAACAGAATGAATGATACAATACCCAACACCCGTGTTGAAGGAACTGTATCACTTGATAATGTCAACATTTATGCTAAGGATATAAACGTTGTAACATTGCGTAAACGGGTCGGGATGATTTTTCAGAAATCAAATCCCTTTCCTAAGTCAATCTTTGATAATATTGCCTATGGCCCGCGTCTTCAGGGTATTTCTGACAAAACTACGCTTGACGCAATAGTTGAAACATGCCTAATCAACGCAGCCTTATGGGACGAAGTAAAGGACAAACTTGACAAAAGCGCACTGGCACTTTCCGGTGGTCAACAGCAGCGTCTCTGCATTGCGCGGGCACTTGCTGTCCAACCCGAAATTCTGCTCATGGATGAACCCGCAAGTGCTCTTGATCCGATATCGACATCAAAGATTGAAGATCTCGTATATGAACTGAAAAAATCATTTACAATCATTATCGTAACCCATAATATGCAGCAGGCCGCACGAATCAGTGACTATACTGCATTTTTCTATATGGGAAAACTCATTGAGTTTGGTACAACCGATACCATTTTTACAGCTCCCAAAGTCAAACAGACCGAGGATTATGTAACCGGCCGGTTCGGTTGATCGCAAAAATGTTTTGTATAGTGGGAGTAATTTTTTAATAGTGTATAACCAATTCCAGGGAGAGACAATATGTTACTAAGGGCATCAAAAGAAGTTGAACATATAAAAACGATGGTTTTAAAAATGGCGACACTTGCAGAAGAGTCTGTGCGGGATGCTACTGAATCATTTATGAAATGCGATACGGAGATTGCACAACGCACGATTGAACGGGACTCCGAAATTAATCAGGCTGAGATGAATATTGACAAAGAAGTTTTCCAGTGTCTTGCACTTAAAGCCCCTGTTGCCGGCGATCTGCGTCTTCTGTTTTCAATTCAAAAAATCAACAAAGATCTTGAGCGTATCGGGGATCATGCGGTTAATATTTCTCAGGCAGCTATTAACTGCTTTGGCTTTGGTAAACCGATCGTAAGTGCGCAGATCCGGCTTATGTCATCACTTACCAATACAATGTTATCTGATGCCATATCATGTTTTTCAAAAACAGATTCACAGCTTGCGTTAAATGTTCTTGAGCATGATGATCAGGTGGATGATCTTAACAGAGCCATGACCAGAGAAGTTATTACTCTTGTAAAGCAGGACATAACATCCATAGAGGCATCGCTGGAACTGTTGAGAGTAAGTAAAAACCTTGAAAGAATTGCCGATCTATCAACCAATATTGCAGAGGATGTAATTTTCCATGCAAAGGCGCTTGATGTCAAGCATCGCAATATGTCTGAGCAATTACTCGATCAGGAATAGATGACCCGATTCTTTCCTTGTGCCTTTGCCTGTAACAGTCACTGATCTGCCAGAGTAAGAAGCCGGTTTGAAAAACGAAATAGTTGGTGCGTATCGCACTGCGCACCAACTATTTCTATTATCACTACTTTAACGGGAAATAGCCTACATTTGAAACGATAGACTGTCCCTCGCTGCTTAAAATCCAGTCAATAAACTTTTTCATATCACCTTCAGGTCTTTTAAGCACATACAGATACAGATACCGTGATACAGGATATTTCCCGCTTTTAATATTTTCCTCGGTCGGAAGCACACCCTCAACTGAAGCATCTTTCTTGACTTTTGCCAATTTGATACCTTTACTGTATGCTGTACCGCCATACCCGATTCCGTGTTTGTCTTTTCCGACAGCATTAACAACCGCAGCAGTTCCAGGAAGTGTTTGTACCTGGAGCGCAAAGTCATTATTCTGCAGGACATGTTCTTTAAAAAACTCATAGGTCCCGGAACTGTTTTCGCGTCCATACACTATTATTTTTGCATCCAGCCCACCCACTTCTTTCCAGTTGGTGATTTTACCTGTATAGATATCTTTAATCTGCACAATTGTCAGTTCGTCCACACCATTTGCCTCATTCAGATACACTGCGATTCCGTCAATAGCAGTTTTTATCTCAATAGGTGTTGCATTAAATTTTTCCTTGATTTGAGCAATCTCTTTATCTTTAATCGGACGGGATGCATTGCAGATATCTGTTGTACCATTGATCAGCGCAGCAAATCCGGTACCGCTGCCGCCACCGGTTACCTGTACTGATATATCAGCATTTTTTTTCATAAATACTTCAGCCCATTTCTGAGCAAGTATTACCATAGTATCAGAACCTTTTACCGTGATTTTTGACTGCCCCGCAGCAAATATTGTCGCTGCAACACCCACAGCAATAATCGCTGGCAGTAATAGTTTCTTCATAATCATAAAACCCTCCCGTTTATTAGGAAATTGTAAGGTATGTATTCTCCAACTACCTTGTTTATACAAAATATCACAAAAAACAATTCGGGAATTATTAAAGTTTTGTTAGGGAATTGTTAGAATTTGCGACAATATCCATCAGAACCACCATCGCTTATCATCACCGGTAATATTTACTTCTGTTCACTCTTGAAATGTAAATACAAATCTTCCACTTTTTTCCTGGCCCATGGAGTTGTTCGTAAAAATTTCAGACTCGATTTGATACTCGGATCACTTAAAAAACACTGAATGCGAATCATGCTCCCAAGCTCCTCCCAGCCGTAATGTTCTACAAGTTCAGTGAGAAGCGTCTCCAGGGTGACACCATGAAGAGGGTCTTTTGGATGTTGATTAGTCATAGTGCTGCCTGCATTCTTGTTATAGAGAAATGATTTACTGCAATATACAAAAATTTGCCCTTTATGTGAAGATAAATAAATCAGCAACAGCGACACACAGATCACTGAGCTCCCATTTTTTTTATTATTACCCCCTCCTTAACAGTCGGGGCTCGGATTTTTATTTTGCTCGATCATTCCGAGGCCTGACCGTAAGGGATGGCATTGATTAATTTGCACAATCAAGCACACGAAACAGTTCCGGTAACAGTTGTTTTTTTCGCGATAATACACCCGGGAGGAAATAACAGGAATTATCTTTTTGTTCATAAACAAAATGCGATTCAAACAAACTGTTCCCGTTTGTAATAAGTAAACTCTCCTGTCGCATTACGTCAGTTACCAGAAGTAGTGTCCATGCAAGTTTACGCTCCGCTGCAATATGCGATAATGCCGTCCTGAATGATTCCAGCATTGCCGGGATATCTTCAAGAGTCACAAGTTCCACCTGCCCTATCCCAATCTTTATCCTGTTCTGCTCGTATACTTTAAAATCAGACAGAACGACTTCCGATGGATCCCGGTGACGTATCGCTTCGATCTGCGCAAACATGAAATCTGCATGTTGTTGAGGATCAACACCAGCTATTTTCGATACATCACCAAGCGCGGTATGATCATCAGTAGTCGTGGTTGGCGAACGAAGGAAAATGGTATCAGAAATAATCCCTGATAACAAAAGTATCGCCACATGTTTTGGAATTTCCTGTTTGTAATACTGGTACTGCTGATAAATAAGCGTACAGGTACTTCCAACCGGTCGTGCATACAGGGTGATCGGTTTTTGTGTCTTTGATGCAGCAAACCTGTGATGATCAACAATTTCGACGATTTCTGCGTCAATGGCTCCCTCAACACTCTGCTCAACTTCATTATGATCAACCAGTATCAGTTTTTTCTTTGGTGGATCGATAAAGCAGCGACGGGTAACAATTCCGGCAAACCTGCCATTCTCAAATACCGGAAATCCTCTGTAATGTGACTGCACAAGTTTTCTTTTTCCGTCGTCAATGGAAAGTTTAGAATCAAGACGTGGTACCGTTTTGTCCATAATACGCTCCACATACGTTGACAGTCGCAGAAGACGGATTGATTCTGCAGTATCCATCTCTGACAGGAAAATACTCCCTTTAAATGTTGAATAATCAACATCCAGTGGCTCATCCTTTGACAAGCCGGTTACTACAATCGCAGGAATCTGCTCATGAACTGCAAGCTCAAGTATTTTTGGGCGGTTTCCAACGACAAGCACAGGTTTTTGTGTCAGTTTTTTAAGCCGTTCTTCAAAAACCCTGTGCGGCATCGCTCCTGTCATTATCGGAGCAGTGAACTCAACAGGTTCTCCCTGTATCAGCAGTTTTCCGGGTATTACTTTGTGGAAATTGTCAACCGAGAATGAGTAAATCGGACGTTCGGGCCCAAGCTGGGATAATACATAGCTTGAAATTTCGTTAACACTCACAGAACCCGCATACCCTCCGTTTGTGTCAAGAACCGGAATCATACTTATATTTTCATCTTTTATAAGCTTTATTGCGTCAAGGATGCTGTCATTTGTTGAAAGGATGAATTCAGGTGGACGCATTATTTCACTGATTGTCTGATGCATGGTTGCAACCTGAAGCGGAGGTTCTACTCCTGCTGCACGGCAAACCTCCCTGCCAAGTGGCGACAACGCCCCAGGAAGGATCGGGACATAGTTTCGGGATGGATCAAGTTTACGTTTCAGTTCGGCATATGCATACGCCGAACACATGCTGTCAATATCGGGATTTTTATGTCCTGTAATTAATATTGTTTCCAAATAGTCCCCCCAGATGTTAAATCACGTGTTGTGTAATCCTGATTACATCTGAAAATAAAGAAATCGACCTGAAGATTGCTACATATATTTGTGTGTTCGTGGTTTTTAGTGAAGTATTCTGATTTTAAGAACATAAAGAATTGTAACGTTCATTATTGACTACACTTCTCATATAAATGCAATGATCTGCGATTTATAATCAATTTGTAAAACAAAGTTCTTTAAAACATCGTTTCCAATAAATCCATTGATTCCGATTTTCGAACTAAAATCGCCAAATTCTATTTCCTGATTTTCAACGTCCTTATCGTCAACTGTAACTTTATCAACAACTTGTGATATTACCTCCTGAGTGCCAGTACCAATACCAAAAAGCCTTTTTATTTTTGCTGGTTTTGAGTAGTCAAAATTAACACAATCAATATCGAAAGCTGTTGTGGCAAATCCCGTATCCAAAATGCAATTTTCAATTTTAATTTTAGTTCCAGAGTACACGATTTCAACAGAGACCCAGATCAGGCCATTTTTGAACTTAAATTTCATCTCAAAATACCCATAAACGGAACATCCTCAATTATAAAATCATCCGGCGTACTGGGTAGAGTATAAAGAACATTTCGGCCCTGTTGTTTCAGCTCATTATATAAACGCATAATTTGCTTTATATCCTTACTGATTTCAACCACAGTTCCACCAAGAACCCTGTACTTATTATCATCAACTTTTTCTTCTTCGATATCATCAAGCAGTATAAAATCAGTTGGATATCGTCGCTTTATTTCATTCCATCTCATGGTATTACCTTCTTGATTATAAATATTCGCAACTATAAATCACTTTGAAATTCATTCTTGCAGGTAAGTCCGGACTACCAGAACTCTACCTCATAATATACCATTCTTCCCAACGTAAAACGTACCAAAATCATCCCCGGAAACGTTGGAAATAAACCGGCTGTACATTTGCATATCGAATGCATTTCTGTCAAATAGTGTCTTTAAAGTGCTTTAGTATATAGCTTCTGCTCTTTCCAGTAGCAGAAACCGATTTGTTGATAAAACAGGTGTGAGATTGTTCGCGTATTTGAACTTCCAACCAGTACTTTTTTAAGACCTTTTTCACCTGCCCATTTCTCAGCGATTTCCACAAGCTGCCGCCCGATGCCATGTCGATGATACTCTTCATGTACAATCAACTCACCTATTTCAACAGTATCTGCTGTTATGAGCAGTTCTTTTACCAGGACATGTATATAGGCTACTACCCCGCCATTATCATCAGCAACAAAAACGGCATGATCTGATCTTTTTAAAATTGTTTCAAGCACAGTCCTGAACGAATCCGTATCAACATCATAACCCAATTGACCAGTCAGTTCAATTATGTCTGTTACATCGCAACTTAATGCTTTTCGAATAATCATATGTGCTCTTTTTAGATTCTATTGATAAGGTTCATCAAATAAATAGTATCCGGCGCATAACCGATTCTAATTTTTTCTCTGTTTTTTTAATTTTCCCCGGAACTTTCTTCACCCGATAGACGTCAAAGTCAGTGAATGAGGAAGTGACACGTAACACGTAACGTGTGACAAGATTGGGGAAAATACAAGTGCCTATTGTGATCATATAAGACATTAATGTAAATCTACAAAAGATCAAGTTCTTTTGAAATGTAAGCAACAGAAAAAAAGGAGAATAGTATGAATATTATCAGACAGGTTATGTTTGCACTTTGTGCGCTACTTGCTACAACGACAATGAGCGGAGCCCAGAATCCACCTCCACCACCTAATAATGGTCCGGTACTTATCAACAATGATGGGCCGCATCACTTCGGTAAAGATAATGACCGGCCGATGCCGCCACCACCGTTCCTTTCACCAATAATCAAAGATCCGGTGCAACTCCAAAACCTGTTGTCATCTATAGGTGTCAATAAACAATCATCAGATGCAATTGTCGGGATCACCAGGACATTCTTTAAGACACTTGATTCTAAAGTAATTCAGATACAACGACTTGAGCTTGATATCAGGGAAGAGCTTACAAAAGATAAACCGGATCTGAAAAATGTCCAGACCCTGATCAGTAAAAAAGTTGCCATATTCGGTGAAATAGAATTTCTTCAGATTAAACGGGATCTTGATATAAAAGCAAATCTCACAGATACCGAGTTTGATAAATGGAAAGCAGCAGTCAATGACAGGAAAAGAATGCCGCATGGCATGAACAACAAACCCCGGATTGAGCAGAAACAATAGCATACAGTTGTTGATGCAGCGTGTAACGTAACAGACTTAACTTCTATCCGGGGTGTACGATTCTGAATACAACCATTGACAATGCTAAAGAGCAACTGAATTCCTGTATCATCGAATACAGGGATTCCCTTGTTTCCATTGCAGCCGGTATGATAAACGACCGCGAACATGCGAAAGATATTGTACAGGAGGTTTGTCTCTGGGTACTGGAAAATCCGGATCAGTTCAAAGGTGCATCATCACCGAAAACATATCTTTACAGAGTTGTAATCAACCGATGCATTGATCATATCAGAAAAGGGAAAAGAACCATTGCACTTTTCGATATACTGCTAAGGGAAAAAAGTAAAGAGTCGTGGCCTGACTACATTGAAGTAAAGGATCTTATGAATCGGCTTTTTGTAAACATTCCGGTTGAATTTAAAACCCCGCTGCTGCTGGCGGAGATTGATGGTATGAGTTATGACGAGATTGCGAATACACTGGACATTTCACTCAATACTGTCAAGACCCGTATATACCGGTGCCGCGAACGGCTTCAAAAGGAACTATCGAAACTGGAGATATCAAAATGTTAACCTGTCGTATATCCGGTAAACAGATAAGCCGTCTTGTTGATAACGATCTTCCTGAAAAGGAAGCGATTACACTGCGTAATCACATTACGGTCTGCAGTGACTGCAGCAGACGTTATAGCGAGTATGTCACTATTTCAGGTTTTGTTAAACACGCATTCACAGAGACAGCCGTACCAAAGTATGTACACGTAAACAGCAGTAAGTCCACTATCCCGTTTGATTACATAATTAAACCTGCAATTGCCGGATTGTCGGTTGCTATTACGGTACTTATTATCTTATCATTTGTTACATTATCAATCCGCACAACCGGCCCGATACCAACTCTCTGTGAAATGCACGCTGACAACATGAACACACCACTTGGCGCATTGTTGTACTATTTTGAACATGACAGTACAACCGTTGGATCACAATTTCTTACCATTTCCCGGGGTACAGTAAAAAGCAGTACCGATACACTGCAATTGACCTATTCCAGCCCTTTGTTTGATGACAATTCAGGCATTGAAATGTATTCTACAGCAAACTATAAATAACCGGTAATAACTATGACATCATATGCGCAGAAAAAACAACGTAACCGCTACGATGAGGAATTCAAACGGAATGCTGTGCGTATCCTTATTGACAGTGGAAAACCGGTTACGACTATTGCAAGTAAACTCGGTGTTGAACAGAGCAATTTACATAAATGGAATAAACGGTACCGTCACGAGTTCCTCTGTCCCCCCTCTGATGACTCAGAGATTAACAGTAATGAACTAAACTCAATAAAAAAAGAGATCGTTGAAATCAAAGCTACAGTTGAAACTTTGCGTAATATTATATTAAAATCACTTGGAGATAAATATTTCTGACCTGAATCACCGGAATCAGGTTTACTATTCAGGGAGTTTTCCACAGTGAAGGTGACGTGGTTTTGCAGTTATATCTTTTTGATAGTTGTTGTAATTGATACATCAGTACTTAACGCTGCAGAATCCAGCCACTCAATATGCTCACTTACATTTTCATGGAAAAACGGTTTTTCCCTGCTTGATTCAGGATATATTTCCGATGGGCTGACTATACTCGACAGTATGTCCCGTGCAGAGTTGTCAAATGTGGAAAATATTGAACGTTTTACAAGTAAAACATACGCTCTTCTTGCACGTCACAAAGCAAGGTCGCCACAACTTTCGGCCGCAATCATAAAGAACAATCTACCAACAGATACTCTCAGTATCTCCACGTTTAAAGCGACGATTATCAGCCGCAAGGTAAATATGCACACCGAACTGCCCGTATTCAGTTTCAGCAGCAGCTTCCAGATTGACAAACCGGTTCAACTTATTTTTAATGGACTTACGGGCCGTACCCCTCCGATGCTTGCAATGAGCCGGGACATTCTTTATTCCGGTGTTGATACCCGGCTCACTGATCAGCTCGAATTAAAAAATGATAGTATCAACTGCACAATCTTTATCGATTTCAGTAAACAGACATCCTCTGTCGGCTCATATCTGAGTGAACGGTTTGCCGGAGTATTTGACTCAGTTGACTTCTGTCATGATCTTGACAAATACAATGCACTTTCTTTACGGGGATACAACAGAAAAAATCTCAGTATCGAAAATGGTAAATTTACAGCGATTCTTTCCTTTGATAAAACACTCCCTGATCGGAAACGATCAGGTAAACTTACAAAAAAGGAACCACTCGCAGTTCGATACACAATCATAGTTCAATCTCCCGGCAGTGTGAGAAATTATGCCGAATCCAAGCTTCAATCACTTATTCGCATGCTGTAATTTTGTTCAGATGAATCGTTTGAATTTGTTACTGTCTTTATTGCAGCCATCGATGACACATTAAAAGGCAAATCTCTTGGCTTGATTGTCTTTTTCCTCTTTACTAATTTTTTCAGGAATAACAGTTGCATGTATCCGGCTGTATCACCCAGCCGGATACTACATAGAACAGTTCATAGCGGAACATCCTTGTCCCAATAAAGTACGTTTCCGTTTATACCGTAATACTGAAAAGACTTTCTGTACCACTCATACTATACGATTTGTTTCCCTGCGCGCTGTACTTGATATTGCTTTTGAGCTCATTAAAAAGCTGTTGAATCGACGATGATGTTTCATCCTCGTCATCATCTGAAACTGCCGACTCCAGCGCACTTAACAGATCAGTAAAAGAATCAGATTTTGATACTCCCTGAGCACCACCCATCTGTCCCATACCGCCAGCACCGCTCATACCACCTCCTGGCGGAGGTCCCGGAGGAGGACCCATGTTTTTCATAAACTCCTCATTTTCAGCTTCGCTGATAGACCCGTCGCCATCAGTATCGATATCACTGAACTGTGAACCGTTACCATCCCAGTTCTTTGCAATTGCATTGAACTCATCCTCGCTGATACCGCCGTTACTGTCAGTATCAAGTTTGCTAAACATCTCTGATGCATTCGGGGGTAGAGGGGGTGGTCCCTTAATACCGCCGGCACCATTCATCCGGCTGAATGCAGATTCCATCTTCTGCGCCAGTTTCTTCAAAGCGCTTTCATTCTCGCTCTCGTCAATTTTTCCATCGCTGTTTGTATCCATTTTACTAAACAGCTGACTTATATCTGTCGTACTGCTGCTTCCTGCGATAGCCTCAAGTTCAGATTTATCAATCCCGCCATCACTGTTGGAATCGATCTTGTTGAACATCTTTTGGGCCAACCGGGAGGTCATCGCGGCACGATCATACGACGAACTGCTTACGTTATTAATCATAAAACCTCCAATAATAGTAACTTATAAGCATTAAGTTTATTTGGTGAATGATCACCCGATCACACTGGAACTTGCTCAGATCTAAGAAAACGGTCTCATAAAACTCCTTTTGGTTAAATATGATAGCCAAAGCATAGGTTTTTTAATACCCGATACCGAACTTCACTACAGATTTTCGGCGTCATTCATTGTTTGCTTGATTTTGATTAAAGATGGGAACTTTTTATCGCTTGAATGCGTCAAAGTTACAGAGAAGTAAGTAGCACGTAGCATGTAGCATGTAGTAAGTAGTAAGAGAAGAAATTGATGCAAAAGTCTGATTTGGACGAGAAACATTACGGGAATCAAAAAAACTGGATTTATTTTTGTAACAAATGATGTTTTAATTTGTCTAACAGTATTATGTTTCAGAAACATACTACATTGAACCATTTCACTGGGTAACATTAATCAGTTTCTTATAAGGAAAGATTTGGTAATTCATGAATGTAAAAATTGTCTCAGTAATTATACTCATGTGCGGATATGCCTTTTCGCAGGACAGCATCTTGACACTATCGAAAGCAATAAAATACTCAGTCTCTCAAAACACATCAACGCAGTTATCTATTAACCAGATTGACCAAAAGGATATTGCACTCAAATCCGAACAGTACGGGAGACTTCCGGATGCCAGCGCATCATTATCGTCATCGATGAGTGGCAGGATTGATAATGAAGCAAAATGGAGTAGTTCCACTGATGGTTCACTGGGGGCATCATACACTTATACGCCATCAACAGGTGCAACGATAAAATCACTCAAAGCACAATCGGACGCATCACGTTATTCATATAAGCAGACAGTCAATGATATAACTGCATCTGTAGTGAGTGCATATATCAAGGCCGCCTATGCTCAGAAAGCTATTGCCATTGTCAAAAACAATCTTGACTATCAAAAGGCAAAACTGACTCAGATAGAAGAGTTTAAAAACGCCGGTAAAAAATCAATCGCTGATGTTTTACAGCAGCAGACCGCGGTTGCTGAAAGTGAAGCATCACTGCTAACAGCGGAACAAACCTATGGTAAAGCAATGCTGTCGCTCTACAACATCGCCGGCATCGACATTCACAGCACTATGTCAATTGACACCAACGAAATAGAGTTTCTACAGTCCCGATTCAGTCAGCTGAACAATAGCAATGCAAATGAATTTCTTATTGACTCAATACCACAGATCCAGTCGCAGCAGAAATCTGTGCTTTCTTCTCAATTCAGAATTAAAAGTGCGCGTCTTGCGTATATTCCATCAATAAAGGGATCTGCAAGCACCGGCATCAGCTATGGAGGGCTTCTTGGAGAAGATCACGATGTAAGTGATCCAACCGGACGTTTATCCTTAAGCCTGTCGTATCCGCTTTTTGATCAATACAAACGCAAACTTAACGTGAGCAGAGAAAAACTGTCATTACAAAGTGCACAATTGCAGCTGACAGAGCTGGAACGTAAAGTTGAACTTCAGTATGAACAATACAACTACGATCTTCAATTCGCACAAAAGCAGCTTACTGTGGCACAGACACGTTTGACCGCAGCGAAACAGTCACTTGACGCAATTAATGAACGCTACGACGCAGGTGCATCAACACTTGTCGAAGTGGCAATGGTCAATACAAGTTATCTTGGCGCCGTGAATTCACAGTTATCGGCAGAGTCATCACTGCTTTCAGCTTATGTAAACTTACTGCAGGTTCGCGGTGATGCAGCATCATTTTTTAACAGCCAGACAGGCACACGTTAGGAAACGGTATGAACGTAAAATTTATTTGGGGTGCAGGTATTACAGTTGTCGTTGCAGCCGCAGTCCTGTATTATTTCACATCTGACAAGTCAACCCAGAAGGTGTCCTATAAAACGTCAGAAGTAACCATCGGTAGTATTCAGAATACTATCTCAAGTACCGGTACATTAAATCCTGTAAGCACCATCGAAATCGGAACTCAGGTCAGCGGTACCATTGAAAAAGTCTATATCGACTATAATGACATTGTCAAAAAGGGACAGATCATCGCCGAAATCGACAGACAACCGCTGCTCAGTAAACTTGCACAGTCTAAAGCATCTCATCTAAGAAATGAGGCTCTTTACGATCAGGCAAAATCCACCTACGATCGCAACTCAATACTTCACACCAAAGGCCTGATCTCCGATGAAGAATTTCTTTCATCAAAGTCATCCTATCTTGCACAAAAGGCATCACTTGAAGTATCAAAGGCGGATGTTGAAAATGCACAACTTAATCTGACCTATGCAACAATCAAATCACCTGTCAACGGTACCGTTATCAAGAAAAACATTGAGGTAGGCCAGACAGTAGCCGCAAGTTTAAGCTCTCCAACACTCTTTATTATTGCAGAAGATTTGAGCAATATGCAGATCATTGCCGACGTTGATGAAAGTGATATCGGCAAAATCAAGAATGATCAGGATGTAACATTCAATGTGCCAGCCTATCCCGATAAAGTGTTCAACGGGAAAGTAAGCCAGATCCGCTTACAACCAGAGACTGTTTCGAATGTTGTGACGTACAATGTTGTCATAAAAACAACCAATAGTGATGGTATTCTGTTGCCTGGAATGACCGCAAATATTGATTTTGTTGCCGATAAAGCAGATAGTGTTCTTATGGTACCGGCATCCGCATTGCGTTTCAAGCCCTCCGAAGCTGACATTGTTAAAGCACGGGCAAAACGTTCAAGCGAGATGAAAGCCAATAAAAATGGTGCTGATAGTAATTTTCCACGTCGTCAGGGCGACGGTAAGTTTACAGGTGATTCCAATGGTACTATTAAAAATCATTCAGAAAGCCGTGGAACAATCTGGATACTAACCGACAGTAATGAACTGCGCCCTGAGTTTGTCCGACTGGGTATCAGTGATGGAACCAATACAGAAATAAAGGGTCGCCAGATTGAAAACGGTATGAAAGTTATTACAGGAACTGTCACCATTAAAAAAGGAACAAAACAATCAAAATCACTTTTTGGTCCCCCGAAATCGACCGTTACAAAGACATCATCACAATCGGGTAAAAGCAGTACGGGTAATATGCCTCCTCCACCACCAGGAGGATTCTAATGAAAACACTGATAGCAATCAGTAAGTTGACAAAAGTTTATCAGATGGGAGATGTCGCCGTGAATGCACTGCGTGGAGTTGATCTTACCATTGAACAGGGTGAATTTGTGGCGATTATGGGGATGAGTGGTTCAGGAAAATCCACGTTAATGAACATAATCGGATGTCTTGATATACCGACAGGCGGGAGTTACTCATTGCTTGACAAAAACATCGGCTCACTGTCACGCCGCGAACTTGCAGATATCAGAAATGAGCATATCGGATTCGTTTTCCAGAATTTCAGTCTGCTTGCACGAACCACTGCAATAGAGAACGTAGAGCTTCCCATGCAGTATCACCATGCGTCAACAAAGACCGATACTAAAGCACTTGCTAAAAAAGCACTTACACAGGTTGGTCTGAGCGACAGGATACATCATCTGCCAAATCAGCTCTCCGGCGGACAGCAGCAGCGTGTTGCAATAGCACGTGCAATTGTCAACAACCCACCGCTTATTCTGGCGGATGAGCCAACCGGTGCTCTTGACACAAAAACGTCGTATGAAGTGATGGACCTGTTTACCTCACTTAACAAAGAGGGTAAAACGGTGATCCTCGTTACTCATGAGCATGAAATTGCACAGTATGCAAACAGGTTAATCATGATGCGTGACGGACATATTGTCAGTGATGAAACTATAAGCACGCCCCCTAAATCCCCCGCAGGGGGACTTTAAAACAAACAGACAATATTGTTCTTATTTCTCAAGTCCCCCTGCGGGGGATTTAGGGGGCGTACATTTTACGGAGCACATGGTTTCATAAATTTGTTTTCAATCGGAGCTAATATAAATGCGCTTGTCAAAGTTATTGCTTACATCAAGCAAAAGCATACTTAGGAATCGGGTACGATCTTTTCTTACCACACTTGGTATTATTATCGGTGTTGCATCAGTGATTATCATGGTCGCAATTGGTAAAGGTGCACAGCAGGACATTAAGGATCAGATTCAATCCATGGGCACAAATATTATCATGATCATGCCAGGCTCCTCAAGTTCAAGAGGCACATCGCTTGGCTCCGGAAGCCGTCAATCGCTGACACTCAAGGATGCTGACAAACTTAGAAACATTGAATCGCTTATTGCAGTATCGCCACTATCAAGAATCAATTCACAGGTGATAGGTGGAAACGGTAACTGGCAGACGCAGGTCTACGGAGTTGATCCTGACTACCTGACAATCCGTGAGTGGAGTGTCACCAGTGGCGATATGTTTACAAAAAAAGATATCGCGACATCATCGAAGGTAGCTGTCATCGGCAAAACCATTGCGGATCAGCTTTTCGCAGACCAGGATCCGATTGGTCAATCTATTCGTATCGGTAAAGTTCCTATGAAAATCGTCGGCATTCTTGACGAAAAAGGTCAGAATGCGATGGGTCAGGATCAGGATGATATCATCCTTGCACCGGTCAGTACGGTTCTTAACAGAATGAGCAGACAGCGTCATATTAATCAGATCATGGCCAGTGCCAGCTCGATGGAGATTATTGATGCCGCATCAACGGAAATTGAAACCATTCTCAGAGCAGCTCACAACATTTCTGATGGTGATGATGCCGATTTTCAGATACGGACACAGGCTGATATCATGACCCGCGCGACATCCACCGCCCGTACCATGACAGTTCTTCTGGGAGCGATCGCAGGCGTTTCTCTTTTTGTAGGTGGTATTGGCATTATGAATATCATGCTGGTATCGGTCACTGAGCGTACAAGAGAAATCGGTATACGCATGGCAATTGGGGCAAGGGAATCCGATATATTATTCCAGTTTCTTATCGAGTCAATCGTCCTGAGCAGCATGGGCGGTATTATCGGTATTCTTATTGCACTTGGTGCAATCTGGGGTGTAACCAATATTATCGGCTTTAAAACATCAATTGACATAGCAACAATATTCCTTGCATTTATTTTTTCGGGAGCGGTTGGTGTGTTTTTCGGGTTTTATCCCGCACGAAAAGCTGCAAGGTTGAATCCGATTGAAGCGTTACGATATGAGTGATTCTGACCGGGCATTTGTTTGTAAAGAATGGAATTGAAATATGATTATTTATCTTAATTAATTTTCTGCAAACTCCGCTATAAATTACAGTAAAAAGGAAAACCATAGTTTCATCCTCATGAAACAATTCCCAAGCACAAAGAGCCCTGGATTGTGGGCTCTTTGTTACCTGTATTTTAAATACAAGATGACTGCGCTTCGCACTTGCTTATGCTCCATGCAGTTAGCAGATATGCCTCTGATATTCCTTTAGTTATAGATATGGAACATTATATTGCTATTGTCGTAAAAATCTTCAAGTGCTTGTATCAGGCACCGGGCTCTGATTTTTGTTACCACTTTAATTGATATGTTTTTTTGAGTGTTTTGTGTTATATTTCACTACATAAGGTTACTGTTTTAGTATCAGTACCAGTCAAACATTTTGTTAAGAACATGCAACAGACATAATTTTTGGTAATTTAAAAACTGCTGTTCGGTGGGAGACGGTTACAATCTATCTATCATAATTTTTATCATCATGAGCTGAAACTGATAGGATTACGATCACTGTTAGGAAATAAAACCATATATATATTTTTTTAAAGGAGAAGTAATGTTCAAACATTTAGTATTCTGTATCATAATTGTCGTTTTTGGTTTGAGTGCCAATGCCGAAACAGTAAATTTGAAAGGAAAAGTCACCGACAAAGATGGGAAAGCTATTAAAAATGCGATTCTCACGCTTGTCAGGCAGAATATGAAAGACACCACCGGAACTGATGGTATGTACGAGCTCAAACGGATCGAAGTTGCAGTTATTCATCAGCTGCAACCGACGTTTAAGAATTTCATCATCGAGAAAGATAACCTGGTATTCAGTTTACCGGAATCAACACCACTTCAAATCGAGATGTATAATGTTAAAGGCAACCTCTTTAAACGTGTGGTAAAGCAAAACGTTTCAACAGGATTCTATCGCTTCAGTATCAAGGAAAACATTAGGGCATATCAAGTACTCATTCTAAAAGTCTCCATTGGCAGCGAGACCAAAACATTGAGGTATCTCCCTCTTCAAAATGGCAACTTCAGTATCGATCAGGTAGCCAGCGGCAATTCTGCAACAAATCCATCAGGCCTGATGAAAATAGCAGCCATTGACGATACCCTCAAAGTAACGGCTGAGGGATTCAAGGACAAGGTTACACCTATTACATCCTATGAAATGGATCTTAATATTACTCTGGAGGCAAATAGCACTACCCCACCGGATACAGGCAGAAGTGTAGGATGTGGAAAATCACTTAGTGATCTTAAAACCGGACAATATTCTATTACTGTTGCTGGCACATCAAGGAAATATCTTGTTGTTGTTCCGGACAACTACAAAGCTGATAAACCTTACAAGTTGCTTTTTGGAATGCATTGCATGAATGGTAATATGGATCAGGTTAAAAATGATGGATTCTACCGGTTGCAGCAGTTTGATAAGGATAAGAATTTCATCTGGATCGCTCCAGAGGGAACAAAAACGAGCATGTCATCAGTGTGTAACAATTGCGACCTCTGGAAAAGTGATGCAAACGATAATAGCGATCATCTCCTGTTTGACGCCCTGTTAAATCTTGCGAAAGAGAAACTTTGCATTGATACTGCAAGGGTATTCAGTGTTGGTTTCAGTTTCGGTGCCATGTTTTCCTATTCACTTTCAACCAATCATCAGCAACAATTACGTGCTGTCGTTACCTATGCGCCGGCCAATTACAATATTTACCTTCCAACCAACAAACACGAACCCGTTGCATATATGCAAACCACCGGTCTGAGTGATGGTACCTGTCCCTGGGATCAAGGTGGCCGGGGCGGAAAATATTGTGTAATTGGACATGCTACAGACAACGATTGTGATAATCCGGAGATAATAGATACCTGGACCAGCGGAGAATACAAATCCCATGATTATAAAGGGTGCAAAGAGGGGTATCCGGTAAAAATCGTTACGTTCAATGGCGGACACACATGCGATATGTCCTGGGCTCCTAAAATGACATGGGACTTTATTAATCAGTTCTGATATGGTGCTATCAGATACTATTTGAATTGGCAGAAGTCAAGACGCCTGAATTACCACTGAGTAATTCAGGCGTCTTTTATTTTTTTTAGACTTTTAAAACAGTTTTAAAACAATCTCTTTAGTAATTCTGTCACTGTAATCATCAACATTCTCCTTGCTGTAGATAAGGAGCTCTGGCACCATTCCGTCGTCGAATTGATACCGGTATAGGGAGAATCTTTTTTCACAGTATTGACAAATTCGTACAACGCTTAATCAACTAAATTAATCATCTTTCCCATATTGTCCGTTGTATTACATGTCAACTTTCCATTGGCTGAAGTTCTTGTTGTTGCGAAAATCTTTTAAAACATTCTCCACATCGGCTTTTGTAATGGAAGCGGAAGTCCATTGAAATCCAGCTCCACCGGGATGCCGGGTAATGGTATAAATAAATTTTACCGGAAAGAAGTTGATATAGCCGGGTCTGACTTCAAAAGTGACATCCATTTTGTTTTTTACATTATTGAGTGCCCCGGTAGACCAACCACCTCCCTGGGTTTCCAGGATACGCTGAGTCAGATAAACAAAATTGTATGAACCGGCAGGAATACTCTTTCCAACGGCGTAATTCACACCTTGCTTTATAAAGACATTCTCTTTGCAATCCGGGACATTCAACAGGTACGCCTGCTCAATACCCGAATGAATATGCTGAGGGTTGTTAGACTCAATAACAACTATTAAAAGTGTTTGATCCGGATTTTGAAGGGATGGCAATGTTGACGAACAGGACATCAGTGATGCAATTGAAAAAATTGACAAAAAAAGCGATATAAATCTGCGTGATGTATTAATCATTAAATTATCTCCATAATTACTTCTGTCTAAATATAATTGCTTTTCGATAGAAGTAGCCATAATTTCACTTGTAACAACTTCGACTGTAACCTGGCCTGACCATTATTATGTGGCTGATGCAGAATTCAGTCACTGGTTTTTCCAGTTGTGCCAATGTCTGTAGGTACTTTCACCGGCAATGTAAAATAGAATAGACTTCCCTTTCCTACTTCACTTTCTACTCCGACTACCCCACCAAATTTATCAATAACCGTTTTAACAATAGATAGCCCAAGCCCATGTCCTTCGTGCTCGGTTGTATGAAGTCTTTTAAACTCCTGAAATAAGGTATCAGCTTTATCCTTTGCAATTCCTGCACCATTATCTTTTACCCAGAATCGGACATATTCTGTTTTGGTGGACAGACCACTACCTTGCATATCATAACCAAGTTCTACAATTGGGTTTATCTTCCGGGCCCGGTTGCCCCCATATTTTATCGCATTATTTATATAATTAACCCACACCTCTGTGATCCAGGGTGTATAACCATACACTGAAGGCCAGTTATCCGGTTTAGATATTTGAACACCATGTCTTTCTATGTTATATTCCAGCCTCCTGAGAGCATCATTGACACTTAGGGAGATATCAAAAACGCCAAGTTCCTTCTGGTTGATTTTTTTGACTCCGGCCAGTAAAAGAATTGACTCAATGATATTGGTCATCTGCTTGGTACCTTCATTGATAAACGCCAGTTTTTTCTTTACTTTTGTATTATCACTGGATATAAAATCCTGAATTAGCGAATCAATTGACATGTTTATTACCATCAATGGATTTTTTAAATCGTGGGCTACGGTACGTCCGAAAGCATCCAACTCTGCAATTTTTTGCTTAAGTTCGTTTTGCACCTTTCGCAACTGGTGTACTAATGTTGAAATATAACCAACTGTGGAACCTACTATTAAACATTGAACAAAACCTATTAAAAGACCCGGGACCCTGTTATTTATATAAAATTGTGTAGGCATGCTGTCGTGTGGCGGCAAATAAAAGCCGATAACCATGGAAATAAAAATCACTACGCACCCAAACATTCCTGCAACAAAACCTCCCCGCCATGCTATTATTCCAACCCACACAGTACTAAGCATAGCAATTGTTTGATCAGGGATAATAAATAAAAAAACATATAGATATGCCGTATTGATGATAAAAAACGCAACCAGATCAACCAGTACTTTTTTAAACGATTTATTAAACTGCGATTTGCTTTTTTTTTGATCTGGCGAAGTAAAAGATTTCCAGCGCATGCTTTTTGTTGCCTTCATTTATAGTATCTCCATTGATTTTCCTGCATTGGAATTATACCGTAATGATGTAAGCAAGGTCAATGGTGATTCTGGTTTGAACTGGTCAGGAATGTTTTTCTGCGGATAGTATCTTTTTTGATTTAATTCCTTAGTGTTAGCATCGGACATAGCCATTGAGAATTCGACCAGACAATTCCAAGCAGACGTCCAGGGAACTATTTCAAAACATAGATGCGTTATTTGAATTCGGATGAGGTAGGGTGATCGATACAATACTTCCGTTATTATCATTTATCAGCGCGATACGTCTTCCGACGATATCAATTACACGAATCTGTCAATTTACCAAATATAATCTGATGGTATCGCAACACTGTCATCAAGATATGATATTTCCTCATCAGGGATCCGGCCATCTTTGTATCTCGTGTCCTCCCAGAACAGTTGGCACTTACTTGGTTTAGTGGTCATTTCCCAGCGCTCACCACTTTCCTTAACGACTTCATTTTTGGACTCATCAAAGTATTCAGGCCTATAATCTTCCTCCTTTACAAGACCGATTTCTCCAAATGTTGCTCCTGCGATAAGATAATTCGGACAACCGCTAAGAAACGAATATGGATTCCAGATTCCCGAACATGGTACAAGATCATTTGTTTTAAAGCGTTCCGTATTGTTTGATGGTGTAAACACAAAATCTGTCGGAACAACATAGCTTTGATGTCTGAAGTTAAAACACATTGGAATAGTGTTATGCCCACCTATAGTTACACTAATTTTAAATATCATATCTGAAGCTTTTTTTACAAGCTGAAAAGGCCCTGTCACTGCAAGTGTAATGTTATCCTTTCCGAGATCGCTGAAATCAGGATCATAGTGTCCATTGGTATATATAAATCTGTTTCTGAATGATGACTCGTTTGCTATCTGAAGATATCCCAGCTTATTACCACTTCTTATTGCGTCAAGTCCTTCGGTCGTAGCAATTATTGCATAATTCAGAGATTTTAAAGATCTGATTTCAGACTCATCACAACGATCTCCCATTCGTATCATAAATTTTTCATACTCAATAACAAAAAGTTTTAACAGTTCAAGATATCGGGAAATATAGGTTATTGAGGTATACCGTTTAATTGACCAGACAATGTACTTCACTTGATCTGGAGTGAGGGCGAAGTCATTATCAGTTAAGTTTCTTTGCAACGATTTAACCCCTCCGTACGAATTCATAATACCTTTTTTCTTAAGATATCTGGCTGTTGGTATCTGACGTCCGTCTATTGTTATAAAATCCATAGTACTTCTCCGTTATTTCTTTTTATTGTCATCAGGTAACGTACGCGCGGCAGTTGCTGCAGTGAGATTTCCTTTTGGGGCTATTTCTTCAGCTTTTAAAAGCTGAACGGTAACAGTTATTGGGGGCACATACAGGGTTATATTACAAAATTTTTGTGTGCAATCAATATAGTTTACTGAACTAAAGTAACACATAAGATATCTATTTTTTCATCACACCAACCCGAATTCCTATTTTTTTTACTAAATACAAGGGTTCAACGTAAGGACACGCTCAGTTTAGCCCTGCCATGGCCCTGCTTTAAGCGAGCAAAGACTTGAAAAAAGAGTGGAACACTTTTATTTTAGCATGCATCATGGATGTTCAGACGAAGCTTGTTCTTGCAAGAGGATGTTGATTACTTGAACTATCAAACCGGTTTTTGTACCATAGAACGAACCGATTAGCCACTCGAAACCACAATTTGTATTAACAGCCCTTAAATGAGGTGTATGGAGGCGAGAAACCCCATTGTGGATTGATCAACGCCAGGTTATGTTTCACCTGCAGACTATGGATCTGTTTAAAATTGGCGATTGATTAACGCTGTGTTCATTCATCCGGAGTAATTTCATCGAAAACTGGTTATTTAATAAAAATATACGAACTTAAACGGAGGAGTTATGAGTTTGCTACGTAAAACAGTCTTTTTGAGTCTTTTAACTGGCGCAATGTCGCTAACAAATAGCGCGACATTCAACTATGCTGAAGCACTTCAGAAATCAATTTACTTTTATGAGTGCCAGCAGGCAGGGGAGCTGCCTGATTGGAACCGGGTTGAATGGCGTGGGCCATCATGTTTAAAAGACGGCAGTGATGTAGGAAAAGATCTTACCGGCGGCTGGTTTGATGCAGGTGATCATGTGAAATTTAATTTTCCTATGGCGTTCTCTACAACATTCTTATGCCTTGGTGTCAAGGAGTACCGGGATGCTTACGAGAAATCGGGCCAATTAACTCATATATTAAATAACATCCGTTTTGTCTGTGATTATTTCATTAAATGCCACACTGCGCCCAATGAATTATATGGTCAGGTTGGTAATGGTGGCCTGGATCATGCATTCTGGGGACCAGCAGAATCGGTTGAGGCTCATATGGCGAGACCTTCTGCAAAAATAAGTGAGGCAAAACCCGGAGCTGATTTAGCCGGTGAAACAGCTGCAGCACTCGCTGCCGCTTCAATTATTTTTAAACCTACAGATCCGACCTATTCTGCGACACTACTCACACATGCAAAACAACTGTATGAATTTGCAGACAAATTTCGCGGTAATTATTCTGATGCAATTACAGATGCTGCAGGATACTACAAATCATGGAGCGGATATCAGGATGAATTGGTATGGGGTGCAATCTGGTTATATATGGCTACAAACGACGAGACATATTTAACTAAAGCTGAAACTGAATATACAAAATTAGCAACCGAACCACAGATGACCGTCAAATCCTACAAGTGGACAATTGCCTGGGATGATAAAAGTTATGGCTGCTATGTCCTGCTTGCCAAACTAACAGGAAAAGATGAGTACAAACAGGATGCACAGCGCTGGCTCGATTTCTGGACTGTAGGATATGATGGAAACAAAATCAAGTATACACCTGGTGGTCTTGCATGGCTGGATTCCTGGGGAGCCAACCGGTATGCAGCAAATACGTCACTAATGGCTTTCATTTACAGTGATTACATTGAAGATGCGACCCTGAAAGCCCGTTATCATGATTTTGCGGTTAAACAGATTAATTATGCCCTTGGTGACAATCCGATAAAACGATCATTTGTCGTTGGATTCGGTACCAATCCTCCGCAACGTGTACACCATCGTACAACGGAAGGAAGCTATCCCGGTAATTCAACAGACACTATCGCAAGTAGACACATTCTCTATGGCGCATTGGCGGGTGGCCCTGGCAATGCTGATGACTACACTGATGCCCGCTCGAATTACACCAACAATGAGGTTGCATGCGATTATAACGCTGGCTTCACCAGTGCACTTGCCCGAATGGTTAAAGAATTTGGTGGAGAACCAGTTGCTAATTTCCCCGAAAAAGAGCCGGCACGTGAACAGTTTTACGTAATGGCGAGTGTAAACGCAAGCGGAGAACGGTTCACCGAAATCAAAGCTACCCTCTATAATAAAACTATCACTCCTGCACGTGTGTGTACGGATTTATCCTACCGCTATTTTGTGGATTTAAGTGAAGCAATTTCAGCGGGAATCGCAGTTGATCAGATCACCGTTAAAACCAACTACCTCGCAGGAAAAGCAAAGGTTTCCGGACTTAAACCTTATAACGGTTCAACGTCAGTATACTATGTAGAGGTATCTTACATTGGAGACTCGCTGTATCCGGGAACACAGGATTCGGACAAACGTGAAGCCCAGTTCAGAATCGAGTTACCATCAAATGCTGCAAGTACATCCTGGAACACGGCGAATGACTGGTCATTTAAAACTGTGGGTTCTGGTAGCTCATCTGCAGTAAAAGCACTGAACATGCCTATTTATGATAAGGGTGTCCAGGTTTGGGGTGCAGAACCAAATAAAGATCCTGTCAGCACCATCGAATTGAATCCAGGTACTCGTTCCATTCAAAAAATCGGGCCCCAGTTTCATTTTGATGGTCAAAAAATTTCTTTTACAAATATGAATGACCAGGCCAGCGTTTCAATTATCAATGCAGCCGGAAAGGTTGTTTACTCCGGGATAGTTACATCAAATGCTTTCGTAAATGTTAATCGTCTGGGTACAGGTGTGTACATATGCAGATTAAGTACATCATCAGGAACACAGACAATAAATCGTTTCCGGATTGTAGAGTAAGCCCGCTACTGCGATAATAAATCCGATTTTCATGAGTCTGTAAGGCTCGTAAATGGCCCGGGGCACATGCCTCGGGCTATTTTATTTATGCCCGAAATAAAGCGCTTGATTTCTCTTCGATTTTTTAACAAAAAAACATCATTTATATTTATTACGCTATTTGTATTATCCACTATAAATTTGTTAAGAGATGGTTAGACTTTTTCAAAATGTAAAAATACTTCTGTTTTTCCTATTGCTATTTCGATTTTATCAAATTAGTTTCATATTATTCCGTGCAGATTAGTAGTTGTATATATATATTTATAGAAAAACAAGGATTCATTTATGAGTGTTTACACGTTAGCAGAGTATACCGTTAACAGTGTAACATCTGCTCAAACGTGTTCAAAACTACGAATTGTCAAACTGGCAATTTATTGTTTTGTCCGGCTTAAATGTAAAATTACAATTCATAAAGCACACTAAACAAAGGTGGTTCTTGTATGAACAACAAATTATTGACTTTGACAGTTACGATAATCACCTCTGTAATGGTTGCAGGCTGTCTTGATGTCAACGATCCGAAGCCTACAGAAGAAACCAAACCAGTTCTCATATCAACAGCCTGTTCAACCACAGTGATAGGAACCGTTCCTCCATATACAAACATTGAATTTGATGGTTCTTCATTTTACTTTATTGATGATTTAAAACCCATGGTCTATTGCATCGATAAGAATTCCGGTTCAATAAAATCTCAGAGCATTCAAACCACCACTGTGCTCGAAAACATTTGTATGGATAGTGAGTACTTATACGTACACACGGGGTTCAGACAGCCTAGCTCAGTTTACAGACTACATAAACATATGAACACCAGTCCGGAATTATTGTTTACAGCAGAAAATGCTATCCGACAGATAAAAGCTGGTGGAAACCAGCTGTACTTTGATTTTTATAGAACGAGTGATAATTTTAACCGTGATGAACTTTACTGTTATGACATTCAGCTGAAGAAAACTATTAAAATGCAGGATCAAATTACCTGGTTTGATACCGATAATGATTTCGTTTTCTGGCTGAAGAGAGATTCTTTAACTAATGAAAGAACATTAGGAAAAACGCCTCATGGTGGTACAACTACAACCGAACTTGCCAAAGGGAAAATATGGGCTGATAAAAATCTGGGTGAGTATATTTATTACTGGGACGAGAATGATAATCTTCTGCGTATTTCCAAACGTAACGGCCAGATTGAAAATTTTTTATCATCACCAGCAGGTTTTAGTGAAGATAACGGATATGTGGTATGGGATGATGTAGTGTATATGAATGACTATTATCCTCAGGGTATTCTCAACGGTATACAAATAAGCAATCCTCAAAAAGGCTTTGTCACTCTTGATAAAAAGGGCAAATTTGATGACGACGATATGAACTGCTGGCTCTGGACAGATAAGCAGGCTCTTTACTGGGTGGCCGGTCCGGATACTGCTACAAGCATCTCTGATGAACAATGGGGAACGCTGTTTAAAACATATGTAAATAAAGAGATTTTGTTCAGGTAAGTTTACATTTTTCAGGCGTGGTACAAATTTTCAGAAACCCTTTGTTTTTCTTTAAAATGGAGGGTACAGCCAGATAATATCCATAAAGAAAAAAAATATTATTGATTGTTTCCTTCTTCTGCACAACCTGACAAAGGAACGATCCGATTTGTCCCATTCAGGCACCATCACGACAGAACAACTGTATAAAACCCCGGCTTTTTAACTATGGTAAACTGTTTCCCCTGCGTATTAGTAACCGTAGCAGAGCGGTTACACTTTGGAAGACACTGATTATCACACTGCTTTTTGACACATCCGGAAACATTCCGAATCAGACATTGCCGGGTTGTCATTATCGGTTTCCTGTAGTTTATCGCCTGCCAGAGATCAACTCCGGATGGTACCTGGACCTGCCCTACCTCATCCTTTGAAAACTCCGATGAAAGAAACACACCGCAGAACCCACTCACTGTTGTCAACGCTTTAACAGCATAGGAATTGACAATATTAAAGCCGGGCCCTGCAATCCATTTCCTGCCCGCTCGTGATGCGACATCGGCAATTCCGGTATTATCGGTAATTATCATCCTGCGATCAAGTTTATCAAGCAGTGCAACTGCGTTTGTAAAATCCTGACCAATAAGAATTGAACTGAAAAACGGTATCACACTTTTACTGCCATTAATCGACGCAACAAGGAAATCAACATCCTCAATACAGTTCGGGAGAATTAAAGCAACAACATTACATTTGCCATCACCCTGTAAACCGTTACCCGACAGACTATCAACAAAGTAAGCTTTCCGAATATTTGATTTCTGTCTCTCATCCCGCGATACCAGAGGTATTGTAAACCGGGAGGAATCTATGGTAATACCGCTGAGTTTTTCCACTGCTGCACACCGTAATCTGTTAAGTTCTTTTTGAGGAATGAAGCAGTTTGTATCAAGTCCTGTTACATCAAGACTTTCAATTGTAAACTGCGTGGTACCAAGCCTCGAGAACTGGGCTAAAACGCCCTCTTTGTCAAGCGGCCTGTTGGAAGCCACCGAAAGGGGCAATTGTGAAAAAAGTGTAACGGAATCATCAGGTGACTTAAATACCGCTTTAAGCGGCTCACCAGCAGCTCCGCTTACCTGAATTGTAAGCGGGATCTTTACAGGATGCATCGTATCAATAATTGCCTTGATCCTGTCGGCATCATCGGAGATCTCCTGTGTAAATACCTGATAGCCATCACAGATCAGCCCTTTCAGTTTATGCTCAATGATAAACTGGTATTCGAACGGCCGGAGTTTTTTTGCACACACGCCTTTGCAAATAAAGGTAAAATCGGGGGTATAGATCAGAACCTCTGTATCCGGTTCAAGATTTGCATCGGTATCAAGCGTAAGTACTTTTTTATCAGCCCAGTACCCTACAACATTTGCGATATGTTTGAGCGACTGATCCCGTGATGAATCAATAAACATCTCCTCACCAATAGTACCATCAACATACCCGGATGTAAACTTACGGTTAAAAACCGCATTCAACCGTTTGTCATCATGCCGTATCTCGCGACCATTCTCAAGTGCATCAATCTGGTCTCTCCAGGCTGACGTAACATTATAAACATAGGGGAACTTCTTGATCCGTCCCTCTATCTTGAACGAATCCACACCCGCATTGTAAAGCATATCTGCTTCAGCAAAAACGAAATTATCTTTCAGGTTGAATATTGCCTTTGCAGATGTCCGATCTTTTACATTCGGTAAAGAGTACAATCGTCTGCATGGTTGTACGCACGCACCACGATTACCTGATTTACCGCACAGATTACTGCTCATGTAGCACTGCCCCGAAAAAGAGATACAGAACGCGCCATGAACAAACACCTCAACTCTCATATTCAGAGTATGAGCAGTATCACATAGCGGCTTAATCTCTTTTACACTCAGCTCGCGAGAAAGGTTGACTTGTGCAACACCGAATCGGGAGAGAAACAAGATCTGGCCTTCGTTATGCGTTGTTAGCTGCGTGGACGCATGTACTTCAATTTCAGGAAAGTTACTTTTTATCAAATGTAAAAGTCCCAGATCCTGAACGATAATCACCCTGACTCCCGCCTTGTAAACGCCTTCAAGCATCGTCAGGATTTCGGGAATTTCGTGATCAAACACAAGTGTGTTGAGTGTAAGGTAGAGTTTAGAACCATGCTGAGCTGCAATAGCTACAAGATCCTGAAGCTCTTCAAGCGAGAGGTTGCTGGCACGCTGACGCGCATTAAAGGATCCGAGTCCACAGTATACGGCATCAGCGCCGGCACCGATCGCAGCTTTCACACAGTCGGCATCACCGCCGGGGGCAAGGAGTTCAACGTTTCGCTTCTTTTGATCACTCATTTTTTCTATCACCAATCAAATAATGTACATACTTCGAACAGAGTGTAAAATACATTGCGTGAGGCGTGATTCGTAATTCGTGATTCTTATTGTTGAGGACAATCAATATTCACTCATTTCTTCCGGCAATTGATAGAACTCCTGATCTCGTGTTAAAAGGGCCATTTTAAAACACCTTTTAGATTTGACTCGTAAAATGCATCCATCAGCGCCCCCCGCAGGGGGACTTGAAGCATGAATAAGAACAATGACTTATATTATTAAAAGTCCCCGCGAAAGATTTATGTGGCGTAATTGTGCGCTCTTAGTTTACCAGAGATCAGTAGTACTGAAATTCGGTAATTATATCGATTCAGACGTAAGTACTGTCTATTTTTTACATCACTAATGTAGATTTTTAACATTTTTCTACAATAGCGATGTAATATTTATGATATTTTTTACCATTAAGACTTTTTCAAAAGCTATTTTGTTATTATGAAACACATCAAACGACATTTATTTCCTACAAATCAGCACTTCTTTTTATTTGGACCCAGAGGAACCGGCAAATCAACCTGGCTTCGAGACTGTTTTCCTGATGCTGCAATTATTGACTTACTGCTACCCGATCAATATCGGGAATACCTCTCCCGACCGGAACGGCTTCGTAATTTTGTTCAGGCTCATACAGATAAATCAGTCTTCGTTATTGATGAAGTTCAGCAGGTTCCACTGATATTGCAGGAGGTACATTCGATAATTGAATCACATCCCGATATCCAATTTATACTTACCGGATCGAGTGCAAGAAAATTGAAGCGTAATAATGCTGATATGCTTGGTGGGAGAGCCGGCATAAGACACATGCATCCTTTTACAGCAATTGAACTTAAGGATGATTTTTCCCTTGATACATCATTACAGTTTGGTTTGATTCCGGTTATAAGCAATGCGTTAGATCCAAGAGAAGCACTTGCAGGATATATTAATGTATATCTTGATCAGGAAGTCAAAGCTGAAGCAATTATTCGAAATATTGCTAATTTTGTACGATTTCTCGAAGCGATTAGTTTTTCACAAGGGTCTGTTCTTAATGTAGCAAATATATCCAGAGAGTGCCAGGTACATGCAAACACGGTTCGAAATTACATCGCTATACTAAACGACCTGCTCATAGCCCACACACTACCCTGTTTTAGCAAGCGTATGAAACGAGAACTTGTTTCCCATGAGAAATTCTATTTTTTTGATTGTGGACTCTACAGATCGCTTCGGCCAACCGGCCCGCTGGATCGACCTGAGGAAATCGCGGGAGCGTCAATTGAAACGCTTGTGTATCAAAATCTTCGCGCATGGATTGATACAATCGGTAATTCTATTAAACTCTATTACTGGCGGATACAAAGTGGAGCCGAGGTAGATTTTGTTGTCTATGGGAATGCACTTTTTTTGGGGATAGAAGTAAAAAACAGTGCCAGAGTTCGCCCGGAAGATCTGCGGGGACTTAAAGCATTTATGAAAGATTACCCGGAAGCAAGACCGATCCTTTTATATAGGGGTACTGAAAAGATTACATTTTATGATATACTCTGTATTCCGATAAATGAATTCCTCCTGTCACTTGATACATTTTTGCCTCAAGACTCAGGTTGTGTTCAATGATTTTCAATGAAAGCATCTGATGTTTATACCAACGACCAAAAAAGAGATTGGAAAACTTGGCTGGAAACAGCTTGATATTATTCTGGTTACGGGAGATTGTTACATCGACTCGCCGCTTGTGGGGGTCTCAGTAATCGGGCACTGCCTGATAAACGCCGGATTCAAAGTCGGGATCGTCGGCCAGCCGTCACTGGATTCTTCCGAAGATATCGCCCGGCTCGGTGAGCCATTACTTTTCTGGGGGGTCACCGGTGGATGTATCGATTCAATGGTTGCAAACCGGACAGCATCTGGCAAACCGCGCCGCACCGACGACTACACACCTGGAGGAGTCAACAATAAGCGCCCCGACCGCGCGGTAATCGCCTATTCGAACCTTATCCGGACACATTTCAAGAATTGCACGCCTATTGTGCTTGGTGGCCTTGAAGCAAGCCTTCGGCGAATTGCGCATTATGATTATACATCAAACAAGATCCGTAAATCGATACTACTTGACAGCAAGGCGAACTATCTTCTCTATTCAATGGCTGACAAATCAGTAGTCGAGCTTGCACGTCATTTAAAGGATGGTCTGGATTGCCACACAATCCGCGGGCTCTGTTATGTATCAAAAACTGCTCCCGCTGATGGCATCGCACTGCCGGATTTTGATACCGTTCAATCTGACAATGCAGCGTTTTCATCAATGTTTACAACCTTCTATCATAATAATGATCCAATCACAGCCAGGGTGATCTACCAGAAGCAGGACGCGCGGTATCTGGTGCAGAATCCGCCTCCATTGACACTTACGCAGAAGGAGCTTGATGAGGTCCACGGATTTGAGTATATGCGTGATGCGCATCCGTACTATTTGCAAAACGGTCCCGTTAAAGCACTTGACACGATACGTTTTTCAATATTGACACACAGGGGATGTTACGGCGAGTGCAGTTTCTGTTCCATCGCAGTGCATCAGGGGCGCACGGTCAGAAGCCGCAGTAAAAGCTCTATACTTGATGAAGTAAAGGCGATAACGAAACACCCGCTGTTCAGGGGAAATATCATGGATGTTGGCGGTCCGACCGCAAACATGTATGGATTTGAATGTTCAAAGAAATTAACAAAAGGGGCATGTGAAAACAGATCATGTCTTTTTCCTGAAATCTGTCCCGGTATGGAGATTGATCACGCAAAGCAGATCGATTTACTTAATGATATTAAGCGCATACCGGGAGTCAAGCGTGTCTTTGTGACATCAGGAATCCGCTACGACATGATTCTTGCTGATCAAAAGAACGGTATCCGCTATCTGAGGACGCTTATCCGCAATCATGTATCAGGCCAGCTGAAAATCGCCCCCGAGCATTCATCACCGCCCGTTCTCGACAAAATGGGAAAACCCGGAATTGAAACGTTGTACAAGTTCAGGGATCTGTTCAACAAGTTTACTGATGAGGATGGAAAAAAGCAGTTTTTATCCTATTATTTTATCGCGGCGCATCCGGGCTGTCGTTTCGAGGACATGAAACAACTAAAAAGTGTCTGTACCAAGGAGCTCAAATACACCCCAGAGCAGGTACAATTGTTCACACCCACACCGTCAACACGTTCCACCATGATGTACTGCACGGGCATGGATCCATTTACGGGTAATAAAGTTTTTGTAGAAAAAAGTCCTGTGGGACGCCAGAAACAGATGGAGCACCTGCTCTACGTACCCGGTTTTCTCACTGATGATAACAATTTCAGTAAACATCACGATGTCAAGCGCAGTGATTCAAAACACAGTAATGCCAAGCGCCGCGATACCAAACGCGAGTTTAATACTCGTTCCTCTTCGCGTAAGCAAGGCCGTAGATGAAAAATAATCGGTTGATTTGTTTTATTCAAAAAAAACAGTAGCAATCATTTTATTACGAGACCTGACCGTTAAGAAACGACGTTGGTGTTTTTCTACGATGAATGGTGCAGATAACCAGTGTGCCGTGCGTCATGGCTCAACATCCATGATATACTTTTGCAATTGTTTTTTAAGTTGGGCCTTTGAAGGAAAATAGAGTTGATAATTACGAGCGAATATTTGGCTACTGTTTTCGGGCAATGTTATCTCAACTAATGCCTTGTTTTGCTTTTTGCAAAGAATAATACCGATTGTTTTATTTTCAGATTCATCTTTGACAAAACGATCAAAGTAATTCACATACATTTGCATTTGACCAAGATCATCATGTCCGATTTCACCGGTTTTCAAATCAATCAGAACAAAACACTTCAAATGTCTATTGTAAAACACAAGGTCGATGTAGTAATGCCTGTCCTCAAGGGTCATGCGTTTTTGTCGTGCCTGAAAAAGAAATCCTTTTCCCATTTCAAGAAGGAAATGCCCCAATTTGTCAATTATGGCTGATTCAAGTTCCGTTTCGGTATAGGATGTTTTTTCTTCAAGGCCCAGGAATTCCAGTACGTATGGATTTTTCAATGTATCAGCTGGAGAAGAAAGCAGTAGTCCCTTTTTGCTCAACTCCCGTACTTTCTTTTTGTCACGACTCAAGGCTATTCTTTCGTAAAGTGATGTATTGAATTGACGCCGTAATTCCCGAAGTGACCATTTTTCACGCGCGGACTCAATCTCATAAAACGAGCGTTCTGAATCGTCACTGATGCCCATTAGAAAAACATAATGCGACCAGCTCAAAGGCATCTTCGATTTAAATTCTGCAGACACTGTCTGCAGAATGTTTATTTCATTACGACTATTTTTATCAGTACTGAAAAGTGCAAATTTCGTCCGTACTTTTGCTCTATCACAATACACAAGATAGAATTTTTTAAACAGCCAAAGATTTCGGGCAGAGTAGCCTTGTCCATATTCTATTTTTAATTTATCAGAAAGGCTATCAATCATCTTCTCAGCATAATCAGCACGTACATCGCCCCGACTCTCATGTTCAACTATGTATTTACCGATTAAAAAGTTCGTACAGACAATGAGACTATTAACCTGCACAGCCGCAACAGAACGTGCATTTTCAAGCAACTCTCGTATCTGATCAAAAAGCAGTTTCTGTTTCTTTTTTGCAGAAAGATTTGTTGTTACCATTAATGCCCTTCCGTGTTAACTCTGCTATCCACTGTATAATATAAATTGCACTTCGTACTTACCTCAACTACAACCTTCTTACACCTTCACGCCTGTAAAAATCGTATATTACAAACACATTACTAATAAACGCAGATTTGAGGGTACATGAAGTTTGAAGATTACAATATTTCAAAAGAGATACGACACAATCTGGCTGAAGCTGGTTTTGTCAGACCTACAGATATTCAGTTTAAATCGATTCCATCAATAATGAAGGGTGAAGACGTACTGGCTATTGCGCAGACCGGTACCGGTAAAACTGCTGCCTTTGCGATCCCGCTGATCGATAAGCTTCACAGCTCGAAGATGAGCCGCCGCTCCAAAGGTATTGCCTGTCTTGTGATGGTTCCCACGCGGGAACTTTCAAGGCAGATCGGTGAAGTCTTCAACATGATTGCCAAACGTACCCGTACTTCGGTTTTTTGCCTTTATGGCGGTGTTGAACAGGATCAGCAGGTGAAAAAACTTCAGGATGGCATCGACATTCTGATCGCAACACCGGGACGAATGTTCGACCTGATTCATCAGGGATTCATATCGCTTCAGAGTGTCGAGATTCTTGTGCTTGATGAAGCCGACCATATGCTTGACCTTGGCTTTATTGATGATATCAAATATGTAAAGAAGATGCTGACCAGACGGCATCAGACACTGTTCTTTTCGGCGACAATCAACAAAGAGATCAAGAAACTCGCATTTTCGATGGTAAAGAGTAATGCGATCCGGATCCAGATCTCGCCCGATGATCCGGTATCGAAAAACGTTTCCCATTATGTCATGTTTATCGAAATGGATGACAAACGTTTTTTCCTCGAAAAGTTTATTCATGATAATCCCGAAAGTAAAATTCTCGTATTTGTCCGCACCCGCGTTCGTGCCCAGCGGGTTGTTGATGCCCTGAAGCGGGTAAATATTGACTCTTTATCAATTCATGGAGAAAAAGATCAGGCGGAACGTACCGAGACACTTATGCAGTTTAAATCGGGAAAATGCCGGATCCTTGTAGCCACCGACTTGACAGCTCGCGGCATTGACATTCCAGATGTCAACTTTGTGATCAACTACGATCTCCCCGAAAAACCGGAAAATTATGTTCATCGCGTGGGCCGCACTGGACGGGGCACAAAAAAAGGATCAGCCATTTCCTACTGCAGTACCGATGAAAAAGCAGTACTTGAAGAGATTCAGGGTTTTCTTAACAAAAAGATAGAAGTTGTAAAAGTCAGTAAAAACGAATACACCCACACTCTCGAAAAGCCGTCTCCTGCTGCATCACTTCAGGAACTTATTGATCAGCATATCGAGTGGAAGAAGGGGAAGCGGCGGAGATTGAAGTAACCATTACATCGTTAGTCGATTTTCTCATTTTGTTATTTTGCATAACCGATCAATTAGTCTAACGTTTCAGATGCCTTGACGCCACATGCTTCACATAATGACTTTATTTAAAAAAATATTGTCTTCTCCCAAAACAATTACCTATATTTTCTTCGTTATTCGCTTGATCCAGTTTATCCCAAAGATACTGGCAATCAAAAAAAAAAGAAATTGTTCGCGCTGATTTTGTAGTATTACCCTGATAATAGTCATTTGAGGAGTATAGTATGCCGCCAAAAGTCTGGAATGATATCAACCTTCCCGGATTTTCACGATCAAAGGAAGAAGAGGTTGAAAGCAAACGAGTTACGGGTGTTGAGGACAGTTCCCCCGATGAGGAGCCTGATGATGAAGTCAGAATTGTTTCTGCCGAATGGGTTCCCGGATCAAAGGGGTTTCAGTATAATGAGCAGTGTTTCGTTGATGTCACCGCGGAATACCTTGTCGAAACAAACCGTGCCCGGATAACAGGCAATCTGTTTGGTATCTATGACGGGGTCGAAGTGGATATGGGGCTAACAGCATCCGGGTGTATTGATGACACCACGATGATCGCGCGGATTTCTATCCCAAAGCTTTACTTTATCAATAATGATCACTATGCAGCATGGCAGGCGGATAAAAGTGTATCTTGTCAATATGTGCTCAAAGGGATTAACCACACACTTGGTGCAAATACTATCGATAGTCCGATACTTGATATGCCAAACGATGAGACTGCCGAACGTAAAACGTTTATTATTACCCTTGATTTTAATCCAAATGATCCGGATTATCAAAAAATCAAATTTACATTGTATAGTACCGATGATGAACGAAGTTATGAGCAGGTAAAAATAGTCAGTGATGATGCTGTTCCAAATAACGATACAACAGAGCTTCTGTTTACCGATCTTGATGAAAATCTAACCTACACGCTTGAAAAAGATGCAGGAAACGGAAATCCGCCAACAATTATGTTTAGAAACCGTGCGTATGGCAAGTGGGCTGGGGCTGCTGATGGTCTTGCGGAAGACGCGAAGCCATCCGGACCTGAAAAAGGCGGTTACTTTTCAAAAGCCAGTGAGGCAAAAGGTAAGGAGCATAAATCAGCAAATAGTAGTAAAAGTGGCTTAAAGGACAACATCGCAAAAGCAAAAGACTTAAAGAACCGTGCTGATGAAAAAGTTACTGGTGTAAAATCACAGATCGATGATATCAAACAGAATGCTATGCAAACTGTTAATGATGCAAAATCTCAGGTTGATGATATTAAACAAAATGCGACTCAAACGGTCAACGATGCTAAGTCACAGGTTGATGATGTCAAACAGAAGGCTACGCAGACTGTTAATGATGCAAAATCTCAGGTTGATGATATTAAACAGAATGCAACCCAAACAGTTAATGATGCTAAATCACAAGTGGATGATATCAAGCAGAATGCTACACAAACTGTCAACGATGCTAAGTCACAGGTTGATGATGTCAAACAGAAGGCTACGCAAACTGTTAATGATGCAAAATCTCAGGTTGATGATATTAAGCAGAATGCAACCCAAACTGTTAATGATGCCAAATCTCAGGTTGATAATGTCAAACAGAATGCGACCCAAACGGTCAATAGTGCAAAATCGCAAGTAAATGATATCCAGCAGGGCGTATCACAAAAGGTCAATGATGCCCAATCGAAAACCAATGACTTGAAAAAACAGGCAGAATCTACCGTGAGCCTTAAAGACAAACTTGCAGCAATTAACGCAACGAGAGAAAAGGCTCAGAAAGCCGCAGCAGCAAAGGAAAAGGTAGCCAATGCTGCAGATGCATTGAAATCGGTTCCAACGTTTAAGATATAGGTACACATAGCAAACAATGAACACATACACCAGATAATACTTTACTGTGGAGCGAACAAAATGGCTGATAAAGATATACAAATAACTGCATCAACACCCAAAGGGATTGTTGTGGGACCTGTCCCGCAAAATGCTGATCCGGACATCTTTGATAAGGATCTGTTTTTATATAATCCGGCAATGGATACCTATTATCGTATAGGAGAAGGTTCTGTAAGAGATTTCTTTACTGCTGTTGACGAATGTAATAAGTTTATCGTAGATATCAATGATGCCCGAACACAAAAACCGGATGTAGCAGTTAAAAAACTTGGTGAAATAAAAGACGGATTTGTAAAGTACCTCAAAGAACAGCACCAGCAGGCATCCGCAAGTACTGCATCAAGTGCTATGGGTAAAGCCGATGCCGGAATTGATGGAGACCTCAAAGAGTTGATCTGTCTTAATATGGTTGGCCAAAAGGATGGTAAAAGCAGTAAACCACATTATAAAGGCTGGGTATATGTCCGCTCTGATAAAATTAAAAATCACTGGCGTAAATCGCAGGGAAATACACTTGAGCGATTATTCGGTCCGGGAGAAGCGGATGAAAAAGGATTAAAAGAGGAAATAAAATCCAAATTCAAAGAAAAAATTCTTGCCCCACTTACACAGGAAAAGGTTCTTCTTGGATCTGCTGATGAAAAAGATATTCTCGCACCCAAGTGGGTATTTAAAACTCCAGACACTATGGGAAGTACGTCAGAGCATTGGGATTTCAGTGCCGGAGCACAATTTCTCAGATTTTCAGCTGGTGCATCATTAAAATCCGAAATCAACCTTAAATCGCTTCAGGTTAAAGTTGAGGCTGCAGGTTCAGCATCATTTGCATTAGCAGAAGGTAAAGTTGAAGGAGAAGTATACATTCCGGATAAGGACGGATTCAATCTTCCTGAACTGTTAAGCAAGGCAGAAGGAAAAATAAAAACGCTTCTGACAGGAAGCGGAACTAAACAGCCTACAAGGACTACCTTTACAGCATCAGAACGACAGGTCATCCTTCGCATGAAATTAGGGCTGAGCGTAAGCGGGTTTGTTGGTGCATCCGCAAGTTTCGCATTTCCAAGAATAGAAGTAACTCCAGTTAAAGGAAAAGATCCTAAATCAGAACGTGTAGCACTGGCCACCCTTGAGGGCAAAGCGTTTGCTGGTGCTAAAGGGGAAGCTGGATTATCCGGAGATATTTCGTGGGCGCCAAATGATAAACCATCTGACCCGGACTGGAAAAGTATGATCTCTGCATCCGGGGGGCTTGCGGGATCAGTTGGAATCGGTTTGGAGGGTAAAATTCATTTTGGGTACAAGGATGGACATATTCGTTTCTGCTGTGCGATTCAGGCAACATTTGTTCTGGGAGGTAAAGGGTCGTGGGATTTTGATCTTGGTCTTGTTCAGGGCCTGGAATTTATCGCAGCTCTTGCACGTTGTGTAGATTACCATTTAATAGCCGAAATTACTGAAGAATTGTGGGAAATCCTTGGAGCGTACAAGTATGTGTGTCTGATTACGCCGGCTGGTACGATTGCTCTTGGCAGTCTTTACGTACTAAAAGATCTTGATGATGATGTGGAAACCGCTAAAAAGTTTGTCAATGAAGCAAAGGGGCTCTACCAGCAGGTTACCAATTTTGTTGACAAATCAGTTCAGAACAAAGTATACGGTGTAGACAAAACAAAACTTGAGATTGTCAAGCACCAGGTAGAAAAACTCAAAACCAGCCCTCCGGAAACGATGGCACGATATCTTCTGGTTATCATGAAAGTTCGTGAAGAGGATGATTTTATCTATATCACAGAAACGCTTAACACTATCGAAAGCGATCACGAGTTCCGCTGGGTGATACGTTTTATCGGGTTATTGACAACATTGTTTGAGTTGCAAAGCAAGGCCCCGACGGCATCATCGGTTTCTTTCAAAGGCGTTTCTTTCCAGGTGAAGAATTCGACGGTGGTTGCATCAAACGAACAGCTTCGAAAAGTGATGGATTCTCAGGCTTCGAGTGGAAAAGGCAAAGAGAAGGATGTGATGTTGGAGAAGGGTGTGGATGTGCTCACCGAATTTGGCACCAGTAACAAAGAATATCTATTACAACTAAGAACCATATTTAACAAGAATGGATTATAAAATGTTTAAAAAGTTAGTTATAGTTAGTTTTTTTTTATTGGCATTTGATATTTCTGCGCGACCAAAGTGTGATAGTAATTGGGTTAAAATAGAAAACGGAGAATCTATAAGGTATTCAATATTCTGCTTTAAAGATGGAAGTTGGGATGTTTTCAGAGAACTAAATGGTAAATTACACGGCGAAATAAATAGTTTTTTCCCAAACAGTAACTTAAAACAAAAAAGTTATTTTATTAAAGGAAAAGAATTTGGTGTAAGAAAAGGCTGGCTTCCCGACGGCACACTTTCCGTCTACAAACCCTACTACAACGGAATCCCTGTAGACACCCATAAAGTCTGGTACGACAACAAAAACCAGGAATCGATTATCATCTACGACAGCACCGGCAATAAAAACGGATGGTGCAGAACCTGGTACGAAAACGGGAATATTCAGGACAGTACACTGTACACGCATGGAACCAAACTTCAGGAGTTTTTATACTACGAAAACGGCAAACCGATGTTTACAAGTACACTTAAGGAAGATGGCTATATAACAAGTTCCATGTCCTGGTTTCCAACAGGAATGAAAAACGGCGAGGTTAAAAATGGTAATGGTAAAGTACTCACACCACGAACAGGAAATAGTTACTTTGACACGCTGGTTGTAAAGGACGGCAAGGTTCAGGGTGCCGCGTATGAGTATTTCAAGGACCGGTAGTTGACGGGGTGGTACATTCCCGATAGTGGTTCTTCCATTTCAAATTATTTGTGCTTCCGGTATCTTTCTTCTATTTATATTTTGATGATATCAATAGAAATTAAACCATTCCCGTGGATCATCATGAATTACGTCGTAACAAACGAACCACACACACATCCGGAAACAGACTCTTCTGCACAATATCCTGTTCATCTCACTTTCGATGATGGACCGCATCTGACCATTACACCAAAGGTTTTAGATATCCTTAAAGAAGAAGGTGTAATTGCAACTTTTTTTGTTTTGGGAGAACACTTTGATGGCGGTAAAGCGAATGTAGAAACATTGCCTTTTTATAACATTCTTGACCGCGCAAAAAACGAAGGTCATACCATTGGATCTCATACCTATTCCCACATTAACCATCCGGACTTTACAGAAGCAGTTGTTCGAGACAATATCCTGAAACCAAATAGTCTTTTAAAAGAGTATCTTTCCCCTGTTTTGCGCCTTCCCTATGGCGGTGGTGCGATCCCATCGGACGCTCCTTTGGTTCAATCAAAAAATACCATGGTGATGAATATTGTAAAAAATGCCGGATTCACACATATCCTATGGGACATCGATTCAAAAGATTGGGATAAAGAAGCCCGCGTTAATTTGTTTCCAAACCTTTTGACTAACATCTGTAAGTTCAAAGGTGGCATTATTCTCTTTCACGATGCACAAGAGTATACGGTTATACATCTTCACGAATGGATTAAAGGAATTAAACAACAGGGGCATGAGTTCAAATCCATTGAGTATTTCGTTCCGCAGGCAGCAAATTCACTACCGTCAGAAGCATTTGACTATCAATAAATATTACTACAGTGTATTTGTGATAAAAAAAGTATTATACTGCGCGGCATTGTTTTGATCTGTCAAGCCATAATCCGCTTGAGCGTTACCTTATATATAATTCCTAACTTAATTATTGACAATGAATTAAAAATAACGTAACTTACTATGCGGAATTGTGTATTCCTATCGGCAGAGCAATCTGCACTAAGTTATTTATTTTGATCACTTTCTGTGAACTTTCACTGAACCTGCGTGCGGCACGATTGATCCTGCTCCGTAGTGTTTTTAGTCCGGAGCGCGGATTATTTCAAGGAGGTACTTACGGCTCATACATCTCCGATTGTCTCGGTAATAGGTCGTCCTAATGTCGGGAAATCCAGTCTGTTCAATCGTATCATCGGAAAACGCATCGCAGTTGTTGATGACATGCCGGGGGTGACCCGTGACCGCAATTACTTCGCGGCATCATGGCAGGGGCTTGATTTCATGCTGGTTGATACCGGCGGAATGCTGCCGGATGTTCACACCGGGCTGCCGGAAGCAATTCATGAGCAGGTCCGGATTGCAGTAAACGAGTCTGCGGCAATTCTTTTTATTGTTGATGCACTTACCGGGATGACCGACCTTGATCTCCTTATAGCAAAGCAGATCCGCAGGACATCATCGGACAAAGTTATTCTTGTTGTCAACAAAGCTGAATCACGTTCGACATCGTTTGATCTCGATACCTTCCGTGCACTTGGTCTCGGTGAACCATCGGCAATCTCGGCACTTCACGGAATCGGCATCGGTGACATGCTTGACAAAGTTGCAATTACTATTGAACGGTCACAAAAAGATAAAAAACATGACCATAAAGGTGCACCGGCACTCAAACTTGCAATTATCGGACGCCCGAATGCCGGGAAGTCATCACTGACAAACCGACTACTGCGTCAGAACCGTATGATCGTCGACAGCACACCGGGAACCACCCGTGATGCAATCGACAGCGAGATGATTCATAACGATAAACGCATCGTGTTAATTGACACAGCGGGCCTGCGTAAAAAATCTCATGTAAAACATGACGTTGAATACTACTCAAATCTGCGTGCACTTGAGAGCATTGAACGCTGTGATATCTGCGCGCTTGTCATTGATGTCACTGAGGGGATTGGTGTGCAGGATCTGCGTATCCTGCGCAAAATTCTTGAGATCCGTAAAGGGGTGATCCTTGTCTGGAACAAATGGGATATTATGGAAAAGGATCATAAAACCTTCGATAACCTTGCTGCAGAAACGCGCAGACAATACCCTGAACTTAAAACAATTCCGATGGTGTCAATATCAGCGCTCACCGGTCAGCGGGCAACAGTAATTATCGATACCGCACTTGAAGTCAAGGCGCGCATGGGTGTGCGCCTTGGTGCATCGGAATTTGAAGACAATGTTTTTGCATGGACCAGAGTTCATCCGCATCCGGCAATCCCGGGCGATCCGGTTCGATTCCTCGGAGCAAAACAGGTTGAAGCATATTTTCCGTTTTTCCGTTTTTTTGTCACCAATCCTGATGACATCGCGCCATCATACACGCGTTATCTGATGCGCAAAATCCACGAGACCTACGATTTCGTCGGGTGCCCGGTAGTACTTGAGTTTAAGCCTATCGGCAAAGGCAGAAAAAAGGGCAAAGGATTTAATCCGGAGCAATCTGGAGCAGATTAATTTACAAGGAGGCAATTTGAACATAGGAATACTGGGAGCAGGAAGCTGGGCAATCGCACTTGCTGTATTGCTTCATAAAAAAGGTCATAAAATCAACATGTGGGAATTTAACGCCCGTGATGCATCAATGCTGTCTGAAAAGCGTGAGCACCCGGTTAAGCTTCCCGGCATTCATTTACCCGAAGATATCGTTATCAGCACCGATATTGCATCAACAGTAGCATTCGGTCAAATGGTGATTTGCGCGGTTCCATCCCAGACAATGCGTGCAACCATGAAAAGTGTCGTTGCCAATACTTCTAAAGATACAATTGACAGCGTTGAAGGCTGGGTGATTGTCGCAAAGGGAATCGAAATCGGTACACTGAAACTTATGACAGATGTGCTTCAGGAAGAGATACCCGGATTAACTGCAGATAAAGTACTCGTTCTCAGCGGACCATCACATGCTGAAGAGGTCTCACGCGATATTCCGACAACCATCGTTGCCGCGTCAGAAAATCTCAAACTTGCAGAAAAAGTGCAGACAGAGTTTACAACAGACGCATTCAGAATTTATACTAATACAGATATCAGAGGTGTGGAACTAAGCAGCAGTGTGAAAAATGTTATTGCACTTGCAGCAGGAATTTGTGACGGACTCGGACTTGGTGATAATACCAAGGGTGCACTTCTAACCCGCGGTATCGCAGAAATGATGCGCCTCGGGAAAAAGATGGGTGCAAAGATTGAGACATTCAGCGGCCTTGCGGGAATTGGTGATCTGATCACAACCTGTATCAGTAAACACAGCCGGAATCGTCACTTTGGTGAACTTATTGCAGCCGGGCTTTCACTTGATGAAGCTCTTGCTAAAATGACTATGGTTGCAGAAGGTGTGACAACGACAAAATCGGTTTATGAGTTATCAAGAAAACTTGAAATAGAAATGCCGATTACCCAGGAAGTGTACAAAACACTCTTTGAGGGTAAAAACGTAAAAGCCGCCGCACGGGATCTGATGATCCGTGATGTAAAACCGGAGTGGTGGTGAGGAAGATGTGACGAGTGACACGTAACAAGTGATCAGTAAAACGGTTTCTTTGTTTTCCACTTGTCACTTGTTACGAGTCACATGTCACGGGGATTTATTATGATACCAAAAAAACTCTATTACTCAATCAGTGAAGTCTGCTCAATGACAGCGCTTGAACAGCATGTATTGCGGTACTGGGAAAGTGAATTTCCTCAACTGAAACCTAAAAAAAACCGCGCGGGTAACAGAGCATACCGTGAAAAAGATATTGACATAATCAACTATATCAAGCATCTGCTCTACGAAGAAAAATTCACTATCACCGGTGCTAAGAAAAAACTTCTGGAAAATAAAACCTCTATTGAACCAGATGATGATACCCCTGAACATTCCGGTACAGTGACTACAGAGCTTGTTAATGAGCCCCCCAAAGAGAGCTCAGACCAGCTCGAGTTTCCACTCACAACAGTCTCTGCAGAACTTGATGAAATTAAGAAAGAGCTTCGCAGCATCCTTGACTATTTATTGTGTGACAGCCAAAAAAACATGCGAAAAAATTAAAGCAGGTGTAGGTCTCGAGCTACACCTGCTTTAATTTTCTTGATGCTTTTATCGAACGACTGAAGATATTCCCGTTTATTCACCTCTATCCCCTACTGGAACTGATTTTACTATTCCAGATCCGGGATAAAAAACCGGCACGACACTACATTTATCCGGGTCTGTACTACTACTTTTTTTTAAAATAGGCGTTTTAAATTCTTTTCACCCTTTTAGTCAATATTTTCTATATATTGTAACTTTGAAGAACTTTCGAAAAACAACTTCGGTTTACACATCAAATAGTTTTTCTGTAACTGTTTACTGCCTGTACCAGGAAACAAATTACCATTTCAGTAATACTTATTGTGTCATTTAAAAGTTTACATCCTGCCGGAAAGGGTTCGGTGAAGATGAATAGACTCTATATAATCCCGCTTACCGGTGTTATCATTCTGTTGTTAACAGTCTTTGCATTTGCTCAATCAGGCATATACGCTCCTAATCCGGATATAACCGCAAATGGAACTGTTCGGGCTGTAGTTATTCATGACACAATCCTTTACGTAGGAGGAGATTTCACACGTGTGACCGATGATCAGGGATCGTATGCCCGAAAAGGACTTGCTGCATTTAATCTGGTAAGTGGTCGGGTGACACCGTTCAAGGCAGATATTAACAGGGGAATTGTAAGAGCCATCGCTGTTGATGACAGCATGGTGTATGCGGGTGGCACATTCACAAAAATCAATAACATTTCCAGATCAAAGGTTGCAGCGTTAAACTCTGTAACCGGTGATGTAATAACGTCGTTCAGCAACACCAGCAGTCAGATCAACGGACCCGTATTCGCACTTTGTTGTCTGGATAAGAAGCTCTTTGTTGGTGGAAACTTTACTCAGGTCAACGGTATCAACCGGAGTTATCTTGCTGCATTAGATATGGAAAGCGGTGAACTCGATTCATTATTTGATCCCTCCCCGAGAGATTCAATCGATGTGGGTGATAACAAAATGGAAGGAGGTGTAACCGCTCTTGATGTACATCCTGCAAACAGTACTGGCCCCGGTATTCTTTTTGCCGGTGGAAATTTCCAAACAGTTACCGGTATTCAAAACAGCAAATTTCTTGTGGCACTCCGATCCGACGGTACACCCGGACCGGAATTTACAAAAGGACCGGATTACCCTCCTCTGGATATCTATTGTAAAGGTACCGTTCTCTATGCAGGGCTCGGAGGCCTTGGTAACAGGCCGGCAGCGTATGATATCGGTTCCACCCTATCATACACTGAACTCTGGAAAGGAATTACTGTTCAGGGTGATGTACAAGCTGTCACCTGCTCGGACAGTGGATTTGTCTTTTTCTCGTTTCATCAGGGACTCTTTGATACAACTGATTATTTCCGCTGCGCTGTTGTTGATGCAAAAAACGGTCAGCTTTATGATACGCTGCCATCAATAAGCAGCTTTTTTGGTGTCTGGGCACTTGATTCCCAAAAAGATATTCTTGTTGTCGGTGGAGCATTCACCTCTATTAACGGCAAAAAACAGAATCATCTTGCAGTATTTAAAATTCCATCATATCCAGTCCAGTCCATTCCTTCAAAAGTAGTTCTGGCAGATCCACCCGACCAAACTATTGTTACCTCGCGAACTCCAAAACTGCAGTGGAAATTTGTTCCGTATGCAGATAACTACGATGTACAGGTCGCAACCGACTCACTCTTTGAAAATCGTCTGGCATCATACACCAAAATCAGCACTTTTACAAAACGGTGTTCACAACTTAAACGGTGTTCACGGTATTTCTGGAGAGCACGGGCAAACAACCAGTCTGGTACTGGTCCATGGTCGACAGTGTGGCAATTTTTCACTGAACCGGGTGATAATGATATACCGCGTATTGTAAAGCCGACTGATGGTGCAGAGTACTTGCCAGTTTCATTCAGTTGTATCTGGCACAGAGCTGAAAATGCACTTTCGTATACTATTGAGGTCGCAGAAGATGAAAGTTTTACAACTGTTTTGTTTAACAGCAGTGACTGTGCAGATACAAGTGTGCTTATTTCAAATCTGGCAAACGATAAACACTATTTCCTTCGTGTCAGAAGTAACACCATTGGTGGACCAACAGGATGGGATGGGGTCGGATTTTCGACTGTTCCTGCTGCACCTGATGCACCTTTACAACAATATCCCGCGGATAATGCGCTACGAGTCAACTGCCTCCCGGTTTTTTCATGGCAAAAAGTTACTGATGCAACATCCTACAGATTGCAGCTTTCCACCGATTCATGTTTTACAAACAGGATCATTGATATCACCGGACATGTTGATACCACCTTTACCTCTCCAGAACTCTCCAGTACAACACGGTATTTCTGGCGTGTTGGTGCTGATAACACGTGGGGATCAAGTCCGTGGTCGGTCGTAAGGTCTTTTACTACAGGAACTGGTTCGAGGACTATTTTAGATATTATAGCACCGATTGACAGAGCGAGTTCTCAGCCTGTTGCATTGAAATGCGTGTGGCACCCGGTAGCAAGTGCGTATTCATACACGGTTCAGGTGTCACAGGACCAGGACTTTACAACCACAATAGTTGATATAACGGACATTCCTGATACCCTGGTTGACATATCGGGTTTATCAAACGGTACACATTATTATTTGCGGGCCGGCGCTGTTACCGATAGTGACACAGGTGTATGGTCATATGTCAGCTTTACAACTGTTTGCTCAACGCCTGGAGTGCCTGTTGGAAAAACGCCTGCAGACAATGCTGCACTGGTCACCTGTAATCCAGAACTCATATGGGAACCGGTGAGTGGTGCGGCATCGTACAGAGTCCAACTATCAAGCGATTCAACTTTCACAACCAGTATTCTTGACAGTACAGGACTGAACGATACCATTATTACGATTTCGCATTTATCAATGGATACCCGTTATTTCTGGCGTGTTAATGCATCAAATGATGGTGGCGAGACGTGGTCGCAGCCGATGCGGTTTACAACATTGTATTCTGCCCCTTACTGTCCTTTAGCCCGATTTCCCCAATCAGGGTACGTATCCCTGTGCGATTCGGTAAAAATAGTCTGGAGCAGCAGCAGTCCTCATATAACAGATTACCTGATTGAGGTTGCATATGATAGTACAATGAATAATCTTTTAATATCGGGAACAACCACCGATACATCATACATTATTCACAGGCTTTCTGATAATAAGCGGATTTTCTGGAGAGTCAAGGCGCGCAATAACGTCGGTGAAAGCGATTGCAGTGTACCGGTAGTTTTTAAAACCTCATTTCCGGCTATCCTCAGGTATTCATTAAACACATTTAATTTCTATCGGGGGTTTGGTCACCTTTCATATTCAGTCGCAAAGCGAAGTGATGTTGTTATCCGGCTTTTCAATCTTCGAGGTAAAGTGGTCTGGCAAAAGAAAATTAAAAATATCAATCCTGGATATTACTCGGAAACCATACCTTCAGGAATGTTACCAACGGGATATTATATTGTAAAAATAAAAGCCGGAACATTAACCAGAAGTACCGGCGCATCGCTTGTTAAATAAGACTGGTCAGGATTGTGCCTGCGTTATAAGTAAGCTTGCCGGCTCCATCCGTGTTTTTAGTCGCCTTATACGATATAGAGACCATACCCACTTTACAGATCCGGTTTTAATAGAATTAAGCATCAGGGGTAATGTTATTCCGAGGCCTGACCGTAAGGGAGGGCTTTCTTTCCAATGGGAGCCAAAACACCCCCTCCTTTACAGTCGGGGCTCGGAATGATGGCTATATCATAATAAATCGGAAAATGTCTCGTTCAATTGCTACTTTGAAATTATGTATCCAGTTATCAATAGCTCAGATACGCTAATTACTCCGCATATACCTGTTACCAGTTTTTTACTATATTTATGCAAATTAGCATAATAACTGATAACAACCCAGGTAACACAACACAAAAAGCAATCATCACTTTGCCACGTTCATAATTTACTTATTACCATATAACCCTTTATTTTATAGCATTTTATCACCATTTTGTGCATGCGCATTGTGTATTGCTCAAAGTCCACAGTAACCGTTTGTCGTCCTGAACACATAATTTTTTTACTATATGTTACCATTTTTTCTATATATTATACCCTATGAGAAAGAAAACAGATATAAAGCCTGATATTTTTGATTTCTTTGACTACCGTGAATACCTTCAGAGTATTTATGACTGGCGCAAAAGAAATGAATCGGGATTTTCCCACCGGAGCTTTGCAAAAGAGGCCGGCATCGTAAGCCCCAACTATCTTCACCGGGTACTTAAACGTGAACGTGAACTCAGTGAAGAATATGGTAATAAGTTCGCTGCGGCACTCAACCTGCAGGGAAATGATCTGCTTTATTTTTCAACATTGGTCAAATTCAATCAGGAACAGGATTCATCTATTAAAGAAACGTTCCTGAGAACACTGCTTGCACTCCGGTACCGACGCGGCGTTCATCATATACATGACAAGAAGCTGCAATTCTTCAGCAAATGGTATTACCCTGTTCTTCGCGAACTTGTTATTATCAAAAATTTTAATAACGATTACAATCTTCTGGCTCGTAGCTGTCTTCCAAAAATCACAGCACAGCAGGCAGAAAACGGTATTGCCTATCTGGTGAGACACGGTTTTTTGAATAGAAACGAAGATGGAACTTTTACCCGAAGTGATCCCGTGATCTCAAGCGGTGATGAGGTTGCATCAACGGTACTTCGTAACTACCATAAACAAACACTTGCTCAAAGTATCGACGCACTGGATTCGATAGACAAAGAGGAGAGAGATATATCATCAGTCACCCTTTCGGTATCACGAACAACCTATCTTGCGATGAAAAAAGAGATACAGGATTTCCGGAAACGTCTGCTGGCAATGGCCAAAGAGGATCAGGATCCTCAGATGGTATGTCTGGCGGGTTTTCAGCTTCTCCCGCGTTCGAAAACAGGTACGCAAAAACAGCCGGGAGGGACAAACTCATGAAACGCTATTTAACGATAATCATTGTTTTATCCTGTGTACTATGCCTGATTATGCCAACGATATCATGCAGCCCGCCGACCGGTGGAGGCTCCGAAGCAGGTAATGCACGTATTACAGGGCGTGTCATTGACAGTGAGGGACTTCCTGCAGCACATACTATTGTATCTGTGCAGGTTTCAGACTATAATCCATTGGCTGACTCCTCAATAACCAGCCCGGTTACCGATACCACTGATGCAACTGGTATCTACCATTTGAATGTTAATGAAAACGCGATGTACACGATTACAGCAGTTCATGATCAGACCCGCCATCGTGCCATAATCGCATCAGTTCGTGCAGATAGTACCACCGATACGATCGCACCCTGTATTCTTTCCTATCCCGGCAGCATTCGGGTACTTATTCCCGATGAACATAAAAATGATACCGGATACATATTTGTTCCCGGTACGTCATTTTACAAAAAGGTACAGCCATCAAGCGGCTTTACCCTGCTTGACTCAATACCCTCTGGAGTAATACCCGGCATTACCTATACTCAGCAGAGAAACACAGTCCAGTTTCAGCTTAGTCATTCCATTGCTGTCAAACCAAACGACACGACAACACTTCTCTGGCCGGGATGGGAGTATGCTCAGGCAATAACACTTAATACATCAGCAAGCGGCGCGGGAATTAATAGTACTCTCTATAATTTCCCGGTGCTTATCAGACTTTCATCTGCGAATTTCACATTTGCTCAAAGCAATCTGCAGGGAAATGACCTCCGGTTTATATCATCGAACGGGTCAGTACTTCCTTATGAAATCGAGCAATGGGATAGCATCGGTCAGCGGGCATCATTGTGGGTTAAACTTGACACGATTCGCGGTAACGATTCCAGACAGTCAATCATGATGTTCTGGGGCAGCAACACCTTACATAGTGCCAACAAACATGTATTTGACACATCAGCAGGTTTTCAGGGAACATGGCATCTGGGTGACAGCGGGAAAACAAGCAATGATGTTACTCCTAATAAGTATTATGGGGTTTCACCTGACACGGCACGTCCACTCAGCGAACGCGGGATTATTGGTGATTGCAAACGGTTTGATGGCGTCTCCGATTATATTGCCGTACCAAATACTGCAAACAGCTCACTTAACTTTGGGGCGACAGATGCTTATACGGTAAGTGCATGGGTATCCCTTGATACTATTGACAATATGGCGCAGCTTATTGTTGCAAAAGGATATGCACAATATTTTCTGCGTTGTACCTACTTTCCGTCAAATACGCCACTGTGGGAATTTTCAGAATTTTCAACAGCAACCACTTGGGATGCCTGCACGACATCAGCAGTTGCGCGTCAGTGGGTACTGCTTACCGGCATACGGAACGGGAATAGCCAGATGCTCTATCGTAACGGGGTTGCGGTGAGCACGATTCCAAATGTGTATCAATCAACAACATTGACAAGAAATACATCACAGGATGTTACAATCGGCCGTTTTATGGAACGCGTAACGCTGCCGGGAGAGATAAGCAGTTACTGTTTTTTCAAAGGGTCAATTGACGAGGTAAGGATAGAAAAAGGGGCACGGAGTGCCGACTGGATTCGATTGTGTTATATGAACCAGCGGCCTGATGACAAATTGGTAGTATTTAAAAAATAGGCCTTACCCCCCGTATTTCACTGTGTGGATGGGAAAAGAACAGCAGAGCCGCAGAGGGGGATCTGCTTTTACTCCCCTTCTACACGCAGTGAAGAGGGGGCCGGGGGGTGAGGCTTTTTTGCTACAGGGGTGGAGACGAGCATACAGTTGCACAGTGTCAAACAGGTACACACTACACATTGACACTATGCAACGAGGGAATAGCTGAACATTTGCTGGGTGTTAAGTGATCTATGCACGCACGCTTACTTTTTTTATGGTATTTGGCTATAAACCTTAATTTTTAATATTTCTTTTAACAAGGAGAATGTGTATGCTCAGAACAACTGCACTAAGTGTGCTTCTCGCCTGTGGAATAGGTCTTCAGGCCCAGACAATCGCCCTGAAAGGAAAAGTAACTGATCAGAACAGTAAAGCCGTTGCCGGAGCTGTTGTCACCCTTGTGTCAAAGAATCTTAAAGATACGACTGACAGTAATGGTGAATATGCGATCAATGCAGTGATTTCTGCTGCAGGACGGTGGACCCCGAAAACATCTGGTTTGGAAAGGATCTCATTGTCTTCCGGTATGATTGAGGCAAACCTGGTAGCACAAAGTGATATTAAGATTGACATTTATGATATGCAGGGTTCGCTTATTAATAGTTACAAAATACCTCAGGTGAACGCAGGTACATTCAGATTCGACCTGGCAAGCCAAAAGTTGTCATCAGCAATGATGCTTGTCCGCGTTTCTGCGGGAAACACTTCCGCTCATTTTCGCTATGCACCACTTTCCACTCGTTTTCATGATGTAAATCAGGGAACATCATTTTCGAGCATGACACGCAGTGCAGCAGCTACTGCTGATTCAGACACGCTTAGTGTTACTGCTGTTGGATTTAAATCAAAAAAAGTGGGAATTACATCCTACGAAACAACGGTTAATGTAACCATTGAATCCGAATACACCGGGACTTGTACCGCCTCAAAAAAACACAGTAGTTCATCAGGAAGCGGCCCTCACAAGGTTGTTATTGAAACAAACAGTGACAATGGCATCAAAGAGGGAACAATTTTCCGTCCGGAAGATCTCGGTCCTGGTAAGAATTACCCGATTTTTGTCTGGGGTGAAGGTGGCTGCGGTCTTAACGGAACAGATGTCAAAAATTCCCTGTCCGAAATAGCATCACACGGTTATTTTGTTATTGCAGATGGTACACCAGGTGGTAGTGGTTCACGCAATATGAGCCTTGAGGCAATGGCAAAACCCGGTCTTGCATACATTACTTGGGCAATTGCAGAAAACAAAAAACCATGCAGTGCCTATTACCAGAGTCTTGACACATCAAAAGTTGCAGGTAACGGATTTTCCTGTGGTGGTTTTTTAGGTCAGGGAATCGCCACTGATCCCCGTACAACTACATGGGGTCTCAATAGCAGTGGATCATTGTCTGACAATCCAACATTTTGGAATAATGCGAAAAAACCATTCTGGGTTGTTGTTGGTAATAAAGCAAATGAAGTTGGAAATGCTTACGATAATGGCCTGAAGGATTATACTCAACTTACTAATCGTGGAAACCCAGGTATGTTTTTCTCCTACAAACTTAAGGGACACGGTGGCGATCTTTGGGATGCAAATGGTGGACATTTCACTAAAATCAATCTGGCCTGGCTCAATTGGTGGCTCAAAGGTGATACAGGTGCGACCGGAAAAGGTGTCCTCGTTGGCTCATCCTGCAAGTATTGCACAGACAGCAATTGGGAAGTTAAGTCAGCGAATCTTCCGTAAGCCCAATTCGTGATTCGATATAAGCAAGCTCTTTTCTGTATTTTGGATGGAGCTTGCTTTTTCTAACATTCTAATATCTGGGGACTGGTACCAATTGTACACCCCACCCCAGATTAAAGCAGCAGAACCTCCCCGGCAGGAGGGTGGTTTAATTAGTAAAGTGCTATTTGATTTCTTGTTTAATGCTATAAACAGTCGATATGCTCCTTAAAAAATTAATACCACCCTCCTGCTGTGGAGGTTACACATTTCAATTTACAGATAGAGGTTAAAAACGGAACTCTCCTTCTAAAAACAACATCATCAACATTACTGCCAATTGCATAGTACCATACCTTAACATCCAGGAAAAACATTTCTATGAAAAAGTACATTTCAAACCTTCTTACTCTCCCGCTGTATATAACCACAGCATTTACATCTGTCAGTTTCGCACAATCCTCATCCAGGCCGATAGCATTCGGAACAACACTTGACAGTAAAGCAGTTGTTGCTTCAGCCCAAAAACTTGCAGAATCAATTGTAAAACCCGGCTCAGCACAGTATCGGGCAAAAGGAGATCAAAAACGATCTTATCGTTTTGCTGAAGCAAATGCGGATGAACCTTACCGTCTCTGCGTGCCAACAAACTGGGATGGAGTATCGAAGTTACCACTGGTGATGTTTCTTCATGGCAGTGGTAGTAATGAGAGTACCTACCTTGATCAGAATAACAAGCAGATGATCAAGTTAGCCAATGACCACGGCTACCTTCTTGTTTCACCACTTGGTGATAAAGGTGCATATGGAAATTATTTGCGGCTCTCATCCCCTTTTGGAAATACAAAAGCCGCAGCAGACCTGATGGCACAAGTGACATCCGCAAGCGAGCTCACTAACCAACTAAGTGAAAAGGATGTGATTAATGTTCTTGAACTTGTGCTTCACGAATATCCGATTGACAGTACAGCACTGTTTCTTACAGGCCACTCAATGGGGAGTGGTGGTACCTGGTACATTGGCGGGAAATACAGATCCTACTGGAAGGGGCTTGCGCCGATGTCGGGGCCGTTTGTTCAGGAAACCGGGTACCCATGGGACAGTCTTCACACCATGAATTTTTTTGTTACTGAAGGCACGCAGGCGCCATCACTTGACGGAAGCAGGGCATTACGCACCTGGATGACCTCAAAGAACTTTAAATTGACCTATAAAGAAGTCAACGCAGATCACGGCGGTATGGTTCCACTTGTTCTGCCTGATGTATTCAGTTTCTTTGATAGCTGCCGTAACAGTCCTGTCGCGATTTCATCAAAGCAAACTACCTCACACCAAAAACATTATAGTAGGTTCTCTGTGAACTATACATCATCTCAATCATTGCGAATTAAGTTTTCTTCAGTAAATAAATACTCAAATGCGACGTTAACGGTGTTGGATATTACAGGAAGAAATCACTATACCGGTGTTTTTTCAACAGCTGACAGTGAATTGTATGTAAATAACCTGTCGCTTTCTGCAGGCATCTATCGGGCACTTATCAGAACCGGTTCACAGAGTGACTGTGCTGGTTTCATCGTGGTGAAGTAATCGCGGTATAATTTTCAGGCGATGCGCAGCAATTGATATTTTGTACTTGTCAATGTGTGATGAGCCACAACAGATACTCTGGATGACTTCCAAGTAAACTCAGAGCAGCATTTCATTGTAAACCATACAATCAACGTCTTCGGTTAGAAAATATTTCGTGTTTTTTCAATGGTGGTGATTGACATATTGGTATACTGTACCCCGATTCAGTATTGGAGTCTAAAAGATTATATAAAACTGAAGTCGTCGTCCTTCCCCTTGAAACTCATTGTCCGAACCGTGATTAAAAGGATTACTGGACAGCCTTGATTTTACAAGAAATCATGACAATCATGTTAATCAAGCGAATCAAGGTTCAGACGATATTTACTCGAACTGACAGCAAAAACAATACCTGTTTTAAAAAAAAGAGACTTGATAACGGGCTCATCGGTTTAGCGCTAGATTGTCAAGGAAAAGGCCAAAGAAGTATTTATTACGATTTTGTCAGACTTGTATTGGGCGTATTAAAAGCATTTCAACTGCTTTAACCTTAAATAAAAGATTCCTGCTAAAATATTTACATGCCTTAGCAGGAATCTTTTTTATTACAAAAGCAATCAACTACTTTAATATTTAGCAGTGTGTCACTCTTAATTCCAGTTTTTCTCAGAGTGACACCTAATCCTTCATTTTATAACCAGGTTAAAAATCCCTTATACATCTTACTGAAAAATAGTCAAACATTGCCGCTTCATAATGTGTACCCATCATTCCTTCATCCCAATTTAAATACCAAGTCTGACCGCTGGTATAATATTCGTTTGTAGTAAAACCGTTCATCCAGAATTCGGCTTGTTCACCTCGTTGAAAAATTGAACCATTAAAATACCCTGATGGAATAGCAGTAAATCCACTACTGTTATTTAGTGATGGCTGCTGTCCTGGGGCATTGTTAGTTGTTGATCCGATTTTCCAGTACTCCTGTGACGCAAGATTTTTAGCAATACCCTGAGTGCCATATTGGAACGCAGCATATTCCAATTTTGTAATTATGTGCCACCCAGGTGGCGCCAACATATCAAGAGTATCAAGGGCAGCTGCATACCCGTTATAGTATGCTCCGTATGTCAGATCGCCTGGGTAATATTTCGCTACCTCGCTGTTCCCACCAATATTCCAAAGTGGGATATCAGAACCATCGTTAAACTTCGCCGTTCTTAAATTTTGAAGCATCCATACACCACCGGGCATCGTTACTTCATCGTATTTATTGCCACTTGCATCCATTATTACCCACCTTGCATACAAAGTATCATCTTTATTTCCAATTGCAAATGAAGTCACAGGTGCGTCGTCTTTTGAATATGTTTTACTTCTACTCCAACCATCAAAAGTATACGCAAATTTTGTAAGATTTCCAGTATTGCCAAGGACTGTTACAGTTTCATTTGCGGCATAAAGTTTTGTATCGACCGGAACAGTTCCACCGCTACCATGCCCCCATGCAATTCCGCCACCATTTGGATTATACGTTACTTTTAATGTTCCAAGTACTTTCCATTGAGCCTTAAGTGTTACATTGCCTGCACCCATTGTAAAACTTTGTCCGGCATTATAAGGTGAACCTGAACCACCAATGCTCCATCCGGTAAATGTATAGCCGTCCCTGGTGGGTGTTCCAGTTGCAACAGTCACTGATGCACCCTGTGCATACTTGCGAGTATCGGAAGGAACAGTTCCACCAGTATTGCCGTTACCGTCATATGTCACTGAATAGGTTGGTATCAAAGTCCATTGAGCCTGAAGCGTTACATTGTCAGTACCCATTGTGAATTTATCTCCGGCATTATAAACTGAGCCACCCGCTTTCCATCCGGCAAATGTATAGCCGACTCTGGTGGGTGTTCCTGTTGCAACAGTCACCGATGCTCCTTGTGTATACTTGCGAGTATCGGAAGGAACATTTTCAACATTACTGCCATTACCGCTGTATGTTACGGTATAGGTTGGTATCAAATTCCATACTGCATATAGAGTAACACTACCAGCACCAATTTTTAAAGTATCGGTTGCGTTATAAACTTTAGTATTACCAGTCGCACTTCTTCCCCATCCACCAAAAGTATAGTCTGTCCTTGTGAGTCCGGAACCGGCTTGAACCGTTGCCGATTCACCTTTTGCATACGTTTTGTTATCAGACGGAGGATTTCCACTTCCCCCGTTGACATCATAGGTAACACCAAACTTAACAATAAGTGATACGGTAGCGCTTTTAACCTTACCACCACCATTTGAAACTTCACAATAATACGTTGAACCATCATCTGATGCAATCACAGCACTAGTCATATACGATGCAAGTGTTGCACCAGAAATCGCGGTAGTTCCTTTATACCACTGATACTTTAAATTTAATCCGGTTGCATTGACAGTGAACGTACCCTTGTTACCCAAATCAACAGATTGTGTAGTTGGTTCAGCAGTAATCACCGGAGCATCTTCCACTGTTGTAAACGAAGCGACACCCGAAACAGCTGAATCACCATTCACCGCAGTATAGGTAACCACCTGCCAGTAATACTTTATCGCTCCGTTGAGCGCTGTTGCTAATGTGGTTGTTCCTGCAGTTAAATTTGGAACTGTTTTGGTTAATGCTGTCTCAGATGTACCATACCGTAACATATAGGTAACCGCATCGCCATCCGGGTCGGTACCACCAGTCCATGTAAACGTTGGACTTTTTGCCACACCGGTTGCACCATCAGCAGGTGTTCCCAGTGTTGCTGCTATTGGATTTCTGTTATAACGAAGAATAACTGGAAAATCTTTTGCTACTTTATTTGATGAATTATCGACAACCTTAAAGTTAATGGTATCACTCTTTCCCGCGGTAAGTCCTGTTACCTTTACTGAATAGAGTGAACCGGTATTCGTAATACCACTAAGCGCAACTCCAGCGCGCGTTGCCGTAACCGATGATATATTGTTATCATCAGAGCAATCAATCTGAATTGTTATGGTATCAGCAAAAACACGCTGATCCGCATTCTGCGGATTTTTAATCGTAACTGTTGGCGGAACATTATCAACCATACTCGGATCATAGATAACCGTTACCGTTTTTGATTCACTATGTTTTGTTGATGCCTTATCAGTTGCAGTAAACATAAATGTATTGGCACCAACAGCAAGCGTTGTTACCGATGCACTATATACTCCTCCGGTACCCTTGACTACGGGGACATCAGACGTTCCCATTTTACATGTTACCGTATCAATCCCGGAAGCATCAGTGCAAACCACTTCAATGGTAATGGATTTTGAACTGACCTTTGCGCTGTCCTTTTCTGGTGCCTTAAGCGAGATTACCGGAGCTGCATTGTCATTCATCGTCGGGTCGTAGACTATGGTAAAAACAGTATCATTGACATTTTTCTTTGATGATGCATCAGTTGCAAGAATGGTAATCTGGTTATCACCCTGCACAAGATTTGCAAGTGCAACAGAAAAGGTGCTGTCATTATCCTTTGTCATTGCACCATTCACAGTACCGAATGTATAGCTCACTGCTCCGATACCATTATCATCTTTACACACTACCATAAGCTTTACCGACGCCTGCGCGACCTTTGACCGGTCCTGGGCAGGACTTGACAATTTAATAACCGGTCCGGTAACATCCGTTGCAGTAGGATCGTACATGACAACAATTGTTTTGGAATCACTGTTTGGCTTTGCCGCTTTATCAGTAGCGGTAAAAACCAGGGCATTCGCTCCTATTGTCAATCCTGCCACAACGGCTGAATACACATTTCCGCTTCCGGCGGTAACCGGTATTGCACTTGTTCCCATTACACATGTCACCTTATCAATTCCCGATGAATCGGTGCATAGAACTTCAATGGTCGTTGATGCCGTATTGACAAGCAGCGTGTCTCGAACTGCTTTCAAAAAAGTTATGACCGGCTTGGCAGCATCATTCATTGTTGGATCATAGTTAACTGTAAACACACTGTCTGTACGGTTATTATTTACGGAAGCATCTTTAGCGCTTATGGTTATCTGATTTTTTCCGCTGACCAGACCTGAAATAACTGATGAGAACGTAGAATCATTCTCTTTTGTCATAACCCCGGTTATTGTTCCAATTTTGTAATTGACAGTCGCAATAGGACTCTCATCCCTGCAGACAACTCTCATTGTAACTGATGAGACCGGAGTACTTCCATTATTAACCGGACTTGTAAGTGTAATAACCGGTCCCTTTGTATCAAGCATTGACGGGTCGTATTTGATATAGAGTGGCAACGTTGATGAATTTGCGGCGACTGAACTATCGATTGCTGTAACAACGATGGTATCAGTTTTTCCGGCAACCAACGATGTAACCGCGATACTGTATACTGAGTCAGTCTTCTGAACAGTCAATGCAGTACTTCCTTTCATTGCGGTAACCGACATGATTCCGCTCTGATCTGTACATTGGAGCTGTATTGTAGTCTCTGCCGTTGATACGCTAAATGATGCAACAAGAGGATTTTTCAATGATATCACCGGACGAACATTATCCTGCATATCAGGGTTATAGGTCAGCGAAATCTCTTTTACTGCAGCATTTTTCTTTTGTGATCTGTCAACAGCTTCAACAGTCACGATCGTCTTCACACCCGCAGGAAGATCCTTTACCGTGCACTGATAGGTATCACCGCTATGAATTGTATCACTTAATAGCGTTGTTCCGCTTTTAAACACCACACTACTGATCCCTGAAAGGGAATCTATTATGGTAAATTTACAGGTAATAACATTCGAACTGATCATTGCATCCGCTGTTGACGGATCAACAAGAACGATATTCGGCAATGATGTATCTGACGCAAGAACCCTGATGAATAATTTCAAGGGATAAGCGTTATTGTTATAATTTGCAGTAATTACCACGGTGTCAACCGCAGGTGCTCCCCAGCGGATAGTATCACTCCAGACACGCTGTGAAATCGTTCCTTTATCACATCCAAACGACACCTCTGCCAATGTTTTATCAGCCAGCAAGGAATCAAGTGATTTTGAAATAACACTGTTTTCTGTTGCACTTATACTCAATGTATCCTGTTTCCAGACGGTCGGATCATTTTTTCCCGGAGCCGCAAGAACAACAATTTCAAATGGATAGTCAGTCGGCATATTATCTGTTAACATCACCCTGACAGTGATTGTCTTACTCCCCGGTGTTTTATACAATGTTTTAAAGTAGACTGTATCTGGAGTGGTGGTATTAGGATTTTCCAATGTTAAAACCCGCTCAAGATTTTCCTCACCATCAATTGATTTCAAGGATTTTACCAGCTTCGGAATATTAACGGTTACACCAACCTGAACAGAATCACCAGCTAACGCAGACACTTTATTTCCGGTAAGGAAAAGACCTATTTTTAAATTCCGGACATCATTATAGGGATTCGTTGGCAACTCTTTGCACGTAACCAACAGAAAAAGAGGCAAAAATAAACATGCTACAGCTAAACCTTTTAACATATAAAACTCCTATCTGGGTATGACAATGAAACCTGGGAAACGTTTATGTGCAAAAATAAGCAACGGTCAATATCCCTACAATGAATAAATAATTCGCTTTTATAATACACTAGCAAACAGACACTCTTTGTTACCATACGAGTTAATCATTTCAAATATCTCATATCACCGTATGACAACATGTTACAACTTGTTAAAGTAAACAGACATTACCTCAAATAGCAAACAACGTTTTGCACTGTATATTTAATTAACAAAGTGACCTGGTCTTATATCTCTTTTGACATTGTCGTACCAAATTTGCCCTCTTTTTCATCCACGCTCTGGCTTAAATGTCATAACAGATTGTATTTGCGATGACTACAACTATTACAGCAGCACTCACTGATAATCTTATCTAATCGTATAATGACAGATTGAATAATCATTGCATTCAATGTACTATTGTATCTATTAAGCGAATCCGGCCGGAAATAGTAAGGATTAACAAAATGAAAGTACTAATCACTGATGATGAATTGGTAAGCAGAAAAAAACTTGAAAAGCATGTCTCCTCCCTGGGGCATCAGGTAATCGTTGCAACAAACGGGAAAGAAGCACTTTCTCTCTGGATTAAACATCGCCCTGACCTTGTCATTACAGACTGGGTTATGCCGGAAATGAACGGCATCGAACTTGTCCGCGAAATCAAACGCCTTCAGGGGAGCAACTACTGCTATGTCATCATGATAACTTCACAGAGCGAGACACAGGATCTTGTAACCGGAATGGAAGCAGGAGCTGACGATTTCATTGCCAAGCCGTTCATTAAAGAGGAATTGACAGTCAGAATAAAAGCCGGTGAACGCATCATTAACTTTGAGAGCAGGGACATCGTGATCTTTTCCATGGCCTGCCTTGCTGAAGCACGTGACAGTGATACCGGAAATCACCTTGAACGTATCCGGTATTACTCAAAAATCCTTGCTGAAGATCTTGCCCGTGAAGAGAAACTGGAGCAACTAACACCGATATTCATCGACAACATCTTTCTGACAAGCCCGCTTCATGATATCGGAAAAATCGGCATTCCTGATTTTGTCCTGCTCAAACCGGGACAACTTGACGATAAAGAATACAAGATAATGCAAAAGCATACATCAATCGGTTATGAAGCACTCACTACAGCTATTCACAAATACCCCAACGCAGAGTACCTGATAATGAGCGCAGAGATCGCATTTTATCATCACGAAAAATATGATGGTTCCGGATACCCTAACCATCTCAAAGGTGAGGATATTCCACTTAGCGCAAGAATCGTAGCGCTTGCTGATGTCTATGACGCACTGGTAAGCCGACGCGTTTACAAAAGCGCTATGCCGCATGATACCGCGAAATCCATCATTATCTCAGAACGGGGACGTCACTTCGACCCGAGAATTGTTGATGCTTTTTTGCGATGCGAAGGACAGTTTATCGAAATACTTGACAAGTACTGTGAAGTATAGTACTGAATAACCATTCGTGTTTTAATGTCCTGAATACCGGTAACACTACACCACCCTGAAAGAATATACAGACATGGATGAATCGCTGCTGAAAGATAAAATAATACTTATTGTTGATGACTACGCGGTAAACACCGAATTACTCAGCTTCTTTGTAACTGATGCCGGAGCAAATCCGATTACAGCGTCCAATGGCCTTGAATGTATTGAAATTGTCAAGACGCAACATGTTGACATGATTCTTATGGATAGAAACATGCCGGTGATGAACGGGATTGACACAACAAGAGAACTCCGTCAGCTTCCTCAGGGTAAGGACCTCTTGATTATCGGCATTTCAGGCAATGATTATGAAAACGAGGAAGAGGAATGCCTTGATGCCGGTATGAATTGCGTTGTACCAAAACTGACACTCAATGGTACAAAGCTCATTAAACTCGCGGCAACACTTCTGCACACAGAGGAAACATCAACGGTAAGCGAACCTGATCAACCATTATCTTTACACAATGATCCTGCCGGCGACAGCACACCGGATCAGATAATGGATTACAAAAAAGCACTCGGTGAATTTGGAAATGACAAGGAACTTCTCGATTCACTCATTGTTGAATTCAACCAAATTACACAAAAGAGTGCTCAATCCATGAAATATGCCCTGGATTCATCAGACTTTGCATACATACAAAAAGAATCGCATGGTATCAAAGGTGGTGCTGCAAATTTATGTGCACTACCTCTATCGGACGCTGCCAAAGCACTTGAAAACGCATGCAGAATCAATGCACAATCCGGCGAAATTATAAGACTATTTGATATTTTTATGAGTACACTCGCGCAATTCGATGCATTTGTCAGCAAACAGTTCCATAACCTCTAACGCCGATAACGATTCCATAGATTCCCGGTACACTGCCTCCAAAAACATGCATTTAAGTCCAATTGCCTGATTCTGCTATACTACGCTTCATTCAGTATCTCAGTATCAATGGAGTACCTGATTTTCCGTTTTTAAACCTGCTACCAGTCCCTGACAAAACGTATTTTCTTTGTCTATTATCCTATATGTATGGAACCCGCAACAGGTATATGTGCTTTTCAGGATCGTGGACAGTACATATAACGGGTTATCAGACAGATCGTTATGCCTCACACTCCACAAATACAATCACTGGAACAGTGCAGGCTTCATATAATTGAAAGGTGGTTTTTGGGTATTATGGGTAGTGTCCGCCGGATTTTTGTTGAAAAGAAAAAAGGGTACGATGTCGCAGCACATGGTCTTTTTAATGATTTAAGGGAAAACCTTGGCATAAAAGGACTTCAGGGCGTTCGAATTATTATTCGATATGATGTCGAAGGTATTACTGATGATGAGTACACTGCTGTACGTAACACTATTTTTGCAGAGCCACCGGTTGATGTTGTCCATGATGAAACACTGCCGCTTGAATCTCATGAAAAGCTGATTGCTATTGAGTACCTTCCGGGACAATACGACCAGCGGGCCGACAGCGCAGCACAGTGCATTCAACTCATGACCCATGGCAACCGTCCGTCAGTTGCAACAGCACAGATTATCTCCATACGTGGTCATTTTGCAGATTCGGATATTGAAAAAATTAAAAAATACTGTATCAACCCCGTTGACTCCCGTGAGGCATCACTTGACAAGCCAGAGACTCTTGGCTCCGACTCTGTACTACCTCAGGATGTTGCAATTATTAGCGGTTTTACAACTATGCAGCAGCCGGATCTTGACACATTAAGATCGACGCTTGGTCTCGCAATGCGTATTGAGGACCTTACCTTTACACAAAATTATTTTCGTGATACCGAAAAGCGTGATCCGTCACTTACTGAAATCCGAATGCTTGACACATACTGGTCAGATCACTGCCGTCATACAACATTTCTTACCAGAATCAACAATGTGGAGATAGAAAACGGCTTTTTCAGCGCACCAATCGAAAATGCCTACGCGAAATATCTTGAGGGCAGAAGCTACGTACTTGGCGGAAAGGCAAAACCGGTCTGCCTGATGGACCTTGCGACACTTGGCATGAAAGAACTTCGTAAACGCGGTATTCTTAGCGACCTTGATGAATCTGAGGAGATTAATGCATGCAGTATTGTCGTCCCGGTCGAAATTGATGGACACAAAGAGAATTGGCTTGTGATGTTCAAGAACGAAACGCATAACCATCCTACAGAAATTGAACCGTTTGGCGGTGCTGCGACCTGTCTTGGCGGAGCAATTCGCGATCCGTTAAGTGGACGCTCGTATGTGTATCAGGCAATGCGTGTTACCGGTGCCGGCGATCCGCGCTGCAGAATTGAGGACACCCTTCCGGGCAAACTGCCTCAGCGTAAAATAACCACACTTGCAGCACACGGCTACAGCTCCTACGGAAACCAGATCGGGCTTGCAACCGGCCATGTCGCTGAGATATACGATGAGGGTTATGTTGCAAAGCGCATGGAGATCGGCGCTGTTATTGGCGCAGCCCCTGCCGATAATGTAGTACGCGAGCAGCCTGTCAAAGGTGATATCGTTGTACTTCTCGGAGGACGCACCGGTCGTGATGGCTGCGGGGGCGCAACGGGGTCATCAAAGGAACATACCGAAGAGTCAATTAACACATGCAGTGCTGAAGTGCAGAAAGGAAATCCGCCTACAGAACGAAAAATTCAACGGCTTTTCAGAAAGCCAGAAGTAAGCAGGTTGATAAAACGCTGCAATGATTTCGGTGCTGGGGGTGTTTCTGTCGCTATCGGCGAACTCGCAGCCGGACTTGATATCGACCTTGATGCAGTCCCGAAAAAATATGATGGTCTTGACGGAACTGAACTTGCAATTTCAGAATCTCAGGAACGTATGGCTGTGGTTATTGACAGAACAAACCTCAGGGAATTTATTGATGCCGCATCGGTGGAAAACCTTGAAACTGCAGTAGTGGCAGAAGTAACCGACACCAGAAGGCTGCGTATGAAATGGCGCGGTAAAACGATCGTTGATATCAGCCGCGATTTTATCGATACCAATGGAGCACCTCAGGACACAGATGTAACCGTTACATCACCGGATCCCGAGTATAACTTCTTCAAGGAAACTGTCCCTGGAAAATCAGTTGCATCAAGTGTAAAGGATGCCTGGAATATCACCCTTGCTGATCTTAACATCTGCAGTCAGAAAGGTCTTGTCGAGCGTTTTGACAGCACGATCGGTACAGGTTCAGTGACCATGCCGTTTGGCGGCACCTACCAGATGACCCCGACCGAATGCATGATCGCAAAACTACCGGTTTTAAAAGGCGAAACGAACTGCGGCACAATCATGAGTTACGGATATAATCCCCGATTGTCAAAGTGGAGTCCTTTCCATGGAGCACTGTTTGCAGTTATTGAGTCTGTTGCAAAAGTAGTTGCATCCGGAGGAGATCACCACAGAATAAGATTGACACTACAGGAATACTTTGAGCGCACCGGTACCGATAGAAAACGCTGGGGAAAACCATTTGCAGCGCTGCTTGGAGCATATGCTGCTCAAAACGGACTGGGTATTGCGGCAATTGGTGGCAAAGACAGCATGTCTGGAACGTTCAAAGACATGAATGTGCCCCCGACGCTTGTATCATTTGCACTTGCACCTGTTGATGTCAGCAGGACAATTTCACCCGAATTCAAGAAAACCGGATCACGAGTGATACTTGTCAAAGTATTGCGAGACACTCTTGAGATACCGGACTTTTCACAAATTGACAAAGCATACACGCATATTCACAACGCAATAGCCGCAGGTCATGTTCTTTCTGCTCATTCTGTAAAATCCGGCGGTATTGCAGAAGCAGTAACAAAGATGTGTTTTGGTAACAGGATCGGTATTTCCATTGATACATCACTGGCTGCCGACTCTCTTTTTACTGCAGATATCGGATCTATTATACTTGAACTGGATTCCACTGCAGACATTGCACTATTGTTTAAAGATATTCCGGTGCAGTTAATTGGTTCAACTATCGGGAAATACGAAATTATTACCGGTGACACAATACTTGACCTGAGAGAATTACAGCAGGTCTGGGAAGAGCCGCTTGAGAAAGTTTTTCCAAGCCGTACACCAACCTATGATCCGGTATATGCGATCACACCATTTACAAACAGAAACAGATCAAAAGCCGGAATTTCCGTTGCCAAACCACGGGTTCTGATTACTGTTTTTCCTGGAACAAACTGCGAATATGACACCGCCCGTGCATTTGAAAAAGCTGGTGCGGTTGCAGATATTTTTATCATGAAAAACCTGACACCATCAGATGTCGGAGAATCTATCAGCGCCATGGTAAAAAAAGTTGAAAGCAGTCAGATACTCATGATTCCCGGTGGATTCAGTGCTGGTGATGAGCCTGATGGATCCGGTAAGTTCATCGCTGCTTTTTTCAGAAATCCGCATATCAGGGATGCTGTCAACAAACTGCTTCTTGAGCGTGATGGTCTTGCGCTCGGTATCTGTAATGGATTCCAGGCATTAATCAAACTGGGGCTGGTTCCTCACGGCCAGATTCTTGACATGAATTCACAGAGCCCGACTTTGACATTTAATACCATCGGACGTCACATCTCCTGCATGGCATACACAAAGATCTGCTCAGTAAAGTCTCCATGGTTGTCAAATGTGGAATGCGGCGATATCCATGCAATCGCGGTCTCACATGGAGAAGGCCGCTTTGTGGCATCTCAGGAAGAAATTCAAAAGCTTATTTCAAATGGTCAGGTCGCAACACAATACGTTGACTGTGAGGGAAATGTTTGCGGTGATATCAGCGGCAACCCAAACGGATCAATGTATGCAATTGAAGGTATAACCAGCCCGGACGGCCGGGTGCTTGGCAAAATGGGACACTCTGAACGTATTGGTTCCAATGTTGCAAAGAATATTTCCGGAAACAAGGATCAGCGGATCTTTGAATCCGGTGTGGCTTATTTCAGATAATTAATTATCCTCCAGTTATTTCGGGGTCTCATCCACCCCGACCATTTTTTTGTTGCAGAGACGCGCGGTTACGAGTCTCTACGTTCTCCATTTACCCGAATTATCACCGAATCATTAATCTGTTGCATATCACAGGAACCTAATGTACAATGTTTAATGCACTGAAGAGTTGTACATTAGTAAGGATGGTAAAAATCGTTGGAGAAATTATGAAAATCGAGACCTACACCAAAGGCGTGTATCAGGTACTTAAAGTCGGTGGTCAGCAGCATATAAGCGATCTTTCTGAGTTAAAAGATCTTATTGTGGGCTATCTCCAGCGTGGTATCATTAACATCGCGGTCAACTTCTGTGATGCATCCTATATTTATAGCGGCGCAATTACAGTACTGATCGATTGTTTTAAAAAGGTTAAGCTAAAAGGCGGGCAACTCTGCATTCTTGAACCCGACCCCGGGTTGTTTGACATTCTGGAAATGCTCAATATCACACGCGTTATTCCTGTTTATAACGATGAAGAGGCGCTTCCTCAGTAAAAGTTTGTCATGCCTTGTCACTCTGCACTTGCATCTATCAACTCCTGATCTCCATCGCTTTTGTCCTGTTACCTGCAATATTTTTATCGTGCCGGCCAACAGTTGACCGTACGGCTTTGCACATGTCAACTTTGGCCTGCCAAGCGTCTGTTTCCGGTTGGTTTTTTTAATCTTCGGTTTTCCTTTTTTTGGACATCCGCTATTCAGCAACCGGATAGAACGGCAGGTTGTGGTTAATTCGTCTTTAAAATTCCCTTTTCAGACTATCAAGCTCCCATTTGTAAAGTGTCATTCCATCACTTACTACAAAACTTAGTGGTTTGGTTATCCATGCCGTTGATGACGGTTGAGCATGTTCGCGCATGACTTTGCCCAATATTTTGGGTTTTCCCAAAGGCATTTCTCTATCAACGTCAACGGGCATTGCTACAAAGGTGGGATTTGCAATACTTTGCAATACCATTTCAGAATTATCCCTGAATACCAGCCATTTACCGTCTGGGGAAAATTCAAAGTGTGAACAATCCAGACCCTTTAAATCACGCCATCCGGAAAACATGGAAATTTCCTGACCTAACAGTTCAACAAATCGTTTTTCAGGGTCGTTATTTTGCCAGCAGGCAAGGTGAATCCAGTAGTCACCCCTATATTCTTGTGGTACCTCAACAAGAATTGCAAATGGACCTGTTGGGTGGAGAACGAGCTGTTCAAGACATCTAAACTCTTTTAAGCTGTTAAACAAATCACAAAATGGATGATGCACTTGTTGAAACTTTTCGTTATAGGCGACTATTCTGATTCCGTCATTTCGATAAACAAATAGCGTCCTGTTTTGAATGGCCCAAGGTTCAACGTAACCAATCTCATGCGCCCCAGCCTTCATTTCCGATAAGGTTTTAAACGTCACGTCAGAATGAAATTCCAGCAATTGAAGATGGCGAATGCCTTTCAGCCCATTACCTTCCTCAAGTTTCTGAAAGACGAATTGAAGTTTACTCTCATCAAAGGTCTGTACGCCGGTATAATATTCATCCCCGGTCATTTGCGGCATATAACGAATGCCCTTTTTCTCCTTGAAATCAAAGAGCAGAAACCCTCTGGTCTGTGTATATCCTATCCATGGCCCATTGAACATGCGGGGATAAAATTTATCTCCAATACCAACTCCGTCAACAAAATTGCGCTTCACCTCATCATATTCTATCTGGTCGTCTTTAAACTTCAGAAGCGTTATCGCGTTATTCAGGCTGTTCGTACCGATGGCATTTTCGATGGGGACAGAAAAAATGTTCGTCATATCATCCTTGAGACCAACCATAACCGGCCAGAGGTCAGGATCTTTGCCATATTGAAGTTTATACTGGGCTTTCATTTCATTTATTTCCTTTTTCGACAGGGTATTTACGTAACAACCTGAAAGCATGACGGCTAATAGGATTGGTATGATAATTCGCATGGATCATACCCCCTTTGCCTTTTTTCGTTCCTCAACATGCTTGTCGTATTGTTTTTCAAGGCGTTTGAAAAATGCTAAATTTTCCTGTAATTTTGTCCGCTTGCATTTGGCTGCATCAAGTGCTGCCGCAATATTTTCCAGTTTGTTGACACCAGTTTGCGGGTCTTTTTCAAAGATACCATAAAAAGTAAATGGATTCAGGAACGTACAGTTCACCCACAGCTTTTCACCGTCAGGAATTTCCATGAACGCTTCCCATGCATCTTCACAAAAACTCTTATAGCTCTTACCACCCAATGCTACGAGGGTCATATACCAGTCGGTGCCGAAAAGAAGTTTCTCCCTGATGCAAGAATACCGAACGCTGGTTAGTAGTTCCTGAAGATGTTCCTTGCAATCGTCCATATCCCAACAGGAGAAGTCTGTATAAACATTCACATATTCTTCGGTAAGCGCAAGAATTTCAGTTACCCATGAGCTTTTCAACCCTTTCTTGAATTCATCCCCTCCGAAATGTGCCAGGCAGAGTTTCAGTTTCGGATATTTTTCAAGAACCTTTCGCCACGCTTTGGGATGGACATAGTTGTCGTAGAAATGCCTAATAGCCATTTCCTCATTGTCGAGGGAAACCGTTGTTGCGTCAGCAGGTGCATTTGAATTCTGAACTGAATAGTGCGGTTGGTTCTGATAATTCGAACGTCCCGAATCGTGCTCCATGAAAAACTTCAATTCATGGGTTGTCATTCCACCGGGCGAGCAATGCGCCATAATGGGAATACCTTCCCGCTCGCATCGGGCGTAGAAGCAATCTCCTTCGAGTGCCTTGTCATGAAGATAGGGCAAACGTGGATCAAGCGGCTGACTCCCAAGAGGATTGTACATCTTGAAACCGGGAAAAACACCCTGGTTCTTCACCGTAGCGATTTGCGAAAACGGGTAATCCCAAGGGCCGGTGAACTTTTTATCATCGAAAGTCATTTTTTTCGATTTGTTCCATCGTTGAGGCGCATAGAAATACATCGGGAGAATTTTTAGTGGATTAACCTTTGCTGCCTCTATTGTTTCGCGTAACTGCTTTCGCCACATTGCAAAGGTTAACTGATTTTCTCCCGGCAGCAGTATTTTTTTGCCTTTGTTCTCATCGACTACCCCTGATTGGCGCTCATAATAATACCAGACCGGCTCATCATCATGATAAATAGTCTGGCCGTAAAGTCCGGCAATATGAGCATATTCCATATCCATCATCAGAATGATAAGGAAAGAATAAAAATCCCTGATTTTAGATTCAGCCTGTTGGGAACCATACAGTTTTGATTTGCCGATCAGTGTATCAGCTGCAAACGCATTCTCATTATCGTGCACAGCCCTGTTGCCTATGTCAAATGACGACATCACTTGAACAGGTCCGGCCTCGCCTTTTAACATTTTAAACACGGTACCAAATAAGCCTTTTGTAGAGTCGTCATCAATTTGTTTTCTTGTTTTGCCACGAATCAGCCATGATTTGTCCCAAAGCAATGGCAGAGGGGCGCATGCCCCATTTTCCATGTGTGCGTGTCCGTCCATAATGCAGGATGGAGTTGGAATGTTGATGATCAGGGATATTCCGGATTTTGTTTGAATGCTTCTTCCTGGCCGTGCGATAATCGTTTCGTTAGGCATTTCGTAAGGCATACAATCGGATGCTCCATTTCTTCAATACTTACATGTCAATTTCAATTTTCTTTTACAGTCTTTTAGGCCGCACACGATGTGCGGTTTGTCTTGCGGGTGCCGGTCTTTCTCTGTTTTTTCTCAAGAAACCCAACCGGAAATTGCGTCTCTTTATAAAACACGACATTACCGTTTCATTCAGCCAGAATATAGTAATATGTAAAAACCGGTAATGTAAAAATAAACAAATCGATATCGGCCGTCAATATACGACTACTTAAGGAACCACACGGATCATCGGTACGCCTGACCCGGATGGCTTTACAAATGGGTTGTAAATATCCGGATACCCTGCATCACCATTGCCTGTATCATTTGGTCCCTTTTCAGCAATCACCGGAATCCAGATCGTTGTACCGGGCATGAGTGCATTTAAATCGAGATGCTTGTTGTATTTTTTAAACAACCATAGCGGCAGAGCATTTTCATTATCAGACTGATTGCAGATATCCCAGAGCGATTCCCCTTTTTTAACGAATCTCGATTTTACATCTGCGACTTTATACTGGGAATAAAAGTCCTCCTCAATTGCCATATGATACTGTAAACGTGTTTCTATAAACTTGTCAACCATATCCTTTTGTTCAATCGGCAGTTGCAGTTTTTTATTCAGCCTGATATCTGAACCCCGCCCCATATTATTAAGTTTTCTTATTTTCCAGGTTGCAATACCAAGCCACTCTGCATAATGCCCTATTGTCTCGTCAACAGAAACAACAATTTCAGCACTGTTGCCAACAGGTGACATTGTCAAGTCCAGATTGTAAATGCTGACATCGAAATTAACCTGCGCCTGAGGACGTGTTGTTTTATCCACTCTATCCTCTGTAGCAGCAGCAAGTGCAATATCTTTCAGTGAATCAGCCACTACTTCAGTGATCACTGGTGCCGTGTCCACTTTATCTACAGGTAAAACTTCAGGTTCTGTCCTGACAAAACCGGCATCGGTCTTTTTCTCCTTTTTTTTATCGGTCATCGCCACGACCGTTTTTTTCTCGTCCAGCGGTAATTTTGATTCAAGTTCATTCTTCGCAATCTCCAGAAGAGCGTCAGCGTTTTCGACTGCTACGACAAGAGTGTCTTTATCATCAGACACTACCCCGCGGTCCGCTTGCTTGATTGGTTGCGGCAACACTACTGATGCCACTGTTTCAACTGGTTTACTTACAGGAACTCTTAATAATTGCCCAACAACAATCTTACTTTTTCTGCCAAGATTATTTTCACTGGCAAGATCCTGAACAGAAATACCAAGACGTGTCGCGATTGATATCAGATTATCACCTTTATTAACTTTGTAGTATTTGGGCTTGTCAGCCACTTTACTTTTAAGTGAATCCGGTATTGATGCCATCAAGGCAAGTGCGTCACGTGACGCAAGTGTAGCCGGAATATGAATCGTCAAACCTGCAGCCAGTTTTGCATGCTGTTGAAATGTCGCAGCACGAATCGCGGGATTCAGCTCAATCAACTGTTCCGTTGATAAACCGAGATATTTACAGAGTACATCCGGGCGAATATGATGTGTCAGGGTAATATCATTAAATTCGAGTCGGGGGTGAAGCGTAACATTTGGAAAATAGCTCTTATAATCCATTGCAATCTCACTTGCGGCAAGAAAACAGCTGTAAAAGTTAGATGATGCAAACTTAAATGATCTACTTTCGTAGTTTTGGATTATGTAGGCAAGATCACGTGAGCCGGTTGAATTTACCGCACGTTTCATACCGTTAACACCGTGATTATATGACGTTATCGCAATAGGCCAGGCTTTGAGTTCGTTATAAGCACTTGACAAATAACGGGCAGCACCACGTGTTGCAATAACCGGATCACGACGTTCATCAATAGCATAAGTGATTTTCATACCAAAGAGTTTCCCGGTTCCGCGCATGAACTGCCAAAGCCCGGCTGCGCCGACTTTTGAATATGCTGCCGTATTAAAGGATGATTCCACATGCGGTAAATATGCAAGACGTTCCGGTACACCATACTCTTTTAAAATTGATCTGATTGTGTCAAGATACATGCCGGAACGGATCAGACCTTCCCGAAACCGCTCAGCCTGTCCCTGCTGATAACGTATACGTTCGGCTGCAGTTTTAAGTTCGTCTATGGTTGCCATTTTCTTAAACTTTTCTGCAATACTTTTCTGCTCATCATTCCACTTGTTTTCATCTGTTTTATTCATATCGTTAACCAGTGCGATAATCCGTTCTTTTTCTTTACGTATTGTCGCCACGGAACCATCATTAAGTATCTCTGAATAGACAATCGACATATAATCGCGGTCGTGAATCACACCATCGTTGAGTGAATATTTAGTATAAATTTTCTTCCAGAACTCAACCCGATCCTTTAAAATATCCGGTGTTGGAAACGGATCATCCGAAGCAGTTGTAGAAAACGAAACGGCAACCAAAGCCGCTAAACATAAAAAAGGTTTTCTAATAGAGAGGTATATCATAAGTTGTTGAGTCCTTTAAAGATTCAATACATAGTTACTGGCAATGTAATTATAATTTTCCGGTCAACAAAAGGCAAGTGAAGTTCGGGATTCGTGCGTAGCAATTCGCAAATAGCGATTTGGTATTCGGGAACACAAGAAGCGGTGACTTCTTTTTTCCACCTCAGGGCTACACTTGCGCGGAAATTTTGTTTTTCGTTACCATATTGGTAATAACTGTGGTCGACTTTTGATGTATTACATATAAACCAGGGATAGCCACAAGGGCTATCCCTACGGTACGGGTCAATTGAATTGTCCCTCTTTTTTCTTCATCAATATTCTCCAGATTTTGTCTACCAGTTCTCTGCCGCTGAATGGTTTAACAATAAAATCATCTGCACCGCTGGCAAAACATTTCTGAATTTCATCATTCTGAGTCCCTGCTGAGAAAAATGCGATTGGTGTATCGCGGGTCTCTTCCTGTGTGCGAAGAATTCTGCATACCCGGTACCCATCAAGCCCGGGCAAATAGGAATCCAGAAGAATAATAGATGGTTTATGCTGAAGTGCCATGGTTAAGCCGGACTCACCGTTTTCTGCGACAATGATATCAAACGCACTCTCAAGGACCATACGTGCGATTTCAACGGCTTCACGATCACTGTCAATAAAAAGGATTGTCGGTTTTTCATCAACGTGGGGCAGATTTTCCTCAATAAGCGACTGAGGTTCCACTCTATCAATGTAGAGTGCCCGCGTTTCATCATCATCCCAATGAATTTCTGCCTGAACCGGCATGATAATATGAAATTCGCTCCCTGGAAACGTATTCTCTTTTACACCATCACTGATAACCCAGATCCGCCCGCCGTGACGTTCAACGATACCCTTGACAATTGACAGCCCAAGCCCTGTACCGCCACCCATAAAACCCGAATAGCTTGTACTATGACTGTTAACACTGCCTACCTCATAGAACGGATAAAAAATATTCTTTTGTTCAGTTTTGTCAATACCGATACCATTATCTTTTACAATTATATGAAATTTGTCACCTTCCTCAAGTGAAACAGAAACCCATACGCCGGAACCATCAGGTGAATATTTGAGCGCATTACTGAAAAGATTGGTAAAAACCTGCTGTATTCTCATTTTATCACCATAAAAGGACGGAAGACTATCAGGAATATTGCAGGTAAAAGTAATATTCCGTTTCAGCGAGAATTGTGCAAGTTCATCAATGCAGTCGTAAATTACAGCGCGTAAATCAAGCAGTTCCGGTTTTAAACGGAGACGTTTCTGTTCAATTCTGGTTACATCAAGAATATTATTGACAACCTTATGAAGTCTGTCGGCTGCACGGTTGATACTCTCAATCATTCTATAAATGCTGCCGTCAAGTTTGTCTTTCATATTATCAATAATGATGTCCGAGTAGCCCTTTATTGACGTAAGCGGAGTTTTCAGTTCATGTGATGCAATACTCAGAAAGTTCGATTTCATCTCCGAAACCCGTTTCCATTCAGCATTCGAACGGATCAGTTCAGAATTCATTTTCGCCATTTCAAGATTTTTTTTCTCAATCTGATCGGTGATCCGGATATCCTGTGTCATATCCCTGAAAATGAGAGCAAGTGAATCCTGATAATTTTCATTTCCTTTTATAAAAAACGACTGTACCTTGCATACCGTCGCATCTTTACCGGGTGGTTCGATCACCACGCTTGCTTCTGTCAACTCACCCTGAAGCATTGCGGTCCAGATCTCTTCCCACGTTACTTTACCAGTATAATCAGACACCGAGTGATCGATAATTTTACCAAGCAACGTCTCACGGGACTGGTTAAACATCTGTTCAGCAAATCTGTTGATATAATGCACTTTACCGTCTGTGCGCAAAACCACTATTCCGATTGGTGTATATTCAATGGTTCTTGCAAGCAGTAATAGATCCTGATACATAGTTTTGTTTTGTAACCTTTTTATATTTAATTAATAACTTTCGATTTATCCGAAAATATTCATGGATAATAATACAATAGGGCAGGTATTTAAATCTATGAAAAAAGTGTGATTTCAATACATAACGCCCCGATGCTGCACATTAGTGTGCGTCAGGCAGTATGTTTGTACTATGCGCATTTTTTACCCCCCGGTTCAAGCACATTTCCTTTTCATATTTAAACAACACATTTAAGTCTTTTATCAGAATTGTTAGAAAAAAGACCAACTTACAATCTCAGATTAAAGATCTCCCTGTTTATGTTTTCAGCAGCGCTGAAATCTTCCGAATTAACTGCAGCAACTTTCTTAGCATATAACTCTAACAGTTTAAAATGTTTCTGTGTCAATTCTGATTCTTCACCAATAATCCTGACGATTGCATCAATATCTTCCTGGAACCGGTAACCACTCATAAATTTCCTGAACTCTTTTACAGCCGATTCAAATGTATGAGGTTCCTTACGACAGTATAACATATTTGGAATGTATTCTTTCATCAACCGCTCATCAACAGGCTCATGCTCCAATGCTTTAACCTTCTGCAGGTTTGATGGTTCCACTTTTTCGATCTGTGAAATAAGCATCTCTATTTCATTACGCACTTTCACCTGTTCCTGCTCCCTGTAGCGGGCTTGATAAATAATGGGAATAGCGTTGATACTTAACACCGCATTGCCAATATTTTTAAAAATACCAGCAAAGTAGACATCACCTTGTTGCGAAAAAATCTCCGATTCTGAATGAAATGGGACAATTTTAGCAGGAGTAGGAATAAAATCCTCAAGATCACCCAGATTTTCAAGGCGATCCTTTAGTTTTTGTGGATCCAGTGCAGACTCGATACCATTCATTTTTTCGAGCATGTCCGAGAGCCCCTCACCAAGTCCCTCCTCAAGCGAAATTCCCATCTCTGATTTTAAAAAGTCTTTCAGACTGGTCTGCTCTTTAAAATTTCCCTGTGCAACAAGAAATCCATTGTGAACCATTCCCGCAATCGGATGCTTCATTGACATAAGATCTGATGGATCTATGTCAATAACAGCATACACTGTCACCTTACCATCAAGATGCTGCGGATCACCCTTTTTGTGTATTAGATCAAGTATCATACTTTGTCCTCTTCAGATTCTTTTACAGATGATGCTTTACTGATTGCTACTACACCCCTGAAAAGAACGATTGTTGAAATAAAAATCAACAGATGCCACCCCCAGATAGCCTGAACACCGGCAACTTCAATGAGCATCAGACCAAGTGCCATTGGGGTAATAGCAAATGTTGACGCCCGCAGAAATACTGAAAAACCGGTTACCCTTTCAATCCTGAATATATACGCAGCAACTGCAAGAAATATTATACTGAATAAAATTGTTAATACACTTTGAAACATTGTTGTAACAAACATGCTGATTATGATAGTCGGTAGAAATGATGGACTCGTAAGAAGACTGCGGATTTCTGATGCCGTAAATTTTAAATCTTTCTTCCCGTTGAGCAGCATTGCATATGAGATACTCGCCTTGAAATACTTATCATCGTAATTAAAATGAATCCGATCTTTACCAAGTGCAAAATAAGGCGCTTTAAGCTTGAATGCCTGTGATGCCGATGTGTCGATGAAGAGCAGTGTATCTGTTGCCTGAATCATCCCGTTTTGAAAAAAAACAGCGCTCATTAGTGGCCAGCTGTTTTTTGATGATGGTACAAAGGGTGTCTGTACATGAGGATCAAGCAGGCCATCCTTTATCTCCATTCCGGATAATGCCAGCTCAATCGCATTAGGTATCCCATCATCGGATTCGACCTGGTACCACCATTGTGCAATAACAGTCACAAATGATGTTAAAAGAAGTAATAAAATAACATACCATGCTACTCTGGACCGTTTATATGTCAAAACCTCAGTATAGAACTGAGGATCGACCACGCTTCTGTGTAATTCATAAAAAAAGTTCACGTATTAACTCAATCCGATATTTTTTAGTGTATTTAAATACCTGACACTGGAAATATACCAATCCGTTACCTGAATAACATCATCAATTCCAATCCCTGTCAGGTAAAATAGAAAATGCTTGAGTTGCCTATGAAACAATTCTTTCTGCCGATTTGCACAACCAAATGTAATACTTACCCAACTAATCTTATCTGGATCAGTATCAGTATGCTACGAATGATCCACGGTGCACATAGCCAGCCACAATTGTTTATGTCCTGTTACACGGGGCGAAATCCGGTTACATTCGTTCATGCTTCAGGATTGTCAAAAGCAACCAGAACGCCATTATCAGTGATGCCGTAAAACCAATAATTCCGATGACCGGAATTCCATAAAACGCCGGTGGAACTTTTGAGAGTACTACGATTGATGAGCCAATGAGCAGAGCTGCAAGTACGAGCCCGAAAACAAGCCTGTTGATTATCTGATCAAATTTCCTGAGCATCGGATCAAGACCTTTGTGTTCAAAACCTATTTTGAGCTTTCCAATTTTGACAAGTTGCATAAGCTCACGGATCTCTCCGGGAAAATCACGGATAAGGAAAAAAAGTTCCTGCGCTGTCTCTACCCCCTCTTTTGACAAATGCGATAGCTTGTACTGATCTTTGACAAGACGCGCGGCAAACGGTTCTATATGACGCATCATGTTGAATGATGGATCAAGTTTATAGCCAATACCTTCCATTGTTACAACAGCCTTTACAAGCAAATAGAATCCGGGAACGACTTTCAACCGGTGTTTCGCCAGCAGTTGTGACAATGTATTCAACACCTCACCTATATTGATTTTCCCCAGCGCCTTTGATGCATATTCTTCCACAAGTTCGGCTATTTTATACTCAAGCTCATCTTTACCTTCAATCTGATGATCCGCCATCTCAAGGAGTGTCTTGACAATACGCTGTGGCTCCCTTGATGCAACGCCGATAATAATCGAACTGAGACGTTCACGCGAGGTAGGAGTCAGGATACCGGTCATGCCGAGATCAAGGAAGCAGATCCGATTCCCTTTTGTCACAAGAATATTTCCTGCATGAGGATCTGCGTGAAAAAAACCGTGGCGAAAAATCTGCTTTAAAACAATTGCCGCACCTCTGGATGCAATATCCCTGGGGTCAAGACCGTTTTCGATTAGTTCATTAATATGGGTTATCTTTATTCCATGGACAAATTCTGTCGTTATAACTTTTCGACTTGTCAATTCATGATACACTTTAGTAATCAGAATTGTCTGATCATCCCTGAAATTATGAGCGAAGCGGTCAATGTGACTTGCTTCAATTGAAAAATCAAGTTCTTTGGTAATTCCATTTGCAAATTCGCTGACAAGCTGCAGCGGATCAAATGCATCAAGGTAGGGATAATGCTTCTCGATAAGTGATGCAAGATGGTACATGATTTCAAGATCGACAGTGACACTTTCTGTCAATCGTGGACGTTGCACTTTTACTGCAACTTCAGTGCCATCATGAAGTGTTGCTTTATGTACCTGTGCCATTGACGCTGAGGCAAACGGTTTATGTGCAAATTCTTTAAACAGCTCCCCGATTGGACGCCCCAGTTCCTGTTCGATTGTTTTTACGGCATCCTGTTCCGGAAATGAACCGACAGAATCCTGAAGTTTCTCAAGTGATTTGATAAGCTCTGCAGGAAGTATATCAGGACGATTACTTGCAAATTGGCCAAGTTTTATAAACGTTGGACCCAGCTCCTCAATAACCATCCTGATACGGTCCCACTTGGAGTAAACCTGCACATGTAAACTTTTTTTACCCCGCAGGATTCGGTTACCCGCACTCAGATACCGCTCAATATTCAGCCTCGAAAGCAGATCTCCAAAACCATATTTGACTAACGCAGAAACAATTTCACCATAGCGCCCGATATGCCTATAATGAATGCCCCGCTTAATACTGCCATTTCGTTGTGTCAATGTTTATCTATCTCTCCGATCTTTTGCTCAATCACCGTTATTCTTTTTTCAATAGCGTTTAATTCAGATCGTGCGGGGATTGACAGGGCTTTCAACGCCAGTTCAACCTTCTCATTTATCAATTTTTCAAGTGCCAGTTTTGTTTCATCACCTTTTTTCTTGAGTTCATCGACAAATTGTTTTCCCTCCTGTTCCGATAGCTTCGCGTCTTCTGCAATTTTCTTCCCAAGCTCTTCAATCTTCTCACCTGTCATCACAGCAAAACCAACCGCAGTAAGTACCGATTTTTTCAACAAGTCAACCATTTTTATCTCCCTGGTTTGTTAATGAATGTATGATAAAAAAGTAATCCCGCATTTGTATGTTCACATTCGATTACGCTGGTGAATTCAATTTAGTACAAGTATTATACTATGTGCCTATCAACAATGCCATATATCCTTGATTATCAGGAATATTCTGCATTCCACCATATTCAGTTCTTACCCGGTTATACCTTTCAAAAGTCTGCCTTAAATTAAACAGATGCAATTCCAGGATTGTTTTGCGTAAATACTATAAAAAATGGTTATTTCCTAATGTAAGCAGCATCATGTACTATGCTTGTAACATAATAAAAAATAATACATTATGAATGTTTTCATCATTTCCGATACTTTGATGAATACTTTTCAATACTATTAATAAATTGTGCGCTTAATTTTCTGTTGTGTTTTTATGCAGTATTTTCTATTTTCAAACATTGTCAAACCCAATAAAATCGCATTAATGGTCCAAACGCAAAAGGAACACCATATGAGAAAGAAATTATTAACGGGGATCAGTCTCCTGCTCACTGTCATTTTTTCATTATTATGTACCTGCAAAGAACTTCCAAGCAATCCATATGAACGAGGCGAAAATTTAAAAATTACCATGTTTATTTCAGGTGATTTACCTGAAGCGAACGCAGGGGATCCAGTTTCCGTTGGTCTTGTCGTAAATATACCAAGCCTGGTTAAGAAACTCACCGTTCTCCAGGGTGATGATCAAAAAGAGATTACGGTAGCACTAAAGCACCCAGAAAGCTCTCAACCTGATACTGTCTACTTTGAAACGATGTATAAGCTGGCCGGCAAAAAGGATATTACAGTCAAAGCAGCATTTGGTGATGGTATAATAAAGGAATTTCCGTTTTCACTCCGTGTGCTTGACACATCAGAAGACACTGTCAGCAAAAATAGTGCACCGAAATTTACTACAGACACTATCAGAGCAACCATTATTACTGGCAGTCAATATCTTTTAAACCTGAAAGATTCCTGCAAAGATTCCAATGGAGATGCACTAAGCTATTCGCTCGTGACACAATCAAAAGGTTCGATCACAACAACATTGTATGGTTACACGCCATCTGATTCTGATGCCGGAACACAGACGGTAACTATTATCGCCCGTGATTTTGAATTGTCAGATACATTAACGATTATTTTTACAGTCAAGCGTGATGACACCGATCCGCCATCGGTAACATTTACACCAACACCTGGTGATACTATTTTCAGTAGTGATACAACCTGTACAATCTCATTAAAAGCACTTGACATAAGCGGCATTGACAGAGTGGAGGTATCAAGTGACTCAAAGAATCCATCAAAAGTTATTACCGTCAGCGACTCTGTCTGGAACATCAAGGTTTCATCACTTGGCAGTGGCATTGCAGTCCCGGTAACAATCACTGTTTTTGACAAATCACCACGGGCAAATGTTTTTAAAGCTACTGCAACTGTCAAGTACAAACCAACCGACAAAGATAAACCTGAAATTCAGATTACATCACAGGCAAAAGATACTGCGATTATCAATAAATCAACCAGTGAAGTGATACTCAAATGCATTGATGCAAGCGGTATACAATCCGTAACGGCATCAAATGGCACTACCACTATAAATGTCACGGGCGTTACGGATTCAGTATTCTCTGCGACAGTTGCAGATGTACCATCAGACCGGTATATGCCTGTTACATTCACGGTCACTGACAAATCAACCAATGCAAATGTAAATACAAAAACAATCTATCTGAAATATGATCCAACCGGAACAGATCTTACACCACCATCGATTACGCTTAAAAACCCGGCTGCAGATAACACTGTCATTGGTACATCATCAGTAACTGTTGATATTCTCTGTACTGACGACAATGGGGTTGTATCTCTGATTTGTGAATTTAGTGGCAAAACGTATTCTGCAACAAAAGGAACCAACAATATTTTCTCCGTAACAATTCCAGGCCTGGTAAAAGATGCAAATGTATTGAAAGTTACTGCAACGGATGGTTCAACCAATGCGAATGTGAAGTCTACATCCTTTACAATTAATTACGATCCTACCTTATTGGATATGACCGGACCTGAAATTACATTACCATCATGGCTGACAGACAACATAACAGTCGAGTCATCGTCGATAACATTCACAGCAGTATGTTCTGATGTCAATCAGGTTGTAAGTGTACAGTGTTCATTTGGCGGTAATTCATTTGCCGTTACCAACTCCGGCGGTGTTTACAGTGTAACAGTCACCGGACTTAATTCTGGAATGACCAATGTGATCACTTTGACTGCTATCGATGGCTCGACAAATGCGAACAAGACGATAAAAACGGTTGCTGTCAAGTATGATCCTACGCTCAATGATAAAACGGGACCATCAATATCTTTTATCAATCCATCAAGCGAAACTGCAATTATCAGTACATCATCACTAAATCTTGAATTAATTTGCAAAGATCTCAACAAGGTAAGCAGTGTAAGTTATACCTTTAATTCAGAAACAAAAGCAATGACTCCCGGAGCAAACGATACCTACACTGCGACAATTGCCGGATTGTCATCAACAGCAGTAAACAAGATTGAAATCACTGCTATTGACGGATCGACGAATAAGAATATAGCGGTGAAGACGGTTAGCGTGAGTTATGTTCCTAAGTCGACAGTTGATTCTGTTGTGATTCAACCTGGGCCTGATGAGGCGCAGGACAGCTACATAATGACCTCATATTCACTTTCAGAAGGAGAGTATTCAAACATCAATTTTGGTAAGCAACAGTGTATTTCAATTGGACAATATGATCCCTGGACGATAGGAAGGGGACTAATAAAATTTACGATACCCTCAATTAATCCCGATTCAATTATATCGGCTCAACTCACATTGTCAACTGAACGTTGGTTTTCTCCAGGGGTTGATGGATTACCAATCACATTAGAAATTCACAAAATTCTAAAAACATGGAAACCGGGAAATGCAGGAGATCTGTGTAATGTTACTGGAAAAAACAACGATGACGAGGTTGATGGAGTAACGGCAAAAGAACGTTTCTGGGGAGCACAGGATGGAACTCAGAAATGGAACTCCATTGGTGTTGCACTTGACAATTCTGATGCACGAAGCACAATTGACGGGACCTGTTCACGTACTGCACCGGATATGACAAATTGGGATTTTAACCTTACAAATCTGTGCAAAGAGTGGGCAACATCTCCATCAACCAATTTTGGTATGCTGATTCGAAGTACTACAGAATTTGTTACAAGCGACACCGAAAAACCACATATGCCAAACGTTTGGTCTGGTAATGCATCGGCAGCATCTACGTCGTCAGAAAATCGACCAAAGCTTGTTATAAAGTATAAAAAGTAACTACATTTTTTAGGTACCGGGAAATTCCCGGTACTTTCTGATTGGATACTCTTTGTTAAAAAAATATTCTAAATTACTCGTATTACTTTCACTACTTCCCATTATCTGGATTTTTTGGAAGATTGATTACCATAAGCTTTGGTCTCTAACAATATCACTGCCATCATGGGTATTCATATTTCTTATAGCGTCAACACTACTAAGTGTCGCTGTTCAGGTATGGCGGGTATGGATATTGACAAAAGTCTATATGCCGGATTTAAAATTCATGGAATTACTTTCTTTCCACATGATAAGTGCATTCTATACAACATTTTTACCGGCAGCCTCACAGGATGTGATTAGAAGTGCACTGCTTTCGAAAAAGGGGAATTACTCATATATTTGGGGAGCTACACTTCTTAGTCGTTTTGCCGGACTGGTAACCCTTCTTTTATTCTCACTTAACGGCCTGCTGATAATTGATAAATCATCACTACCACCATACACAGCTCAGTCGATTCTAATAATTTTTATTGTTACAGTATTGTTAGCCCTTCTCTCATTTTCAAAAACAGTCACACGCCCTTTGAGAAAAGCTTTTGGACGATTTATTCCTGCAAAGGTTTACAAAATAATTGCGGATATTCGTGATGGCGTTTATGCTTACAAGAAGCATAGGATGGTTTTGGTAAAATTTTTTCTTATATCCATTTTACTTCAGCTGATTTTCGTTATCACCAATACATTTACGTTGTATAGTATTTCTGATAAGTTTTTCTTTAAAGAATCGCTAGCATTTCTACCGATGATTGAGATCATTACAAGTGCAGCTGCATTTACACCTCAGGGAATTGGTGTTCGCGAGATTCAACTTGTCTTATTCTTCAAGTACTTACAACTGAGCAGCGAATCACTTGGGCTTTACATTTTGTTAATATATGCTTTTTCTACATTTTCCCGTCTGCTTGGTGCAGTGCCTTTATATGCACATTTTATTATCAAAAAGAAGCAGACTCCATCAATAAACAAAGATCACTCAGATTCTACAACATAATCTATATGCTGTTTAAAAACCCATTATTCTGCAAACAAGCACAATTCTGGCAGTATGATAGAACCTAACAATCTTACCTGTCGAGTAATGCCAGCAAAACTCTCCACAATTTATTATATTACTAATTTATTGCTTCCCATTATAAACACCAAAAGGAGTCCGTAATGAGTGAATTTTTTAGAATCGCTGTTGTAATTAGTTTTTTACTCTTTCAACTTTCTGGTTGTTCTCCTGACAATATTAATCCGGTAAACACCAGTTCAACTCAAACTATCACACTATCCATTGACATGTCGCAGGATACTTCATTTCAGAAAGATGCTGATAGTGCTGTAGTAAAACTGACTGCTCCAAATTGCAATGAGATTGTCAAACCACTAACAATTACTCCAACTGGTATTACAGGCATAATCGCTGGCATTCCATCAGGAAAAGTATGGACTATCGATATTTCTATTTTTGACAGCTTAAAGGTTCAAAGATATACAGGAAAAGGAACTGCCGATATCATCCCAAACCAAATTACATCAGTTAACATAAAAATTTGCAGAACATCCGGAACCCTCGTTATCAACGGAATTCTTGAAAGTACTGGATGCGGTGTAGACACAACTGGCCTGCTTGTTTATTATCCATTTAATGGAAATGCCAATGATGAGACAATGCATGGATATGATGGAGCAGTCTACGGCCCGGAACTTACAACAGACCGGTTTGGCGTATCTGCAAGTGCTTATTACTTTGATGGTATACATGATTCAATTATATGTAAAAATACCCAAAATTTGAATTTCGGCACATCTGACTTTACTATTGCATTCTGGATTAAAACCTTAGCAAACGATCTTCCTGTAATGAGTAAAGTTCCAACGTCTGTTGATGGCCAGTCCGGTAGTCCCTATGAAAACGGGTGGCAGATTCACAGTGAAATGCATGCTATTTATAATGACGGAATCCGTTTTGATATGTACGATGGGATAAATGGTGGATATGGATTACTGAATTCAACAAAAGCATCCGATAATAAATGGCATTTCGTCACCGTCGTTGCTGAACGTTCATCAATGATAGTAATGTTTGTTGATGGCGCCATTGTTGACACCATGAATATCAGTCAATTTGGAAGTATACAAAATACAGCCCCTCTCAGACTTGGTGTAAGAGGAAACTGGTCATCAGTTAACTCACTTCTTGGATGCCTTGATGATATTCGCATCTATAGAAGAGCATTATCTGTCAATGAAGTTCAAAGCTTGTATCATGAAGGCGGGTATTAATTAATTAACTCAAACATGAAATGTCATTCCAGGTGAGATTCATGTTTGAGTTCTAGATGTCTAACTTTTCACCCACGACCCAAATTACCGGATGAAAGAGAATTTTTGCCTTTAGAAATTTTCCATTTAATGGCCTTACCTTGTATAGTATTCCTCCGATAAATGATGTAACAAGATTTGCAAGCAATCCGAAGATTCCAGCCACACATCCATACGTTAAAGCCATATACCTGACCGCCAAATTGACATCTGACAACACCTGTCTGATACGCTCAGGACTGACAGGGAAGGAATGAGTATAGTCAACATCGTAGAAATCATCTCCCCAACCACTTGAATGGGGCATTATCATAAATAATTTTCCACCTTTTTTTAAGACTCTTCTAACATCATTCATCAGTAATATCGCAGATTTTGAATCAGTCATGTGCTCAAAGACATTAACTAACACAACACAATCGAATGAATCATCACCAAATGGTATTGGTGGGACTTCGGCAAATTGTGCATCAACATTTTTACTTTTCAAGTATTCTACTAATGTACTATTTCTATCGATACAAGAATATTGATATCCACTATCAATTAATAATTGTGCAAGCCCACCAACACCTGGCCCTATTTCCAAGATTCTGCCATTCGACAGTGTAAAACGATTAAGAATTTTAAGAATGTTTTTATGAATACTATTATGAGTTAATCTGCCTGCAAACGAAAGTTTTTTTTCTTTAAAGTAATCATATTGTCCCATTTAGATTTCCTCACTACTATGAAAACCATGTAGCATGGTGATCGAACAATAAAAGATGAAAAAAGAATCAGACATGTTTAGCGGTTTCGGAATGAATTACCGACTTGTAAACATTTTCCTGCATCAACGCAATTTTTTCCCATGTATACTGTGATGCATGCTGTCGGGCATTATTTTCGTATTTTTTGCGAAATTCATAATCTTCTAAAAATTGTATACCTACTTCAACAATTTTTTCAACATCAAAATCCTTGACAAGAATACCATTATAGCCATTATTAACAGAATCTCTTAATCCCTCTACTTCAACACCCAGTATCGCCTTACCTGCAGCGGCAGCTTCAATTGCGACAATGCACCATCCTTCAAATCTTGAAAATATCCCAACATAAGAGCAATTTTTAAAAAGCTCAAGTTTTTCATCATATTCCGGATTAATTATAATATCAACCTTATCACGAATTCCTGAATCGTCAACAAGTTTATGGAGTGTCCGTATGTCTTCATCAGAACCGCGTCCGGCAATCTTTAACCGATACCCATCTACCTTTGTTAAAACTTTTGCCATAACAGGAATCATCCTGTCAATGCCTTTCATATAAATATCTATTCTTCCAAAAACAAGTATATACTTATGATCTTCAGGTACAAGTACTAACTGTTTCTCGTCAAATCCACATGGTAACGCATATATTTCTTTATTTGGAAACATCTCTAATACTGATGTTTTTGTCCCCGGTGCCATGGTGATAATTGTTCTTGAATGTTTAAGCATCAGCTTTTCGAAATAATAAGGAAGCCACCCGGCGAATCCATACTTATCAACAGTTCGTTTCCCTAACAGATGATAAAATTCGAGAATAACTTTTTTCCTGAACATGAAATTAACAACAGGTGCGTAGACAGAGAACACTGTCAAAAAAACATCGGCTTTACAAAATAAAGAATGTACATTTGCAACAATTGTATATGTCAGACGACTAATCAGATAGGAACAGGATAATCCAAAATGTTTCTTTGCAAATTTCGAGTGTTTCTTTTCACACCCTGGATAGCTTCCGGTAATAAAGGTTATGTCATGTCCCTGTACGGCAAGCAACTCATGCACAGTCTCTATTCTATGAGCACCACCACCACCACACCAGGGATTGTTAATGTCATCGTATGTATAGCAAACTATTTTCATTATTTACCGTATTCCGGAACTATTGGTCATAGTTTAAAAGGTACAAGTGATTTCTTTTTTGTAATACTTAGTACTACAAATGTAATGCCATACAATAAATACAAAGACATGATCAGTACTGAGATCCATTCCACTTTTCCCAGATAATTCGAAGTAATCTTCATTTCAATTGAATGAGCTCCCTTTGAAACTGGTATTGCCATCCATGCAAGATCAGCCTGCATTGTTTCAACCAGTTTTCCGTCAACCTTAATCTTCCATGCAGGATAAAACACTTCCGATATCCTTAAATAACCATCAGCCGGTACATCAACTTTCACTTTTCGTAAATTTGACGAATATTTCTCCCACATTGTGCCAAGCGCAGCCGGAGAAACCCCGTTAGATTTTTCAAATTTTACTAAAGGCTCTTTAAATAAGGCTATTGTGGTTTTGTAATCATAACTGCCGTTTTGAAGTGCATCTGCGATTTTGTTTGTGTCAAGAATGACATACTTTTCAACAAATGAAATACGGCCCAATGCATTTTTATTTTCTATCGGAACTAATCCATTATCCCCTCTTGCCAGAATGTACTTTGCATTTGCGATATCAAGAAATGGGTTTCCCTTTGACAAGTTTTCAACATTTAGAAAAGCCTGACCTTTATCATTGTAGCTAATTAAACTTGAAATAAAATTTCTATCGCTCTGATCACCCCTGAATTCCCTGTACCATTTCAATTCGTTGTCATGAAAACCACTAACACCTTCAAGTCCAACTATACCTTCACAATTTGTCGAATTTGCAAATGCGCCCGGCAATGAAAAACATCTAAACGGTTCCAGCTTCATCTTAGTCCTTAAATCAACCACAGCTGGTTCGGAATAGAAGTAAGAAGACGGATTGATTATCTTTACAAACTGCATATCAACCCGCAGCGCATCAAATACACACATGAACAGGAAAATCACAATCACTGTTACAGGTTTTACTTTATTCATCACCACAGCCCATATCAAAGAGAGTGAAATTACTGCCATTATGAACCACAACCAGAGTCCTAAAAGATAATTTTGAGAAAAATTAACATCAAACACCTGCGAAGCTCTTGCATCTTTTATCGCAGAACCAAATATACCAAGTACAAAACTCTTGTTTGACCCAAGAACTGCCAGGAGGAACAGTGCACCTATCGTAATAAAAATACCAGTCTGCCACTTCTTTTTTACAGTCTCTGAAAAAACAGTCATTTTTTCTTTCAATATGTCTTTCAAAAATAGCGTTGATAGTATCGCAATGCTAAATGAAAACCAGAACATAATCATACTACACGCTCTGAACTTCTTAACTCCAGGAACTAAATAGTATGCAATTGTAAAGATGAATGTATGTTTTCCAAGTGAAAACAACAATGCAAATGCAGCAATACTTATCCACAGTATTCGCCATCTTGACGGATTACGGATCACAGCAAATACAGCAAGCAGGAGTGCAACGCTTCCTACATATTCAGAATTCAATTTAAACGGATTTTCACTCCAATAGTATTCCAGTGTATTAACCAGTTCCGGAACAAACATCGAGAACGCTTCCGGCCAGTGCAGTGACCAGGATGATGCAAACTCAAAACCTCTATCGACACCACGAACAGAGAACGCATCACGGATATACATCATTGATGGATATATCTGTATTAAACCAATTCCCATTCCCACAATTACTGCAAGCCAGAAATGGAGGGATAACATACCCGGCTTAACTGAATTATCTTTCTTGACAATAGAAACAACTATTGCGACAAGGTAATAAAAGAATATTCCCCACAAAACGAAATATGTCATCTGAATGTGTGAGGTAAGAATACACATACCAATACCTAACGCAAGTAATGACATATTTCTGAATGATGCGATCTCCACCAGACGTTTCATTCTCCAGATAATAAACGGCAACCATGCAATCACAAACATTTTCCCGTCATGTCCAGGGTATATATGCGAAAAAAATTGTGGATTAAGCATATAAATTAAAGCGCCGGTCAGTGCGATCAACGGGTGCGCTTTAAAACCTTTTCGGAGCAATACAAAGAAAAATACTCCCGCCAGAAATATATGAATTATCATACGCCAGCTAATTGCCCTGTGAATCGGAAGCAGATAATTGACAACAATTGACGGAAGATAAAACATATCTCCAAAAAGAGCATCAACTGTTGGCATACCAGACAAACGTGTATTAAACCACATCGGAAATTGTTTATCTTCCTGTAATGTAGTTTTCAAAAAAACTTTTGAATCTATTCCATTCATCTGATCTGACGAGTGCAACATCCCGTTACTGAAAATAAACTGCGAAAACACCACCGCAGTCAACAGCCCCATGATCACAAAGTAAACCCATGATTTTGACCAGAGTGATTTCTTCGCTACTGTGCTGCTTTCAGCCGGTTGTGATGACTTCTGTGATGCACCCGATGCATCAGCATTTTTTTCTTCTGCTTTGTTTTGCATATAATCTTTCTTGTTAATTTAGATGCTGTTCTGCCATTGACAAGGTTTCTAAATCATATCCGCTTTTCACATAGTTACTTTTTATTATTAAACTTTTTAAGCCATCAATATTGATTCTGTCAGAGTCCTTATCACCAAGCATCAGCGACACTGAGAGATCAATATCGTGATCCTTGACTGCCTGACGAATCATACCCGGACCGGGTTTGCGGCAATCGGTCTCCTTTTTGTACTGTTCAACAGATCCATCAGGGTGATACGGACTGAAATAAAACGCAGTAATATTGATACCCCGGATATGAAACTCATTTTTCATCCACCTATGGAGCGATTCAACATCCTGCTCTGAAAAATACCCTTTAGCCACACCAGCCTGATTAGTAACAACAATAAGGATGTAACCTTTATCGATTGCTTTTTTGCACAACTCAAAGATGCCATCACAAAAAACAATATGTTCCGGCTTATACGGATATGCACTGTCTTCGTTAATTATTCCATCACGATCAAGAAATAACGCTTTTTTTCCCATTGTATCCCATATCTCAAAAAGGCTTAAACTAAAGATCGGTTATATGTCCCTTTTATTCGGTTTATTAAGATTTTTTTTGAAACTCTGTTATACGTTTCATAAAAAGAGTATAATTTATACAGAGATTAAACGTTGTACCACCATGTCATCACCGGACAGTTTTTACCCGGTGATACCAAAAATTACTTAATGTCGCAGTATACAGCAACAACTCAGGGATGTCGGCTGATGAAACCGATTAATTTATCTGTTCTTTTCACAATAATGCTCATGTTCCTGAGCTGCAAACATGACATGCCCAGGGAATGGTCGAAAATTTCAACTGCATTCACAAAAACCACACAACCCCCTGATTCGATGGATTGTATTCGATTCGATTCATTAGTAACACTTATTGAAACGCTTCAACAAACTGCGCACACAGCCGGTAACAAGTCATTCGAACAATTGTACAATGTTGCCTTTGACACAATCAGCGGCTGCTTTCAAATAGTTGGGAAAGGGCTGGCAAATCCATCATTTCCAGTTGAAGCCAGAATATCCAGCAGAAAAAATGCAGCAAAACTAAATGCTGAATACTGGGCTGCATTACTTAAATACTGGAATAGCACCGGTAGAAAATCACTTACTCCAAAATTTGAAGCCCGGATCCTTTATAGCGCAACATTATTTGAAAAAGAAGTTGGAGACACATTGTTTGTACTGGTACAAGTGCCACTGGGAAGTATCGTTTTTAAATAAAACCGCTAAATGCAGAATTATACTACCAGGTTTCCAAGAAAAGCTCAGTGAACAACAAAACAATCAACCCTTAATCTCTCCAAACATTGCATCAACATATAAGTGTGCATCAAAGTCCTGAAGATCCTCAATACCTTCACCAACACCTATTTTCTTGATCGGCACACCAAGTTCACGCGTTAATGCAAGGGCAATCCCGCCTTTTGCAGTTCCGTCAAGCTTTGTTATTACAAGCCCCGTAAGTGGTATGATACTGTTAAACACTGTCGCCTGTTTAATCGCATTTTGTCCTGTCGTTGCATCCACTACAAGCAGGACTTCATTAGGCGCATGAGGTGTATTGCGCCTGATTACCCTGACTATCTTTTCAAGCTCATTCATCAGATTGACTTTATTATGAAGCCTTCCTGCAGTGTCAAGAAGTAAAACATCAATATCACGTGCCTTGGCCGCCTCTATTGCATCAAATGCCACCGATGCAGCATCCGCACCTTCATGCTGCGCAACAAATTCCGATTCTGTCCGCTGTGACCAGATCCGTAATTGTTCAATTGCTCCCGCTCTGAATGTATCAGCAGCACAAAGCATTACCGATTTTTTCGCGGCTCTTAACTCATTTGCCAGTTTTCCGATTGTTGTTGTCTTACCAACACCGTTAACACCAACAACAAGTATTACCCAGGGCTTTGGCGGAAACTCATCCGGATCTTTAGAAACTTTTAAATCCTCTGCCAGTATTGATTTCATTGCCTCATAAGCCTCAGCCTGATCGGTAATCCCTTCTTCCCGGATCTGTTTTTTTAATCTATCAATTACATCCAGTGATAACTCAAGCCCTATATCAGCAGCAATCAACGCTTCCTCAAGTGAATCATAAAAGGAGTCATCAAACTTTCCGTTTCCACCAAGAATTGAAACAATCTGTGAACGGGTCTTACTTAAACCATCCTTTAAGCGGGCAAATAAATTCATCTCTAAAACATCCTGTACTACTAAAAACACATCTGTACTTAATTAGCTAACTTTTTTATTAAAATACATCCGGCAGGAACATCAAAACAGATTAGTTTTATACAGCGGGAGAAACATTGAACATTTCAAGTAGTGAATCAACTTTTTTTCTGTTTTCGATAGCTTTAGTAGCAATAACCTTAAACTGTTCCGGTGACAACGCCACCTTACTCAATGCAAATGGACTAATTCCAGGAGCGACCTCATGTTCTATCACCGACCTTCCAATCATGTGCGCGGTCACATCTGATATATGTATTATTGACACAACAAGTGCACTCTCTGCTGATGTTTCCGGCTGGTGATGTTTACAGATGCAATCCGTGAGTACCGATGGAAATGACCAGTGTTCAGCAAGATACTTTCCTGCGATTGTGTGATGCACCTCCGGTTCCTCATTTTTCCAATATGGTGTTTTTGACTCCTGAGCCCTCAGGGCTGCCGAGGTAATTGCATCCGGCATCAGCTTCGCCAGTACCAGCTTACCGATATCATGAAGCAGTGCTGCAACAAATACTTCATTGGTATCCAACAGCTCTCCCTTTTGTACATAACCGGCAATTCCCTCTGCAATAAGAGCTGTTGTGACCGAGTGAATCCAATACAAATCAAGCCTGAATCCAGCTGATTGTCTGATAGTTACAGCATTAAGAAGTTCTGACGCCATAACAATTGAATGCACCCGTTTTGAACCGAGAAGAACCACAGCATTTTGTAAAGATGTAACAGTCCGGACAACGCCCACATACGCAGAGTTTGCAAGCCGAAGTACTTTACCGGTAATGGCAGGATCAAGCCTGATCACGTCTGCGATCTGCGACGCAGTCGATTCGGGATTTTTTAAAACATTTTCAATGCGCATCAGTACCGGTGATGGTGTCGGCAGATTCCTGACCGCTTTAACAAATGTCGTATAATCCACACATTTACCTGTTCTATTTTATGATACTGAAAAACTCAGCTGATTTATCCAGGCTGTCAAGAAGCATCTGAAAAATTCTTTCATGATCAGCATCACTGACATTAAGAATTGACCGGTAGTTGTTTTTTGCGACATACACCGGCTCGTTCTCCCACAACGACGCACCCGCTTCATGGGCAAGAAGATCTGCATAATTAATTGTTGCAACAAGTTCATTAAGCTGATCCGCAGAACCCGGTTCATGATGATGCACAAGCGTATACTCCAGATCAAGCGGTAAAGCCCATTTATCTGAGATAACTTTTCCAATGGCAGCATGATTGATACCCAGCACTTTTGTCTCGGCATCAAACAGTGAACTATTATTCTTCTCTGCAAACGCTGTTACCTCAACATACTCTTTACTCATATATTCATTAAAAATAAGTTTGCCGATATCATGAAGTATCCCGGCACAAAAAGCACTCTCAGGATCCATCATACGCACATTGATAAAATGACGAACAATGATTTTTGCTGCCATTGCCGTGGAGATCGAGTGTCTCCAGAACTTTTCTTTGTCAAGAGCCGGCTGCTGAGATCCTGCAAACATTTTCATCACCGACGCACTTAACACAAGTGAACGAATTGTATTGAATCCCAGAATAACCACAGCACTTGACACTGAAGAAATAGACCGGGGAATACCATAAAAGGCGCTATTTGCAAGACGAATCATCTTACTTGTTAAACCGGGGTCCTTTTCAATCAGCTTCGCAGCGTCATCCGCTGATGACTCCGGGCTATTGACAACCTGAATAAGTTTTGTAACAATAGCGGGTAGTGATGGCAGCTGATCGATTGATTCAACTACCTTTTTATAATATGGTGCATTGTTCGTTGATCCCTGTTGCACCGGTACAGATGATGGCGTTATTTGTGCAACAGCCGGAGATGCAGTACGGGTATGTGATTGCAACGGCGACGAATGCGGAACAGTACCTGCTCTTGGTGGTGGTACGGGGGGACGACCTCCAGGAGTTGCTCCTGACGAGGGATTCAAGGGTCTCTGGTTCATACATCCTCTTATCGTACAGGTTCAGCCAGACAGTATCTCCCCTGCGTTAAAGGTTTTAATTGTACTGTCAGCCATTCATTCCGGCGTGCCTTACAGTGGGGAATCTCGACATGGATATAATTCGATGTCAATCCTCTAACCGGATTCTCCGATTCTACAATGATTTTCTTTGTAATTCCATCGATTTTTTTTAAAAAGCGATTCCTGCTTTCATCAATAACTGTTTGAAGAATCTCGCTTCTGGATGTCTTTACACTTTCCACGACCTGATTTTGCATCACTGCAGCATCAGTTCCCGGCCGTAGAGAGTATCTGAAAATATGTGCGTAGGAAAATCCGATCTGCCTTATGGTGTCCATCGATTCCTGAAAATCCGAATCTGTTTCTCCAGGATGCCCCACAATAAAATCAGCTCCAATACCGGCAAAAGGCATCGCTCTACGGAAATCCTTAAGCCGCTGTAACATCTCGGGTAGATTCTCGTAGGGTCGTTTCATAAGCCCCAGTACTTTTGGAGACAGACTTTGAAAACTAATATGAAGATGATCACAAATTCTATCGTTCTTGATAATTAGATCCAGAAGTTCATCACTGACATCACGCGGATCAAGCGAACTGAGCCTCACCCTGAAATCGCCATCAAGGCGGCATATTTCGTTTAATAAACGTTCCAGACTGGAATCTTCCCCGCCAAACTGCCCGATATGCGTACCTGTGAAAACGATCTCTTTATATCCAGCAGCAACAGCCTTTTTACACAAATCAAGAACAGATCCGAATGATGCTGACCGGGAGGGACCTCTCAGCGATGGAACAATACAATACGAACACCTGAAATTGCACCCCTCCTGAATCTTCAGTGGAAAACGGGTTTTCCCGTTTTCATCAAAGGGTGATGCGACCTCTGAAGTGTCAAGATCGAGTGATGAGATTGTGCCTTTGAATGAATCATGAAAAACGCCATCGTCATGCGCGATAATTGAAACGATATCGTTTTTAAAGGTATTGCCAACGACCCAATGAACATTCTGCAATGATTTTAATTCTGATGGTTTCTGCTGGGCGAGACAGCCGGTGATTAGAATTTTTGCCTGAGGCGCCGAAGATGATAATGCGGAAAGTAAACGTCTTGTCTTTGATTCTGTCGAAGCGGTGACTGCACAGGAATTGACAATAACAAAATCAGCCTCATGAATTGAATCGGTAAATGCATACCCGTTTCTTTCAAGCTGAATTCTAAGTGTTACCATCTCCTCCTGATTTGTACGACATCCAATTGATTTTATTGCAAACTTTTTTCCTCCGCAGGAACCACTAACCATTGACATTTCTCCAATCGGCAAGCGCGTCTTCGCGCTGATCGTACACGGGAATTACAATATCGATACTTAACGTATTAAGCAAATCCTTTACAATGAAATTCGGCGAGCAGATTTTCATTGCCCCCCCGGTTCCTTTAAGTAAATTGTTCATATTTAATATAGCACTTATGCTGAGACTGTCAAAAAAAGTAAGTTCCTCAAAATCAAGAATAATATATTTATACCTGGCAAGAAAGAGTAACAGCTGTTGTTTGAAATAACTCGATCCAATAGGATGACTCAATATACCACTCATTAAAAATATCCCCACATCACCGGCAGACTCCTGCCGTATTGTCAATCGGATATCGATTCCGTCCGTTTCGAAAAACTCCTTTACAGACCCCTTTTTGATATCGCCGCGACGTTCGATAGTAAAGAGGCGATCAAGACCGGTGTCCTCAAACAGGATGAATATCTCCTCATTGAGATTTTTCAAAACCAGCTGAACATTCGCGGTGTTGAATTCCCTGGCAAGTGTCACCAGTGAGCCTATTCCCGAGCTATCAATAAGATTGGTAAATGAAAAATCGAAAACGCACTTAGTTATCGACCCGTCTTTGAGTGCAGTACGAATACGGTCAAGCTCAGTATTAAGAGAAATACTGCTGAAATGCTGCGTTGCAGTAAAGGTCATTACACTATCCTGCACATCAATGCTCATGAATCACTCCTAACGTAAAAATCTGCGCGAAAGCTCATCAATTGACATTCTAACCAGAGTCGGCCTGCCATGAGGACAGGTATAGGGATTTTTCGCAGAGAATAATCGATTCATAAGTGCATTCATCTCCTCCTGCGAAAGCTTTTGACCTGCTTTTATTGCCGCACCACAAGCGAACGCCGCAGCAAATCGCTTCTCCGGTTCTAAAAAGAACTCCGGTGCTTTTCCATCAAGCAGATATTTTATCATGCCACGAATTGTATCTTCCACTGCTCCATCCCGTAAAAATGCCGGAATCGCAGATATTGAAAGTGCTCTTCCACCAAAATCACTCAGTTCAAAACCGAACGCATTAAAAAAAGCAATTCCCGAATCCACAACTGACTTTTCTGTCGGTGATAGTTCAAGGATAATCGGGAACAATAGCTGCTGACTTGCTGACCTGCCCCTTTTAATATCTTCAAGTGCCTGTTCATAAAGTACCCGTTCCTCAGCAGCATGCTGATCAATCAGCAGAATACCATTTTTTATCGGGGCAAGAATGAACATACCATGTATCTGATAACATGGAATCAGCTCCCAACTGTTGCCGCTCTCTACATCGCTTAATTCTACAGTTTTCTCTACAGTCTGGTCAACTTCTTTTTGTTCATCCGGAAGTTGCCGTGGAAATGAGAGCAGGCTTTGAGATGGCAGATCTGTTGCAGGTTCATCGTTTGAAGGTGATACTGCGAGGTTTTGAACCGGTGATAACCGGGTTGTAAACTGCAGTGGTAAATTGAGCGGTATTGCGTCTGCCTGGGGTTCCGGTACCTGTGATGAAAACAGCGACTGGAAATTCGAATTCAGCGAATCCTGCTCAGTCTGAAACTGATCCGGTTTCATGACAACAGCACCGATACCCTGCTTTACAACACCGTACACAAAGCCGAACAATTCCCGTTCATCATCGAATTTAACCTGCTGCTTCGTTGGATGCACGTTAACATCAATGCGTGATGGATCGATATCAAGAAAGGCGAAGAATGACGGTTTATACGCAGCACCAAGATACTGCGCAAACGCTTCACGAATAGAGAATGTGACCGAATCATTGTCAATACGGCGCAGGTTCACGTAAAGGCTCTGAAATCGCGGCCGCTCTTTAAGCTGCTCCGGAGTTGAAACAAACGCAAGAATCTCCATGCCATCACGCATGCCTTTACATTCAATTAACCCTTTTGTAAATTCATGCCCCGCAATATCAGCGATTCGTGCAAGCGGTGAATCCGCAACAAGCACATCCATTACCCGGCGATTTTCTACTGTCAGGGTAAAATGTATTGACGGAAACGGAACAACCAGTTGTTCAACAAGACGTGTAATAGCCAGCTGCTCCCCTTTTCGGGTTTTCATGAATTTCTTGCGTGCAGGAACATTAAAAAAGAGATCACGAACAATAACCGTTGTCCCCTGAAGATGCTGCTGGGGTTTCACCTGACCGGCTTCCCCACCGGTATAGGATAATTCGTACCCAAGCCCCGAGGCATCATTTGATGAAATTACCGTGGTCCGGCTGACTGCTGCAATACTCGCAAGCGCTTCACCACGAAATCCCATTGTTGCAATAGAGAAGAGGTCATCGGCACTGGTAATTTTACTTGTTGCATGAGGCAGAAAACACTTTACAAGATCTTCCTGAGACATCCCGCTGCCGTTATCAGATACTTTGATAAGACTGAACCCGGCGTCTTCTATGGTGATATCGATCCGTGTCGCACCGGCATCAATAGCGTTTTCGACAATCTCTTTTAAAACTGATGCAGGTCGTTCAATAACCTCACCGGCAGCAATTTTTTCAATTACCGACTGAGGCAATACCTGTATTACAGATTGTTTTTTTGTTTCCATGTATTAAAAAGTGATCCAGAATAGAACAGGAAGAGAAAAAAATGCGGAAGGGGGGACTCGAACCCCCACAGGCTTGCGCCCACTAGAACCTGAATCTAGCGCGTCTACCAGTTCCGCCACCCCCGCAAAAAAGTGCGAACTAATGTGCTATAAAATATAATAGATGGTGCCCCGTAGGAACAAGAATCATTATTGTAACACACAATGCCAAACTTCGTTTTTATTATAGGATTGATAGGACATCTAATGGCGCTTCCACCTGGCATGAATAAACATGTATATTAATACATATATATTGGAGTCTATAACTGGAAAATAATCATGAGAAGAAAAATTGCAGTATACAAATCATTTGAAGACGCAGATAGCGCAGAATATCTTAGGCGAGCTAATCAAACAATGGAGCAACGGTTAAAAGAATTTGAAATTCTTCAACGTCGCGCCTTTGGTGATTATTATAAAAAACCTATTAAAAAAGTAGTTTCCTACGAAATGGTGAAATGGTGATCATGAATTTGACTGAAGACATGAAAGATTTACTTCAGCTATTTAACAAGCACTCTGTTAAATACATGATTGTGGGTGGATTCGCAGTAATTGCATATGGTTACGTTCGTCTTACCCAGGATATTGACATACTCCTGTACCCCTCAAAAAAGAATGCTGAGAACATTAAACAATCAATCGTTGAATTTGGATTTGGTGAGGCGGGTATCCCCTGGGACTATTTCGAAAAAGAAGGAACAGCAATACATCTTGGTGTTGAGCCAAATCGAATCGACTTACTTACACACCTCAAGGGTGTTGATAATGACACATTATTTAACAATATGCAACGTTCTGATTTCGATGGTTTTCCCATTCCAATCATTTCCAAGAAGGATCTGTTAAAAGTAAAATTGGCATCGAAACGATTAAAAGATCTCGCAGATGCGGAAGAACTCTCCAAACTTGATAACTGACTTAAAAACACTAAACAAAAAGGCACACTGCGATTAACAGCGTGCCTTCTTAGTAAAAACAATTCAAAGGTAGATAGTTATTTTCTTCTGCGAAATAGACCAATACTGCTAAGAGCAAGAAGTCCCATACCGAAAAGCGATAGTGTTGCGGGTTCAGGAACATCTTTTGTTACTAATGATGCTTCAGCATCATGAGAGAATGGTGCAAATCCGAGCTTGCTTTTATTATTCTTAAACTCTTCATTGTATAGATCAAAATGAATTCCATAGTTCGGATTCAAGGCTGAAACATCAACTGTAAATGCCTGATAATAGAGTGTTCCTGCCGGATCAATCATAAGACTCCCGGGGTTATTCTCTACATTATATGCCAAAGCCCGATCACCACTGAATGTAAATGCATATTCATAAAAATAGGTTGGGAAAATGCTATGTGTTGGTAATTCACCTACCTCTGCAAGTGCAACAGGGGGCGTTCCATAGTGCATGTCAGCAATACTTACAGGAGTGCCATTAAAATCAAATGATCCAATATCTGCAGACATTGAGATCGTTGGGGTTACCGCCATTGAAATGTAATATGTCCCCGTATAATCACTTGAATTCAATAGCGCAATCAGATCAAATTGATTCGATGTATTAACGACAGTTTCAGTTGAACCGTTATATACACCGCCGGATATATCAAGCTGTAATGTTGGTAACGCGAAAACAGAGCTTACAGCCACAAGCCCTGCGAGAATTGTTTTTGTAACGTTCATAGTAATATCTCCTGAAAAATTTTCTTTAAGCTACGAAAAACATACTCACGGTGAAAATTTTATATTGCTTGTTTTTCTTTTCCCACATAGTTGATGTTTTTCAGGTTAACTGTATATGAGCAATTCTCAAGCCATATAATTATGTATAAGTCATTATCAAAAAATTTTACAACCCACTTCAAACCTGTAATGTGTCAGTTTTTTCGACAGCAGTAAAAAAAAGATACAAAACACAATTCAGAAACACTGACGCATCACATCCCAAAGACGTTGGGTTGAAAGCATACTGCTGTTTTTGACTGCACCGCAATTTTCACTAAATGAGATTATATTATTCGGTATCTAAACACATTGAAGGAATAAAGGAATTATGCCATGAAAAAAAATATTACAGGCATACTGGGCCTCTGCCTGATACTACCATTGACAACACTTGCACAAAAAACAATTTATGAACCAGCCTTTTTTAAAACCGAAGGTATAAATCTAAACAATACATCAAGTAAGTTCTGTAATGCCCGAAGCAAACAAAATGATGACATCGTCATTTTCTGGGAAAGCGGTTTTGGTTCAGACCCGTCAACAGCCTCTGCAAGTTACAAAGTTGACATTGACAAGGTGCTTCAGGAAGCCCAGAAAGCATATATTTTTTATGTCGATTCCCTGAAATTTGTCATTAAAGGCAGATCCGTAACTGATAACTATAAACTTATGATATTCCTTCTCTACAGTACGGAATGGGCGGCGTATGGTTCCGGCCAGGATAATCTTGTCGGCACGCTTCATGTCAATAATGCTGCCGCCATTATTCCAAATGTTGTCGCACACGAAATCGGTCACTGCTTCGAGTACCTTGCCGGCTGTGATGGCCTTGACGGATTTCAGTATGGGCTTGGTGATAATGGTAAAGGAGGAAACGGCTACTGGGAACAGATTGCTCAGTGGATGTCGTTTAAAGTGTACCCGGAAAAACAGTTTACAGAGAATGATTTTAACACATACTTAAAAAGCAATCACCTGAACCTTCTTCACGAAACCCCACGATATGCAAATTATTTTATTGGTGATTACTGGGCTTACAAAAGGGGAATTGAGTTTCAGGGAAAATTATGGCGTGAATCAAAGAACCCTGAAGACCCTGTTGACGCATACAAACGCCTGAATGCAATCTCGCAGGAGCAATTCAATGATGAAATGTATGAACATGCAGCTCGTTTGACAACGTGGGACCTTCCGCAAATCAGATCCTACGGACAAAATTATATCGATAGACGGGTACAGCCGAAACTGAATCTCCAATCCGACAAATTCTGGCTCATCGATACATCCGTATGCCCTGAAAACTATGGTTATAATAGTATTAAGCTTAATGCACCCACAACAGCCACAACTGTTTCTGTAAAATTCCAGGGGAAAATCGGTGCAGGGGGATTCAGATCTAAAAATCCAGCGAAAGGTGGATGGCGCTTTGGATTCGTTGCTTTACTGAAAGACAATTCACGCGTTTACAGCGATATGGGTACTGCCAATTCCACAAATACCGCAAACCCTGATATATCACTTTCCTTTGATGTGCCCGCAAACTGTTCCAAACTATGGCTTGTCGTCTCGGGGGCTCCACAGGAACACTGGCATCATGAATGGGATGATAACAATGCAAATGATGAACAGTGGCCATATCAGGTGCAATTTACAAATACAAATCTGCTTGGTCAGACAACTGACGTTCAGGCAATTGCATCTGCAAACCAATCATTTGTTAAGCCGATGATTGTTCACGGCAGTATCACCCTGCCATCAGAATCAAACTGGATACTCACAGATCTTTCAGGGAAAACAGTGCTCGAAGGTGTTGGCAGAACTGTTGACATCAGCAGATTTTCGAATGGAAGCTATGTTCTGAATTATTCAGGGAGGTCGATGCGTTTTGTCAAGAATTCGTCGAAGAGTGTTTTATTTTGATTAACTTACAAGACGATAAAAGGTGAGAACCACATGCAGCCCTCTGCTCTTATAAAAACCCCACCGTATTTGGTTACCTTATACACAGAATAGGTAATCAAATATTAATTATCGCACCACTGACCACCGGCCAGCCATGTACCAGTTTTTATAATATTACTATCGGGATCGGTAATATTACACTAAACATACATACCGGCTGTCGTAATAATTCTTAATGTATTTACTCCTGCCCCTTCGAATTCACCAAATGATGGTACTATTATTTGATCTCCACCAAATGAAACAAAATGTCACTCGTATGAACGTGCGTATGATGGCAGCATTATTGGATCATGAAGACAAACCTCGATAGTATCACCTAACGCTGGAATGATATCTAAAGGTATCGAAATTTCAGCATAACATACCATATTTAAATGTGTTACAATATAACTACAATATTATCTCAAGATGGACTTTCTGGCGCTATTTCTTCAAATCAGCAGAGTTTTCTGTGGTTGCCTCAAAATCTGAGTCTGCCGATTCAACAATTCCCGCTTTTAGATTTATTACCGCAGATGCAATACCGTTGCCGTTTCCTGGTTGCATTTTTCCGTGTTGATTTGTACAATGAAAATGATGTCTCAGGACAGTCCGGCAAGAACCGGTGTATTTATCAAAAAAGTTGAACTACTCTGTTCAGCGTATCTAAACCATATATAATTAATGCCCTTACAATATGAAACCACTAGTAAAATCATTTAAGGCTGGTACAGCATTGTTCCATGAAAATGATCGCTCGCGTGAACTGTATATAATACAGTCGGGTAATGTAAAAATTTACAAGATGAATGGAAACAGGGAAATTGAAATAGCCGTACTTGGCAAAGGCGCTGTCTTTGGGGAAATGGCCTTAATTGATGGTAAGCCGAGAAGTGCATCTGCAAAGGCGGTAAACGATTGCAGTGTGGTCATCATCGACTCAGAAACATTTAATCAAAAGATTGCAGGAGTACCCTCATGGTTCATGTCAATAATCAGAATGTCAAGCAATAAAATCAGACAGGCGAATGAACGTCTTAAACTGTCACGAGGTAATTATGAAGAGCCCCGTATTGTTATTGCATTATTACACCTGTTTCGTAAATACCATTTCAACAATGCAGTTCCCGTTGCGTCAATGCACAATAACCTTATCGAATTACTGGGTGTCACCTACCAGACGACATCAATGGTTATTGAGTTCCTTTTAAAAAACCGCTTTATTGAAATCGAAAACGGCCATTTGTCAATCGTCGTTTTTTCACAGTACTGCGAATACTGTGAATTTTTGCGCATGATGATGCGTAAAGCATTTGTCAAAATGCCGGAAATTCCGGGAGCAATGCAGAAAATACTGATTGCTACGTCAACTGCAAATCACTCGATTTTGCATAGTGACGAACAAGTGACACCAATTGCCGGTAATGCATTATGGGATATAATTTCTAATGTCAATCTCCAAAAGGAGTATAATAACATTATTCTGTTTTTGCGTGACCACAATCTTCTTACTGCGGTGAAATCAGAAAACAAAAACAGCGATAAGGACCAAAACCCTATCGCATCGTATCAATTTAAAATCAACAATGCGCATTGGAAAAAACTATGTTTGTATGTCAAGTTCAAAGATTATATGACAATTGCCTGACTATTGGTTTATTTTCCTTCATTAGCATGATATCTCCTTTGGTCATCATGCTATTGGTAACATCATCCCCTGCTGAGGAATATGCTCCATCAGTAATTCTTAAAGAAACACGATGGAACCTGGAGGAAAGTCCCTACATCATCGAAAGGGATTTGACTATAGAGAGAGGTGCAAGTCTGACCATTGCACCCGGTGTCAGAATTATTATTCGAAAACCAAAACTATTTGACACGATCACTCAATACGATGCATCAGATTCTGTACTGGTATCGATCCGCGTTAAAGGTGCCCTGAACTGCATTGGTAAACGAGATCACCGTATACAGTTTATTCCTCAAAGTGCCTCTAAAAACACCATTGGCTGGTATGGAATAGTTTTCGACAATGCCCCTGGTAATTTTACAGAGATTGCATTTACTGATATAGTAAATGCATACAGAGCTCTATCTGTACGACAGTCCGAGCCTGTTATAAGGAACAATATTATTGAATTCAATCATATCGGAATTTATTGCTCTGTAAATGGAAATGCAAAAATTTACAACAATATAATCACTGGCAATTTTCTGGCAGGTATTCATATCCGTGAAGCGAACCCCCACATCGCAAATAATATAATCGTTAACAACAGGAATAATGGTGTTTTGTGTGATGGAAAATCGAAAATAAACTTCGAGTACAATTGTGTATTCGGAAACACTGATGGCGACTTTCTTGATTGTCAACCTGAACTTGGAGTAGTAGTCAGGAACAGGAAAAAGGGTACACCCGAAACCGATATTGCGCACAATATTTACAAAGATCCGGTATTTAAAGGATCTCAGGCAGAATCTGATGCAAAGGCACAGGATATAACTATTCCTACTGATATGTCGGATATTAAAGATACAACTCTTGCGAATATCTATTATGAAAATGCCACTGCACCACACGATTCCCCTATAGAAAGTAAAACAGGTGCAAAGCGTTTTGAGCTCAGCAGCTATTCACCATGTATTGAATCAGGTCTTCCCGGTGAAGATTTTAAAAACGTTGACAAATCACGAAACACGATGGGTATCTGGGGCGGACCGGAATATTTTGTTACAAAAGAAAAAGCCGCCACAAACGCTCCGGCAAAAAAAACACCTGCAAAGTCAGGCGGTCATGGAGCTCCTAAAAAATCAGGTGGCCATGGTGCACCCAAGAAAAAAGGCGGACACTGATCTTTTTGGCCTGCTAATTGAGCATCCTGAATGTAAACGGAATGATAATCCACACCGCACATGGCGTACCATTAATTGTTGCCGGCTCAAATTCAAGCTGCAGGCAGGCATTATACACTGATTCTTTTGTACCGTAACCAAGATCATTAAGAACAATTGCTTTCTTAACTTTTCCATCAATGTCAACAAGTACCCGGACTTTCACAACACCTTCGACTCTGTTTTCGGTCATTTCGGGTGTATATTCCGGTTTAACGACATTTTTAATTTTAGGTGTTGACGTTATCGTAGTAACACTGACAAGCTGTCCTTTCAACTCCTCTTTTGTTACCGTAAAGGTGTCAATCGGTGCATTAAGTGTATTGCCCAGCTTGCCAATAACAGCATCAGATGCACTGCCGCCGCTCCCTAGCCCTGTGGAATAAACACGCTTCAATCCATATACTCTTCGCACTACCTTCGGTTGCTCAGTCTGCGGCTGTTGTTCTACAATATCATTCTGTTTCTGTGCCAGCACCGGATTTTGTGTCAGGTCGACAGGCTCTTTTGGAATCTCTGCCGGCTTTGGCGGTACGATTTCCTCTTTTTTCTTTTCCTTTACAACCCGAACAATCTCTTTTGGTTTCTCCTGGATGATAAAACTTGTTGTTATCTGTGATATCTTCTCTTCAAGTGTCTTTACAGGAGGAACGTTCCGGTGAAGATAATACCCACCACACCCAAACAGAAAAAGCGACACCACAACGATAATTGTGAAATAATCACGTTTACCATAACGATCCATGTCATGGGATGCATACCGGGCGAGCAGTTTTTCACGTGAATCCAACGCTATTCCTCCTGCACCACAAGCACCTTGAAATCATCAAAACCGGCTTTTGAACAGGTGAACATAACCTTTTTAACAATCGAGAAAGGAATCTCCTTGTCCGCCTGAATCAGGAGTTTCCCTTTTGACAAAGAATCCTTATTTTTTACAGCCTGCGCTTTCATCATTTTAAACAGTTCCGGAATCAGGAAATCCTCTGATGACGCAATTTTCTGATTTGTTACAATAACTTCATCATCCACGAGCACCTGTGACTGCGTTATATGAAGATTGCAGTACGGTTGAGGACTCTTTGATGCATCAGAGAGCGGCAGTTCGAGATCGGTTGATGGTGTCACGAGATTGCCTTCAACAGAAAAGCTCTGAATCAGAAAAAACAGCAGAATCACCATTATATCAACAAGTGACGTCAGCTGAGGCCTGAACGTCCCCCCCTTATCCAGTCCTTTATGAAGATCCCGTGCTTTCATTCTGATACTCCGGGGTCTGTTGTGGCACTTGACAAACCGACCTTTGAAAATCCGGCACTTCTGCAGATATCCATTGTTTTGACAATTGTTTTAAAAGGGATCTGGTCTACTGACGCAACAACAACCTCCCCCTTGAAATCAGTTTCTGATGCCCGAGCCAGAAGCCGTTTTGATAGTGTATCGAATGGAATCACACTATTAACGTTCGGTAAAGAATCAAGCAGCTTATCTCCAAGCACAAGGCCGACATAGTGGTTATCGAGACGAACGGTTAATTTCGGCTGCGGTTTTTCCTGCGAATTGTTCATTGATGAGTCAACGTTCGGGGGAAGTGTAAATTCGACAATTGCCAACTTTGTAAAGATTGCCATTGATATCAGAAACGCAACAAGAATAATAAAAATATTCATGAGCGGCGTGATATCAAGTTCAATCTCATCCTCAAGAGTCTCTGATGGCTTCGATGCTCTGAAAAATTTAAGCTGCATTTATGAACGTTTCTTTTTTAAATAATTCATACACTTTACAACGGATTCATCAAGATCTTTAACAAGCTGATTCTGTTTGTTTGACAGAATTGTATAAAACACCATACAAAACACTGCAACTATAAGCCCAAAAGCAGTACATGTCATAAACTCTGATATACCCTTGGCAAGCATCGCGGCCTTCTTTGATGCCTCAACGGAAACCAGTGATGAAAACGAGAGCTGCAACCCGCTGATAGTTCCTAAAAGCCCAACCAGTGTTGCGATGTTCGCAAAAAGTGCAAGGTAATTAAGCCTTTTTGTAAATCGCGGCACCTGGCTGATCGACAACTCTTCAACACCCTCCTGAATTTCGTCAATTGACATGTTCTCACTATATCTGTCAACCGCAATACGAAGCAGTGATTGCAACGGAGCTTTTGACGAAACAACAGTTTTTGCATCATTGACCCTATTTTCATTAAGAGCTTTTGCAATATCGGCCACCATCCTGCGTCCATTTCCCGCGCAAATGACATAGTAAAAGATCATTCGTTCGATTACCACGGCAACGCCAACTGCAAGTACCGCAAGTATCACCCACATATACGTTCCACCACCCTCAAACCACGTTGCAAGAGAATCTATCATTGTTTCCTCCAGAATAATTTTAAATCAAAATCAGGTACAACATTAAAAAGAGTAATTACAGCATTACAACCATTGCCTGAATTGGAGAAATCAGGCAAAAAAAAGTTGTTATTCTGTGTAAATCCAGCAACTAATTGTATATCAATACGATATAATTATAACTGTACCATACTGCAAAAATAATTATCGGCACTGCTATATCAAATATCTGTAATTTCGGGATTGCAAATCAGATATTGTCAGCGTTTCCAATCTCTACCGGATTTAAGTATTGATTGATACCGGAATTACGGATACAGTTCAAAATTATCTTCTTAAATAGTAACAGCGTCTTGAAGTCTTTTTGAAGTCATTGTAATATCAAGAGTTTCAGCGTTAACATCTTTGTAAACACGTTCCAAAGATGCTGTACTAAAAAGATCAGAAGAAATTGAACATAACGTTGACAGGGCATTAAGTACAGTAAGCGGATGAATCGATTTCATGCATTTATTATTGCCTCGACAAGGGACTTTGTCCACCCTGTAAATGCATGGGCTACAGTAAATATCATTATTCTGCAAAGCGATTTGATTTACATATTCATAGTCAGCATAATGCGTTCTATTACCAGGACCCCACAGTGAGATAGTTTTTGTACCAAGACTTAACGCAATATGAAATAAGCCGGAGTCATTAGTAAGCATACACTGTGCATTTTCTATAAGCGACAGTACTTGTCCAAAAGGTAATTGTCCTGCGATATTATGTGTTGACTTTTTGGATTTTTCAGTGAGTTTTTCATAAATTCCTGCATTACAGGTGAATTCATCGGCGCTTCCGATCAGGTAAATAGTACCTGCATACACACAGGAAAAGACATTTATCAATTCAGCAAAATACTCCCCCGGCCACTTCCTTTCTGTAAGCAGTTCTGATGCATTTGGATTAACAACGATATACTTACTGTTGTAATTACCACTTGCGTTTGTCAAAAAAAGCTGTGTTTTTTCAATATCATCTTTTAAAACAATTGGTTTGTCAAGCGTTAGATTTGTTGAATAGGCACCACATGCTTTCGCCAACATCATGTATATCCAGCTGATATTTCTATTATCGTTAAAGTAAACCAGATGAGTATGAAGTCCTAAACGAAAGGCGGTACTTTCCCTGTAAAAACCATAGCGATTTCTTGCCAGACTAAAAGTAGCTAAAAGAGTTGAATAAGCGGAGTAAACTTCCAAATCAAAATAAAGATCAACACGTAATTGCCAAAACCTGAATAATACTTTGAGTGAACTTACTATTGTAGAGCTAATTGACAAATCATCAACATACAAAACCTTATTAATATTATTCAACCTTTCGACAATTATTTTATTTTTACAAGATGTTACAACAACAATTGTTGCATCCGGGTATCTATTACGAATTTCGCGTATCATTGGAGTTGCCCTGCAGATACTGCCCATCCCAACAAGTTTTGCAATCACAATGGTTTTAACACCAGATGCAGTAGAATCATGATTACGATTGAGGAGAATACCAACAGGACGAACAATGCAATTTAAAAAAAGCGCAACCGGACGCAATACTACTCTGTCAAGAAATATTTTCTGGTTAAATTTTAATGCGCTCATTTATCTGACCCTTTATTCTTAAGAATAAATAACACCATCGTTGAAAACGCAAAATAAACTACACATAAAATAATAAATATTTTAAATGAAATAATCTGCCAGGGTGCATGCGCCCAATTGTCTGTAATTAAAGAGAGCCAATTACGTTCTGGAATTATAATACGACCCGGGCCGACATGTCCACCACCATAATAGTAGACGGTTTGAGTCAGAATGCCAGTTATGTCAGTAAATAAAAATAAACCTGAGATAACTGCAAACCAGTTAAATGATTTATCTTTTAGTAAATACCAGAAGATATACAATTCAGTTGCATAAAATGCATAAGAATAATAACCGGCAACTGCCGTTACCCTCTGGGCATACGTCGCAGTTTCAATACCAAGCTTCATTAAAGCAACGAATAGTGCTCCCTGAAGGATGACTGAAAATATAAAGAAAAGCGTTAATGGATCATACATTTTTTTAACGATAGAAGGCAGAGATCTGACAAGTAAAATCAGCGTAATAGCATAAAGAACACCATAGAATATATAAACAAGTGGGAAATTTGCTATACTTGACCAGTTGCCAACCCAGATCCGGAGAGTAATGATTTTAACAACCTGAGTGTAACCATCCAGAGAGGTTATATAGAAATCAATAAAGCTTTTGACATAATTTATAGCATATCCGCTATTCTGAAGGTCTGATTGTATCAGGTTTCCATCCATTTGTCCTGTGATTTTCAAATGGAATAACAGCATAGGCAGTGATATGCATAAAGCAGTAACTGCGAAAAGCACTGTAGAAAAAAGATAACGGGCATTTTTATTTGCTATATATGCGACAATACCGATAAGGAAAAAGGCAGGCAAAAAAAGTAATGCATACGTTTTGGTGATTATCGAAAGTCCAGTAACTGTTCCAGCCAGTAATGCATAAATAAGTGCAGTTTGTTTTTTTTCTGATGATGCTATCAGCGTTTTAAGTAAAAGGAGACATATTAAAGCATTAAACGTATATGCCAGTGCATCATTTGAAATTCTTGCACCGATCATATAAATCATCGGCTGGATTGTAAACAACACAACAAAAAAAAGTTTATATTTTCCTTTACCATCATCAGGAATTACTCTTCCGAATAAGTAAAAAGGAATCATCGATAATGAGAGTAATAAAAGCGAAAGAAATGAAAAACAATAGTATGCCTGAATAAAATATGAGGGATTTATTCTTTCTACAATAGAGTTTAAAATCCAGTAATAAAGCGGAGGATGTTTTCTTTGCCAGTTATTTTCACTATCAACATACTTTACATTTGGAGGGTAAAACTTCATTTTCCAGAGCACGTGCTTTAATGAGTCAATAGTTGAAAAACTTTGTGTGTAATATTGCTCATAATGAAGTCCGCTGCTATCATTGGTTTCCATGTGTTTGCAAAGTGGCATAATTTTTAACAGTTCTAACGAATTTTCTGAAATCGGCATTTTTTTAAGATCCCGTTTTCCATGATCATGAAGATATTGAAGATAATCAATATGCCCAATACTATCAAACCCTTCAAGCGGAGGAGTCATAAGGATCTGGATAGAACCTCGTAGCAGAAATAAACAGAATAGAATCAGAAAAATTTGATTATGTGAAAATATATTACGTTTCATTACCAGGTACCTTTTTGATGCACGCGAATTATATCCCTGCTAACAGGACATTTGATATTTTTCATTGAATCAGATACAATTGCCCTCCGGAATACAGTTCCTCTATCATGAACTTACAGAACAACAAGGGTAATTTTCTCAACCATTTAAAAAGAGTACTACGGGGCATAGAAATAAAAAAGGAGAACGCAAAGATTCTCCCTTTAAATACCTGTAACCAAAAAAAACGCAATGCGTTGTTACTTTACCTGACGTTCAACAGTTTCTTTGTCTACGTTTTCACGAAGAGCATCTTTGAATGAACGATCGAGGTTGATCGGGTCTGCGTTTGGATCGTCAGTATCCATAATGTAAACTGGTGTCGGGTTATCGAGGTAACCAACAACTTCTGCATTGTCGAACACGAATGTTCTGCTTTTACCTGTGGCCTGAACGTTTGACTTTTCAATCCAGCCAACCTGACCATTTACTTTTACTTTATGGAAATTGCCTTTTGAATCGAGAATCGATAGACGGTCGCTTGTACCGACAGTAAACAATGGTTTCTCGTACAATTCACGAATTTCGTTTTTGTAGACGCCTACACCATCTTTGTTTGGAGTAACAATTTTCTCTGCTGCAAACAGTGCAGAGATCGAAAATGCCACTAATAATGCAATCATTCTTAATTTCATACAATTACCCCTTCTAAAATGTATCCTATGCTCAAGGACCCTTATCTAATAGTAAGTATAATATATTCTTTTTTTTTTATCTATGCAAAAAATATTTCTACTCTCTACTATAATAGTATCCAATTGATTAGTAACGGTTCTATCCATTAAATGCAAAATCCATATCCTTAACCGCTTTTGTCTCATCAAGCCTGCCCACCGGCGTTGTCAATGGTGCATTTTTGATATTTTCAGGATTGGTCTTTGATGCTTCCGCGATCTCTTTCATCGCAGCGATAAACGAATCAAGCGTCTCCTTACTCTCCGTTTCCGTCGGCTCGATCATCATTGCCTCTTTAACAATCAACGGGAAATAGATTGTTGGAGGATGAAACCCGCGATCAATAAGTGCTTTTGCTATATCAAGAGCATGAATACCCTGATCACCCTGATTTTTTGCAGTTATCACACATTCGTGCATGCAGGTTTTCATGTAGGGAACATGATACGTATCTTTAAGAGAATGAAGCACATAGTTCGCACTAAGCACTGCATTTTCGCTTACATCAACAAGTCCCTGTTTTCCGAGCTGAAGAATGTATGCGTACGCTTTCAGGCATACTGAAAAGTTACCGTAGAATGGTGCAATATACCCTATTGATTCAGGATGTTCGTAATCAAGCGCATAGGTGCCATCAGTACGTTTTGCGATTCTTGAGACCGGAAGGAACTTTTCAAGATGTTTGCGCACACCGACAGGTCCTGAGCCCGGACCGCCACCACCGTGCGGCGTTGCAAATGTTTTGTGCAGATTGACATGCATAACATCAAAAAGTGCATCACCGGGACGAAACTTTCCAAGAATTGCATTAAGATTTGCACCATCATAATAAAGCTGCGCGTCGTACTTGTGTGCAATCGCAGCAATTTTCTCAATGTAGGGATTGAAAAGACCAAGCGTATTAGGATTAGTCAGCATGATCGCAGCAGTTTTCTCGCTGATAGCAGCCTCAAGCGCATCAACATTGAGTGCTCCCTCTGCAGTTGTAGGAATTGACTTTACCTCAAAACCTGCAATCGCGGCACTTGATGGATTCGTGCCATGCGCTTCATCGGGGATAAGCACTTCCGTTTTTTTATTACCCTTTGACTTATGATACGCCGCAACGATCATCATGCCGGTTAATTCTCCATGCGCACCAGCCATCGGATGCACCGAGAAGGCGTCCATTCCGGTGATTTCACTCAGGAGATGTTCCAGTTCATAAATAACTGCCAGAGCACCCTGAGTAAGCATTCCACCACGAAGAAGCTGTGGAAGCAAAGGATGCAGTGATGCAAAACCGTCCATGGATGCGATCTTCTCAGTTACTTTCGGATTGTATTTCATGGTGCATGAGCCAAGTGGATAGAAATTGGTATCCACGCCGTAATTCATTCTTGACAATGCTGTAAAGTGACGCACCACGTCCAGTTCAGAAAGTTCCGGCAGCGCTGCTTTTTCTGCACGCAGATAGTTACTGTTAATAGCATGCTTTACTGGTACATCGCTTTTGGGTAGTGATACGCCAAGTCTTCCTTGTATACTTTTCTCAAATATTATTGACATATTACCTCCTCAAGCATCGCAGCATAGAGACCGATCTCATGCTTGGTTCTCTTTTCGGTTACTGCAACAAGGAGATAATTCTCCATTCCCGGATAATAACGCCCTAATGGAAATCCTGCTGCGAATCCTCTGTCAATCATTCTTCCAACAGCTTCGCTTGCGTCAATGGGTAGTTTTACCGTGAACTCATTAAATGTTGGTGATGAATCCATGACCTTAACACAGGGAATTGCATTCAGTTTTTCGATCGTGTAATGCGCTTTATCAACGCAAAGCTGAGCAGTTGAACGCAATCCCTCTTTACCCATAAGACTCATGTAGATGTGAGCCCTGAGTGCGCAGAGTGCCTGATTTGAACATATATTGGACGTTGCTTTTTCGCGGCGTATATGCTGTTCTCGGGCCTGAAGCGACAATACAAAGCCCTGTTGTCCCTTTGTGTCAACAGTTCGTGCGACCATGCGTCCGGGCATTTTTCGGGCAAGCTCCTTCTTTGCAGCCATAAAACCGAGATACGGACCACCGAACGAAAGAGGAAGCCCCAGCGACTGACCATCACCGGTAGCAATATCAACGCCCTGTTCTGCAGGAGTTTTAAGCAGAGAGAGAGCAATTGGATACACCGATTGCACAGCAAGAATACCCTTGGAGTGACATTTTTCAACAATATCAGAATGATCATCAATAACGCCAAAGAAGTTAGGATTCTGCACAATGAATGCTGCGGTATTTTCGTCAAGCGTTGAATAGATTTTTGCACGATCACTCTGGCCATGCGACACCGGAATTTCCACGATCTCAATAGACAAATTTACAGAATAAGAGCGCAGCATTTTGCGATAGATCGGATTCACCCCGCCATCAACAATAATCTTTCTTCGTCCGGTAGCATGAATTGCCATCTGACAAGCTTCGTAGAGTGCAGTTCCGCCATCATACAGTGATGCATTGGAGACATCAAGACCGGTGAGCCGGCAGATGTCACTCTGATATTCATAAATAGCCTGCAACGTTCCCTGTGACAGCTCCGGCTGATACGGTGTATAGGCAGTGTAGAATTCACTTCTTGACACGATCGCATCAATTGCGGACGGAATAAAATGATCATAAAATCCACCGCCGACAAAATTGATAAGATGTGAATAGTTTTTACCGGCAAGTGATGTAAAATATGAGAGCAGCTCAAATTCCGATTTACCGGCCGGGATATCGAATGATTTAGGCCGCACATTCACTGGAATATCGCTGAATAACTGATCTACAGATTTTGCCCCGCAGACTGCGAGCATTTCTGCGCGCTGCTGTGGAGTGGTTGCAATATAGCTCATTATTCGTTCTCCAGCGCTTTCTCATACCCTTTTGCGTCAAGCAGTGAATCATACTCTGCCTGGCTGAAATTTGTGCACTTGTAAATCCAGCCTTCACCATGGGCATCACTGTTGATCACCTCTGGTGAAGTTTCAAGACTTTCATTGACTTCCAATACAGTTCCGCTGATCGGTGCGTAGATATCACTTGCGGCTTTCACCGATTCAATGACTGCACACTCTTTCTCTTTTTTAAGAGCAGCACCTTTTTTTGGCAGTTCAACAAACGTAATATCACCGAGTGCATCCTGTGCGTGATCAGTAATACCGACAATAGCCACTGACCCTTCAATTTTAACCCATTCATGCGTTGCTGTATACCTGCGATCTGCTGGAATCATGAAATGCTCCTTGATTTACAAACTGTATAAAAATGAATTAAGTTTCTTTTGGTTAATAACTACAGATACTTCGTCATCGGCTCGCGGCCGCTTGCTTTTGTATAGAACGGATACGGACTTACCACTCCGGCAAGTTCACTACGCTCAGTTTTAATAACTAATGAGGTACCCTGTGATGCATACTCTTTTTGTACATACCCGAGTGCAATTGCTTTCTGCAGTGATGGCGAAAAGGAACCACTGGTAATACGACCGACCTGGTTACCCTTACTGTCAAGTATCAGATCACCATGGCGTGCGGCACGTTTTCCTTCAAGGGTAATGCCACATAAAAGCTGTTTGTTTTTTGACTGATCTTTGTGTACTGTTGATCCAATGTATTCTTTGTCGGCTATAGACTTTGTAAAGCCGCTCTCAACCGCATTGGTATCCTGATCAAGTTCATGTCCATAGAGCGGCATCCCCATTTCAAGGCGAAGTGTGTCGCGTGCACCAAGTCCGGCAGGCACAACACCGGCATTAAGACAATCATCCCAGAATTGAAAAGCGAGTTCTGCATTGCAGTAAATTTCGAAACCTATTTCGCCGGTATATCCGGTACGACTTGTCAAAATCCGTTCACCGCGATACGTATTGTACTTGAAATGATAATACTTCATGTCGTTAATGGGCTGCCCCATCAGTTTCTGAAATATCTTTGGTGATGCAGGTCCCTGAAGATCCAGTTTTGCGGTAGTTTCAGTGATATTGCGTATCTCGGTGGTATGAGACAGGTTGCTTTTGATCCATGCGAAATCATTTGGCTGCGTTGATGCATTCACGACCATCAGAAACTCATCATCATCAAGGCGGTACAGAATCTGATCATCAATCACCCCACCGTCCTCGTTGCAAATAAAACCATATCTGCATTGACCGTTTTTCATTGATCCAACTGAACAGGTGATAATTTTTTCAAGGTCGGCCACTGCGGTTGAACCTTTCAGAATAAACTCACCCATGTGGCAGGTATCAAAAATCGCAGCCTGATTACGTGCAGCATTATGCTCTTTGATAATTCCCTCATACTGGATCGGCATAAGGAATCCACCGAACGGGCTGATTTTTGCATTCAAAGCCACATGTTTATCATAGAAAAAAGTTTTCTGCAAGGTTTCCATCAGATCTATCCCTGAAAAGATTTTGAAAGAGTATAAAATACTTTGTCGTTGAGGGTTATGGGAAGAGGGAATTCAGAATTCATAAGCCAGGGGCTACCCTCAATGCTATTAACTTAAGCCTGGTATGTTGCAATTGTGCCGATTAAGCGCCCCCACCCTGGCTCAAAGCATCTCCCTTACAGGAATGCTTATTGACAATTCAATGTTTTACAAGTCCCCCTGCGGAGGCTGTGATGCAAATGCAATTTATTTTAATTGAGGAAATTAGAAGTATCTAAAAAAACGATGTTCCTGAAATAAAAAAGTGCCATCGAAGCATACAACTGCGACGATGGCACTTACACTTAGCATTAAACTGTGTTATAAGGTTACTTTATAATGATATTCTTATTGAATGCTCCATTAGGAGTTACAATATTTACAATATAAAGTCCTGCAGTTTTCATAATCTGACTATTTCCAATAAGCACTTCACCGCTTGTTTTTGGAGTCACATTTTGGGAAAAAACGATTCTACCATTAGCTGTAAGGATAGATACTTTTGCTTCCTTAACTGTTCCCAATGAAACAGCAAGACCATTACGTTTTACTTCCATAGTTGGAGCAAACTTGCTGTTTGCATTTCTCTTTCCAGAGAACCAAATAACAGGAGTCTGAGTATAGTCCTTATTTTCATCAAGGTATGCAGTTGCCCATGCTAATGGAGCATTCCAGTTGATCGTTACTTCATTGGTAGACCATGATTCGATATGGTCCATGAAACATTTCTGCGGTGGAATTGCATCCGGTCCAGTACCTTTCCAACCTGAACCCTGAACCCATGGATCCTGAAGACCAGAGTTTGGTCCGCCACTGACTACACCCGCAGGAGGTTTCGGGAACTTATTATTTGACTGATATGCCCAGAAACGATGGTGTGGATTCTGAAGTGGTTTCTCACCATAACCCGTTACATAACACTGATCAAGCGGATTTCGTCCAAGAATATAGTCCATACATTCCGAGATTCCATCAAGATATTTGTTATCTCCTTCAATATCACGTGCAAGACCAAAAACGATCATAATATTGAGTATAAATGAATTTGATCCCCATGGATAACCATTTGTAGCTGGTTTAATTGGTACAATATATCCTTCGGATTCCATGTTCTCCAGGTACATGTCAGCAGCTTTAACAATTTTAGCCTTTGCAGCTGCTGCGAGTTCTTCGCTAACATTGGTCTTTGCAAGGGCAAGTGATACGGTACCACATCCCTGTACTGAACCCCAGGTCCAGCAACCTGTTAAGCCATCGTCTTCTCCGCTGCCCAATGTAACCGGCAATTCAAGATAATGCGGTGAGTCCTTCAAATAGTCCAGATACTCCGACTTTCCTGTTGTTATATACAGTTCACAAGCAGCCCAGTAAAACTCGTCTTTTACATAGCTATCATTGTAGGGGCCACCACCAGTTTTATGCAATGGAGCGTATATTGCAGGATTTTTGAGAGCTGCTGCCCATGCTTTTTCAGCAGCGGCAAGACATGTTGCAGAAAATGTTGCATCCATTTCTTTCCAGATACGTGATGCCTGGGCTCCTGCAGCAGCAAGATTGAGCGTTGCAGCAGTACTTACAGGACGCAAATACCGCGGTAGTGTATCTTTAGAGGGTTCACAACCAAGGGCAGTCCATTTTTGATCATGAATCTTATGATGCGCCATACCTGCCATCTTCTTTCCTTCGGGTACCTGCATTTTCAGCATAAATTGCATCTGCCAACGAGCTTCATCAAGGATATCAGGATATTTGTTTGCGCTTTCAGGAATGTTCATAGAGCCATCAGCGAACTGATTTTCTTTGCCCACCGTCATAGCCCGTTCATACTGCATCATCATTGTCCAGATAGAGATACCACCGTTTACAACGTACTTTCCATGGTCACCGGCATCATACCATCCACCAGTAACATCAAGTGAGTATTTTTCCTGACCAGGATCTTCACTAGCACTAAGGCCAGGCCATGTCTCAGCTACGTCTTTCGTGTGTCCGGCAGCACGCGCAAGATCACTACGTCCGCAATATGGCATTTTAATCTCAATAGCACTTCTGTTATGATAGAAATACTGAGCAGCATCTTTTCTCATGGTTTTATAGACAGTATCAGCAATGGTGAACGGATGGCTTACATCACTGCCAACAGACAGAGTATATCCTTCACCTTGTGTTTTAACATCTGAAAAGTCAATAATGTGGACATTATCACCAGATGCCTTGTCGACGCCGGATTTTGGTGATGTTTTACCAGAAGCTACTTCAGCTCCACCTTTTTTAAGGCTCCAGTCCAGTGCAGACGATGAGCTTGAAACAACTGTTGCACGTTTTTTAGCGTTTGGCAGATAACCAACCTGATTTACTCTGACTATTGGCAGAGGCTCTACTGGTGGTTTTGGCGGCTTTGTGTACTGAGGATCTTCAAGGTAGATATCATCAAATTCAAATGTTATCGGAGGGTTACTGGTGGCTAACTCACCAGCAAAGTGAAAAGCGAACTCACAAGTATTATCTGTTGCCTTACCTGTAAACTCTGCATTGACAGAAAGCTCTTTATTTGCTTCAAGTGAGAAAGGATTCCAATTATTATTCCAGTACTCATCGTACGGACCATCCTGCTGGCCGATTTTTGCATACAATTTTGTAGCTTTATCAGCTTTAACTTTAAACTTAACTGTATATTTGTGACCACTTTCGATTGTCAGACCGCGATGCCTGATCTGAACATCCCATTTTTCTTTTGCTTTTGAATTAAGAATCACGATATACTTACCGTTTTCAACTTTGAAATCTGAATTCTCTTCAGCACTTTCGGAAATATGCCATGGAAGACCTACACCGTTTTCAAAATCATTCTGATCCAGCAGGTCATCAGCGTTCAATGAGAACGGCAATACCAATAAAGGCAATAATAAGTAACCTTTATTACGAAATATACTCATCGGGTTCCCCCCTTTAAAGTTGTGGATATTAAAAGTTGAGTTTAAATGCACGTACTTAGACTCCATTATAGCTCGCTAACAGATTTTCTCCACTAAACAACTCGAAGAATATTCTGTACAATTTTTTGTGCCAAGTAAATCGTTTAAGGTTCAAAAAATATCTGACAAAACTGTACTTATCATTAAATCAGGAATTACTCAGCTTTTTGTTATGATTACTAAATATATGGAATTTTGATTAAATTGCCATTTTTTCTTATGATTGGCAATTTCATTTTGGAAGCAGGGTGCTTCTTTAGCGGGGAGGTATTGCAAAATCCGGCAATGCACCACCCCGTCAGGCTTTGCCTGCATCCCCTCCAGAGGAGGGGAATTTTAAAAAAAACAGGTGGGTTATTAGGTAAAAAACAAATTCCCCTCCATTGGAGGGGTGGCAGGCGTAGCCTGACGGGGTGGTGACGACTTACAAATCGATCTGCATCCCAAGCTCCACAACACGGTTTGATGGGAGCCCGAAGAACGTTGTTGCGTCAAGTGAATTATGTGCGAGATAACGGAAAACATGTTTCTGCCAGATAAACATGGATTTTTTTCTTGATACAACCAGACGCTCCTTACCAAGAAAATAGGTAACCTGCATCTGATCAAAATGTACCGGCAGTGAGATTTTTGAAAGAATCCGGGGCACATCAGGTGTCTCCATAAAACCAAACTTCAACAATACCTGAATAATACCATGCCCATGGTCTGTCACTTCAGCTCTATCATGACGTGACACTGTTGGAACATCAACATTTTGAAGGTTTACGATGATCGTCGTTTCGTGAATCACCTTATTGTGTTTATAGTTATGTAAAAGTGGCCGGGGAGTTCCACCGACATTTGCAGAAAGAAATACTGCGATACCTTTTACACGTATCGGTTTAAGATTTACAATATCAGCAATAAACAAATTCAGGGGAACTGCTTCTGACGCAAATCTGCGCCCCAGCATCTTTCTGCCAACCACCCAGGTGTACATCAGCGACGACAATATTGCTGCAAATGTAATTACAACCCAACCACCGGCAACCACTTTGGTCATAGTTGCAGCAAAAAGTACTGCATTAAGTATCACAAAAAACACCCAGACAAAGAGTATAAGCGGCTTCGGAGCTTTCCATACCTGCCGGGCAACAAAAATTGCCATAATTGTAGTAAGAAGCATGGTGGCAGTAACTGCAATTCCATATGCACTTGCAAAACTTGATGACTTCTGAAACACAATCACCAGAAGTACAGTTGCAATACAGAGTAACCAGTTTGCAGACGGAATAAAAACCTGTCCTATTGTGTGTGCAGATGTATGAATAATTCGTAAACGCGGCCAAAATCCAAGCTGCACAGCCTGTCGCAGAAGTGAAAATATCCCGGTGATAACGGCTTGTGATGCGATCGCGGTTGCCAGTGTTGCTATAATAACAAGAGGAAAAACAAACCACGATGGAGCTATACGGAAAAAGATATTATCCGCAGTTTCGGCTCCTGAGAGAAGGAACGCCCCTTGACCCATATAATTGAGTACCAGTGATGGAAAAACAATTGTAAACCATGCAGTCTGAATTGGTCTTTTTCCAAAGTGCCCCATATCAGCATATAAAACCTCGGCACCTGTAACCGAAAGTATTGCAGTACCAATGATCATAAGTGCGTTATGTGGATTGTTAATCAGCATTTTTATTGCATAGTAAGGATTTAGAGCGAAAAGAATCTCAAAATTCCTGAATATTGTAAAAACACCAATTATACCAATCGTAAGAAACCAGACCAGAATTATCGGCCCGAACAACATACCGACTTTAACAGTTCCCTTTGATTGTATAATAAACAACGAAATTAGAACAATTACTGAAATCGGAACAACAAAACGCTCAAACGCCGGTGCAATCACTTTAAGACCCTCTACAGCACTTAATACTGAAACAACCGGTGTCAATACTGCATCACTACATAATAAAGCAGCACCAATAATTCCACAAAGAGAGATCAGTACTGTATACTTTTTTGCCACAGGACTGATTCTGTCAATAAGCGCCATAAGCGCCATTATTCCGCCCTCACCCTTGTTATCAGCTTTCATCAGCAGTGCAACATATTTTATACAAACGATGAGAAATATCAACCAGAAGATCAGAGATACGCAGCCAAGAATGTTATCCCGTAGTATCGGGATCGCGTGATTCCCACTAAAACATTCACGAAGTGCATAAAGCGGACTTGTACCAATATCACCAAAAACAACACCCAGTGATGCAAGTACTAAAGAGAACCTGAGAGCCTGTTTTCCAGAGCTTTTTTCAACGCTGTTTTCTATATGACTGTCGGGCATAATTTTTATCTACCAGTGTATCTGAATCATCATACAGATGTTTTTCAAATACGGACGTAAAATATAAAAAGGAAAGCAGTTTGTCTATTAAATTGCAGTAACCAGACTTGATTATGGTTAAAAGCAATAGTATATCATTAATTTTCCACCAGATACAAACCAATTTCATATGATAACAACAAGATGTGTCCAGCAATCTATGAATAGTGCTGGTTTTTTGATGATGCAAAAGGTAATTTATAGGCCGTCATTTTTTTCAGAGAGTAATCGTATGCATGATGATCTTCTTTTTAAAAAAACCTGTAAAGTACTCCTGTCACTCCTTTTCATTTTGTTGATCTCCCGTATCGACAAGTCCCCGCTGGATACACCTTCGACTATCCAGGTAATGCATTCATCAGTGGAAGTTTCTTTTCTTGAAAAATCATCACAAACCGTTGATACATCACTATTTCTGATACCCCTTTATTTTGATCCATTTACTACACAAACATTTAAACATCCGGCAACAATTTCATCGATACTTCCAAATCTGATTGATTCAGAAACTGCTGCAACCCTCTTCTGTAGATATATATGCCCTAACCGCAGTAATAAGGTTCTTACAAAAGTCCTGCTTATTTGATTCCTTAACATACTACAATACAACCTGAGTTTTTAAGATGGTATCGATCAGGCTGATTAGCAAGTATTCTGCAGTATGATCAAACGGTCGATTGCATACAGTACTTCGCACAATAAGCCTTGATCAATACACATCAACGACATCTGTATACCGGTATATACATGCAGGTATATTTTTGTAGCATCATTTTATATTGTCAACTATTTACACTTAAGGAATTAAAGTCATGACAACTCTAATTGTAACAATATTTGTTATCGGTTATTTTGCGATTGCCCTTGAACACTACATAAAAGTCAATAAAACCGCCACTGCAATACTCACCGGTGTACTCTGTTGGACTGTCTATGTTCTTGCATCACCGGATAAGCATGAGATCACCCGGCAACTTCTTGAACATGTCGGCGATTTTTCGGGAATACTTTTCTTCCTGCTCGGTGCAATGACCATAGTAGAACTCATTGATGCGCACGATGGGTTCGATCTGATTACAAGCCGTATCGGAGTAAAATCCAAACGCTCACTTTTATGGGTAATTACCTGGATAGCGTTCTTTATGTCATCAATACTTGACAATTTAACAACCTCCATAGTAATGGTTTCCCTGCTGTCAAAATTTAAAATGGAGAAAGAGGAACGGCTGCTGTTTGCATCAATGATCGTTATTGCAGCAAATGCAGGCGGCGCCTGGACAACTATCGGTGATGTCACCACGACGATGCTCTGGATTGCCGGACGAATTACATCACTTGAAATAATGAAAATGGCATTTATTCCAAGTATTCTCAATGCACTTGTACCATTAGTAATCATTTCATTCTGGATAAAAGGTAATCTTGACAGAACTGAAACGAAGAACAGTTCAGCACCAAAAACACCAGCCTGGGAACGCAACACAGTACTCATACTTGGTTTGGGTGGACTTCTTTCTGTTCCTGTGTTTAAATCACTCACAGAGCTTCCGCCATTTATGGGAATGATTCTTGCATTAAGTGTGCTCTGGATTTTTACTGAATTCATGCATAGTAAAAAAAGTGATGAACAGAAGGAGGCATATTCTATTGTTCAGGCATTACGTAATATTGATCTGGCAAGTGTACTGTTCTTTCTTGGAATTCTCACCTGTATAGCAGCACTACAGTCAATCGGTCAACTCGGAAGCTGGGCAACATACCTTAATACTACCCTTAAGAATCCACTGTTAATTGATACAGCTATCGGCCTTCTTTCAGCGATAGTTGACAACGTACCACTTGTCGCTGGAACAATCGGAATGTACACTCTTGACCAGTTCCCGGTTAATCATCAGTTCTGGGGCTACCTCTCCTACTGTGCGGGAACAGGAGGAAGTATTCTAATCATTGGTTCTGCTGCCGGTGTTGCCACAATGGGGCTTGTGAAAATCGATTTTATGTGGTATATGAAACGAATTGCACCTCCTGCACTTGCCGGTTATTTCGTCGGGGCGCTTTTTTATGCGATCCTTGAACCAATACTGCGATAGTTTACAATTGATATTTTTTTAAACAGGTGTAATCCGGTTTAAAAAAATAAAAAAAATTATTTGCATTTATTTAAAAACGTTGTATATTTGAATTATGAACACAAAACAGGTAAAACCAATATCTAAACAGAACAACCATGCAGCCCGCAAAGCCGCACGCTGTTTATATACATTGGGTGGATCCTGAACTTAGAATAATAGAAAACAAGACGTTTAAAAAGGATCCGCCCTGAAAAGGCCGGATCCTTTTTTGTTTTATGACTGTCAGCAAGCGCTAACAAAAGGAGAAAAATGATTACGCAAGGAGATGTTAAGGACGCACTGCAGCCATGCGTCCTGTCAGCCCGATCACTATTCAGATTGCACTAATCTGTATATCTGAATATTCCATAACATTCATGTCTGGCTGGTAAAACATTGTAATCGTTTTTGCCGGATTAATTGCGACACTGGGAGCATTAAAACTCATCAGCGTTAACGGAGTATCATCCGTTTAATTGAACGTCATTTTACATAAAGGCAATTATATTATGAACACTATAGAAATCGAGAACATGTATATGGTTAATTTTACAGAAAAAATCCCTCTTTCATTTGAAAAGGGGCACGGGGTTCTGGTTCATGAGGAAAACGGAGATGAATATCTTGATTTCACATCAGGATGGGCGGTTACAAGTCTTGGCCATAGTCATCCGGTGATAGTAAATGCGATTACATCACAAAGTAAAAAGATGATTCACGGACCCAACGCAGGTCTTACCTACTCACCGGCACGGGCAGAATGCCTTCTTGCTCTTATTAACATTCTTCCCAAAGTAATGACAAAGGTGTTTTTTGTCAATAGCGGTGCGGAAGCAAATGATGCAGCAATGAAACTTGCGCGGAAAATTACCGGTAAAAATAAAATTCTTTCTGCGTCAATGAGTTTCCATGGCAGGACGCTTGCGACGACATCTGCCACAGGGCAGCCGCTTTTAAGGGATAAATTTAATGTTCAGGTACCTTATCATGAATTCTTTGATATCAATGATTACGCCGGTTTTAAAAAGAAATTTGATAATGATACTGCTGCGGTTATCATTGAACCGATTCTTGGTGAAGGTGGGGTACATATTGTCGATAAGGATTTTCTTGTTTACCTGAGAAAATGCTGTTCGGACAACGGAACACTCCTGATCATTGACGAAATCCAGACCGGATTCTACAGAACCGGACCTGCCTTTATGTCAATAGAGTATGATCTGAATCCGGACATGATCACTATGGCTAAAGGGATTGCTGGTGGTTTTCCGTTTGGAGCGGTTGCTGTAAATGACAAAGTGGCAGCGAAGCTTACGATGGGAGACCACGGCGGTACCTATAACGGTAACCCGCTTGGATGTGCAGTTGCAGCCTCGGTTATTTCGTTTATGCAGAAAAATAATATTGAAGATAACGTCAAAGCCCAGGGTGCTCTCTTTGAAAAAAAGTTGCTTTCGTTAAAGAAGGAATACCCGTTTCTTATCAATACAGTCAGAGGGAAAGGGCTTTTGTGGGCAATTGAGTTCAGAAATAAAGAGTATGCAACCTACCTCTTTGATAAAGCTCTTGAAAAAGGACTACTGTTAAACCTCAAACATGGTGTAGTGATAAGGCTTTTTCCTGCGCTTATTATCACCACTGAAGAAGTGAACGCTGCATTTGATATTATTTGCGGCATTGTAAAGGAGATGTCGGTTGAGTGTGTGGATCTGTAGTATTGTAAGGATGGCCCTGCGTGGCCATCCCTTCCACCCCAGAAAACAATTTATATATCGTTTAATAAAATTGAATGATTGTTTGAACGTTTGCGTTGGAATCAGATGCCCACAAGGGGCATCCCTACGGGATCGGGACCGGGGGATATGGTAATGATTTTTCAAAATGTTGATTGTTACATAACAATGTGGTGACATTGAAAAACCGATTGTACCATTTTGGAAACCACCCCAACCCCCGTAACAACCATATCATATAAAAATATTATACCCTGCGTTATCTGCCTTCTCAAGATATGATGCCACACCGCCAATTTCGACACCGTCGATCAGTTCCTCTTTCTTTATTCCCATAATATCCATTGACATACTACATGCAACAAACCTGACATTATTCTTCTGTGCTGCAGCCATCAATTCCTGAAGACTCAGCACATTTTTCTTTTTCATAATCTGCCTGATCATAAGCGTTCCCATACCACCCATCTTCATTTTTGAAAGTGTTACCTTTGATGCTCCCCGGGGCATCATCATGCCGAACATTTTCTCAATTAGATTTTTCTTTACAGGTACATGATAATCTCTCCGCAAAAGATTTAGTCCCCAGAATGTAAAGAACATGGTGATTTCGCTTCCCGTTGATGCCGCGCCGTTGGCAATAATAAACGCAGCCATCATTTTATCAAAATCATTGGAAAATACAACCATCGTCTTTTTATCCCGTGATGTCTCCGGGATGCGGCAAACATCCTGTGCTTTGCCCTTCTTTACTGTTGCAATGTAATATCCATTCTCCGCTTTAAGTGACAACAGGGAGTTATTTGTCCGCGTACACCACGCCGGGATATCGGCGGCAAAACCCATCTCTGTCGCCTTGATCTCAACAACCTCGTCAACACTCATCTGGTCAATTGCCGCTTTAAGTTTCATAATCGGCCCCGGACACTGAAGACCACAGGCATCAACTACTTTTTTTTTTACATTTTCGGATTCACCACTCGGTGATGAACACACTGACTGCGATAGCGGCTTCAGGTATGATGCCTCACTGTCGTGCTTTTTGTAGGTCATAAATGTCTTGTATCCACCACTGAGATTGATTGCGTTAAATCCGTTTTGAATCAGAATGCGTGTTGCAACATGCCCGCGCAATCCAACCTGACAATACACAAGTATTGGTTTACTTTTATCAAGTTCTCCAATCCGTTTTCTTAGCTCGTCAACAGGAATATGCATTGCTCCATCAATGCGTCCCTGTTCGTACTCTGATGCAGTACGAACATCCAAAAGTATTGCCCCGTTTCTCTTCTTTTCAAGCTCATCCGCATACCATACCGGAGTAAGCCCTTTTAAAATATTCTCTGCTGTAAACCCTGCAATATTTACGGCATCCTTTGCAGAACCATACGGCGGCGCATATGCAAGCTCCAGTTCAGACAAATCAACAACGGTCAGACCATGACGAATCGCAGTGGCAAAAATATCGATACGTTTATCAACACCATCAGAACCGATCACCTGTGCACCGATCAGTTTTCCGGTATCGGGAGCAAAGAGTATCTTTATTGACATTGGAAAAGATCCAGGATAATACCCGGCATGACTTCCCGAGTGTGTGTATGACTTGACATATTTAACATTATTTCTAATTGCTGTTTTTTCATTCATACCACTTACAGCTGCTGTAAGATCAAAAATCTTGCAAATAGCGGTACCCTGTGTATTCTTATACGTTGAACCTGTACCTGCAATATTATCTGCAATTATTCTGGCCTGACGGTTTGCGGGGCCGGCCAGCGGCACCATAACCTTATTACCGGAAACAAAGTCCGTTACCTCGACGGCATCACCGGCAGCATATACATTTTCATCACTGGTTTTCATGTGATTATCAACAATAATTGCACCGCGATCGTTAACTGCGATTCCCGCTTCCTTGACAAATTTTGTATCGGGCTTGACACCTATAGCAAGGATTACAATGTCAACTGTAACATTTTTACCGCTTTTCAATTGAATTTCAATGGTACCATCCGGTTTCTCAACAAATGCAGAAGCACCGTCTGATAGCAGTAGCCTTACACCGTTAAGTTCAAGATGCTGATGAATAATCTGTGCCATTTCCGGGTCTGCAGGAGCAAATACCTGATCGAGCATCTCTATTTGTGTGACATCAATATCTCTGTGCCGAAGCGCTTCGGCCATTTCAAGTCCGATAAACCCGCCCCCCACTACTGCGGCATGCTTTACATTTTTTGAATCAACAAGTGTTTTTATTTTATCCATGTCCGGAATATTTCTGAGTGTAAATATTTTTTTCGATTCAATGCCCGGAATTGGTGGACGTAATGGTTCTGCACCCGGAGAAAGTACCAGATAGTCATAGGATTCATCATACGTACGACCTTCACTGCGGACGGTTACGGTTTTTTTTGATGTATCAACTGCAATGACTTCCGAATGAATCCTTATATCAATATTAAACCGTGCATTAAACCGGTCTGGCGACTGAATTATCAGATTGTCACGATCCTTTATTTCGTTACCGATATGATAGGGTAAACCACAGTTCGCAAAGGAGATATACTCACCCTTCTCAAACATGATAATTTGTGCAGTTTCGTCAAGACGTCTCATACGTGCACAGAAACTCGCACCACCGGCAACACCACCGACAACTAGTATTTTTTTCATGATTATGCTCCACTTGTATCATTGTATATCATTCTTCAATAATTACAGAGAGCGGGCTTATAGTGTCCCGCTCTCTTTGTACCTTAACCATCACTTTACTGAATCAAAATAAATCATTCTAAACCGAAAGTGCATTAAGATACACCTGTTCAGGTTGAACACCTACAAACTCCCTCACCACCTGACCATTTTTAAAAATTATCACCGTTGGAATTCCGGTAATCCCGTATTGACTTGATGTAACAGGATTTTCATCCACATTCAGTTTGTATACTTTTGCTTTTCCAGCTACTTTTTCACCTATTCGTTCGATAATCGGACCAACCATTCTGCATGGACCACACCATGAAGCCCAAAAATCGACCAGTACTGGTTCTGATGCCTCAATGACATCTTTTTTGAAGCTTAGATCACTTGTTGCGTTTGCCATATATTCCTCCCGGATTTTTTTGTTTACAGTTTTTTTCCTGTTTAGAGATACTGCAACCTCCATGCCAACAAACAACGGAATGCTTTTATAAGCAGATCAAGCATCATATCATATTATAATATCAATACGTTACAACATCTATACTGCATTAATCCGACTTTTTGTTAAATCAGGTTTGCAACACGATATGCAACAATTGTATATTGCACTTGCAACACATTCAACATGTGCATCACAGTGCATTGTCACATATGCAACATATAATTCCTATTGAACCAACAGGAGTAACCATGCAGTGCTTTACTGGTAACCACCTTAGCCCACAATGCCTTGAAGCTATCCTGGAAACTATTGCAGAGGGGCTGATCCTGATTGACACTGACGGAACAATAAAATATTGTAACAACGCGATGATCGAAATGACCGGAAAAACAAAAGACCATATCGTTGGTGAAAAATGTTGTTCACTCATGAATACCATATGTGAGCCTCCACCATTATGTACTCTTTTCAAAGACACAAGCATTACCAATAAAGAATGCACCGTGCTTCACACAAACGGCAAAGCTGTACCTGTACTAAAGAACGCAAAAGTACTCAAAGATCACAATGGAACAATCATCGGTGCGATTGAAACATTTACCGACATTTCAATTTTACGAACAACAGAAAACCGGCTTGCGGTTCTTGAAAATCAGATAAAAAAGGTTGATGGATTCGGGAAGATTGTCGGAAAAAGTCACCGTATGATTGAACTTTACAACATGATAGAGCTCGCTGCAGCATCCAATACATCAGTGCTGATCACCGGAGAAACCGGTACCGGAAAAGAACTGGTTGCTCAATCAATTCATGAAAATAGTGTTCGAAGCAATAAACCAATGATAAAACTTAACTGCAGTGCACTTCCGGAATCACTTCTCGAAAGTGAACTTTTCGGACATGCAAAAGGCTCGTTTACCGGTGCTATCAAGGATAAAACAGGACGTTTCGAGATGGCTGACGGCAGCACGCTGTTTCTTGATGAAATCGGAGAGTTGTCTCCACTTATTCAGGTAAAGCTGCTCCGTTTTCTTCAGGAGAAGGAGTTCGAGCGTGTGGGTGAGAATATTACCCGAAAATCTGATGTCCGTATAATTACTGCAACGCACAGAGATCTCAGAAAGATGGTTGCTGATGGCGTTTTCAGGGAAGACCTGTATTACCGGCTGAAAGTATTTCCCCTGCATATTCCCCCTCTTCGCGAACGTAAAGAGGATATAGGGGCACTGATCGATCATTTTATTGCTAAATTCAATCAGGAAACCGGAAAAACAATTAAGGGACTCACTCACGACAGTGCTATCACCATGATGGACTACTGCTGGCCGGGAAATATCCGGGAACTTGAGAATGCGATTGAGCATGCATTTGTCACCTGTAAAGATGACCTAATCGACATCTTCGATCTTCCGCTTGAAATCCGCAAGGTTGAATTACGGAAAGGAATCTGTTCAACAGGACAACAGGCTGATTTAAATCCTGTTCAGTACACGGCGCAATCATCAGTAAAAGATTATTTTCCATTCCATCGGAAAATAACCGACGAAGAATTCAATACACTATTTATTGAATGCAAAGGCAACCAGAGCGAAATCGCACGACGTCTTGGCATTGACAGAACAACAGTTTGGAGACGTATTAACAAAATAAAAACAACAAGTAAAAAATAAGGGAGATACCAGATACTGTCAACTTGATTTCAGGTATTCGATTTTTTGTAACAATTCATTAAAATTTCCAATGAATGTTCATAATCGTCCTCATTTCGAGATTTACTATTTCCGGTATACCATATTCCATGCATTCCGATCCGCTGTGCAGGCAGGACATCCAATTGTAAACGATCACCAACCATGCATTGCTCAATTAGCAACATACATGCTATTCAGTAATCCATTTCTTCGTAACACACCCTTTTCATACTCAAGAAACGCAAGCATTCCGATAGTCTCATGATAATAAAGCCAGGTTGTCCGAATACCCTTTTCAACTTTGTAAAGATAACAACCATTTCTAAATGCTAATGGTGTTACAGATTGTTTATTATTGACATAATAACAGGTAGCTGATGTAGACATAACCTGAATCTGTTGAGTATCATTTTCGTTTTCAAGTGTAACAGTCCATTTGTCACCACTATCAGCGGGGTATTTTAGCCATAGTACCGGCTCCTTGAATAACATCCGCTGCTTTCTGGTATATTTTCCATGAATGAATGTGCCTCGCGTTGTATTCCCTGTTGTTCTGTTCATTATTAGAAGACCAGTATCCTGCGCATCATATTTATACTCATAATAATAAGAATCCATAGTATCGCGGATAAAAGGGTCACACAACAGTAACGTATCACCTACCCGTCGATAAACTTTACCAATAGACAATAACAACTTATATTGTTCACCCGACCGGTTTCCTGTTGAATCAAATGATGTATGAGTATACACCCATTGATTTTCAAATGCGAGAGGAATAATACCATTGGTTTTTGGATACGGGATATCCAGACTTCCAGGTGCCATGTCCGATACATTGCTGCAACCGCATATTATTATAACACTCAGAATCAGTCCAATTTCAATTATCAATCTCATTGCATTTCACTTTTTATGGTTTAATTGAAAGTATCACAGATCCGCTAAATCCTCTAAAATCGTACCTGAATGGTGACCTGCCGTTATTATATCCTATATTGTAAAGGTGTGATGGTTGTGTCTGAATACGGTATCCGGCAGCAATTCCAATATTCAGAAACCTAAACACTCTGCGTTCGTAACCTGCATATACTACCGGCAATACTACAAACCCGTTATTTATCATACTACCATACGAAGAGACAAAATAAAGAGAATCATCAAACGATGTTTTTACAGAATGCTTAACATAATTCAATTGAAATCCGAACTCTCCATATAATCCGTCAAGTATTGTCCGTGCAGTATATCTGCAGACCAGTTCACTGAAAATAATTCTTAGATTTGTATTGGAAGCCAGTTTAAAGTTCCTTTGTGAGGAGTCTATACCATTTGAACCTGCTCCTGAAAAAATCCGATATTCTTTTATATCAATCATTTTCAATCCGTTTCGCAGGGAATACTTACGCCCCGGGAAAAAATGAGCATTTAACGCCGGTACATATTGCACTGATGGCAGTGTAAATGATGGTCTCATGCCAAATAGTGCAAATGATGAAAAGTCATTTTTCATTCTGTCTGCGATTTCATCAAAACTTAGAAGCATAAAACCATTATCAATTTGAAAATGCACGACACCATTTACCCCTGTATTTCCTTTGGCAAATGACTGAACTGATCGTACACTTCTAAAGTCGCTTTTTTCAACCGTTGTAATCGTAGTGTCTACAACAGCATTTACAAGATAATTTTTATTCTCATATGTATTGTAAACCTTATATCGCCCTTTACGAAGTGCAATAATTACCTTTTTACCGGGTTCTTTTACAAAATCAGCAACGATTGCGCTATTCATGTCAGCAATAGTCACTTTTCCGTTTATTTCTGAATCAATAACAAGCCCGGTCTGTTTAGAATTCAAGTCGGCAAGCACGATATCGCTTTCACCCTGTAAACGAAACTGATACCCTGGATGCTGTACCCCACCCCATGATGCAGCAGTGCTTGAAACGGTATGATTATAGGTATACTGGTACGCTTCAGCAAGAGTCACGCGTCCATCAGCAGACAAGTCAGCACTACCACGCAACGCATTGACAAGGTGGAATGTAAAAACTGATGATCCGAACAGATCAGACTCCTGAGCGTTTTCGGTTGACGAACTTGAGCTAAGAATCACCTGCCCTTCAATCCGTTCATTATTATCAACAAGAAACGGCTCTGCAAGCTGTCCCCCTTTAAGCCTGGTAAAACTACCACTCTGACAAGCATCAAAGATACCGATTCTGATATTTGCATCCATTGATGCAAAGCGTTCCCTGAATCGCTGGAGCGGAAATTCTGATTTGCCAAGCTTAAGTGATTGAGCGTCTGCATGGCCGGAGTAATAGAAGAGAAACAGATCATTTGAGTCTGCTTGTAATTTTGACTGTATACTATCAATCCCGTTTTCAATTTCACGCTGTGTTTTATTATATATTACCAGAATATTTTCACTACTGAAACTGCAATGATCGATAAGTATCAATTTTACCGATTCAAGATCTTTCCTGACATACTTTAATGCAGCAAACCCTGGACCTCCATTACTGTTACCAGCCAGTACAGCATAACGTGCAGCATGAACAGATGCTGTAAGAATTATTATTATTACAAGTACCCTTAGAATCATTGAATTCTCTGACGTTTCTCGATTAAGAAACTTTCGATGGAATAGCCGCTAAGCGTTTTGCTCATTCGTTCAAGGCTGCCGGCTCGATATAATGCCGTTTTCATTCCGGAAACTACATCATTAATTATAAATCTGTTATCCGAAAACACTGCCATATATACTTCCATACCGATATAATTGTCAAGCTCAATGCTTCGTGACAACGGTACTCCAGCTCCCTTTTTTAACAGCATCGCAACGGAATCCCCTGATGGAAAATAAACATATGTTTTCCCGGTCTCATCCATACTCATCAGCATAAAATATTTCTCACCCGAACTGCTGTACGAAAACTGAATGCGTTCACCCGGATAATACACTGTTGATGTCCGCTTTTCTACAGTGTTTTTATCACTCAGCACAAACATCTCTATTTTTTCTGCTCCCTTTATCCGTTCATGTATACCATTATTCATTTGTACATACAGTACTACGGTTACTGCCAGAAGCAGCGATGCTGCAATCGCAAAGAATCGTGTATTTATTCGCAATGACACCTTTTTTTTGTTGTCAACCTTTGGTATGGGATATTTTTCAAGGAACTGCTGCTGTTTCAGTGATAATGATTCAAGACTTGCCGAGCACTCACTGCATTGATCAATATGCAAAGCGATTTCATGGCGGCGTACTTCATTTATATCACCGGAAAAATATGCCATAAGTTCCAGTTTACTTACACATTGCTCACTCATACCAAACCCAATCGTTTCTTAATTGATGGTAGATAATCCTTGAACTTTTTCAGGTTACGCCGTATTGTAGCAGGCGATTGACCTGTTATTTTCTGAATATCCTTTTGTTCAAGCTGCTCTACATAGGTATACAACACTGCGTCCCTGACATTCCTGTCAAAATTCTTAAACAGTAAGCTTATCAATTGACGTGCGTTAATTTTTTCATCGATTCTGTCACTTATCCCGATCTCATCACTGCATTCGGCACCGATAAATTTTTTGTTATCCCGCAGCATATTGAAACAACAGTTACGGGCTGTTACAAATATCCAGGGTATAACCTGCTCTCTATCTTTAAGGCTGTCATACTTTTCCAATAGTCGCATAAAGACAATCTGCGTTGCATCATGCGCATCATGTTCACACCGTACTATATTGTAACAGCGTTCAAAAATTATGTATCCGTACTTTTTATATAAATCTTCAACCATATATTTTTACTATTGCCATATAATTACCCATTTTCCAATACAGTATTCATCGCTGTAACAATCGGGTCAACCTGACAGAGTGAATAACCCAACTGCTCTGATGCCGCGCGGCAGCCACCGCCGCATTTGCACACTATCCATATACAACCCGTAATACTATCGTAACGCTCATTTTTTAAACGCGCGTAAAAAAATTGTTGTTTAAACTGTAACACCGTTTACTTTTTACCTGAGTATCTTTGCACGAATTATCTGTATTTATTACTTCGATACAAACAAGCGACCCTGAACACATTGGTTTGCGTCCATAAGAGCATGAATGCGTGAAATCGTTTTTGACTTATCAGCACTCCAGAGCGGTGCAATCAATCCGTGCTCAATTGTGGAATCGGCGACGATACGATGAATGAGCTGATCGGGACGAAGCAATTCCAGAAAGCGGCAGAGCAGATCACTGTACCTGTCAAGGTTAAGCGGCAGTATTTTTTTATCATTGTAAAGCTGTTCAAATGCAGTCCCCCGTATGATCATCACCTGATGAATCTTGACACCACTCACCGGAAGCCCCGCAAGAAAACGTGCTGTATCCATCATCATTTCATCAGATTCACCCGGAAATCCGAGCATCACATGGGCAACGGTTTCAATTGAATATGCAGCAAGTTTTTCCACTATCGATTCAAACTCATTAGCAGTATGCCCCCGGTTAATCGCATGAAGCGTTGTATCATGTGCGCTTTGTAACCCGAGTTCCACTGAAAGATATGTCCGTTTTGAAAGGTCTGCAAGGTATTCGACTACGCCCCCTGTAAAGCAATCAGGCCTTGTACCAATCGCAATACCCACTACGTTTTCAACATCCAATAGCGGTTCGTAAACCTCTCTGAGACGCTCAACTGGACCGTAGGTATTTGAAAATGGCTGCAAATAGGGAATGAATGCGTGGTATTTATGCTTTACTTTATTTATAACATCAAGAAGCTGCGCTTTGGGATTCTCCTCCCGTAACGCAGCAGGACTGAATGAGCGGTTATCACAGAACAAACACCCCTCACTGCTTTTTGTACCATCACGGTTAGGACAGGAGAAACCGCCGCTTAATGGGATTTTTAAGACGGCGGTACCAAACTTTTTTTTAAGGTATTGACGATATGAGTTATAATGCTGCACTGGATGAATTACCGTAAAAATGTGCACATTGTAAAGTGGCAATGTGCACTGATCAGATTATTTATCAGCAGCTTTTTTCTTTGCTTCACTGCGTAAATCAAGTTTTGGAGTCGAAGCAGTATCCGCACTGAGTGATTCAAGATCGCCAAGGACATTAACCGGCTTTGCATCAATACGTTTTCCCTCATTTACGCTGCTTTTGCGAAGTTCACTTTTCAAATCAGAAATATTCTCTTTTGACTCAAGCGTTTCTAACGCAACAGCGGTCTGACCAGTACTGCTTCCCGTTTCAAGACGGTTAATCTCTGTTTGAAGTTTATCTTTCCGAAGAGGATCGTCGGTTTTAAGCAGTGCGCTTTTCAGAAGTTCGATGGCATCAACTTTCTCACCCTTTTCCAGCAAGGCATTTTTGTAGTTTTCATAGAAGCCCATATTTTCAGGCTTTAATGTCACCGCAAGTTTATACTCAGTCAGTGCCTTATCGATATTATTCTGACGTTTCCAGAAAATATTTCCGAGTTCAAAATGCACATCACCATTATTCGGATACGCTTCCGCAACTTTATTAAGATACTTGATTGCTTCATCGTATTGTTTTTCAGCCAGATAACACTTCGACAAATTGACAAGCGCCTCCTCGTGTGTCGGATCTATCGCGAGTACCTTCTCGTACTGCTCTTTCGCCTGCTTTGGGCGATTAGCATTTGCATACATTGATGCCAGATTGATTCTTGCAGGAATATTTTCAGAATCATACGAAACCGCCTGAGTCAACGCATACAAGGCTTCTTCATTCTTTCCAAGATTACTGTATGCAATTGCCATGTTCGACCAGATCTGTGAATTTTTTGGTTGATAGGCAAGTGCTTTTTTAAACTCTTCTACAGCATTGCCATTTCTTCCCCATTGAAGGTACGCAAATGCAAGATTGAACTGCCCCTCAAAGTGATCCGGTTCTCTTGCCACGACCTGACGAAACGCTGTAACTGCCTGACTGTACGAGCCGCGTTCAAGCAATGTAACGCCATTGGACATAAGTGTTTCAATTGTTTGAGATGACACCTGAACACTTATCAAACCCACGACAAAAAGCAGTACCTTTAATAATCTGGCTGCCATAGTTTACCCCTTTCACCCTGATCGTTGGTGAATGTGTTATTTACCGGCAAAATCCGGAGGACTCCAAACGGTTTATTGTAACAAATCTTTTTAATTCAAAAAAAGTAATATATTATGGAATATAACAAACAACATAAAAATTAACACAAGTTTTTATAAAAATACATTGCACACAACTGCGAGTGCTGGTATAAACTATATTAAATAGTTTTTCCGGCGACTTTTTTATGTCTGATTTCTAATTTTTTTGAAACGACAATAAAAATCCTGGAATTATCATTATTTTTGGCTTATTAACAGGTTGTACGTAGATTAGATCGTTATCGCCTGTTAATGCATACGAAATTAATTCAAGTACCTATATAATCAGGAAACAGCAGATGAATCAGGAATCAATGAAAGAGTATCTCAATCCACTTCTCGAACGATATGCATCAAAGGAGATGTCGTATATTTTCTCTCCACAGTGCAAATTCTCAACCTGGCGAAAACTCTGGATCACTCTTGCCGAATGCGAAAAAGAACTTGGTCTTTCGATCAGTGATGAACAGATAAATGAGATGAAAGCAAATATTGAAAATATCGACTTTGAACTCGCAAAAAAATTTGAGGCAAAAGTCCGTCATGATGTCATGGCGCATGTTCATACTTTTGGTGAAGTTTGTCCCAAAGCACGCCCGATAATCCATCTCGGGGCAACCAGTGCCTACGTTGGTGATAATACGGATCTCATCCAGATGCGTGATGGTTTGAAGTTGTTGCTTGGAAGACTTGCCGGTCTCATTGAGCTGCTCCGTAGCTTTGCCCTGAAACATGCAGATCTTGCCACGCTTGGCTTTACACATTTTCAACCGGCTCAGCTAACCACGGTTGGAAAACGGGCATGCCTCTGGATGTATGACCTTGTGATGGATTTCAATGACATTCTGTACTTCATTGAAAACATGCCCTTTCGGGGTGTCAAGGGCACTACTGGTACTCAGGCAAGCTTTCTTACGCTCTTTGATGGCGACCACAACAAGGTGCGTCAGCTTGACATAAATGTTACAAACCGTATGGGATTCAGCAAAGCACTCCCCGTTACCGGTCAAACCTATACCCGCAAGATTGACTACCAGGTTGCGTCTCTTTTAAGCGGACTTGCGCAGTCACTTCACAAAATGGCAAACGACATCAGATTACTGCAGCATTTGAAAGAAGTAGAAGAACCGTTTGAAAAAAGCCAGATCGGTTCATCCGCAATGGCTTATAAACGCAATCCGATGCGCAGTGAACGGATGACGTCACTTTGCAGATATATCATTTCTCTCTGTCAATCACCAGCAATGACCGCTGCAGAGCAATGGTTTGAAAGAACGCTTGATGACAGCGCGAACAAGCGGCTCTCGATTCCGGAGATGTTTCTAAGTGCTGATGCAAGTTTACTTATTGCAATCAACATCGCTGATGGCCTTGTTGTTTATCCCAAAGTAATTGAACGTCATATCAATGATGAGCTTCCGTTTATGGCAACAGAAAACATTATCATGGAATGTGTGAAAAAAGGTGGAGACCGTCAGGAACTTCATGAAAAGATACGGGTCCACTCAATGGATGCCGCGCGTCAGGTTAAAATAGAAGGTAACAGAAACGATCTTATCGAACGTATTTCGAATGATGCATCATTTGGCCTTACCAAAGAGGAGCTTGCGAAGCTTCTTGATGTGTCAACATTTGTAGGACGTGCTCCGGAGCAGGTGCATGATTTCATACATGAGTGTATTGATCCGCTCCTTGAAAAAGCAGAATCAATCGGTAAACTTAAAGAAGCAGTTCTTACTGTCTGAGGAACCGTGATTGTAGATTACCATATTCATTCCCCCTATTGCGGTCATGCACACGGACAGATTATCCAGTATATCCAGACTGCTATACAAAAGGGTATACATGAGATCTGTTTTACCGACCATTTAGGCCGTTATTATTTATCAAAGGTCCAGAAAAGGCGGTTATGGGACTGGGGAATGAATGAGCGAAACCTCCCGAGATACCTTCTGGAGATCTCGGATCTCAAGGAGGTATTTGGCGATCAAATCAGTGTTAAAACCGGTCTCGAAATTGACTTCATTGAAGGTGCGGATGAGCTTCTGAAAAGTGCTCTTGGCGATTATACCTTTGATTTCAAAATCGGTTCGGTTCATTGCCTGCCAAGAATCAGCTGGAAACACCTTTCCGAGATTCAGGAGACTCCAACAGATCGCATTTACAACGAATACTTCCGTCTGGTCAATGCCGCATTTAAAAGCACACTGTTTCAATCAATAGCACACATTGACTTTATATGGCGTTATTTCCAGATGCCATCCGGTGGTCGTAATACTGTCCAGCTGCTGCTTGATAGCGCAATACAATCTGCTGTTGATAATGACTGCTGTATCGAGATAAACGCAAACGGATTTATGTGGTCGCAGGCCAATGCGGTTGACAAAGATGACCTTTTCTGCTATATGCTAAAAAAAATCGGAGACCTTGGCGCAAAAACCACGATCGGCTCTGATGCCCATGAGCCATTTCTTGTCGGGAAATCGTATCAGACGCTGATTCCGGTACTCAGGGAATTCAATATTACGTCAACGTGTATTTTTACTGACAGTGTACGGCAGGTTGTACCATTGGGGTAGCGCCCCCCGCCAATGTTGTTAAGTTAAGATTGACACGTGAGACACGCCCCCTAAATCCCCCGCAGGGGGACTTGAAGAAATAAGCTAAACAAGCTATTCTGCTCTTCAAGTCCCCCTGCGGGGGATTTAGGGGGCGAGAAATCAGAAGAATCAATTCAAACTATTTTTTAACAAATGGTAAACCACGAATCACGCACATCTTGTAAGAGACACTCCTGATAGCACCTATTGCTTAATATGCGATTCAGTATGTATTTGTAAACCAAGTTTTTTCATCATATCGTAGAGTGTCGGGCGGCTTATTTCTGCGGCACGGGCAGCATCCGAGATATTATAATCAAATCTTTTAAGGAGGTTTGTGAGGTACTCTTTTTCAAATGCATTACGGGCGTCCTTAAAGTTCATATTACTGAATGATGACACCGATGCAAGCTGAAGATCATCCGGTTCGATGGTTTGATTTTGACATATAATACTTGCACGACTCAGTTTGTTTTCAAGCTCCCGTACATTTCCGGGCCAGGAGTAATTTAACAGGGCACTTTCTGCCCGTGGACTCAGCTGCAGTCTGGCAGATCCGAATTTTTCGCGATTCTTTGCAACAAGTGCCCGCGCGATAATAAGAATATCCTCCCCCCGCTGACGAAGCGGTGGAAGATCAATCTGGAATTCACTCAGACGGTAATAGAGATCACTGCGGAGATCGGAATTCTCGCTATCCAGGTTTTTTCTGTTTGTCGCAGCAATGACACGCACATTTACTTTACGCAACACCGTATCCCCTACCCGCTGAACATTCTGATCCTCGAGAAACCGCAGTAGTTTTACCTGAAGATTTTTCGGCATCTCCCCGATCTCGTCAAGCAGTAATGTCCCGCCATTTGCAAACTCAATAAGCCCTTCCTTGTCAGAGTTTGCACCCGTAAACGCGCCCCTGACATACCCGAAGAGTTCCGACTCTATGAGGTTATCGGGTATGGCACCGCAGTTGATAGGAACAAAATTTTTCATTTTCCGGGCACTGTGATAGTGAATCGCACGCGCACAGAGTTCCTTTCCGGTACCGCTCTCGCCACAGACAAGTACGTTCATGTCGGTTTGCGACAGTTTTTTTATTATTTCAAAGACCTGTTTCATTGCAGCGCTTTCACCGATCATTGACAACGTTGCATCTGACTGTACCACCCCTGCTGTATCATTGTTACCCGGTAATTGTCGTTCCAGTTCACTTCGTTTTAATGCACGGTTTATCACTATTTTTAACTGATCAATATCAACCGGTTTGTTAAAAAAATCGAACGCACCTTTTCGTACAGACTCCGGACCGACCGTTGATGACGTATTAGCAGTAATGACTATAATTTTCGCATTTCTGTCAATGGTCAGCAATGAATCAATTATTTCAAGACCCTTTAGCGGTTCATTGTCGAGTCCCATATCAAGGCACACAAGGTCTGGTTTCTTCATTTTAAACTGGTTGACACAGTCATCAGCAGTTTCCGCTTCGATAACATTGTACTCGGAAACCAATGCCCATTTCATATTTTCACGTAACGCCTGATTATCCTCAGCTATTAATAGTAATGACATGTAGTGATTCCATTTGTTATGTTAAAGTAAAATGCAGAATGCAGTCCCCTCACCAGCTGCGGAGCTGCAGAGTAATATACCATTCATTTTTTCAATATATGTTTTGCACTGATATAACCCAATACCAATCCCCTTGTCTTTTGTCGTCTCAAACGGTTTGAACAGTTTGTATTCAACAAAATCGCTATCCATACCGCACCCGTTGTCTTCAATACAGATGACTGCAGTCCGTTTCTCGATTTGTGAATCTGACAGGTTAAAACGTTTCAGGGTTTCCATCGCTTTACTGTCTGCATCACCGCAATACACACGCAGGATGCCATTTCCCTCCATTGCCTCAATAGCGTTTTTAATGATATTGATCACAACATGTTCCAGTGCCGTACTATCAATTGACGCGTTACAACTTTCTTTATTGATCCATTCTACTCTCACGCCATCATTTTCTGTCACCAGCGGACTGGTAATCACCTTCTCAATTATTGGTAAAACCGGATCAACAGTAATAGAAAAGACAAGTCCCTTACGGCTTTTTGAAAGTTTTTCTGTGAGTGCGGTAAGATTTTCTGCACAGGTGCGGATTGATCGGATAAGGCTTTTCTGAAACTCCGGATTTTCGATATAGGTATCGGCGTTTTTTGCAATTAATGATAATGTAGCTATCTGGTTTTTCAAATCATGAACGACAAATGATACTATTTGATTGAACGATTGAAACTGTCCGCTTTCAACCTCTTTTTGTTTAAGAAAATTTTTATGATACAATGAACCGATTGCCTGTGTAAAAACATGTATCAGCGCATTATCCTCAATGTCAAGTTTCCGCGATTTTATCACGATTAACAGAATACCATTGATAATGCCGTTATGCACGATAGGAAAAATGTTTGTCGGTGACAGCGACTGCATTCTTTTGTCAAGTGATGCCAGTACGTTCTGTTCCCGTTCTGTGGCATTCTGATGATTGAGCACAAGGGGTGCAGTATTTTTTTCGAATGCCAGCACCACCGGATCATTGGCAGGAATGGTGATACTATCCATCGTCCCGAATTCAGGATTCCGTTTCAGGGTAAAACTATTCGAATGAGGATCTTTCAGAAACACAAACGCATCAGTGGCGGTCACCGCATATTTTATATTTTCCACCAGGTTAATAACCGCATTATCAAGCGTTGTACTATCAAGATACGCCTGATTCAACCTGAAAAACTGATCCCGGTAATCATACTTGTTTGAATAGAACTGACTATTTACAAAGCGAATAATTCTTCTCCGCATATTTCCACTTGACACAAGCAGAAACAGCAGGAATGCGATGGAAAACACCAGTAAGGTTGATTCAAACCATTCAAAATCGATACTCAGAATTTTGAACAAATACAGCGTTGTCCCGACACCAAGAAATGCTGCACCACTGAGAAACAGCGAAAATGATGAATACACGGTGTTTCTTGGAATGGTTACCTTCTCATTTGCAATTCGGTACCTGAAAAATCCAATTAACAATACAGGAAAGGTAATACCCTGAACAATCAGGTTCAACTGAAGAATCATTGGATTAATTGAATGATAAATGTAGGTCGTTGTATAAAAGAAAATATTGAATACGATCAGTACGATCATCGGAATAAAAAACAGCCTCGTTATCCTCCTCTGGTATTCGTGCGCATAGTGCCACGTTTTTTCGAGTGAGTACAGCGCATAAATATGAAGCGCAAGAATCAGAAACATCAGAAGATCAAACTGCGTACTATTAATCAGAACAATATCCTCACTGCTGATATTCTCCATCGGTAAAAACGAAACTGACAAAAGGCCAGTAATCAGTATCACCAGATAGAAAACATTGACATTTACCGATATTCTGCCTTTGAAAAAAAGCAGTTGATTATCGGCACGTAAAAAGGTACTTGATATATAAGAAATAAAAACAATTGCAACGACAGACAATCCAAAATACAGTTTGACAAAAATATGGAAAAATTCAATTTGAAGCGTGGTATTAAAAAATTGTATACCAAGGTAATTAACCACCGGAAGCAGCACTCCGATACCTAACAGCGGAATCGTTGTTTTCCGTTGATATTTTCGAAATACCACCGTTACCGACAGCACAAGATTTAACAGAAGAGTCAGCAGCGCAAACAATCCAGGGGTCATCAAAGTGAACCTGCCTTGTGTTCCAGTACCGCCTGGTTTAGAGAAACAACACCCTGACCAGAGACTGGTTTGTAATGTGTAATAAATCCTGTGTCATCTGTACACTGAATTTTTGACTTGCTACCCATACAACCTATACCTTAAAAATTTTTAAAGTAACTACGTTACTGAACCGGTTAATGTAAAATACTTCTGCACCAGGGACTATTCCAGTGGTTTAAGAATTCAGTGCGGAAGGGTTGTGGATGGGCGGTTGTTTTTTTACCGTTATCACCTGAATAATGTTATTTTCATCTATTGTTGAAAGCAAACCATACATACAACAATGAAAGCCCTGATGAACTCCACAGAAAACAAAAAACTCGTTGAGGAAAAAGATCCGCGTGTTCATGCGCGTTTCGATAAATTCAGCATCTGTTCAACCTGTTACCGGGATAAAAGTGACTGCATCTGTAAAAAGGTTACATCATTTAGTAACAAGCTGCGTGTGATTATCCTTCAGCATCCCCAGGAACAATTAAAAAAATTGAATTCAGCACATCTTTGCGGTTTGATTTTAAGAAACTGCCAGGTTTTTGCAGGACTCTCGTGGCCGAATTTTAAATCTGTAGCAGGCGAACATGAGCAGCCATCACAGTGGGGTATCCTCTACCTGAAGGGACATGCTCAGAGTTCATCTCCCGTAGAAATTTTTGACCGAAAAGATAAACCGATTCTTCAGAGTGAAATCAAACTCCGGGGAATTATCGCGCTTGATGGTTCCTGGAAACAGGCAAAAACGCTCTGGTGGCGCAATCCGTGGTTTTTGAAACTGAATCGTATCACCCTTAATCCAGCGCATGAATCGTTACGAAACCAATCAAAGAAAGAGGGACTTTCGACAATCGAATCGGTCGCGCTGGCGCTACGGTATCTTGGTGAAAAAAGCACACTGGCTGATTCGATGATCTGGCAGTATGAGAAGTTGATTCTCTCCAAATAAAAAAACCTCTGCCTGCGGGCTCTTTCTTGATCCCTACTATGAAAATTGGTTGTTCCCTTACATAGCTCGAAATCCGCAAGACGATGCAGGCGGCGTGCACTCACTATCTAAAGAAGAATTCCCATTATAGAGGCATTAGTCAAGAAATAGCACAAACGCAAACAGAGGTAATTATAATAAAAAATGGATACGTTCAAGGACAGGTTCTACGGGATCCACCTATTATTTCTGAATCTCTGTACTATAATAATATACTATTTCTTCTTTATTAATGCGGAAAGTAATTTCTTAACGTGTATTTACAGCATGTTCCGGTCGGATATGGTGCATTTGCTGAATTAAGTTGTTACGATTCATCACTGTTGGATGAAGGAGTTCTGGATGAGCGCATTTATCGTTGATGGCAAGCGGAAACTCAGTGGATCTATTCAGGTAGCGGGGAATAAGAATGAAGCACTACCGCTTATTTCTGCTGCACTTATCAGCAAATCCCCTGTGACCTTTAAGAATGTTCCCGATATTGCAGATGTGCGAAACATGCTAAAAATCGCCGAAGTCCTCGGAGCCAGAGTCACTCCGATTATTAATGGTGCTGTAACCATTGATCCATCAGGACTAACTACATCAATACTTCCGCTTGAACTTTCAAGTGCCATACGGGCATCAATCCTCTTTGCGTCATCACTGCTGGTTCGTACCGGACAGGCAATAATCCGTCAGCCGGGTGGTGATATGATCGGTCATCGTCGCCTTGATACGCACTTTCTCGTTTTTCAGGCGCTCGGTGCAAAATTCCAGATTGAACGTAAAATGTCATCAGATATTACTCAGGAGATAAATTTTGTTCTTGATGCGCAGGCGGGACTACGTGGTGCAGACATCTATCTTGATGAAGCATCAGTGACCGCGACAGAAAATGCGGTGATCGCTGCCGCCGGTGCAAACGGTGTTACGATCATAGCAAATGCCGCATCGGAACCGCATGTTCAGGGGCTGTGCCGCTTTATTGAAAAACTCGGTGTTACCATTGAGGGCATCGGATCGAATGTGCTCACTATTCACGGATCTGAAAAAAGGGTGACAACACCTGTGGAGCACACGGTTGGCAGTGACTACATTGAGGCTGGCTCATTTATCGGGCTTGCTGCTGCTACACAATCTGATATCACCATTACCGGCGTTGACACATCGGTGATGCGGATGATTCTGTTCCAGTTTGAGCGAATCGGTGTAATTGTTGATGTCAACAGGGAGCAACATTCGCTTCACGTATCGGGACGTCAACCACTTAAAATACGCAAAGACCTTGGTGGTGCGGTACCGCGTATCGATGATGCACCCTGGCCGGGTTTTCCCAGTGACCTTATGTCAATCATGATTGTCACGGCAACCCAGTCGGAAGGAACCTGTCTCATTCACGAAAAGATGTTTGAATCACGCCTGTTTTTTACCGACAAATTGCGTGGCATGGGAGCACAGATTGTCCTGTGTGATCCTCACCGCTGTGTCATCGTAGGACCATCACCGCTCTACGCTGCGACACTTAGTTCACCGGACATCCGCGCGGGCTATGCCCTTCTGATCGCAGCACTGGCCGCTGAGGGAAAGAGTATTATCAACAACATCGAGCAAATTGACAGAGGATACGAGCACATTGACAAGAGGCTTCTTTCACTGGGTGCGGCGATTGAGCGCAGGAGCGACTGTGGGGACCGTAGCAAGTAGCAAGTAGCAAGTAGCAAGTAGCAAGTAGCAAGTAGCAAGAAGGAAGAAGGAAGAAGGAAGAAGGAAATTGATCCCCCACTGGAAGCGCCCCCTTGGTAAGGGGGGATAAAGGGGGGGCAATGTCGTTAACTTAAGCTTTACATGTTGCAGCTGTACCGATTGCGCGCCCCCACCCCAGCTCAAAGCAGCTGGACCTCCCCCGCAGGAGGGAGGTATCTTTACGATTTTCAAACAATTACACCTCCCTCCTGCGGGGGAGGTCGCTCGGCTTTGCGAGCGGGTGGGGGCGAGCGCACAAGTGCACTGCCGCCTTGTAAACGTTAAGTTAACGACATTAGGGATAAAGGGGGGATAATTTTTGTGCAAATAGCCCGGACCAGTATTCAAAACAGTTTTAATTAACGAATGAATTAGAAAAGAAGACAGTAGTAAAGAGGTTACTCCGAATCACGAATCACTGATTACGACAAGACTAGCCAATTAAGGAGAATTATGTCATTTAGTAAATTTGTTATTATTAGTATCGTTGCAACACTGATGCTTTTGACATCATGCGCACCGCAGTTGAAGCGGTTTTATGATGGGCATTTTTATATTGAGGATGCCATCTATGAGAATAGAAGTCTGCAATTTATTATCACCTATAAGCGCGGGTGGTATCTGTTTACTGAAGAGTACGAGATGGATAATGCGACAAAGACATTTGCCCGATCGCTTCACAAACGCAACCAGGAACTTCTGTATGCCGGAGCAACTTCTGACGGACTTTACGGGTCGCGATGTATTGCTGCCAACTTTAATTTTCCCGTTGAGCAGTTTGCAAACAATATCCGTAACGCAAACAAAAACGATGTCCGGAAGGAATATGGCTTAACAAAGGCAGTAATTGGTGAACTTCCCGCATATAAGTGGGTCTATGATCAGATGGGATTCCGGTTTGTAGAGTATTTCTTTAAAATAAACACCTGTAATATCAGAATTGCCTTCTGGACAAAATCAGAACTCTTCGACAATAACATCAGTGTTTTTGAAGATATTATCAGCACGATGTCGCAAAGCGGACCAACATTGTAAAAGCTTCAGGTTTATGATGAATGATTTTATTGAAATTAAAGGTGCGAGGATACATAACCTTAAAAACATAGACGTAAAAATACCTCGTAATAAGTTGTCAGTTATCACCGGCGTGTCCGGTAGTGGAAAATCCAGCCTTGCTTTTGACACTCTTTACGAAGAGGGAAAACGCAGGTGTCTGATGTTTTCAGATACCCAGTTCATGGTAGACAGTGCCGCTACCTTCGAACGTATTACGGGACTTTCGCCCACCGTAGCAGTTGAGCAGAGAATTATCAGACAGTCAAATTCCCGGAGTACCGTGGGAACGCGTACAAAAGTCAGTAATATGCTGGCTGTTCTTTTTGCTGCCTCCGGAGTCAGAAATGCTTCACATAATGATAACTCCCCACTCTCAATGGAGATGTTCCAGAAAAACTCTCCCAAAGGAATGTGTGTAAAATGCCTTGGCAAAGGAATTGCAAAGACCCTTGATGATGAAAAACTCTTTTCGGATCCTTCACAGAGAATAGAAGACGTCTGCCTGGGACTGGGTCGCCGGGGTTTTACCAGAAAGATGCTGGATAGCTATTTAAAATATCATAACCTGTCCATTCAGCAACCTCTGCATACGTTATCACAAGAGCAGCTACATGCACTGAAATATGGTGACAACGGAAAATCATCCTTTATGGGATTTATTCCGTGGATCATGCAAATAACAAATGGGAAGTTCAACTCCGAGGGACGTTTGGAATTTTTGCTGACAGAGGCCGGTTATATGCAAAAAACAATTTGCCCTAAATGTAAAGGAACAGGTCTTGGGTATCAGGCAATGCATACCACTATTGGCGGCAAAACTATATCTCAACTTGAAAATATGACTTTAAAGGACTTGCATATTTTCCTGAAAGAAAAGGTGGATATTAAATTCTCTGAGCTGTTAAGAGAGATTATAATAAAACTTGAGTGTATGGTAAATATGGGCCTTCACCATCTGGCTCTTTCCCGTCCTGTCCCGACGCTCTCAGGCGGTGAAATACAGCGATTGTTCCTTGCTGCATACATAATAGCAGAAATGGATTCCATCATATTTATCTTTGATGAACCAACAATAGGGCTTCATGAAATTGAAAAGCAGAAGCTGATTGAAATCATTAAACAGCTTGTCAAACGCGGTAATACCGTTGTCGCTGTTGAACATGATGAAAATTTCATCCGTAGTGCCGATTACATTGTCGATTTGGGACCTGATGCCGGTATTTACGGCGGTCAGATGATTTTTCAGGGAAGTTATGATGAATTTCTGCAATGCGAACATTCCAGGACATCTCCTTATTTGTCAAATAAAATCAATGTACCGAAAAAGCATGTTTACAAGAAGGTTAATACTAATAAACTCCTTACGTTGGAAAATGCCAACCTTAATAACCTTCGCAATGTTTCGGTACATATCCCGCTGGGTCTTATGGTCGGAGTGGCCGGAGTATCGGGAAGCGGTAAGTCCAGCCTTATTTCCGGTACGCTCGTTGCAAAATTAAAGGAAAAACTCAAAACCAAATGTGTTATCGATACAGATATTGACTATGATGATCAACAGATACATGATGTTGCAACAGGTACTGCTATAGTTACCATAAAGGGAACCGGACATCTTAAAAAATGTATCGTTATTGATCAGAAGCCCATAGGAAGAAGCCGCACATCATGTCCGGCTACCTATACAGGGATTTTTGACAGAATCAGAAACCTTTTTGCCACTACCAAAGAAGCCAAAGAAAAAGGGCATACCGCAGGTTTATTCTCTCTTAACTCGGAAGGCGGCTGCAAGGTTTGCAAGGGTGATGGAGTAATTCATTATCATGTAGGTTTTGGTAATTTCATAGATGTCGGATGTGAAGCATGTGATGGAATGGGTTTCGTATCTGAAGCTTTGGAAATTACACTGGATAACAAAAATATCCGCGATATACTCGAAATGTCGGTCGATGAAGCAGCGTTATTTTTCACTGGCAGGGATACTGCTGTTACTACTATTCTGAAAACCATGCAAAGAGTCGGAATGGGTTATATAAAGCTGGGCCAGAAGACACCAACCATTTCGGGTGGTGAAAGCCAACGAATAAAACTTGCAAAAGAGCTGTCAAAAGGTCAGGTCGCAAATGATACCTTATATATTCTTGATGAACCTACAACAGGTTTATCCTTCTCCGACCGCGAAAAATTAATGACGCTTATTCAGGAGCTCGTGGATAACGGTAACACCGTTATCGTTACCGAACATGATCCATACGTTTTATCCAATTGTGATTACATAATTGAAATGGGTTTTGGAGGTGGAACAGATGGCGGAAGCGTCATTGCATCAGGGTCTCCGGCAGAACTTAAGCATAATCAGAATTCCATTATAGGCAGGTATTTTAAATGACTGCTGATCTGCCTCACAATGTTGACGAATACATAAAACAAAAGCACTACCGCCTTGTTAACAGCGTTGTCGTATATAAGGACAACAATCTGATACTTGAACGTTATTATAACAATCGCAATGAAACCAGCAGGAATAATATCAAATCCATCTGGAAGAGCATAGTGTCAATTTGCATCGGCATTTGTCTTGACAAGGGATACATCAAAAGTCTTGGCACACCGGTGGCCGATTATTTAGAGGTATTTAATTCTACTTTGTTGAATTAAATACCTTTAGTTTTTGACGTTTCTGAGCAGATATAATTGACAGCCTTCGACGTCGATGTCTTTCTAACATATTCGATAGCACCATTTCTTCAGTTTTATCTTTTC
>JAEWVR010000004.1 GCA_023459055.1 Fibrobacterota bacterium
ACGAATATGAAACATCCAGTCGTAAGTACACTGCTTGCCCATTATTGCTCCTATGTTGTAATTTATAACGTAGGAGTAATATGTTTTACCGGGTCTGAAAAAAATCGTGGGTTGGTCGAGCGTTTACGTTGATACTGCATTGGTGGATAAAAAACGCCAATAATTATAAACGGATTTTTCGCCCACCCATGAAACTCTTTTGTTGTACCAAGAAAAAATGTTATATCTTTACTTGCGAATTGTGTCAGGTATTTATCTTTTACTTTTTGCAGCGTACACTGTTCGTCACCGTTGCATTCTTTGAGACAATTCCAGTAGAGTGCCCCGATCTCCCAGTCTTCGATCATAAGCGTTGATTCTTTACCGGCATCATCAAGGAACTGATACCAAAACTTATAGGGAAGTTTGTCAACTACGTCAAATTCCTTTTGGACCTCTTCGGGCGTCTGAAACATCGACAACTGCATTGCTTTACTTTTAAGCAACTCCCGTTTATCTTCAGGCCAATCGCGTTCTACTTCTTTTATAACAAAATCTTTAATCTTTGATGGCTTGAATATCGCCAATGACAACTGGTTGTCTTTTGCCTTTTCGATAAGTTCTGTAAGATTGGTATAGATTTTCTGATTTTTGAAGATTATCCGTTTTCGCTCGCTCTAGTTGTTTTTTGTGTCAACTGAATGGAGCATTTTCAATTTACTGATATCCATTACCTTGAAACTTTCGGGCCTGGGATCAGATTCGTTTTTCGCAAGCGGCAGTTCTATCCACTGATATTTTTTATAACGGTTTTCATAATCAAGTTTTCTGAATGGCAGCGGGTATATTCGTACCCATGATCCATCCTCAAGAATACCCGCAGTACAAACAAGCTCATCATATTTTTTTGATAGTGTCGGGTAGGTCTTGACCGTTATAAACACTTTTTTCATAGATCGATAACTTTTGTGGAGTGTTTACCCTGAATGTAAAGACTCAATGTGTGACGATGACAGCATTCCGGTTCTTTTTCGAAACAGGTAAGTGCAATGCGCTTGTGTGTTTCAAGCAATGTAATTACTTTGTCAACATATTCCACTTTATCAGGAAGTGTTTTCCGGTACTGTTCAAATAAGGCTTTGTAATCAACCTCAGTTTCAAGATCCTGTCGTTTTGATGATTCAATACCGAGCTGCGGTATATGCATATATTCGATACCGATTTTCGGGAGTACTACTGCAAGTGTTGATTTTGAAAACCCGAATTTACGGCTTAAGGGATTATTACGCACATCACACAGAACACGGATATCGTTTCGTACCAGCGTGTTGATATATGCCTCAAAGGTCACCCCTTCGTAGCCTATTGTAAAAAGTCCCGATTCCTCTTTTGTGTATTTGCTGCGAATATCATTTATTTTGTCAACCTCCTGTTTTGTCAGAAGAGAGGTTGCGATCCTGCTGTTTATCGCATAATAGGGATAGGTGCGATATACCGTGGCGATCAGATCATTTCCTGAAAGTGATGTATACTCAGAGAAAAACGATTGTATCTGTTTGCGTTCTGTAAATGGTTGCACATCATCACCGGAAACGGTAATCTGCGTATCATGTACCGTAAGCCATCCCTGATGCTCAAGTACTTCGATGTCTGCATTTGCCTGAAATGAATAACACCCGTACAAATAGGGAATAAATTCAAAGTGAGCAGCCTGCTGTTTGCGATGATATAAAAAGAGCAGTTTCTGCAGATCAAGCTTTGAAATGCTTTTTCCTGCGCAACTGATAAACGTCAGAAGAAATTTCTGTCGTGTAAACTTTGGCATCTGCCGTGTCATACTGTTACCTCAATAATTTTCATGGTGTCATTACCAAAGATATCCACTAATTTGACTGCGATTTTGTACTGGACCTTATTGCATTCATGAAATGGTGTGTTTAGCATACCTGATGCCTCCAGTAATCGCTCCTGTCGATCTGTTTTTTACCATAATCTCTATTGTAATGATACCGTTTTTATCTTTATTAAACTTAATTATTTTACCATGTTCGACAACAATTTTATACTTACCATCGTTAAGCTATTCAGCTATATTATCAAAAGAATCCAGTGACTTATGTGACAATGGTTTATCGGCCTCAATAAGTTTCAGAATTTCGCGTTTTTCGGAGTCGAGAAGTTTCATGTACTATATTCCTTGTGTTTCAATCTGCTCTAAAAATGCAATGTACTCATCCGGAAAATTATTCTTCCTGGCGTTACTGATAATCAGATCCATATAATGGCGAGTTGGCTTCTGATGTGATTGCAGTTCCCGCTCAGAAACAACTTTGTATGTTAACACATCCTTTAAAATACATTCACCTTGAACGACCGGGATTGTAATTTCAGAATAATATTTTGGGTAACCTTCTTTTTCCCTTAAAACCTTAAGAGTGGCAGCATCAATCGAAAAAAGTAAGCCATACGTGTTACTACCAGTTTTCTCCATGATGTTTGCTGCACCACCTTTTCTTCCGTTGGAATAGTAGTTGAAAACAATTTCATACCCTTCGATATAGCTACTTCCTAGACAATCAAATTCAGATAGTGTATACCCGTTTCTATCGCACCAGCTTTTTAAATCGGTACTATCCATGTTGGAACCGTATGTGAAGTAAAGCACGTTTTTACCTTTTGAAAATTCGATTGGAACAAACAGGTTTATCTGAAACGTATTAACTACAATAGCAAACACTATCATTAAAGTAAATAGTGGTTATTATCATGTCAACAGCCACTAGTAAATATATCGTCCCTATGGAACCCGGAATGTTTTTGTCTTCATGTGTTCTATAAAGATTTGATCCCGATGGGACCCGGGGATCAGGATATAATCAGACATTTACTGTTGGTAAGCTGATTTCAGAGTTATATAGCTCGGTTACAAATTAAAAAGGGTTTGTACATACGATTTAAAAAGGGTTTGTACAATAGAAGCAGTTTCAATACTACTGAACAGCAACTCCGGTTTTTTATTGTCAAGCATCTCCTGAAACAATCCAGCGAGATTGTCTGAATTTTTCATGGCGGAAGTAACTTTACCGGGATCGTAAGTATCAAGATGCATCTTTGAACGAATTTCATTCAACCTGTCTACGTTATTGAGAAATGCCCATTCCTCTTTTGATAAAGGTGTGATGTATGATTCATCATAGTAAACGCCACCGTTTGCAATGTCGACTTCTTTCATTCGTTGTAATGCAATAGGAAATACTACATCACCAGCGATTCGGGATGCATCCAATCCATCTGCTTCAGCCTGTTCATAGACTTTATCCAGTTCCAAACGATCAGATTTTTTTAAAAAATAATAGGCATTACCGGAACTCGTATTTGATGGCGGAGGTGCAGTATCAAGGCGGTACCCCGCATTTTTCCACAAAGTTTCAGCTGCCTTTGAAACAGTATTATTATCCAGGGGTATGGTTGACTTATTAAGAATATCCTTTTTAATAATGTCAATTTGCTTTTCATTGGATACAAACATTGGAGGAACAGGATCTCCCCGGTTCCATGATGATTCAATCTTTTTTGCGACTGCGTCAACTGCTTTTGCGAGTGCAGCAGCCTGAGGAGATAGTTCTACAGTATCAGGTACCTGCCTGAGCGTTGATGTTCCCGTTTGTGCGGATTTTGTTTCAGCAGGAACACTTACTGGAATAGATGTGTACGTTGATACAACAGATGTTACCTTCGGAAGTTCCATAGTTCGTCCCTGCTTGTTTATATGTTAATGATGATACTTATGTATCGGCATTGTCTGGTACGAACTTGATTGTGAAAAGCGGAAGACTATGGCAGAAATACGGTAAAGAATGTTGCAATAATCCTTTACCGTATAAAAATTAAGTATCTTAAAGTTTCACTTTATCAGCGCCTTAATCGCAGCATACCTGACCGAATTCAGATCCCTTGTTGTATCACTAGCACTAGTAGCCGACCGTTGAATAATTCCATTAACTTCCTCAATACGCTTGGAAACTTTTGGATGGGTGGACGTTGCAGTCGCAACAGGTTCGAGAATTCGTGTACTCTCTTCACCATATTTTTTCAGAAGAATACCAAGAAACTGACTCATCCCTTGTGGATTCATTCCGGCCGTTTTGGTATAGGCAACGGCACAGCTGTCGGCCTCATATTCATTTTCACGGCTAAATTTTAAAAATGTTAGATTTCCAATAATGCCAGCTAAAACTCCAATCGACGACTCATCAGTACCGAATATCATGCTGTTGACTATTGCAAGCCCATTCTGTTTTACAAGCATATCAGCACTATGACGCTTTGTGATGTGTGCGATTTCATGAGCAATAACACCGGCAACCTGAGCCTCATTTTCCGCCGCAAGAAGCAGACCGGTATATAAATAAACATGCCCACCAGGAACTGCAAATGCATTAATCATTGTGTCATTTTTTATAATGCTGAATTTAAACTTGAGTAATGAAGATGTCCAGTCTTTTTGTACAGCTGCAATCGTTTGCCCCAGTGAATCGATATATCCTGACACTCTGGGATCTCCTGTATATGGCGGATAATTGGTGTTATCAGCTTCTATCTCCTTACTGAACTTGTTCCCCATCGCAATTTCATCCTCGTCAGGCAAAAAAAATGTCCTTATTGCGTCGTTTACTGAACTGCACGACAATATCATCGTCGAAACAACCGTGACTGTAAAAACTGCAAATCGTGATAACCTATTCATCTATTACTCCTTTTCCTTAAATTACATTGCCAAATGTGTAACACACCCCTATTATACACTAATCCCAAAAATTTCTCAATTTACTTTTTACATCCTCTACCGGTGACAGTGACACTGTCTCATCCTGCGGCGTTTCCTCTTTATCTACAACGAGTTCCATTGTTTCTTTTACATCGTTATTGAAAAAACGGCTGCACTGACCATACACATGGTGGTCGGTAAATGTCGATGGTTTCGAATAGAACCGCATCGGCCATGTTACATAAAGATGATTTTTGGCACGGGTCATTGCAACATAGGCAAGCCGAAGCTCCTCCTCGATATCTTTATCATCACCCGTTGCCATATCCGACGGCAGGCAGCCATCCGCAGCGTGTATCAGAAATACGGTATCCCACTCGCAGCCCTTTGATGAATGTATCGTTGACAAAACAAGATGGTCTTCATCACGATGCCCGGGTCCGGCAAGATCACTCGTTGATGCCGGCGGGTCGAGAATGAGATCTGATAAAAACTGTGTGCGCGAGCGGCTTGACTGCGACAACTGAATAATATGTTCAATATCATTACGGCGCGGCTGCGGATTATCATAATTTTCATCAAGTAAAGGTAGATAATACAGGCTGATCCGTTCAAGCTGCGAGATAAGTGATGCATCATCCTTACGGTTAATATCCTGAAGCATCCTTTGAAAATGATGCAGTTCCTTTCGGGCATCGGCAGCTACCGACGCATTGTCAAGTTCATCAATATCGAACTTATTTTCTGTCAGGTGGGCATAGATTGCACCGGCACTTGCGGGACCGATTCCCTTTATCAATTGAAGCACCCTGAACCACGCAATCTCATCCTGCTTGTTTTCAAGGATCCTCACATAGGAGATGAAATCCTTTACATGTGCAGCCTCAAGAAAGCGCAGGCCGCCATATTTATGAAATGGAATGTTTTTCTTCATTAACGCTATTTCAAGCGCGGCGCTGTGTGAACCTGCACGAAACAGCACAACCTGTTCATGAAGTGCAATACCGGATTCGAAATTGGCCAGCACTTTCTCTACAACAATATCAGCCTCATGTTGTTCATCCTTACAGGTAATAAGCTGCGGTTTTGTACCGTCATTACGTGTTGAGAACAGATTTTTCGAGTAGCGTTCCTTTGCCTGCGCAATCACCCTGTTTGTTGTGTCAAGGATAAAACTGCTTGACCGGTAGTTGTGTTCAAGGGTGATAATTTCCGTATTGTCAAACACTTTCGGAAAATCAAGCATATTGCGTACTGTCGCAGCCCTGAAACTATAGATACTCTGTGCGTCATCACCCACAACCATGATATTTTTATTGGTTTTGCGCATCCTTTGTAAAATATCGGATTGAAGTTTATTGGTATCCTGATATTCATCAACGAGAATATGATCAAACCGTCCCTCAACATGCGCTGCACTTTTTGGATCATCAAGCAGATAGAACCAATAGAGCAGAAGATCATCATAGTCGAGAATGTTCTGGCGTTGTTTGTGCGCCACATACTCCTTAAAAATATCCTTCAGTTCCGCTTTCCAGCGTTCGCACCATGGAAAGAACTTTTTCAGGATGTAGTCAAGATCATCACCGCTGTTCATTCTCCTTGAGTAAATCGCAAGCAGCGTTCCCTTCCGGGGAAAACGTGACTTTTTGGCTGCATCACACCGTTTAGTCCTGATCACATCGAGCAGATCTTCACTATCGGACTGATCGATAATGGTAAAGTCCGGCGATATGGAAAGTGCCTGCGCATAGATTCTCAAAAGTCTGTTGGCAACAGCATGAAACGTCCCTCCCCAGACCTGAGCAAGCACCGATTCATTACCAAGAATCTGTGCTGCACGGCTTAGCATCTCCCGTGATGCCCTGCGGGTAAAGGTCAGAAGCAGGATACGCTCGGGCGAAACTCCATTTGATACCAGATAGGCAACACGGCTTGCAAGAGTTTTTGTTTTGCCGCTTCCTGCACCAGCCACAACAAGTAAGGGGCCACTACCAAAGGTGACCGCCATTTTCTGAGCAGTATTTAGTTCATCAAGCCATTGCATTTTCATATGTTACCAGGTATCCGATATTTAAAAAAATCACATAAAAAAAGTTTAAGGTTGAGGATGATCAGGAGTAAAATTTTTTCATCCCTCAACCTCAATCTCAGCCTCAGCCTTAGCGATAAAATAGTATGATGCAACCAAAACTATTATGTAAACATCACATTCCGGATTATTTTTAATGAAGCGTTTAAACCGTACCTAACCTGATGGACACAAATTGGTTGAATCGTTTTTTATCTTGTTGTATCATTGTAGGATAGCCAGAAAAAACCGTGTATGAATATAAATAACAGATCCATACAATTTGATACTATTAAAAAACTCGTTGTGGAGACAACTTTTCGCAACCTGCCTGATCATTTGTACTATCACGTGCCTGAACATACTCTGGACGATGTGCTTCCCAGATCAATTGAACTTGCAAAGCTAGAGAATGTTAATGATGAAGCATTGTTTTTGCTTGAGTGTGCAGTGTTGTTTCATGATGCCGGTTTTGAAAAGAGTTTTACAAAAAACGAACCTATAGGTGCAGAAATGGCAGATGAAGTGCTATCGCACTATGGATTATCAGATGAACAGCTCGCTGTGATACGGCGTCTTATCATGGCTACCGCAGTCAGTGAGACACCAGGTGAATATATTCAATCTGCCGGAGAAGACATTCTCGAAAAAATCATCTGTGATGCCGATCTGGATAATCTGGGCCGGGAGGATTTTTTCAGTAAGGGTGACGCATTGCGTAAAGAGCTGGCATTTCATGGCTCTCCACAATCTGACCATGAATGGTACACACATCAACTCGAATTTTTGAAACGTCACAAATACTACACCGAACATGCACGGAAAAGCAGAGATGCCGGCAAGCGTGCCAACATCCAAAAGCTTGAGCACCTTCTGAGTACTCACTGATTTGAGGCATATGATTTATCGCAACATAAGCCGGGTATAGTTTATCAGATCAGCTTACCGCAGATGCACAGTTTTGTTTCTTGTAATTTACAAAGTTATCTTAATTCACTGTGCTTCTATGGTTTAAAAAAATGTGAACTACGCGATACGCCGTTCTGCCGAAAGCATTGTCTGAGTAATGAGCGTGGCAATGGTCATAGGACCGACACCACCAGGAACCGGGGTGTAAGCACTACAGTGATCGATTACCGATTTAAGATCAATATCACCGACATTACCCGGGTGATACCCTGCATCAACAACAACTGCACCCTCTTTGATCCATTCACCTTTGATAAATTCGGGTTTCCCGACAGCACCTACGACAATATCTGCAGTCTTAATAATTGATGGCAGATCTTTGGTTTTTGAGTGGCAGATGGTGACTGTGGCATTTTTATTGAGAAGCATCATAGCCATCGGTTTTCCAAGAATCGGGCTGCGACCGACAACAACAGCATGTTTTCCTTCAATAGGGATATTATAGCTTTCAAGAAGTGTCATGATTCCTGCCGGAGTAGCACTACCGTATGCAAATTCACCCATTGACATTTTTCCAAATCCCAGACAGGTGACACCATCAACATCTTTTTCGATCGCGATTCTATCAAACGCCGCACGTTCATCAATCTGATCAGGTACCGGGTGCTGCAGCAGGATACCAAAAACCTGGTCATCCTCGTTGAGTACATCGATCTGCTCCAGCAATTCTTCGGTTGTTGTTGATTCGGGCATTTCAATCCGGCGGGACTCTATTCCAACCCGGGCGCATGCATTCCCCTTCATTTTCACATACGTTGCAGAAGCGGGATCTGATCCGACAAGAATTGTTGCAAGTAGTGGTATTGATCCTCCGGTTTTTTCCTTAAATGAATCAACCCGTTCTTTTAGCTGTGCTTCAACTGCTTTCGCCAACGCTTTACCATCAAGAATAAGTGCACCCATAAACTCTGTTTCCTCCCAAAAAAGTGATTTATAAAATAATTTATTTCTGGTGCGGGTATGTGTTTTTCGGAAAAGTTGCAGTACATCAATTGATCAGGTCTTACTACAACCATGATACTCACAATTATAGTCTTTACCAGAAGATAATCAGTATTCAATTATTACTAAATGACTCTTTTGCAATTGAACGCGTTAAATTATTTTAAATGCATATTATTGTAATGTTTATTAACAATTACATTTTGTAACTGTTGAACATTCTCAAGTGTCCGAATATTTTACATCCGGGATATTACATGTTAATCGAACTACTTTACAGCCACACCAATCTTTACGCATTAAACAGTCGTCTGCTCAGCACTGGCGTTGCAACCGTTTTATCATTTCTTCTTGCAATGCTTCTGATGCCACCGTTTATTAAGTTCCTCCGCAAGTTCAACATGACATCCGAATTTGAATCAAAAGAGAAGGCTCATGAACCGGTTATGCCTGCCGGTATTCTTTTTCTAATAATTGTAGCTATTACGACACTTATCACTGTCCGGTTTAATTCGTATGTAGTATCCGCACTGATCATCTACGTTTTTTTCGGGATTATCGGAGCAGCAGATGATATTGCCAAAGTGGTGAACAAAAAGAAAGTTGCACTTGGCCAGATGACAAAGCAGGAGTATCAATATAAGGCAGATGGTATTTCGGCGGGTTTACGCCTGTTTCTCTATATCATAATTTCTCTTGTTGTTGCGATCGCAGCCTATGAACTGATTCCAAATATCAACGGAACAATTAACATACCGTTTTTAAGTATTGAAAAGAGTCTGCCCTACCTGCCATTCTGGTTGTTCATACCATTTATGACACTTACCATTGCAGTACTTGCAAATGGTGTGAACTTTACCGACGGATTTGATACACTCGCTGCTGTGCCATCAATAACAAGTCTTGTTTTCGTCGGGGTCATTTCGTTTGTGTCAAGCAATGCACACTGGGCAAATTATCTGTTGATTCCTCATATCGTTGGTCTTCAGGAGTTACTGCCGCTTATTGGTGCAGTTATTGGAACACTGCTTGCCTACCTCTGGTTCAACTCGCCGCCATCAAGTGTGATTATGGGCGACAGTGGCTCTGTCGGGCTGGGTGGCCTTATTGGTATCATTTTTATTTTTACCAAAGCAGGAGCGTTTATCCCGATCGTATGCTTCATATTTATTATGGAGTTTATCTCTGTATTCATGCAGATCGGATATTACAAAATGACTAAAAAACGTATTTTTCTGATGGCCCCTATTCATCATCATTTTCAGATTAAAATGCGTAAAAGTGGAATGTATGCTGGCGAATTTCAGATAAAATCAAAAATTGCCTGGCGGTTTCATATAATCTCTGTTGTTCTTCTGGTGTTAAGCCTTGTAATTTTTTTGAAAGTCAGATAAGATTAGACTTCACCTGATATTTGTAATCAGGCGCAAATGAATTTCGGTATGCTTTCAACCTGTAACAATGGAAATAATAAATGGTTACTGATCTGAATTCGAATTACACATCACCGGCAGGTAAAGAGTTTTCCTTTGCAGCAGCACGATTCAGTGGCATTAATCCATCAAGTAAAGTGCTTGATCTCGGATGCGGATATGGTGATGCATCCTGTAATCTTGCGGCAGAATTTCGATGTAAAGTAACTGCAGTTGATATCAGTTCTGAAAATATCACCTATGCCCGGCAAATGGCAGTTGAGCGAAATGTAAGTCACCTTATAAATTTTGTAAATGCTGATTTAACCACACTTGACTACTCAGAAACTCCATTTGAATTAATTTTGATGGAGGGTGGAATTTTGTCATTTATTACCCGCCGAAAGGGACTGAATTTTGCATCTGCATGGCTTGGCCGTGGTGGATGGGTTAGTTTTTCGGATCTTATTCTATTAACAGAACAAATTCCCGATGAAATATTGAACATTTTTGAACATGACCGCTTTCACTATGAAAATGAGCAATCGTATAGAAACTTGCTTGATGAAACAGGATTTGATATTCACTTTATGTCACTTGTTCCACCCAGTGGCTGGGATAATTATTACGCGCATATGGCCCGCCGCCTCGAAGATAGTAGTGGTTTTTTTGCTGACAAGCAGATAAAAATGGCATTTCATAAAGAAATTGATGTTTTTTACCGACTGGAAGCATACAGGTACATCGGATATCTGTTCTGCATTGCAAGAAAAAAAACGAAACTGTGATCACTGTCACATTTTTCGCTGTTGTCGTATGATATCGTTATTTAAGCAGGAACATTTGATTCTTTGGTTCTTCATTTATCACTAATCTATAGACGAGGATGATTGTGAAAATGTAGAATTATTTTTTCGTAAGCGCATTTTTTTTTCAGTAACAAATCAACGATTATTGATACAGCAACTTAGACAATGAATGCTGATATTTGCACCCCTGCAGGAGGAATTATGTTTTCACGTACAATGGCAGCAGTCTGCCTGAGTTCGATAACACTCAGTTTTGCCCAAATGCAACCGGTTGTTACAGGTGCACAGGGTTATGGAAATATCGATTGGGCAAGGCGCTCGGTTATTTCAACAGGTATCGGGTCCCCAAATCCCGATCTTCCCCAGGCAGCACAGCACCCGGCAGCACTAAGAGCTGCACAACAGGTTGCACTTCGTAATGCACTTGAGACAATTAAAAGTATCTACGTGAATTCAACAACAACAGTTAACAACCTCATGGTCTCGAATGCAAAGGTCAACAGCAGTGTTACCGGTTTTGTTCAGGGATTCCAGCAACAGGAAAATTCAAAGAACATGAAAGATGGATCTGTGGAAGTCACCATGAGTATTCCCCTTGATGGTATTGGTGGTATGCTTCTGGGAACATTCGTTGGCTCAAAACCGTCAATTATTGCATTTGAAAAGACAACTGTGTCACGTGAACTTGTTTTTTCCGGCCTCATAATCAACTGTAAAGGCCATACTGTCAAACCGGCATTAAGTCCGCGGGTCCTTGATGAAAACGATAGAGAAGTATACAGCAGTGCCTATGTTTCAAAGGAATGGGTAATCAGGAATGGTATGGTCGGATATTCAAAAGATGTAGAGGCAGCCATTAAGCTGACAGATCGTATTGGAAGTAATCCCGGCCAGGTCAAGGCAAAAAAAGTTGCCGGTGTAAATGGTACCGATATTGTTATCACTAATAAAGATGCAAATGATATCCGAAGTGCATCAAAAAACCTTACATTTCTCTCAGAATGCCGTGTGATATTTGTCATTGATTAAACTATTAAGTGCAGCAGTTCAAAACTGCATAAGATACTGCAGAGCAATAGTGATCAGGTAACATCTGTATGATAATTATTGCATAAAGGATAGGTCGCAATGAATTTACGAGTTGTACCACTCATCGCAATTACATCGATCCTGTTGTTTTCAGTTGGGTGCGGAAAGAAAAATTTTAGAGGTGAAAGTGTGATGGATAATGCGCCGGCACATACTAAACAGGGTATGAAATACTGGGATGACGGGCGTTACCAGAATGCCGAAGAAGAGTTTACACGAGCACAGATGCTTGACCAGAAATATGCCCCGGCATACTCCGGACTCGCTCTTGTCACCGCAAAAAAAGCTCAGGATGCAAAAGATCAGGAAAGTGCAGAAAAAGTATTCAATGAAGCGTATAAACTTGCTGATAAGGCACAGGAACTTGATAACAGACTGCCATTTGTCTATATTGCAAAAAGCATCGTTATCACCATGAAATATGAGGTAAATCCGGTAAAAGAATGGTTGATGGATGTTGAGGATCAGTATGAAAAAGCCATTAAGCTTGACCCTGACAACTCCGAAGTTTACTACCGCAGAGGTGTTTTTTACAAAAAAGTATTTGAATTTTCAAAAGCATCATCCGATTTCCGTAAAGTTCTTGACATCAATAAAGATTACATAGTTCAAGCGAACAGGCAGTTAGAAATTGTTCAGAAAATTGAACGTGCAGCTCCAGGCACTGATATCGGAAAAAAGATAGCGATTGTTGATACCATCTCGCGCGCGGATATTGCCGCGCTGTTTATCTCTGAATTAAAACTTGATAAATTTGTGACAAAGAAACGTTCGGCAACCTACGATACCAATTTCATTGCGCCCGATGATACGCGTACGATGGTTGTAGACAGCCTGGTAAACACACCTGCAATAACCGATATCTCCACACACTGGGCCCGTAGTTTCATTAATGATATCGTAACACTTGAAATTCGTGGCCTTGAACCATATCCTGACCATACATTTCATCCAGACGATCTTGTCAACCGCGGTGAATACGCTCTCACGCTTGAGGATGCACTTATTGCAATTACCGGCGATACGTCGCTCGCAACCAGATATATCGATACGGAAACAAGATTCCCCGATGTAAACCCGTCACATCCGGCGTATAACGCTATCTGTACTTTGGTTGACAGAGGTGTTATGAAAACTGAACTTACCGGTGCCTTCGGTATCGAAAAAACAGTAAGTGGTCCTGATGCTCTGCTCATTATCAGAGAATTGAAAAATAACAATAAGATTAAATAGTATTCGATTTGCAGAAGCCGATAAAAAAAAGTACGGAACGATCTCAGCTGTCCCGTGTTTTTTTTCAGTTTAGTCTTGCCTTATTTCATAGTTACAGATTTTTTAGTACATCAATCCCTATTCCAAGAAAATAATAGGGCAGACTTTTCAGTCGATATTGAACAGGATCGCCCTGTGTCGTTTTTACTGATACATCAAACACTGATGGTGGATTGTGATCGAATCGCAGTGCATAATCAAGTTTTTTATCAAACATAAACTGATGTAGACTTTTCATTGAACCTGCAACCCCTGACTTTAGTTCAACAGGAACTATTTTTCCATCTAATTGAAGCAGGTAATCAATTTCCCCAGGACGTCCGCCCTCCCGCTGCCAGTAGAATAAATCCGGACCATCACCAGTACATGGTCCTAAAGTCCTAAACTGCTGCCCTGCTATCTGCTCAATCATTTGTGATCGAACCTGTGGAGCAATCATTTCGAGCTGTGGGAATGTAGTTTGTGCCGGTGTCTGTAGAATTGCATGAAAGATGCCAATATCATTGAAAATCACTTTTCGGAAAGTATCTTTTACCTCACCAGCCAATGGTAAGCCATTCGCCGAACTATGTCGTACCTTATGACACACCCTCGCCTTGCAAAGCATATCAAGTGACTGACGGACATCAGAGTGTTTTACAGCTTCCTGTACACGTGAGAAGACAAACTTTTTCCCGACAGATGAAGCAACCGAAGCGAGTGTTGCCTCCAGCAGCTGATTGTGTACTTTTTTATTGTACTTTGTAAAATCTGCCCTGTAGGTTGCAGTCAGATCATATTGGATATCACGAATCCTCCAGGCTTCTGAACCTGTGATATCACTATTTATGACCGCAGGCATTCCACCAACCATACAGTACCTATAAAACCAGATATGTGCTAATTCATGAAATGTTGGAGATATTTCACTGTCAGCGCACCAGGACTTCAATCGGTCCAATAATAACTTTTGATCATGTGCAAGTAAAAACTCAGAAAAAGCCATTGGTTCAAGGTGCAGAAAATTAACCCGGCCCACCGGCATACTGTAGGTGTGATCTGCTAATGAAAACTCCAAAAGAGATCCGGCGGCAACAATGGGTAATTCAGCCATATCTTCAGCGAACCATCGCAACTTTGAAAGTAAACCATCCGCAGCTTGAATTTCATCAAGAAAGAGTAACGTTTTTTCAGGATTTATTATCCGGCCTAATCTAAGCGATATTTCTCCGAGAATGGTCTTTGGATCATTAGATAGAAATAATCGTTTTGCTCCAGGATCACGCTCAAAATTAAATTCAATCAGATCCATTGTATGCCTTTTGGCCAAGTCTCTGATTAACCATGTCTTACCAACCTGACGTGCACCACGAAGTATAAGAGGTTTACGAAATGAATCTAATAACCACTGATCTAAAGTATTCTGAAGTATTCGTTTCATACATTTAATATACAAAACAACGCGTTATTTTTCAATTTTTTTATTCAAAACAACGCGTTGTTTTGAATATTTTTTGTATATTTTAACGCATTGTTTTGAATCAACAACAAAAAAAGCAGCCATCCGGAACTGTTCAGGATGGCTGTTTTTGTTTACAAAATAAGATTACAGCTGCGAATGATTCGCATTCGTGATCAATTAGAAATCAAGTGAGATTGTCACTTTTGCCACTGATGGACCGCTGATCAGTCCTGCCCAAACGGTTGGATTTACACAAAGATCAAGTGCAAAAACACTCTTTGTGATACCAATACCAAGTCGCGGATCAACCTGATTATACGCCGTTTCATGCTTTGTGCGTGAATCATACTCACCACCGGTCCCCTCACCCTTCTGATGATCAACCTGTGAATAGATTGCGTAATTCATACCGGCACGCGCAGTGAATGTATCAAAAAACCAGGCCTTTTTCCAGGTATGTTCGTAGCCGGCATAGATCACATTGTAAATATAATTGGTATAGTTTTTCCGTTGAGCATAAGTAAGATCCTCGGGTTCGTTACCATTTGAATTAAAACCGAAATCATACATAAGAACTGCCAGACCATTTTTATTAATTTCAGTGGTAAATCCAGCGTAGAGATCAAAATTTCTATAAAAATATATGTTCTGAACTACACCTGCGGCATTTTTCATCTGGAAATGACTACCGACAAATTCACCACCCAGTGTGACGTTAAAGTCCTTAACTTTCAAACCAAGTTCAGCACAAAGCACACCAAAAAAAGCAGATTTTGACGAAGACTCGATTGTTTCCGTTGTCGTCGTACCGCCCGCAGCCGGCGTTGTTTCGACTTCACGTTTTCCACGAGTGCCGGGAATACCGATTCCTCCTTTTACCTGAAGACTCATTCCTTTAATGTCAAACAACACCGATGCAATTCCACCAACATTGTGTATGTTTCCTGAAACATCTGTTTCTACATGGTTTCCACCTTCAGGATTGTCATCGATGTTCTGTTTAAAGTTTGAATACTCATAGAACAGATCGAAACCGATCTTTACCGCTTCTAAATTCAGACCAAACAGTACATGCGGAATGTTCTGGCCAGGTCCAAGTGCTCTTCCACCATTCGCGTTAATAGGCGCACCGAGATTTGCACGGGCAGCACCGTAAAAGAATCCGGAATCTGATGGAAAACTTAGCATCAGCGGCCGGTTTAACACAACTCCAACATTAACAACTTTACCCAGACTTTTTACACCCCAGATTGGCGAATTAAACGTCACCTGCGCATTGTCTGCATAGTTGTTCATCTGTGCTGCATATGCAAGAACCTTTGATGGATCCTGCACAATAAACGCCCCGCCGAGAGCATCAATACGAGCATTTGATGGATACGCCTGTGCGAAACTGCCTGATGCAAAAACTGCAACAGTAAAGAGTCCGGTAAGTAACTTTCTTACCATAAAAACCTCCCAAAACTTAAAAATAATATATAATAAACCATCTCTTCGTTTACTAATACAAATCGGCCAGCAACAATACATTATTTCTCTGCAAGCCTGTAATTCGTCTCAAACATCCGCTCATTCACAATATCGGCAAATGTTTTTGATGATTCCTGACGTTTTACCTTTAAAAAAAGTGATGATGCATATGATGGGAAGATGGTGGCAAGAAATTTTGCCAGAGGTATTGGAAATGGCAGGAAACCTGCCCCCTTAACAGCTTCAACTTTGAAACAGCCTGCAACCTCGATAAACCTGATAAATCCATTCCTGGTAAAGCCCCGGACATGAGGACCAAGCACTTTCATTCCGGTAGGCTGTTCACCAAGCAGAAGCATCAGACGATCGTGCCATGCTGCGAGATTCGGAACCCCGATAATCAGGATACCATCAGGTTTAATCACCCTTGCGAGCTCATCAAAGATAAAAAACAGCTCCTTGGTGTGCTCCAGAATCTGGTTTAAAATAATAATATCAAATGAACTGTTACTGAATGGCATTCTGTCGCATTCAAGATTGAATTCCGCCACGTTGATTCCATTATCAATTGCAATTTTCCGGTATGGCTCATATGTCTCAAGACCATAAAGATGAATATCACCCTTGAATCCATCTCTTATTCCAAGAAGATCATCACCTTTGGCGCATCCGATATCCAGCACCGACTTATCGTAAGTTGTAACCTGCCTGAGATGATCCAGAGCCCATGTACGAACAAGATCCCGGCCATATATGAGCGATCTGCTATTTGACGCAAGTGCGACACCCGCGTTATATATCACCGATCCGATTCCCATAGTATCAACCCATTTCGCAAGAATGTTTTTAGATGGCTATAAAATACAGTATCGACTAAGGCTGGGCAAGTGAACACTGATGTAATTTGGAAATGTCGGAACTGAGAAGTGGCACATATAGATAAGAATAAACTTGATGTACTGCTGATTCACGCCCCCAAGAGGAATTTAGGGGGCATGAATCAGAGAATCAATTTATTCTTGTAATAATATACTCGGCAAGTTCGTGAAGAATCGCTCCCTTATCACCAAGAAATTCGATATCTTTCCATGCCTGGTCGATCAGTTCACGCGCGATCTTTTTAGATTCTGCCATACCGACAATTGACGGATAGGTGGCTTTTCCCTTTTCACGGTCACTGCCAACATCTTTTCCAAGCTGCTCTGTAGTACTCTCTTCATCAAGGATATCATCAACAACCTGAAACGCCAGACCGATATTATTACCATATGATGTAAGCTTTGCAAGTGTATCACCGGATGCACCGGCAAGCAGCGCTCCGCATCTGATACATGCACGAATCAGCGCAGCAGTTTTATTATCGTGAATATATTCAAGAGTTTTCCTGGTTACCTGTTTTCCTTCTGATTCAATATCAACCACCTGTCCTGCGATCATACCCTTTGTACCAAGCGATTTCGCAATCTCCTGAATAATATCAACACGTCCGGTACGGGTAAGTATCTCGAATGCCTCAATACAGAGCGCATCACCACCAAGAACCGCGAGTGCTTCAGTAAATGCTTTATGTGCAGTCGGTTTCCCACGACGAAAGTCATCATCGTCCATACACGGAAGATCATCATGAATAAGTGAGAATGTATGAAGCATTTCAATCGCTGCAATTGTAAGCAGTGCATTTTCGTTATTAAATGCACCTCCGCATGCCTCATGAGCAGCAAGAACAAGACACGGCCGAATACGCTTTCCACCAGCGAATGTACTGTATCTCATAAGTTTGTGAATTGACTCAGGATATGTCGACTCTGACGGAAGCACTCTCTCAAGTGTTTCGTCGGTAATTTTAGCAACTTTTTCGAGATAGTCCTTAATTTTACTCATGTTATTCCCTATTTAAAAACGATTCCAGTGAATCTCCGAGAACTTTTTCAACAAATTCACCGTTTTCACCCTTGAGTAGTTCTTTCATTTTACCCTGAGCACTCCCAAGCCTGGCGTCACACTGCCGCATAAGACCTATGCCCTGTTCAAAAATAGTGAGTGCCCTGTCTAATGACAAATCATCTTTTTCGAGTTCGGTGATTACATTTTCAAGTGCTCCCAACGCCTCTTCGAAAGATAGTGTATCTTTTGCAGGTAGTTGATCCGTGAGCGATGGTGATTTCTCTGATTTTGATTTTGGTGGCATACACTCTTCCATTTGCTTTGAAATTATAACCTCTGATAGTATCTCAGAAGCCCGTTGAAATGTAATGACCGAATCTGTTTCTTTCTGCCAATTCTGGTTAAAATACTATATCCTTAAATTTTTTACACGAGTTTATTCTTCAAAATGACAGAATATCTGTACTTTTGCTATAAACCCACTGCTTATCGATGATGTTTAACATGGATTATGCAGATCTCTTTCGACCGGTGATAACACACTAATGAAAGACTGCTTTACCCTACTGGTTCTTTATGGAAAGAATATGAATCAGAGGTTCGCGCTGGAGCATATTTACCCAAAACTGTGTACAGCAATTAATTCGAATGCCATCGGGAGTGATGCAATCACGATGCATTTTGCCTTAAAATATCAAAAAATAAACAATTTCTCAAACATCTTTGCTAATTGTATGTGATCAGGCTACTTTACAGAATTACTAATTTTAAACTGAGAAATATTTGTTTTCAGCTTCCCGGAAAGTTTCAGTAATTCATCAGTACTCTTGTTGATATCAGAAATACGCAGTGATATACCTTCAACATGGCTACTCACACCACTTATTGTTTCTGAGACTTGTGTCAGGTTCCGGGCTGATTCAGAGGCATTTTCGGCAACGTTCCGCGCACCTGAACTTACGCTGCTGATGTTTTTTGTTATCTCGTTTACAGCTTTGCTCTGTTCTTCAACTGCAATGACAATAGTCTTTGAAACAGTATTAATATCATCGATCAGTTTTGAAAAATTTCCAATTGCCTGAACCGCAGATTCTGTATTCAACTGCATATCTTTAACCTGTTTTGCAATGTCCTGTGTTGCAAGAGATGTTTTTTTGGAAAGATTATTTACTTCATTCGCCACTACAGCAAATCCTCTTCCAGCGTCCCCGGCTGATGCCGCTTCAATTGTGGCATTAAGCGCAAGCAAGTTTGTCTGTTTTGCAATATTATCGATAAGATCAACAATTCTGCTGATCGATTTGGCCCCATTATCAAGTTGATTAATAATACTTTTACTGCTTTGTACATGGCTGGTTGCATCCTCAACAATCATAAATTCTTTCTGACAATTTTTCAGAACCTCATTCAATGACAGACTCATCTCTTCAACTGCTGATGCAACACCATTTGTTGCCCCTGATATCTCTTCTGCAGTAGCAGCAAGGCTCTTTACATTTACGGAAGATTCCTCTGTTGTCGATGCAACGGACTTTGTTTCAGCATTGATTTCTGTAATAGTTGAAGTGATTCCCGAAGATACTGTAGAAAATTTTGCTGCTGATACAGCAACGACATCCGCGTTATCTTTTATGTTTATGATTATATCCTGCAATTTCTTAATAAATTTATTGAAATATTGAGCCAGGTCTCCAATTTCGTTACTGGTATTTATCGCAAGACGTTTCGTCAGATCACCATCACCTTCGGAAATATCTTTAAGCATTGCTGTTGTATTAATAATAGGTCGAACAATACTCCTTGATATCAATATTGATATAATTGCACCTATTATTATAAATCCAACAGATAGAAGTATGATATATGACCGCATAGTAGTGATTAGTTTAAATGCCTGTTTTTTTCCTGCGCCAACAGCGATAGACCATGTTGTTTCTGGAATCAATGTGTAACCAATAAACTGATCTGTCCCTGAGAACCTGTATTCACCATAACCGGTTTTGCCATCAGTCATAGTTTGCAATATTCTGGAAATATCAGTGTATGAGGAATCTTTTTCTGAATCAACTATGAAATTTCGTTGCTTACTCACAAATTCCCTATCTATATGGGCGACAAATGTTCCTTTACTATCAATAATATAGGAGTACCCGCCTTTTCCAAATCCGATGTTATCCGTTATGTCACTCAACCATGTTCCGTCAAGACGTGCAATCAGGACTGCAGCAATCTGATTATTCTTATTTTTTACCGGTGCAGCAACCATCATAACAGGTTTATTATTCACTCTTGAAATTATTACTTCTGAAAAACAGGATTTTCCATTGATTGCATCTTTAAAATATGCTCTGTCACCTAACGATGCGCTAGAACCATCGGGATATACTGCGTGCCCACTTGAGTCAATAATACCCATGCCAAGAAATCCGACCCGCTTAATCTCCTGCTCAAGAACCGGTTTCTGAATGTTCCAATCCATTGAACGAATGTCATTGCGCTCCGCAATTGCATTGATAGTAAAAAGGTACGAATCTAATTTATTCCTGATAATTTGTGAACCTAATATAGCCATCTGTGGTGCAGTTTCCTCCTGCTGTTTTTCCATTGCATTGAAAGCCAGCAGGTACGAAATAATTCCGACACCCAATGCTACAATTGACAGAAGAAGTATTGTTGCACCGACGATCTGTTTATTTATTGTCAAAACAACAGGTATCATTTGTCGTACCTTTCAATAAAAATTGTAAGCGTTGAATATATTTCTCAGCGCATTAGTGGTATCATGAAAGATTGAATTATATAATCGCTAAAATTCAATAATAAAGTCCCGTTTTTATTATCAGTCAATTAAATACATTATAATGGATTTTTGCAAGATTATATGATACCAGCAATTAGAATGCAATCTGTTTCTATTGATTGAAATGAAATAATCGCATCACCATTAAGATCCGCAACCAGCTCTGATGATGTTTATACACTCATACTGCAATTGCATTCCAAACCTAAATAACATATAATGATAAAGATATGGAATTTTGAGGCAATACAGAAACGCAATGTGCTGCGTAATGACAATAAAAAGGACAAGCTTATGCAATTGCAACGAGTGACTACTACTTATAAAGGGTTATTGCTGGCTCTTATCCTTTTAACCGGAGGATTATTAGTATACCTGACATGTTATAAAATCTTGTTGGGTAACACAGCTGTAATAATTGGTATTATTATTGGAAGTGGATTGAGTTTTGGAATTAATTGGTTTATTACTCGCAGGCTCATTACCAGGCCTCTGGCACACCTGACAGGAGCCGGTGAAGCACTCGTCGATAAAAACAGCCGCACATTGACTAACGCATTGACATCTCTGGCTCAGGGCAACCTTACAGCACATCTCACTATGGATTTTGTGCCTCTTGCAGTAAGCGGCCCGCCTGAAGTGAAACAGGTTGCTATAGTGTTGAATAAAATAATGTCCCAGCTCAAAGAGAGTGCTAAAGAATTTAATATCGTTACTGAAGAACCATGTCTTCGGCTATTATATGTAGGTGCTGATGCCTACCTTGAAGGACGTACCTGCGGTGAAACGTTGGGACAGCTCATTAGCGGGCAAGGTCAGGTTGTAATTTTTGTTGCCACAGCTTCGCAAACCACTTTTCAGTTGCGTTCCAGAGGTTTTATGAGTGGATTGCATGCAAAATATCCAGCTGTGCAGATTGTAGAAATAGCAGAAGACCATGATAGTTTTGAAACCTGTCATGATCTGACCGTCGAATTCCTGAAGAAGTATCCCCGCCTGTCTGGTATTTATGTCGCCGGAGGCGGTACTCCATTTGGAGCAGCACGAGCACTCGTTGAAACCGGTGCTGCAGGACGTATCAAACTGGTTACTCATGATCTGGTCGATGAGACGATGAAATACCTGATGCAGGGAGCTGTCACTGCTACCATCGGTCAGGATCCATATGCACAAGGCCATGACCCTGTAATTCATCTTTTTAACCACATTGTTTGCGGCTGGCATCCGCCCGCTCAACGCATGCTCACTACCATGGACATGATCACACAGGAAAACTACAAGCATTTCTGGCAGGATGGTACAGGCATTCTGGAATCAGCAGCAATAGCCGAACGGCGCGCCAAACCGCAGAAGGCATCACACCGTCCACTTCGTATTGCAGTATTAGGACGAACCGAAAACCTTTTCTGGAACCCGGTACATACAGGGGTTATAGCTGCAGCGTCCGAGCTAAGAGCTTTGAACGCCACTGTTGAATGGATCCACCCTGAGGGTGGCACACAACCTCCCAGCCTTGTAGCGCGGGGGCCGGTAATCGATGATCTGATTAAAGAAAAATATGATGCCATTGCCACAGATATTTTCGACAATGGATTAATTCCGTATATTAATCGGGCTGTTGCAGCTGGAATTCCGGTCGCAACCTTTAACAGTGAGCCCTCAAGCCTTCGGGGACTGATCAATATGGTTACCCGGAATGCTAACCAATTAGCCACAGCATCCACCCAATTAGTTTCAAAAACGGGCATCGTTGCAACATCTGCCGAGGAGATGACGGCTAGTACTGTATCCGTGGCATCAGGGATAGAGCAGACTAATAACAATTTGCAGTCCGTTGCGACAGCAGTTGAAGAAATGACCGCTACGATCGGAGAAATCGCTCATAACTCTGAGAAAGCTCAGGTTACCACCGACGAAGCAGCACTCAAGGTTGGTCAATTCTCTGTGATCATGAAAAATCTGGGGCAATCAGCCCTCGAGATCGGCGAGGTAACCGAGACTATCAATAATATATCAGCGCAAACCAACCTGCTTGCGTTGAACGCAACGATTGAAGCTGCACGAGCAGGAACATCAGGCAAGGGATTTGCAGTGGTGGCGAGCGAAATCAAGCAACTTGCCCAGCAAACTGCTACAGCAACAAATGAGATCAGAGAGAAAATTGCCACCATTCAACAATCAACAGCAGGAGCTGTCGCAGATATCGAAAAGATTGTTGAAGTGATCCGGGATGTCAATGTGATCGTAGTAAATATTGCTGGCGCTATTCATGAGCAAGCCACAGTAACCCATGATATTGCCGGCAACATTGCCAATGCATCAAGTGGAGTGCAGGATGCTAATTCACAAATTGCCCAGACCTCTGTCGTTTGCGCGGGTATTGCAAAAGAGATCGCTGAGTTAAGTGGAAATGTCACACAGGATACATCTGCCAGTACCGGGGAAAAGATAAACGCGCTTTCTCTTTCGCAGCTTGCTGAACAATTTAGTCAGATGGTTTCGAAATTTGAGATTTAGTACCAGATGGTCAGAAATTTTTGCAATGTCCAGAACTGATAATAATAAGGTTTTCGCATTTAGCTCAATAAGGATACCAACCGTATGCTCTTCCCCTATTCTACCGATCTTCATGATGGGAAAATCGGGATAGTTTCCCTCTCAATTATTATTCTTTGTTTACTTGTTCATAGTATCGTTTCGACACATGATAATGCTGTGCGTCAGGAATTATATGCCGCAATGGTTGACGCACAGGTGCTTACCGCAAAGGATCAAAAAACGCAGATTCAGCAGGAATTGCTTGCTGAAATGAGTGATATGAGTTCTGAACAGTATATGCAGGAACAGTATGATGCACTTGTAAAACGTATTGACGAAATAAAGGGCAGAATGTAAAAAAAATTCATTGCAGGTGCCCCAAAAATGATCGTGAACAGTGCACAGGTTTACGACTGGGGAAAGAAACTTCAGACAATCGACCTTCCTGTACTTGCCATTTACTGTTACGACTGTGCAATGCGTAATGCGCAGAGTAATCATATTGGTCTCAACAGTATTATCAGCGCATCACAGTTGCGCCTGAAACATCAGTTTCAGATTGATCATGCAATACAGTCATTACAGTATGTGCAATCGAAGTATCCACAGTCAATGCAGGCGCAGGAAGCAACAAAAACGCTTGCGTTTTTTACGCGATAATCCGATCTGCGCAATTGCAGTCGCAAATTGCCCGGACATTTATTTATATTAATGTACGCTTGCGCATTGTTTAAACTATACAGACACTTGACAACAATACCATACCATGCACAAATATACCAGGAATTGAAAAGGATACAGCATGTTTACAAATAATTTGAATTTTTGGAAAAATTACCTGATTATTATCGGTTTATCACTCATTGGATTCGGCATATATATCGTTTTTTTCAAGAACACTCCGGCTTTTACTTTGTTTGACAATTTGATAGATCCTGTTTTCTGGACAAATGAAACTATTACGGAGGGTACCCGGAACTTTAAAGGATTCATTTACAGTTTTTCCGGGACCTATGTACTATTATGGGGGATTAACATTCTTTTTCTTTCAAAATACGCCCTTAGTCCCGGTAACAGATGGGCCTGGAATTGTCTTGCATTGTCAACCTTACTCTGGTTTATTATAATGGTGCCGTTCTCATGGTATTATAAGGTTTATTATAATGTGTTCGGAGATATACTATTTTTCATATTAATTTCGGTTCCCCTGTTAAAGATCAGAAAATTCATTTTTTCATGAATGGTTTTGATTATCATCATAAAACAAATGACGATAAAGAATAGCATGCCATTAAAATCCTGATTCGAATGACAGATGAAAATATCAGCAGAGATCATCGAATACCCGGACAGTGAATAGCTGATTCCCAATCATACATATGAGTACTTAACAAGTAATTCTTATATAGAAACATCATCAATGAGCACAAAACCACAAAATTGTTAAAAAATGATAACTGGTATAGAGAACATAAATTATCTTAACTTAAAATAACCGGGCAGCTCACTGCAATGGTCAAAAGATGTATGATTGTACGGTCAGATAAGTGAGATCAGTCAACAGTTCTCATTATTCAGGGGAATTTGATATGCGATTATCTTATTTGTGGTATGTAGGATCATTACTATTTATTATTCCAATCATTCTTGACTCAAACGATAATAAAATCAATGGTCAATCCGGGGCCAACCAGGTATCAGATTCTAATACTATGTATACATTTTTCCCCAATGAACAATGTACCACCGTTGCATACATTGATACGGTAAATTGCGGCAGCTCTGAGGCATCACTGGTAAAGAATCCTCAAAATTTTGTATGGTGTAAATTTAATATTCCAAATAGAAAAATGCATAATGAACCTTTTGCAGGTATAGAAATCTGGTTCAAAGACCCTAAAAAAGTTATAGACATTTCAAATTTTGATTACATTGAAATAAACATGATCGGTTTAAGTAGTGATAGCTCCAGTGCTCCATTTGAGATGCATTGTCATTCCCGATTGAAATATCCTGAAAAACTTCCCGCTAAAGATACTTTGCCATGCGATGATCCACTAAGAAAACCTAATCGCAGATATGATTTTAGCGTTAAGTATACAGAATTTCAATTGCAGAAAAACAACTTTATTTCAACGTTTGCGATCAATTCATTAGTTACCCCGCGTTGGTATAAAAATACAGTCGTTGAAAATTTTGACAAAGAGAGATTTTTTAGTTTATGCATTCAAACAGGCAATCCATTTCCATTAAATACAGAATACACAGTAATAATTTCCAGTATTATTTTTAAAAAAACCACACAAAATCAACCGGTTATAAATAGTTCATCAGTTCACAAGAGTCATCACTTAATTACCGTACTATCACTGGTTTCGTTTATTCTGTATATATTGGTAATTACACTTTTGATTCGAATCAGGTCTATAGGTAAATCCGATAAAGGTGAGAGCAATCAAACAGTACTTCCATCTGCGTCATCTACTGATACACAATTGATGTCGATACAATCATCAAAACCGGAGCAGGATTTACTTTTATCAGATACGGTTCCCATAATGGTAACCGATGATACCAGTATGCAGAATCGTCCCACCCCCCCATTACCTCTGGATGCTATAACAATAAACGTGCTTCGGAAAATTGCTGAAAATCCGAAACTCTCTACAGATGATGTTGCCAGAGACAACAATAAAGATTCCAGTACTATTTGTAAAAGAATTGAACGGGATTTCGGGAAAGGAATTACTATCAGTAAATTAAGACTGTATTTCACAGCACTTGATATCAGAAATAAAAACATTGATATAGATTCTAATGAACTCCATAACCATGCGAATAAAGTAATCACTGATGCTCATGGAAAATTGAAATCATATAAAGATCTTCAGGATATTGCTTCAACACTTCAGCAAAAATGTCCAAACGATATACTGGATTTTTTTAAAAATAAATATGGTGATATTCAATTTTGATTCTTTCTAACCCGTCAGCGAAAGTTGATCACTGCTTATAATCTCATTCTGTTTGAGCGTTAAACATTTATTCCAGATCAAACATTTAAATTCATTTCTCATTCACAAATTGTCCAGTCTGTTATTTATATTTATACATAGTAAGTTATTTCCTGTTACGTTTTATTCTCAGGATGTACCAGGTAGCATTCTTTACCGATAAACAAATTATCACTGTATCAAAATAGAAAGAACAGTATGCAGAGAAATTCCAGTATCACCCTGCTGATACTTATTATGGTATGTATAACCTATAGTCAATCCACGCCAGATGATACTATACAAATAAGCCGCCGTATACCATTAGCACTCATCTCCAGTGGGGCAGTTTCTTTGGGATCCTATCAGGCAGGATATCATTATTATTCTGTTGAATGGCTTAAACTAAACAGGGATAAGATAGATGTCAAAATAGTAACCGGAGCATCAGCCGGAGCAATTAATGCATTACTTACCGTATTATCGCTTGCTGATACAATAAGTTCGGTTGACACATCAAGTCTTTTTTTCAAAACCTGGATACCTATTGGTATCGATCATTTTAAAGGGTGTACCGATTCACGGGGACTTTTCAATAGAAACAGAATGAATTCGATAGCTGATGCAGTCATTGATTCTGCATTTTTTAAATTGCAGGAAAAAGCAATAAACAAAAATGAGATGGACCTTGTTTTAGCACTGGCGGTTAATCGAAACGAACCGGTATTTGAGAAACTTGGAGAATTAAACATACCCAGATCAAAAGATGCGTTTGTCGTCAAGATTGACAAACAAGTAAACAGTCCGATTGAATTCAGTAACTATTATTATAAAGATCTTAACCTGCTATGGAATTTTCTTCCATTAAAAAAAAGTGAATCACAAAACAATCCTGAAAATGTAGCGATTCTAAAAAGTCTGATCTATGCATCTTCTGCATTTCCTCTTGCATTTCCTCCATACGACGACCTTAATGTCATGACCATTAATACGCATCAATGCCTCGCGAATCTTTCTGAAAATGAACTGCAGGATAAAGATATCTGGGAATATGCCTTTAAGGAATGTTCTGCAAGTATAGCACATCCGATGTTGTCAGATGGTGGATTATATAATAACGAGCCTATACGACTTGCCTATAAATTAGTCTCTCACGGATTGAACAAGGCAGATGATCACTATCAATGGAATCAAACACTTTCTCAGCATAATGATCAGACTGTAAACAAAGATATTACATTTGCATATTTGAATCCTGATAACAAGGTTTATCCGAAATATAAGGTTTCAAAACAATATAAACCTGAGAATATAATCGATATATTAAAAAATAATTTTCCTCAGGTATTTGAAGCATCACGTAAAAACGAATTGTACACACTACTTGAAGAAAATGATTTTATCGAAAGTCAGATAGTACCAACAAAGAATTATCTGAGTCAAATGAGTGGATACTTTGGTAATTTTTTCGGTTTTTTTGATATCGGATTCCGGAAATTTGATTTCTATGTCGGAATGTATGATGCAGTACGATTATTCAGGAAATATAATGGACCAAACAGTACAATTATTAATCCTGTGTATCCACAATTACGTTATGAACAATCTACTGAAACAGATTCAATTGACAATACGCTTTATATACAAAAAGAGTATGATTTACTGAGTAACGTAATGGATTATATCTATGACCAGATTGAATGCCTATCGGATAATAATCATCTGATAGATCCAATACCAATTGATTTATTGTACAAATGGAGTTACAATTGTGATCCCGATTTCATTGTCTTATTACAATCATCACTTGACAGACTATGGGCAAACTGGCAATTGACAATAAAGGACACCGCTATGAATCGTAATGAAACATATGGAGGGTATTTTGAAAAATGGATATATCTGGATTCCGGATCAATCCCGCCACAATTAATTACATCAATGAATGATAATGAATTCTATAAACGGTACAAAAAAACAAAAAGCATGATAAGCAAAGGGAATGAAATTGACGCAGTAATTGAGTTGCTGAATACTTACGGATATCATTTTGAAAAGCATAACCGGGCTGGTATGAAAAGTGAAATAAAGAAAGACATTGATGATTTGACAACAAATCTTTCCGTCAATACAAAGAAATCAAATACACAGTACAGCGGATTAATCGGGTTTACCGACCATCGGTTGTTAAAAGCATATTTATATGAACCGGAACCGATTGATATGAACCTGTTTTATTCAACAAATAGTGGAATTACCGGATGGGGTATCAATGTACGATGGGCGCTGTCATCCGGAGTGACACAACCCAAATTGAAAATCGGTTTACGGTTGAATAATACCTATATAAACTCAAAAGACTGGGAAGTTAATGGCTGTGTTGGTATTGATGTAAATGTTGTTGACAAGTTAAACTTACTGCACAATCCAAAGTGTCACTGGACAAATTCAGTAATAAAATTACTGTTTATATCCGATCCTGTAATTCAAAAAACATTCTCTGCTCATGGTTTATTAAATCCATCCTTCGCTAATTGTCATTACCGCAATGATGAATTATCATTGAGTAAATACGCCCTTTGTATCGGATATACAATAGGCATTTTCAATTTTATAACGCTGGGTATTGAGGAACAATTTCTCTCGGAAAAAAACAGATATAGTTCACACTTTACGTTTCAGGCAGGCATTCAATCGACATGGCATGATTTTATTAATATCTGGCATATAATCTCTGGTGGAGAGCGAAGGAAATAAATCAGGTTCCTGAATTATTTAATCATAGGACAGCTACCGACAGAGAACGGTAGCTGGTATTTTGGATCAGAATGTTTTTGGTTCTCCAGGTACCATTATCTTAAGCCGGCGATCATTTTTAAAAGCCTCTACGACATCGTTTTCGGTTGCAAGGACAGGCCATGTACCATAATGCATAGGGATGGTTTGATTAAATACCTTCGGGATAAGCATAAGTAACATACAGGTTGTTCACGATATTTCCAGTAGCACAACCTTTTTCATTCTGATTGGGAGAAAAATCTTTATAATAATTGGAAATGCAAAAACACTAAAAGGTTAAGTACATTTTTGTCAATAACGATGGTTTAAGATACGTTTCGATAAATAAACAAGCATTGCGTTGAAACCTGGAATCACCTTATCATTAATAATGTTTATTCCTGAGTAAAACGCAATCACACCACAACCGCAAATCTCAACACAGTGCATAAAGCTTTGTACCATACCATTAATAGTCTCTACTTACCAACCGGTACTGAGTCATTAAGCACCGTTGTAGAATCACCCTTTTTCTGAGTTAATTCAGTTAGCTTTTTAATATACTGTGCGGGATTCTTCTCAAACTCCCTGACACATGGTTTACAACAGAATTTTATCTGTTGACCATCATACACTTTTGTAATTGGTGAGCCCATTGAACCCAGGTCACTATCCGTAACCAGGCAGATTGACAATGGATAAGGTTTTACCGGACTTGCATTCTTTTTAACCTCTTTAGATGTAGCATCAACGGTACCTGCAACAATGCAGAAACCTATCATCACTGCTGTTATCAATAACCGTTTCATAGAATACTCCTTGCTTTATGTTATAATCTGAATCCGATTCCAAAACCAGCACCGTACATTGTATGGTATGATGCAATCAATGATACATTTTTTAAAAGTATATATTCCAGATACCCGAAATATTCCAATTCATGATGCGTAGTGTATGCCACGCTGTTGTTCATGCCAAGACGCGGAGTCAGGTGTAATTGGTTGTCAAGCGATACGGTCAGCACTCCTCCGGTCGTAAACCGCAGGCCACTTTCAATAAAAAAAGGAAGCATATACTTAACCTCACCAAAAAATACACCTGATTCCTGAGAGTATAATTGCAAAGGATCAATACCAAGTGAGAAAGAGAAATTCTCTCCAACAAACCGTCTGTATCCGATTTCCGCTTCATGATGACCTGACAGAGAGTAATCAGCCATAGCATCGAAATAAACATCATTATCTTTATACATGATCGCCATCATTCCCATAGTCATAGAATGTAAGACAGCCCCCTCCATCATAAGAACCGGCTCATGTTTCATTGAATTGCCCAAAACTGGTTTATGATTATCACCCATTTCCTGATAACTGAAAACCCTTGCCATACCCATATGCATATGGTAAAGCAGGTGACAATGGAAAAACCAATCGCCAACCTCATTTGCTTCAAACTCTATGATGCGCCTTCCCATGGGAGGAATGTCTACGGTATGCTTCAATGGAGCAAAGTCATTCTTCCCGGTGATTACCCGGAAAAAATGACCATGAAGATGCAGCGGATGATGCATCATTGTGTTATTAATAAGCACAAGCCGTACGATTTCTCCTTTAGCGATTTTTATCGCATCTGATTCATCCAGAGTTTTTCCATCAAATGACCATATATACCGTCGCATACTACCGGTCATTCGTAACTCTATCGTACGCACCGGATGTGATGTTGCAAATGCAGTCGACTGAGGAGCCTGCAAAAGCTGATAGGGAGCCTGCGGTCGCTCTTTCGATGAATCGAATACTGCTTTACTGCTCTGCAAAGCACCATCAAGCATCTCATCCATGGTATACAAATTTGCTTTGGGCGGATCCTCTGTGTAATGAACTGTACCGCTGCCAAGAAAAATTGATGCATGTCCGGAACCGTCCTGTGCTGTTGCCCGAACCTCGTAACTACCGCTATCGGGAGCTGTTACAATCAGATCGTACGTCTCGGCTGTTGCAATAAGCAGCCGTCTGACAGGTACCGGTATAACCGATGGACCATCTGCTGCGACGATTGTCATTGGACCCGTGGCAGAACCAAGGTAAAAGTAGGTTGATGCGGCAGCATTTATTATTCGAAGCAGAATTCTCTCTCCAGTCTGTGCCGGTAACGCAATAGAATCTTTTCCGTTTGCCAGAAATGTATCATAGTAGACATCCGAAATATCCATAGGCTGCATGCGGCCCATTTGCTGCTCTAAATAGTCGCTCAGAGCATTCGCTTTAATAGCACCAGCAAGTGATTGCGCATTTTTTTTCTGTATTGAATACCACTCGTTGCCGCGCATAAGAGTATTTAAGACTGCAGATGGGTGTTCATTGGTCCAGTCTGAAAGAACGACAACATATTCTCTGTCAATTTTGTTGATAGTGTCCCGTATAGCTGGATCAACGACAATTGATCCATACACACCACGCTGTTCCTGGAGGCCTGTATGGGAATGATACCAGTACGTTCCGGTATGTTTAAGCTCAAACTCAAAGACATGCGAAGCTCCCGGATAAATCGGTGATGTAGTGAGATAGGGCACACCATCCTGCTGATATGGTACAAGAAGGCCATGCCAGTGAATAGAGGTTTGCTCCCGCAATAAATGATTTACTACCTTTATCCGGGCAGTATCGCCAATAGTAAACCGTAGTATCGGTCCCGGTATTGTTCCATTAATGGTCAGTACCTTAACAGCTTTACCAGCAAGAGAACTTAACCGTTCATCAACAGTCAGTTCGTACTGTATCACCTTAGCAGCAATTGGTATTATTGATGAAAAAAACAATAGTGTAAAATATAGTAATTTCATACGAACACCTCGCTGTCATTAAATAAGTACGGGTGTTACGGGGTAAAAAGTGTCGTCAGTATTGATTATCTTTCAGGAATTTATTATTGGTCTGGATTCTTATGTAAAAACTTGTCAATCAGGCAAACATTTTTGCATATATGTAAAGTTACAATCGGGAGTTGTTGATAACATTCATTGATCTATTTTCTTACTTGAGGAGCCCCGCGACACACGATGAGCGTGCGCGTTTGTCAACAATTTGTATCCACCCTCAAACTCTTATCAGAAGTTATTATTTATTTCACCATCTCTTCCGCAATACTGTCATACACATGGGCATTGAAAAGAGATGCGTTTACACTATTGAACATGTCGCAAAATTTTTTACCTCGTGCCGTTTTACTGAAAACACAGTATACCCTTATTTTCTCATCCGGTAATTCAAGTATCCGGTATGTATCCTTTTTACCGCGTATCATTAATTCGTATTTAAGCGAAAAATAATTGATATGTATAAATGCATCGACTCTGTCGGCTTCAAGCATATCGATTAAACCCTGGAAATAGCTATCTCCGGTAAGAAATTCTATTTTTATTGTGGGATGTCTTAAAATTACTGGAATGTATGTTGCATCAAGATGCACCATTTTAAAATTGTAAAGATCCTCCTGTTTTGTAACTTTTTTTAATGAATTATCTTTACGTACCACAATGCAGGGAGTTATCTCGGAAAGGGGTACTTCGGAGAATAGGAATTTCTCTTCCCGTTCGGGAATTTTTGTCATGTTGGGAATGACATCAATGGAACCATCTTCAAGCAGTTTCAATGCCCTCTTTATCGGGAATGGTCCAAACATTTCAACATCGACATTCATCTGTGGTCCTGCAAATTTCCTCCAGAAATCAGCCCCTACTCCAGTAGTCTGTTTGCCATTATCAGATTCCATCATAAACGGCGCAAGCATAAACGTTCCGACTCTGACAGTATCCCTTGCAAACAGAATTTGTGAAAAAAGTAGTGTAATCAACAGGATTATTTGTTTACTTTTCATAAATAATACTCTCTGTGAATAACATTGCAGATTGATATATCGGTTCTATCATAGCATAATTATGTACTAAAAACAATAGTTCTGTTTTTCTTTGAGATTTCAACCCTAAAAACCATTGTGGAAACTGTATCTGCCCCCCCACCATTATCGTCATACCCCTATATGATTGTATTTGACATTCCCTATCGTTTACGTTACTATGTAATGACATATATGCTGAAATCAAAATCTGACATCCTGTGAAACATTCACTGACTTTAAAAGCATATTATATCATTACTAATAAACGCATTATCGTCTTTTTAGAGGATATGTCGTGTCATGTTGAAAAATATTCCCACCTTATACGGACGGGTAGTCCTGGTTCAGCTTATCGCAATCATTGTAATCATGGCTGTAAATGGTCTCATTTCCTACCGGAGTAATTGGACAAGAGCAGTTGAACATATGAATGAACAGATTGAACAGGTTTCTAACAGACTTGCCTTTCAGATATCACTTCCCTTCTGGAATCTTGACAAAAATGCAGCAAACAATATACTGCTGCACGAAATCAATAATCCCTATATTTCCGGAATTGCAGTCCTGCAGGATGGAAAACTCTGGACTGGGGTGATTTTGAATGCAAATAAAGAGGTAGTACTGGCAAGTGATCTGAAGGATGGTTCGCGGCTCAATTTTGAAGGTGATGAACAACCGAAAATCAGAATCAAATATAAAGACTCCAGGGGGAAAAACTGGGAATTGGGTGATCTTGTGCTGTATTCGACTGATGCATTTCTGAAAAAGTTGTTCAAGTCAATCATAATCGAGAGTGTTATTCAAACTATAATCCTTATTATTGGAATCAGTATTTTAACGGTAATACTCCTCAATTTGTTTCTAAATAAACCACTTGAAAAGATTACTGATACAGCCCGGAGAATCGGTGAAGGAGAGATTGAGCTTCAGGCTGAATTGGCCGGAACAAGAGAAGTACTAACACTAGCGACAGCTTTTAACCGGATGACTTCCCGACTTCGGGACAGCATTGAAGAATTGGACAGGTATTTTACCTGTTCGCTTGACCTGTTATGTATTTGCGATATCAATGGAGTTTTCCGCAGACTTAACAAGGAATGGGAATCAACTCTGGGGTATCCAGTCAGTGAGCTTACAGGCCGCAATTTCATGGAATTTGTCTATAGTGACGATCAAGCAAAAACAATTGAGCAGCTTCAAGAACTTGAAAAAAACAAGGAAGTGTTAAATTTTGTCAATCGTTATATGCACAAGGATGGAACATTTCGCTGGATTGAATGGCGTTCATTTTCATATGGTAATCTCATTTACGCTGTTGCACGTGACATTACTGAAAGAATTGAAAATGAAAACAAGATGCGCCGGATGAACGACGAGCTTGAGAAACGGGTTGCGGAGCGCACCGAAAATCTTACACTTATCAACAAAGAACTGGAATCCTTCTCCTATTCAGTTTCACATGACCTTCGGGCACCACTCAGGCATATCAACGGGTTTATTAAACTTCTGGAATCGCAGGGTACAGGTACTCTTAACGAAAAAGGAAAACACTACCTTCAGGTGATCTCGGAATCAGCAGAAAAGATGGGCCTTCTAATCGATCAGTTACTGCAACTTTCACGAACAGGAAGACAGGAACTGAATAAAACACAGGTGATCATGAACAGATTGGTCAGAGATGTGATTAACGGGCTAAGCAATGAAACATCCAACCGTTCTATAACGTGGGTCATTGATGATCTTCCTGAAACACATGCGGATCCATCAATGCTAAACGCCGTGTTAACCAATCTTATCGGTAACGCATTAAAATTTACCAGAAATCGCGAAAACACCCAAATACATATCGGTTCTTTCGCCGGAGAAAAAAAGAACGAGACAGTGTATTTTGTCAAAGATAACGGTGTGGGTTTTGACATGAAATACCAGGACAAACTTTTTGGAGTATTTCAGCGCCTTCACAGTTCCAGCGAATTTGAAGGCACAGGGATAGGGCTTGCTAATGTGCAGCGAATCATAAACAGGCATGGAGGAACGGTATGGGCAGAAGGAGAAGTTGACAAAGGGGCTTCATTTTATTTTTCATTAATCAACGGATAAAACACTATGGAAAAAATTAAAGAAATACTGCTTGCAGAAGATGATCCTAATGATATTGAACTTACGCTGAGTGCTCTCAATGAATATAATCTGGCAAACAGTGTCCAGGTTGTTCATAACGGCGAAGAAGCAATTGATTATCTTCACCGCCGTGGATCGTTTCAGAATGTTCCTCCCGGAAATCCGGCCGTTATACTTCTTGATCTGAAAATGCCCAAAATTAACGGTCTTGAAGTTCTTCGTCATATTAAATCCGATGCAAATCTTATGTATGTTCCGACAGTTATTCTTACCTCGTCTCACGAAGAAAGGGATATTGTCGAAAGTTATAAACTCGGGGTGAATGCCTACGTGGTAAAACCCGTTGACTTTAAACAGTTTGTTTATGCAGTGAAAGAGCTTGGAATGTTCTGGGCATTATTTAATGAACCACCGCCCGGATGTGTTAAAAAATCACCAATGAGTGCCAAATGAGTACTGACGGTAACAATAAAATACGAATTCTTCACCTTGAAGACGATCCGGTTGATGCCGAACTGGTTAGTGCGACGCTTGAATCAGATGGCTTGTCGTGTGATATAATACGCGTTGACAATAGGACGGAATTTGTTGCAAAGCTTTCCTCCGGAGAATATGATGTCATAGTATCCGATTATTCACTGCCACAATTTGACGGGCTAACAGCGCTCAGGATTGTCCGTGAACTCAATCCTGAAATTCCGTTTATTCTATTATCCGGAATGCTTGGGGAGGAAGTTGCAACCGATAGTATAAAAGCTGGTGCAACTGATTATGTGCTGAAACAAAGAATAACAAGACTTGCACCATCAGTAAAGAGAGCATTGCGGGAAGCTGAAGAGCGGCTTCAACGCCGCAGAGCCGAAGATGCACTTAACGAAAGTGAAGAAAAATATCGAAATCTTGTTGATAATCTTGATATTGGTGTTTCGCTGATAAGTCCTGAGATGAAAATTGTTACCTGTAATCATCAGGTACGAAAATGGTTTCCAGTAATTGATAGCAATAATAGACAGGGGATTACAACTACATACGATGTATTCTGCCCGGAACATTGTAAACTGCAGTGTGATGCATGTCCTGTTGCCCAGGCTATCAAAGATGGGCAGAAACACGAGTGCGTTAGAGTACTCAGGATTGATGATACCGAAAAATCATTCAGGTTTATAGCAACACCCGTTAAAGATTCAAAAGGAACTATTCCTGGTATTATTGAAATTATGGAGGATGTTACTGAAAAGATCAATAATGAAAAAGAACGGAAGGAACTTGAGGAACGTTTACAACAGGCACAAAAAATGGAAGCCATCGGAACGCTTGCAGGTGGAATAGCACATGATCTTAACAACATTTTATCGCCGATACTGGTATATACTGAGATGATATTACTCGATACACCACCAGGGAGTAATCAGGAAATGAAGCTCCGGGAGGTTTTAAGTGCAACTGAACGTGCCCGGGACCTGATTGGACAGATACTTAAGTTCAGTCGTCAAAAGCAGAAAGAGATAAAACCGGTTATCGTAAGCGATATTATCAGTGAAGTGTTGAAGCTTATCAGACCCACTACACCTTCGACAATCGAAATACGCTATGAAAGTGATGCGACAACCGATCTGATATTTGCTGATCCCACACAGATTCATCAGATAATAATGAACTTATGTACAAATGCATCATATGCAATGAGAGAAAATGGCGGAGTACTTGACATAACGCTTACTACGGTTAATCTTGATCAGGAGGTGGCCACACGAACCAACAACCTGACAGCCGGACAGTATAAAAAGATCTCTGTCAGAGATACTGGAACAGGAATTGATAAAGATGTCGTGAAACGCATATTTGAACCTTATTTTACCACAAAGAAAATAGGTGAAGGTACCGGTATGGGACTTTCTGTCATTCATGGAATTGTCAAGAGTCTTAACGGAACAATAACCGTCGACAGTGAACCGGGGAAGGGTTCGACATTTACTGTCTACCTTCCAATTGCCGAGAATCTTGTTCTGACTCAACTGACACAAGGAAATGATCTGAAAAGAGGAACTGAGCGTATACTGCTGGTTGACGATGAGAAAGCCATTGTTAACGCTATGCAGACTGCGCTAACCATACTTGGCTATAAAGTAACCGCTACAACAGACAGCAAAGACGCTCTAAAACGTTTTTTGGAGAGTCCCTGGTATTTTGATATTATTGTAACCGATATGACAATGCCGGTAATGACCGGTAAGGAACTGGCATCTGAAATTTTATTAGTACGTCCGGATATTCCGATACTCATGTGCACCGGTTATAACGAAGCAATTGACAAAGATATAGTCAAGGGAGTTGGAATAAAGGATTTACTGACAAAACCAATATCATTACATGAAATTGCATTTAAAATTTACGACGCTTTACATAACAAAAACAAATAATTCTTGTAACATTTTACACAAACCCTTCATATATTTCATCTCATATGGGAGATAAACAGTATGTGTTTTTTAGCATAAATTAAATATCCATAAGCTGATCAACGGTTTCCTATGAATTTACCTTTTCATATTTTTCTTTAACAACTTTGAGGTATTTTCGAATTTGTATATTTTGGGGGCATTTACTTTCGCATAAACCACACTCTACACAATTTGAAGGTCTAGCTTTCTGGCCGAGCCACCCGTTAATCCAAAATTCCGCCTTGCCATGATCATTAAACTGTGCAGCATGATTAAGAGCCCAGAAATTTTCGGGGATATTTACTCCAACAGGGCAAGGCATACAATATCTGCAATTGGTACAATTGACAATCGTTCTTTCAAGGAAGAACTGTTTGGCTTGTTCAATTAATTTATTTTCCTCAGCTGTCAATGAACCGACTTCCGATTCTGATGCAATACGAATATTTTCTTCTACCTGACACATTTCGTTCATTCCGCTTAACACGACACCGATTTCTTTTTTGTTCCACAAATACTTCAATGCCCACTCAGCAGGTGTTCTTTTAATTTCAGCTTGATTCCATATGTCTTCCAGTTCTTTTGGAATTTCTCTTTTTGATAACGTTCCACCTCTAAGGGGCTCCATAATGATAACTCCAAGTCTGCGTTCATGTGCATACTTCATTCCCTCAAGACCGGCCTGATAGTTTTCATCCATGTAATTCAATTGAATCTGGCAAAAATCCCAGGGATATGCATCAATAATCTCTTTAAACAAATCAAGATCATCATGAAAAGAGAAGCCTGCATACCTGATCTTTCCGGATTTTTTCGCTTTATCCAGAAACAATCCAAAATCATTTGCTTTACAGTTTTCCCAAGTTCCATGGTTAAACGCATGCAATAAATAAAAATCTATAGTTTCCAGCTTCAATCGCTCCAGCTGTTGATCCAAAAAACCATAAAAATCTTCATGTACTTTTACCTCCCATATTGGCAGTTTGGTAGCAACATTGACTTTTTCCCTGTAACCATCCTCCAAAACTTTAGCACAAAATGCTTCGCTATTTCCATTATGGTAGGGCCAGGCTGTGTCCAAATAATTTACTCCCTGATCAATTGCGTAACGAACCATTGGAATTGCCTTGTCATAATTAATTTTTCCAAAATCCTCATCTATTACCGGTAATCGCATAAGGCCAAAACCCAAAATGCTTACTTTTTCTCCTGTTTTTCCGAACTCTCGATATAACATTTTGCCCTCCTATTAGGTTGATAGGCATTTTAATTTTATGAGTCTAAAATAGTGCTTACACTGGCCGGATCCAACTATTTTGCTGAAGATCTTGGTAAAATTAGCAACCACCCGATTTCAATTTGTTTTCGTCAATGCAAAGCAGGATCAGACCTTGCTGACCTTTGAAAAAAATAATTGCAGTATCGACAACCTGCTTTGCTGTTGAACAAAGGTCTTCATATTCATGACATAACAGCATTTTTCAACGCTTAGTATCGTTTTGTTTGGAAACCCTTAAAGACGAGAGCTTTTACGGGGATAGTTAGTGTTGCACCTGGCTATTTTTCAAATGTTTTAGCCAGATTGTTGTCAATTACATAAATGCAGATCTCGAGCGCTGATTTTTCGGTATACCCGAATTTTTCCTTAAGGTTTTTAAGAAGAAATGTAACATCATCCTGGATACGCTTATCATACATGGAAAAATCTCTGGTACCAAACTCTTTTATCGCACGACGGAAATTTTCGTTCTCAAGAAAAGGATCAAGAACTTTATCTTTTAGATTCTGAATATACCGTTCATGGAGTGTTGAATAAATTGCTGTATCAGTTATTTTTTTACCTTCGACGATCATCTCCTGCGGCAGCGTTCTTGATGCATACTGTTTCTGGATATCAGCCCTGAAACTCTTACGGCTGGACGCATCGGTGCCGGTACCCAATAGACGCCATTCTATATTCTCAAAAAAATCATCAGTAATATTGAGCATATCACCAGTATATTTACAAAGTTCACGGGTCGGCGGTTCGAAATTTGTTGCAAAGAGGTAGTTCTGAATGTCAATTGATATCTGAGTATCGTTATAATAATAGAGTGCTTCCTTTACCTCCTGAAGAACATTGTAATTGTACATCCGTAATAGCGAATCAAGAAAACCGTCGGGAATCATTGTCAGAATTGATGAGCGTTTATTAAAAAAATCACACAAGTCAATCATGGTGATAAGACGGTCCTGCTTACGATACGTAGAAAAAAATTCGTTAAAAATCGCAATGGAGTCACGCCCTGATACTCCGAAATCCCCTTCAAACTCCGATTCAGCAATTATCTGACGACGAAGCTTCGCGGTGAGTTTCTTTCGATCCTCCTGAGTAATCCAGTTTGGAATACTGCCGGCATAAATTTCCATTTTCAGGAGCAGCAGATCTTTATCACAGAAAAGTGAATACTTATCCGGATCATCTATCCATGCTTTCATCGCTGCAGAATCACGTTTCAAACGGGTTGAAATAACGACGCGTGCAAAGTTACTTAAAACACGAGGTAAAAAATGTTCCTCCCGTTTCTTTCCAAAAGTCGTTGTGTAAATGGTTACCTCGGTCTTGCGATCCATTACATAAGGCACCGTAAAGTAAACTATTCGATCAGAGAAAGATTTGAACGATTCAATATTTTTTTCATCTTCCGGATTCATAACTGCAATAAGGAGTGTATTTACATTCTCCTCGATATTTTCTACTTTGTGAACACCTTCACTTATGATATTATGAAGCTCAATAAATCGATCTACATTATGGCTTTTTACATCCATCAAAGCGTAAATGCCATTATTTGTCTTTGCATAACGCGAATGAAAATATCGCACATCAGTAGGATCACTAAGCATCTGGTCAATTGAATTCTGAATTGCCGGATTATGAATAATATTATTTTTAGGCGGCGTGTCACCGGGATTAAAGACAGTGATACCTTCACCAAGCCGGCGATTAAACCGGTAGTGTCTTGCAAACAGCATCTTATGTACCGTTTGCGGGTTCTTGACATGATTAAGGAGCGTTCTGTACAGACTGCTGCAGAATGTGCAGGGTTTATCGCGGAAAAGCCACCGGTACTCCATGTCATTGACAAGGTGGTTATGAAACTCACTTTCCCCGAGAAGATCCGCATAAAACTTCATCCGGTAATCTTTCGGAATAATTAAAAGAGGATGATCGTGGCTGGGACATGGAATTTCGATGATTCCCTCTTTATACGCACTTAGAGAATATTCCGTAGATAAATCCAGTGAATTTCCCTCTTGCGCAAGTAACGATGCAACCTGTTCTACGTTTGAAAAAACCTTTTTTTTACCACCTGCCCCAAGCAGTGCAGGATTGAGCCTCCAGGTTATTTCGTACCGGGCACCTGCATCAGTATTTGTGTACGCTTCGAATTTCTTAAGCAGATTGTTAAGAAATGTACTTTTACCACATCCCGGCGGCCCTTTGAAAATGTAAATCTTATTCTGTTGAAAACCATGCCTCATCCCTTCAACAAGATTTATGAGTCTGTTGGCGAAAATACGGTCAGCATAAAACGGCCGGTCAACCCCCTTTTCAAACAGTTCACCGGTGTTGTAGTACATATAGCGAATCGATTCGGGATCATCAGGATATTCATCGACTCCCGGACCGATATAATATGCGATAAGATTTTGCAGAACCTGGAAAACATTACGTAAAGCCCGTTCCGGTGATTTAACTACCAGATTGAGATACTCTTCAAAAGAAATTATCTGCCTGCGGCTCTGTTCTGTCATTCGCATATTTAAATTGGCAATTGTCTTCTTTACTTTATCCACGTTTACATGCTCCATCATAGTTATACCGAATTTCGGGAAAGCATCCTGTCTTTCATGGTGTAAACCGCGCGTTCCCATTCAATATCAGATTTATTCTTCTTTCCTTCTTCTTCTTTTTGAGGCGCTTTCGGAATTATCTCGCTGGTTTCAAGTTTAACCGTACCGCCCCAAAGGTATTCGATACCAAGCATGGTATTTGAGATAAATTCTTTAACGAGCGGCCGCCCTTCAAAATGGTGAATAAGATACAAAACGTTACTTTCAGCATTCCCGGTTTTGACAGTTAAATAAGGAGGATGATACATCGTATCACGCAACATCTCTTTATACGCTCCTGCATCACGACTTTTCACATAATATTCCCACACCATACGTCCGGAATCAAGACGTTTTCCCGTTACAAATAACTTATGTTTATCAATAAAATCCTGATCGATAAAATTATTAACAAAAAGAAAATCGCTAAGGCTGGCCCGGACATTAAATATCAGATCCTGCCCTCCCTGTGTCTTTTTGTCAAATTCGAGCCGTTCTCTAATACCCGGTGTCATGCGATACTCAAGTGAATGCCGTCCTTTATCACCCAGTTCCTCAATATGATTGAACAACCTCAATCCCAGTGCATATGGATTCAACCCAACCCGCGGCATAGCAGTAACGTTCGCATTGACACGCGCAAAATCAACCTCATGCCCCTTAATCCGATCATCAGCAAGAAACAGTTTCTCATGCCAGTAGCTGGCCCACCCCTCATTCATGATTTTCGTGCGGATTTGAGGCTGAAAATAGAGTGACGTCGAGCGGACAATTTCAATAACTGATTTCATCCATTTATTTTCCTCTTTATTTAAAAAGCTGGAATTATCGAGAATATATTGCATCAAATCTGAAGGTTCTTCTGCAGACTTATTAAAAAAGGACTCCATAACCGTCTCAAATTCGGGATGAATAGACATCACCTCGGCGAAAAATAGCATGTCTGCTTTTTCTCCAAAATTCTGCACACAACTGTTGTACCGCTTCAGCTCTTCAAGATACCTTGTGATACTGACCTTTTTTACATCCTGAAGAAATACATCAAAGTAGTAATCCAGTTTCCGTTGTGAAGGCTCTCTCTCTTTTAGTGAACCATTACCGAGTTCAAAATGATACCCGACAAGATTATCCAACCCGCGTGCAAATTCTATCACATAGTCAACCCAACGACCCTTTTCGGACCTCAGGCCGGCAATTACCCTTTTGTCTGCAAGCGCCCGGCCGGTAAAATCATAATTCCATGTTTTTTCAAAATAGATATTATTCTGAAAAAAATCGATGTGACCAAGAACGTGATAAAAAATCATGACATTAAGCCAGTCGGGATTGTTATCATTGTAGAATGAGATAGCCGGATAGGTATTTATTACCGTTTCGTAAGGATTAGATGGATAGAGCTCATACTTGCCCTTTTCCCTGAGTACTTCGACATCATGCACCCAGTAATCGTACATTGTCGGAATCATAATTTTAGGTGAAAGTTCGATAAGATCCCGGTTGGTAACAACATATTCCAGTGTTTCATCCTGAAAACGCAATCCGGCATCCCTTGCTCGTTCTTTACAACCTTCCATTATTGCTTTAGTTTTTTGATTTATCAATTCCACAGTAATTCACCTCAGATGTCAACTTTTTGTGAGACAAGTGCACGAATACCCTGAATAAGCCGCTGTTCATCAGCATTCTCGTTAATCACATCCATACGTACTTTGTCAGACATTTCAGTGAGAATTCCTGATTTTTCAAGGTATTGCTGAACCTGTGTTTTCGAACCCGACGAATAATCATGTTCAACAATAGTAATACCAACCCGTGATGCATAATCAAGGAGTTTTTTCAGTTCAGGGATAGTCTCCTTCCCCACCTCGTCCCAATCATCTCCGTCAGTGCCCTGAAACACATATATATTGTAATTGCGATGAAGTTCCTCTTTCCGAATAAGCTCATTTACATAACGATACGCGGCCACCACCTGTGTTCCACCTGCAACCTGCAGATTGATATATGTATAGAAGTCGGGGACTTCCTTTGGTTGCGTATCGTGCAGTATAAACTTTGTTTCAAGTCGCTTTTTATACTGATAGTTCAACCAGCTGTACAGAAAAACATGTTGACTTACAATAAGTTCGGTACATTTTCCTGCCATTGAGCCTGAATAATCTCTGATAAAAAAGACAAGCGCCTGAGATTCAAACTCCATTTCACGTGAGAGAATCCGGTAAACTCTGTCCCCCGGAGGTACCAGAAGTTCTGATGGATCTATTGTATCCGCAGATTTAATGTTTCCTAAAGCAAAATTTGTAGAAAGAATCCTTTTGAGCGTTGCCTTTTTATCAATTACCTGACCAAATCCGCGATTGCGGTCAGTGATATCATAGACATATCTTGTCAAGGACCGCTTGCCACCTTTATCCTTGATATTAGGCAGTTCAAATTTTTCAGTAAGCAACTTACCAAGGTCATAGGCATTTGATTCGATATCATGTCCGGCACCCTCCCCCTGACCAGCCCCGGTACCATCACCCTTTTGTTGCTGACGTACGGGCTGTTCACCGATAACTTCGCCCTCTTCACCTTCACCGGTCCCACCGCTTTCGCCATCACTGTACTCATCAGGGATCGAATCGTGTAACAGTTTATCTTCAGTAGTTGTCGGAATGATAACAATTGCACCGCTGTCGTCCTTTCCGGGGCGGATCAATTTTCCGACTCTGATTTTACGGGGAAATCCATCAACTTCACGCTGACGATCCCGGTCAAGCAGTTCATCAAGTGTTGCAATACGGGTTGACTGCACAGGATGATGAGCGGGTGTACTGTCTCCCATGTCAACACGACCATCAAATTGTATCTGTAAAGTTAAATCTTCATGGACCGGTTTTCCTGTATCTTTTGACATTATAGTTCTCCCGGATCAGGCAATAATTAATTCTCATCCTCCTGTGTACAGAAATACTCAATCGTTTTCTGTGCACAGGTTGTACAGTAATTAAGTTTTTTCAGCATGGTGTCAACCATTCTGTCATAAAGACGCTGATTTTCTTCATTGGTCCTGTTGGCAAGAGCTCCTACAAGACTGCCTGCACCTGCAATATCGGATTTCAATCTGACATCTGTTACCGCTTTGACAAGTTCAAGGTTGTCCATAAAATCATAATTCGGATCCGTTGAGATCTTCTGTCCATAAATCTTACGGATCGTAGTCCTGAAAGAATCCTTCTGTTCCTTTGTTTTCAACCCGAGCCGTTCCTCAACGCTGTCAACAAATCGTTCGTCAATTTTGAGTGCTTTCAGTTCTCCGGTCTGTGGATCTTTATATTTCCACATTTTATTAGGCCCAAGATTTTCAGCATCAACCCCGATTATCATATTGACATAGTTCATTACATCTTTGCGTATGGCCTGCGGTTCATCCATATACGCATTGAACATCTCAGTCATGATGCGTTCACGATAGAGTCCTTTTGCAATTTTTAAATCGTCAAGATATTTTTTGCGATCATTCGCTTCGCTCACATAGTCAAGTATTACCCGTTCGAGCGCTTTAAAGACATCATACGCAAACATGCAACAACCCTCATTGGTTTCGGAACTCTCGATAAGCAGCTGTATAGAACGTCCGAGATTACGCTGTCCCAGTCCCTTCTGCCCGAAACGGTTTACAATAACAGGATCCTGATTCAACATGTCAATTACTTCTGCAAGCGTTTTTATACTCTTCTCACCGGCAACTTCACCGGCAGCAAGCTTGAGTGTTTCAACAGGAGTCAGTTTTTCTGAACGTGGAAGTCTTGACAATACAACAGCGACCGACGTTGCATAGTTCAGATTCGGATCCCGGTGAAGCGCTTCATGTGTCAGTGTGGTACGCGCTTCGTTTCCAATGGCGTAATTTGTCAATGCTTCCTGCTGACGGAAATTTGTATTATGCGAGACATAACAGATACGGCACCGGTCGATAATAGGCGCCTCCTCTTTTTCAGAAAGGAACCTGTTGAACTCGGAATTGTTGCTTGTTGCAATAATTAATGTGTCAATCGGCCATTTAAAACCGTCAATTTCGATCGTGCGATTCTGTATTACTCCAAGGTAGACCTGAACAAGATCTTTTTTATTTTTATATATTTCATCACTAAAATGGATACCGCCTCCGGCCACGCGTGCAAGTGCTCCCCGGCGCAGGTCAAACCGGTAGGGATTATTCGTATCAGATATATGAAGCAGACGCTGGATCGATTCTTCACCCAGAAGATCGACTGCTGATGAGGTCATTTTATCTTTTGCTGAATATTTGCCGGTTATGGTACCAAGAGTTTCGGAAAGCGGCACAGGTATCACCTCAATAAAATCGAGTAATGCTCCCGCAGAACCTCCGGTAAATTCCCGTATCTGTTCGAGGATATAACTACTGCATGCACCAAGAGGCCGGTAATTGCGATACAGTTTCTCAATCTCAGCAGTTGAGAAACCGAAAGTGGAAGTAAGATACTCTTTACTTTCATTCGTTGAACTCATCAGATTCATCGCAAGAACCATCGGATCCTCATAGGTCTGTGATTCTATCGAGGTGATCTTGCCATATCCACCGATTTTTTGAAGGTTTTTAAATTTAAATGTGTATTTTCGATTTTTTTCTATTGAAAGAAATTCCCTGTACCTGCTGCAGAGAAATTCAACAAAGAATGTTTTCCCATTTCCCGGTTCACCTACAAGGACATATGCCATCTCTGATGACGAACCACCTTCAGCAGCGTCCTTGACATACGAAGCGAAGCTGTTGATTTCATCATACATACCTACTATATGTTTTGATCCGCTTCGAAAAAGTTTGAAATCATAGGTTGTTTTTCCATTGATTGTAACCTTTTCAATCCCTGCATCAAGAACCATTCGTGCAACGCTCTGAAAAGCATTTTCAAACACTGTATTGCCTTGCTTAACTGCCAAAATGTGACGCGCTAGTGAATCGTCTCTGGTTGTATCCATAGTTCCTCCGGTAGTCATTTTGAGCTCTATTTTGTGATGACGCAGTATATATACAGTAATTTCTTTTTCATTTCTCTTATCAATACGTTAACTTGTTGTTTATTATTTTATTATACCATAAGTTCTGTTGAATGTGTACGGATTCCAAGGGCCTGAATGTATTCCAGTTTAGTTTGTCATAATGCTTTCCAAACACGGTCAAATCACACCCGGTTGCTTTTATAAAGTATAAGATGCAAAACAGATCTATTTCTTATACTTATCCATAGGCCTTACATTGTTTTCCAGCAACTCTATCAGTGATTCTAGCTTCCTTTCTCTTGTCGCTTCTCTTTTGGGCTCATTAAACAGCCCTACAAATTGTTTTTTTATTGATTGAGGCATCTCTTGATAATGAGCATATGCTTTTGCGTTTGTACAAATTCTTTTTTCAAATTCCTTATACTTATCATCCTGAATATGCTTCTGATCTGCTACTTCCCAGGATCCATCCTCTTTTGCTCTTTGAATAGCTTGTAATCCACGTTCTGTTATCATCCCTGACTTTATTAGTTTGTCAACAATGACTTTATTCTTATCCGACCATCTGCTACCTTTTTTTCTGGGCGAAAAATACTTTTTATACCGATTATCATCGATCTTTTTTATTAATCCATCAATCCATCCAAACGACAAAGCCTCTTCTAATGCATCATTTGCAGTAAAATGGTTTTCCCCGTTTTTGGAAAAAACAATCCAGACACCTTTCGAATTCAAATCCACAGCAGATAACCATTTTCTGAATTCATTCCGGTCAGTAAAGTACAGATCTTCACTCATAGTATTCCCGTATGCACCTGATGGCAGTACGCTTATTCTACGCGGATGCATTATTTCCTAAACTTTTTCAAAGGTTGCATGCGACCAATAGCGGTATCCATCGTTACTCGATATCAGTTTCCAGTTCCTTCTTAATAGTTCTTTCTTCAATATGCGGTTAACAAAACCATGGGCCATTAGTATGGTATGCTTTACATTTTTATTTTTTTCCAGATAATCAGCACCATCATTTACCCGTTTAATAAAATTTTTGTACGCTTCTGAATTATAGTATAACCCTGATCTCCATAGTAACCGAAGAGCAATCATCCAGATAATCAAGGGCATTTTAATTGATCTTCCTATACCGCATGGTAAATCTGCTTCATTAAACAGATGATTTGATTCAAATGCACGAATTCCCAACATATGAAAAGATTCATGCGTTCTAGTAAGTTCACTGCTTATGAACAGCTCTCCATCCTGGATAATTTCTTTTAACGAAGAGGGAATATCATTTACAGAATGAAGTTTACAGGTATTCCATGCCCGAATAAATTGTTCTATATTTTCCCCTGAGACAATAGAGAACAAAGAATAGTCATCATGGGCCTGAGGTTTTCCATGCCTGATAAGTGTTATTTTTGTTTTATTATTATCCATACTCATTTTTCTCACTATATTGTTTTATACTGGAAGCGCTCTTATTGATATCCACTGTGGCAGCAGCAATTTTCGATAACTACCATTCGCTAAACCACTTCACAAATATCTATATAATATACCACGTATTTAACCAGAAGGCATCTACAGAGATTATCAATTCACAATATGTACCTCACATTCTATACCCCCCACTGGTATAAAAATCCTGTCCGCAGAATAGATCAATACCACCGAAATATACTCTTTCAGAAAAAATCGGTTTTTTGTCCAGATGAGCATTGAAATTGCTACTATCGCATATCTCCGCAACCTGGGAACTGGTTTCCAGCGGGAGGTGTTAATCCGTGAAGTGTAACAGCTGATCCGAATGGCATACTCTGCGATTCGAAAACCGAGAGCATTGAGCCACTGTTTTTTGCTCTGAATTAATTCAATTTTTTTGAATCCGAAAACTTCTTTTTTTTAAGGTAAGTTTTGACAGATACATTATTTAATATTAAAATTACATAAAAATTCTGCGTTCTCATATCTGACTGGTACATCAACAATTAAAAGATTGAAGATGAAATATGATACATAATCTAATACAGGAACTAAATCATAAAGGCATACAGTTATCTTTTTCAAATGGGAAACTTAAATATTCCGGACCTGAACACCATATCACTCCGGAGATTGTCCAAAAATTAAAAGACCATAAAGAAAGTCTTAAACGATATTTGTGGCCTGTTGAAAATTCAAATCTCATCCCGATTAACTTAAAGGGAACAGGGACGCCGTTTATTCTGGTACATGGCAGTAATTCTGTCAATTTCCTATCTAAATATTTCGATGGTAAACGACCCGTTTTAAATTATCTCGACCTGGGATCCAATGGCGAACGGATTCCATCAAAGAGCATTGAAGAAATGGCCCAAAATTATATCAAACAGTTAATTGAGTTAGTTCCTGATGGTCCCTATATATTTTGCGGATTTTCATTCGGAGGTTTATTGGCATTCAAAATGGCTGAAATACTTCAGGAAAAAGGCACTTCTGTTCCATGCATAATTCTCTTTGATACAAAAACTCCGCAGGCAAAGGTTGTAAGCAAAGTTTACAATCTGGTTCATAATGTTAAAGAGAATAAACTAAAATTTCTCTATCGGGCATGTATTAATCGAATAGAAAAATTCAAATTCATATTGTTTTTACAGTTTCAAAGAAAAAAAACAATTCCTGTTGAATATAGAAACAGGTATATAATGTCAGTATATCATACATTGATGATGAAATACACTCCAGTAAAAATCAATTCAGATATTTTGTTATTCCGTTCAAAGAAAAATCCGACAATTGATCCTCAAATGGGATGGGGAGAACTTGTAAATAACATTGACGTGATGGAACTTGAAGGAGATCATTTAGGGATTATCTATCTTGAGCAAAATTATCAAAAAATATCAGAACGAATTGGATTATTATTAGAGAGTAAAAATATTTGAAAGTGCTATTGGTACCAAAACAGCTTATACGTATTCAATCGTAATCCCCGATTGTCCATTTGACAATCAGGGACTATTCTTTTTTTGTATACTACAAACCAGCGATATTCCGGATAATCACGTTATATTTCTCCGCTGACCATTCTGACAGTTGCACTCTTTTGATCTGTAAGAACACAATTAGTATTTACCTTAAAATCAATCAGTTCTGCCAGATCTTTTATCCGGGGTGAACTGAAAAAATTCCGGATATTAAATTCGATGTTGAACATCTTTTCAATCTTTGAAGCAATAGAGATGGTCAGTATGGAATTTCCGCCTATATCAAAGAAATTATCCGTTACTGAAATATTCCCTGTTTTTAGTGTTTCACTCCATATCTTTTGAATGGCTTTTTCGGTATCGGTCATCCATTCCGGTTCATGCTTTTGTCTGTTTTCAAATTCGCGCGAGTCAAATATCAGCGCTTTGCGATCAATCTTTCCGTTGATCGTTTTCGGGAATCCGTGCATAAATTTGTATGCTGATGGTACCATATACGGCGGTAATTTTACTTTTATGGCCCTTTCCACATCTCTGGCATCACCTTTATAGTTTTTTTCTACATCAATAAAAGCTACCAGCTTATAATTCCCATCCTGTACCTTTACAGGCTTTATTACCGTTTCTATTATGCCGTCCAGCTCGGATATTACCGATTCTATCTCACCAAGTTCTACCCTGAAACCCCGAATTTTTATTTGATTGTCAATCCTGCCATGAAATTCAAGATTCCCGTCAGGAAGCCATCTGACAAGATCACCAGTCTTATAAAGCCGTTCACCTGGTTTATGAGGATTTTCGATAAAACTTATCTTGTTCAGATCATCCCTGTGTAAATACTCCCTTGATAAGCCTTCTCCCCCGACATATAACTCACCGATGACTCCAATTGGCTGATAGTTCAGATGTTTATCAAAAACATAGGTAGTAGAATTTTTAATAGGTTTACCGATAGGAACATTATATTCATAATCGTTTTCAATTAAATATATGGTCGAGAACGTTGTATTCTCGCTTGGACCATAACAATTCAACACTTTCAAATAGGGATTATTCTTTCGAACCTTATTAATATGAGGTGCAGATAATGCATCGCCTCCAACCATTAAATACTTAAGACCAGAAAAAATGTCGGTACGAATTTCTGCAATCTGGGTGAACAGAGCAGATGTTAAATGTAAAATGGTAATATTGTTCTCTTTTAGTTCTTTCCCCAGATCTGTTGTATTTAAAATTGTTTCTTTTTCAACAATGTAAATAGTTGCCCCATTTAGTAAAGAACCCCAGAGTTCAAAGGTGGTAACATCAAATACAATTGCCGAAGTATATAATATTCTGTCATCAGAGGAAAGTTCCATATAGTCAGGATCAATTACTGTCCTGATAACGCTGAAGTGACGAATCAGACTTCCTTTTGGATTTCCTGTTGAACCTGATGTATAAATAATGTACGCCAGATCATCTGATGTATTAACCCTCTCCACATTTGATTTCCTGCTTTGGTATGATGATGGAGAATTTAAATCAAGCTTTTTAACGCCATCAATCGTTACATTCATCAAATGGGTTTGCGTTAATACAATTGTGCAACCTCCATCTTTAACCATAAAGTTAATTCTATGTTCGGGAAATACCGGATCAATAGCAAGATATGCACCTCCAGCCTTTAAAATACCAAGGATACCAATAACCATTTCAATTGATTTATCGACCAGAATCCCGACTGAAGAATTACGTTTAACTCCTGATTCTCTCAAAGTGCGAGCTAACTGATTTGCTTTTTCATTAAGCTGCCGGTAAGTTAATGACTTTTCTTTAAACACTACAGCGGTTTTATCAGGATGCATGTCGGCCTGCTCTTCAAAAAACTGTACGATTGTCTTTTCTTTGGGATACTCCGCATAAGTTTCAGTAAATGCACCTATCTTCTTTTTTTCATCTTCTGAAATCATTCCAATTGACGCAATAGGAGCGACTGGATTTTCTACCAGTGATTGAAGCAAACAAAGGAAATTATTTTTTAACCGGGTTATTGTCTCTGAAGTTAATATATCTGTATCATATTCAAATTCGCCTTCAATAGAGCCTTTGTTTTCCCACATGTATAGTGATATATCAAATGGAGATACACCTCCATTAATGACAAGCCGTGAACTTTTTATATCATTCAAGCCCAGGGATGCATCCATGTTTTCCTGCCATGCAAAGCTTACCTGAAACAACGGATTGATATTGTTGATCCGCTCCGGATTAACAGCGTTCACAATTTTTTCAAAAGGAATTTCCTGATTTGAAAGAGCATCGATAATATTCTTCTTTGTCTGATGTATTAATTGGCCTGTAGTAAGATGATCATGAAAAGAAAAACGCAATACCACTGTATTTACAAACATTCCAATAATATCATTCAATCTTGAATCGGGTCTGTACGACACAGGAATTCCAATACAAAAATCATTATCGGATGTATATTTGTGGATAAGTATGCTATAAAAACTCAGCATTGTTGTAAAAAGCGTGCAATCATTTTTTTTGCTTAATGCAATTATTTTCTTTGAAAGCGTTTCATTAACTTTATAAGAAATACGATTACCAAAACCTGATGGTATCGAAGGCCGCTGCTTATCATAGGGGAAATTTATAACCGGTATAATACCTTTCAGTTGTTCTTTCCAATAGTTGAGTTTTGCATTTTTTATATCTTCATTATACGTCGCACGTTCCCACTCTGCAAAATCTGCCTGTGTTAAAGCAATTGATGATAACTGATCACCGGAATTTCTGATTAGTGAAGTATAAATAAATCCAAGGTCATGTATAAATACCTGCAACGAGAGTCCATCAAAGATAATGTGATGTACATTAAATTGGAATATGTAATCGTTTTCCCCTTTTTTAAATAAAAACAGCGAATACAACCTGTCTTTATAAAGGTCTATTTTCTTTCGGGCATGAGTGTTAATATGTTCATCCAATTCAGCCCTGGAATGATTACTTACATCCAGATAATGTAATTGTATTTCATGTGGTACGATATCAAAATATGGTTTATGATCAACATCCTTAAGAACCGAGAAAAATATTGAATGTCGTTCAAAAACTCTTTTCAGACTCTTCGTAAACACAGCAACATCCAGTTTCCCGTAAAGATTGTAAACAAAGCTCAGATTGTAACTGGTTGCATCAGGATTGATAATGGTATTAAGCCATATTCTTTCCTGATGACTCGACAAAATGATATTTGTTGTTATTGACTTATGCACTAATTGTGCAGATGGTATACATTTTCTCTGAGAAAGCAGAAAATCTCCAAGAGTTTTTATTGTCGGGTTATCATTCAGGTCTTTAAATGAAATAGAATACCCTTCAAGGTCTACCACTCTATTAATTACACTATACACAAACAGGGAATCTCCTCCAATAGAATTATAACGATCATTGATGGTAAAATCTGAATGACCCAATAGATCAGACCATATATCAAATAGCCGTTTATAAATCCCATCAATGTTGCTATTGACTAATTTATCAGTAGATTGCAGTCGTGATGAATGTGCAATTGACAATAATGCCTTATTGTCAATCTTTCCATTTGACGATATCGGAAAATAATCAATTTTAAAATAACCATCAGGCATCATATAGTCAGGCAGTACTTTACGTATTTCGTTCTCTATATCTTCTTTCTTTGTAACGATATGATCAATTCCGATATAAAACAGAAACTTTTTAATATTCTGCAGATCAGTTTTATCCGGAACAACAATACAATCTTTAATATTCGGAACTGATAATACAGCTTGTTTAATTTCTCCTAATTCTACACGATATCCACGTATTTTTACCTGCAGATCTTCCCTGCCCAGAAACTCGATGTTTCCATCTGGCATCCATTGAGCCTTATCACCGGTATAATAAAGCTTTCCTCCATGATTATTATATGGATCGTTAATAAATTTTTTTTGAGTTAATTCTTTATCATTATAATACTCACTGGCAAGACATTTTCCTCCAATATATAAGTCACCGGGAACATGTATACCACAATGTTCAAGTTTTGAATCAAGAATATAATACTTTGCATTTTGTATAGGTCTACCGTATGGTATGCTTTTCCATTCTGGATCTATTTTGTCAATAATAAAATAATTTGACCATATAGTAGCTTCAGTGGCTCCGCCTAATCCGACTATCTTTGCATTTGAGAAAAATGAGCGGATTTCATCAGGTAAGGTCAAAGGGATCCAGTCACCGCTTAAAAATACCAACCGTAATGATAAATTTAATTGTGTATTTTTATAATCTGGTAATAAAGGAATGATTCGCTGAATACATTGCGGGCATGAATCCCAGAAAGTAATATGTTCATCCAGCATTATCTGCAATTGCCGAGCAGCATCCATACGTTCCTGATCGTTTAAAACCCGTATTGTTCCTCCTGCAGCAAGCATACCGAAAATATCATACACCGATAAATCAAAACTCAGATTTGTAGTCCAGAGTAACGTATCGGTATTATTAACTGTAAATGTAGTATTAACCCATTCGATAAGATTAATTACCGGTTTATGTTTAACCAATACTCCTTTGGGAGTACCTGTCGTTCCGGATGTAAAAATGATATACGCGGGACTGTCAGGATTAACTTCGTAATGTAGATTTTCATCATCTAATGTCTGAGATTGCACAAACAGGTCGTCCAAAACAATAACGTTTCTTCCATCAGCGCTTAAAACATCTTTAAATTCATCTGTTGTAAGGATATATTTAATATTTGCCGAATGACATATTTTCAGTATTCTGTCAATAGGATCGGATATATTCAACGGTACATATGCTGCTCCATTTTTCAAAACAGCATATAAGGAGATAATTAATTCCGTCGATCGCGGCAACAGAATACCTATGACATTTTCCGGTTTGATCCCATACAGATTTAGCTGTCTGGCGACCTGATTTGCTTTATTATTTACGTTTGAATAGGTCAGACGATCGTCAGTTGAAATAAGTGCAAAATGATCAGGTTGTTCTATAACCCGTTCTTCAAATAGCTGATGTATGGTTTTATGATCAGAATAACGGGTGTCTGTGTTATTCCATACATTAAGAATGACATTCTTTAAATCGGTAGAAGTATTCATATGACATAGCTCCGGAAAAAAAGGAAACAATCTCAGGTTATAGTTTTCTTCTGAAACGATTCAAATTCATCCATCATAAATCCCAAAGTCTTATATGAATTCGTTTACAAATATAGAAACGTTTGATGTAATCGAATCATACATTGGTGTGTGATTTAGATCAAGAAAATTACAATGATTGATCATTTTCGTTTTTTAAGCGTTTAAAAAATGTCATGACTACATTACCCCAACTGAAATATCCAGACGTATGCAAAATCATACATCATTTGACCATCGCCATTAATGTCCACATCATTTTTTATTTTCAACTATTAATGTACATGCAATCTCTAAGCAGACTGAATCATGTCATTGACTGAACGGTAATTTACAGATACGGTAATACCTGAAAGTACTACAAAAGGATAGATGCATCATTTAATTACAGTGTGATGTCATGATCACAAAAACAACTGACAGAAAGGATAGGCGGGTAAATGGAGACGTAAACAATACGTCTCCATAATAACTGTCATTTTGTTAACTTACTAATACTCCACTGACCCTGACTGAATAGTTCCGGTGAAAATTTCTTTCGAATGCTCTCAATAATCACCGCAGCGATTCCGGGAAGTGCAGCCCAGACAAGCTCAGTTCCTGTCAATGGATGTGTCTTAAACAGTGCATTTGCCTGTGGAAGGAAGACAACAATCATCTGAAGCCCCAGACCTATAAACATACATACTATCAGCCATGGATTTTTAAATAATCCAAGCTTCAAAACACCTATTTCCGTTGAACGGGCCTGAAACGCAAATAGCCACTCGAAGATTACAATACTTGTAAATGCTATTGTCTGACGTACTTCGTGCTTGACAATACCATCAACACCCTCCGGTATTGGTGCATGATGAAACAGCCAGGTTACAAACAGACTCATGCACAAAGCGATGAACATCAGCCTGAATACCATTCCTTTAAAGATAAGCCCGACCCCCGCCTGACGTGGTGGCTGCAATAGCTCCCTGCCGGTACCCGGTTCAAGTCCCAGTGGTATTGCAACCATCGCTCCGGTTACAAGGTTAATCCACAGAATCTGGATTGGTTCCAGTGGTGATTCACCATAGAACAGAACACTCATAAAAAGTGTCAATAGTTCAGAGAAACAGGTCATAAGCAGGAAGAATACCGCATTACGCAGCCGGTTAAAAACAATACGTCCCTCCTCCACCGCGCTCACGATTGATGCAAAATTATCATCAACAAGAATCATATCCGATGCCTCTTTTGCAACATCGGTACCGGTGATACCCATCGAAACACCAATATTGGCTGCTTCAAGTGCAGGTGCATCATTGACACCATCACCGGTCATTGCCGCGATATGTCCCGATTGACGAAACGCATTGACGATTCTTAATTTGTGAAGTGGTTCGATTCTGGCAAATACCGTCTGTGTTTTACAAACTTCAACAAGCTGTTCCTGCGACAAATGTTCGATATCTTTACTTGTTATCCCCTTTGCCCCCACTTCGCAAATGCCTATCTGTGATGCAATCGCGACTGCAGTATCAGGATTATCACCGGTGATCATCGCTACCCTGATCCCCGCTTTTTTGCACTTTGCAACCGCATCCTTTGCCTCTTCACGTGCAGGATCGATCATTGCGATAAGCCCGATAAAGGCCAGTTTCCCTGCAAAGCTTTCCGCATGCAACTTCCCCGATTCCACAGGATACGGCGCTGCAGCAACCGCAAGGACACGAAGTGCCTTACCAGCCATGGTCCGGTTGACAGAAAGTATCCGGTCAATTGACTCCTGATCAAGTGCGATAGTGCCGGATGCAGTTTCGATGCATTTACACATTGGCAATACTTTTTCAATCGACCCCTTGACATACACTGTTCTCACGCCATTATAATTATGCAAAGTAGCCATATACTGGTTCTGACTGTCAAATGATATTTCGTCAAGTCGTGGCTGCACCTGTTCAATATCTTTTTTATAGATGCCCAGTTTTGCAGCAGCAGTCAGCAGAGCACCTTCAGTCGGATCACCTAGAATACTCCATGATGATTCCTTACCTGTCAACACTGCATCATTACAGAGTGCGACCATTCCGAGCATTTTTGAGAGGCTTTTGTCACCGGTAACTTTTTGACCGTCAAGCATAAAATCGCCACTTGGTGCATAACCGCCGCCGGTCACAGTATAATGACGTTCATCAAGCCATACCTCTTTGACTGTCATCTCATTAAGGGTAAGCGTTCCCGTTTTGTCGGTACAGATAACCGTTGCTGTGCCCAGCGTTTCAACCGATGTCAATTTTCTGATAATGACATTGCGCTTTGCCATCTTGTTAACGCAAATCGCAAGTACCACCGTAACTGCAGCTGGTAATCCTTCCGGGATACCCGAAACAGCCGCCGCAACTGCAAGCAGGAGAACATCAATCCATGGCATGCCGTTGATTAGTCCTGCGATACCAAGTACAATACAGGCAATCAGTACTATCCAGATCAGGGAGTGACCAAGTTTGTTGACATTCTGCTGAAGCGGTGTGATCTCTTTGCCGGTATTTTGAATCGCTTCGGCAATGTGACCAATCTCTGTTTGCATACCTGTTGCGGTAATCACAGCCAGTGCGCGACCATGACTTACCGTTGTCCCCATGAACACCATATTTTTTCGATCATGGATTGATACATCAGCTGCAACCGCTGCACTAATTTTATCAACCGGCATTGATTCTCCGGTAAGTGCAGACTCATTCACCCTGAGATTTGCACACTCAATAATTCGTGCATCTGCGGCGATTCTATCACCGGCATCAAGGATAAGCAGATCACCGGGAACCAGTTCCGCTGCGTCAATAAGCAGTGGTTTATCATTGCGGCGAACTTTCGCTTTTGGGGCACTCATTTTAAGTAGGGCATTCATTGCTTTGCGGGCTTTCATCTCCTGAATAAAACCGATCAGCGCCATAAAAATAAGCACCGCTATAATTACCAGTGCATCGGTAATCCCTTTGACAACTGCTTTCAGGGTAGCTGCAGCGACAAGAATGTACACCAGTGGATTAGCAAACTGTTCAAACAGGATCAGGTACCATGGCTCCTGTGTTTTTGAGACCAGACGGTTAGTACCAAATGTCTGAACCCTTTCGCTTACCTGAGTTGTTGTAAGCCCGCTTATGGGGCATTGGGATTCATTCATCACCTCATCGGACGACAAACCCCAGGGATTCTCAATATGTTTCATTGCGTATACTTTCTATGATAATTTCTGTTCACATGGAGTATTTTTCTTAAAGAATGCTTCAATCTTTGAAAGTACGGCCTTTTCAGAGGGTGATACCGAATCAACAAGACCAAGGAACCCCCCTGATGCTTCCGCTACGATACGGGCATGATCAAGTATATCTTTACGAAGCTCCTTCAGTGTCGTTTTTGAAACTACTTCACAAAGCCCATTCATATATTGTTCCCATGCATCATGCAGTGATGGTTCAGGTTTTTTCTTGAGCCACTCATTAAGGATCGCATGATCCTCGCCAAATCCATGCTTCGCTGCACCATCAAGGACTGCTTTACGCTCCTCTGGTGCAATGGACCCATCAGCCCATGCGACTTCGATAATTGGTACAAGGCAAAACGCTGCAAGGGTTTCCGGACGGATATTGCGTTCTACGAGCTCTTTAAGAATAGCAGGATTCTCTATCCCGGATACTTTCGAAAGTGTATCAGCAGTCTCTTTTTCATGCTGAAGCCGTTCCAGTTCTTTTTTAAGTACCAGGTTTTCAGAGTAGAAAAAAAGTGCTTCAAGCACTCTGCTTAACTTGGAAATGCTATTTGACATAACAACATCCTTCCGCTGATTTTCCGATGTACATTCTGTTTAGCTGATTCTACAGTCCAACATTAAACAATGATTGTAACCACTGTATATAAATCAGGAACCGGCTGGAATGCAACTGTAATTTGATGCTGCGCGGGTTGTGTTAATGACAGAATTGTATCAGAGAGTGGAAAGACAAACGTTGATGATCTGTTCTGAAAGGGTTTGCTAATATTTGTAGAATAATAAATAACCACAGAGGACACAGAGAACACTGAGGGTTGAATTAAGAATGTTTTTAACCCTATTTTCCTGTCTCTGTGTTCTCTGTGGTAAACTAAAAATCTTGCGAAACCTTGCATTCCCTTTTTGTCGCTTACGAATAACATTGCCTTAAAAGAAATACATTACCCGTAACATCCAGTACCAGTCTTTGGTTCTTGGGCAAATTTCTCTATAGACACCCTGCGTTGGAGGGCCTGGAACATAGGGTAATTTTAAAATATGATCACTTGCAACCTGACCGCTTATTTTAAATCGTTTGAATGTTTTAGCTGCATAGATTGACCATTTGAAATCATCATCATGACTGGCAAGTATACTATCAGGTGATGGTGCATTAGTGTACGGTAATGGCGAGCGCTTTAACCAGACATTTTCAGCGGTGTTTAAATAGGGTGATTTGTAATACTCAACTTCACATGATAAGACATCAAGGAGTTTAAACACCGGAACATTAAATCCAAGCATCACCGGCATACGTTCAACCGGTTTTTCATAATAAACCGGGTAATTTTTCATTCCAATAAATGCCCACTCACCATATAATTTAAGATCTTCTTTTCCAAAAACAGTCGTTCCAAATAAAGCTTTGGGATCAAAAGAAAACCGTGCCATGGCCTTTGTACCTCTGAATGTTGCATTGATCGTATCGCCACTTGTTGAATCATATATCTGTACCCATTGTCTGTTTATTGATGACTTCATTCTCATCGTATCAGTACCGGGCTCAACATGTGTTTTGTCAAATGAGATCATATGGGCGTGTGACAATCCGGCCCCAAAGTCAACTATTCCTGCAAGATTCACCGATAGAATATACGAGAGTGAAAAATCGTGAATCGGAAAATCCCGGCATTCATTTGTAAACCATAGATCTGTTTTGAAACTGCTTTTTTCACTGATAGCATAGCTATAATTCCCATGTAATCCTATCAGTTTCTCCTTGTCAGAAAGTTCAAACCCTGAGCAGATATATCCCGGATAGGTTCCACTCCTGAAAAGATATTCCCCAAGATTGCGTACATCAGGATTATACTTCACAGGAAAATATCCGAATTCTCCAAAAAATGTATGATCTCCTTTTTTAATTGCATCCTCAATAGCAGCATCAATAAGATACGCAACCCATTTTCGTCTTCCAAACTCAGCACTGACAATTTTAGTATTAAGCACCTGATATGCCGTTGTTAATCCAATGTGAAACCTTACTTTTCCATATTCTTCAAATCGCGAAACGCACTTAATTCCGGCATCAAAATCATTAAGAATCTGATTTGTAAAATCGTAGTCCACACCATCACCGGCACTATATACAGAACTCTGGACTTTTCCGAATGTAAAAAATCCCCACTTAGTAAACGTTGTCCTGACAGAATCGCCAATATCTGAAAAACAAAAACTGCACAAAAGTGCGATCATTAATAATGTCTTTATGTAATGCATTTCCATTCCCGCCTTATCTTCTTGTCTAGTAAATTAGTAATTAACATCCTGATTAACACTGCTTATAATGAAAGTACAAATTCAACAAGATCTTTTAACTCCTGATTTGAAAGCTTGTAGGCATTTGTAGAATGAAGTCTGTTAATACAAACGCTGTCCATACTGATAGAACTTCCAATATGATCCCATGGTGATGTTCGCCAGCATTCGTTGAGACTCGGAACTTTAATCTGCGCTGTCGCATCCCAGATATCATTACAAATTGAAGGAGTATATTTCAGGTTCGTAAACAGTTTTCCCGGATGACACTCAATACAATCAACTTTAGCTTTATTGTAATAAATTTCTCTGCCACGTTGTGCTGATTCTGATAACTGCCCTTTGACAAGATAAGGACTTGGAACCGGTTTGAGTCTCATAAAGAACGCTTCCATAGGCAATTGAACGGAATCCTGCGGTTGTCTTCCCAGCTCATTCAATATGCCGTAATATATCGACTCTCTGGTGTTTGCTCTTTTTCCATTCCAGTTGGTTCGCGGTGTCCACCAGGAGTAGAGCATTGATTTGGCGTTTTTCTGTGCACCATTAGCGCCAGACAAGATCCAGTTCAAAGCATCAGGGCGGGTATGCGGATGGCATGAATTACACGATTGCCATGCTCCGGTGCAATGGTAAATATCACCGCAATAAAATTGATACTCACCGTTTCGTTCCATGGTCATAGCCGGTTCACTTCCAAGCTCTATTTTAGCAAATGCTTTTCCTGTTGACAAACTAATATTAAATTCTTCAACAAAATTGCTGAAGTATCCGGCTGTATATGCCTTGTTGTCAATAATTGCAAGTGCTCTTGGCGTTCTGCCTTCAACGGTAACACGTTTACGGATAGATGTTTTGTTCAATGTACCAAATTTTCCTGCAAGCCAGGTCGTTCCTTTTGATAGTTCCAGCAGCTGGGCAAAATCGATAATCGATAGTTCATTACTCCCGGCATGTGCAACACAGACAAACTTACCATCATCGGTACATGCAACACCCCATGGATTTGCGCACCCGATATCTGTTGAATAATCAAGGGATATATCATTCAGCAGTTTTTTATTGGCTATGTCAAGTATTGCCAGATCATTTGTATGCACCCAGCCGGCATCTATTCGTGTTGCCTGAAGTGTATAATAGCCAACCAGATGTGTTATCAAAGCATATTTTCCATCAGGAGTAATCGTTACTCCAAACACAGAATGACTTCCCTGTGTTAAGCCAAATGTAGTGATTTTGTAATCGTTATTTATTTCTATTAAGGAGATATCACAATGAGCGCTTGCAGTATCAGTTGCTCTTGCTAAAGGAAGAGAGTTAGCAACCACCAGTGTTTTTCCATCTGGGGTGATCTTTGCAGCATATGGTTCCCGTGTTACTTTAACCCTTCTGATTTCCTTACCGGCACTTATATCGACTACTGAAACATCATCAGAAAACTGGTTACAGACATACAGTGTTTTACCATCGTGGCTTATAACAGGAGCACGCGCGCTGTGACCAACCTTTATTTTTTTAATAATTTTTCCGGACGCTTCATCAAGCTCATAGACAAAACCTTCCGGCCACAACTCAGAAGAACACGTTACATAGAGTTTTGAACCATCCGGAGAAACTGCAACACCGGTCACTTCATTCGGTAACTTTATTTTTTTTGCAACACTTTTTGCTGCAATGTTTACAATTGCGACTTTTTTTGAAGTTTGTTCTGCCACATACAGTTTTGTTTTATCCGGTGATGGTACAAGATCTGTCGGTGAGAGATACACGGGTTTTGCGGCGGTAGCAATGTCTCTATTGAGCGCCAGCGCCTCAAATACAATATTTGGAGCCACCACATCATTGACATCTGCAGAAAATGTATTTGTAGTAATTACCAACAACGTACTACCTATTGTAAACAACTTTTTAAAACACATTTCAGAACCCTCCTGCTGATCGTTGTACGAGGATTTTTTCATTCATCACCTTTTTCCCATCTACGGTTAAAAGTAAGAAATAGACTCCGTTGGCTATGGCTGGCATTGCTTTACTCACGTTAATCATTTCTTTACCGGCACCTGATGCATATACCTTTTTGAAAAGTTTGCCAGCGTGTCTACCCGAAAGCGATATCAGTTCACCAGATACTGTTGCAGGTTCTGACAAATTGAAATTGAATACAAAACGATTATTTCCAAGAGCATTCAAAACCGGAGCTATTTTGTTGTTCTTGTATCGATAAACAATGCCAACGTTTGATTCCATTTTGGCATAGTACAGCAGTTCGTCATCACTGCTGCAGATTGTAATTGTGCCATCATCAGCATACTTGATTTTATTGATCAGATTACCATTCTGCAAAATCTCATACTCATTTCCATCACCGCTGAACCTGACATCACCATCTAACTGGTCAACGCCAAACTGGTCTCTGACATTCAGTACTTTCTGATTGCCATCAGTTGAAATTTTTGAGCAGAACAGCGTGTCCCCGTTAAAATTATAGGATGTCTCGATTTTTCCACCTGTAGTATTCTCAATTATTGTTCTTTTAATGAATGTTGAATCTGCCATATATAATGTTCGTTCGGTATTAACATCACCCTCATATTTGAATTCATAAAACATGATACTGTTATCCACAGCGTCATAAAAATGGAGATATTTTACTGATTCATCAGCATGAACAATAATGAAAAAGGAACATAGTGCAGCACAAAGCAACTTTCCCTTTTTGTACAATTCACCTGTTCGTGACATGCGATATCCTTTTAGATAGTGTTTATCAGTTTGAGTTATAATTATCCGGATTCTTACTCAAATACAGGAAATTCATTGTTATCGTGTATAATCCCTACACCTTCAATTTCGACAAGCCATCCGGGTCTGCACACCGGTCCCTCAACGACAATCAGAGGAACATCTGATGGTATCCGTAATGAAATAATATCTTCAATCAGCGGATAGCTCTTCGGATCTCTCATGTATAGGATAAGGTATTGCATATTGGTTAAATCAGCATCTTGTGATGCAAGCAAAGCTTCGACATTGTCAATGGTACGATGCAGCTGATTTCGTACATCACCTTCAAATAAAATTTTTCCAGCTGGATCGATACTTGCAGTTCCTGATATATGCAGGTGCGATCTGTCCCCAAAACATATCCGGGTTCCACGTTCAAAGGTTACGCCGTAATGGTGTGTGCCTGAAAGATTTTCAGGTGCCTCGATTCTTATTAATTGTTCTTCACAAATATTCCCTATTGACAATGCATCCATGACTATAAGGCACCGCGGGTCAACTGTTTTTCCTTCAATACCGGTTGATGCGATATATCGTGTTTCATGAGTGAGACCAATAGTATTGAACAATTCGCGACGGGCCTTCACCATTCCGGCATAATTGTTGTCAACATCTCTGCAATAAATCCAGGTCCGCACAGTGTTGTTTCTTATAGTCATACTATACTTGTCAAGAAAGGATTTTGTTCTATCAAAAATCCCAGTTGTCTGCTGTTCAGAGTTATTTGACGTATTGTCAACAAGACAGGTATTCCATACCATTGAGTAATTTTTTCCGGCAGAGAAAACATCCTGATTTTTATAGTCCGTCAGATCGTTATTAACTTTATAAGAAAAATATCCGTTGTTACTTTTAATATGATAGGCGATAATCCCGAGAGCCCCTCCATTAACCGGTGTCTGTCCGACCAGTGACACTGCACTATTTTTTACATAATCAAATAATTCTGACTCAGCGAGTTTGGGAAAATCATTGGTAATATCGCTTAAATAAAACCGTATCATCTGCAACGTCGGTTGCTCTAGCCCGTTTTCCAGCAACGCGGTTTCATACACTGCAAAGATCTCTTCGATCGCTTCATAGAATGATATTCCTTCACGCGCTGTAGCAACAATGTAGTATTCTTCAGCTCCTGATTCTGTCGAAAATCTGCTGCATTTCAAACGTTGCTGTGTTTCATACGATGTCTGCATTTAATCCTCCATTACTATGAGCTGATATTTTAACCATAATGGTATGTCAACCGGATCAGATTCAGGTCCGGTTGATATACTTTTATCAGATAACGTATTTATCTGCCTGTAACAGAGATCACTCTCTGTTGATGACCACTTACGCTTTCAAATCTTGCAATGTAAACACCACCAGCCAAAGATACCGGTAATGATATTGTCAATTTACTTCCAGTAAGTTCTCCGGACAGATCAACACTTGAAATCACCTTGCCCTTCAGATCCACGATAAGCAGCGTTCCATCGCCGGCATTATTAAGCACAAGTGAACGTTCTTTCGGCAGAAATGTGATACCAATCTTCTTTGATGAATACTTTGTTATTCTCTGAATTTTGTAATCATCCTGAGCGATAGCTACTTTTGCCAATGCCCTGAGATTCTCAGCTTCGATCTTCTCCCAGGCGATTCGTTTGTTTTCAAGTTTTGCATATTTTGCTGAATCAGCAGCATTCATGTAATAGTTGTAATAACCGGCATGAGGGCAGCACAGATCAATCCAGCATGCAATAATGCCAAGTTCTTTATCGGTAAGTTTTACATCGTTATGACCGGCTTTCAGTGTTGACATAAGCTTGCTTCTTACAGCACCAAACGAATTCGGTGACTGCTGTTCCGGTGGAGAAAAGATGGTGCAAAAATTGACTTTTGCACTGTTGCCGCCACCAAAAAAATTTACAGAATTCTCAGTCAGTGAAAGATACGATCGTGTCCAGCTGCGTTTTGATGCAGCAAATCCCTTTTCAGTAATGTCACCCGGTGCAACAAGATCTCCGGAAAGATCAATGCCTGATGAATGACCTGCTTTGTGGCAGCTAATACAATTTTTATCCCAGATGGGCTGAATAAACGTACGATAATCAAAATACTGATCTTCCACTCCAAGAACATTTTCAAGATCCATAGCCTCTGTAGCCATTGGAACCGTACTTACCGGCGGGGCATCAAGTTTAGACTCATGGCATCCAATGCATGCAAATTTTTCACCAGGCATGAGCGTGGACCAGCTGCGCATGGTTGCAATACAGTAGTTATTTGAATCAAGTACCTGAAAATAGACTGGCGTTCGTGCAGGAACCTTAAATGATGCTGAACCATCAGGAAAAATCGGCGTTTCACCAAGAACGGTTTTTGATTCCCATGATGCACCAAATCTGGCAACCGGTGCAGAGACAAAACCGCTTGACTGTTCCCCGCTCTGAGTAGTAAAGCCATCTGAACCACCCTGAACCCGGTAATTAAGCTTAATCACACGAAGTTTTCTGGCTTTTCCTCTTTTTATATTCTTCATGCCAGCACCAACATACACATCCTGCATGGTGAATTCTCCCATACTGTCGGCATAGTTTGCTGTAATAGCAGGCATTGGTGGAGCTTTTCTTGCTTTGACAAACACTGGTTGACTTAATGACTGATCATCCCATGCAAGGAGTTCTCTTTTTCCGTCAACATCCATAAAATAAAGTTTATACAATTTTTCAGTTTCAGCTTTTCGCCATGAAACAATAAAATTCTCTTCATCAAGAGGTAGCGGTGTCTGAAATATAAATGCTACATCACCCATAGCCATATCAGTTTTTGAAACAGTGGCTTTACATTCGCGTTTTGGAGCGATCATCTGAACAGATTGTTTTCCATTTGTACCTAGTGAGCGATCGATTATCATTAATTCACCTGAATATGGTCCATGATGTCCCCCACCGACGCATATCACCTTGTCGGAATTTGGAATTGGTCTGGCATGAATTTTTGTATATGGCCAGCTTGACTGGTTTCCATAAAATTCTGTCTGATGCGTTCCGTCTGGATTCATATAGAACAGACCCATACAGTTAGTAAGAACACGGTCATTATACTCCCAGCGGGTATACAGCAGTGTTCCGTCATCTCTGAGAACCGGATAAAATGTATGTACCTGATCGAATCCGACACGACGGATATAGTTACCCTCGCCATTCATAATGAACATGTTTGTTGTCGGATTCCATGCGCAGTCAACCATTCCAAAGCATCGTGTAGAACTGAATGCGATGTCACCATTTGGAAGATAGCATGGCTCGAAATCTGAAACTACCGTACCATCAGGATTAGTTGTAAGTTGCTTCGGGTTTACCGGATTTGCAATTTCCACTTCGTAAATTTTATACCCGGACCCCCTTGAAGAACCGGACATAGCATATAGGACCTTTTTGGCATCAAACGAAATACAGGGATCTCTTAAAACCGCCTTATCGTTTTTTAGAAGATATTCATGCGTTGAATAATAATTTTTCATATTCAGAATACAGATAGCACCTTTTGCAACCCATTCATCATCGGAATACATTGACTCAGCATTATCATGATATCCTACAAGAAAACCACCGAAATTATGATGTTTTGCAAATATGAGTGTTTGGATATCATCCGAATATGGTTTCATTTTTGCGACACGCCGGTAGTGACAAGCGAGATAATAGAGGTTTTTATCACCGGTAACACTTGCTTTTTTACTGGTGTACAGCGCTTTGAATTCATCAGGGAGTGCGTCGGCAATTTGTGCTGCCACAGCTGCATAGTTACTTGACGATGCGCCATCCTGATCCTCCCAGTCGGCAATGATTTGAGATGGGATTGTACCAGGCATAGTCTCATCAATTTCTGCAGCCTGCATTACCTGATGAGAAACAATTACAGGGCATGAAAGTACTATTCCGGTGATTAATAAAAGCCAGTGGCACAATCCGTTTACCAAGCTATCAGCGCTATCATGATTACCTGGTTTGCACATATATCCCCCCCTTCCAAGGATAGGACGTGTTATATTTTATCGTTCACGGTCAATGTATAATTGACCGGATGCATATCACCTGTAATAATGTTGGCGTATCTTTTTATGTCAATACTAATAAACTACATTACTAATGCACCATGCAGTTCTCAAAATCATGATAAGTAATTTCACTGAAGACAAGTTTATTACATGTAAATACTTTTTTAGAAAATAACTTACTCTTCGGTATCTATTTAGAATACCTGATAATGTGGAAAACGTTCAATGAAGTTATTATAGCGTTTAGAACGGAGACACGTTATGCATAGATACCCCCCGATATGAGTAATCAAACAATACTGCAATGTCTTTCAATCTGTCAACTGTGTTTTCATCAGCAATTGCCCCGATTTGCTGTCAAGATCCCTTTTTTCTGAGTCATTTGAATGCGATAACAAAAGAGAATTCACTGCTATCATGTATTGTAAAAAAGATTGATAATTAATGCATTATCTGAATCTGTTCCTCTTCCAATACATTTCTGACACAAGAGTAACTAATTGGTAATATATTGTGAAAAGTCCCGTTTGGCGTTATTCAAATACAATCCGGGTACATTTTCTGTATCCAGCCGGGATACAGTGTCAATTGCTTCATATTCATAATACACAGGATTATTCAACTCAAAACAAGCATTACTATTACTTTACTTGGTGCAATTGGCGATGTAATTTTTGCTTTCTTTTTTGATTTTTTTATTTTTTACTAATATATTAAGCAACATAAGGCATGGCTTCTAAATAATTCAAAATGGATGTTATTATGAGTAAAATATGTAAAGGTATCCGTTACTCTGTATTGATTGTATTCTGTATTCTTGTATCGTCAATTTCATGGGTATATCCTGAAATAGCAGGACTATCCGCATTTTTTTCATCCTTGACATGTGGCATAATTCAGGCTGATTGTATCAATCCATATACGGCATGCTCCAACAGTGATACATGTCCGAACTGGACCAGGATATGCAAAAAATGTACACACTATAACCCGATGCAGTACTGCGGTGAAGTTATGCCAGTTACACCTGACAGTATAGCCATAACTGTGGACAATCCCACCACCGTTACAATTACATGGAGACCTGTTTTAAACGCAACTAGTTACACCATATTCATTGGTGATGCTCCCGGATCACTTAATCAGCTTGGGAAAACAGTTCAGCCGAAATATACCTATCCCTATCTTGATACAGATCATAGTTATTATTTTGCACTGACTGCAACAAATTCTGCCGGAACTTCGCCAAAATCAGAACCACGCTCCGTCGTTACATCGATTCTTGTCTCACCTTATTATAGAGTATCGTTAATTGACAATTACAAAGACATCTCTATTGAGGCATATTTGCCTAATGGTAAACTTGCTGGAACATTTAAATCATCTGGAATATCATCAGTAACAAATCAGTATATTGCGGAAAAACTTTCGTTGAAAACCGGTACATTTACGATTTTTATAAGGGATGGTATCTGTGGCAAGCTGCTTGAGTCGAAAACACTCACAATGATAAATTAACCATAAAAATATTAACACTTCATGTTAATGTTCGAAAATTTTGGTGATCGTATTCATATTATTCCTGTTAATTATTTTTGCAGCTTTTTTGTAGTTTAACACACTATAGACCGAAAGTGTAGGATACATCCTGATTTCCGGTAACTCCCAATTGTTGTATTTCAAATCGAAAATAAGCTCAGCCGCTTGCATCCCGGTTCCTTTTGGATCTGGAATAACCGCAAATGTGCCAAAATTGAGTTCCGGTTTTACGAGCACTTCAACACCAACAATTACCGGTATATTCGCTTTATTCAGAAGAGGTATCCAGACACCCCCAAGTAATTCTGATGATAAGATAACATTATCATTTGGAATCCAGATCGCATCTACCTGTTCTTTTTTAATCAGGTGTTTAAGTGCATCTGAAATCTCCTTTTTATAATTTTGGGTCTGATTACTGATTTTGATACTATTAATGGTTATTTTTTCTCTTTCACATAGCTTAGTGTTTTCGACAACCAGCTCTTCACATGCATCCCGGTAGATCACTCCAACCTTGTTTATTTTCGTGGTAACAATCCAACGGAATTTGGTAATCGCTGTAACCATTGGAGTCTGGCTTGATATCCCCTGTGCATTGTTTAAATGACCTATTGCGCGTTCTGTGTCCAGTGCATAGATGGATATCACCGGAATTCTGCTTACATCTGGTTTGTGTTCATGTATGAATTTTGTGTAAAGTTTTAGCAATTGATTACCAAGAATTACAATTACCTTTGGAGTTGTTGAAGCAAAATAGCGTTCAATTTCCCCACCACCTTCATTTTCTTTTGATATTTCCAGAACGGTCACTTTAAAATAATCGTCAGTTTCTTCCTGAATACCCACAATTGCACTGGCAAACAATTCTCCGGGTGGTGTCAGGATCAAAATTGCATCATCACTATCAGAAGCAAAGACACAATTTAAAAAGAACACCTGTAGTAAAATAATTTGAAAGTATGATAACCTTGAAATTGTTGAATAAAAATTGTGCATAATGATAATTACATATGAATTGATATTTATTTAATAGAGACACAAAAGCATTTAATTTGCTTCATATACATTTAAAATTCATTATCTGATATGGCGTAAAAAAGATCAAGGTTTTTTATTGTATCAGTTTGATATCAATAACTGTTTTTTATTTATTCAAACACTGGCAGATGTGATACAATGAACGTGTATTTCTGTAGTTGACAACGTTAAATCACAGCAATTATTGAGGGCATTAGCTGCGGAACACCGCAAGCCAACTGCAGATTTCAGGTCTGAAAAGAAGATAATTTTTTTGCGTAAATTCGAGTTTTTTTCAAATCACAGCGGGGGCAAGCAAGCCGTTTGATCCCTGCCTATAGATCAGCATTACTCACCATGCAGAATCTCATCACGTTCTTTTATAATACGTGCCTTCTTTTTATCAGAGATCACTGGACCATCACTAATCCGTCGTTCACCCTGTACATATATTTTAATTGCAGGATTTGACCCTACAGCACAATATTTCTCACACGCTCCACATCCGGTACAAAGATCCTTATTCACTGATGGCCCCGAGAGAGTTGTTTCACCGCATTCAATATTCTCTTCGGTTATTGCCTGATAAGGACAGTGCTTTTTGCAAATCATGCACCGGATCTCACCACGCCATGCAAGACAGTGATCTTTATTTACAATTGCAGTACCGATTTTCGTAAACGGCTTATCCTTCTGCTCTACAGGCCGTATGGCAACCGTTGGACAGACATTTGTACACGCAGTACATGATGGTTCACAATACCCGACTGATGGTACAAGTTTCGGAGTATTCAGTTTCATCATTCCGTCGATAAACCCGCATGGCTGCAGGGCATGATTGGGACATGCTTTCATGCATTCACCACATGCAATGCACCGTGTCAGAAACTCTGCTTCAGGAATGGAACCCGGTGGACGAACCGGTTGTACCTGTGATATATGATCAGAGCCGCTCCCCTTTAGTATTGATGGTGCGACAACACCGGCCAGAACCCCGGTCACAAAATGGCGACGCGCCAGAACAGGTGTACCAAGCGGCAACTCTTTTCCATATCCAAATGTAAAGGTTGTACAATCCCGTTTGTTTTGTGAACATACACCACACACAATACATTCGGCGCTATTCGTCACCTTGACATCATCATGACTGATTGCACGTACCGGACATTGACGCGTTGCGCAAGCATGACAACAGTTACAGGTGTCAGTATTTACTTTACGCCTAAGAACAGGAATTCTACTTAAAAGCCCAAGGAACGCGCCTGTCGGGCACACATACTGACACCAGAAACGCTTGTCCCAGAACCCTCCGATAAACACCATGACAAACGTAATACACGCTGCCATACTTCCCGTGGCAACAACCTGTGCAACCTGGAAAACCTGTTTTTCTTTTGCAAAGAGATTAGTAACCGTTTTCCAGGTATTTACTGATGATATCCCGAGATAGTTCAACGCCGGATCAATAACAATTGTGGTGATACGTGTTGCGATCGATATCGGATCCATAAAGAATGGAAATACCATACCGAACATTGACAAGACAATTAATGCAATCAATAAAACATATTTCAATCGCTGTATATAGATATGCGGACGACGAGATACATGACGAGCTTTACCGATAATATATCTGTCACTGAAATCCACCGCAGCCCCAAGCGGACAGATCCAGCCGCAAAAAACACGCCCCAGCAAAATAGTAATGACCATGACAGCAGCTGCTCCGGGAATCAGCACTGCGATAACTTGACGTGATGCAAGCGATGTAATTAATGCGACAAGCGGATTAATTTGAAGAAAAATCTCCGTTTGAAGCTTCTGAACATGCTGCTGGTTATTAAAACCGTATAACAGTATTATAAAGATAAAGAAAAACAGGATCTGAGATATAATTCTTGCATTACGTAACATAAACCCTCTTAAGAACAGCTGCAGACGGTATCGTTATACGTTGATATGGCAATACCTGCATGTACATATACCCGGGTATCATCGCACATAAAACAGATCACCCTTGACATTATTAAATCTGAAGTGATACTCCTTGAGAAAATGAATCGCCCGTTCAAGGCTGTCAGGTGATTCAAGCAACCCACTCCGTACAACAACGGTAAAACAATCAGCTCTGCGAGCCTTTGATGTATCAGCACCGATCGTTAAAGAATCGGTAAAAATATAGTGTGTTCCTTTAAGCATGGGCAAGCTATCTGAGATAATCACTTTACCCGGTCTGTTTTGCGCAAGCTTAACCGCACACATCTCAGCTTTTGCCCTGTTCTGAAGAACGATATACATTGGTTCATTGTCAAGCAGATTGATTACCGGGCGTTTATCAAAATAAGGCTTTACAATCGTATACCCGGTTCTTACCGCACTTGTGATAAACCATATTGACACAAGTACAGCAGCAACACGTGCAATGTTTCTGAAAAGTTCCTTTTTTCCAAACATACCAATAAAAGAAATTGGTATTAAAAAGAGACTCGTACCAATAAAAAAAGCTGCGAAGAACATCATGCCGGCAACAGGGCCGCTCAGGGTAAACGATCTCGAAAATGCAAGCAAAAATGACGGGCACACATTAATACCGGTGACAAAACCCAGTAAAACCGGCCAGTCTGCAAACCTGTTCCACCGGGGAGCTTTACATCCGGAATCACATTTTTTTGTCCTGAAAACCGAAACAAGAAGAAATGCCGAAAAAAGCAGATACGAAATAACTGTAAAATAATCCCTCTGTATATCCTCAACCTGTGTCCCAAGAAGACCTGCGACAGCACCAATCAGAATGTACATGATAAAACGCCCGAGCGACATCTCAAGTACTGCGGTTACATAGCGCCATGCCGTTCTGTTAAGCTGCATCAGGTATGCACTGTAAATGGGTCCGCACGTCGCAAGACAGGCAAGCCCGGTGCTTATTCCCAGTGTAAACCCTTCAGCAAAAAGCTGTGCGTTTCCTACCATGTTCTAATACCTGCACACACTGAATTTCTGGTTGCAAATAATGGATGTCTGTCATAATGTGTGAGATTGTATCCGGTGTAAAAATCAAGCCGTGAATTGACGGGGAATAACAACTCAATCTTCATATCACTTCTGTAATATCTGAAGGTAGTCTCTGATGGCACCTGGGACATATAGAGTGCAGCTGCCGGACTGATTCCAAAGTGTTTATGAAGCCGCAGAACCGTGTTGATCGCAAGACTCTGACGGGGAAATAAAACACCGTTTGTTGCAAAGTAAAGCAGATCAAGGGATGAACCCTGTTTCCAGGTTTTTCTCATTTGTAATTCGTAGTACTGCTTGAACATTCTGTCCGCAAGATCCACATCAATTTCACCCTTGACAAAAAAATCAGATTTCAATCGCCAGACAAACCGGGCCATGATATCAGTCGAGAGCCCGTCTGCATACCCGTTTTCTTTCATCATCTGACTGGTAATGTAATATTCCGATGCATCCCATGAGAGCAGAAAACGGTTTCTGTTAAATTGATGATCCCCGTTGAGACCCAGCCAGTATTTGTAAATATCATAATTTTTGTTTTCTGTCAGATTATCCTTCACAACCATACCGGCATCAACCGCGATGTCAAGCGGTATATCTACCCCGGCACTGATATCTGCCCAGAGATCTACATCATGTTGTTTGCCATAGGGTGCATCCTCAATTGCTGCTTGTGTTGCATATCGATCCTGTGGACGAAGTTTAAAATTATACATAGATGCATATAGATTTGCCAATCCATGAAACCACTCGAACTCTCCCCCCCACTGACCTTCACCGGTTGTGAGCATTTGTGGCAGCATCTCTGTTCCGGAAGGATAATAGGGTACTGCGAGAGGTTTTACCTTGTAGTAAAGATCGTTGGCAGCCCCGATAATTAAGGTACCAAATCCGCTTAGTTTAAGGGTACCCCCTGCAGAATGAGTAATTGGAAGACTCCGTTCAGGATATAAGCCGGCGTTGTTTGAACCGGAAAACATGTGTTGAAATGCCAATTCAACCGATTTGTTGAACGATCGCGTTGCATATAAATAACTGTTTATGTCAAATCCCTCAGCCCCATTTGTATCTGCGTACTGGTGTGGCTTTACAATAGTATAACCGGCTGCACCATCATACTGTAATGAAGATTCCGCGAAACTGTTAAATAGTAAACCTGCTGAAATTATACCTATGACTCTGCGCATTACAGATATTTCCCTTTATGTTATTATGTTGCCTATCCTGGTTATTTTCAGTAATTGTCAATATATTGCATTGACAGGACATACCTCAACACATCGGCCGCACTCAATACACTTCGATGCATCAATAACAGCTTTACCGTTAATTATCCTTACCGCATCCGAAGGACAAACCCCTACACATACGGAGCAGGCTTTACATTTTGCACTATTTACACTTAAATATGCCCCCAGCGGCTCCTGACAACTGATTGCCGCTAACACCATGATAGCAATAACACCTGGTAAGATTAAAAATTTTATTTTTGAATATCGCATTGATTAATTGCTCCATATGAGCATACGGCCGGACATAATGCACAGCCGTTGCACGTTTCCATATCAATAACTGCTTTTCCCCTTACAAAGCTGATCGCGGCAACAGGACAGACACGCTCACAGTCTTTACAGCCGACACATTTAGCCTGATTCACCCTGAAAAGGTACTTTGATTTTGCAGCCAATACAGGCATTGCAATCAAAGCACCTGCTCCGGCAATCAATCGTAAAATAGTTCTTCGATTCATGTATAGTTTATTCCCATATTGTAATTACAGTGCAGGAACGTATACTATCCTTTACTGCATAGTAAACTCGTACTGCTCTATGGAATTATTGTTTCCAGGTAATGGCATCAAACGGACAACTCTCTATGCATATACCACATTTAATGCACTTTTCAGGATCGATTATATAGTAGGTACGATCACCGATTTTTGTTTTACTTACCGCTTTCACAGGACAGCGTGTATAACAATACTCATAGCTGCATCCGTAACACACATTTGCATCAATAACAACAGTTGCACCTGACGCCTCCTGATTTGTATCACCGGATATACTGATTTTTTCAACACTATCGGTACATGAAACGATGAGTAAAGCAATCATCATAAACGCTATTACAACAAAATTTCTTTTCATAAAGTTCCGCTGTTCATATTTGAAAATAACTGACATCGCCACAGATTCCGGGTACGATGTTGATTATTTGAGATTTACATCTTAAAAGCACACCCATTTAATCCCACCTAATCAAGTATTCCCGAGGACCTCCCGCAAGGGGAACTTTTATATAAACTACGATGCTTTCTTCCTCAAGTTCCCCTGTGGGGATTTTATGGAGTGTAAGTACTTTATTTCTTCTTAGGTTTCACTTCCTGCGCTTCAATCGCTTCAAGCTTGCACTTATCAATACAGATGCCGCACTGTGTACATAAGGCCGGATCAATTTCGTGCCTTACTTTACCATCAGCGAGTTTCGTCACCGTGATAGCTTTTTCAGGACATTCCTTTACACAATCACCACACTGATTGCATATCGCCTGATCAATAACATGATTGTACACTTTTTTCGCAGCAAATGCCGAGAAAACAAGCAGAGTACTAATTCCCAGAATCTTGACTAATTTCATATTTCCATTCCCCTCTGAAAGAATTACAAGTTACTTCAATGATATTGCACCTCTTGGACATCTGCTGACACAGTTTCCGCAGCCATTACACTTTGATGCATCAATTACATATTTACTGCCACTGCGATAAATGGCCCCTCTGCTGCATGCAGATGGACAACGCCCGCAACCGTTACAGTTTGAATTGATTACAGCAACTTTTGTCGCAGCACTTGTCTTTGCAGACACTGATGTTGACTGAGCTGATTCAGCAGAACCATTTACTGCCGATATTTTGTAATAGTATGTTGTATTAGCTGTCAGACCAGTATGCGTATAGGTTGCTGATGTTAACGATGATAATAATGTAAAAGTACTATTATTACTGCTTGAATATAATTTATAGCCTGTTGCCCCGGTAACTGTATTAAACTTGATTGTAATTGATGTTGACGACGCGACAGTAGCTGTTAATCCTGTTGGCGTTGACGGAGCAGCAGTACCGGTAGCAGCACTTGCAGTCGCTGATCGTGCTGATGTTCCACCTGCATTTACAGATGCAACTGCATAATAATAGGTTGTTGCAGCAGTCAAGCCAGTATGGGAGTACGTTGTACTTGTTGATGTTCCGATTTGCGCAAGTGACGACGATGATGTACCCCCATAGATGATATAACTTGTTGCTCCACTCACAGTAGTCCAGCTGATTGTCATTGACGTTGACGATGCGGCATTAGCGGTTACCCCGGATGGTACTGCTGGTGCGCTGACTCCGGTCGTAGCACTGGCTGATGAAGAGCGGGCTGATGTACCGCCAGCATTTACAGACGCTACTGCATAATAATACGTTGTAGTAGCAACCAGACCAGTATGTGTGTAGGTCGTAGTTGTTGATGTACCGATCTGTGCAAGTGATGCCGATGAAGTTCCACCGTAGATGATATAACTTGAAGCCCCTTCGACCGCTGTCCATGAAACTGTTACTGATGTCGCTGATGCAGCTGCGGCTATTACACCGGAAGGTACAGATGCGGCTTTTACACCTGTCTGTGCTGACAGCACACCTGACGCTGCAGATTCACGGGTTCCGCTGATTGCAGTTACCTTTATGTAATAGGTTGTTCCTGCAGTCAAACCGTTCAGGGTATACTGTGTACCCGCTGCAGTTCCGTGCACTTCGTAAGTACCGTTCTGCGATGTACTGAAATAGATTTTATAGCTGAGTGCACCAGATGCAGACTGCCAACTGATCGCAATTGACGAATCCGTAACAGTTCCTTTTGCCAATGTTCCGGGTACACCCAAAGCGGCATCGGTTTTGGCAGATGTCACAGTGGAATATGAAGAATATCCGGCACTGTTACCTGCTTTTCCTTTATAATAATATGTCGTATTAGCTGAACATTTTGTATCAGTATATGATAATGCAGATGTAGTACAAACCGCACTGAACGAACCAGATGATGTCACACTGCGCTCAATAATGTATGCTGATGCATTGCTGACTGCACTCCAGGTGACTTTCAGTGATGTATCTGCAACTGTTGCAACAGCAAGTACCGGTGCAGATGGCGCCTGAACTGCGGGCTCCTGAGTTTTAGCACTTGCCACCTCTGATGCATCTGAAGTACCGGCAGCATTCGCGGCTGTAACCTTTACGTAGTAAGTAGTTGATGCGTTCAGGGATTCGATCACGAGGCTGTTTGTTACCGAAGTTCTTGTTGTAAAGGTTCCATTTGCCTGCGTTGAGTATAAGACAGTATACATGGATGCATTGGTTACAAGATCCCAGGTTACATTAATACTATTTTCAGAAAGTACTGCAGCTGTAACATTTGATGGTACAGATGGTTTCTCAAGGGGCCTGGAAAGCGTTGTACATAATGCAGCAGCAGATGGAACTGAGGATCCAGCACTATTGCGTGCTGTAACAGTAACTGTATACTGTGTATTTTCTTCAAGTCCATTAATGGTAATCACAGCATCTTCACTGGTAACCTCTGCAGATGTCCCGCCTGTTACTTTACTATAACGAATCACATACTCAGCAGCATTGGCGACATCCTCCCATGTGACTTTAATACTATTCATCGCAATTGCCTGAGCGTTTACAGATGCGGGCACCGACGGCACAACGATGTCAATTATTTCGGCTGGTACTTTTACCTCAATAGTGGTGCTTGGTTCAGAAACACTCCCCTGCCCTGATGCAACAATTTTATACAGATATGTTTTGCCTGTTTCTACATCACTGTCAATATAAGATATATATGAAGTTGATGTAATTTCACTCCATGTGGATCCATCAGTTGAACGCATGACTGAATATACTGTTGCACCGGTAACAACATTCCAGAAAAGTGATACCTTATTATCATCTGTTACTTCACCCTCAAAATTATCAGGTGCCACAACACCAATATTATCAATTTTCTTAAGTGAAATACTGGTAGTTTCCCCTGGAATTACCGATGCAATTCCGGAATAAACCGATGTGTTATCCTTAATAGCATCAACAACAATTATTGTCGTAAGTGTTGATGAAACAGCGATTTGCAACTTATTACTTTTTGCATTACTGAAGTAAATTACGGTATCAACACTATCATATACCGCTATTTTATAAAGATCAGCACTCACATCATCAGGAACGGTAAGAGTAAATCGGTTTTTTTCACTTTGATATTCAGTTGGAGATGTTGTACCAAGCTTACAATGGACCAGTTGCAAAACAAGCAACAATGTTAATAAAGATACACAACTAATGACTCTGTTCATTAATATTCCCCCTAACAACGAACAAATTCGAATGATTAACCAATATATTGTCTGGTGCCAGAGTTTCTTTTTACCCATTTTCTTACTCAACCACACCACTGAACAATATAGCATCAGACATTTGATTTTTCAGTTTTTTTTTAATTCGTTGTTCTCTGTGGAGAATGTATTGGCCCTGAAACGCAAAAAAATACAACTTTAATGAAATGATACATGCATTGATCTGTTGACCAGTTTGTTGACCTTGCAATATTGACAAACAGGCGTTCTCTAAAGAGAACAGCATCTATCATAAATCACTATTTTTTCAAGCGGTTTACTTCGTTTCTGCATAGATTAGGCATTATTAATTTAAATATGCGCATTATTAATTGTTTTAACTTTTTTAGGGGGAAAGAATGAAGCATTTTTCAAGGTTTACTACAATCACCATGTGGTTGAGTATTTGCGCTTTTGTATCAACTTTATCATGGGCATCCGGTAATGATAATTCAATTGGAGCCTATCTTGGTAAAATAACAGCTGTTACCACAATGGACTGCAGCAAGCGTTGCGGCAAGTATAACGGTGATGTCTGTGCAGGAAGAATCTGCTCATTCAACTGCAATGACAAGAAAAAACAATACACCTGTACAACAAACCCTGCACCTTCAGCTCCAACAAATGTCAAAGCCGCTGCGGTATCATCGGCATCAATTAACATCACATGGACCGCAGTATTAGGAGCAACCAGTTATACAATTTATGGTGGAACAGTATCAGGATCACTTGCACAGGTTGGAACCTCAACATCAGCAACGTTTACCCATAATAATCTCACTGCTGCAACAACCTATTATTATGCAGTAGATGCAAAAAATGCCTCGGGTACATCAGCCAAATCCACAACTGTCAATGCTAAGACACAAAATGATGCCACGGCAGCCTCTGTGCATGCTTTGGGAAGCCGTGTAGTAGCAACAGGATCTTATGATATTGTTGCATATTTACCAAATGGTAAATCGGCCGGATCTCTTTTGAACTATGCATCAGGATCGACAACTCAGATTATAAATAAACTCAGTCTCGCTCCGGGAATATATCAACTTGTAATCAGGGATGCACGAAACGGAACTGTTTGCGGGTCAAGCCGTATCACTGTTCTCGACCGTTAATTAATACAGACCTCTCTCTGTTATGAGGGAGGTTTATTAATTGTATATTGACAATACATATCCGGTTTTACTCATTAATGTGCTTATTTTACAGTCAATTCAATTGTTCAGCGAGTACTGCTCCGCTCAATTATCCGGCCGCTTATCCGTATGACTGACATGTTCTGTTTATAGAGTGATGTCTCCGGGTAACGAAGATGATTGATCATATTCTGAATCTCACCTTGTGTATTGAATTCGTAGGTACTGATCTGCTGTTCGATACTCGTAAATGAATTATCAAATCCGATCAGGGCCTTACGCTGTTCTCTGGTTAAACCCAGTTCATTCCAGTATTCATTGACAAGCTTCGCAATCAGATCATTGACACACACAAGAGCCGTAACTGACCGGTCTTTGGCCACATTGTCAACTAATGGTTTAATATCCGAAAAAATAAGTGCATCACGCCGCAGGATATCGTGCTCATATTTAATTGCGTTGATCCGGGGTGCAAGAAAGTTGTGTATATCATGCTCAAGTGCTGTTGCAGTAAAGCATTCTTCAAAAGCAGACTTTGCAAGAACTTTTGACATATACACATAGTCATTGATCGCCTCAGTTAACACCATAGGAATTAGTGACGCACCGATTTGTCCGCTAACTGCCTTCTTCAAACCTTTCAACCTGTTCTGTGACCATGGGCTTGCATGAAATGGTGACAAAAAGGCAATATGACGATGTCCTTTACTAATCAGATAGGTGCCGACATCATAACCGGGTATTGTTGAATAACTTGAATCAAAAAAGGTCAGTTTCCTGTACCGGGAACCATATTTTTCAACACTGTCAAGTATGCGGCTGTCCTCAATCCAGGCTGATACAGGAAGATTCAAGGTAAGCAGACGGGATAGGCATTCTGCAGAATTGTTCATATGATACGATGACAGTATAATTCCGCAGATACCTCTTTGAGAAAGATAATAATGCAGTGATTCGTCTGCCGGTGTATAAAACACCGGCTCTTCAAGGTAATCATTGTAGCTGATAAACTCTATTTCAACATTCAGATCAAGTGCTGTTGATGACAATAAACGGTAAAAAGTGCGCTCCCGTTCTGTCTCAATCTTTATATTCCTCCTGTTTAAACCAAATGCAACAACTGCAATGCGGACTTGTGACATTGTACGATTAGTGAAAAAATAATATTTTGTCCCGCTGCGTTTAATGATGCAGTCGTCAATTAATGATTGCAGTACTTTTTTTAATGTCGGATAACTGATATTATATTTCATGGCAAGTTGATTGAGGGACGGAAGCGGCAGATGGGTAGCGTAACTGCCGTTAATGATATCCTGTCTAAACTGATTTCGTGCACGCCGAAATGCACCCCGTTCTTCACTGATATCAGTTTTCTCTTTTTGCACAATATCACCGATACTATTACCTTTACCCCACCGTCCTGAAATCAATCCTTCACTCTTAAGCGTATTCAAAGCCCTCATGATTGTTACAGGAGATACTGTCAACATACCTGAAAGCACACGCACTGATGGAAGCAGATTTCCTGCAGGCAATGATTCAATGATCCCGCGAATCTTAAGAATTGTTTTTTCGCGCACTGGAGACTTCTTTTGTTGCATCAAATACCCCCGATTACCCTGGTACACTTTTCTATAAAGCGCCATTAGACAGAAATAATAGCACAGTATAACAAAAATATAAATATTTAAATAAGCACAAATGAGATTTATGTGTAATAAGACCTATATTTTTGTCAGAGGGAAAGGTACAGGATACACTTTTCATTATATCCAGGGAGGTTTTAATGATAATCAAATATGCAAGGAATTTACTTATGACAGGATTGATTGCTGCATCATTTGTAAACGCTGAATTACAACAGATCGGCGCATGGGTAGGTGGTGATGGCACCTATCCTCAGCCAACCAAAGCAAATGTCGATGCATTTCAGACACTTCAGGGTCGCCATCTTGACCTTATCATGCAGTTTATCCTCTGGGATACAAACGACTGGACATACACCAAAACATATGCAGATATCGCTGCAGCCAACAACTCCACCCTTGTTATCACCTGGATGGCAAACGGGTATACCACAAAACAGATTGTTGACGGGAAGGCTGATGCCTACCTGACAAATTACGCACAGGGTGTAAAAGCTTATGGAAAAGAGGTATGGCTGCGCCCGTTTCATGAAGCGAATGGCGACTGGTATGACTGGGGTATCGCAAAGAGCGGTGCCGGCAATACAAATCAGACCCTAATTGACGCATGGAAACACGTTGTTACCATTTTCCGTAATCTTAATGTTACAAATGTAAAATGGGTATGGACCACCAACGCAACCAATAGCGGCAGCGCCACATTTACAGGTTGGTTTCCCGGCGATGAGTGGGTTGACTATGTGTCAATTGACGGATACAACTGGGGTACAGCACAAAGCTGGTCAAGCTGGAAAAGCTTTACCGAAACATTTACTCCTGCGTATAATGCATTGTCAATTTCAAAAAAACCGATGTTCATTCCTGAATTTTCAAGTACTGAAAAAGGCGGCAATAAAGCACAGTGGATCACCGATATGTTTAATGATATTCCAACAAAATTCCCCCGTCTTTTCGCTCTTATGTGGTTCAGCCAGTCAAAGAGCGCTGAAGCAGACTGGGCCGTAAACACCAGTACTGCTGCATTGACTTCATGGAAAAATGGAGTTGCTAAAATCGGAAATGTGAGTAGCAGGTATACGACTCAAAAATCCGCTGCTGCTATTGCTCCGGATAATAAGACTAAATACTTTTCAGCAATTCCTTCAGGTTCAAACACTATATTCGATATTAAAGGTAGAATGCACCAATCGAATCGTGTAAAACCGGTTGCTTCACAGATTTTTATCCAGCACAATATCAACCGATAGAGCAGTTCTATCACCCGCCAGATCCCATTCTACATCACAACGAATGGGATTTTTTCCTTTTTTATAAAAGTCATAGTAAACAACGTTTCATGAATTGAGATGTATAATGATGATATAGTTGATAGCAATAATAATTAGTCGTGACACCCACATACCATTAACTTACTTTATTCAGCAAAGTGCATTGATTCCACGTCATTTGATCCTGCAGGAAAAAGAAAATTTTAAAATTGATACAAAAAATTTAAAATAAACAGCAACCTGAATCGTACACTCCTTTGATGCGGCTTACTTCAAAACCTTTTTTATCGGACTCGAAACTTCTTGAACATATTACCTTGATGATATGCTCTGTGAAACTGCAAGTTCTCTCTACTTAGGAGTTTTGATCGATCCATACAAAGGATTATGAATCAGGTGGAATTTTTTTGCAATAACGCACATTAAACAACACATGACTTGCCTTCAGAATGGTAAAGATCATTTTAAGGCAGTTTCTAATTAAATCTTTTTTTAATGTATTTTTTTGTAACATTACGTCTGGAAACATACTTCAACCTTTTATTACAGCGTGCCACGATGTAAATTATTTTTTTAACACATCGTTTTTTCGAGTGTGTGATAACGACTACGTTTTTCAAACAACTATATGTATCATTTTGTCATGATATATATAGTATGCATTATTTTTCAGGACCGAATATATGACAGAGGATTCTCTTCCATTCTCATTTTTAAATCAAACAGTTAACATTCTGATCGTTTCATCTTCCGTGGAAAACATTGCGCAATTCAAATCGGTTCTTCAACCGTTTCACATATTTTCATTATCAAGCGCAGAAACATTACAGGATGCGACCAATATAATGGCAGCAAATCGTATTCATATCTGTTTTCTTGATTTATGCATAAATGAAACAAAGGCCGCAAGCAGCACCTTTATCCGTTCAATAACCAACAACACTGTCTGCAATGGTTTTTCAACAGAATGCTCTGCAACAAGAGTTATTACTTCTGTTAAGAATGGTATACTTGAAGTTATCAATGTTTCCGGCGGGCTGCAACACACTCCTGAATTTACTTCACTGTTATGTAAATCTATAGTTGTTGCCCTGTTTTACCCAAACTACCGCTGGTGGCATGATGACATGGTTGCAAACGTTATTAATACACTACTTACTTTACCCAAAGCGAGTGTTACCGCCTGGGCGATGAAAGCAGGTATTTCTGCAACACGACTTAGAACGGTCTGTGAGACAAAATTTGCATGTTCCCCTAAGCATATCAGTTTTATTTATAACTGTTATTCATTAGTGTTATCATACATTTCACGCTGTGGAAAATCAGAGAAGAAAGGTCTCACTGAAGCTGCTTTACTAAAAGAAGAATTCAAACTTAAATGTTATTTTCACTCAAATTACAGTTCTTTTTCATATCTTCTAAAAGGTACGAAAACAGCACATAAATAACAAAAAACTGCATTTTAAATCTCCATTCGTTAATCTATTAATTTTAATACGTACAAAACTCTTTACATATTGCATTGTTACATGATTTGAATCAGTCATGCTCATACATTTCATGTACGTTGACCGTTTAGTAACAGATGTCCGGATTTGTAATAACTTTTTCAAATTTTAATACCATTCCTGATCACTCATTATTATATTAACAGAACAGTATTACAACACACCCAAACATAGTACTATAACCATTTAGTAACAAACGCGAATGTAAAATATATCAGGAATAAAAAGAAAATCACAACCTCAGGTTGCGATTTTGATAATAATCAGCAGCGCCGTTTGTTACAGTGTGATATCGTTTTTTTTGAGTCATTTCAACAAACGTGTAATATCTCTCACTTTTAGATTATATCACATATTTTTCGTACCTGATTTCCTTAATAATCAAACCCCTATGGCGTGATTTCAAATAGCAGACGGAAACAATTAATCTGCTTTTTAGCGACACAAACCTGCTAATGAATGAATTCTCAACGTATTCATTGACATGTACCTATACTGAATTTTACTATTAGTACAACATCACTCGATTCAATCGCTGAGAAGGTTTAACTATGGCAATGAACGTTCGTCTTAGATCAAAAATATCAATTTTAATTGTTTCGTCAATATGTATCTGCTCTCTTTCTGCATTATATATTGCTTTCGATGCAATGCATTCACTCGCTTTTAAAGTCGCAGAAACTGCACTCAGAATGAAACTCAGTAGTGATATCTACACTGCCAGGAAATACCTTGAAGATTCATACGGACAGCTGACTTTTGAAAACGGAATACTTTACGATAAGAACATGGTAAGTATTTCTGATCGCTTTGAACTGGTTGATCTGATTAAAAAAACACAGGGAAATTTTGCAACGATTTTTTCAAAAAAAGAAAATGATTTTATCCGGATTGCTACTAATATTGTTAAAGATGATGGAACCAGAGCTGTCGGAACCTTGCTTGGTCAGAACAGCAAGGCATATCCAGATGTAATTAAAGGTAAAGAATATGTTGGAAATGCCATGATTCTTGGTAAACAATTCTTAACATGTTACTATCCAATTACAGATAAAAAAGAGCAGATTATCGGGATTTTATTCCTCGGTATTCCATATGAATCTATAAAAAGTGTAATCAATAAAAATTTTTTTCAATCAATGTATATTGCTCTTGGAACAGTAGCGATTGCATCACTGCTTATCCTTGTAATAAGCGGTATATTTTTAAAACGCTTATTCAAGCCGCTTGATCAAACAATTAATTTATTAAATGATATTGCAGGCGGAGAAGGAGATCTTACCCGTCGTCTTGACGAAAAAGGCAATGATGAGATATCTGAAATAGCACGTCTCTTTAATGTTTTTTGCACTAAATTGCAAAGAATGCTAAAATCTATCATAATTGTGGCCGAAAAGCTAACAAATGCATCCGATATTTTAAAAACGACATCTGTATCAGTAGATCAGAATTCTTTACAAATGATTTTCAAATCTGATGCAGTTAACAGTAATGCACAAGAAGCATCTTCAAAAGTCACATCAGTGGCATCCTCAGCAGAAGAGATGTCCTCATCGGTAACTACTGTCGCCGGGGCAATTGAGGAGATGAGTTCTTCGCTCAATGAAGTTGCACACAACTGCCAGCGGGAATTACAAATTATTAATGCAACATCAGCGCAAACAATTTCAACACATGGCACACTTGCACAGCTTGAAACTGTTGCTGCAGACATCGGAAATATTATTGACACAATCAGGACAATCGCAACACAAACCGACCTGCTTGCGTTAAATGCCACTATCGAAGCCGCACGCGCAGGAAAAACGGGTAAAGGTTTTGCTGTTGTAGCATCAGAGGTAAAGGAACTTTCAAAGCAGACTGCCGATGCAACAAAACTTATACAGCAACAGATCGAAGCGATGCAGCGTACAACAAAATCAAGTATCGTTACGATTCATGAATTTACGTCATCTATTAAGGAGATTGAGGATATATCGCACACAATTGCATCAGCAGTTGAAGAGCAAAGTACTACGATTAACGAAATCGCCCACAATGTCGGAGACGCAAGCACAGCAGCAACAAGCATTGCTTCGGGAGTATCATATTCAGCAAAGGAACTGGAAAGCATCACTGCAAATGTCAACGATGTACATGAGTCAATTGCCAAAACCCGTCAGGGAATTGATAGTTTGAATACAAATGCAAACATACTTGCAGAACTTGCAGGTGATTTGACAAAAGAAACCAGTCAGTTCAAAGTTTAAAGATTTTTGCACAAAAAGCGTATCTACTATTGCACAAAAAAATAGGGGCCCGAATTCCGGACCCCACACTCACATCGTAATATTCAATCAATTTAATTCAAGTATTGCATAATACTCACCAAATCACACCTCACCCCTGAACGCCTTCAGATACAACTCCTTTATCTCAGCAATCAGCGGATACCTCGGATTTGCTCCGGTACACTGGTCATCAAAGGCAAGCTCTGAAATTTCGTCAAGCTTTGCCATGAATGCAGTTTCACTGACACCAGCATCCTTAATGCTCAGCGGTATGTTTAAAGCTTTCTTCAATGTTTCCAGCTTTCCTATCAGTAAATCGATCTTTTCATCATTGGTAGTACCACCAAGTCCGAGGTGATCTGCAATACGTGCAAACCGTGATGCCGCCTGCGGATATTTATACTGCGGGAAAGCAGTCTGTTTCCGTGGCGCATCTGCAGCATTATACTTCACAACCTGAGAAATAAGCAGTGCATTTGCAAGTCCGTGCGGCAGATGAAATGCAGCTCCGAGCTTGTGCGCCATGGAGTGATTGACACCAAGGAATGCATTTGCAAATGCCATACCGGCAGTTGTCGATGCATAATGCATCTTTTCACGGGCTTTGGGATTATCTGCTCCCATTGTATACGCATCAGGAAGATATTTAAACACCAGCCGTATAGCTTCAAGTGCAAGTCCGTTCGTATACTCGTTTGCAAATACTGACACATACGCCTCAATTGCATGCACAAGTGCATCAAAGCCCCCAAATGCCGTAAGAGCTTTGGGCATTGTCAGTACCAGTTCCGGGTCAACTATTGCGACATTCGGAGTCAGCTCATAGTCTGCAAGTGGATACTTAATACCAGTTTTCTCATCGGTAATGACAGCAAACGGTGTTACTTCAGAACCGGTTCCGGACGTTGTCGGAACTGCAACCATTATCGCCTTTTGTCCAAGCTTTGGAAACTGATAGATACGCTTACGAATATCCATAAAACGTATCGCAAGATCTTCAAACTTGACATCAGGGTACTCATACATTACCCACATGATTTTTGCGGCATCCATCGGTGAACCACCGCCAAGCGCAATGATCACATCCGGATTAAACGTACGCATCATGGCTACACCGCGTTTTGCATTTGCTATTGTCGGGTCAGGATCAACCTGGCTGAACACCTGGCATTCAACTCCGATTTCATCAAGAATGCGGATTACTTTCTCGGCATACCCCAGTTCATAAAGCGGTTTATCCGTAACTATGAACGCTTTCTTTTTGTTTTCAAGTTCTTTTAACGCTACTGGTAATGCTCCGTATTTGAAATAGATTTTTGGGGGAACACGAAACCAGAGCATATTTTCACGGCGTTCTGCAATAGTTTTAATATTCATAAGATGTTTCACTCCAACATTTTCACTGACAGAATTACCACCCCATGATCCGCAACCAAGAGTCAGGGATGCACTGAGTTTGAAATTGTAAATATCACCAATCGCACCCTGAGATGCCGGCATATTAACAATGATTCGACCGGTCTTCATGTGTTTTCCAAAATAATCAACACGTGCGCTGTTTTTAGTAACATCAGTGTAGAGCGCAGCAGTATGACCAATACCCCCCAGCTCCACAAGAGCCACCGCTTTGTCAACAGCATCTTCGAACGTATCAGCCTTATACATTGCGAGCGTCGGCGATAATTTTTCATAAGCAAAGGGTTCATCATGTCCGATTACTTCTACTTCACCAACAAGAATCTTTGTTTCCTCAGGAACAGTTATCCCTGCAAGACGCGCAATTTTTACTGCTGGCTGTCCTACAATTTCTGCATTCAGCGCACCATTGATAATAAGTACCTTTCCGACAGTTTCTTTTTCCTTTTTATTCAGGAAATAAGCACCCCGGGCAATCAACTCATTCTTTACATCATCATATATTTTACTGTGCGCAATAACAGACTGCTCAGATGCACATATTACTCCATTATCAAACGTTTTACTCATAAGAATAGAGTTCGCAGCCATTTTTATATGCGCAGATTCATCTATCACAGCAGGTGTGTTTCCTGCACCTACACCAATTGCCGGTTTACCAGATGAATATGCTGCACGTACCATACCGGGACCACCAGTTGCCAGGATTAACGAGATTCCCCCGTGGCGCATCAGGTAGTTCGACAACTCAACAGTCGGTTCATCAATCCAGCCGATAATATTTTTCGGAGCTCCTGCCGCTACTGCAGCATCAAGAATTATCTTTGCTGCCTCAATCGTACAACGCTTTGCCCGCGGGTGAGGAGAAAAAATGATACCGTTACGGGTCTTTAACGTAATAAGCGATTTAAAAATTGCCGTTGATGTCGGATTTGTCGTCGGAACAACACCGGCAATTACTCCTATTGGTTCAGCAATTTTCTTGATTCCATAGGATACATCCTCCTCAAGAACACCGCATGTTAATTCGTCACGATACTCATTATAGATAAACTCCGATGCAAAGTGGTTCTTGATAACCTTATCTTCAACTACGCCCATTCCAGTCTCTTCAACGGCAAGTTTCGCGAGCCTTATCCGTGCATCACTTGCAGCAAGCGCAGCAACACGGAAAATCTCGTCGACTGCTTCCTGCTCAAAAGTTGAAAAAACTTTCTGAGCTGCTCGCACCCGTGTAATTAATTGCTCCAGTTCATCCACATTGGTAACTCTAAAATGTTCCATAAGCCCTCCAATTATAAGTACAACCATTCACATATTTGTCTACCAACGCTACTAATATACCAATTTATTGAGCACAAATCAAGTTCTTTTGTGATTTTTTTCACATCTACTGTGTGTTTGTTGTTATTTTTTTCACATATATCCGAATACAAGTGCATAGATTATCATTTTTTTACCACAATACCACACACGGCTATTAAATGAATAAATATGATCCAAAAAGCAAATTGTACCTTCAGGGTTAGTTACATCCAAGCTGCCGATTGAAGTTCAATGATACTAATGTTGTAGTAAAGAAGCAATAATGAAGGGTGGAAAAGTGCGATTCAGCTCCAAAATGGTGCACACAGATTCAGACCACACCGGAACTGACACATCTCAATACGAATCTGTGTGTAAAGAAAATTGCAGAGTCGAAAATCTCTTAGAGGATCCGGACTGTCATATCGACTTTGAATAGTTCATTTTCATTATCCACTTTGGCTATAGTTTTCAAAAAATCATTAAATACAAATTTCTCAAGCGGTTTTACAATCACCGTGCTGATAGATGATCTATTTAAGCTGCTGCATGATGCAACTATTTTCTTTTTCAAACCCTCCTTTGTCAATTCAAACAACGTTTCATCAACGGTAGGTTTTCTCATGGTATGCTTGATACTGTGCTTATTGATATATGCAGATGGATCAAGCGGGCAGTGCGATAATACATGCACCTCGGTTTCTATTGTCTCCATTGACGCAAGACCGGTGACTGTATACCTGTTGCCGAGAATTGTATTTAAAGTATCGATAAATACACTATCATTGCACAACTGTTCAAGCAGCACCCCTGCGGATTTATGAAACCTGATTCCAATAATATCATCACCATAGATCCAGGTATTTTCAAACCTTGTATGCACATATGATGATTCAAATCCGTGGTAGGGCACAATCAAACGTTTATCAGCAAGCATCATTGCACGCCCTATCGCAACACCGGCGTTATTACGTACAATACCTCTTGACATTTTCGGGATTTTTACCTTGAAATGAACACTGATCGTTTCATTGCGGTCCCTGACTTTCTTCCTGAGAATTTCAGGTGATAAATGTTTCACTTTACGCAAAGCAGTCATACGTGTAACCTCATCGTGTGTGCTGCACGCTCCACACCCGATACAGATACCCTCCTGATCAACTGTACCAATGCAATACCCGCGATCATCATACGACATTGCACTACCAGCCTGTGATTCAATAAACTGCTGGTTTACGTTAATTGAAACAGGACGGCTACTGATACATTCATCTGTCAACCCGGCAAGTACATCATCACGCGATACTTTTGCACGTTTCATTTCATGCTCAAGCTCGGTAATAAAACTTTCAGGAACTTCCCTGTAGTAAACAAATCCGGTTTGCAGGATCGTTGCAAACAAAACATTTCTTACCTGATTACTATGTGCACGAACAATAATCTGCGAAAGATAATAATCATGATGATCCGCACTGTCGCGAAATTCAAAACCGCGGGAATTGACAAAACGTTCAGCTTGAAGAACAACCTCTCTGCATTCAAGTGGCAATGATGCAGCTTCTTTTTCGAGTGGTGTATACGGAAAACGTACCAGCGGTGTCATTGAAAAAATGATTCGCGGTTTACGACCAGCCATCGTTATAACGGAATTGATATATGCAAGCAATTCACAGAACTCATCAAAATCCTCTTTTGTCTCCTTGCCGGTAGCGATAAGGAATATTTTTAGTTCACGTATCGGTGCACGGATCAACATTGATAAACTTAACTTAAGATCCCTGTCATCAAGACTCTTATGGAGATATTTTCGCATTCGCCCGCTTATGCCTTCAAGGCCACATGTTATACTTGTCTTCCCTATTGCGTGAAGACACTTTAGAATTTCCGGATCCTTTGCGATCATATCGAAACGTTGACTTTTGAGCCCTATTGATGCAACCGCTGGAACGAGTTCATTGATTATTTCATAAAAACCACTGTGCATATTAAAATTAAAACTATACAACTCAATTGTCTCAAGGGCCATCATGGCTTTCTCTTCAAGCACAGCAGCTTTTATTTTATCAACAGATAATTCACGATACGGCTTTCTGCCCCATGATTCTGCACAAAATGAGCAAAAACAGGGACACCCTTCACTGATCGCACAATTTCCACTCCCCATCTGTTCCGCAGTATACATCACAGGACCGTTCTTTAAAATTGCGCCGGTATCAAAGCTCGCAGCTGTATATTTTACTGTTTTTTTGCAACGATCCGGCTGATAAAAGCCATCAACCGACTCGAGCCGTTCAAGCGTTTCCCTCTTTGACAACTTACGTTCTTTGCATTCCCTGGCAATCGAAAACAACTGCTCAATCCGCAAGGAATCCTCCCCGACAAAAATACCATCAACAAAAGGATCCTCGGTCTGTAATGATGATGTATACAATGCATTGGCGCCACCAAGTATTACCAGTGGAATTCCAGGCTTTTCCATACGTTCGCTTTTACGTAACGGAACAGCACTACGTTTGAGCATTGATGGGATATTGACAATTTCCTGTACGATGGAATTGGAAATTGCCACAATATCAAATGCATCCGCGCCATATTTTGATGATGTCCCCAGTATCCATGGAATACCATATTCATTAAATACATCAGCATCAGAAAGTGGCGGCAGATAGGCAAGGTCAGCATAGATATCGCTCTGCGATGTAATCATCTGGTAAAGAAGCTTGTGCGTAAACGAATCGGCTGTATCCCAGTATGTTGACAATCTAGTAATTATTACTCTGAAGGAACGATTATCAAACTCACTATTGTCAAGAACATTAATCTCTCCGCCACGAAGCCATACTCCTCCATTTGTCAACCGATGGAAATTTTCATCATACCAGTCCTGATACTTTCTTACCACAAAAGCTCCTTATGCTATATATTTTTAACAGATAAAGCAGCAGCCCCATCCGCCCTGATTTCGACATTATAATTTTTTTTGCCATTCATTTCTGAATTCATCAGAATATACTTTTTTAATACCACTTAAAGCTGATGTACTTGCTAAAATCTGGTTCAGGATGTATTGTTAAAGATTAAGGTAAATACTAAAAACACGCTACTGTTACTATTGTACAAGTTCTTGATTATGAAACATATAGTATAAGGCACATACCATGGACACCACTGGTCATAATTCAGACGACAAGACGATTAAACAATTGCAAGACCGCGTTTTAGAACTTGAATCCATTGAAAAGCAGCTTCGAGAACGTCTTGATGCTGTAGCGCATGATGGTGACCTGTTATATGCACTGATGAATAATATTCCTGACAGTATTTATTTCAAAGATAAACACAGCCGCTTCCTGATGGTTAACAAAGCCTGGTCTGTCAGGCGAAATCTTGATAATCCACAGGATGCCATCGGGAAAAGTGATTTTGACTTTTTTACTGAGGATTTCGCACAGCATACATTTAATGCTGAAAAAGCGATTATGCAAACAGGTCAACCTCAGGAAGCACAACTTGAACAGTGGCTTGTCGACGATAAGAAAAGATGGTTCACCAGTACCAAAGTTCCAGTCCGTTCAAAAAATGGACAGATTATCGGAACCTGTGGCATTACCCGTGACATTACAGATATGAAACGCATTGAGGAAGCACTTGAGAATGCAAATATTGATCTTGAGCGTAAAGTTCAGCAACGAACGATTGAATTAAAGAATGCCAATACACTTCTTGAACAGCAACTTCTGCATCTTGACTTTCTTTACAAAACATCATTCACTCTTTCACAAAACATGTGTCAGGTTGATGTGTTCTCAGCGATACTTGACAGCTATCGATCATGTATTCCTGACATGACTGGTTGTATCTGCGAATTTACTGATGATAACCTTCTTCTTATCCGCAGTGCATCAATGCATTTTGAACATGCAGACCTTCACAATTACTGTGAAAAAACTATGCTCAATTTTAATGTATGCAAATTAACTGAACCGGTTCTTATTACTGACTGGCGTAAACACCCGTTAATGAATATGTTTCAATGGCCGGTACAGTTTAATCAGTCGTGCTGTCTGCTGGTACCATTATGTACTGATGATACTATTGTCAGCTGCATTATTATCTTTACCACAAGCGATTTTGCAGAGCGTTATGAACAGGAGCGATCTGTAGTAATGACTCTATCAACAATAGCTGCTGTGTGTCAGAAAAACGCCCTTTACTATGATGAACTTCAGAAGACTGCACGTATTGAAGGTGAATTGACAGCAGCACGAAACATTCAGAAAAGACTGATCCCGCAATCGCGATTTTCACTCCCCAATATTGAAATATATGGTTACTATATGCCAGCCTACGAAGTCGGTGGTGATTATCTCGACTATTTTGTCAATGAAGACGGACACGTAATAATTGCAATAGGTGATGTATGCGGTAAAGGTACTCCCGCATCCATGCACATGACAATGCTTCGAACAACACTACGTATAAAAGCGCGCAACGAGTCAAGTGCAGCAAACCTTATTTGTGAAGTTAATAATGCCATCCGCTGTGATCTGAGTGCATTATCCTTTATCTCATTACTATGCATTATCATTAAAAATGACCGGACATCATTGACCTATGCGCGAGCGGGACATCCATTGCTTATCAGATACAGTTCAACGGATATGACACCATCATCGGTTGAATGCAGTGGTATCGCACTTGGTTTGCTGGGCGATTGTACACCACTTGAACCATTTATTGAAGAGATTAAAATTCCCATAAGAAAAGGTGACCAGTTTTTTGTCTATACCGACGGTCTTGCGGAAGCAATTAATGAGACAAACGAAGCATACGGCATACAACGGATCATGAAAACACTTCAGATTACCAGTACTGCAGATCCTGAGCGGGTTGTCAATGCTATCATCAGTGATGTCGATGCATTCAGAGATGGTGTTCCGCATCGTGACGACTTGACATTGTGCGCATTTTCAATTGTATGACAGTTTCCAGATTGATGAAAAAAGCCGTCTTCTCATGTTTCAAAAAGACGGCACGGCTTCCTGTTGAAAACTATTTATTATCTAATGATAACACTTTTCCGAAATGAGCCAAACTGACTATCTACATTCACAATGTAAAGTCCAGCGGCTTTCACAAACAAATTATTTAAAATAATTACCTTACCTGTTTTTGGAGTTAGTTTATCAGAGTAAAGAACCCTTCCACTGGCGTTATGAATAGAGATTGTTGCCTCGCTCGTATTACCAAAAGATAGTGCTATACAATTGCGACTTGCCTCTATTACAGGGGAAAACCTTTGATTATGAATGTTGTTGCCTGGGTAGTGTCTGGCAGCTGACGGGCTAAAATCACTGTTTTCATCAAGATACGCAGTTACCCAGGCTAACGCTACATTCCAGTTGATGGTGATTTCATTGGTTGAATATGATTCTATATGGTCCGCGTAACATTTAGCTGCTGGCATAGCATCCGGCCCGGTACCTTTCCAACCGTTACCTTGAACATACGGGTCCTGAAGACCTGAGTTTGGTCCTCCTGAAACGGCACCTGCCGGAGGTTTTGGAAATGCAGCATTACTCTGATATGCCCAGAATCGATGGTGTGGGTTCTCAAGGGGACGTTCACCATACCCTGATACGTAACACTTGTCGTTAGGATTTCTTCCAAGCAGATAGTCTATACCATCAGTGACACCATTAAGGTATTTATCGTTTCTGGTAAAATCCCGGGCAAGCGCCATCACAATCAAATTGTTGAGTACAAATGAATTTGAACCCCAGGGGTAACCATTTGCTCCGGCTTTGATTGGAACAATATATCCTTCCTTCTCCATATTTGCAATCCAGGTGTCTGCCGCATCAGCACATGCGTTTCTTGCTTTGGCAACATCTGCATCAGGAAGGTTTCCTTTTACAAGAGCGAGTGTTACAGTGCCAAGGCCCTGAGTAGATCCCCACGTAAAGCAGCCACTGAATCCCGCATCTTCACCACTGGATAATGTCGATGGTATTTCAAGATAGTGTTTCGATGCCTGGAGTTTTGTAAGGTATTCAGATTTACCTGTTGTTACATACAATTCACAGGCAGCCCAGTAAAACTCATCTTCAACATTACTGTCATTATAGGGACCGCCTCCCGCATTGTGAACCGGAGCATATATCGCAGGGTTTGCTAATGCTGCAGTCCATGCATTTTCAGCTGCTGTCAGGCATTTTGCAGAAAATGCTGCATCAATTGTTTTCCAGATGCGTGATGCCTGAGCTGCTGTTGCGGCAACATTAAGCGTTGCTGCAGTACTTACCGGACGCAGATATCGTTTTTGATCATCATTTCCGGGAGCAAGACCAAGCGAGGTCCAACCCTCATCATGCATTTTGTGATGTACCATACCTGCCATCTTTTTTCCCTCGGGTACCTGCATCTTCAGCATGAAATCCATCTGCCATCGTGCCTCATCAAGCAGGTCAGGAACACCGTTTGATTTTTCAGGAATGTTCATTGTACCGTCTGCAAATTGAGCTGTCTTATTTACTGCAACAGCGCGTTCATACATATTCATCATTGTCCACACTGAAATGCCGCCATTTACAACATACTTACCATGATCTCCGGCATCATACCATCCACCCGTAACATCCAGCGAATAGTTTTCCTGGTCGGAATCGGGCCAGGTTGCAGCTACATCCGATGGATGTCCTGCAGCCCGTGCGAGATCTGCGCGTCCACAGTATGGCATTTCAATTTTAATTCCGCTGCGGTTATGATAAAAGTATGCAAGCGCATCCTTTCTCATTGTTGTATAGATTGACCCTGCAATATCAAACGGATGACTCTTATTTTCTTTCCCACCTTCAGTTACAACCAGTGTATATCCGGTACCCGCTTTAGTAGCGGTTGAAAAATCAAGATGATGAACACTCTCACCGGAAGCTGCGTCAACACCGGATACAGGTGACGTTTTTCCTGAAGTGATTACTGCTCCACTTCCATCTTTGAGGCTCCAGTCGAGTGCAGAAGTAGAGCTTGATATAACAGTTGCCCGTTTTTGAGCATTTGGCAGATAACCCACCTGATTAACCCGAACAATTGGTAAAGGTTCAATTGCACTCAATGCAAATGGTAGTAAAAGTAGTAATGAGAATAAATAACCTTTAAACTGAACAACATTCATCCAGGACTCCTTCTAAATATGTATTCCAATGGCTTTTGTTCCTCTTTCGTGACACAGACATCATTTCCGGTTTAAAAAAAATTGTTTTCAGTAGTTTTAATTTGTGACCAGTACGTACTGTGATTACCTCATGAACTTTAAGACAGCTTTGTTTTTTGAACAATTTACAATATGACCACTATCCAATGTGAATGATTTTATCAATAGTAAGTTGTATTCCCTTTTAAAAGAGTATATTTTGGAATTGACAGGATAAAAAGGATAAAGCCTTCGGGTGCTGCATGGAAACATCCAGGGAAACAAATCTATTGTAAAATAGGGATTAGAACTAAATTTCAATTTATTCAGATTTATGAAAACATTAATAGTAAATTGATTGTTTATACAACTTCCCTTCTGTTTGTTGTTTGGAAACGCTGGCTCACCAAAATTTAACAGGTAAATAAATCAAGTCAGAAGATATGGCAGCTTAAGTGGGATAGAAAATCTGAAAAGAAGCGTTGTAAGATTAATGATTTCATCTGGCAGTTCAGGTACGAGCTATAGGGTGAAGGATTAAATACGCGTAATTTCACCAACATCGCAAATGAAAACAGGCCTGACATAAACTCAGAAAAAGCGCAAATATCGGCGTTTCATCTGCACTTTATATCAGAAACCTGGTAGTTTTTAAGGGCCAAACTTAAAACCCCCCAGAGTACCTGGAGGATCCCTATTGCGCTTCTCTTGCTGGTTGTTGAACCAATCCTGTTTCAAATAATTTAATTCAAAACAATCGACGTGAATTGTTTTACTCCTAAACCTGAAACAGAAACGAAATACCGGCCCGCCGGGATATTTGATAACGAGAATGTTGTCTCGTCCGCCACGTTGAATGTTTTTATTACCTTGCCATTTACGTTCACTACCATGGCCTGCAGTTTGGAACCGTTGACTGGCGAGACGTGCAGAGCTCTGCCCTTTAGGGAGACTAACGTCGTGTTGCCGCTGGGTGCTATTAAGCTGTGGCCGTTGGATACTGCGGTACTGCCGAGAGTAAGGAGACTCTTTGTCACATTCGCCGAGCCCCTGCCATTCGCCGAACCGGTATACGATTCAACTTTCATTGCTACTTCGTACAACGGACAATCCATCATCTTCATGCCGACTCTGTCCCACTCGCTAAAGTGCTTGGAAACGGAGATTTTGCCGCTTTGTCTATGGCTGCTTGTGTTCTTCGGAACGCTGAAATACTGTTTGAAGTTGCCATTTCCAGTAAGGTTAGGCTGGTTGAGCCTGTCACCGACCCAAAACTCATACGCAATACCGTCGATTGTACCCTCGCCTTTCTTGCTGGCGTTGGTAGCACCGGAAGCTGGATTATAGCTGCCGCGATCTTGAATTATGTAGTATTCAATCTGATTAGTGAAATTATTCGGTACACTTCCCGCAGGATAATACGCCCAGCCATATACGCCAAGCATTTTAACATTATCGCCTGATGACCATGTCGCAGCAAAGTCAAGAGTGATGTCGCCGACTGCTTTGGCAGTTGTGGTACTTGATGCTCCCCATTTTTTTCCAGAGCGAAACAGGATATTCTCCGTTCCCTGCCACGTAGCCTCGAACGTTCCGCCATTTGGATTCGTGCTGCCTCCAGTGATTTTCATGTTGACCGTGCCTTTGTTGTTCTGATTCCACAGCTCATAGTCAATGCCATCACAATTTTGTATTTTACTTGTAGTAAACGTACCACACTGTTGTCCCCAGACAAGCGATGAACCAATAGACACGCAGGCCAGCGCCATTGTAATAATTTTAGTAATACTCATGCATTTCCCCCTGCATCAAAGACTTAAATTTATTTTACTGCAATGAACACACATTAGCGCATTCATCACACCTTATCAAATTTAATATACCAAAAAAAACCTGATACTGCTTAAATTTGTTGGTATATTAGTAAAAAAATAGACTTTAATGCTACCATCAATCTACTCCATGATACAGTTTTGATATCTTTGAAAAGTACCTGAATGATAGTATATTATATATGAAGAAAAACTATGAACAACCATTCCAAAATTCAGATCAGATTTATGCGGGTGCAGGATCTTCCCGATGTGGTGCAGATCCAGAGTAGAGCATATGTTAACTATCTTCATGAATCACCTGATGTTTTCTACCATAAGCTGTCGATGTTCAATGAAGGATGCTTTGTTGCGGAATGTGATTTAAGTATTTGCGGGTATCTGTTTTCTCACCCCTGGATTACCGGATGTACCGTTCCGTTGAATAGCATTTATGCACTGCCTGATGTTTGCAACACATTCTACATTCATGACTGCAGTGTTGACCCGGATTTTCAGAGACAGGGTATCGGATTACGACTTTTTATGGAATCAAAAAAGACTGCACTTGCACATAATTACAGTTCGTTACAGCTCACCTGCATTAAAGGAATGAAGAATTACTGGGCAAATTTGGGATTTACAATTACACAAGGGGTTACCGCCGGAAGCTATGGTGATGATGCCTGTCTGATGCACTCTCACTTTGTCTAACTATATTTTATTTGTCACTTTAACAAATATTGAACCTGATTACGTCTAGAGATCAAACCGGAGTGTTGTGCCAAATGCTTCATCAGAGAGAAAAAAGTCAAGTGTAAAGGGATTAATTGATAATCCGGCACCACCGGTAAAAATATTCAACTTTTTAATTTCTTTCCATCCGGACTGAATCGGCCCAGGAGCCCTTGAATAGCCAAACCGCACAGTGAAATGATCACGTATTGTAGCCTCAAGTCCACCACGGAAAATGTACTGATTTTTTACCTTTTTGTTAAAAATTCCAAGAATTTCGAAATCAATAGGTAAATGCAATTGCCATGACTGGCTGTTTTCATTGACATGATACACAATTCCAATAGTCAATGCCCTGTACTCATTTTTAATCCAGCCCTTACTTTTTGCATCATAATATAAATAGCTGGACAACGTATCCTTTATTGTATCAGTGGCATTTATCCCTGCAATAACAACTGAATCTTTAATGACAGGATTTTCCTCCTGCCATACAAACCCGAAAACGTTTCTTAGAGTCAAGGCGAAATCTAAATTCGGAGATACATCACCCTGAAACAATCCGACATCAAACAAAAGACGTTTCTGCTGAATAAAGGCATTTGAAATCGGTTTAAGCATTGTGTCAGACGGTACAAGGATACGCGATTTCCAATTATACCAGATATACCGGATATTGACACCAATATCAACCTGCCCCATAGCTTCTAATCCAGTCTCATCAGTTAAGGGTGCAGCCAGCATTCCTGATAAATTGACAACGGTTTCATGCTGTTGCATTCCAGATTCTGTAACCAGACCTCTATAGAATCCGCCAATTGCTCCTTCTCCATTACCGTATGCAATGCCAAATGGTATGACATGTTTGTCAAAAAGAGAATCACGACTATATCCTGAAACGACACTGAACTTTGATGCTTTTTTTTGAGTAAAATAGCCATAGACGAGGGCCGGATTATGTAAACCACAAAGGATATCATCCGGATGTGCAATTGTAGCATCACCAAGTGCTTTTACTGCAGCACTATTCATACAGTGCTTTGTTTGGAGCAAAGGATCGAGTTCTGATGCAATAACGGATATGACAAGTGATACTATAAGTAAACCGGTGTATGTTTGTTTCATGATTCTCCATAATGCTCAGGTAATTCAACATCATGAATATAATTCACTCTTTTAAGGATCTCAACAGCCTGCATCAATGAAGCTTACGTGTTTTGTAATTATTGCATAGTACCCGGTAATAAAATATTTTTTCCGATAGCTCCGGATTACGTTGTTAACAACGTATGAACGATGCAAAGGATAAACTGATGATCAGCACAAAACATAAGCGGATTCTTGAAGAATGTACAGAGTTCTTAAATCTGAACGGCTATACTGTTGCTGATGAGCTTTCTGAGCTGTTGGTGTATTTTTTTTCTACTGACAGACACCTTTCATTTGAAGAGATCAAACACGTTACCCATACTAAAAAACTTGGGATTACCGACAGCCAGATTCGGGATACAATTGAGATTCTTGTGGAATACGGATTCGCAACGGTAAAGGACTTCGGTGATGGTATCCCCCGCTATGAACACCTTCACTATGGAGAGCATCATGACCATTTTTACTGCCTCAAATGCGGATTGATTATCGAATTTTATTCACCCCTTATTGAGACTCAACAACATACAGAAGCAATGAGAAAGGGTTTTCATCCATTCTCACATAAAATGCAGATATCCGGATTGTGTGAGAAATGTTTCGGAAAATCATCCGCACATACAATCCCATTGTCTCGAGTTGAAAGCGGTGCCAAATTTATTATAAGCAACGTTGAGGAATCATCAATATTTCCCGAAACTGGTATACGAAAAAAGCTGCTGGACCTTGGCTTAATTCCAGGGTGTAAAGGTGAGGTCCTGACCAGTACAGGTGGACGAATTGTTATCATTGTTAATGGTTCCCGTCTCGCACTTGGGCGTGCTATGAGCCAGGTAATACAGGTTTTATTGACAGAGTAACAACCCTGTATCCGTATTATCTTATAGAACAAGCACTAATCCAACATGTTAAAGATAAAATTATCATAATATTTCATCCTTTTTTCGTGTTAATATGATATGATTAATATTGTAATACCATGATAATTGGTTTTGTCGTTAAAAAATTGATTTCATTATGATTATAAATAGTATCGTCTGATTGTAAAATCAGATTGCATTTTCCTGGATAGTACAGTACTGCCTTTTTTAAAAAGACTCAACCGTTTAATTGTTGCTAGATATGAAAAAAAATATCATTTCATACAGGTCAGAGAGGAATGAAACATCCAGTTCTACTCCTTATAGACGATTTATTACAACGTCTCTTCCGGTGTTTTATATCAGGATTCTATTGCCTGATTATTTATTCTACCTTCCTTTAGTGCTGTTAGTACTTGTGATCAATTCATTTTCACTACCCAAAATTTTAGTATTATACTCTTATATCAGCAATTGGACCGATGCAGTACCTGGCAGAGAGTGCATATCACCGCGCTCACTGGGAGCAACAGCTGCAGAGCTTGCTGTCCGTTTTTACAATGGTGAACCGGCTGATAAAATCCCCGTCGTTACAGTCAGTCCGGATAAATTTTCTATCAACACAGACGAGTTACATAATCACGAAATTCCAGAATCACTCATTCCCAAAGATACAATTATCGTGTATAAATCATCTCCGTCAACACGATCATTTCAAATTCAGATCATTATCATTGCAATAGTGATACTACTTATTATAAATATAGTCCTTTTTTATTTTTTCAGAAAACTTCGCAATTCATCAATAGCAAGTCTGATGGAGAGTGAGGAAAAGTATCGTCTGTTAATTGAAAATTCAGATCTGCTTGTTGCAAAACTTACTCCGGATGGTATTATTTCTTTTGTCAATCAAAAAACTGAAAAATTCATTGGGTTTTCTCCATCAGAATGCATCGGAAAACGGTTTACAGATTTTATACATCCGGATGATACCCTTCAAACAAATGGGAAGATAAGAGAACGCCTTTCTCAAAAGCCATCATACACATTTGAAAGCCGGGTCATCAGCAAATCGGGTAAAGTGTTTCATTTTTTATGGTCTGTAATTGCTATCAAAGATGTGAGCGGAAATAATATCGGGTACAATGCAATCGGTCGTGATATTTCCTCCTACAAGGAAATTCAGAACCAGCTTCAGCATGCAAGCAAAATGAAAGCAATAGGAACTCTCGCAGGTGGTATAGCGCATGATTTCAACAATCTGCTTGCAGGTATTCTTGGATATACTGAGGTTGCACTGCTTGATCTTGCAGAGGAACATCCAACCCGACAGCATCTGATTGAAATAAAGAAGATATCAATGCGGGCCCGCGAATTAATCCGTCACATTCTGACATTCAGCAGACAAACCCCGTTTGATCCCTATCCGGTAAGGATTCATGAAATAGTTGAAGAGGTTATTCCTTTACTCCGTGCAACAATTCCATCAACAATTGAGATCAGGACCGAAATCGATAATTGTGGAACGATACTTGCCGATCAATCAAGAATTCATCAGATTCTCATGAACCTGAGCACCAATTCATACCATGCAATGGAGGAGAAAGGCGGTATACTGACCATATCACTTCATAAAAGCATGTTAACCAAAGACAATTCACTTGACATTCCAGAAGGACAGTATGTAGAATTGTCAATCAAAGATACAGGGTCAGGGATTCCACCGGAATATCATAATCACATTTTTGATCCATTCTTTACAACAAAGAAAGTTAACAAGGGAACGGGTCTTGGGTTATCTGTGGTGCATGGAATTGTAACAGAACTGAATTCTTTTATCAGATTTTCAAGTGATGTTGGCAAAGGAAGTATCTTTACGATCTATTTTCCACCGTCATCCGATAAAAATGAAACACATGCAGATATTCAGCAGCATGAACATCCGATCGGTGGCAATGAGACGATTATCGTTGTTGACGACGAGGAGATTATTGCCGGCAGTCTGAATGCACTGCTTAAAAAGCATGGATACAAAACATGTGTTTTTACCAGCAGTAAACTTGCCTACAATATGATTGTCAGCAAAAAAGTAATTGGCGATCTGTTGATTACCGACATGACAATGCCGGAACTTACAGGTGTTGATCTTGTCAATAAACTTGCAGCCGATATGCCCAACCTTCCAATTATTCTCTGTACTGGCTATAGCGATCAGACAAAGCAGGAACTCATACAGGGAAATGATGTAGCTGCATTTTTTACAAAACCTATCGATTCAAAAAACCTGCTTAAGACAATTCGAACAATTCTTGATGCCAGGGTTCATTCGTGATTAGCCATTCGATATTCATGATTCATTGCATGATGTTCATCATTCAATGTTTCATCATTCAATGTTTCATCATTCAATGTTTCACCATTCAATGTTTCATCATTCAATGTTTCGTGTAATAATATTTTTCGGGTGGGGAATAATACGGGCGAATAATGATTCGCCCCTACGGATTCCTATTTGTCCATTTGTGCCTGGACAACTTTTGCTTCCTGGGAATCAGGACATTGCTCGATTAATTTTTTCCATACCATTTGCTTGAATTTGTCTTTATTTTGCTTTTCATATACAAGTCCCAATTTGTAAAACACGACACATGATTTACTGCCTTGTGGATATTTTTTCAGATATGCCATATATGCTTTTTCTGCGTCAGCATACTCTTTTTTTGCATATGAGCATTCAGCAATCCAGTACTCTGCATCCTGAGCAATCGGTAAACCCTGATTTTTAGAAGCAATATCAGTGAAACCTGCAACAGCGATATCAAACCGTCCGGCGTAAAAATCACTCATTGCTATTTGAAGCAACTTTTCCTGTTCAGATATTTTATTAGTTTCGTTAAGTGAATCAGCAACAAGTCGTGCATCAATTTTCTTCTGCACCAGCGCTGTTTTTTCATCAATTTTAGAAAGGCGGGCCTGACTCTCACTTATGTTGCCATCAATAGCTACAACCTTTCTGTCAATTTCGTTAAACCTTATTTGCTGATCAGCCCGAAGCGACCGAAGAAGTTCACTCTGAAATTTCTGTTCTTCAATGATTTTATTCTGTAATCCGGTCATTACTACAGAAAGAGAATCGACACGAGCCTGTACGGAACGTAATTCAGCAGTACGAAGCATGGTAATATTCGAGCACCCTGTAAACATTACCAATGCTGCAAAAACACCTGTAACTGTTCTAAACACTTTATTCATTGAAAAAATCCTTTACTTAAAATACTCATACATTAACGAGCGAGAACCCTGAATTCACCTCTGCGGTTCTTTGAATGACACTCCTCATCCCCACAGTAACTCTCAACCGGCTGTTCCTTACCATACGAAGTAGTCTCAATACGAATTGGTTCAATGCCGATATTCTGAAAATATTCTTTAATGGATTTTGCACGTTTTTCTCCAAGACCGATATTATACTCGGAAGAACCACGTTCATCACAATGTCCGATTACAAGTACCCTTAAACCCTCATTTGATCTTAAAAATGATGCGGCAACCTGAAGTTGATCAAATGCAACAGTATTCAACTGGTAACTGTTATATTCAAAGTAAATTGTCTGAAGCGCGGCAGCAGCCTGACGGGCAAGATCATCTGCAAGATTTGCTTCCTGAAACACAGCAGCACCGGATGTATCGATATTTTCAAACCGGTTAACCTCAGCCTTCTGAGGTTCCGGCGGTGGTGTGGTATCCTGTATCACTGATTGACCTTTGCGACAACTGCTGATCATTGACAGAAAAACAAAAACTACGATAAGAAAAACAATACGTTTCATTCTTTAAACCTTTCCTTCATCTTCCTTTAATACTCATCTGATCGAATTCATATTTCAATATCCTGACCAATCAGGCATCTTAATATCGCCGCTTGTTGTAACCCTGCGTAAACGAGTTCCATCGGGCTTTACAACATACAAATCGCTTTTACCCCCGACACTATTGGTAAATGCAATCATCGACCCATCTGGAGCCCATGTTGGATTTTCACTGGAACCATTCATTGATGTGACCTTTGTTGCACCAGATCCATCACTATTGATTACCCAGATGTCAAACCTTCCAGTTTCATTCATTGCCATATAGGCTATTTTGTCACCTTTGGGTGACCATGCTGGTGAATCCGTATATTTTGTTTCAAACGTAATTCTTCGCTGATTAGCCCCATCAGCATCCATCAGATAAATCTGGGGATTTCCTGACCTGTCAGATGTAAATGCGATCTGATATCCATTCGGTGACCAGGATGGCGCTGTATCAACGCCATAAGCTACTGTCAACTGTTTAACACCGGTTGCATCAGGACTGCAAGTGTAGATATCAAGATTACCGTTCTTTGATGATGCATATGCGACAGTTCCGTCAATAGGTGATACATCCGGTGATGTCTCAATACCACGGCTTGCCATAAACGGCTTTACAGATCCATCAAGAACCGATCCAGTATACAGGTTTGGTCGCCCTTTCAAATATGATGTCCATATGAAGCCGTTTTTATTCGTAAACGCCGGGAAAAGATTGATAACTCCATTATTGGTAATGATTCTTGCCCCGTGCCCATCAAAATCCATTACCGCAACATTTCGTGATGAGTGGCTTGCGGTAACATAAATAAACCTGCTTTCAAAAATACCCTGATCACCAAACAGCATTTCAACAATTTCGTTACAATACTTGTGCATCAGTGAGCGGATAAACCTTGTTTCACCCTTATATTTCTTGCCGATGATTAAATCTTTTGTTGCGACATCCCGCAGATTACAATTTACCGTTACACTATTTCCCTCAACAGTATAATCACCATCAATATAAATGCCTATATTCTCACTAGTAAACATAGCGCTATCAAAGGCCATTTTAGATAAAACATGAAATTTTCCGCAAAAATCAAGATCTGAGGAGATTATTGTTCCAGGTTTATTATCTGCCAATTCGATTCCGTTTGTTGGAAGAAATTCAACAACCCCGACAGGAATACTGTCAAATTTACTTGCATACACATCAAGATCAAACTTTTCTGCAAAACACAAGGAGATTACACCAGCACTAAATATAACCAATAGTATTTTCTTAATCATTTCTCACATCCTCAACGTTGGATTTAAAGTAACATTCAGATCAACCCTGTTAGCATTGAATCCCGCACTCAATTTCCCAAATGGAGCAGCAAGTTTGACTGCACGCAATGCCAGATTATCAAGAGTCCGATCTCCACTTGATTTAGATATCACCGGCTCTGAAATTGTTCCATCAACAAATATCGTAAATGCAACTACAACCTTAATATTCTTATTTTCACTGGGAGGATTCCAGTATTTTTGTATTTTATTTTGGACATTTGTTAAGTACCATGGATACTTGAATTCACCGATTGCGGCAACAACCGCCGGAGCAGGTATTTCATCAAGTAAATTTGCCAATTCATCCAGTGCTTCATCATTCTGTGCAGCGTCATCTTTTGATGGTTTTTTATCGGTTTTCTTATTAATATCTGTTGGCCCGGGAACTTTTGACTTTTCAGGAGTATCTTTCGAAACCTTCTGCTTTGGAGAATCTTTAGGAACCTTTACTTTTTTTGGCGAATTTGGCTGTACCGGCAGCTGAACAAGTTGAAACGTATTTGGACGTTCAAACTTTTTTGGTTTCCAAAACAGATACCCCAAAAATGGCAACCCTACAAGTAAAACAGCATGGAAAAGTACCGAAATAATTATCACAAGTCCAATGGGTATACCTTTGGAAATATCCTTATTAATGTAAGGTGCTGCCGGATACGACATTAAAATCCACCTGCCTGATCAAGCGGCTGAGTCAGAAATCCCAGTTTTACCACCCCAGCCTTCTGGATATCAGAAATTACCCTTATGACAAGTCCGTATGGCACCTTTTTGTCTGCATTAACAAACACAGGCACCTCAACGCGACCCGAAAACGTTTCCTTGAACTCTCTCCTGAAATCGACCATCGAAACCTTATTCTGATCAATATAAATTTCATTCCGCCCATTAATTGAAACCTGTATTGATTGATTTGATTCGACATTATCACTGTCAGCTTTTGGTAAATCTACCTGTACCCCTTGAGTCATCATTGGTGCCGTAATCATAAAAATAATCAGTAGCACAAACACAACATCTATAAGATTTGTCAGGTTCAGATCACTTATTATTTGTCTGCGTCTTGCATGGCGTTTTTTCATACTATACCTCTATTGAAAACGCGGCTGTTGAGGAGGTATCTGCTGAAACTGCTGCATCTGAGGTTGCAAACGTGGTGCAGTGTGTGCTTCTGTATAGAAATTATTGAATGTTTCTCTCTTGATTCTTACGAAAAGGATATCTTTAAACTCCTCCATGTCATTTTCAATACGCTCAATTTTATGATTGAAATAATTATAGAAGTAAAGAGCTGGAATTGCAACTGCCAAACCCATAATCGTCGTAATAAGCGCCTCTGCGATGCCTGGAGCCACAACAGGAAGACTTGCAGATCCCTGATTACCGATTGCAAAAAATGCATTCATGATTCCCCAGACCGTACCAAGAAGACCAAGAAACGGCGCAATACTACTCATCATTGCAAGAAAAAACACCCCTTTATCAAATGATTTCACCAAACCAAGAAATGCACTTTCAAGATGCTCTGATACCATGGCAAACTGACTCTGAAGGAAAAAATTATGATCCTTGACAGACTGCATACGTGCATCCTCGAAGATTCTTTTATATTCAACACATCCATTTTTGCCAAGCTGTCCTAACGGAGCATTTATTAGCTTTGTGTCAATTTTATCAATTTCAGAAACAGTTGACAAAGTATCATATTTATCTTTAAACAGCTTATTATTCCTGCCAATACTACTTAACACTGCAAGTCTGTTAAATATGATTGCCCAACTTACAAATGAAAAAAACAGAAGCATCAGGTTGATGCTTCGTGCAACCCACCCTGCCCGCAGAATCATATCCACTACTGGAATATCCATGTACAACTCCTTTTGGTATCATAACAATTGAACAATATACAGTATCAAAATCTACTTAATTATATGGGTATAAGTCAAACAATCAGTGCATCTTTCCACTGGTTAAACGCATCTGTAGCACGTTTACACAAAAGTTCCTTTTTTTCCTTTTTTCCAATTTTTTTTCTGCCCTGAAGATCCAGCGGTGGAAAGAGACCAAAATGCACGTTGCTTGGCGTAAATGGTTTTTCCGGAGAGTGTGTTACGTGGTTCAAAAGCGCCCCCAGTGCAGATGCCGGAGGTGGTAAAGATAGTGTTTTATTTTCAAGGCGGTTGTTAACAAACAGTGCTGCGAGATGCCCTGTGGCTATACTCTCTGTATATCCTTCATTACCACAAAGCTGTCCGGCAATAAAAAGTGATGGCCGTTTCCTGAAAGAAAGGTCATCAGCAAGCAGTGATGGAGAATCGATATAGGTATTACGATGAATACTTCCGTAACGCAGAAATTCAGCATTCTCAAGCCCGGGAATCATTCTAAAAATCCGTTTCTGCTCCGGTATTGTCAAACGGGTCTGAAATCCGACCATATTGAAACTCTCACCACCAAGAGTTTCTTTTCTTAATTGACAAATAGCGTAAGGCCACCGCCCCGTACGCGGATCATCAATACCAACAGGCCTTAGTGGTCCAAAAGCGAGCGATTGATATCCCCGGGATGCAATCTCTTCAACAGGCAAACAGGCCTCAAAAAACTTTTCATTTTCAAACTGCCTGGCGACGACCTTATCTGCTTCTGTCAATGCATCAAAAAACTTCTTATAGTCATCTTCATTAAACGGACAGTTCAGATAATCACCCTCACCATCCTCCCAGCGTGATGCAAAGAAGGCGATAGAATAATTGATAGAATCTGCTGCAATAATAGGCGCTATTGCATCATAGAAATTTAGTGATGTCGCACTGAATTCCTTTGTCAGAAAAGCACAAAGCCCCGCGGATGCAAGCGGGCCAGCTGCGATAATGCAATAATCAAACCCATCAGGGATATCAATGCATTCTTTACGAACAAACGAAATGCCTGGTTCACGAACAATAGCATCATTGACACACGCTGCAAACTTTTCCCTGTCAACAGCAAGCGCAGCCCCTGCAGGTACCGCATTTTGACGCGCAATTGACAACAAAGTACTACCGAGTAGTGTAAGTTCAGCCTTAAGCTGACCATGTCCCGAAGGAACTTCCTGCGATTTAAAAGAATTGGAACATACTAATTCTGCAGGCATATCTGATGTATGCGCGGGAGTCATTTTATGCGGACGAGCCTCAAACAGCGTTACCCGTACACCCTTGCGGGCAAGCACAAGTGCAGCTTCACTCCCCGCAAGACCGGCCCCGATTATTGCAACTTTTTTCATTGACAACTAATACTTTTACCCTTCAAGATCCCCGCTTATTTCAGTATCAACAACCTGAGTTTGTCCGGGAAGCATCTGTTCATCTTTACATGACAGACATCTCAGATAACTACCCTTGCGTTTTGTATCTTTCTGAACAAGCATTGGATAGCCACATTTAGAACATTTCTGATCAATAGGTTTATCCCACGTTGCGAAATTGCACTGGGGATACGCGTTACACCCGTAGAAAATCTTGCCGCGACGTGTTTTCCGTTCAACAAGCTGCCCCTTACAGCCATCCTGCGGACAGTTGACACCGGTAGAAAGCGACTTTGTGCTTTTACATTCAGGAAATTTTGAACATCCAAGAAACCGGTTTCCATTGATAGTAAGAATAACCATCGGAGCACCACACTTGTCACATTTTTCCTCAGTCTGAATGGCTTCAACCTTTTCCAGCGGTTCTGTGTATTTACACCCCGGGAACCCTTGACATGCAAGGAATTTACCATTGCGACTCCATTTGATCACAAGATTATGCTCTCCACACTCCGGACATTTCCGGTCAGTAACTTCCTGATTTTGCGCGCGAAGATCTTTGATACTCTGCTTTACTCCTGCAAGACGGGCTGAAAAAGGAATATAAAATTCTTTCAGCACCTCAACCCAGTCTCTGTCACCAAGTTCAATTTTATCAAGTGATGTTTCCATGTCTGCCGTAAAACCGACATCGAATACATCGGGGAACTCACGAACAAGAATATTTTTAACCATAAACCCGACTTCCGAGGGCACAAACCTGCGACTTTCGAGTTCAACATATTTGCGTCTTTTCAAGGTATCAATAATCTGTGCATACGTACTTGGACGCCCTATTCCTTTATCTTCAAGTTCTCTAACAAGTGATGCTTCTGTGTAGCGGGGCGGAGGCTGAGTAAAATGCTGTTTCTCGTTTAGCGATTTTAATCCAACTGGTTTCTTTGCCTGAACATCCGGCAGACGTTCATTATCTTTATCACCATCAGCAGACGACTCATCGGTGCTTTCATCATAGAGTGCCAGAAAGCCATCAAACTTGATAATTGATCCCGTTGCACGGAAAATGCACCCGTCACCATCAATGTCTACACGGGTAGAATCGCTTATCGCATTCTCCATTTGTGATGCAAGAAAGCGCTTCCAGATAAGATCGTAAAGTTTGTGCTGATCCTTAGTCAGGTAATCCTTAACTTTATCGGGAGAAAAATCGGTATTTACCTGTGATGGCCGGATTGCTTCGTGGGCATCCTGCGCATTTTTATTTTTCCCGTAGGTACGGGAAGCTTTTGGCAGATGTTTCGGAGTAAAAAGTGCCTCAATCACGGTCCGCGCATCACGCAATGCCTCATCTGCAATACGGGTTGAGTCTGTTCTCATATAAGTTATAAGACCCAACGAACCAAGCTCACCAAGTTCGAGACCCTCATACAGTTGCTGTGCGATCATCATTGTTTTGGCAGCACTAAAACCAAGTTTTCTCGCGGCCTCCTGCTGAAGTGTACTCGTAATGAATGGCGGATATGGTTTGCGCTCTTTTTCGGTACGGGTAACTTCCTTAATTATAAAGTTTTTCGACTTAAGACGATCAATCAATGCTTTTGCACTCTGTCCATCAGGAATAAGTGGCTTTTCGGCATCACCCTTGCGACCATCAATTGAAAGCAGCTTTGCAGAAAATGAAGCATTATCATAGTTAAAAAGACCAGTTAAGGACCAGAACTCGCGCTGAACAAATGCCTTAATCTCCTCTTCGCGTTCGCAGATCAACCTTAATGCAACCGACTGAACACGACCGGCACTCAAACCGCGAAAGACAGTTCTCCATAATATCGGGGATACCTGATATCCAACAATCCGATCGAGTATCCGGCGAGCCTGTTGAGCATTCACCTTTTTTTCATCTATCTCTTTAGGATTATCAATTGCAGCTAAAACAGCCTTTTTAGTGATTTCATTGAACATCACACGTTTGATCGGCACGTTTTCAGTTCGTATTGCTTTTGCAACATGCCATGCAATCGCTTCACCTTCGCGGTCAGGGTCGGGGGCAAGAAATATATCATCAGCTTTTTTAGCCTCTTCTATCAAAGACTTCAGTATCCGGCGCTTGCCCTTGGATGTAGTATATTTTGGCTCGAAATTCTGTTCGATATCAACACCAAGTTCCTTCTCTGGCAGATCAATAATGTGGCCCATAGTCGCACGGATCGCAAAATCCTTACCGAGATATTTTGAAATTGTCTTGCACTTAGCAGGCGACTCAACAATTACCAGATGCTTGGCCATATTTGCAGTTTACCTTTTTTTAAAAAAATGCTTACTAAAATCTTATTCATTAAAAATCAATAAATTACGAGAATTACATTTAAATCCTATGTAACTTCATATATACCTATACTATAGGAAAAGAACGTCAGTTTCAATACTAAATATCCGCGGACTTCTCCATAATGGTTCTACAATATGGTTAATTGCCCCAAGTGAAAGCAAAATTTTTGTTCAAAAAAATGGCAACCGGTGATTTAATCAGGGTATAACACTAGATTTCAAAATCATTGTAATTTTGATTAACCGTCACAGCTCTATCTGTAGAGAACAGATAGAACGAACCAGAAGCAACTGGATGAGTAAGATGATACACTGTAAGGTTATTATTCGTTTGTTCGACAAACATTCACATTCTTTTTACAGCGATTTTCTTTTTCTCAGCAACAATTTTCCCGTTGGATTCATTTCGCACAGAAACATAAACAACGTAAGTACCCGCCCCTACTATTCTTCCATTTAAATTACGTCCGTTCCAAACACATTTTAATTCATCAGTAATCGTTTTTTCATCTCTGAAAACACAATTTCCAAAGCCATCAACAATAGTAATAGAAATTGTCAATCGGACTTCAATTTTAGTTTTTGCTCCTGAATTGACAATAATTTTGACATTCTCTTTTTCCGGATTAAATGGTGATGGACCAGCTTTAATGGTTATATTAATCGGTGGAGAAACAACAGTCAGAACAACACGCCGATTAAGCGGATTGTCCTGCTGATTCTGATAGATATCTATAATTTTTCCATCAACATTGATAAATACTGAGTCACCCGCCTGTGGATACCCATTACCCTCAACAGATGTTACAACAAACGTACATGTGTTTGCGTTTTTTCCCGTCTGTTGCAGCAATAACCGGTATGAATCGTTCCCATCTGCAGCAATAAACAGGAACGGTTCATTAAAAGCAGGATCGATGCTGTTTTCAGAAAACGTTATTTCAAGTGTATCCTTATTTTTACCGGACAAATCATCCCAGTGACCTTCTGTAAACTTTGCATTGATCAATACCGGTGCCGCTTTGTCCGTAACTGGTGTTGTTATCAGAATATCCGGAAACAATGAATGATAAAGAGTCAAATCAAGCACGCCGGATGTTACCCCATCACCTATTGACAAACCGTTAACAGCACTGCGTATATCAAGTAACAATCGTAATGAGTCACCCGAAGAATACTTAAATTTATCAGCTCTCAACAATGCGGATTTTTTCTTTGAAAAAGTAAAGTCTGCAGTCAATAGTTTACTGTCAACTTTTTTGTTGAATACGATCTCAATTTCGTCAATGGCGCCATCAGCGTTTCTATCGTAGTACCATGCCCCACTCACAATTGGCGCTTTCTCTCTGATTGTTAAAACTACAGGTTTATTATGCTTGTGAGTCCTGTTTCCGTAAAGATCTCTCACAGGACCATCAGAACTGAGTTTAAGGCTATCATTGGTCTTAATTGTGATTCCGTCACTATTATCTACTATCACCTTGTAAAGGTCACCCATAAATACGGAACTAACAACATTCAAAGTATATTGATTGTTGTTTCCAATTAAAACCAGTGATTTTCCAACAAGACTGTTATCAGCAATGTTTTCAGATAAAGTAATAAGGAGTGTATCGAAATTACCCTCTATTTTTTCCAGCAACAGAGCACTCTGCAATAACGGTCCAATACTATCATTGATTTTAAATGATGTAAGCATGGTAGCATTTTCATATGTTGTATCTGTTGAATAGCAGAGTCCAAGATTATTACTACCGGTAAATGTTGTTGCAGCATCAGGAAATGATGTGTCAAGCAAAACTGTCAGGTGACGATTATTTGAAGCATCGGGTTTTATTGATGCACCTGAAAAGTTTTTACGTGGAAATAATACCGGCCAGGAAACAAGGATCGAATCGGGTATTTTATCGATAGTATCCTGAAAAAATATTTCAAGCCGTTCTGCCCGTCCAAGACCGGAATCATCGAAGACAGCTGCATTGACAACAGGATTTTCCATTCGAACCGGTTTTGGCGGTTTTGTAACTGTAAAGAGTATCTGGCTTGATTGTGATGGATTCTTTGTTGAAACATAACGAATTGTGTAATCACCCGGCAACAGCCCGCTCATTTTGCTCTCGTTAATAATTACCTGTGAAAAGTCCTGCGAAATTGTGATACCTCCATATTTCTCTCCCGCGGAAAGTGTATCTGGCACCGTTACAGACGGACCTGTAAGAATAAATTCAACGGTGGCTTTAGTGGTATCCATTACAATATCAGAACCACCACAGGAAAGATTTCCCTGAGTAAGCTTCTCAAACATGTCATACTGTATAGATCCATCACCTTGTTTTGTTGAAACCGCAAACAAATTGCTGCTGGTACGCAAATTAATCGATGTCACCATTCTGAAATTGGAACCACAGCAACGGCGCTCTGCAAAAAACAGTTTGAATGGATATGTTGCGCCTTCTGTCAACCCTAACGTATCAAGTTTTACATAACCAGAGATCGGATTATGTATTCCACCGATATCAACTACAAGCTTATTATTTATGAATACCCAAACATCATCGTCACCCCGGAAATAAAACGTCTGTCCCTTGACATATTCGAATTCACATCCAAGTTCCATCGTGAAATGATAATTGTGTGGTGATGCTTCCCAGTTGGGATTCGGAATAGTCTGTGCGTTGTCAAGAAATTTGAAATCATCCAGCGGAAAGAAAGCATTGGTATCAAACTCATACATTCCTTCAGGATTCTTTTGCAATTCAAGATTATAGCAATACTCATTTGTGTAGCCATTGTCAAATTTTACAGGCGTAAACCATTCCTCAATTGTTGCAGTTGTTGAATCGGGATTGGTTACAGGAATTCCAGTACTTCCCAAAGTGTTTTGAACCATACCACGTCTAAGACCTGTTACATCAACACCAAAATCTTTATGTGTTCCAATATCGAGCAGCCTGCTTGCAAGTGTTATCGGTGTGCAATCACCGGTTTTTCCCGGAAATTTCGCATGTACTGAAACCGGCCCTTCAGGATATGGTGTCGCAAGCAGCCAAACCGTATCTGATGACGTAAATGCACCATTCAAATCGATGTAATTTGTATCACCGAGCCCGGTTAACCCGTAAAAAGTTGTATCAAGTGAATTGACAAAGCGAAGTACCGGTGCAGAAACTGTGTCGTAGTGGTAATAGCTGAACCACCCGCAGAAACTCTTTATGCTGCTTATTTGTATTAATCCGCTTGAGTTTTGAAGCGATACTCTTGGGGCCCCAAGCTCCCAAGGATTGAAAAAATTGACAACTTTACATTTAGGAGGTTCATATTCAATCCGGGGATACTCTGTGATTTCATCAACATAAATCCAGATTTCCTTCTTTGATGGATCCAGTCGGATGATATCCCTGAAATTCAACTGCCGTACACCAGTCCCGGGATATTTCACAGAAGAATCGTAAGCATTAGACATTGTTGGTATATAACTTACCAGCTCAAATCGTTCATTTGAACTGCTATCAACATCAGAAAAGGTATAGGTGAACCAGCCACCGGTCTCTCTTGACATCGCAGCACCAGGATAATAATTGGTTACACCGGACAAAATCCACAACCCGGCATTTAACCTGGACGAATCTGATGCCCACGGATGCATTATGTGTACAGTCAGAGCACTGTGTACAGAGAGGTTAAACATAAATAGTGTGATGCAAGCAAGCCATATCCGAGTGATGTATCTATTTCCAGTTTGCATAACTTCTGTAAGCGTCCTCTTTTGATGTGTAAAAATATGCAAAAAAACAATGTACCCATTTAGCATAATATATCGAATTTTTAACAAAAAAGTGAGCCCAAAGAAAAAATGATTAGTCTGTTAACACAAATAGACTCATTTTAATACTAAGGTATTCCCCTTTTTAAGTGTTCAGCGAACACCATGCAGGAAACATTCGGACAGATTGTTTGTAATCGTATACATTTTACCAAAAACATCATAACTGCATATCATTGATATTACTATAATTAAAATAAACAAAAGGATTAATGTTACCATTTTTTTTCAGGTGGAAAGGATAATCTGTTTAGTACTAAATTATTTTGAGTGTTTTAAAAAATTAAGTATTAAAAATCTTGCGAACATTACCTGATTGTAAAAAAAAGGGACGCACGATAAATTGCATCCCCAATTGCATATTGTCTTGTGAAAAAACTCATTACACGAGAAGCCAACGCTCCATTAACTTGCGAAGATCACTGCTCCGGAATGGTTTTGATATTTTATCAGTAAAGCCATAACTTTCCGGTTGTGCCATTATCGGATCTTCACTGTACCCGCTTGACACAAAAGCTAAAATGTCCGGGTTCATTTTCCTGAGTTCAGAAATTGTTTCCTTACCACCCATTCCACCGGGAATGGTAAGGTCCATGATTACTGCATCGAAAGGGTGCCCTTCCATTGCACTTTTCCTGATAGATTCCAATAGCTCCGACCCGTCAACCGCATAGTCTACATCACAACCCATCTTTTTAAGCAGTTCGCCAAATGTTTCTCTGATAAAATCTTCATCATCCATAATCAGTATCTTTTTGGACGTTGTGATTGTTAGTACATCATGAGTCATAATAGGGGCCTCCAATTTCAAGGGGTGTGTATAAGAATATTAATGTGTGTATATGAGTACCAAAATAATGCTATTGATTGATACCAATCAACATAATCTTGAATGCCCGGAAATTATAAGTTATTCATAGTAAGCGACACAGACAATCAGTGATATTATACATTCATTTCGTTCTTGTGTAAATAGTAGAATTTCTTAAAAATAATCTTTCTGTGCAAATGTATTAATAAAGAAAATACAAGTCTCACTTTTGCGACTAGTTATGTACATGTTGCACAACTGCAACACACGCATGTTACTCAATTGATTTATTTACTGATACTCATCTGCTTGCATATGCTTTAATTATTTATTTTGTATTCATAAACATATCAACGTTTTACACAATTTAAACTGCAATACTAACAAAAAATCGATATAATCTTTTAATAACTTGATTTATAAAACCTTACATAATTTAGCAATTAAATTAAAAAAAGGCATTAAAAATTGGCATACATTATGCTTATAAAATTATCATGCCACATTGGTGGTACAATGTTTGTCGCAAATTTTTAATAGAAAGGAAAAGACGTGGTATCAAAAGGATGTAATACTTTGCTGACGCCTTCACTTTCACTCAACTATTGAACGTTTTCACACCCAATATAAAGCTGTGACTCTTCGTGGTCATTATTGCTGGGCCGGCTGAACTGCACTTTAAGCCGGCATTTTTTTTATAAATAAAAACATTTGGAAAATACTGTACTATGGTGATGTGCACAACTTCATAAGAGTATTCTTGATTTCATGAATAGCCTCAACATTTTCAATTTTTTGTTTCCGGGCTGAGTACACATAAAAAACATCAACAGCCTGGGAAACCCTCGTAGAAAGTTTTGCGGAAACGATATTTACATTCATTTGAGAAAGTGCCTGTGCTACAGCGTAAAGCAGTCCAAATCTATCGTTGGTACGGATTTCTATAACTGTAAATTCTCTGGATATTTTATTATCTATATGAACGGTTGTTGTACCATTACAGCATTTACGCATTGGCCTGGGTGGATACACTCTGTAACGTTCATCAAGAATCTGCCTTGTTGTTATTTGGCCATTTACGATATTTTCCCACTTTCGATAAATATTTTGTATGTGCTGCTCCGGACTTATTCGAATTACAGTATCAGGTTCGACAAAGAATATATCAAACACCTTGTCATGTAAAGTAGAAATCTGCGCAGAGAGAATATTGTAACCTTCAGATGATAAACAACCAGCCAGATCGGCAAAGAAAAATAACCTGTCGTACCCGCAAACAATCAGGCGTTCGAAGCCTGTAAATCTCTCGACCTCAATACACAAACCGGTTGTTTTATTCAATCGCTCAAACATAGAGGCATATTTTTTCATATCCTTTATCAAATTATCCTGTATGCGTTCTTCATTTGTACGAAAATGCGGATTACCACTAATACAATGTTTTATCCTATTGTAAACATCACAGAGCTGTATTCCTTTCCACACAGTCCATGTTTTTCTTCCAACACTCCTGATATCCACAATTGTCAGCATAAAGAGCAGATCCAACGTATGCTGATCCCTTAGTGTTTCTGCAAATTCTTCAATAGTATGATCTTCCGGTTCCCGTCTGAAAGCAAGCATTGACAATTCAAGATGATGTTCCACAAGAAAGGTGATAGTGTCACGTTTTTTTTCATCAACACCAAGACGATCACATGCATTTTTTGCAATAACAGCGCCGGTCTCTGCATGGTTTAATCCAAGCGGCTTTCCAATATCATGAAATAACACAGCCATCCTCAAGGCGAAAATATCGTCAATTGCTTTATACACTGCTAAAATGAGCGGATCCTTTTCATTTGCCAAACTATCAACAACCGATAGAGCATGAATCGTATGCTGATCTACAGTAAATTCATGATATGAATCATATTCAACCTTACACTTGATTGACAACAGTTCCGGAAAAAGTAATTCCAGAAATCCGGTTTCGTACATGGAACGAAACACTTTACTTATCGGCTCCTTTAAAGATACTAATTCAATAAATTTATTGCTGATAGCCGAATAATCAACGTTGGTACCCTGAAGGGCTGACACAATCTCACGAATCTTATTCTCAAGTCCGCTTGAAGGAAATGCCTGATAATGAATTGACAGTGAATAAACATCCATAATCCATTCTATTGAATGGAAGCACTTTGATGAATTCAGGTATGACAGATATCCATCAAGAAGAACAATGTCATTTCCAACCTTTACAGAACTAAAATGCCAGCGAACAATCTGTGCTAATTTATTCATACTCCCATGCTGCTCAAGATATCTCAGCACATGTTGTTTAATCGTCATTACCGTTCTGAAGAAAATTTCCATAAGCACACCGGGATTATTTTCCCCTAATCCTATATAATCTGCTACAAGAGCCTGCTGTGAAAACTCCAATATGTCAAGCCTTGTCCTCGAAGTCATATGTAAAGCACACCGTATTTTTAATAATGTTACATAAGCAGCATGAAGCGATTCCATCCCATTATTTCCAAAAGGAAAAATATGGCTTCGGGAATCCTGGGTATATATTTGCTCTGAAACCCTGTATCCCCAGATAATTCTCTGACAATCACGAAGTGTACACACACCGTTTTTTAAATGCGGCTCAACAGTGTAAAGTGATGTATCAGCAGAAAGTACACCGGCTTTCAATGATTCTTCAATTTCCTTTAAGAACCAGTGTTTTCGCTTTCTGAATGAGGGTTCAATAGTTTTTTTGATTAGTTTTTTATAGAGCTCATTGCTTCCGGCGATTAGCCTGATATCAAGTAGTGATGTGTCGGTGGCAATATCCTCGCCCAGTATTTGGGCACATTCGGATACACTTCTGACCACACATCCCAAAGGCAGATTTAGATCCCACATTGCCCTTACAATACGTGCAATATCTTCTTTTGTGTGGTCACCTTCATGGAGAATCAATAGATCAATATCTGAATAGGGACACAACTCATTTCGACCATATCCACCGGTTGCAACCAGTGCCACATCATCACAATCATTCTGAAAATACCGTGCAAATTGTGCCATCAGTACATTATCGATATGGTTTCCGTATTTTGAAATGGCCGCAATAGGATCATGACAGATTTCTGTTGATGAAAAACACTCACTTCTAACTTTTTCAAGTTGTTGCCGGTTCGATAGTTCAGCCATACATAGTCCTGTATAGTCAAGAAAATGTTACGTTGTCCCCTGATGTATCAGTACATATTTCCTGATTAATGATAGTCACATATCAGAGGGCATCAGAACCACGCTCGTTCGTACGTATTCTTATTACATCTTCAAGTGGAAGAACAAATATTTTACCATCACCTATTTTACCTTCCTTTCCTGTACGCGCAGCATTACTGATTGCATTGATTGTTGCATCAAGATATTTATCATCAAGAGCAATCTCAAGCTTTACTTTTCGCACGAAATTGACCTGATATTCATGTCCCCTGTATACTTCGGTGTGCCCTTTCTGCCTCCCGATCCCCTGAACATCCGAAACTGTCAATCTGAATACTTCAATAGTACTGAGCGCTTCTTTCACAGCTTCGAGTCGTGATGGTTGAATGATCGCAATGAGATATTTCATTTTCTATTCCTCCTCAGTAGCATTATTTGTAAACAATCCGGTATCCCTGATATCACGTTCAGGATACGCACCGATAGAATGTATTGATAAATCCGAGCCCTTGATTTCTGCATCTTTACTTAGTCGAATACCTATAGTATTCTTGAGTGCTACATAGACAAGTGTTGAACTGACCAGTGCCACAGCAATCGCTGCTATCGTACCGGTTAACTGTGAAAGAAAGGAAACTCCACCAACTCCACCAAAAACCTTCTGCCCAAAGATACCTGCGGCGATTCCTCCCCATGATCCGGTTATCCCATGAAGCGGCCATACCCCAAGTACATCATCAATCCGCATTTTTTCCGTTTCCCACTTGAATCCAAATATAAAAATTATTGCACCCGCTCCGCCAATAAAGAATGCACCAAATGGATGAACAATATCACTTCCAGCACATATTGCTATTAATCCCGCAAGTGCCCCGTTATGGACAAATCCCGGGTCATTTTTAGAAAAAAGCACTGCAAAAAGAGTCCCACCAACCATTGCAAATAGTGAATTTACAGCTACAAGTCCACTGATTCCCTCAAATTTTTGCGCACTCATTACATTAAATCCAAACCATCCGATTGCAAGAATCCAGCTCCCTAGTGACAAATAGGGAATATTTGAAACCGGGATACCAATACTCTTTCCTTTAACCCACCTGCCAATTCTCTGCCCCATGAGTATAACTGCTGGAAGTGCAATCCATCCACCCATTGAATGAACGACCACCGAACCTGCATAATCATGAAAATTTGCACCGAACGATTCTTTTAACCACTCCTGAAAAAAAGGAATACGCCCCCAGATAACAGATTCAAAAAGCGGATAAACAAAAGCAACAAACACAGCTCCCGCAAAAACCTGTGGCCAGAACTTTGCACGCTCTGCAATACCACCTGAAATGATAGCTGGTATACATGCCGCAAATGTTGTCAAAAAGAAGCAGTGAAGAAGATCAAATCCCCGGGCGCCATCAACAGCATTACCATTTACCATATTGACAAGAGTATCAGCTCCGGCAAAAAAATTAATTCCATATGCAATCGGAAATCCTATACAAAAATAAAGAATTGTCGAAACTGACCAATCTGTTAAAATTTTTACAAATGCATTTATCTGGTTTTTTATCCTTACAGTACCTGCTTCAAGAAATGCAAAACCGGCATGCATCGAAAATATCATCACAGCACCAATCATCAGAAATAAAGCATCCGCACTGAATTTCATCCCCTCAATTTCATCAACCATTATTTTCTCCTCCGGAACATTATTGTAATGATTACATTTTTTTCTAACACAATTGTTTCAATCCATCTAGCAACGATTGTTCCAGATTGATTACCAAACAATTTCATGACGTAGCATTTTTCAGATTCACAGAATTTCAGTTAGAATCATAAACACATACCTATCGATTAATTGATACAGATTTTTACATAAAGATACCTGTGACAGACCACCCAGGTAATTCAACCGGACAAATTCATGGTCAAGCTTTTGATTTTAAACAATATTTCTATACAACACCATCAGTTGGCGGGTGGAGAATTCATTGCAGAATTCCATCCCAGTGATATTTTACCAGAACGAATCGGTCATATATCTGAATTTTATTTTTTATTTTTCGGTTAACAGATAAAAATGCAAATAATCGGGGTATCGTTCAGAAGTAAGAAGCATAACATTTATGTACTAATTCATTTTTGTGACACAATTTTGTCGCACAGCAGCCGTCTCAGGATTCAACACCAGCTTCCCGTTATCTCATTATAAATAGTGTCAAACAACTCCTGAATATCGTGACGGGAAATAATTTCACTTTTTTTTCTTTGAGTAACATTAGCTGCTTGTTCAAACTGACAAATCAAATAGTTTTCCAGCGTTACCCTGCATTTATCAACCATCAGTATTTCATTATGTGTCAACACAACATTCTGTGCAGTTATTTTTAAAAGATAGTTTCGATAGAATGCATGTTCTTTCATTATTTTCAGGTATTGCTGCGGATTATTATATGCAAACTCAATTCTGGATGGGAATGTACCGGCAATGCCTGGTATATTCATTCTGTAATGTGTATATTCGGATTCCTCAATTAATTCATTTGTGTACAATTCAAGATCTTTTCTAAGTACGTTATGGAAATCGTGCAAGTAAGTTTTCGCATGCCTGGTTTGTTTCTTATGAAGAACCATTAACGTTCTGTTTACTGAATCTGTAAAAAAGATCAGTTTATTGATAGTATTCAGTACAATTTCACCAAGAGTACGTTTTTTCTCATCAATAATACTATTGAACGCTTCCTGATCACCCGGATATACTGATGGCAATTCCAGAAACTGATCAATAACAAGTTTTTTGACAAATTCATCGATGTCAAGATTACTAACAATGCTGTTAATCTTTTCTTTTAGCTCATTTTCTATCCGTAACGATTCAACTTCCCATAGCAACAGTTCCTCCGATCTGTTCTCAATAATCTTTTGTAACGCATAGTAATGAGCTCTGTCTGCCTTTTTAATATCAGTAAACAGATCAACACTGAAGGAATCATTGTCATAGTGCAATGCCGGATAACAAGCAAAGCAAACAGGCTGATTATTACTGCCGGCAGGTACTGCATTTAAAAAATCGTTATTCCACAATGTAAATTTTTCCTGGGCATATTTGAATACATCAAGATCGCTGTATAATTCCTTTTTCATAACCAGCGGAGGCAGCGATTCAGATGTATGGGCGAAATCTGCTCTGAATGTTTTAACAATAGTTGTATCATCCCGCACCACTTGAATACGTGGCCATAGATATGCGGGAATATATCCAGCCTGTTCTTTAGTATAGACAAGAAATAGATTACAGGTTTCTTTTAAAAATTGACACAGTGCATCAATAAAACTCATTTTGACCATTATCACGGATCTGCAAAATGTATCAGCAATCTGTTCTATTGTAAGGCCGACTTCCCGTATCTGTGCAGAAAAGTGTTGTAGCAGGAGCATCACACGGTCTTTCCAGAATACTGGTAACATCCACTGCCAGTAATATGAAGGTACAATCGAATGTAGTTGTTCATGAACAATTATCAGGCAACCATCGCATTCATCTCCCGGACTGAACAGATACTCTACAGCACATCTCCGTCCGCAAACTTCAATGTAATCCGGATACAGGTTCTGATCCTTTAGCAACTCCGTTGCAACAAGATCGTCAATGTTTACAAAAAGAAATGAATCATTTCCATTATCCTTTATTGCAGCAGTAAGATCCCGCCGATTCTTTACCTGCGGTAATCGCTCACTATAGAACTCCTCCAGAACCCAGTCACCAAGATATATATTCGTACGCATTTTATTATATAAACAGCTTATCTGGCTCTTAATTTCATTATTATGCTTTACAAATCTAAAGGTTTCTCCAGGTATTCCTTTTACTAATGCATCATGGATAAAAATTTCATGTGCCCGTTCAGGATCCTTTTTTTCAAGATCAATATGCCTGTTTGTCAACAAGAGCAATCCTTTGAATGATACCTCTTCCCTGGCTTTGACAACTCCCGATTCACTGTCGTACCAGACATCCTGAATTGAATAATTGCACCGGTTTCGAAATAGGGACTCTACCCAATCCGGCCGTATGACTGCTGCTGTCCGTCCAAAAACTCTTGTTGTCTCAATAATTTCATGAAACAATACCCAGTCCGGAGAACGTCCGGATAGCACTGACGATGGCCATATTCGTATATCGTCAACATGAATACCCTCATAAACACCATTACCGGTTGTATGTGCAATGCCTGAGAAAAAACCCGCAAGCAGACTTTTATGAATTGATTCATAAGTAGCTTTACATTTTCGTATTCTGTTGAATCCTTTGATCGTCCTGCATATTCTTCTGATCTGATACCAGGTATCAAACCACTCGGTCATTTTTACAGGAGACAGTCCGAACTCTTTGCAATATTCAAACAAGGCCTGAGAAGAATATCCATTTTTATATATTGCCCGCCGGCAGAAAATCCATGTATCAAGCAAACGCAAATAATCAGATTCATACCGTTGATGAATTTTTCGATGTTTCCTTTCCAATTCTTTTTTTTCAATAAACGGATTATCGATTGCAAGTCCGGATACAATTACCATAATCTCCCTTGCAGCGTCAATATCCTTTGCGTAAATTAGCATTTTAGCAAGAGGTGGATCCAGAGGTAAGCGGGCCATCTCTTTTCCGGACAGTGTAATGGCTCCCTTACGATTAATTGCGCCAAGTTCCATAAGCTGCCTGGCTGCACTTCGGATAGCCTGTATTGATGGTCGTTGAAGAAATGGGAATTTTTCCGCATCGCCAAGTCCGTTATAGCTCATTTTCAATATTACAGCAGCCAGGTTCGCTCGTTGTATTTCTGGTGTTGTAAACATTTTCCGGGAGTTGTAATCTGCTTCAGAATAGAGCCGGTAGCAAATTCCATCCTGTAAACGTCCACATCGTCCGGCACGCTGATCAGCTGATGCCTTTGATACTTTTTCAATAGGCATTCGTGTCAACCGTGAGAGTGCATCATATCGTGACATCCGGACTAATCCGCTATCAATAACAAACTTTATTCCGGGTACGGTAATTGATGTTTCTGCGATATTTGTTGCAACGACAATTTTACGCCTATCGGTTTTTTTAAAGATACTCTGTTGCTGACTGACATGCAATCTGCTATGAAGAGGAATAAGCCTGGCTTTATCAACAACAGCGGGCTCAAGCCTTCTGCATAGTTCTGTTATATCTCCAACTGCGGGAAGAAACACAAGTACATCTCCGGTGTCATCGACAGCGAGAATCTCCCTGATCACTGCAATTGCCCCTTCAATATACGAATCCATTGATTCACCTTTCCAGAGTTCTATTACTGGCTTGTAAACAATTGAAATAGGATATAGTCTTCCTGAAACAAGGATAACCGGTGCATTGTTGAAGGATCTGGAAAATAGTTTCAGATCTATAGTAGCTGATGAAATTATCAGTTTCAGATCTTTACGTTGAGGTAACAATTGACGGAGATAGCCAAGCAGAAAATCAATATTCACCGAGCGTTCATGAGCTTCATCGATGATTATTACGCTATAGCGCGACAACATTGGATCATCAAGTATTTCACTTAACAGAATTCCATCTGTTGCAAAAATAATCCTTGTATTATCGGTGCAATTTGTCTTAAAACGCACTTTGTATCCAACACTATCATTTAAATGCGATTGTAATTGTCCCTGACAAAAGTTTGCAAGTGATATCGCTGCGATACGGCGCGGTTGCGTGCAGATTATCTTTCCAGATAATCCCTGTAAGGCGTCCAAACAAAATAATGGCAATTGTGTTGTTTTACCGGATCCGGTTTCTCCTGCGACAATTACTACCTGATTATCGATTATAGAACGGATTATTTCTTCCCGCTTAAGGAAGATTGGAAGGTTAGATTGATATTTGGTTGAAATATCCATTTATCCGTTATCTGTATACTATCCGCACAAAATAGCCGGGCAGAGTAATTTTAAATATTCGACAGTACCATTTTCAGTAGAACATTCGTAGTGTGTCAATTATAAGACGTCAAGTACTGCTTTCACAGAAACAGCCGGTCCTGCTATATTTCCATATGGATGAAATTGTACCCTTTTGCCATTTATCAGATGCCAGGGACCGAATTCAAAATCAACTGATGGTTTCAAATGATTATCCAGTATTGGAGAGATAAATGGTACACGTACATGAAGATTCAAAAAAAGTAACTCCGGGGACTCCCGCTCTACATCCCAGCCATCATCAACAAGGTGTAACGAATACGGGCGCCTGTAAGTAATAGATGCCTCATAAACATTTTGAATACCTGTGCCTGATAGATACCTTATCTTAAACCCGGATTCAAGTGGTAAATTTTCAGCTAGTACACCCTTAAATTCCTTATTCATCTGAACCCAGGGTAAAATTTCGAACGGGACCTTTGATAACTTGAAATTACCATTAATACGTGCACCCGCAATGCATGACAATGATTTGTTTTCCCGAAGAATAACATACTGCTTTATTCCGTTATTAACAGCATACTCAGGATATCCATACTGTACATTCACCCAACCTTGCAAATCAAGCGGTAGTTTAAAGAGGGTATCAACCGATGCTTTCAGAAACGCTTTTGAACTGCGGATGCTCTTGATGTCAAGTATTGACGTTCGGTTTGAATAACTCGTGTAAACAAAGGGCTTATATGATGGTGTATAATCATATGCAACAGCACCTTTAATTGACATATTTGAATATGGGAACCATGTCAAAGAACCGTTATATACCGGCTCAATATTATTATAAAATCCGGCTCCAGCCTTTATAAACCACCTCTCTGAAATACTGCTGCAAAGATCTCCTTTAATTGAATATTCCGGTGATCGGGCGGTGTTTTTATTAACAGTGATTACACCGGTTACATTATCTGCCAGCCGATGAGACCAGACAGTACTCATGTCAAGTATATTATTTTCTCGTTTAGTTGCATGATCCGGATACTCTTCCCGCATGTCAACATCAACATTAATTACAAGTGTATCTAAAGGTTGAGCAATGGATACATGCTGATTATACCTGTATCCCGAAATGTAAACAGGATCATAATTTACAGGCAATGAAACCCAGTTGCCATACATCCGTCCATAACCCCGCATAGTGACACCGGACTTTGAGTATTTCCATAAACCGTAATAGTACTCACTGATTGCATATTCCCCAAGATTAGTATAGGTAACCGGAATGTTGTATTTGCTTGACAAGGCAGAAAACGATGCTTCAAGACGGTCAGAGTAACTTCCGAGATGAAGATATCCACCTTTTATTTGAAGACTATTATTAAAAGCATGAACTTCACAACCGGCATCGGTTATATGCTCTTTATTGACTGCATTCTCTTTAAAACGGATAAACAGCGGTTCACCCGTCTCACTTGCCAAATGACCCCATGGTGATATTCTTATAAGGCTTGATGAATCTGAATCAAGTGATGACATAACAGTATCGGTCAATGAAGTGCCTGATTGAGTAAAATCGTATTCTGTTTTTTGAGTTACATCAAAATTGAACAACCGGTAATTGGCAGCATCAAGCATGATTACAGCATTATTTCCGGAAGTTATAGCTGCATGACAAACTGCCATCAGACAAAAAATTACTAAAGCGCCCTTACGAAAGTTACTCATTTTTTCCCAATCTCAATGTATACCCGATACTCAATCCACCTGATGCACTGATAAATTTTTCCGGTGATGACAGTACAACACCGGCTCTGCAAGACAGGATCAAAGAGAAATTTTTTGGCAATGCTATTGAAGGTATAATTCCTGCTACTGCACCAAACTCATTTTCCCATGATGCAATCAGTGAAAGCTGTTCAAGTTTTGTACCATACCCGACAAGCTTTACCGCCCAGTCACTAAGAGCAGCATAGATATCGATTGATAAAGCCTTATAGGTAAATGGAATCTTATAGTTCAATCCGATTTCAAGCTGCATGGCAGGATTGTTTACATTTAAAACAGTTGATTTCATTTCGCCATAGCTGGCTGAAAAACTGATTTTTGTCGCATCATGTCCGGTTGGGAAAGTCATACCAATAGTTGCACACGGAAACGCATCCCATTCATCACTCTGATTATAGGGAACCTGATAAACACCACCGGTAAATAGTGTAAACTCATTTTGCTTTGCAAAAGATACAACGTACATAAGCATTGCTATAAGAAGAGAAACAGCAGCTCTTTTAGTAAACGATATCATTCGATATGCCTTTTATTGTACCTTTCGGTAATTTTACTTTTTTAAAAATTGAGATTGTAAGAATTATGGCCAATCCCGATAAAGCAATCAACATACACAGAATCAGAAACCAGTCGCCATATTTCGCATAAAACGAATCCGCATTTCGTAAAAGAACATCACCATAAATTGCTGTCCGTGTATAAAGTCTGGTTGCATTGGAAACCCTGCCGTAACCATCAATAAACATGCTGATACCACTGTTTGCACAACGAACAATCGAAATGCGGTTCTCAATAGCACGTATACGTGCCATGGCAGCATGTTGGTATGGTCCACTCGTTTTCCCAAACCAGCCATCATTGGTAATTGTTACTATTACATTTGCATTCTTTTTTAATCGTTCCTGAACAAAGGATGGAAAGATTACTTCATAACAGATAAATGGCGCAACTCTGATACCATCTGCCTCAAAAATGACAGGATCATTGCCACTCATAAAATCCGCTTCACCAAGATTAACCCTTGATAAAATAGGAATAAAATTTTCGAACGGCATTCTTTCACTGAACGGTACCAGTTTTTGTTTGTTATAATGAGCTATCGGTTTGGATGGTTTAATAAAAAATGCCGAATTGTATATATAATACTCATATACTGAACCCTCAGGAGCTCTATCCCAGTGAAGCCCCCCAAGCATCAGCGGCTTATTGATCGAATCAACCCACCCCTGCACCCTGGTTCGATGTTCAGTCTTGCGATCAACAAAGCATAGAAGCGCACTTTCCGGTCCGACAATTAAATCGACATTTTGTACAGCTGCATCTTTCACCATCTTCTCTGTTATTGTAAATGCTGTATCAAGCGAATTATTACCCCAATGAAGCTGATCGATATTTGTCTGCAAAATTGCAATTTTTTTTGCTTCACCGGTAAGCGGTTTTCGAATTTGTGTATATCCCCAGAGACTGACTGCAAGAATGCAGATAAAACCAATTGCAAGATGTATCCATTTCTGCATCTGGCTTTCGTTACGATAATAACAGATTAAAAGATCAAAAATCAGGACATTCATTCCAACCGCAATAAATGTCAACCCCCAGACACCTGTTATTGATGCCACCTGTGCAAATGGAAGTATTGGTGCAAATGAGTACCCGATAAATGACCAGGGGAACGGAATTTCACCAATTGATCGGAGAAAATCAATACTTACCCATATTGCGGGAAAAAGCAGCATATAAAAACGGCCGGCATGTTTATAAATTACCCGAAAAAGCAGACCCGCAGCCAGAAAGATCAAGCCGATATAAATCGAAATTAACACAACCCCAATGAGAATAAGATGCCACAACCCCTCAGCAGTGACAAATCCGATCCAGTACAATTGTCCGAGTGCAGCAGAAAACGAATATAAGAAGGTAAAAAGCAGTGCCTTCTTAAGTGATTTTTCCAGAGCGAAAAACATGAGTGGTACAATTACTACAAATGTCAGAAGCGGAAATAAAGAAAAAATCCAGTGAAACTCATGGTTGAATGGAGGTAGAGACAATGAAAAAAACAAACCGGTGATTAGCGGTATCCACCACCGGTTTTTATCACGACAATAGTCAGCTACATTCTTTATTATTATTTGCAACATCTGAAACCGACATAAAAATACTTCCTGCCCCTTTCAAGTTGTACTTTTGATTCACATTTTGTGTCATCTTTTCCATTCTGATAGGAACCCCCATATGCATAAGGATTAGTGCCATCAACCCACTCTGCAGCATTTCCACTCATATCAACAGTTCCCAGAGCACCTGCACATTTAGAAAACTCGCCTGAAGGTGCGAGCTTATTTTTTACATAGGCGTTCCCTATCGTATTACACCGGTCTTGCTCATAACCACGTCCATACGGATAACGATCTTTACCTTCTTTACACGCCGCTACCCATTCCTCTGCGCTGCACAGGCGTTTTCCCTGATCCGCACAGAGCTTCTTTGCATCTTCAAACGATATGTCCACTTCAGGCACACTTCCCCGTTTATTGGGATATTCATACTTATCAATGCAAAACTTCTTCGTCTCATTAAGTACCATATTGTCAGGGCAAATAACTATTTTCACTGTATCAAACCCCAATTCACCATCCGAATCGGTGACTTTTAAAACCGCTAATGAGAACGTATCAAAAACATGTGTTGTCTGACCTGATACCTCAGAAGAAAATTCAAACGTCCCATCGCCATTAAAATCCCATTCATATTTTACAATGTTCTGATCTTCATCCTTACCAAATCCGTTGAGTTTTACCTTTCTGCCCCTCTTGCTAATAACATCGTCTCCAGCCACCGCAATCGGTTTTTTGTTGGTAACATTAACGATAGCACTATCCTTCCATTCAGCACCATCATCGGTTTTAACCACAAAATTGACTACCTTTTTACCTGATTTTGTAAATTTATAGACCAATGATGGTGATGTTGTTGAAACTGTATCAACAGTTCCATCACCGTCAATATCCCACCCATAAGACACAATCCTGCTATCCTTATCTTTAGCAGTACCTTTTAATGTAACAGATTCATTTATCCGTACATTATATGTCCCGCCGGCACTCAGTTCTGCTGATACATTAATAACCTGTACATTCCTGAAACTGATTGCTGACTGTTCCTTGCTATCGGTTACTTTAGAATATACCGTGTGTTGCCCTGATTTACTAAACGCATATTTAATCGAATTGGTCTCTGAATTCATTTCAAAAACAGTATCACCATCCATACTCCATTCGTACTTTACAATAGGGTATTCATTCTGGCTGACATAACTGGTAAACAGCACAGCATCACCTACATGTACAGTATCAAATGCAGCAACCGAATCGATTACCCAGCTGCTGCTGACAGTAACTTCGGCATGGGTTGTATCCGCTAACCCATACTGATTCATCGCCTCAAGAATTACCTTGTACTTTCCGGATTCCCGCCAGGACCAGGCAACTTTCTTTTCTTTTAAAAAGCCGGTTTCTGATGGTATATCCCATTTCCCATCACCATTAACATCGAACCTGACGACAATAGAGTCGCTGTTACCATGACTATCTGAACTTCCGGTTGCATCAAAAAGAAAATCAGACCCGGTTGTTCCAAATGATGGCGTTATTCGAAAGACAGCGCGCGGAGGAGCGTGCACAGTAATGGTTCTGGTCGCAGTAGCAGTCATACCCGCAGCATTCATAATTTCAACCCCGACTTTATAATTACCCTCTTTCGAATACTGGTAGGAAATTTTTGATAAATCTCCATACCCTTTCGATGGCGTCTCAAATACCCCGTCTCCATCACAATCAAAACGATATTTGAATGGTCCTTTTATTTTTACACCCCTTACAGGTGATGCACTAATTGTCACTGGTTGATTGACAGGAATTATGTTTTTAATACTGAGCAATACCCCAAGTTCCTCAATAACGTTCAGAGTATAAGTCATCGAAGTCTTCATTGAGTCAGGGTCTATTGCTTCAATCGTAATATCATATACTCCTGCAGCTTTGGGAATATAACTGATCACACCATCCTGAGCTCCGATTTTCAAGCCGGCAGGCCCCTTTATCAATTTGTAGGAGATGTTACCGCGTTCCGGATCCACAGCCTTGACTATATCTGTAAAGACGAAGCCGTATGCACATACTTCTTTGGGAGATTTTATCCATACCGGTGGACGTTTTTCAACAACCGGTTCGCTTGCAATGCATCCCGATTTCCTGCACGCAGCATCAACAATTGCCGCCGGAACCCACTGTTTCAATTCGACAAGTTGACTTTCAGTAATCGGTTCCAACTGTCCCTGTTTTCCAGATGTAAAGTTTTGATTAGTGCATGCGGGAACAGTTATTGAACTCCCGGCAATTGATACACTTGCAGAATCGTTAAATACTGAAACAGACAATTGCAACAGCTCTTTTTCAAATGTAATTTCTGCATCACCGGACCCCATTGTAACAATCCCACTTCCACTGCCAATCTCGACGGAACAGGAATCATTACTATCTTTTGTCACATACATATCACCATAATCAATAGTAAGTGCACAGACATTTTTATTATCATCATTATGACGAACCCCGGCAATTCTAATTGACGTGTTAGCACCAATGAATAGACTGCTTCCATCATCCAATCTAATAGTAACAGCACTATTATCACCAACAACAATGGCATCACGTGTTCTAAGACTCATATCAGGATCAGCAGATTTACTTTCTCCCCTTCGAACTATTGTCGCATCACCCTTTATCTCATCCACTTTAAAGGATGAGACGCTCTCGTTTTTTGTGCATACGATAAGCAAGGAAAAAAGTGCAACGCCATAAATTAATAATCTATCGTTCATAGAATCTCCTGATGTGAATTTCACGTTATATCAACCATGCAACACAATGACATACCGGATGCAGTCATAAACAGACAATAGTATATATAGGAGGATACTGTGTAGTCAAGAATTATTATCCCTAAAATCTCATTGAAAATTAAGTATGCAATCAATGAATCGGGACATTTTCAGAAAATTCGTTCAATACCAGCCGCTACCACAGCAATGTCCTGATTGAAAATTTCATCACGGAACTACTATGATAACAGGTGTGTAATTGTCAACAATTATATGTAAAGAGTGATCTGAATATTGGCATTTGCAGTTGTACTACACACTCTCGTCAAGTATTTTTGCAAATCCATGACTTAAATCTTCTGCAACAGCGGTGGATGAGTAAAAACCAGATTTAATCTTGTTCTTAATTGCCTGCAGTAATTTTTCCCGATCATCTGATGATGTGGATTGAACGAAGCTGTCCGGGTTCGTTGGAGCCTTTGCAGATGATATCATTTTGGATTTCAACTGCGGATTCTGCTTTGTATTTACCTGATGAAGTACTTGTCCGAGTCCCTGGACTTTCATTTTTCCCTACCCTGCTAGCATTTCTATACCCATTCCATGGCATCATTTATTCTTCCAACAAGCAAACCACAAATAAACATGATTCATAAAATATTTTCTAAAGTTTTTATGTTCATTACCGATACATAGTAATGTAAGGATTTGCCGTTATTATTCTCCTACCTTACTGATTCTGAGAGATTGATGCTTGCCGGCATCATCTCTTTTTTTTATCTTCTGATCTTTCTTTCCTTAATCCATCTCCCCCTAAAGTATATATCGGCAGTAAAAAGGATAGCTTTAGCAGTTTTTTCAATGTTGAACATATTTCTTTATCGGTAATGAAATCTGGTAAATATTATTCACTATATTTATAATATTTGGTGATTAAATATTGTATATTACACTGTGATTTAAAAGCGATATGTAGTTTTTTGGTTGAATACATTGATAAAGGAATTTATTTTTGACTCTTTGTGATATAATACAATAGTATATGAAAGGATTTGCTATGAGAGACAGAGTTGAAGCGGTGATACAGGAGATCAGACCAAATCTTCAGGCTGATGGTGGTGATATTGAACTTGTTGATGTTACTGCAGATGGAATTGTTAAAGTTCGTCTTCAGGGTGCATGTCATGGATGTCCCGGAGCAGCAATGACACTTAAAATGGGTGTTGAGCGCCTGTTGAAATCACGCATCCCTGAAGTAAAATCAGTAGAAAAGGTATAATCAGGATATATGGATACCTCAGCAGCACAGACCGCACCTGTTCAGGTGGATTCAAAAGAAGCAAGTGCGTGGCGAAATGCATGGACAAAATTTCCATTTCTGGCGTTCTGCTGGGCCAGTGTTGTAATTGCCGGTATTATAGAGGGGATGATATTTTACCTGGTTCATCCCCGACTTCTTCAAATTCACCCCTGGCTGGATTCCGCTGTGGGTATTGCGTTTTTACTGTTTTACTGTATACTTGTCGGTGGTTTACTACTAATAACCATTACATCACTAACCGGAATAGATCTGCTCTATCCTCACGGAAGACGATCCATAACCGTTAAGTTATTATTTCCTATTGCAATAGTTATAGGACAATTGTTCAGAGTAAACAGAAATCGTTTGCGCACATCGTTTGTAAAAGTAAACAATTCGCTAACAATCGCACAATCACACCGGATCAAAGGTGACAGAATTCTTGTGTTATTGCCTCATTGTCTCCAGATTGACATGTGCAACAGAAAAATAACCAATGATATCAATAATTGCCTTCGCTGCGGAAAATGTGCCGTTGGAGGTCTTGTGGAACTTGGGGAAAAATATGGGCTTCACATCGAAGTTGTTAACGGAGGTACATTAGCACGACGACGGGTTGTCACATTCAGACCAAATGGTATTATTGCCGTTGCCTGTGAAAGAGATCTCACACTCGGAATTCAGGATGTTCATCCGGTCCCTGTATACGGTGTTATCAACGACCGTCCAAATGGTCCCTGCCTCAACACTTGTGTTGATATGACTCTTGTTGAGGAAGCTGTTCGTTTTTTTAGAAAAAAGCCTGATTTAGCCTGATTAATAACAACATACCAACACTTTTAACGCGTTATTGCGCGCAGTCAAATATTTCAATAATCTGTTCTAAAATTTTTGCTAATTTATAATATAGCTCTTATATTATATGAAATATGGGACCAACAATTCAAAGACCGGATATTCATCAGTATTTTGATTTTAGAAAATTTCTCAATGATTATCTGGCATTTTTAAGACACACCAATCCTCATTTCAGTTTTCAAACGCTTGTTGATGATTACGGTTTAAACAGCCGCTCCCATTACATTGATATTACCAATGGAAGAAAACTTACAAAACGGTTTATACCCGCATACGAAAAAATTTGCAATTTTACCGAGAAAGAATCGGTTTATTTTAAAACACTGGTTTCATTTAATCAATCAAAATCCATTGATGAAAAAAAAGAGCTATTCGAAAAAATAACAAAACTTGCACCAACACTTGAGACGATCCAGCTGGAAAATGAAATCTACGATTATTTTCAACACTGGTATATCCCTGCCATGGTTTCGATACTCGACATTTATAAAAATGAGAGTGATCACCGGATCCTTGCGAAATTATTCAATCCGCAGATAAGCGCTGTTCAAGCGCGAAAAGCGCTGAATACACTTCAGAAATTGAATTTCATCACGTGGGATAACGAAAAACAGGAGTGGATTTTCAATAGAAAGTTTTTCAAATGCAGCAATGAATCCAAGGCTGTTGCGCTTCGTCAATTTCACCGCCAGATGCATCAACTTGGCAGTGATGCCTATTCAAATCAATTTGAGGAGCAGACTTTTGCAACGCTTACCGTTAGTGTGAGTGAGGACACCCGTCGTGAGATCGATATAATGATAGCAGAACTAAAAGATAAGGTAATGGAAAAAGCAAAGGCAGATAGTAATCCGGAAGTCGCTGTTCAGGTCAACTTCCAGTCTTTTTTACTATCTCAACCCAAACGCAAGGTGATGAAAGAGGGTAAATAATGTACAAACATATTTTTTCATTACCATCAATAATACTTATTTTAATCTCTATATGCGTTTCCTGTACAACAAATGTTACAGGTACCGGAACAGATACATCCACCCGTGATGTTTATGCGACTGTAAACGGGACCATTGTTGATGAAAATAACAAACCAGCAGTTCGCACAATTGTTTCACTTGTACCATCAGAGTACAATCCTGTTACCGATAGTGCATTACCGTCAAATGCATTTGATACTACCGATATAAATGGCAATTATTCCGTGGCAAATACAGTTGCAGGTAAATACAATATTATTGCAGTATCCGAAAATTCATCAAAAGTTGCGTTTCGTAAACATGTAAGTCTGACAGAAAAGAAAAAGTATACAGTTGGTGCGGAACAATTAAAGGATGGTCACCGTGTTGCGATATACCCGAACAAACGGATTATCAATGACAGTTCGAAATTCTTTTTTAAAGGGACACTGATACAAGCAGATGCACGCGATACGATGACCTTTATAAATCTACCTGATACTACCACATCACTGTGCTATACGAATAAAAAAATCGGATATTCTGTTATACAGGTAAAAGACAGTATTAATACAGACAGTATGCCTGTTATCAACCTGTTCACCGTTCTGCTGATTCTTAAAAATCCGAATGATTCCGGAAACCGCTTACTCTATCGGCATTTTGAAAATCTTGGTTTTGATACAATAACAAGTGATGGTTTGAATTTAAGCAGCATCACGTTGTCAGCCGTAGACCTAATATTCATCGCTCCATCAGCTGACAGTAAAAACTTCGATACACTGTTACGGAGTTTACCAGTACCGATTATTAATTGTAAACATGTTTTGTTCAACAGTCTCGGATTTACAGACAATGACGGGAATTCTGACTATGGAGATATTTCATTTAAAAGTTCGCTCTATATCTATAATACACAGCATCCCATAACTACTGGTTTTGATGGTTTTATAACAGTCTTTACCATCGATAAAACATTAAACTTTGGTAATGTTAAACCATCATCAGTTCTCGCCACAAGCGGACTAGTGACACCATTTCAACCTGTATTCTTTTGTTTTGAGAAGGATGAGATGATGCATTCGTTAACAGCACCTGCACGAAGAGTTGGCTTTTTTGTTGACACAAATGGCTCTCTCCAATTTTTGAATGAAGACGGCTGGACACTATTTGATCGCTCAGTACTCTGGGCAGTCGGCCGGTTGTAGTATTGAGAAAGATTAAATTTGAGAAAAAGTCGGAAGCACCCGGATTCGCGAGCGTGATTGTTCGGCCAGCACAAATGAAATCCTAATTAAATACTTTCTTTGCTTAAGCTCTTCTTTGGAATGTATTTCTTTTTATTTAAGCGCATTTATATATTTACTTAACTGCTTAAATGACATATAATTAAAAAAAAGAGGTGTTGTTCTAACAATTTAGCAGGTACATTATGCTGAGAAAAAATCAATTATCAATGCGTTTTCTAACTGTGGCATCACTCATTATTTCAATAACTATCAATGCCTTCTCACAAAATTTCCCTGAAGGAATTACTATAAGCAACTGGACTCTATCACTTAAAGATGCCGAACAATTCAATCCTCAGGCGAGACTTGGAAAAACTGCCGCCACAATGTCATCAAAAGTAGACAATTCCAGGTTTGCTTCATTCAGACCAATTTTTAATCAGCGCGGTGCAAGTTGCGCACAGGCAAGTGGTATCGGTTATCTCTACACTTACGAAATCAACTATGCCCGCGGACTTTCATCACAAATAGCAGCAAATCAGTACCCCTACGACTATACCTATAATTTCCTTAATGATGGCGACAGCCTGATGGGCTCTACAACAATACAGGGTTGGAATATTGTCAAAGCAACCGGTATCCCCAATGCTGTGGACTATGGCGGATTCGGGCTTGGTAAATTTACACAGTGGATAAGCGGTTACAACACCTATTACAATGGATTAACCAATAAAATCAAAAATTATTTTGCAATTTATGTACGCACACAAGCTGATATTGACAAAACAAAACAGTGGCTCTATGATCATGCCACCGGTGCATCTCAGGGCGGTTTACTGATACTGAGTGCTTATGCTGACGGCCAGAAAATTGTCAGTCTGCCATCAGGTACCCCGGACGCAGGAAAAAAAGTTATCACCAGTTTTGGCACAAGCGGCGGCCATGCAATGACTATTGCTGGTTTCAATGACAGTATCCGCTATGACTATAACAAAGACGGATTATATACAAACACAATCGACATCAACTCTGATGGAGTTATTGATGTACGCGACTGGGAGATCGGTGGAGTGATAATGGTTAACACCTGGGGAAGTCGCTGGGCTGACAGCGGGCGTTCTTACATCATGTATAAGGTACTTGCGGATTCCGAGACAAAGGGAGGCATATTCAGTAATCAGCTTATTGGTATCTATGTTGATCCGCAGCCACTCAGTAAACCATCGCTTGTCAGTAAAGTTATCTTTTCCCATGATTCACGGGAGAACCTGCGCCTTAAAGCCGGATATTCAACAATAGTGACTTCCACAAAACCGTCTGTATCAAAAATATTCGGAGCAGCATTTAATTATTCGGGAGGTGCATTTCCAGTGCAGGGTATCACCACTGCACCTATTGAAGCAGCGCTGGATATCAGTGAGTATACGACAGCGACAGCTACAAAATCAGCAGCATTCTTTGTCACCATTGAATCAATGGGCGGAAGTGGGAAAATTCATTCTTTCTCACTCTTTGACTACTCAGTAAACCCCGTTGTTGAATATCGATGTCTTGACACAGGAGTAGCTATAAACACCGGTACAACTACAGTAAAACTAATCAGACAGGCACCATCCGCAAGCCCTACCGGTGTTACTCAGTTTGTAAACACTACGTCAGAGAGTAACGGTTTGTACATTTACAATAAAAAGATATTTGTTGATGTAAAGCAAATGAGTACCATCCGGATCTTTCGTCTTGATGGATCTCTTGTAAGCACTTATTCTGTAAACAACAACCAGGTAATTGATATTTCTGGATTCCGCAGTAACCGATATATTATGAAATCAGGAAGTTTGACAGAAAGTTTTATTATTCAATGAGTACCAGGCAGGGATAAATGCGATCCGTAAGCCCGTCCCCGCCAATGCCATTAATTTAAGCTTAACATTCTGTAACTACGCCGATTGCTCGCCCCACCCCAGCTAAAAGCAGCAGAGGGGGCAAGCGCATAAGTGTACTACCGCCTTGTAAACACTAAGATAGCAACATCAGGACAGCCGGGGACACGTGTGACTGGTACAAAAAGTATGTTTATTTGCTTAACGTTATAGCGACATAATCAAAATGATGATCATACCGATCATCATTTTTATTCACTGTAACAGATCTCGTATGAGTAACCCTGCTCAGTCAGAAACAACTGACGGTTCATTGCGAAATCGAGTTCTTTTGTTTCCCTTGTGACAACCGAATAAAAGACCGCCTGTTCATTGTTCTTTTTCGGCCGCAGTATTCGTCCAAGACGCTGTGCTTCCTCCTGACGAGACCCGTATGATCCACTGATCTGAATCGCCACATTTGCATCCGGCAAGTCAATCGCAAAATTTCCTACTTTGGAAAGAATCAGCAGCTTTATTTCACCAGTCCTGAACGCATTGTACAATTCATCCCTGCGTTTATTCGGTGTGGAACCGGTAATTAACGGCGCATTGCATTCACTGGAAAAATGTTCCAGCTGCGAAATGTACTGACCAATAATCAGTATCTGATCACCCTGATGTCTTTCAATCAGTTCCTTGACAACATTCACTTTGCACGGGTTTTCATACGCCAGGCGTATCTGTAATTTTGGTGACAATGTGAGATACCGCATTTTTTCCGTCTGCGGCAGATCAACACGGATCTCAACACAGCGGGCTGTTGCAATCCACCCCTGACGTTCAAGATCCTTCCAGGGAACATCAAATTTCTTTGGACCGATAAGCGTAAACACATCCTGCTCATGTCCATCCTCACGGATAAGCGTGGCAGTCAATCCAAGGCGGCGACGCGCCTGAAGCTCCGCAGTAAATTTAAACACCGGAGCAGGCAGCAGATGCACTTCGTCATAGACGATAAGCCCCCAGTTTTCCTTGTTGAAAATTTCATAGTGAATAAACGGATCAGTTTTCTTTTTCCTGTATGTCAATATTTGATATGTTGCGAGTGTCACCGGTTTAATCTCTTTCATTTCACCGGAATACTCTCCGATTTCATCATCGCGAAGATCTGTTTTGTCAAGAATTTCACGACGCCACTGATGTGCTGCGGTAACATTTGTTACAAGAATCAGTGTCCGGCGCTGCAGTAGTGTCATTGCGTAAATACCGACAATTGTTTTTCCCGCACCGCACGGCAGTACAACAACACCGCTACCACCGGGCGATTCTGCATTCCCGATGAAATTATCCGCAGCGAGTTTCTGATACTCTCTGATTGTAAAATCACCACCACTCTTCAAGCTTGACCGGAGCGGAATTGTATACGGATCACCATCAACGTAGCCGGCCAGATCATGTGCGGGAAATCCAATACCGATCAGGGACTGTTTGATGAGCCCGCGAAACTCTGCTGAAAAGGATACAGTTGTCGGATCAATCACCTGAGTTATCATCGACTTAATTTTTGGATGCTGGATCAAGTGATGCAGCAGTGATGAATCGGGGGAACGCAGCACAAGTGTCCCGTTAAGGCTCTCTATCGTAATCTTTCCAAAACGTCCCATTAGCTCATTGATATCATCAACGACATTATGCGGGAGCGGATACTTTGAATACTGCGTTAACCTGCTGACAACATCTGACGGTTTCATACCCAATGATGCCGCATTCCATAATGAAAGTGGTGTAATCGAATACGAGTGAATATACTCGGGGCTTTTATCAAGATGTGCAAACTGGCCAATCGCATTGCGCGCATCAACAAAGAGTGGATTGTTAACTTCAAGAAGAATGGTACTGTTACTCTGAACAATCAAAGGGTTCTGTGGATTCATTCGCTTAATCTCAATCTATGCTAAATTTTTCGTTCAAATTCAATAAGTTATACACTAAAGGCACATTGTGTCCCGTGAGCTGCTTTTCCCAGAATATAATTATCAGGACAAACAAAAGCTGAATTGGATAATTCATCCGGATCGGGGTAAAATAATATTTGGACAATAATTGACCTTAGCGCTGCCTTAACGTAATTTAAAGGTTTTGTAGTCCAGGGTCATCAGGTTGTTTTGGAATCCTGAAACAGGCGTTGATCATTCACTTCGGGAAGCTGCGGTTTTTGCTCCAGTTGCCCACATCAATTAATCAGGTGGTACCATGCCCAATGCAGTTATAGTTGGATCCCAGTGGGGGGATGAAGGAAAAGCAAAAGTTATCGATTATCTCACCGAACGTTCTGATATCATTATCAGGTTTCAGGGTGGAGCAAATGCAGGTCATACCGTTATAGTTGATGGTAAAAAGTTTGTATTTCACCTTGTGCCATCAGGTCTGATGTACCCCGGAAAAGTGTGCATCGTCGGTAATGGTGTTGTATTTGATGCAGAACAGTTTCTGCGTGAAGTTGATGAGCTCAATGATAGCGGTATTTCGGTAAAAGATAGCCTGTTCGTTTCGAACTTGGCGCACCTTGTTCTCCCCTATCACAAGGCACAGGATAATGCCTCAGAGGCATCGATGGGCAAAGGCAAAATCGGAACAACCGGTCGTGGTATCGGTCCTGCATATGCCGATAAAGCCAACCGCTGCGGTATCCGTGCGGGAGACCTTGTTGACTGGGATATTTTTGTTTCAAAGTTCAAGCAGATGTTTGCAGTCAAAAAACAACTTGTCGAGAAGCTTTACAACACAGAATTTACATTAAGCGAAGATGAAATTCTTGACAACTACAAAAAAGTACGCGAACGGATGCTCCCGTTTATCATCGATACCGCAACATATCTGTATACTGCAACACAGAACAAAAAGCATTTACTGTTTGAAGGTGCACAGGGAACATTTCTTGACATCGATCACGGTACCTACCCCTTTGTGACATCATCGAACACGATCAGCGGATCAGCCTGCAGCGGCTGTGGTGTCGGTCCGACGGTCATTGATCATGTTATCGGTATTACAAAAACCTATACAACCCGTGTAGGTAATGGACCCTTCCCGACAGAACTTAACGATGCTATCGGTGAGCAGCTCCGTAAAGAAGGTGGCGAGTTTGGTGCTACGACTGGGCGTCCGAGACGCTGCGGATGGTTCGACAGTGTTATGATCCGTAAAGCAATCCAGCTTAACGGCATTACCCGTCTTGCATTGACAAAACTTGATGTACTGAATAATCTTGACGAAATAAAAATTTGTACACATTACGAAATTAACGGCAAAAAGACAGACCAGTATCCGTCAACGCTCCATGAGCTTGAAAAGGCAGTTCCAATCTACGAGAGTATTGAAGGTTGGAAGAGTGATATCAGCGGATGTAAAAAGATGTCCGATCTGCCATCAAAAGCGCTTGCCTACTACAACAGATTACTGAAACTATGTTATGATGTTCCGGCGCTGATTTTGTCAGTTGGTCCCGACAGAACTCAGACAATTGAGATTACACCTCTCGATTGATTACGGAATTTAGTACCGATAGATACCAGCAATACGGTTTACACTTTTTGTAAACCGTATATGCATTACCCAAAACAGGGGCACCCCAATGATTCCTGTAGAAGTTGTCAATAGTTTCCTTGTCAGTACGGGTAAAGAGTTTGTGATCCTTCTTAAAAGCAAGGTTGATGAACGGACGCTACCGATTTCCATTGGTCAGCTTGAGGCTCAGTCGATTGCGATAGCACTCAATAACCTTCCGTTCCCGCGCCCGCTTACACATGATCTTTTTAAAAATGTACTGACAGAGATCAACTGCACATTGACATCCGCAATAATAAGCGATTTGACAGACGAGACATTTTACGCACGGCTTATCATCGAAATCAATGATGAAACCAAAGAGATTGATTCGAGACCAAGTGATGCAATAGCAATGGCGCTGCGTTTTAACGCGCCGATCTTTGTTGACGAAAAAGTAATGGACACCGCGGGAGTAGTTGTATCAGAACAGAGTGAAGATACCGAACCGGATGAACAAGAGGGCAACGCTCCGGAACTCTCCCCCCTCGAAACGCTTCAGAAACAGCTGGAAAAAGCGATCAAAGAGGAGCGGTATGAGGATGCAGCGAAGATCAGGGATGAGATTAATCGGATGAATTGAGTGTTCCTCAGATCAAGGTTGAGATTGAGATTGAGGAAGATAGAAATACGAGTTCCTCACATTACCACGCAGTTAATTACTGACATTATTGTCGTTTAATTTCAAACTTATTTTCCTTTTGTGCTCATGTGGGTATCGATTAAGAAGCTCGGAATTACGAATGATAATAGCGGGATTAGGAACAATTAAATAACTTACAGTTACAAATCAAACACATTAACACGCTAATTGAGATAAAAAAGACATCATACATGATAAAAACGTTCCCAATATTATTATTTGGATTCCTCCTATCAAGTGGATTAGTAGCCCAAGAATACCAGAAAAATTGGAGCGATGGGAAATTGACTTGGCAAGATTTCTCGGAAAGAGAGAGTGCCACCAGGATTTCTGAGCTAAAGTATTATTTGGGTTACAATACTGATAAGCAACGTTATGGTGATACAATTGTTCAAAGAAATATTGCCAGATGTTACATGATTAAAAGTCTTTCATTTATAAATCCTGTTTACAAAACAGAGGAATATCTGAGATATAATCAAGTGATTTTTGACATTGTGGAGATTCATCGACGCAGGTTTCAATTTGAACTGGATAGAATCAATTCATATAATGAAATTAAGGTGATATTTAATCATATATACACATCATGTAATAATGAAATCAACAAATTTATTACAGAATCCAATGATGGGCAGGATCTAAAAACAATCGATTTCTGGGAACAAAAAACCTTATTAGAGCTTAAATATCTGCCGGATATTAAAATCCCAGAGATAGAAAATATAAATTTTGGTTATGCCCTGTACGCTGGATTTGGTGCAGGATCTTTTACTGGTTCTCTCGGTGAACATTTTGCCCCAACATTCAACTTTATGTTTGGATTTGATTTTGCATATAAAAAATCAATTCTTTATTTAAACGGAACACTTGCTGTTGACAAAGTACAAAAAGAATACATATCCGATAAAAATTGGCATAAAGGTCAGCGGACAAATGTTGCGATAATTGATGTTTCTTTTGGTTATGCTTTGATTTATAATCAAAAAATAAAACTTAGCCCATTCGCAGGTTTGGGAATTACTGAGTTTACAGAAGCAAATAAGGACGATGAAGAAAACAGATTAAGGATTGTTGATTACAATTTGATTTTCGGAATAAATACAGATTATAAAATTCGGACACGTTTAATACTTATGCCGAATTCAATCTTTGGAGTAAAAGAAAAGATTGACCTATTAATTCGAGCACGACTCTTCATCACCAGAGCTTACTATTATGAGGATTTGCAGGGTTATTCAGTTAATTTGACAATCGGACTATGTGGATTTGGAAACAAGATTAGATTAAAATGAACAATAAAGAATTTATCGTGAAATTTTTAATTTTTTATTGGAGCTTTGATTTGTGAGAGGTGGCAGCAATTACATATTGAATGCTCTGTTTGCGTGCCTGTAAAATCAATATAGACATGCTCTTAATGTAAATTCATTTACATAAAAAATAACATGCACGCAATAGATGTATTTGAAAAAATAATTGACGCTATCACAAAAAATCGTAGTGCTTAAAAATCCCAGGCAGCCGTTTGCAGCAGAGAGTATTCGATGTTAATATCTGTTTTATCAAGCACAACAATCTGGAGCTAATTATGGAAACCATAAATACCATTGAATTGCGGGATGAAAACAAATTTCCTGATGATACTGTACTCAGGTCGATTTTGAAAGAATCGTTTCTATCATACAGGAAACTTCTGGAACTATTCACTTCGTATGAAATGACTTATGAATGGCGTTATTACCGTGATGGGAAAGCGTGGTTGTGTAAAGTACAAAAGAAGAAAAAAACAGTTGTCTGGATGTCAGCCTGGAAAGGTTTTATGCAGGCGACACTATATTTTCCGGAAAAATATATTGATCCGGTATATAAACTTGACATCAGTGAAGAGATTAAGGAAACTTTTCGCTCCACAAAAAATGTCGGGAAATCAAAGCCATTTATTTTCAAAATAAGTGATGAGAACATTTTAAAAGATCTTGAGAAAGTTTTGATTTATAAGATCGGATGTAAGTGAATCATCTCTGATTAAAAAACACACAATAAAAATGAAACATTCTATTGTATATCAAAATACTTTATATGTTATAAGAAAAACGCATTTTAATAACTACTGTGACCGTCCGGAATGCTCTAAAATCTGAATTAATTTCTTTGTCAGCAGTTACCGTTGCAGAGATTTATTGTGGAATCGGAACAAAAATCGAGGAAATCGAGATAGAGTAACTATTTTCCATTTTACCGGTAATTTTCACCATTATAAATACAGTGATCCGCACTGTGAAATGTTCATACATACCTGAAAAATAATGTATTTTCAAGGTTTATTTATTGTGAAAGTGGTCGTACACCATTCAATTTAAAATCAGCATTTTCAGGGTTTTATGGTATTTATTAAATCCTCAGGCACTCATTTTCCGGGAGCGTATTTTGTTTAATAATAATATTTTACTTTTGCTTCTTGTGATAATGGCCGTCACATATGCTTCTGAAACGTCCGATATTGATCAGTTAAAGCTCGATCCGGTTGAGAAGACACTTGTGGAAGATTCGAAGATGCCATTTGAAAAGGTTAAATTTCTATTGGATTCTGATATTTCTCTTGTGGAATATTTCAGGTATCCATGGCTTTATTCAGGTATTACTGAGAATGCATGGATCAATCAGCAAAAAGCAGGGATTATTGGTCATGATACCTTACTTTCTACAAAGCAAATAAAACAAACTGAATGGGCGGTGATCCAGAATTTTTTTATTCCAGGATTTCATCAGTATAAGCGAAAACAGACTGGTAAAGCACTTGCCATGACAGGTATTGCGGTAAGCTCACTTGCTCTCTATACTTTTCATAGAACAAATAAGTCCAGCGCATTCCCGGCATTTGATTACCCTATCTACCTTGCAATTCTGGGAGCAGACATGTTATGGAGCAGTATTGATATCGGGGTACAGATTAACAGGGAACTGAACGGCAATTCGATGCGATTTTCATATCTGATAACAATTCCATTATTATCAAGCAACTAACATCTCTGAACGGAATAGTTTTATGAATAATCTTATAGTCCTTATCATTATCTGTATCTTTTGTGCAGTTGCCATGTATGTTGGCACGACAAAGATATCAGTTCAGAGTACTACAAATAAGGATACTACTATTATCGCCATACCGGAGATAGGAAGTATTGAAATACTCAACGGATGTGGAGCTGCGGGTGCAGCGAATAAAGTTGCCGACTACCTTCGTGCGAACAATTTTGATGTCAAGTATTTAGGTAATGCAGACACATGGAACTATCCCTTTACAATGGTGGTATCACGAAACAGAAATGACTCTATTGCCCGGCAGGTTGCAGGTATTCTAAAAACAGACAAAATAGTGCGTATAAGAAAAAACGATAATACATATGATGTCACCGTGGTTATTGGACCAGATTATGGAGAAAGAATTCAGTGAAAAAAGTAGAAAAAAATGTTCTTTTTGGTAAAGAATTAGTTAACGCAATCGTAGAAGAGGCTCAGGCCGAACTTGCAGAAAATATAGTTATAATTGATTTACAAGCAGTACCTGGTGCCGCTGACTGGTCTATTGTTTGTCAAGCAGATACAAGCGTCCATGTTCAGGCAATATATAACAGAATCGCTAATGGGCTCATTGAGAAGGGTACCCGTCCCTGGAAACATGAAGGGGAAGATGAGGGCCGCTGGATTCTGATTGACTTTTCAGACGTTATTGTTCATATCATGCTTCCTGAGCTCAGAGACTATTATGATATCGAATCAGTCTGGTCTGATGGAATAAAAACCGCGATTTAATAATTGTTTGTGCTGCGTTGCAGAATGATTTCTGTAACACGGCACGATATGACATGTATGCCGTGTTACAATAAATCAATATATGACTCTTTATCACTATATTCATTCAACCCTGCATGATGCAATATCAGAAAAATACCCGGAAATAGATCAATCCAGGATTCGAGTTCACTATCAAGTCTCACCAGTAAACAAAACATATATCTGCACAGCTGTTCCACGTGTTATAATGTCAGCCTTAGGTAATAATCAGAATAGTAATACTATCGCGCATGAGTTGGTCTCGTGTATTAATCCGGATCTGACATTTATCAATCCTGATATTTTTATCTCGGATGGTTTTATAAATTTCCAGGTAAGCCACTTCTATTCACATTCGATATTGAGCGTACAACCAACATATAATTTAAGCCTTTTATGCGATAGTATCAGTGATACAAATTTCATCAGGAAATTGAAGCGATTACTTGATCATGCAGATTCAGTTTGGCCAGGGATCGTCCCGATTCACTATGATCAACACCCATTACTGAATCAGACTGAAAAAGCGATTATCACGCTTATCGCTTTCGCTGAATTTACAGATAGAAAAAGTACACAGTCCTTTATTATTAACGGTCTGGTATCGTTATTAAAAAGATACTATCTTGATGTGTCGGTATTTACAAAAGATGCTGCAACGAGTACTATAAGAATCAGGGTAATAAAGCATGCGTGCTCTGCGTTGTGTCACCAAATAAGAAACGCACAGCCTACTCAACAGTAAACCGTGCGTTAAACCAAACGTTAGAAATGTTTTACCGGTTTTTGAAAAAATCTGCTAAATTATCAAGCTGCCCCTGTGACGGGCGAACTTTAGGAGCCTTATTTCCAAGATTTTTCATTGATAAAGAAATTCTTCTCTTTTTAACATCAACCTTAAGAATCTTTACATCAACCTTGTCATTTATACCAACAACCTGATCCGGAGTTTCTACATATTCATCTGCAAGCTGTGATATATGTATCAGGCCATCACAAACTGCATTGATATTTACAAATACACCGAATTGTGTAATGTTGGTTACATGACCGGAAACAATTGCACCCTCTTTTATCTCATTAAGTTTGAGTTTTTTGCGTACTTTAGGCGCCTGCTGAGATAGATACTTTCTACCCGCACAAACCTGACTAACAAGATTTTTCTCAATAAAAACCTTTACCATTGGATCTTCTGTCATGTATGACCGGATGACATCAGGATTGCCGACAATCGTATCGATTGATACGGTTAGCTGTTCACTGATTTCATAGATCAAGGGAAAATGATCCGGATGTACAGCGGTCCTATCAATAAGTTCCTCAGCATTAGGAATTAGAAGAAATCCTGAAATATTTCTGAAAATTGCCTCAGTCATTCCGGGTACTTTTAACAGATCATTTTTATTAACAAGAGGTGTCTGAGCATCAAAGCTTCTGATAGCCTGAACAATTTCCGGAGTTATCAGCGAGAACTTTACAATAGGAGAATCAGGAAGATCTTTAATAGATACACCATTTTTCAATGCAAGTTCAGAATAAAGCCGGTTGATAATTTCGAGAAACTTTGCTTCAGGGAGCAGCTGTTGAAAACCGTGTACATCGTAGTACTGATTCCCGATTTTCTGAAGCAGTGCAATTGGTTTAAGGTGCACAATTGCATACCCGTAAAGTTTTCTCATATCTTCATCAAGCAGGGTCTCAAAATTTTTCTTCATCCACTCGGAGTGTGATGGATTGACTTTTGATGTATCGGGTTCAAACTGTGCAATTACGGGGACAGGATCAAGCATATCGATTACCTGTTTAAGCATTGCTTCAGCCAATGATGCCTGATCATTTTTCACTATATGGATTGCGACCGGACGATGACGATTTACAAATTGCCGTAAACGATCGCTTGTAAAGGTCTTCCCTTCCGGTGGTTTGCGTTCAGTAGTGACACCAAGTAACTCACCGGTTCCGTTGATTGCAATAATAATAATATTTTTTTCATTAGCAGCATCAATAATGAATACCGGTCCGGCATTACGTTCACACTCTATTTTACGCCAGATTTCTGATGCAATTTGTTTTGAAACCCACATTTCAGCATCATTACGCAGCATTTCCTTGACATCACGCTCAACGATTGGTTGAAGCAGACGCAGCCAGCATTCATCAATGGTTTCACAGATAAGATCGAATCCACATGCATCAGGATTCTCTATAAAGTGATGACGAATAAGTTCTGTAATGCGAAAAAGCTGAACATTCAATTTAAGACGAACTGTCTTATTGTCTTCAGCAACCATGAATTTGAGAAGTTCTTCTTTTGTACAGTCGCTGATATTAATATTCTTACCGATATATTGTGCGAATTGAGGATCTTTCTTGTTTTTCGGAGTAACCTCAAAGAAGCCATCATCGAACGTAAATTCTCGTGTCATGGCTCTTACAGTTTCATCATATGCAAACTTCTCGGCAAGTAGATCTTTCACTCCTGCAATCACATCATCAACTGTTTTTAATGATGGATCCTTACCGATATATGGTTCTGCCAGATCCTGAATAGTACATTGCTCATCAGACTGTTTAAGAATTTGATTTGCAAGAGGCTCAAGCCCTTTTTTTACTGCGAGCTGCCCCTTGCTTCTGGGATTTGGTCTAAGAGGAAGCAGTATGTCATCCAGCTCATACGAACTGTTTGTCATAGTTACTCTTTTCTCCAGTGCACCAGGCTCTATGTCACTTTTCTTAAGTGCAGTCAGTACCTTTTTCTTCTTGGAGACGAGTTCTTCCATAGTTGAAAGAAAGTCATAAATTTCCCAAACAGCAGCAGCCGACATTTCGATTGCTATTTCGGGTACATACTCTACCAGATAGAAAGGTGTATCTTGTCTTGTATAAGCTACACAAATCTTCTCAGCAAGAGACGCCGGGATGTTCCATTTTTCTGATATCTGCTTTGCGAATTCTATCATGAAGTCAAACTGTTGAGGATTTATAAAATATTTCTGTTGGATTGCATAAATATATACAATAAAAAATAAAAAAACAACAAAAAAATTATATAAGTATAAAAAAATACAGAAATGAAAATGAGCAGAATATTAATTCTGCTCATTTATACTGAGAAGTGTATTTAAGCTTTTTTCTTAGCGACTTTCTTAGCGACTTTCTTAGCGGCTTTTTTTTTAGCCACTTTTTTTACAGCTTTTTTTACAACTTTTTTTACAACTTTTTTTGCAGGAGCTTTTTTCTTGACTACTTTTTTAACTGCGGCTTTTTTAGTCGCCTTTTTTGTAACAGTTTTTTTTGCTACTGCCTTTTTTGCAGGAACCTTTTTCTTGGCGGCTTTCTTTGCAACCACTTTAACTACCTCCATTTGAAGGAAAGAAATTGTAAGTTTACAGACTTAACAGCAATCATTACAAAAACTGAGTACCATTTTGTCTGTTTTTATGTTAGAGAACACATTGTCAAGTATTATTTCTTTTTGTAAATTACCGCCTGTACTAAATATCATTGATACATTATATTATAAGCTATACAGATTCCTGTGTCAACAAAAATATTAAATATTTACAAAAAAATCAGACAAAATTTGCAGTAACCTTTTTGGTTCCTTCACATTTGTTTACAAAATCGATAGCTTCAAAGGGATCATCAGTAATTAACATCATGTCTATATCTTCAGGAGAAATATATTTATGTTTTAGCATTGTGTCTTTTAACCAATCAACAAGACCGCTCCAGAACTCTTTACCCATCAGAACAAGCGGCAGCGTATCGACTTTCTGCGTTTGTATAAGTGTCAATGTTTCAAACATTTCATCCATTGTACCATATCCACCAGGCATGATAATAACTGCTGATGTATATTTCAAAAACATTACTTTACGACAGAAAAAGTGACGAAAATTCAGAAGCAGTTTAACATACGGATTGGGTTTTTGCTCAAATGGCAGTTGAATATTAAGTCCGATTGATCTGCCATTTTCCATTGCAGCACCTTTATTAGCAGCTTCCATTATACCGGGCCCGCCTCCTGTGATAACACCATATCCATTACGTACCGCTAACCGGGCTGTCTCAACTGTCAGTTTGTAATACTTGTGCGTTTTGGGTGTACGTGCTGAACCGAAAATTGTAATGCATGGTCCGATTCGTGAAAGTGTTTCAAAACCTTCAACAAATTCGGCCATAATACGAAATAAGCGCCATGTGTCTTCATTGTTTGCAGGATATGCTGGATCTGGTGCCATACGTTACTTCCTTTACATTTTGGAGCTTTTATTTCAATTCTTACTTGTTATATAGTAATTATATTATTTTGGTAAGAATTAAGTCTATAGACATTAGTGTTTTATCACTTTACTCTAAACACAGGATTAGTGATGATTGATCATAAAATACCACTATTACAAAACCGGTTGCAACAACTACAATGTAACACTGATAGTATTTATTTGCATATCGATATTGAAGAACAAAAACTTTTCTTTATTAAAAATAAAGAAGTAATCAAAACATATCCAGTCTCGACATCAAAATTCGGTACCGGTAATCTTGAAAATTCAAACAGGACACCACTTGGTGTTCATCAAATCATTAATAAAATCGGGCATAATGCACCACCAGGAAGAATCTTTCGCAGCAGAGAAGACACCGGTGAAAATTACAATACCAGCATGACAGAAGAGAATCTGATCCTTACACGTATTCTGCGCCTTGATGGGCTTGAGCCTGGTATCAATAAGGGTGAGTCAATTGATTCGTATGAACGATATATCTATATTCATGGAACAAACAGAGAAGATCTTATTGGAACACCAATGTCACATGGATGCATCTGCATGCGTAATAACGATATAATAGAACTGTTCGATTCTGTCGAGGAGGGTACACTTGTCATTATTGATTAACAACAAAAAGTACAATTCAATTCATTTTACCGGAATACTGGGAAGTGGAATGAGTGCAATTGCACAATACCTGCGGTGGGATGGCCTTAATATCAGCGGATCAGACAGGCTTCTTGCCAGTGAAGACACTGTATCAAACCGTGATATTCTCAAAAGTATGGGTTGTAAACTTTTTAATCAGGACGGAGCGGGTATCAATGAATCAATTGAAGCGATCTGCATCTCAAGTGCGATTGAAGAAACCAATCCTGAAATCATTGCCGCAAAAAAATTTAACATCCCGGTTCTTCACCGCTCTGATGTTCTTGCTGCAATTGTCAGCTCAAAAAAAACAATCGCAGTTGCGGGTACAAGCGGCAAATCAACAGTTACTGCAATGATATTTGAATTTCTCAGTTATTGCGGCAAAGCGCCATCACTTATCAGTGGCGCAGCCTTGAAACGTCTTGAAAGTACCGGGCTTATTGGTAATGCATTCCACGGTTCATCAGATTTACTTGTGATAGAAGCGGACGAGAGTGATGGAACACTGACTAAATATCATCCATATATTAGTATAATACTTAACGTATCTAAAGATCATAAACCAATCCCCGAACTAATGGAACTGTTTCGTACCCTGATAGAGCACACGTTACTGCCAATTGTAAACAATGATGATCCACTTCTGAGAGCTCTCAATACAGAAGAAACATTTGGTATCTTTTCTGATGCCAAGTGGAAAGCTGACAAATACATACTTGATAAATTAAGCGGAACTCTGGTAATGAATGAAATACAATACACTCTAAACCTTCCGGGAATTCACAACCTTTCTAATCTTGCTGCTGCGCTTTCTGTCTGCAAATTAACAAGTTGCGATGAGTTAAAACTTGCTGAAGCAGTCCAAACTTACGAAGGTGTTGCCCGACGATTTACAATCCACAAGACATCCAATGATGTTTATATTGTTGATGACTTTGCGCATAATCCTGAAAAAATCAAAGCAGCGGTTAACGCAGCCCGCAATCTTTCTTCGAAACTTATCGCAATTTATCAACCCCATGGCTTTGGGCCGACCCGCTTCCTCAAAGACGACTACGTGGAAACGTTCAAATCCATTTTTAAAAAAGGGGACACACTGTTTCTGCTACCGATCTATTATGCGGGTGGAACTGCACAGAAAGATATTTCATCCCGGATGCTTATTGACGCAATGGGTGAAATTGAATTTTCTGCAGTTGCAGTATCAAATCGCGAAGAGCTTCTGAAGCAACTGATACCAATTACCATGAAGGGAATCTGTATACTCTCAATGGGCGCACGGGATCCATCACTTGGAAACTTTGCTTTGAACATAACAAAACATATCGAATCACTCGATATAAATTAATAAGGCTTAGATCTGCAGTTCAATTGTTACTCTATTTAAATGCAATTGTTCCATCACTCCCGTTCAAACGAGATATTTGGAAGTTGGCAGTCCTGCCCAATTGCAACAATCCTTAAATGATACAACATCTTATCCAAACAACCGCAGCTGAATCATGAAGCTCTGCAAAGGCTATTTTCTTTTATGATTGCAGGTACATGATTAGTGCAGATATACATGTACTATTTTTTGAAACTTTTTCATATTAGTTATTAATGCACATTTCTCCACTTTCGGTAATTTTTACCTAAATACGTACTTTTTCTAAAAGATACGTTTTGTTAAAACGTAGATGGTTTTACATAAAATACCCATTTCTGCTTAAATTAACGCACTTTATTAATTTCCTAACATTTGGCACGCAGGTTGCTAATTTAATAAGACAGGTGTTATGCCATTGTAGAATGGCAGATGTGTGTGATGATGATGGGGTATCAGGCGAAAGCCTGAGGCAGAAAGGGGCGCAAGCCCCTTTCTGTTTTTTATTTATATCAAAAATTGCTATAACAACTTTAATCAGGTTGTTTATGCATACGGTCACCGAGCTTTATTTTACAGCGTTCATTTCTCTTAGACTGACAGCAAAGGTGGGGGTTAGTGCTCCCCCTGATAATTTTATTCTTTGGGACCTCTGGCAATTACATCACAAATAATATTACGGATCTTAACACTTATATCAGACTTGGTCTGATCAGCACTGACATCAATAGGATCACATACATCGACATGAACTGTACCTGGAGTTATTAACGAACTGTTTTTGGGCAGGCTTTTCATTGTATCATGAATTACAACCGGTACAACCTCAACGCCTGCCTGAAGTGCCAATGAAAAGCTACCGGTTTTGAATTCTCCGATTGATCCGTCCGCACTACGTGTCCCCTCTGGAAACAGAATGAGCGACACCTGAGCTTTCTGGAGATGTTTAACCGCGCGCAAAATCGATTCACGTGCTTTACGGGCATTAGATCTGTCAATCCATATATGACCAACCACAACCATACCCCATCCAAAAATCGGTATATAAAACAACTCTTTCTTTGCAATGAAACTTATTGACCGGTTTAATCCAGCGTACAACACCGGTATATCAAGCCCGCTTTGATGATTGGCGATAAAAACATACCGCTTGTTTTTTTGAAGTTTTTCCAATCCTGAGACTTTTAATTTAATACCGGCAATCCAGAGCAGATTGAAATTCCAGATTAATGCGATATACCTCGCAGCTTTCAAACTGAATATACTTGAAAAAAGGCACACCACTCCAAAACACATTGTACTTATTAATACTGCGCCATATACTGCAATTCCCCTGATTTTAAGTAACAAACTCAGGCTGCGCTTTTGCCTATCCATACATTATCCTTTCCAACTTTTTCACGTAACTGCTTTATCATTTCAGGATCAGGCAGTACTTTGACATTTTTAGCTTTTATTTTGTATTCGTTTCTTTCAGATGTTGTAATATGCAGAATAACAGAACACTCGCCTTTCACAGCACTGCATTGTTTAAAAATTTCCTGCACAAAATCTTTTTCTAGCCCCGGTGTACTCACTTTGATATGCAAACTTTTTGTCAGTTTCTCCCGTGCCTCACAAAGAGACATGCAATTGTCAACACGCAGTTTCGGTTTTTCTTCACCCTCACGTTTACTGATCTGCCCGTGAACGAGCACCATTGCATCAACAGCAAGCAGGTGTTTGAATTTTTCGTAAGCATCTCCGAAAATCAGCAGCTCGATTGATCCTTCAAACTCTTCAAGTTCAAGAAACGCCATCTGACGGCCATCACGCTGATTATGTGTTTTTAAGCTGGTTATCATTCCCCCGATGGTCACCGCTGTATCATGCTTTACTTCTGCAAGAGCATCCTGTTTCAGTGATACCGTGGAGAAGCCCCTGACCTCATCATAATACCTGTCAAGCGGATGTCCGCTTACGTAAAACCCCAGAATCTCTTTCTCTTTCTGTAACAGAACATTATAAGGCCATGGTTCAACCTGCGGAAGCGGTGGTTCAGGAATAATCTGTGCAATTGATTGATCTTCAGAACCAAACAGGTTATCAAATAGACTTACCTGTCCGCTTAAGCGATCCTTTTGAAAACTTCCACCGTATTCAATGCCTTTGTCGATTGTCTCAAAAAGTTGAGCACGAGTCCCGGGAACACTATCAAAAGCACCGGCACAGATAAGTGATTCCAGACATTTTTTATTGACTATACGCAAATCAACATTCTTGCAAAGGTCGAAGATTGATTTGAACTTTCCATTCTTCGTGCGCGCTTCAATGATTGAATCGCTTCCTTTGCCCACATTTTTAATTGCTTCCATACCAAGCCGGATATTCCCGTTGTCAATACTGCAGGCACCTTCACTGCTATTGATATCCGGTGGTAATATCTTGATACCCATACGCTCGGCTTCATTTTTCATGGTCAGAAAGTCATCAGTGCTTCCAATCCATGATGTCAGCGTTGCAGTCATATATTCGAGGGGATAATGTGCTTTTAAAAATGCAGCCTGGTATGATACGTGGGCATAAACAGTTGCATGAGCTTTATTAAATCCGTATTCGGCAAATTTTGCCATAAGGTCAAATACATCTTTTGCTATCTTTGCTTCAATGCCAAACTTAATAGCACCCTCAACAAATTTTTTACCCATTTCCTCCATGACATCGGCTTTTTTCTTTCCCATGGCTTTACGAAGCACGTCAGCTTGACCAAGTGTGAATCCGCCCATTTTCTGTGCGATACGCATCACCTGTTCCTGATAGATAATAACCCCGTTGGTAACTTCGAGAACATCTTTGAGCATCGGATGCAGATAAACGACATCCTCTTTCCCATGTTTTCTCCTGATGTAAACATCGATATTATCCATCGGACCTGGCCGGTAGAGAGCTGTCATAGCGATAAGGTCTTCAACACCGGTGGGTTTGAGCTTTCGCAGATAATCCTGCATTCCATTGGATTCAAACTGGAAAACCCCGGTTGTATCGCCTTTTCCAAACAGCTTATATGTCTCCTCGTCGCCATCCGGTATCTTCCAGATGTCAATTACCTTATTATGGTACTTTTTAATAAGGCGAAGTGTTTCCTGAAGAACAGTCAGTGTACGCAGACCAAGAAAGTCCATCTTGATAAGACCGACCTTCTCGACATAGTTCATATCAAATTGTGTCATCACCGTATCTGCACCGGGCTGCTTGAATAATGGAGCCCAGTTTACAACTTCAGCAGGAGCAATAATCACACCACCTGCATGCATCCCGGCCTGACGCGCAAAACCTTCCAGAACTTCTGCATGACCAAACAGTTCCTGATATTGAGTATTCTCTTTTATCACTCTATCAAGTTCACCATTTGCAGCAATTGACTTTTTCAGATTTTTTTCATTGACCATGCCACTAAGACGGTTTGCATCGGCAACCGCGATACCCATTGCGCGCGCAACATCCTTGATCACCATTTTTGCTTTCATACGCCCGAAGTTAATAATCTGGCAAACAGAATCACGACCGTATTTGTCAACGACATAATCAATAACTTTATATCTGTCCCTATCCGCAAAATCTATATCGGCGTCGGGCATGGATATACGCTCAGGATTAAGAAAACGTTCAAAGATGAGATCGAACTTTATGGGGTCAACACTTGTTATCCCAACAGTATACGCGACAAGACTTCCGGCAGCACTTCCACGACATCCAACCATGACCCCCATTTTCTGTGCAGCAATTACAAAATCACGGACAATCAGGAAGTAGCCGGCGAATCCCATTTCATTAATGATTTTCAACTCATACTCAAGGCGTTCTTCAAGGCCGGGCGTGACATGTGAGTATTTTTCCTTTGTTCCCATTCTGGCAAGTGCAGAAAGGTACTCTTCCGGATTTGTAAACCCTTGGGGGACATCGGGAACCGGTAGCTGCGGTTTTGCTTTTACTGAGACATTACATCGCTCTGCAATTTCAAGGGTGTTTGACATTGCTTCAGGCATATCAGGAAAAAGTTCTGCCATCTCCTGGGGAGATTTGAAATACATCTGATCAGATGAGAAACGATATCGGTTCGGATCGCTCATGGTTGTCTGTGTCTGAATACAAAGAAGTACTTCATGTGCAAGCGCATCTTCGCGGCGTAAATAATGTGCATCATTTGCAACAATAAAGGGAATGCCCATTTCGCGTCCGAGTTTTATCATTTCATCAAATGCGATATCTTCGTCATTGATACCATGTTTTTGTATTTCGAAGTAAAAATTTCCTTCACCAAAAATTGAAAGATATTCTTCGGTAATCTGTTTTGCCTTATCACGCTTGCCATCAAGTATAGCCTGTGGGATTGCACCACCGACACATGCTGACGTTGCAATGATTCCTTCGGAATACTTCCTGAGTACCTCATTATCAATACGCGGCTTATAATAAAAACCCTCAAGATAGCCTATGGAACTGAGACGCATAATGTTTTTCCAACCCACATTATCTTTTGCCAGCAATATAAGATGATTGTAGGATCGTTCATCCTTACTTGACATACGATCAAGCCGTGAATGAGGTGCGACATATGCCTCAAAACCCAATATTGGTTTGATCCCCGCCCCCATGCATGTTTCATAAAACTCCACTGCGCCAAACAGGCCGCCATGATCAGTGATAGCAAGTGCGGGCATCTGAAACTCGACAGCTTTCGCAACAAGATCCTTTATTCGTATCGCGCCATCAAGAAAGCTGTATTCTGTATGATTATGTAAATGAACAAAATTTGCGCTCATTTTGAAACAACTCCGATTTTCCTTATTTTCTTTATGTAAAATCTTTTACGGGATTTTGTTTTTAATACTTCCCCCTCAACAACCGGATCAATTCCTTTTTCACAACTGTAAGGCTTGAATGTATATAACCCCTCCCTGATATACGGACTGCCCTCATAGTCAATTGCCAGTTGCTGCCCCGTGAGGATTGCATAATCAATAACATGAATGGTCTCATTTATATCAAGTTTTTTTAATTCCGTACCATACTTTGTCCCACGCATTGACTGACTATCAATTTCTTCAGGGCGGGTCTCAACAAGCGGAATCCACGTTGATGATATCGTTTGTGATTCTTTTCCCGGGATTTCCTCAGTAATGAGTTCTGTATCCTGGCCGCTCATGCGGTAATCAAAACCAAGTGATGAAAGAATTGATCGTACACTTTGCTCCTCACCTCTATTAATAATGTATATGGCGTGAGCACTCACCGGTTGTATCAGTTTTCTGAGCGGCTCAAATGAATTTATCTGAAAAGTCACCTTTTCATCGGATGAGATAAGGACATGCCGATCGGTGATATATAAACGGTAATATTCCCTTAACCATTCTTTTACTGTCTCTATAACGTTGGATGGTGCTCCCCACCTTGTCAACCAATCAATAATCGATGTCCCGTCGGTACCACGGCTTAATGAATCACACAATACTACTTTATCAATTTTACCCTTGTACACTTTGTCAAAACTGTTAATTGCCCCCACCTGTGTGAAAATACTCAGATCAATTGTATTACACTCACGGATAATTATAACACAGAAATCAGGCAGAATAATCACACCCGGAGCCTGACTCTGTATCTGAGTTACCGGTGATGCTTTACAAAAAACGAAACTGCCGTTCACTTTCCTTATCGCGACATCAGAAGTAAACACAATGCCGGCAAGCACGTCAAACATTTCGTCCTGAAGATATGAGGGAAACAATTCTGTTGACAGATACACACCTTGATCCAGTATCGCCTCTATGAGCTGCAACCATACACCGCCATTAAAATCAAGAGCAAACGCCCTGATGCTTTTGTATTTATCATCTCTATCAAGTGCATTCCATAATGTATATGCAGTTTTGTTGAATAAATACTCCGTATCACTCTGATATAATAAACCTTCTTTCAGGCAATAACCAAGCATTACTTTTGTAACGTAATCGTCCTTATCGCTCTTTACAGAATAATATGTCTCAACAACTTTTCTCAATTGCCCGATAGCGGCGCGGACAAGTGATCCGTTTTTTCTCCGTTTCAGGCAGTTCTGAGCAGCAAGTGCGGCGGTTATTGTAATATCATTAACACATTGGTAGTTCCATACCGGTACTGCATCCGGAGCCTCAGCAGCAGGGCACATCCTGACAATAACTGTAACAAAGTGAGATATCAATGTTTTACGGAATTCATGAAAACCAAACAAACGGACTTCATTTTCAGTATTCGATCCGGCGTATACCAGAAATGACAGTATCAACGGATTTTCAAATCCTGAAAAATCTGTAACTCGAAAACCATAATCACCACACATGTATACAAGTGCACATGTAAGCTGATCAGAATCGCTCAGAGAATGAAAATGTTCTTTCAGAACATTTTCATCAATAAACTTCTCAGCCGCATCATCAATCATGCTTGATGAAAGAATTTTCCTTGAAGAAGCTTCTCCCGCACACACAAACTTCTCAAATACCCAAGCCGGCGGAAGCATTTTCAGATAATCAGTAAACCGCACAATTCCGGATGAACTCATGTTACAAAACCCGTTCCGCTATAATCTCAGTTAACTCCTTGAATCCTCTCATCTATAGTAATAAAAAGATTAAAGAGCCTTTTTCCAGATTTAAAAGAATCAAAGAATCATAGTAAAATACATACGGGCAACATAAGAGAGGCATATACATATTCATTTTCATTTTTTAATTCTGATTAATGAAAACAGTTGCGGCAAGGCTGTTAAAAGATGTATGTTTTCACAAAATTCAATTAAGGAGCTTGTTCATGGTGGATAAAGAACTTCTCGATATTCTATGCTGTCCTGAAACAAAACAGGATCTCACACTGGCAGATCAGAAGACAATTGATTTGATAAATAAACAGATTCAGGCAGGATCAGTAAAAAACCGCGGTGGTGAAACAGTAAAGGAGCCTATTAATGCAGGCCTTGTAAGAAAAGATAGAAAATACCTCTATCCCATCCGTGAAGATATTCCCATTATGTTAATTGATGAAGCTATCCCTTTCGATTCGTTCGTATCCTGATAGTTCTTCTCAGGGCGATAAAAACTATAGTCAGGACTGCAATAACACCTGCACGGAATGCAGTTCCTGACCAGATGTTTTTCTTTTCGCTGCTTTTCATTTTTCCTGTTAGTGATAAAACCGGAAGAGTATCACCGCAGGCGTTAATTGTTGTAAATTTGAGTTTAAAAGTGTCATTCGTGTTATCAGTAAGTTTTTCCCATGGTATAACCCATTCTGTGACCAGTTGCCCGCTTGAGACAAATCGTTCATAATCATATTGATAGTAGCTGCTTTTCTCGCTTATGCCACTACGTAAACACCTGATTTTAACAATTTCTTCGCGATTCAGTTCGTTAGAAACTGAAATTGTCCAGTCACCGCACGACACAGGATTCTTTGACTTGCAATACCCGCTAAGCCCCTCCGGCGTTTTGAATGCATCACAAACAAATTCAATGTTATTTCCAAATGGTTTTGCAAGTGACGGTTTCCACTCAAGCAAAAAACCATCAAGCTGGATTCTCCGTCCATTATCTTTCACTTCGTAAACTACTTGCGAAACGATACTTTGCAGAACAGAAAGTAGCAATAGCGCAACAATTGTTAACCGATACATAGAATCACCCTGTTATAGATTTACAAATTGAAAGCATTATTTTTCAACGCTGTACACATCTGAAGCCCAGACTTACATCAGCGAAATCAGGTACTGACCAGTTTCTGTTTCGCACCCGCAACTGTGAACCCGTAGAATACCAGCCTCCACCCCGTATCACTCTGTAAAGACCGACATCAGGCCCTGATGGATCCATGGTTTCAGACCAGGCATAATAATCACGGGCATAATAATCATTTGTCCACTCCCAGACATTTCCGGTCATATCACATAAATTAAAAGCATTTGCGGCTCTGGAACATACGTTGTCAGGTTTGCTATTTGATGGTTGTACGCACCGTGAATCATCCGGAGCATCATTTCCCCAGGCAAATTCAGCATTATTCCCCGATGATGCAGCATATTCCCACTGTGCCTCAGATGGCAATGTTTTTCCATAAGATTTGCAATATGCCAGAGCCTGATACCAGGTTACACATACAACCGGAATATCAGGACCACGTCGTTCCCGGGGTACCATCACATTTTCAAACGCGCCATTTTTCCATACTTTGCACAAACCATCGGTATAATGGGCAGGAGTACATTTTCCGCTTTGTACGCATGCTTCATAGGCAGCTTCCGTAACTTCTGTTTTATCTGCCCTGAAAGAAGATAGTGTAACCACATGCTCCGGACGCTCATCATCGGTACCGTTTGTGCTCCCCATCGTAAAAGATCCGCCAGTTATAGGTATTGACTGAGAACAAATAGTTACAGCAACGGCAAACAGTAACAGACATTTTTTTTCTAAAAGAATCATTTATTTCCTGAAAAATCAATTATGGTAATTATACCCGCAAACAAAACAAACGCAATCCCTAGAATCAATGATGTTGTTCTGGACTTATCTCTTTTTTGTTTTGCATCGGTACGCTTTCCTGCATTAATCACTGCAGTGTCCTGCACCATTTTACACAGAAGAGTATCTGTTTTGCCACTTGTTATAGTAATCTTTTTCTCATAAGGCAGGAATGTCTCTTTGGTCAGTTTCAGATCATAGTCACCAGGTTTTAATGTTGAAATTGTGACCGGAGCGACACCTTTGGCATCCCCATTGAACGTTACCGCAGCACCTGCGGGATCACTTGTAATGACCAGATTCCCCGGTTGCTGAAGTGTAATTGTCAATTCCTTCACACTTTGCGAATCAATAACTGCGGTGACTTTTTTCTGATAGTAGCCCTTCTTTTTCAAAATAAAAGTGTGTTCTCCTGCTTTCAAACCGGTAAGAACCAGTGGACTAAGTCCTTTCAGGGAATCATTCATTAAAATTGCAACACTATCAGGATCGGTTTTAATGGTAACAGAAAAAGTAACCGCAGAATCCATTTTCTGAACGACAGCCTGTATTGTGTCGATAAGATTTTTTGCAGCAGCAACCGTATCATTCTTAACATTTGCTGAAGAGTCTTTTAATGTAACCGTTTTGGTACTTTTATCAGATGTTGATTCAGCATTTTGTGCCATTGATACAGATGCGATAAGAAACACACCCATAGCCAACGTAAAAAAACGATTCATAGTACATTCTCCCGTCACAAGTTAATAACATTTTCACCAGCCAGAAAGTATATTTGTAATCTTAAAATTGATGGATGTCTGTGCTCATTTCTCTGCCGGTGTTTTGAGAAATTGGATTGTATGCCATCAGATATTTGTTTTTCTAAATATACAACATTGTTTTGGTATCACCATAGTATTATGAGGAGAATCAAAATTATGGCAATACAGAGAACTTTTAGTGTGATTATAAGACAGAGAACATCCATAACAATGTAATCTGTTCTTTTTGTAGCCTTCAAATACTAAGGTTTACCCGTGAGAAAAGCAGTCATATATTCATCTGGCGCACATTACCTGCTGTTGATTTTTATTGTGTCTTTGTTTGTGTGTCCGGTATCATCACAGACACAAGTAAGCATACCTAAAGACACCCTGATAAAGAATCATAACGATTCATTATCAACTCCCGATACTGTGCAAAAAAAGAAATCAAGTCAGGAAATTACCGACACTGTTTATTATGAATCAGATCAGATTGATTACGATTCTGACAATAAGATTCTTACACTCATCGGTAAATCCACAATGAAATATCAAAAGATCACGCTTAATGCTGATACCATTGTCTATGATATCAACAACAGTCTCTTTACAGCCAGTGGTAAACCGATGCTTATTGACAATGCAGACACCACTGTTGGAGAACAAATGGTGTACAACATTAAAACCCGACGAGGCCGGGTGCAATATGCCACAACACATCTCAGTGATGGTTACTTTCATGGTGCAAGAATTGTTAAAACGCCAAAAGATGAGGTGTATGTTGATGCCGGCGATTATACGACCTGTGAAGAGGCAGAAAAACCTCATTATTTCTTTTATGGGAAAAATATTAAAATTATACCAAAAGATAAAATTGTCAGCAGACCGGTTGTCCTTAACATCGGCAATACACCGGTCGCGGCACTACCCTACTTCGTTTTTCCAATTGAGAAAAATCGAAAAAGCGGTATTCTGACACCATCATGGGGGGGACATCCGACAGGTGGCGGATACATAGAAAATATCGGTTACTATTATGTTCCTAATGACTATGTCGATTTTCTCGCACGTGGTAAAGTTACAGAGTTCAGGGAGTTTGTTCTTGAAGGAGCAAGTAAGTATGCATGGAAATATCATTTAAATGGCAGTATCAATGCACGATCGGTAGTATCGACTGCGTTTGCAAATGAATCGAAACAATGGGCTCTTGACTACACACATAACCAGCAGCTGACACCAAGCGGCCTTACAACATTAAGTGGACGCGGAAATCTCATATCAAATAAGAAATTATACCAGGAATCATCAGAAGACGCTGATGAACTTACCAACCAGAATCTTACAGCCAACTTCGCCTTTGCTCACCGGTTTGAAAAAATTAATGCAAGTCTGAATGTGGCATGGAACAGGACCCATAACCTTATCACCGACAGTATCAGCGAAAATCTCCCATCCATAAAATTCAACCTTCCATCACGCCCGATATTTCCTCAAAAAGAGGGAGAAAGCAGTGATAGCGCGAAATGGTATAATAAAATTAATATCAGCTACAATGCATCCGGTAATGTACGACATATAAAGGTAAAAAGCGAAAACAGTCTTGACACATTTAATTCCGGTATGCATAACGCTGTTTCTTTAAATGCACCGCTTTCACTTTTCAAGCATATACGTATTACCCCTAACATTAATGCCCGACTTTCAACATTTGACAATTATACCGATACCACACTGCTTGGAATCCGGTATGATACACTACTTGTCCATGACACACTCAAGTCAACCGCAAAAGATAATCGTCACACTGATTACACAGAGATAAAACGTGATACTTTGACAAAAGATAATCGGGGTGATCCCGACACAATTATTATCACTAAGTCAAAGATTACTAAAACCGAGATGCGCCAGAGTCACAATTCAGTAATTAATAACGCATGGTGGGACGCCGGTATCTCTGCATCAACAAATTTATACGGTCTATTCCCGATCCGGATATTCAACTTTGCCGGTTTACGTCATACATTTTCTCCATCAGTAAGTTATACTTTTACTCCTGAGTATAATCAGGATAAGCGTTTTGCAAATATTGGTATTCCAATAGCAGCAGCAACAAAACAGCGACAGGTGATGACATTTTCTCTTTCAAATCAGTTTGACGGCAAGATTTTGAAGTCGGTCAAGGAAGAGGAAAAACCATCAGAGGTGAAATTTTCCATCCTGAGCGGAAGCGTTTCCGCAAGCTATGATTTTGAGGCAGAAAAAGAAAAATGGAGTGACCTATCAGTAAGTGCATCAACTGGTATCAAAATGATTCGCCTCAATTATTCATCATCATTCTGGCTCTATGATCAAAGTTCTTCGCTTTCTGCGCCGATCCTTAAAACGATGAATCTTTCATTGTCAACCGGGTCACTTGGCGCACGGGGAAAATTATGGGGTGGCAATCTGCTCGAACTTGATTCATTGACAAAATTCGATAAGAACCGTCACGAAAAAGGTGGTGCCCAAAACTGGGACTTCAGCTTTACGCCGACATATTCCTATTCGATGAGCAGGGCAACACAAACATCAATGTTTATACCAGCAAAGCAGTATTCACTAAGTGCATCAGCAAATATCAACTTCACACCAAACTGGTCATTAAGCTGGAGCAGTAGTTACAATTTTACAGAAAACCAGTGGGTACAAAACAGCATTAATATTCACTGCGACCTCGAATGCTGGGATATGCGTTTCCAATGGAGGCCTGAGCGACTCAATCCCGGATATTACTTTGTTGTTAATATAAAGAAGATACCGGAGATCAAGTGGGAACAGCGACAGTAGGTTGGGGGGGGGAATCCAGTAGCCAGTAGCCAGTAGCCAGTAGCCAGTAGCCAATAGCCAATAGCCAGTGCCAGAAGCTAACAGTGACTCATCGTTGGTCTTTGACTAAATCCTTATCCTGGAGCATGATTTGTCGTCTGCTGGTTTTACTTTTACTGTTTTGACAATTGTTTCATTGACAAAGAGAATTACGTTAGCTGACTCGGCATCTTTTTCTTTTGAATAGCGTGCGAGCAGTGATGCGCATTGCGAAAGGTCGGATTCTGTGTATTCGCCACGAATCAACCCTATCGGCCCCGGTGTATCTGCCATTTGAAGATAATTGTTATCAGGTTCAAGAAGTTTCAGTAGTATCTGATTCTCGCTGTTATTTCGTGCGACGATACATTTGCATTTGTCAGAAATTCTGAAATGACGGCCATATGCAATGAGTTTCAGTTCGTTTAAGCCGAAATCGGGTGAATATTTTGCCAGTTCGTGAAAACGATTTGATGGATCAATCATGGTAAGAACACATCCACCAGCCGGTGCTCCATGTACCAGATTATACTTTTTTGAATACTCAAGTTGAACAATCCTGCTACGCCCCTTCCAGTCAAAAAGTTTCTCTCTGTCAACAAGGCCATTTTCCTCTGCAATTGTCGGTGGAAAATGTTTCGCGGAAAGCGGACGTAAAAGAATCCCTTTAACATCAGCCCTTTTCTCAATCGCGTTCATCATGTTGATACCCTGCGACATTGGTCGCTGACCTGCAACCTCACCTGTTGCGATAAATGATGCACCACACTTCAGCATTATAATTTTCGCATGTATTAAACGCCTTATCCTGCAGTCAACACAGGGATTTGCATTCTTTCCAAATCCGAAATACGGATTTTTCATCATTGATGCAAACTCCAACCCCTCTTCAACTATATCAAGTTCAAGTTCAAGCGATTCTGCTACCTTACAAATACTCTTATGTGTAAATCCGATACCTGAATAGAACGGTAAAACATAATGTACCAGCTTAATCCTGAGCCCCATTGATTTTAAATGATGCGCAACGATTGTACTATCAAGCCCGCCACTAAACATCACAATACCATCAAACATTATCACCCCTTAGTTGTTTTGAGCTCCTAAAATACAATTAATTCTGATGGTATGTTAATCATTTTTGTGGACATGGCAGTTTATACTTTTACAGTCCATACTTATAATGTGATTACAGCAAAGTTACTCAGATAAACTACTTGTATACTATATAAGTACATTGCTTTTATAACTCCTGCAACTAAAACGATTAATGGGAAAAAAATGATATACTAAATCAGGTAATGGTAATTATTAAAAACATCTGATCTAAGGTGATCCAAATCCCCCAAATACCGATAGGATGAATGATTGTTACATTATATTTTATGAAGTAATAAAGAACCAGATTATAACAGGGAATGCTTTTGAAAATATCTACTTATAAACTTGAATATTATCTACTTGTTGTTATCCAGAAACTAATCAGTGTTCTGCCGCGCAGATTGACATTAATGTTAGGATCATCCGCAGGTGTACTACTCGCTATTTTCAAACCATTTAAAAAAACAATTTATGGAAATTTGCGTTACTGCGAATACTGGAATGATCGTCAAATTGACATAATTGTACCAAATCTTTACAAAATGATGGGACGTTATATAAGTGACTTTCTCAGGACCGGTGATACAAAGATACCCTATCATGTGCACGACTACGATAAATTCCAGAATGCACTTGATGAAAAAAACGGTGTTGTTGTCATTCTTGCACATATTGGCAATTGGGAGATTCTCGCACAGATTTATGGAAAAACAGTTGACGGATTAAATGTCATCGCCAAACCGATGAAAAATCAATATGTTGATAAATGGCTCGCAGATAAACGCGGATCAACAGGAGTTACAACAATTTACGCTCAACAGGCGTTACGAAAAATGATGGACGTTCTTGGGAAACAAAAGGGTGTTGTCGCAATTCTTATTGATCAACACGCCGGAGTCCACGGTACCATGATACCGTTTCTTGGTAAAGAAGCAAATACGGTTCGCACAGTCGCAGGAATTGTAAAAAAAACAAATTGCGCCGTAGTTCCCACCTATTCGATAATGCAGCCTGATGGTTCCTACGATATCTATATTGACAGAATTCAAAATCCCGACATTACCGGTCTCACTGATGATCAGGCGATTGAAATGCTTCAGAAACAACACAATGACATTATTTCACAATGGATCCGCAATTATCCGGAGCATTATTTTGGATGGTTTCACAAACGATACAGAAATATCATCAGTTACAACTGATTCCATTGCCTCATATTACTGACCATTTTCCGTTCATCAACGGGGATAAAATAGTACATTATCACCAGAAACATTTCTCACTTTTTCACTAATATAATTAGTGTTGTATCCTTGGAAAAATTCACTAAATTGCTTGTACCAGCATAATACAAACACTATATTTACAGATTAAGTTAAAAAATATTATTATCAGTCCATAAGAAATATCAATAGCATTTTACTTAATCTTTAAAGGGTATCCGGACAAATAACAAGTTTTAAAATTTCTCTTATTGTCTGTTTCTATGAGATTACTTATTTTTTATTATACTCAGGAAAATTCCGATCAGGATGTGTCGATTTCAAAATTAAAATCCATTAGAATGCTCTGAGTTCGTCTCATTAACAAAATTAGCCTGTGGTTAAAAGTTTCCACTAACATTCTAAAACAAAACCAACATTGTCCGTTTACCTTTATAAACTTAAAATGCATCGAATTGGTTTAGAAAACTATAACAACAAATATTTAAAAAGGCGGCTACAAAATGGGTTCTTCGCAAACATTGGTTCTTTTCAAACCGGATGCATTAAAAAACTCCCTGTCCGGCTATCTTCTTACCATGCTTTCAGAGTTTAATACAGGTTTAATTATTGCCGGAATGAAAGTAGTTCATGTAAGTACAATGCTTGCAGAAGAGCATTATGCAGAACATAAGGGGAAAAGCTTTTTCCCCTCCGTGATTGACTATATCGCAGGCAGGCGGCATTTTGCAAACGAACCGCATCGTCAACGAGTCGTCGCCCTTGTATTTCAGGGGATCGATGCTGTAAAAGTGGTTCGGGATGTTTGTGGACCTACAGATCCGGTCAAAGCCAGAGAACAGAAACCTGGATGTATCCGGTCACTGGGTATGACACATATCATTAATGATCAAAATGGCAAAGTGATCGATAGTCAGATGGAAAATCTGATTCATGCATCAGCGAATGACATTGATGCTGAGCGTGAGATAAAATTATGGTTTAAGCCAATCGATATCCCTCCAATGCTCCGGTCTTATCCGGCAGAAATGTGTAAAAAGCATTACTATATTAATAACGGCCTACTCTCTGATGAATATTCAGATCATGCAGTCTGCCTGGTTGCTCCCGGGGATGTTGTTTGGAAATCTGATCTTGACAGCCTTGAAGTGCTGCTTCAGAAAAAGACTGCTGCTGTTGCTCTTGAATCTATTGCAGCAAAATATCTGGTTAACACCTGATACTATTAATGACAAATCTTTACAGTGTTTGATTGTATACCAGCTTGAAACCTCTTGCAGTTTTTATAGACAACTAAAGAAACGTGTACCAGGGAATATTCCTTCGGTCACGTTCATTTGTTTCTGAACGTACCTTGCAGAATTAAATACCACCTTTAATATTCTCCACTGAATCACTGTTACCAAGAGAGTTTTCTGAAGCCCAACCTGGGACCGGCAGAGCAACAAACACATCAAAATATCCGGATTTTCAAACCCGATTTACATTAAGTATATTTAATCAATGAATGAAAAACTTGAGAATACCAGATTTTTTAATATCATTATCATTCTTCTTTCGCTTGTTCTTCATGGTGTTGTAATTATTCTATTTTTTATGATTCCACCTCAAAAACGTGCTCCTTATAAGCGTAAAACCTTTAATGTCGTTGAACTGCAGCGAGGAACACCAGACATAGCGAAACCACAAGCGGAAGTTAAAAAAAAGACCACGCCTCAAAAGCCAAAAACTATAGAATCTCAAAAGCAACCTCCTCCTCAGCAAATTCAGGAGCAGCCTCAGGTTCCGGTTGAAACGACGACTCCGGAGGTTATTACACCTGATAATGCACAAAATGATCAAAGTGCAGTTTCCGTCCCTCAGGGAACATCTCATCCGGAACCAGGACCGGCGTCGCAAACGTCATCGCAGCAAACATCACAAACGTCTGCACAGCAGGGAACCGTTTTCGGAACCGTTGATGCGGGGGTGACGGGATTGATACCGGTAAAGCTCTATGCCCCGAAACCTGCATACCCCCCTATTGCGCAGGACCTTGGAATTACCGGAACAGTCATTGCCATATTATCAATAGATGAAAACGGCAAGGTTACCGAAGTACAGATTAAAAGCGCGCCTCACAAATCTATGTCCGATGAAGTAAAGCGAACACTGCTTACCTGGAAATTCAAGCCATTTATTTACAAAGGAGAGAGAGTGATCGTCAAAAAATTTATACAGGAAATTGAGTATAGCGAGCAGTAACCACTCCTGCAGAATTCCTTTTTGAGATTAGTAAAGCAGGCAACAAAATTCCATTGTCAGGATTTGTGCTATTTTTAACTGAAAGAGTGCATTTTGATACGATCGCAACACGATCCGGTATTTTATGCGGGATGATAATGAACATACACTCTTTGAAGCAGTTCTATTTCATTACAGAGTGTATTTTCTATTCTTGTGGCAATTGTATCGCCATTCGCAACACTCATTGTTCCGTCAACGCCAATTGTTATATTTACAACAAGGTAAGGTCCGAAACGATGTGCGTTTATTTCTTCAATGTTTAAGACATCAGTCATGGGAGAAATTACGTTGCGTATCTGTTTTTCAAGTTCATCACCGGGAACTGTATCCATAAGCTCATCTGATGATTCCCGAAGGATTTTCACACCTGTCTTCAGGACTAAAAGTGCCACCACCGCACCTGCAACAGGATCACCCAGTGGTATGTTAAGCCATCCAAGACCAATGCCTACGGCAGCACCAAGAGAAGCAAAAATATCATTACGGTGATCGTACATCAGTGCCATAGCGCTTACATTTTTTGTTGATTGTGCGACGCTGCGGGTATAAAAATACAATGCCAACTTTAACGCAACAGTAAACATCGCAGTTGCAAATGTCAAAACCTGCATACTACTTTTTACTTTATATTCACCAGTAACCAAATCAAATGCCGTATTGACAGAATCCCAAAAAATTGCAATTGCAGTAGTAATGATAAATGCCCCGACTACAACAGCAGCAATACTTTCCATCTGGTGATGCCCAAAGGGGTGTTCCTTATCAGCAGGTTTACCCGCAATCGCAGTAAAAATTTTAACAACAATATAATAAGCGACATCAGAACAGGAATTGACGCCATCAGCAAGCAGCGCCCGGCTGTGCCCCGTAAGACCAATAACAATTTTAAGCACTGCAAGAACTATGTTACTGATCAATCCTAGATTGACAACACGGTTAACAAGTACCGTTCGTATAGGATTACCGGGATGTAATTCCGGCAGGTTATCTGCCATTACATTTGAACTCCGAAAATTTCCTCTTCAACCATAGCACAAAGCAGATGATAAACAGGAAGATGAAGTTCCTGAATCTGAAAGGTAATAGTATCAGGCACACAAATGTTAATAGTGCAAAGAGCTTTCATTTTTCCACCCATCACGTTTGTAAATCCGATAACAGTCATTCCAAGAGCACGGGCAACTTTGACAGCTGCAACAACATTTGCACTGTTCCCTGATGTACTTAATGCGATAAGAACATCATTAGGTTTTCCATACCCGTACACCTGTTGTGCGAATATATATTCACCTCCGACATCATTGACAACAGCAGTAATGAGCGATGTCTGACTGACAAGTGATATTGCAGGCAGACCGGTTTCAAGTTTTGATACAAGCTGCTCCGCATCATCAAATCCTAGTTCCGTCATTTTTTCAACAAACTCTTTTTTGACAGGACGCATAACTCTGAATTTTTTCATAAATTCACCAACGATATGTTCTGCATCCGCAGCACTTCCACCATTTCCGCAGACAAGAACTTTACCGCCACTAGTAAAACAGTTCAGCAGTGCGTTAAACGCATTCATTATCTCCTTGCTGCAGGTATGCAGTGACGGGTATTTTTCCAGGCATACATCAAAAAGAATTTTAGTACTGTTTTTCATAGGTATCATTCCTTTTCTCCCGGCAGGCAGCGCACTGCTCCCTGATCCGCTGATGACGCAAATAACGCATACGCTCTTAGTGCCTGTGATACATTTCGTTCCCGTTTTGCCGGCTTGAATGCTTTATTACCTTTTGCAAGTTCTGCCTGACGCCGTGCGTCAAGAGTTTCTTTTGACACCTTTACATTAATAGAACGTGCGGGAATATCGATTTCAATTATATCACCGGTCTGAATGAGCCCGATCGCGCCCCCCGCAGCCGCTTCAGGTGAGGCATGACCAATTGACAATCCGGATGTTCCACCTGAAAAGCGTCCATCTGTTATCAACGCGCACTGTTTTCCCAGATGACGTGACTTAATATATGATGTAGGATAGAGCATTTCCTGCATTCCTGGTCCGCCTTTTGGCCCTTCATAGCGGATCACCACAACATCACCTGCTTCAACTTCTTTCAGAATGCCATCACAGGCTTCTTCCTGCGAATCATACACCCGTGCTTTTCCGCTGAATTTAAAAATCGATTCATCAACACCTGCCGTTTTGACAATGCACCCATTTTCAGCAATATTCCCAAAAAGTACAGCAAGTCCACCATCCTTATTGTAAGGATGTTCAGTATCACGAATACACCCCTCCGCACGGTCATTGTCCAGTTTTTCGAAATAGTTTTCCTGTGATGCCATGACAAGATTTCGTTTTGCACCTTCAGGTGCGCTTAGATATATTTGACGAGCTTCCTGCGATAAATCGGGACTTTTAATATCATGTGATTTTAATATCGTTTCGAGTGTAGCCCCATCAACACGATTTACATTTTTGTTAATCAAACCTGCGCGGGCAAGTTCTCCAAGGATTCCAAGTATACCGCCGGCATGGTTAACATCCTCAATATGGTATTTCTGAGTATTTGGAGCGACTTTACACAATACCGGAATTTTTCTTGACAATGAATCAATATCTTTCATGGTAAAGTTTACTTCTGCTGAACGGGCAACTGCAAGCAGATGAAGTACCGTATTGGTTGAACCTCCCATTGCAATATCAAGTGACATCGCATTCATAAAGGCTTCGTAGGTTGCGATTGACCGTGGAAGAACACTGGTATCTCCATTGCTATAATAGTCATTTGTCATTTCGACAATTCGGCTGGCAGCTTTTTCAAAAAGTTTCATTCTGTTCTTATGAGTTGCAACTACAGTTCCGTTTCCAGGTAATGAAAGGCCAAGAGCTTCAGTCAGGCAGTTCATTGAATTTGCAGTGAACATTCCTGAACATGAACCGCACGTCGGACACGCGGCAACCTCAATTGCAGCGATTTCGCTATCCGAAATACTGTTATCTGCAGCCATAACCATAGCATCAATAAGATCGTACTTCTTATCATTCAACCTGCCAGCCTCCATCGGGCCGCCGCTTACAAATATAGCTGGAATGTTAAGTCTCATTGCTGCAATCAGCATTCCCGGAGTGATCTTGTCACAATTTGATATACAGATCATTGCATCGGCTTTATGTGCATTTACCATATATTCAACACTGTCGGCTATCAATTCTCTTGACGGAAGCGAATACAACATTCCATCGTGTCCCATCGCAATACCATCATCAATGGCGATTGTATTGAATTCGGCAGCAAAGCACCCCTGCGCTTCGATCAGCTTCTTGACATGCTGACCAACATCATGCAAGTGTACATGCCCAGGTACAAACTGTGTAAACGAATTGACAATCGCGATAACGGGTTTACCGATCTGTTCCTCTTTCATCCCGTTTGCACGCCATAAACTTCTTGCCCCCGCCATTCTGCGTCCGGAAGTTGTAGTTGCACTCCGTAATGTAACTGCCATTCACACCGCTCCTTATATTAAAACTATTTTGCTATCCCAGGTATTGATCATATGAAAATAACCCATTATTAGTCGTGGAGCAAGGGGAAGTTTGAAGGGTCGAATCATTATTCGCCCGATTTGTGTGTCCGGTATACAAAAAAAATTATTATAGAGATGTATGGCATACGTTTTATAACCATGTGTAAAAAAGCCAGTCCCTGAAATATCGAATCAAATCTATTGCTCAAATTCAGTTTTATCTCTATAATGACATAATATATATGGAGGTACAGTCATGATTTTTCTGCGGTTATCAACAAGTATAACGTTATGTCTATTTCTATTTATTTCAACTTCTTACGCGAAGGTATCCGTAAGTTTCGATTCGCTTACGGGTGTTGTCGAAATTCAGAGAGCCGGAAATATTAAATGGGAGTATGCCTCGAAGGGGAGCAAACTTTTCCATAATGACCTGGTTCGGATCTCTGGTACGGGAATAGCGGTCTTAAAATGGCCGGACGGCTCCCGAAGCTTTCTTCATAAAAGATCCCAGATTCTTGTTACTCTGGTAGAAAAGAAAAACAGTACTGATATCGTTTCTAATGTTACGGTAATGTTTGGAGCAGCGTTTTTTATTGTTAAAAAACTGCTTCCAAAAGACAGAAGTGAAGAAATGAAAATTTATACACCCACAGCCGTTTTATCGATTCGCGGGACATCATTTCTGGTTGATGTAGACACTGTTAATCAAAGTACAAAAGTCAAAATGGTCAATGGCCTGCTCACGGTAAAGAATATTTCAAAGAATGTGTCGGTACTTTTAGGTACACCGTATCAAACGGAAGTAGTATTTAATCAAAACCCGGTCTCACCCCGTGCTGTGCTTCAAAGCGATTTCGACTCAATGAAACTTTGGATACCAAAACCTGTAATTGAGGAGGAAATTGCCAGACAGATTGAGAATAGAACTTTGGAAAAAATTGAACTGACCGCCGAATTTCAGGACCGGTGCCTTGTTGCACAATTTACAAATGTATCAAAATACAACGGCAAATGGGATATCGGTCAGGAATTTACACGCCAATTAAGCTCTCAGCTGCGTCGTACTTTATCAAAAACAGTTGTCATGCTTGTCGACACGATTGTCGAAGCTCCTCTTGAAACAGCAAAAAGTATCAATGCACGATTTTGTATAACAGGTACTATTGATAAATTTGATCTTGTAAAGCACGCCGCAATTTCAACCAAAGGTGATGAGTATCGCGAAACAGTCAATGCACGCGCAAGTGTTACTATCAAGATTCATGATCTGGTACAAAACAAGGATATCCTTAGTAATTCATTTACATCAGAAATGCAGGGCAAAAATATTGCGGATAACTCATGGGAAACATTTCACAAAAAAGCATTTAACCTCAATGACACATCATTTACAAAATCAATTATCGGCTCTGTTTCTGTAAATTCTATTGATGATGCGGCAAAAGCCATCGTAAAGGTAATGGAAAATTAGTTATTTAATAATTCAAAACTGTTAATGAATAGTGATTGTCATAGTCACTGGCTATTCTGTTGATAGTATATAATCAACAATAGTGCCGCAGTGATACCCTGCACAGGCGCTTCTATAGAATGATTACACTATTGCGAATATGTTTTTTTGCCTGGATTATTCCCGAATCATATGCGTAATCTACTATATTAGTAAATTAAACTATTTTTAATTTTCCAGGGGTTTACAATTGAGCAATAGAACATTACTTCCGGTCATAGCCGGATTCTGGTTGTCGTCATTTGTTGCGGCGTCGTTACAGGCACAACCTGAAATTTCACTGATACCGCAGACAATTGATACAACAGTATCTGTTCCAGGTGGATTCATCAATTCACCCGTTACCCAAACAGACACTGCAACCCAGTCACCTGCGACAGTTCCGGAACAAACGTCTGCTCCCACGAAAAAGCCGTTTATCACTTCAGATGAAAACAAGCCTCTTGATTTCAAACAGGTTTACAAACAAACATTTTCGCTAACCATAAAGGGAACTTCGATATTCGATATTGACAATGATGGATATAATGAGACTATTCTTCTTACAGAGAACAAGTTATTTGTGCACCGCTATAAAAATAAGGCATTTCCTAAAGTTTATGAATTTAAAGCACCAGCCGGTGTTTCATTTGTCAGTATTGACATTGCCGATATAGATAATGATTCATCACCTGAATTCTATCTATCAGCGACTAGCATAGGTGCAGATTCTTACCGGTCAATGATTCTTGAATTTACAAATAATGATTTTTTAATTCTGGAGAAAAAGACACCATATCTGCTGCGGGTAACTGATTTAATTGACAATAAAAAAATGCTTATTGGTCAAAAATACTCTGATGCCGGAACACATAAAGGTGAACTGTACCATCTTGAACTTGTGAATAACACAATAAGTGTAAAAGATAAAATCCGGATCTCAGATAAACCTGTTCATGGTTTTTCTGTTCTTAAGAACAAACAGGACAACACACAGGTATTCGTAACGATTGCATCATCGGGGTATATTGAATTGATTGATATGGCAAGTAACAGCGTACTTACCGGTTCTGAGCAAAAATATGGCGGCAATCCGTTTACAATAAGGTTGCCGTCAGCTGATGCATCTTCTTATCCAGTATCAATGCTTCCGATCAGAATAATCACGGCAGATTTCAATCGGAATGGAATTGACGAAATCGTATGTGTAAAAAACAATGAAGCTTTTAATAATATGCTTGAAACAACAAAAATTTACACACGTGGACATTTTGAAATACTTGGTTTTGAAGGTACGAGTATGGTTAAGCAGCAGTGGAAATCGGGATCATTCAGTGGCTTTATCAGTGATCTTGCCTATGAAGATTTTGACAATAATGGAACACCGGACCTGCTCCTGATCAAGCCGGTACGACCGGAAAAAACGTTATTCAAAAGAGCTGAAACTGAAATAATCGTTCTTAATCAAAAGTAAACTAATTACCGTTATGAGTGTTGATGTTGTGATTAAAACACTCATGAGAACAATGGGATTTTGCACATTGATGCAAAATCCCATTGTTGTATAAACAATCATTTAATGAGTAATTATAGATCAACCATTGTCTTGAAACCAAAGTACAATACTGGTGCTGTTTTGGTATGCTTCTCATCCTGATCAATATAGCCGATTTCAGGAATAAGCCTTAGACCTGCAACCGGTTTGTAAACACAGCTTCCGTAAACAGAATAACATTGAATTGCTGACGCATGGTCTGTCCCCGGCTTCTCATAGCAGGCACCTCCTCCAAGGATTATAGATACCTGTTTATTAAGTTCAAGTGTAACAGATGCGGGAAGACCCCACATTGTTCCATTTTTTACTTCACCATTAACAATTGTTGCAACAGACGCTTCCGGCCATGCATTTACACCTGTGTGATCTGAATTAACACCCCATGAAAAACCAAGCATAAATTTCATGATACTGGCATTGAGTTCAAAATCACCTCCGACAGTAAAACCATGAATATTCTCTTTTAGTTCTCTTTTACCGGAAGTTGCAGTAGAGTCAATGAACTTCTGTTCAAACATATTCCATGCACCCATAGCACGAACCTCAAGCAGGTCATTTTTGTAGCCTGTCTTAAATTGCAACTGTGGAACTTTTGATTCTGCTTTTACAAGACGCCTGGTTGAACCGGCCACAGCAACAGGTTTGAGATTGACATCATTATTAACGAACGCAATAGTAGTCCCTTTTCCAAGATGCAACTGATACAGCATCACCTTATCGTTGTGATAACGTCTCCCGGTAAATTTACCCTGATCAACCTCATCATAGTATCCCTGAAGTGCATACTTTACTCCGAAGGGAGCATCAGTAATACCGATTGTCAAACCGATCATATCGGTAAACGTCCATTTTCCCCAGGCCTGACGAACACGAACATAGGGTGTAGATGCTTTGGGATGCGGAAGAGTAAACTCTACCTGCCCCTGGTATTTTTCTCCGGCAACCTTTGCACCAAAACGGCTTAAACCATTAAAAGTTTCACGGTTTCCCTGATAGAAAGTATTTGTGACAACGGTTGTATCAATATCTTTGGGCATTGTCACTTCCCACCAGTAGCTCTGCCTGTGTGAAGAATAAAACTTGAAATCGGCAGCCTGAAGCATTACAGGTATCATAATGAATCCTGTTATAATAATTGATCGTAATCCAGCCATTAAACCACACTCCTTTTTAAAGAAAAATATTGGATTCTGTTTCCAGTCATTTGTATTAAAAAAAAAAAAACGATGACAACACATAATAACTACATATAAAAGGCAATACTTTTCAAAATGCGTAACTACCTTTTTGTCTTTTAATAAACCTGCCACACTTATGGTATTCTGACGAAGTTTACAATTTAACAATAAAACCAGGTGTACCGTAATCATCAAAACACCGGAATTTAAAATAATCAACGTATCTTCTACTTGTAAAGATCGATCTGCAATTATACAATAATGTATTTCATTTGTACATTTATTTATACAAAACTTTTTCCTATCATCAATTCCATGGTGTAATGTAGATTATAACCACGATTTACAATAACATAGGACGCAATGTGTCTGGTTCAATTTTAACAAATCTCTTTTTCAGTTTTAATGCAGTTATACCGGTATTTATTATTATCGGAGGAGGATTTTATCTTAAAAAGAAAAAATTCCTTAATGATGATTTTTCAGCTGCATCCAATAGACTTGTATTTACCATTGCACTTCCTGCCATGATTTTTGAATCGGTTTATCAGGTAAATTTCAAATCAATTTTTGATCTTAATCTGATTCTATTCAGTGTCAGCGGAACGCTTATTCAATTCGTACTCATAACGATAGGTGCATTTGGTTTACTGGCAGCAAGAAAATCAATCGGTGCATTCGTCCAGGGTGGATTCAGAAGCAATTTTATCATATTGGGTATTCCTCTTATAAAAAATTTATCAGCAACACTTGGTACTGATGCTGCAGCAAAAAGCAGTATTATCGTTTCAATCATCATACCTCTGTATAATGTTCTTGCAGTAATCATCCTCACTGCAACATCACTTGAAAAATCACTATCCTGGAAAAAGAAGGTGCTCTTTGATATCGCGAAGAATCCTTTAATAATTGCCGTAATTCTTGCGATTCCCTTTTCTATCACCGGATTCAGATTGCCCGGTTTCATTGAAAAAACAATTGCCTACCTCTCAGCAATTGCAGTACCACTGGCACTACTTGACATTGGTTACAACTTTAAATTCAGGGTATTTGTTGGTAATCTGCAGCTTGCCGCAGTGGCATCTTTTATTAAAATTATTGTGTCGCCGCTACTTTTTACTACTGCTGCATATTTTCTTGGTTTTAGAGGATCATCACTGGGTGTTATTTATATCCTGTTTGCATCACCAACTGCAGTCAGCAGTTACATAATGGCAAAGAATATGAACAATGATGCTGATCTGGCTGCAAATATTGTGCTCCTTACAACCGTTGGTTCGCTTGTTACGCTTTTTCTTGGAGTGTTTGTTTTAAAAATGCTGGGAATGATGTAGACAACAAATAAAGGTGTTCCTATGGATATTCCCCGATATATCCCGGAATATCCACACAAGAACAGCGAGTAATGAATGATCTTCTATGCTTTTAATGCTTTGCTTGCGTATGTATCGACAAGGATACGAATCATTTTCTGATATTTGAATCCTTTTTTCTTTGCGTATTTCTTAAAAAGATCGATACTTTTTTTACTCAGTTCCAGTGTTACCTTGATGTTATCCTCTTTCTTGATAAGGTCATCAGGTTTAGGAAATGCCGGTGCCGCAATCCATGATGATTCATTCGTGTTGTTTTTGGTTTTCTCTAACGTTCTTAAATTTCTCATTTGTCATTTTCCTTCTATGTAAAGTATTGTAGTGTTGAGTATCGATGTTAATAAAATTCGATTGTCGGAACGCGCCCGTGAATATCATTTGCTACCGCATACCGGTCAAAAACAGGCCTTAAACAGTTTGAATATTTTGAGAATCCTCTTCGGCGAAGTTGAAATTTTCTAACCAGATCAATCATCCACAGGGGCACATAGGATGTATAACACTTCAGCTCAAGGATAATACTGCACCCATCATCGTAATTAGTCTGGAAATCACTGGGGCACATACACTGCTCAACGGGAAATACATTGAATTCTGTCTGAGGCATATATCGAAGCGCTCTGTCAAAAGTCACCCGGGCATAATCATCCACATCAGAAACAAATGCTTTGCGCATATACTGCACCAGAACGACAGGATTTGCACAATAGGTCTGCATCAGATTGAAAAAAAGTTCCTGATTTTTACGTTCTTTTTCAATAGTACTGAAATGCATCGGTTTTAATGCTGAAGTTGACAACTCATTCAGGAATGTATCCTCGCATTTTGCTCTGAATTTTCGAATCGTATCACCCCGTCTTTGCTTTATTTCAAGAAAATATGGGGGAACCGGATTATCACCGTATGAACGGATTCTCATATTAAAACGATTTTCTGCTCTTGCTATCCTCTTTTTAATAAACAGAAATTCAGGTGTGTCAAAATAGAGGCTGTTTACCTTGTAATAGTTATCCGTTGCAACCGATTTTAATGAGAATGAATCATAGGAGCAATACGGTTTAATAAAGTCTACAATCGGATCCACCATAAATGATGGGATCGTGTACTTCAATTCGAAACGCTCGAGTACGCTTGGCGTTGAGAACTCTTTGACCCCACGCGGTTTATTCTCTTTTTCTGAAACAGATCCACTCTGTGATCCAGTCGGTTTTTCTATTGTTGCAGTAGAAAGTTCTTCGTTGGCCATTTAATAAGCTCCCCGGTCATATCCAGTACCTGAATGTAGTTTCTGTAAAGACCATAAATGACATCAGTACGGTTTAACTGATTTTTAATGATATTTTCTTTGATCGATAATAATACAAGAGGATCGGCACCTTTAAATTCAAGGTATTTTTTAAGTGATGCTTCAGCATCAACCTCAAGCTCTCTTGCCTTTAATATACGGTATTGAATGATATAATATTTAAGGTCATTAATGTCTTCTGTAAATAAATACAGTAACTCTTCCTTAAATGTTTCATATTCATCTTTTGCCTTAATAATATCAGATTTACGTTTTACGACATCATGCGATCTCGTTGTTAAAATAGGTAATGTAATGCCAACTTCGAGTGAAAATGCATCATTAAGATTGTAGTCCTTTTCGTCGTTTCTCCTTTGTATCTGATCAAGGTGTTCACCGTTGTCATAGGCAAAACCTATATGGCTCAGATATTTCCTCGCTTCGGCTTTTTCGAGTTTATACCGTTCTTCCTCGATATCAAGATCAATTTTATATTTCCTGATATGCACATTATCACTGTCAAGCTTAAATGTATTATTCTCAAGTTTATTCTCCACAAGAAGCAAAAGAGAATCGACAGGAATAATACCTGAAGTATCAATTTCTGTAAAATCATGATCATTAAGCAGTGTTTTCAGTTTACTTGAAGCAAGATCTGCAAATTTCCGGCATTCCATATCTGAAGCCAGCGCTTTAAGATTATCGTTTTCTACTTTTATCAACTCGGTTATTTCAAATTTTGGATCAACTGTACTCAACTTTTCCATCACTTTTATCTTATCAGCATACACATCCATCAACTCCTGATATAGCTTATGCTTTGACTCCTGCTCAAGAAGATCAATAATAGCCTGATAGCGGTCAGATAGTGTGCTTCCGATAACCAGTTGTGATTTGTGTTCACTTTTCTGGATCATTGCTTTTCTGTATCGTGCAGATGAAAATGTTTCTCCAATTCCCCGTAGCTGTAATTTCAGCGAATACTCAACATTATTTAAATCAAACGATTTCTCCTGAGCTTTTAATTCAATCTTGTCTATAAGCGGGATACCGGGAAACGTTCTTTTGATAAATTTATGTTTCTCATCTTGTAACGAAACACGGCGGTCATCAACAGATGTCCTGATTATCCCGTCGATGGTGTAGCTCTTTCCAAAAGCTGCGACACTGCATACCAGAATTAAAAAAAGCATATTTTTATTGTTCATTGAAAGTCCCAAAAATAAAGAGTGTATCATTGTAATCATAATTCTCTATGTAATCCAGTACATCATCTATAGTAGCTGTCTTACATGTTTATCGGAGTGATCATTACCCTTTCGCCAAGCAACAATTTGTTGGTTTCGGGAATCTTGACCTGAACCTCCCTTCCCCACATGATCATTTCCGGGTATTTTCTCAACCGTATCGGGTACTCAACGATTCTTGAACCGACACCGATAACTTCGCCGTTGGTTATTACTTTTTTGACATCCTGAGAAGTCACCAGAACTTTTTGTCCGACATGAACCTGACTATACGTATTTTCGTGAATAAATCCTCTTACAAATGATGGTGCTGTTGCATGAAGAGTCATAATGGTATCGAACTCATTGGCTTTTTCACCACTTTTATATGCAACAGACCCTATAACACCACTGATCTTTGCTGTTATAAAAAATTCCTTTTTTGCATCCTGTAATAGCGTCAGCTCAACCTCACGCTGCCTGATCTGCTCTGTTAAGGGATCCCCGTCGAGTGATAATTCATCACGTGCCCTTGACATTGTTATTAACGATGAATCATCAATTCTTTTTAGCTCCTTTCTCAGAAATTCGATCTTCGCTACTATCGGATTTTTTTTGGTAGCAGATTTATTATCTGCATTTGCCAATTCCTTGTTAATACTCTTTAAATCAGTTAACAGTGATTGATTGACTTCATATTGAGACTCAAGTTCCTGCAATTCGGCTTTAATCGCTGCTTTCTTATCCTCAATTTCAAGTCTCTGCTGACGACGCTCTGAAATGGAAAGTTTTGAGAATGCATTTTTACGGGTTTTGTATTCTTCAATCTCATGAGCCAGCACAGCTATTCTTGTGTCAATCTCCTGATTATTAAATCCCACATTAGTTACCTCAGCAAGCGTATCACCTTCATTGACTATCTGACCAGGAGAAACTCTGACATCTTTTATCTCAACCGCACTCGGTACATTGACAACGATCTCCTTTGCGTCTGCAATACCGGTAAACTGCGTTGCTTCACTTCTCAGTCTTAAAGTTATCACAATCAGTGAAACAATAACTACAATCAATGCTGCATAAAAATATTTTATACTTCCGTTAGAATTCATTATGTCTTTTCCTATTGTAAATTTTCAGTTGTATAGTTCAAGATTTTTTATATTACAATTCTACTGTTGTTTCCTGCAATAAAAGATTGACATCACGAACAGTCTTAAGATCACGTATCTGGTTGATAAACTCCTCCTTGATCCTGTCTTTCTTCATTTTGATATGGTACGCATAATCAAGACGGGTTCCCTGAGCCGTTTCCCTGATTGATATCAGCGCAACATTTGCACAATAATCTTTTAAGATATTTTCAAGCGACATTCTTGTTACCGAATCACTTTCTACATTGAACCGCAGCATTCCATCAAAGGATCGTGCCTGACCAAATGGAGAATAGTACAGAAGAAATGCCACAGCACAGAATCCGAGCGTTCCGACAACTGCTATCGCATAACCGAAAACTCCGCATGAAATACCCGATGCAACAGCGGCAAAAAGGAAAATGATATCACGGGGATCCTTGAAATTTGTACGGAAACGAATAATTGCAAGTGCCCCTAAAATTCCAAGCCCACGCATAGGATTTTCGCCTATCGCCTGCATAAGTGACCCTGCAACAACAGCACTGAGAATCAGTGCCTGAATATAGTTTCGTGAGTAGGACAATCCTCTGAATGTTTTTTCGTATGTCAATGCCACCAATGATGATAATGCAAATGATAAAAGTACTGTATACAAAATGCTAATAACTGATCCACTTCCTGCTGCGGTCTGAATTGTTAGAAAATCAAGCATCGCCGATTTACTCCTTGTGTCTTATCTATTAAACAGTCTTTGCGTGATCGTTGTAACTGACCGCGCGTTCAAATATTCTTAACTTACAATTTATACTGATTACTATCTTGTTTTAAAATTATTTACCAGACAACAAAATGTGCCGATTGGCACTCGCTGCCAGTGTTTACCTTGATTGTGTAAAAACCATTTGCCAACCTGTTTGAAACACGTTTTGTCAGTATGCATTCACCATTTCCGGATTCATTATTACTAAACGAAAACACTTTTGCACCTTGTGCATTGAACACCGAGATGATAGCAGGATTATTTCCTGACAGATGATAGCGTATCGAAAGAACCGTTTCTCCGGCTGTTCCCGATGCCTGCACGGTGATTACCTTCCGATGTTTTATAGTCATGCTCAGCTGTTTCACTGGAAGATAGGTATCAATCTGTTTATTGAGATTGTCAATTCGTTTAGTTAAAAATGAACGCAATCCCGGAAGCGTAACCTTACCTGGTCCTTCTGCGATTGAAATATCATTGTCAACATTAGTCATAAACTGTGCATAGGTGGTAAGGCTATTGGAATCGACTGCAACTACAGGATCTATCAACGCTTTGTAAATGTCAATTTTTTCAGAAACTGCACTCAGACTTGCAGGCCCGTCAATCATCTGTTTGATATAGGAGAAATATACCAGTTTCAGTGAATCATTGGTAAGGAGCGTTTTCATAAGCGGACGCTGATCAAAATTACTTGTCACCGCGGCGTCAACGGTAGTTACATTCCATCCGTTGCTATATATACCAAATGCGAAATTGAGATCCCACGGAATAAGCTTGAATTTGCCAGACGCAGAGTCATCATAAAGATAATAATTTCTGCCAGAACCGGTGTAACTGTCAAAGTTAGACAGTACCATATTGAAAGCAAGATACCGCAGACAGTTATCAATATCAAGCATAGTTCCTACAACTGAAATAAACTCTGACGAATCGGTGTTGTTTAGTTTGTCGAGAAACGTTACAAGCGCAGACCAGTCATTTTGTTTTTCATTTGTCTGCAGTTCATAAAAGGTTGTATAATCATCCTGATTTGCAGTTGTATAATTGAGCGGAGCACCGTTGTCACTAGATTTATAAAGATTATACTTGTTAGAAGGAAATTTTCTTTTAAGGAATTTTTTGTCAACCTGTTCGACCTGTGTATACAACCCGATCATTGAACCATCAATATAGATTTTTGCAAATGCAGCCCGTGGTGCCGGCATGTACTTGCCGATAATATCGTATGCAAGTTTTTCACGCATCTGTGTCGGATCTTTTATCGCATTACTGAAATTCAGTTTGCCAACACCAAAGAAGTTTTGTGACCGGTATTCATCGAACTTGAATTTAAATGGTTTTTTGGAGGTATTACCTGATAATGAATATGATGAATTTCCTTTGTAACGAACGCCTACACTGTCAAGTATTATACTATCGTTGCCGTTTACATACACAAACCGTGCAGGGATGTACTGTTCTCCGTTGTCTTTATAATATTCAAGACTATCCTGCCAGTTATCACTATAAAAATGAAGATGATACTCATGGATTTTTGTATCATCGAAAATAATTGCTGATGAATCGACTGCTGCGTTTGGCATTGTGAACCCGGCGATCAGGAACATTATTCCAAGCCCTGTTGTTACACTACGCATCCGGTAACCTCTTACCTTTTGAACCCATAACCACATTCTGGAAAACCTTTACATAGATCATTGACTACTTTAAATACATGCCGGGGGCACATGAAATGATTTTTCACAATCTTTCAACATATCAGTATCAGTACTACAATTATCAACTTTTTGATTATTGACATCCGCATCCGAACAAAACAGAGTGCCGTTACATTATTCAATTCTGCTATCGATCATGGATACATCGGCAGACATAATTGAAAATACCTCCAGTCCGGATCGTACATATCCGCCCAATTTGTAAAAACAGAATCAGACGAACAGAATTTATTTTTAGAAATATCAAGATTTTGTAATTTCATATTTTGAAAACCCGATGGCATATTACTTATAAAATTGCTGTTAATATCAAGCGATTTAAGAGAACTTAAAGATACAATACCAGATGGCAGAAATTTGAGTCCATTACTGTCAAGTTTCAGTGACTCAAGTTTCTGAAGCATGCCAATTGTCGGAAGTACCTCAAATATGCGTGTCAACCCCAGATCCAGAGTTCGCAGCTCGGTCAATGATTCAACATATTTTGACAAATAATATATTGGAATCCCGCGAAGATTAAGCCCGACAATACGGTTATTCTCTACCGTTGCAACCGCCCTGACATCAATACTATCCAGATGCATGTCATCCAGAGCTTTACGCATTATAATAGAATCGCATGAAAAATCACTACATGTATCCGGTGGTGGAGGCTTAAACCAGAAATCACCCATATATTTATAACTCTCATTAATATCAAACGTAAGTTCAAAACGATCCACCGGTTTTGTTTTCATAGTGTCCCAGAGTGCATAGGCACCAAAGTGCATAGTATGCCGCCCGCGGGGTAATCTCATTGAAAAGTAGCCATCGGTATCAGCTCTCCTGCTATAATCGGTACCAAACACCTGAAGAAAACAATCAACACTGTCGATGCCATTTACGCGGACATTGCCATCAATTACCGCAAAAGGTTCCAGTTTGATAGACGAAAGCCGAATATCCCGTTCTGAATCGTTTATTGTGAACTGGTTCACTGCACCAATCAAATCATCTTTTGATATGTCAAGACAGTATTCATCAACCAGAATACTATCAAAATAAAAAGAACCATCTGCGCCGGTTTTATTATCGCGAACATAATGTGATAACATGAATGATTCGCTGTTCAATGAATCAATTAAAAATATTGACGGCCGGATTTTAACAACTGCATTTGCAACCGGTAATCCTGTACTATCAAGAACAATACCGGCAACTTTCCTCGAACTTACCTCAGTATCAGACCCGCCACCGGCAACAGGTCCACTACATGAGATCAGTGTCAATGCTGTAAGCAAACAGCACAGGATATTGGTATAGTTAGTTATCATCACGAGGTATAGCCTTTTTACTGATTGGAAACAGATTCATGGTAACCTGATAGACCTGTGATGGTTTATCATCGATTCGTGCAATTTCAAGAAGCTGAGAATACAACTCCCTGACCCTCATTTTGAACAGTTCAAATGTTTCTTCCGATATCGAAAACGTCGCTGATTTCGACATTCTATCCGCAACCGGAACGGTATCATATGCTTTCATTGCTACAGTCAACATCTCCATCTGAAATTTTTCGATTACAAAAGAATCAATCCCGCTAACTCTGACTCTTAACAAACTCTGGGTTTGATGGTATAACCCCTGTTCGTCTTTTTCAATAAAACCCAGTCGTTCAAGCAGTGCAATCGACTTGCGTGCTTCTGCACCTCTGATCGGTGGAATAAGGAAAGCTGCTAATTTTTCAAAATCATCCTGAAAATCAAAAATTGTGACAACTTCACGTATAACGCTATGATACCAGGCACTGTAAAACTCATACCGGTCCTTATCGACCACTGCAATATCAATAGGCCTGCGTATCTCAATAAGCCTGGTATAGTACACCGTTTTTTCGGTAATTGATGACGCCTGATTGAAAAAAACAAGGTTTTCAAAATAGGCTGCTTCTTCCTGGGAATGCCCGATCGCCTGAGAAATTTTCAATATTGTCGCCTTTGTCAAGTTACGTTTTCCTTCTATAACATAGAAAAGAAACGATGGCGCTGCTATCCCTGCTTTTTGTGAGAAAGACTTATAGGAAAAATTCTTTAGCCTGGCTTTGTTTTCATTATAGAATTCCTTTAAATAGGTTCTATAATTCTGATGTGTAAACAGATCTGCCATTATATCTTGACCCCGAAAGCGCTGTAATGAAATTCCATAAATCTGCACTCATATAGATATATGTTTAAATAACGATTAGCATCCCCCATACTAACATCATAGTGAAAATATACCAACAATTGTCTAACAAAGACGGTTTTTTGTGTCCTCTATCAAAAAGTCACATTCTCTTTTGAGAACAGTTTTTATCACAATCTGGAAAAAAATTTAAAATCTTAATCCTTATATATCAATAAATTATGATAGTTATGCAATTAAGTTGCTACTAAATTGTGTATTCCCGGGGTTGAAATCCTGAGAATGGAATCCTGAAAGCACAGCGTTACAATCAACTTATTGACTTATGATCAAACAAATCAACAGATCAATCAAGCACCACTGATTACAGCGCTTCCCCAGTCCTTTCAATTTATTACATATCAATTCAAAAACTTTGTTACAGCTCTTGCATCCTTGAAAATCAGATTACTAAACGACTTCATGTTTTGCATAAACGATTATTTCAGATCGATATTTCCACGTAATTCCCCTCCGGATCCAAAATCACACTCTCATAATAACCATCACCGGTAGTCCGGGGTTCGCTCTCAATACGATACTTATCAGCACGCAAACGCTCTGTTAGACTATCGACCATTTCTCTGCTTCCCACCGAAAAGGCAACGTGTGCGATACCTTTCATAAACCCCCTTTTAGAAGGTTCCTTAACAATATCCAACCTGTTCATCAGTTCGATACGGGTTTCACTTCCCGTGAATTTAAGAAAATATGAAGAGAACCCTTCTTTAGTATTTACATATTTCTCACCGCTTACGGCATTAAAGTAATCAGCGTAGAAAGAACGCATTGTTTCCAGATCGTCAACCCACAGGGCGATATGTTCGATTTTCATTGTAGAAATCGCTCCATTTTCTTAAGAAAGATATTTAACAAACCATATTAAAAAATAATTGGTTACATGAAGGTTCTCCAACCTGCCGAATACCCTGGTACGAATAAAAATGGAAACACGGTGTTTGTTGAGATGAAAAGTATTGACTGTTGTGAGTACCCGACTCCCCTGCTACCAGATCAATTGAGCCATGGAGGACTTTTTACCATTATCAGAAACAACACCACTGATTCCGGTCGCGTTTCATTATGTCTTAACAAGAATGAAATTCATGCAGGTATTTATCTGATCAGAGTTTTACAAAATAATAATTCAGTTTTTACAAATCAATTCAGCTTGCTATAGGCAATACTACAATCCATGGCTAGGTAAAGTGCAATCCGGAACTAATTGGTTCCGGATATGCCTTTTTGGTAATAAAAATTCAGTGTACTATGCATTGAAATACTCAACTGCTGTATAGTTAATGTTGACATAGTTAACACAAGAATCACTTCCTGCCCGCAATAAATGCTCCATATTCCTTATCATTCACCTTAATATGATTTATCAACCAGTTTTTCAGCGAATCCATAATATCAAGCGACACCAGAACTTTACCATTTGTAAATTTGTCGACAAAGCCGCGAATCTCATGCGCATACCTCTCGTGAATTAGTTTATGTTTTTCAAGTCCAGGGTATTTATTCTTTTCAAGTAGCGCTTCCTCCGTTTTAAAATGCACAACGATATAGTCGGTCATTTTTTTCAACACCGATGACATAACCTTAACCGTTTGCCCACTTCTCATTGCCTCATGAAGCTCGTTAATAATCTCAATCCAACGTTTATGTTGTGAGTCCATTTCATCTATTCCTACACTGAACTCATCCTTCCAATCCAGATATGCCATACTGACCTCCAACTATGCTGAGTATATATGATGTCATTAACGATACCATTCGTGATATTAAAAAGGAAGTAGCAAGTAGATTGGAGATAGAAGATTGAAAGATACCCGTTTCGATTTCTTCACGAATTCCGTCCTCCAGATTACACCTAAAAATAGTTCACCATATTAGTAAATATTATTCTATTTTAACCGAATATTATGTATAATAAAGAATGATCATATTAATAACAGGTCAAAGATTATGAAACAATTAAGCACAATCGCAATTAAACTGAGCATGTTTATTATTACTGTTGCGGGTATTGTTTCTGCCTGTTCAATAAGTTGCGGTTGTTGTGATCATGGTAAAGCTCAAAAAGCCAAAACAGCTGCCTGTTGCACAGATCAGGTTGTAGCAACGTCACCGATACCCTTAGAAAACACAACCTTGGATGAATCCGCACGGGATTTTCAGGATATATGCAATAATTGCAATTGCAACGTATTACCACAACAGCATGCAAATGCAGTCTCATCAGAAAACAGGTCATTAAATTCTTATGTAATGCAGGTGTGTGCATTGTATGGTTCATTATTTGCTCAGGATTCAAATGTTTGTAAAATAGGATTTTTGTCACTTACAGTACGCTCTACATCTCTGATTCCACTCCGAATCTGAAAAACTCCTGAATTTCAAAGCCCGTAACATATCAGCATTTATTGACACGTGCGAATTCATTATCATCTATTGATTGGTTGTGAAGTTCATACAAAATAAGTACCCGTCGAATTCATGGAGATTAAACATGTACACATTGTTTCTAGCCCCGTTAGTTGCTGCAACAATCGTTGCAAGTGCAGTTGTGTATTCATTTGGGGGATTACCGGTTGATAGTCTCGACTATGCATCATTTATTAAACAGCGCACAATGCTTCTTGATACAATTCTTAAACATAATCCGGGTCTTCAAGCCGCCCGGAGCAGAGTTGACATAGCAAAGGAATCGGTAAAAACAATCACCCTTGATCCGCCACAGTTCGGGCTTGAACTTTTTCAGTCGCCGGTGAAATATTTCCCGAACATTTTTAAGGAACAGATGGAAGTCGATTATTCAATCCAGCAGATGTTTCCCTTTCCCGGCAAATTATCATCAATGACAAAGGCTGAATCGTATAAGGCAACCATGCGCGAAGCCGAGGTTATGGTTTTGTCAAAGGAGATAGCGTTACAATTCGCAAAGACGTATAATGATGTATATTTAATTGATAGATACATTGAACTCAACAGTCAGTCGCGCGACCTGTTAAACACAATCATTATTATTGCCCGAAAGCGGTATGAGTCGGGTTTAGGCAATCAGACAGAAATTTTAAGGGCACAATCAGAATATTCAACTCTTTTACTTGACAGTATTACACTCAGTCAAAATAGAGTTGCAGCTCAGGCAATGATTTGCGCACTCCTGCCGTCCTCAATACTGATGACTATTCCATATATACCTCATATAGCATTTCCGATTACTCATCATACCAGTGTCGATACTGCGCACATGTCATTCCCGGATATTACCGCGATGAAAATCGGAACTGATATGATCACAGCGGAAAAAATCGCAGCAAAAAAAGAGTATTACCCCGATATCATGGTTCGCGGAATGTATAAACAGATGATCCATTCCAGTGATGACTGGTCGTTAATGCTCGGGCTTACCATTCCGGTTGCTCCCTGGTCTATCGGAAAATTCAAGGCACAGGAGAATCGTTTACAGGCACAACTACGTGAATCGCAGCAGCAAATTGACAATATGCAATCAATGTTTCGGGCACGTTTTTATGATGCACAATCACGGGTGGAACGATTTACTGCGCAGGCAGATTTTTACCTTTCTACATTAATACCACAAGCAACTCAGACAACCACTGCGGCGATAAGCGCGTATCAAAATGGTATGGGTGATCTGCTTATGGTGCTTGATTCACAAAAAATGCTTATAATGACAAAGAAGGATTATCAAATGACCATTATGAATCTGTTGAATGCTTATGCAGATATTGACAGATTACACAATGACAGCCCGGCTGGCCAATCGATAGACAGGAGATAATAAAATGAAATCACGTGTAATTATAGTAATTCTTATCTGTGTAATTGCAGTACTATCCGGGATGATTATCTATATGCATTCAAAGGGTACAACAGCAGTTCATAAGGATGATACTACACAGCCCAAAAAGACCATTATGTATAGCTGTCCGATGCACCCGCAGATTATTTCGGATACTCCTAAAGATTGTCCACTCTGCGGCATGAAACTTGTACCTATTGACGAAAGCGGAGGTTCATCATCGCCTGGTGGCAGTCATGACAGTAATGCTATCAGAATTGATCCTTCTGTTGTACAAAACATGGGTGTAACGACAGCATTGGTTACACGGCGTTCAATGGGTAAATCGGTGCGGACAAGTGCAACACTTGAAAATAATGAACAAAATGTTGCAATAATAACAACCAAAGTAATGGGTTACGCTGAAAAGTTATTTGTTGATTTTACCGGTCAATATGTTAAACAGGGCGATCCGTTATTGTCAATGTACAGTCAGGATCTTGTCGCCACACAGGAGGAGTATCTTCAGGCCCTCACATATTCACGCTCGTTTTCTTCCAGTACATCTCCGGCTGCAAAAGGTGCCGCAGATATACTTGCAAGCGCACGGGTTCGTCTTAAAAACTGGGATCTAACCGATGACCAGATTAATTCACTTGAAAGAAACGGTGCGCCTGAACGTTTCATTATTATATACTCACAGGCCAGTGGCATTGTGATGGAAAAAATGGTATACAGCGGTCAGAAAATTGAACCTGGTATGCCGCTTTACAAAATTGTTGATCTGTCCAGGATATGGGCTATCGCAAATGTCTATCAGGAAGATCTTCCTTTTGTAAAAACAGGACAGGATGCACAGATCACCATAACATCAATGCCATCAATGGTATTCAACGGAAAAGTAACATTTATATCTCCTGTTCTTGATGATATTTCCAGAACTGCAAAAGTACGTATTGAGATTTCAAACACCTCCGATTACTCCTTAAAACCTCAGATGTTTGCGAATGTTACTCTATCATCAAAAAAACCTGTTGAAGGTCTTGCTGTCCCGGAGCAGGCGGTGATCCGTTCAGGAACACGTTCGATCGTTATTGTTTCAATTGGCAATGGTTACTTTAAACCGCAGCAGATAAAAACAGGTCTTACAGTTGATGGCTTTACACAGGTTCTTGACGGTCTTGAAGATGGCACCACGATAGTAACGTCATCACAATTCCTAATTGATTCTGAAAGCAATCTGCGTGCGGCAGTCCGGACATTGACAAATAGTTCATCACAGGATACTGCAACAAAGCAAGGCGGTCTTATTGACTACAATGCTATGCTTGACAGTGTAAAAATGGTTACAAGTGATAATCAACCTGCAGTTTCAACAATTAACGATGGTGTGTATTATTGCCCAATGCATCCGGAAGTTGTTTCGGATACACCATCAAAATGTCCGAAATGCGGGATGAATCTGGTAAAGAAAGAAGGAACTGCTGATAAGGCGGTTTACACCTGTCCAATGCATCCGGAAATCATTTCCTACACACCATCAAAGTGTCCATTGTGCGGTATGAACCTGGTCAAGAAAGAGGGAATATCTGATAAGGCAGTTTACACCTGTCCGATGCACCCTGAAATTATTTCCGACAAGCCGTCAAAATGTCCATTGTGCGGTATGAATCTTATTAAAAAGTAATAATTGACAATTAAATAATGGAGCATGATCATGCTTGAAAAAATAATAGAGTGGTCGATAAAAAACAGAATACTTGTTATTCTGCTGACAATACTGGGAATCGGGTATGGGACATATTCTCTTTTGTCAACTCCGATTGATGCAATACCGGATCTTAGTGATGTGCAGGTGATTATTTACACAGAGCAAAAGGGTCAGAGTCCGAGAATTATCGAGGATCAGGTGACCTACCCCCTTACAACATCACTGGTAAGCGTACCGGGGGCACGGGTTGTCCGGGGTTATTCGTTTTTCGGCTACTCACTTGTGTATGTGATCTTTGATGATGGCACCGATATTTACTGGGCGAGAAGCAGGGTACTTGAATATCTTAATTATGCACAGAAGAAGCTTCCGCCAGGTGTAATTCCAACACTCGGCCCAGATGCATCAGGAGTCGGATGGGTTTACGAATATGCATTGACATCCAATAAGCACTCCCTTGCAGAGCTTCGCAGCATTCAGGATTGGTATCTAAAATTCGGATTATCATCAGTAGCAGGAGTCTCCGAGGTCGCAAGCATTGGCGGTTATGTAAAGCAGTATCAGATCACTCTTGATCCTGCAAAATTACAGGCATACAACATCGGAGTGCCGGAAATCGAGATGTCATTAAAAAACGGTAATGTTGATGCCGGTGGTGAGGTAATTGAGATTAGTGAAATGGAGTTCATGATCCGCGGGCTTGGCTATATCAGATCAATTGACGATATAAAAAGCATCCCTGTCAAAATGGGAATGGGAAATGGTATTCCGGTAAGGATGGGTGATATCGCCCATGTCGGGATCGGCCCTGAAATGAGACGTGGCGTTGCAGAACTTGACGGAAAAGGTGAGGTTGCCGGTGGTATTGTCATAATGCGTTATGGTGAAAATGCAAAAAAAGTGATAAGCAATGTCCAGAAGAAAATGAAAGAGCTCCAGTCGGGGCTGCCTGATGGGGTTACCATAGTGCCGGTTTATGACCGTTCAGGACTTATTGACAGAGCTATAACCAATCTTTCGCATAAGTTAATAGAGGAAATAGCAATTGTTGCGCTAATCTGCATTCTTTTTCTGTTTCATGCACGAAGTGCATTTGTCGCAGTGTTTACACTTCCGACTGCGATTCTATTATCCTTTATTGTAATGCGTATGCAGGGGATCAATGCAAATATAATGTCGCTTGGCGGTATTGCCATCGCTATCGGAGCTATGGTTGACGCCGCAATAATCATGATTGAAAATGCGCATAAACATTTTGAAAAGGAGTCACTTAAACCGGTCTCTGAACGCCGGGGACAGTGGGATATCATCCTTGACGCATCCCGGGAAGTCGGTCCTGCATTATTCTGGTCTTTACTTGTGATAACCGTTTCGTTTATTCCGGTTTTCGCACTCGAAGCACAGGAGGGACGTCTTTTCAAACCACTGGCATTTACAAAAACATATTCAATGGCTGCAGCGGCAATTCTCGCAGTAACTATTGTACCGGTTTTAATGGGATATTTTGTGCGGGGTAAAATCATACCTGAACATTCCAACCCGATTAACAGAGTACTCATTGCAATATATCACCCAATTGTCAAGTGGATACTGAATCATAATAAACTGGTATTGTTTCTTGCTTTTATAGTAGTTGCGGCAACAATTTATCCGTTCAAAAAACTTGGTTCAGAATTCATGCCTCCCCTATATGAAGGGGATCTGTTATACATGCCGACGACATTACCTGGAGTTTCTATTACCAAAGCCAGAGAATTGCTTCAGCAAACCGATAAAATTATTGCATCATTTCCAGAAGTAAAGCGTGTTTTCGGTAAGGCAGGCCGTGCAGAAACTGCAACCGACCCCGCAGGTCTTGACATGATAGAAACAGTTATTTTGCTGAAACCGGAGGAGGATTGGCGGGAAGGGATGACAGTTGAAAAACTTATCGAGGAGCTTGACAAATCAATTAAATTCCCCGGATTGACCAATTCCTGGACTATGCCGATTAAAACCCGTACCGATATGCTCAGTACCGGAATAAAAACACCAATCGGTATTAAAGTATCCGGACCTGATCTTGACACATTGCAAATTCTTGGTATGCTTGTTGAAGCGGCAGTCAAGACTGTTCCACATACAGCGAGCGCATTTGCAGAGCGTACTGTCGGCGGTAATTATCTTGACATAAAAATCAATCGTGATGAAGCTGCAAGGTATGGTTTAAATATCAGTGACATTCAGACGGTTATCCAAACGGCACTCGGTGGTATGACGATAACAACAACCGTTGAGGGACTCGAGCGTTATTCAGTCAATCTGCGGTACAGCAGAGAACTTCGTGACAATATCGACGCGATCAGGAAAGTGCTTTTGTCAACCCCATATGGCCAACAGATTCCCCTTGGTCAGGTGGCATCAATCGAGACAACCCGGGGGCCGATGGTTATCCGTAGTGAAGACAGCAGGCCTAATTCGTGGATTTTTGTTGACATACGTGGAATTGATATCGGAACCTATATCAAAAATGCCCGTGAAGCAGTTTCTCACAGTGTTAAGCTGCCTCCTGGTTACAGTTTAATATGGAGTGGTGAATTCGAATATATGGAACGGATGAACCAGCGTTTGATGATTGTCATACCTATGACACTGTTTATCATTTTCCTTATACTCTTTTTAAACACAAAATCAATTCAACGCACGCTTATTGTGCTGCTCGCAGTGCCGTTCTCACTTGTCGGTGCAATCTGGATTCTGTACATTTTAGGATACAACACAAGTCTTGCCGTATGGGTAGGGCTTATTGCACTGGCTGGACTTGATGCTGAAACCGGGGTTATAATGCTTCTGTATCTTGAACATGCCTATAATGACGCAAAAGCAAAAGGACCACTAACCATTGTGTCTCTTAAAACAGCAATTGACAATGGTGCGGTAAAACGTGTCAGACCCAAAATCATGACAGCATGCGTTATCATTGCAGGTTTGCTGCCGATATTCTGGAGTCATGGAACGGGTTCAGATGTAATGCAGCGGATAGCAGCGCCCATGGTTGGCGGAGTTGTCACTTCGGTTATTATGGAATTACTTGTATATCCGGCAATTTTCTTTTTATGGAAGAAGAGGGAGATTTCCGGCAAACAGGATTCGGGTAGTTAAAATGCGGACAATTAAGATACTTATTATAAACCATCTTTAAGGAGATACTATGACAATCTTAAAATGTAACCGTCTGGCAGTTGTATCAGTTGTTCTTGGAGCAGCCCTGCTTACCGGACAGGGCTTCGCAGATACAGCAGCCTCTGATGCAGTAAAGAGTAAAAAGCAGGTTTCAGTACCGGTGAAGCAGTTGAAACCTCAGACAACTTGTCCTGTTTATGGAGGGGATATCGATAAATCACAGTTTGTTGATATTAATGGAAAGCGTATTTATGTGTGCTGTGCAGCCTGTATTACTGATATTAAGAAGGATCCGGATAAGTACATTAAAAAACTGGAAGCTTTAGGTCAGGGAGTTGAATCAATTCCGAAGAATTCAAAAACCATTATACCAGCTCCCAAAAAAACAACTACCGTGGATCATTCAACAATGAAGCATTAGTGGTTACTATATACATATATTTGTGTATAGCATACATGAATACCGTCAGGATTCATGCTCCATTTTTTTAATCGGGCAATTCCTCAATTGTCCGATTTGTTATTTCAGCGTGCATACATTATTTATCAGAAACAGTCATTCAGTCAGGTATTCAGCGTATTTCAGGGTATCCAGTAAATATTATTTCAAGATCAAAATTTGAATAATCACCTGCAGTAAATTAATTTGTTAGTAAACTGACCTGGCGTGCCAGCTCTACCAATCCGGTTTATCGTTGTCAAATCTCAAAGGATATATCAATGAGTAAAAAAGTTCTAATTCTGTTTGCAAGCCGTAGTGGTTCAACTGCAGATACTGCAACAATTATTGCACATGAGATGAAATTAAAACAAAAAGAGATTACCGTTGATGTCCTCCCTGTGAAAAAAGCAAAAGATATCACATCCTACGACCTTATTATTCTCGGTTCTGCAATCTGGATGGGTAAACCACTTCCTGAAATGCTTTCGTTTATCAAAAGCTATTGTCCAATATTGAAAACAAAAAAGGTTGTATGCTTCGCACTATGTATGAATCTTCGCACTGAAACTAACAAAACAATACAGGAAAGTGCTGCATTTCTTACTCCGTTCAGTAGCTGTGCCCCTATTGACACAACTATTTTTGCCGGCAGTGTTGATTATTCAAAACTCGGTTTCATTGCCCGTCTTATAGTAAAGATGGTGAAAAGTCCTCAGGGTGATTTCCGTAATATTGACAAGATTAAAATATGGGCTGCAGATATCGCTCTGAAGTATTGCTGATATTTCTTTTGTAATTTTTTCAGATACTGTTGTTACACATTACAACCGTTTTGAAAACTTATATTATTTAACTAAGTATCAGACAATAGCAAATGAAAATTAAAACATCTTTTATGCCATAGATTCAACGATATATTTTTCTGATAGTACATGAATCATTTTCAAATTCTCATTAACTACAAAGGTTGTTCCATCAGCACTGCATGTCAGCATATGCATATTTCCTGCACTATCAATCTTTTTTTGAAAGCTTCTTATTGAAGCGGGTGAACCAAAGATAACAAATTTTTCAAGATCAGTCTTTTTAATAGTAATATCATCAACAGACTGGAAGATGTGCGGATTAACCATGATATTCTGAAATACTCTAATGACTGATGAAAGATTTTCAAGTTTATCCTTAATTAAAATTACCTGATCTTTTTTATCAATTATTCTATTTTTTTCTTCTTCGTATACGGGGAATGCAAGCGTAAAGAAAAGGCCATGTGTGTTATTGTCCAGAATATTCTTTGAATATACGTTTATATGTCCCCCGTGCCCCTCAATTATCGAACGAACGATACACATTCCAAGCCCGGTACCACCCTTTCCCTTTTTTGTTGTATAAAAAGATTTAAAAAGAGATGGTAACTGCTCCATACTGCAACCGACACCATTATCCTCAACGACCAATAATAGCACAGAATCGTTTCGAATTGTCTTTATGGTAATTTGTGTTGCTTCTGCTTCGATTGCATTTTTAAACAGATTTACAAAAACGTGTTCCATTTTATTCCAATCACCATGTACCGTTGCATTAATATCAAGCTCATCAACATTAAACATTTTTTGCACCGCAGCAAAATGTGACTGAATGCACTGGATTATCAGGTTGGAAATCATGAGCGGTCGTTTATCACTTAGTATTTTGGCTTTGGAAAAATTCAGTATATCCTTACTGAATTCAGACATTTTATTGATTGTATCTGAAACAGTAGTCATCATATGTCGTTGTTTGTCTGTTAAAGTAAGCTGTTTCATCAACATTTGAACATAACCATTAATTAAAAAGGTGTAGTTATTGATTTCATGGTTAATGATAGCACTTGATTGCCCCAGCTCTTTAAGGGATTGAACATCCTCCATCTCTTTATATGCAATTTGTAGTTTGTTGAGCATTACATCACGATCTTTAATGATTGATGTGAGTCTATCAATAAACACCATTGTAACGAATATTCCGAACAGTAACAAACCAGGTACCACAAACGTTGCGACTTGCACAACAATCCGTTTCCCTTTGACTATTGTCACAATGTCAAGAACACTTCCTGCAGCAAGTGCGATTATCCCTAAAAAATGAAATAGTATTACCTTACGATCCTGTTTATTACTCTGAATGAAGTTTACAATCAATAACCAGATTATATACACAATTGAAATTAATATCAAAGGAACAAAAGTGACAGAATACAATATAGTTCCGGTTACTTCTTTCGCTGATGGCTTCAGCATAAGGTCGGTAAAAAATAAAACCGAAAATACCATGCTTAAAAAGAACATTCCTCTTATAACATTTTCTTGATGCTTATTAAGAAATAAAAGGAGATACCAGACCAGACAAGTAGGAATAAACGCAGCTATGATATGTTGAATTTTTGTCCAGTATAAGGTTTGAAATTCAGGTTGTATCCATAAATCTATACCACAAAAGAGCGATAGCAGAATATTGGAAATCCCAAAAATGAGAAAACTTCTATCAAACCGGGCACGTAATTCGATTATGATAAAAATCAGGCTCATGGCCATAAGAAATGCGCAAACTATCTCTAATACAAAATTGTACACTAATATTTCCGCCTCGATAATCGATTATTATACCAACGATTGATTTTGATTTTAACACAATTATATACTTCATGCCAGTATTGTTTTCTATTTCTGCCGATTTTGTAGTAAAAAGGACAGTTTCAGTTGCGGGTACAATTTTTACCTGTGCCTATTTGATGAGATGTAATCCAAAAGTGGTATCGTAACCAAACTCAATCCCTGACAACAGGTTTTAACCTGACAGTAAACTCCGGATGCCAGATCTGCCAAATCCGGTAAAGAACGCCATTATTTTTACTGAACATGAGAAAAACACAAGAATTATAGTATTTAAATTTACTATTATAAAATATAATAATTGACTTCAGGGGAACATGTTTACTTTTTTTAAAACAGACTGTGTGTATTATTGCATGCGAAGTGCATTTACTATGTAACTAAAATTTAGCGTTTTGTACAGACCATGATGGTGATACGTTTTATCACGTGTAAAAACAACCGAATTTATTGATAGATTTTGTAAACGGATAAAAGGACAGTTTCAAAAACGACTTAAGCGCTTTAATCTGAACCACCCGGTACACAATTTATTACCTGTATAAAAGTGAGTCTTTTTCAACTGGTTTACTTTTAAAAAAAGATACAAGCAGTTGGGAAAGACAATTTAAACGCTTTAACAAGTAACAGTTCAACACAAATCCATTACTGCAAAAGTATTTTTCCTTTACCCCGGCTTATCTTGCTTTAACAGTTGAGGAAATTAACTTAAGCGCTTCAAGAGGCTGTTACAGCTATTGTAAAAACGGTAAAAATACTATAACTATTGATTAAACCATACATTTACACTTTATAATGAGCATTCTAAAAATAATAATATTCTTTTTAATTTATCTCATTATGTGAATACCTGACTAACTATTCGATTTTAAACATTTTATACAACGTATATCATTTTGTCAAAATAAATATCCGTGCATTTGTAAAAAAAAAAACTGCAGGACAAAAAAAATTTAGTATATTGTTTGTAACAATCCCACCACACACAGCTTTGAATAATCCGTCTTATTGTGGAGGTTTAATGAGTACAGCGTTTTTAAAATCATGGTTTAAGATCTTTGCACCAATAGCTCTATTGGCATTTGCAGCAGGACTTCAGATGTTTGGGGCATTACTATATTTTGATTCAAAGCCTGATGCAATCCTTATCTTTTCATATGTGATAATATCATTCAGTATCTATCTTTTAAATCGCTATACTGATGATGAAGACAGCATTAATTGTCCTGAACAAAGAATGTATTTCCAGAGGAAAAAATCATTATCAGCAATTCCCATTGCAATGATTTTCATATCGTTTGTTCTGCTTGTCTCTTTCTCTTTACTTACAATATGGCATATAGTGCTTATCGTTTGTGGTGTAGTCTACTCAGTAGCAATGGTTCCATGGTTAAAAAACAACAAACTTGTATTCCTTAGGTTAAAGGATGTTGTCATACTTAAAAACATTTCTGTTAGTTTACTTTGGGGAATAACACCTTTTGCAATAGCTGCATCGACAGAAACAACGATACATCCCTCGACGCTTGATCTTGTTGTTGTAATTTTTGCATTCTGTTTAACAACATTTATTAATACTACATCCTGTGATGTACGTGACATTGAGGGTGATCAGATTGCAGGTGTACGTACCATTGCAGCAATACTCGGTCGGAATATGACTGGCCTTATTCTTATTGGTATATCTGTTGCAGCATCTGTTTTTGTTGGAATAGTGTCATATCTTGGTTATCTTCATGCAAACACAATACTTCTGTTTTTTATAACAACATTATGGACACTGCTTGTGTCAATTCCAATTTATTTAAAGTCAATTAATGTTCCAAAGATCATTACAGAACCGCTTATTGATACTCAGCAGATTTTATGTGGGGTGGCCCTGATCTTTATTTCGGTACACTAACATTATTATCAGCAACAACAAATTAAGAAATAATAATGGGATAAAAACACAGATTATTTGACACTATGTCACAATCATGTTTTATCCCATTTATTCGATGAGTTTTTTTAATACTGCATAAATTGTTGTTATATTCTCATCAGGAACAAGGTTACATCATTATTGTCGCATGTAAAAATGCTAAATCCTGCCTTGACCGAAAAATAAATGCTCGACAACAATCTTTATCCCGATACCAATCAATACAAGGCCGCCGGCAATTTCCACTTTACTGCCAAATTTATCACCGAATTTGCACCCGATAAACACACCGGCAAGAGAGATGAGAAATGTAATAATACCAATGATAATGGATGGCTCTATAATGTCAACTTTAAGAAATGAGAGGCTGATTCCAACCGCCGCCGCATCAATACTTGTAGCAAACGCAAGTGTCAGAAGAATATAGATATTCAGGGGATCACTCCGCTCATTATCATCCTTTTTGTCAAATAATGCCTCCCACAGCATTTTTCCACCAATGATACTAAGTAAAGCAAATGCCACCCAATGATCAATAGCAGTTATAAAATCAGCCGCAAGCCGTCCAACACTCCACCCCGCAACCGGCATCAATGCCTGAAATCCCCCAAAAAAGGCTGCAATTCTAAGTGCATGCCGCAAATGCATTTTGCAAATCGTTACTCCGCTGGAGATTGAAACCGCAAAAGCATCCATTGAAAGTGCTATCGCAATAAGAACAACCGTTATTACAGACACCCTTTTTCCTCCTTCACAACAACACTCTGCTATCTGGCAGTGAGTCGTCTAATCATATATATAAACATTCCGGGACTCCATAAAATAACGTTCATGTCGTAACATTCCAAATACATTTGTTACAGTCATTGAAATCAGGCGTTTATTAATCCAAGCTGGCGGTTTAATCAAGTTATATTTTACCGATGGAGTCAATTGGAACTATTCTCAAAAGAGAATGTAACTTTTTTATTGGATACACATAAAGCAGTCCCTGTAAGGCAAATATTGGTATATTGTTACAATAACATGTTTTTTGTACAATTATTTTTTTATCGTTTTGTAAAATAAGCAAGTAAAACAAACACAGAGGGGGTGCTTTTTGCTTAGAACTATTGGTTTATATGTAACATGTATTGCCGGTATTGCGGTTTCTGCTGAAAATGTCAATTTATGGGGAACAGTTTCAAGTAATAGCGGCAAGCCGATAAAGGGTGCTGTTGTGGCATTGCAGGGTCAAAAACTATCAGATACTACAGGCTCTGATGGTGCATATTCAATAAAAACTGCTACCAGTGTAAACTATTCTGCAAAGATTCCAACTATTGAAAATATTTCGTTCAATAATGGCAACATTAAGTTAAATCTGTTAAAGCCGGCTCAGGTAAGTATCGATATGTTCGATATTTCCGGGAATCTTCTGAAACGGGAGCTCAGCAGTTCCGCAGCGGCTGGAGTATATCAGTATAAAATTCCTTCCGGTTCCATGGCTATAAACATGATGACAATCCGGGTTTCGGTCGGAGGACACAGCTCGACATTCAGGTATATGCAGTTACCTAATGGAAAGCATTCGTTCTCAAATGCTGTTGTTGCCGGGAAGGCCTCAAATGGTCAGAGAATGGCTAAATTGGAAGCGGTTGTAGATTCTTTGAGCGTTTCTGCACCTAATTACTTATCTAAAAAAGTGGCGGTGTCATCATACGATACAGAATTAAATATTACTCTTGACACATCGAATCTCCCGAAGTTCAGTTTCTTTTTGACAAGTCTCAAAGCGATGCGCGATTTGTCCGGTAATGTTAAAGGATTTGGCGGTGACTTTACTATGGGTAAAACCGGCCAGGGTGCAGGGCTTCTTGGTGCAGACAGCATCTGTTCATGCATTGCTGAGATGAGTATGCCTGGAGCAAGAGCAAAACAATGGCGTGCATTTCTGAGTGCAAAGGTTGGTCCTGATGGCAAGCAGGTGGATGCTATTGACAGAATCGGAAAGGGTCCGTGGTACGACCGCAAGGGGCGGCTATTTGCTAACAACATAAGCGAACTTCTGAATGACCGTCCGATAAATGCAGATATTGCGATAAAAAATGATTTTCCTAATGAAGACGGCGTTCCAAATCACATGCCCGATCCTTCGAGTTCAAAGAAAGTTGATAACCACCTTACAGTTACAGGTTCCAATAAACAGGGCAGACTGTACAGTACAACAGAAGACTGCACTTGCACTGACTGGACATCAAAGACAGGAAGAAGTGCTGGTTCATCATGGGGTACAGAAACAGGAAAAGGCGGTGTTACTGCACGTGGAGGGCTGTCATGGCCCCAGGAATTTGGTGGTGGCATGGGTGAGAAAAACTGGATCTCAGTATATGATACAAAAGGTTGCGAGCCAGGAATTGATTCCACCGAGACCAGTCTGGACGGTGTTAAGGGAGTATATACAATTGGTAATGGCGGCGGTTATGGTGGTTTTTACTGTTTCGGACTTAATCCATAATAAGCTGCAACACATAGTATAATCAATAAAACGCAGTAGGGACAGGTCGTGACCTGTCCCTACTATTCCTGTCGGACTTATGGCAGTATTCTCGATGCAGTTGTATGTTTTAAAAGCCAGGGCCCGTCAGGACTGATAATTACAATAACACCTATGGTACATCCCGGATTCAGCTGAATCCGGGATGTACCAAAAAAAACTCTGCATCTCACTAATCAATTCAAAATATCTGTATTTCTAGAATGTCAAACTGGATAATAGTGGTTTAAGATTCCTGAAAATGAGCTGCAATCTCTCTCTTACCGGTACATACCGTCTGTCATTTGGCAACCATACTTATTATTTATTGCATTTCAACGAAATATAATGACATATATGGAAGTTAGTTTAATTACCCGCCGTCTGTATCTGTTAAGGGCTGTTCTCAAGAGAGAATACGACTTTTTCATATAGTGCACATAAAAACATCGCTGTTCGATGATTCCGGGTATATTAGGATACATGTTGGTGGAGGGAAAACATTGTTACAGGTAGAAATTCGAGTAAATAAATCATGTACAAAGGAGGTACTTTTTGCTTAAAACTATAGGTGTATATCTAACATGCCTTGCCGGCATTGCGGTTTCTGCTCAAAATGTCAATTTATGGGGAACCGTTTCAAGTAATAGCGGCAAGCCGATAAAGGGTGCTGTTGTAGCATTGCAGGGTCAACAACTATCAGATACAACAGGCTCTGATGGTGCATATTCAATAAAAACTGCAACAAGTGTAAACTATTCTGCAAAGATTCCAACTATTGAAAATATTTCGTTCAATAATGGCAACATTAAGTTGAATCTGTTAAAAGCGGCTCAGATAAGTATCGACATGTTCGATATATCCGGGAACCTTCTGAAACGGGAGCTGAGCAGCTACGCACCAGCTGGAGTATATCAGTATAAAATTCCTTCCGGTTCCATGGCTACAAACATGATGACAATCCGCGTTTCGGTCGGAGGACATAGCTCAACATTCAGGTATATGCAGTTACCCAATGGTAAACATTCTTTTTCAAAGGCTGTTACTGCCGGGCAATCTGCTAATGGTGCGAGAATGGCTAAGTTAGAGGCGGTTGTAGATTCTTTAAATGTTTCTGCACCTAATTACCTTTCTAAAAAGATAGCGGTTTCATCATATGATACAGAATTAAATGTCACTCTTGACACATCGAGTCTCGCAAAATTCAGTTTCTTTGTGACAAGTCTTAAAGCAATGCGCGATTTGTCCGGTAATGTTAAAGGTTTTGGCGGTGATTTCCGTTTTGGTAAAACAGGACAGGGTGCGGGGCTTCTCGGTGCAGACAGCATCTGTTCCTGCATTGCGGAGAGAAGTATGCCTGGTGCAAGTGCAAAACAATGGCGTGCATTCCTGAGTGCCAAAGCAGGTCCGGATGGCAAACAGGTTGATGCAATTGACAGAATTGGTCAGGGACCGTGGTACGACCGTAAGGGAAGGCTTTTTGCTAACAAAATAAGCGAACTTCTGAATGACCGTCCAATAAATGCAGATATTGCGATCAAAAATGATTTTCCAAATGAGGACGGCGTCCCAAATCATATGCCAGATCCTTCAACAGCAAAGAAGGTCGACAACCATATGTTTATTACAGGTTCCAATGCACAGGGCAGACTGTACAGTACGACAAAAGACTGTACATGCAACGACTGGACATCAACAGAGGGAAGTGAGAATGGCAGCAAACCTCGTTCCGGATTATCATGGCCTCAGGAATTTGGCGGGTCGTTTGGGCAGAAAAACTGGATATCAGTTTTTGATGCATCAGGGTGCCAGCCGGGAATTGATTCCACTGATGCAAGTTTGGGTGGTGTAAGGGGTGTCTATACAATTGGTAATGGCGGCGGTTATGGTGGTTTTTACTGCTTCGGACTCAATCCGTAATATGATGCGAAGCGCTGTATAATCAAAAAAAACGCATAAAACGTGTGTTTTAATACATAGGGACAGGTCGCGACCTGTCCCTACTAATATCAATACATCCGCGACCATCATCAATCCAACCTGGACAATCCGGATTTATAAATCATGAGTAATCAAGTCGCATTCTCTATTGCCGGCACATACCGATTTTCATTCGGCAGACATTATTAATCTATTTTATTTCAATGATATACAACAAAATTATTCAACCTAACAGTCTGAATCTGTTAAGGACTATTCTCAAAAGAGAATACGACTTTTCCATCCAGTACACATAAAACCATCGTGGTTCGACTATTCTGGGTATATTAGCGAAAGAATGTTAGTGGTGGGGGACGCTAATGTATGGTAATCATATATGGTTACCGATACAGAATCGAATATTACATGTACAGAGGAGGTATTTTTTGCTTAGAATTATTGGGATATATCTAACATTTCTTGTTGGCATTGCTGTTTCTGCTGAAAATGTCAATATATGGGGAAAAGTTTCAGGTAACAGTGGAAAACCGATAAAGGGTGCCATTGTATCATTGCAGAGCCAGAAATTATCAGATACCACCGACTCTGATGGCGCATATTCAATAAAAACGGCAACCAATGTAAATAATTATAAAACAATTTCAAATATTGAAAATATCTCTTTCAACAATGGTAACATAAAGTTGAATCTTGTAAAACCAGCACAGGTAAGTATCGACATGTTCGATATATCAGGAAGCCTGCTGAAACACGAGCTTACCAGCTACGCACCTGCCGGAGTTTATCAGTATAAAATTCCATCCGGTTCTATGGCCACAAACATGATGACAATCCGGGTTTCGGTCGGTGGACACAGTTCGACATTCAGGTATATGCAGTTACCAAATGGTAAACATTCATTCTCAAACTCCGTTACTGCCGGGAAGACTTCAAATAGTCCAAGAATGGCTAAACTGGAGGCAGTTGTAGATTCATTAAGCGTTTCTGCACCAAACTTCATTTCCAAAAAAGTAGCGGTTTCATCGTATGATACGGAATTAAATATCACTCTTGACACATCGAATCTCGCAAAGTTCAGTTTCTTTTTGACCAGTGTTAAAGCACTACGCGATCTGTCCCGCAACGTCAATGGTTTCGGTGGTGATTTACGTTTTGGTAAAACAGGACAAGGTGCCGGTCTTCTTGGTGCAGACAGCATCTGTTCATGCATTGCAGAGAAGAGTATGCCCGGAGCAAGTGCAAAACAATGGCGTGCATTTCTGAGTGCAAAGGTTGGTCCTGACGGTAAGCAGGCTGATGCTATAGATAGAATCGGTCAGGGACCGTGGTACGACCGCAAGGGAAGGCTGTTTGCTAACAAGATAAGCGAACTTCTGAATGATCGTCCAATAAACGCAGATATTGCGATTAAAAATGATTTCCCTAATGAAGACGGCGTTCCAAATCACATGCCTGATCCATCAAGTTCAAAGAAAGTCGATAACCATCTTACAATAACAGGCTCAGGCACTAACGGCAAACTGTATAGTACTACAAAAGACTGTACTTGTAGTGACTGGACATCAACCAAAGGTGATGGAAGTGCCACAGCCCGTGCAGGAATGTCATGGCCCCAGGAATTTGGCGGGTTTATGGGAATGAAAAACTGGATATCTGCGTGGGACATGCCCGGTTGCCTGCCAGGAGTTGACTCTACCGATGCAAGCGGTGGTGGGATACCAGGTGTCTATACAATCGGTAATGGCGGTGGTTATGGAGGATTTTACTGTTTTGGACTTAACCCATAAAATAATGAGATACAATTTGTATCTCATTATGAAATGTAATCAAATATAAGGAGCAACAGAAAGTGTCTTTAAAAAAAATTATCCCTATAGGTTTATTTGCCCTGATTCTGGTCGGTGTTGCATGTTTTGAAACCAAAGGTCCTTCGGATCCAGTGGTTATTGATGATCCAGATGATCCAGACGATACTGTGATTAAACCAACAGCCCAGTCATTTGGTACATTTCGTGTTCAACTGATACCTGAGAATCCAGAACTCAGCAATCCGGCATACACAAATTTTGTGGGAATGATGAAGGATGGTCCGATTCCTCCTTTGGATATTTTTAAGGAGCAAATGGTTTCAGGCCAGTGCAGGCTTTTCAAAAAGTATAATCCTAAATGTTCGGACTGTTCATCTGATGGTATGTGTGTTGCGGATGACAGTTGTATGTCTGAACCTAACGCGTACAGTGTTGGCAATATGACATTGACCGGTATGAAAAGTGGTGGCGAACCATTAACCTACATAAGTGAACCCGGCGATCGCGCTTTTGATTACCAGATCTCTTCACCTTACCCTGATTATCCTCCGGCTAATGAGGGTGATATCATAACATTTGCTGCTGCCGGAACAGGTTCTGTAGAACCCTTCACAATAGAAGTCCCGTGTATTGCACCATTGGTTTTTCTCAATGACGAAATCGTGCTTGAAGATGGTAAAGACATAACTCTCAACTGGGAACCTCCCAAAGTTGCAGGTATTTCGACGATATCCATCCGTTTTAACCTTAGTTATCACGGAGGTACAAAAGGGGAAATCCAGTGTGAAACAGAGGATGATGGTTCTGTGACCATTCCTGGTGCAATGATTGATAAATTAAAATCATACGGTACCGCCGGTTATCCATGTGTTTATATTACTCGTCAAGCGGTAGTTGTCGATGAAAAGTCTAAAGCAAAAGCTACTGTTGAATGTACTATAACAAAAATGTTGACAATTCCAGGTGAGATATCCTGCTCTGGTGACGAAACTGGTAACGGGGTTTGTCCTGAGGGAACGCATTGTATTGACCGGAAATGTCAATAATATGATGGTAACTAATGAGTATATCAAAATTTCAAAGGGGAGATTTTTATAATGCAGCTACATTCTAACAACGCAAAGAATATGACACGGTTGATTTTGTCTGTACTTGTTGCGTTATCTATGTTTTTTGTATCATGTTTCTTAACACCGTCGGGTCCGGAAGACCCTCCACCAGTGGATAAGCCGGATGTCGTGGAGGGTGATTGTGTTATCGCTGAAGAAGATTCAACACCGGATTATACTACCACGATAGGCTGTAAAAATGATTTTGTAAAACTTGCATCACAGCCTCTGGATGCGAGCATACCGGGTGCGACATCTGCCAAAACGATTATCGATCTTGATGGTGACGGCAGCCCGCTGTATATTATTAACAGTAAGAAATATCCGATACACTATAATTTTGCATCAACTAATCTTTCCGGTAATGGAAAACCGGTTGTACCTCAATTAGATCAGTTCAACAATAACTATTATAGAAAAGACAGACGCTTTATTCTTGGAGCGATCTCCTACTATGAAGGTCCGGATGCCTGGGTGTATGAGATTGCACCTTACGATAATGCTTCTGCAGATATGATTAAGTTGGCATACGAAAAGATCAAAGAAGTATGTTACTTTGGTAACGCGCTCTATTTTCATCCTGGCTCTGAAGCAATCACAAATGTAGCAAAAAGTCTCCCATCATCAGTGAAATTGATCACCACTGATGAGCTTAAAAAGGGTATAACATATGAGCCGTATAATTGCACGAAAAGTATGGGAAGACTAGTCTTTATCACAGCCAAAGAACTGGAATCGAGCTACTTGTCATTTCGTGATATACCTGTACTTGATGCTGTTCCGAACGACATTTCGGTGACCATGGGAATTATTACACAGGAATTTCAGACTCCTCTGGCGCATATAAACGTTCTTTCACACAACCGTGGAACACCCAATATGGCACTTCGGAATGCCTGGAATGATCCGGCATTACGAGCTCTTGAGGGTAAATGGGTAGAGCTTGAGGTCAAACCGTTTGAATACATCATTAAAGAGGTATCAAAAGAAGATGCTGATGCATGGTGGGAAATAAATGGTCCGGCAGAGGTTGGAATACCAAATATGGACACATTAACAAGAGATCTGCGCAATGTCGAGGATATTCTTGATTTGTCAGATAAAACACTTGCCCAGGCTCTTAAAGCTGCACTTCCTGCTTTTGGCGGTAAAACAAGTCACTTCTCGGCTTTTCCAAAAATGGATCCGGAAAAAGTTACCTATCCTAAAGCTTTTGGGATACCAATCTATTATTATATGCAGTTTATGAAACAAAACGGTTTTGATTTACAGGTGGCAGAACTGCTTGCAGATGAAGCCTTTCAGAGTGATCCTAAAGTCCGTGATGAAAAACTTGCTAAATTGCGGAAACAAATGAAGAAAGCTCCCGTGGATGCTGAATTTACTGAAATGCTCGCCAATAAACTTAACGCTGATTTTCCCGGTGTAAGAATGCGTTTCAGGTCAAGCACTAATGCTGAAGATCTTGATGGATTCACTGGTGCCGGACTCTATACATCAAATAGCGGTGGTCCGGATGATATGGATGATGTTCTTGATGCCATTCGTACCGTATGGGCGAGTGTATGGTTTTTCCGGGCCTTTGAGGAACGAAGCTACCGCAAAATCGACCATAACGCTGTAGGAATGGCGCTTCTTGCTCATCAGGCATTTCCTACTGAAGAGGCAACCGGTGTTGCAATCACCACTAATATTTTCGATAAAGAAGGGATTGAACCGGGATTTTATGTCAATGTACAATACAACGGAGCATCGGTGGTTCTTCCGGATAGCGGTGTGACAACAGATCAATTCATTTATCATTATGATTATCCGGGACAGCCCATTGTCTACATGGGTCATTCCAATCAGCTGCCTGAAGGTAAAGCTACGGTATTGACTCCAAACCAGGTACGGGCTCTTGGTGATGCACTGGAGGAGATACATTCATATTTCAAGAAAGTCTATGGTACTAATCCTAATAAACCATATGCAATGGATACTGAATTTAAGTTTGATCAGCCGCTGGGAAGCGATTCTACGGCAGAACCAATCCTTATGATGAAACAATGCAGACCTTATTATTAATGTTGAAAGGGATGCCTCTATGCGGGCATTCCCTTTCAATTTCCACACACCACCATATCTGTGCCCTGCACTTGATAATAATCCGGGCCGCAAATAGTGTTGCGGCCTTTATCATTCTATTTACATATAGGACTCTTCTTACAAAAAAGGGGGTTACCTGAATGGGACTCAATATTTTAGATCTTCTCCTTCCCCGGGAAACAAAATTCTTCGATTACATGGAACAACAGGTAGTTTGTCTTAATAAAGCAATTGTTGTTTTTAAAAAGCTCGTTCACAACATTGCTTCAATGTCGGAAAAAGATATTGCGGCAAGTCTTGAAGAGATTAAAGAGCTGGAGAGAAAAGGTGATCGGCTCGAAATGCAGATTTTTTCAGAATTAAACAAAACCTTTATTACTCCAATAGACCGTGAGGATATTCATCTGCTTTCTATCAACATTGACAGGGCGCTTGATATTCTAAATAGTATCTCGCGTAAAGTCGGTATTTACAATATCAGAGAGGTTCCGTCAAATGTCTGCGAATTTTCAATACTTATTGAAAAGATCGCCGGGCACATGGATGTATTGGTTAAGCAGCTTCGCAAAAAAAATTACAGCGAAGATATAATGATTAAAATGCATGATATAGAAAACGAAGCAGACGATCTTTTCAGAACAAGCATGGCTGGTCTGTTTGCCGAGAAAAATACATCTGTGCATATAATTAAATTTAAAGAATTTTATGAACATCTTGAATCCGCAGTTGATGCTATTGACTATGTGGGAAAATTAATCCGTCACATAAAAGTAAAGATAGGTTGACACATGGTATCATCATTTGCACTTGTTGTTATTGTAATTGTTGTTGCGCTCATATTTGATTTTGTCAATGGTTTCAACGATGCCGCAAATGCTATCGCTACAATTGTGGTTTCAAAAACACTGACTCCATTCCAGGCTGTATGCATGGCTGCAGCAGCTAATTTTATTGGCTATTTCGTGTTTGGCACAGCAGTCGCTACAATGATCGGTAAAGGTGTTGTGCAATTCGACCAGGTTACTCTGCCGCTTATTTTTGCCGCGCTTATCGGCGCTGTTGTCTGGCAGATAATAACATGGCGCATGGGCCTTCCGTCATCAAGCAGTCATGCGCTAATCGGCGGACTGATTGGCTCAGGAATCGCAGCTGCCGGATTGAATACAGTTAAATGGGCAGGTGTTGGAAAAATCTTTGCATTCATTTTTCTGGCTCCTCTTATCGGTATAGTATGCGCAATGATTGTTACAGCAGTTACAATCTGGATATTTCATAAGCAGAAACCCGCGGAAACTCACGGAATATTTAAAAAAATGCAGCTCGTTGCATCGCTGTGCTCAAGCGTCGGTCATGGTACCAACGATGCTCAGAAAACGATGGGTATTATTGCACTTGCTCTCTTTACAGGGGGTGTCAGCGGTTCCTTTGAAACCGGACAAATTGACAATTGGGTCGTTCTGGCTGCATATACTGCTATTTCACTTGGAACGCTCTGTGGTGGATGGCGTATTGTAAAGACGATGGGTACAAGCATAACAAAAATTGGCCCGATGGAAGGCTTTTGTGCCAATGTAGCCGCAGCATCGGTACTTTTAACGACATCGCATGCCGGAATACCTGTAAGTACGACGCATGTTATGGCTGGATCAATAATGGGTGTAGGAACTGTTCAGCATGCAAAATGCGTACGCTGGATTACAGCACGGAGAATCCTTATGGCATGGGTACTGACCATTCCATTGTCGGCAACCTGCGCTGCTATCACGTATTTTGTTGTTTCAAATCTGATCAAAGCACTTGGTGGAATTAACTAACTTTCACATTGTCAACCTACCGAATACACCACTAATTAAAAAGGGCATTTTGAAGTATGCCCTTTTTATATCCGTTTCTGGAAATCGCATTCCTATTGTTAAGACAGTTTGAAAACCTGCGTTGATTAACAAGAGATAATGATCTTTTGACAATTCACGATATGCGAAGGACAGTGCTTGAATTCATACTGTTTTGAGTGATGATTTTGGCTATTTTACAAAATTAAATTCCCCCTTAATAAGGGGGACGCGTCATCGGGGGATTGCTTTTTAGCACGAAAGTACTCTTTACTTGAAGGAGAAGGAAATAAATCACTCAACTTAAGAGTCAGCAATATTGATGACTATATAGACGAATACTTACAATATTACATAAAACAAGCCATAGAGTTCGATTCTTTAAGAAATAATACTAAGTACCTTCCACACTTAAACCAGAATGACCAGAAATAATAAACTAAGTGTGCGGTGCTGTATGTTGCGACAAAGGAAAAATAGTAATAATTAAGATGATAGCGCCTTCCTGCCGGCCATGACAATCATGCGACGAGTGGAGCTGGCGTCTTGTTGTAAAACATTGACAATCGGCCTGAACAAGTCAGGATACAGAAAAACAGGCTGTAAAAATGGTGCAACAATTCATTCATACTTTTAATTTCAGGGGGTAAAATCATGCAAAAAATTCATTTTTCAGTTCAAATAAACGCTCCGGTTAAAAAAGTCTGGGACACTATGATCGGTAAAGAGAGTTATAGTATATGGACAAAACCATTCTGCCCTGCAGGCTCACGCTTTGAAGGTGATTGGTCGGAAGGAAGCGAAATATGCTTTATCGGAGTAGATGAAAAAACTGGCAAAGAAATGGGTGGCATGTATAGTCGTATCAAAGAAAACCGTCCCTGTAAGTTTATCTCAATTGAACATATTGGAATGCTCAATCCTGATGGCACGGTGGACACACAAAGTGAGGAGGTAAAGAAATGGACGCCAGCATTTGAGAACTACACCTTCGTGGAAAAGAATGGTGTTACAGAGGTGACCATTGATCAGGACATGTCCGAAGAATACACACCCATGTTTGAAGAAATGTGGCCTAAGGCATTACAGGCATTGAAAGAATTAACAGAGGATTATGAAAACAATCCAGGACAATGAGTTCCGTAAATGCAACAGGTGTGGTCGTAGATCCTCCTGCTAAAGAAAACGGTCCAGCAACAACTGAATCTATTGTTGCTGGACCGTAATTGTAACTATATAAACAAGTTCACTTACATAACGCCACATCATCTGTATTGTCAAATAGCACGTCGTAAAACGTGTTTAGCCATCTGACAATGCAGCACATATTCACAATTACCTTGTAAATTTAAATGTCTGTTGTTTAATGCCATCATTGATAATAAAACCATAAGTACCTGATGGCAATGCCGACAGATCACACTCTCTGGCTGTTATTGACGACTGCAATACTCTTCCGCTCAGTGCTACAATTGATGCTGTAGCATTGGCAGATGCAGCATTCCAGAAAATTTTATTACCGGAAATAGTGAACACTCCTTTATTATTGACCGATGCGATTCTACCTCTGTTTACTGATACAGGAATTTTCTTTACAAGAGAAACATTGTCAATATACACCGGCAGTGTTGATTTACCACAACTGAACTGAAGTATACCCTCATCAGTTGTTGAATCAGGTGTTATTTCAATTGTAAATGTTTGCTTAGTATCGGTTAATGTAACCTCTTCTCCACCCTGAAAATGGTATGTTGTTGCACTTGACAAACAAGGAAACATAATACGTTCTCCAGATGACCAGGCATCAAATGTAAGAACCAGCGTCTCGCCATCTACAAGAGGAATACTACCCTGTGATACCTGAATTGTATAATTAAAGGTATCAGCTTTTGTTATTTCTACATTCGCCTGTTGATCTGCGAAAGAAACAGTTGCAGTATTTGTTTTGGCGTCCACCCAGTACGTCCACATTGTTGCATCGCTGAAATCACCGCTTTTTACCATATTTGTACCGGCTTCCGCGGCAAAAACTGCTGTTAGTGTGGTATTCTCATTGATTGTCAATGTAAGAGGATTTGTCGTTGACGTTGATGCACCAGCCCAAGCTTTAAATGAATAGCCATTTGACGGAACTGCAGTAAAGGTAACAGATGTACCTTTCTTGACTTTTGTCGATGATGGCGACACTGTAACTGATCCACCTCCCTGAACCGAAGTCATAATCATTGCAGAATCTGAGTTCTGTGTTTTTGGTCGTGCACGCAGGCGATCTACAATCCATTTCCCTGATGTTGACAAATTGTTATCAGACCAATTACCGTCTGTAGCAGTCGTAGATGAATTCAGTATAGCAGAAGCTTCCTTTTTAGTTGCAGAAGACATGTTTGCCATATTTACAAGAGACCAGTTCGCCCAGGAGATACCCTTCACATCTGCCCAGTCAAGCCATTTTTTTGTCTCGTCAGTATAGATTGTTCCATCTTTTTGTCCACCATCTGATGTGGTAGTTCCAAATTCTGTAATAAAAAGCGCAACGTCATTTGTCAATGCTGTCTCTGCTTTAGTACGTAATGCATCTTTGTGTGTTCCTGCGTAGAAGTGAAGTGCGTATGCAACATTTTCATCAGCAACAGGATCCTTCGAAGCAACATCTACATCCTGTGACCAGGTTGGTGTACCAATAACAATAAGATTTGAACTATACTCTCTGATAACAGGAATAATTTCATTAGCGTAGTTCTTGATAACACTCCATTGAACCTGTGTCGGTTCATTCCATATCTCCCAGATCACATTTGGCGTGTTTTTATACTTTTCAGCCATTGCCTTGAAAAACGCTTTGGACTGAGTAACATGCTGATGCGCATTATGATCATGCCAGTCTACGATAACATAAATATCATTAGCAATAGCTGCATCAACAACAGTCTTTGCAAGCGTAAGTTGCTGATCCGGGTTCTGAAGATAAGTATTCTCATTTGGCTCACCACTACCTTCTACTCCGATTGCAGCACGAATAAGTGATGCATTCCAATCTGATACAACTTTTGCTACAGCACCACTGTTATAAAACTTTTCTCCACCCCAGATACTCCAGTACAGACTCGGACCTGCCACCTGAACAGTTGAATTGGATTTTGTTCCAATAATCTTGGAGCCAGAGCGTTTCATTGCTCCACTTTCCGTGACCGGCCCGGCAAATAAACTGCTCACCAGAGCAGTACTCAATAGAATCGTCAAATACCGTAACTTACTCATAATTCCCCTTTAACCTTCAATTTTATATAGTATGATATTAAAAATTCACCCCTCAAAATGATTTACAAAACCGATATTCTTGAGGTACTCCTTTCCTTATCTGTTCTAAAATATTGCCTGCACTACCGTACAAAATAATGCATCTTCAACAAAAAATCAGAGTTTTTATACGATTTCTTAAAATAGCTTTTTAAAAGGGATTTTCATACTTTTTTAGCAAATAATCACATAAACAAAATTAAATACAATGTAAAAAGTCTTAATCATCTTGTTCTATATAAATTATAACATTTGTACAATCTGTGCTGTAAGTAATTGAAACCTTGAACCTTAAATCCGGCACTGCTGTGCTATCCTGAACCAGTTTAAATTATTAATAATTAATAGCAATTAAAAAGGTAATTCATTTAGTGAGTCCGCAGTGTCAATAAAAGGGGTAACACACCTGTATTCTCTGTTTGTCACTTTGTCATTAGTGTTAAAATGACCACGGATCTTCCGAAGCGATGTATCTGTAAGTACCTTTTCAAAAAATGATCCAACAATGGGGAGTGCCGTTTTGCATCCTTCTCCCAGTGCTGATGTCCTGAAATGAATACAGCGTTCCTCCCCGCCTACCCAGGCCCCGGCAACAAGATTTGGTGTCACCCCGACAAACCATCCATCAGAATGATTTGATGATGTTCCGGTTTTGCCGCCTATATCGGTGTTATATCTGAACAGATCATAAGCATAAAGCGCCTGTGTTGTACCGCGTGGCTCGGTCATAGTACCAAGAAACATCCGCTGCATTAAAAACACTGTTTCATCGTTGAGAATTTTCTCGGTTGCCGGTTTAAACGTTGCAAGCAGTTTTCCCTTTCTGTCCATGATCTGTGTAACCAACTGAGGTTCAATTCTGTTTCCGCCATTTGCTATTGGACAATAAGCCCGTACCAGTTCCAGAAGCGATACATCACTGACTCCCAGACATATTGACGGAACAGTATCAATTGGTGACTCTATTCCCATTTTACTCGCCATCGCAATGACCTTCCGCCAACCGATTTTATCTGCTATCTGAACAGTAATGCTGTTAAGTGACCGTGCAAAGGCGTATTTAAGAGTTACTTTACTATCAAGAAATGTCCAGTCTGCATTATGCGGGGACCAGCTTTTCGGTTTACCATTTTCAACATATTTGATTGTTACTGGTTTGTCAGTGATACTGTCGCATGGTGCATACCCATTATCAATCGCAGCGGTATATACAAAGGTCTTGAATGTTGAACCGGGTTGTCGTTTTGACTGATTGACATGATCGTATTTAAAATGTTCATAATCTATATCACCAACCCATGCACGAACCATTCCGGTTTGCGGTTCAAGGGCAATAAATCCGGAACGCAGAAAGCGAAGGTTGTAATCGAACAGTTCGCGTAAACTCAGTGTACTGTCAAAATCCCCCTTCCATGAGAAGAGTCTTCTTTTTATCTTTTTGTTTACATGCCACTCCAGAGAATCAGGGAAGGCAGCATACTGATTTTCAAGTTTCCTGTACTCCCACGATTGACGCATAATCATAGTGACAAAATCGGGCATTTCCTTATAATTGTCATCAACCCAGGGATTTCTCCCGCTCCAGTGATCATCAAAAATACCCTGCAGCCGTTTCATGTTTTTTGCAACCGCGGCTTCTGCATAAATCTGTATTGATGCATCAACGGTTGTATATATCTTGAGCCCATCAGCATACAGATCATAGTTGTGCTTCCTGAGCCATGGTCGTAAATAGTCAATAAGTGCCTGCCTGAAATAATTCGCCGTACCATCGTTTACTTTCTCTGGTGTCAACCTGAGGTTTATTTTTTTCTTTTTCAGGTGTGCGTGTTCATCTTTTGTGATTATCCCATGTGTCATCATGATCCCGAGCACGATGTTACGCCGTTCTGTTGCTTTTTTGCGGTTACGAACCGGATTATAGGTTGAGGTCGCCTTTAACATTCCTACCAAAAGTGCACACTGCTCCGGCTTAAGTTCCATTGGTGTTGTATTGAAATAGGTCTTTGCTGCAGTTTTGATTCCAAAAGCATTATTGCCGAAGTCAACTGTATTCAAATACAGGGTAACAATATCCTTTTTATCAAATATGACTTCGAGCTTGAACGCATTTATCATCTCCTTCACTTTTATAATACCGATCCTGATCAAAGGCACCTTCCCAAGCAGACCTCGTTTCTCCCTTGATCTTGTTTTGTAAAGATTCTTCACCAGTTGCTGCGTAATAGTACTTGCTCCGCGCGCATTACCTTGCAGTGCACCGGCCATTGCACTGATTGACCCGATTATATCAATTCCCATATGCTTATAAAACCGTTCATCTTCGGTTGCGACAAGCGTTCTGATCAGCATCGGAGAAATTTGACTATAGAGAACTGCAACACGGTTTTCGTAAAAATATTTTCCGAGTAAAACACTATCTGCGGAATAAACCTCTGATGCAATCGCGGGTTTGGGATGCATGATATCGCGAACTGATGGCGATTCACCAAAAAGCCATAAGAAATTGCAATCAATCGCAACAAGCAGAATAAATAACATGGTCAGAATCCCGGCACCACGCCTTAATACCTTCTGTACAGGCGGCTGCTGACGTGCGTAGAAGAATGTAACCACAATTTTTGCTATTCTTATAAGATACAATACAATATGCCGGGAAGTATCTTTACTGATTTTCACCGTTTAAGCCCTTATCGTTTGATTTGTTTTTTTGAGGGGGATGTTAAAGATAGTATATGCAGAAGGATATGTGAAGGATGAAATACCTTAACTACCAACAAAACAAAAAGGGTTGAATGGTTACTATGATTCAGGAACTTTTGAAACGGCTTACTGAATTGAACAGGAATTAGAAGCAATTAAACAGGCTGATGCGGAGCTGTTCAAATCCTAGACAGGTTCATCATTTCCGCAACAGCAGCAACTTATCGAAAACATTCTTGACAATTTAATACTTATCGCCACTCATGAAACGGTTCATCCTGCTATGTAAATTCCAATACGGTATTCTGGAGGATAGCTCAACATGTTACTTTTTTTATCCGAATCATTAATGTATCTTGTTTAGCATCAGAGTTCATTTGTCAGCAATCGTTTCCAGAACCTGCTACAGGAGATACAATTGAACATTATCGGAACTGCAACAATCAATCCATTCCTTTTTTATTCAGGAAAATTCAGTGGCTACATATCCTGGATTCTCCTGAGCCTCTGTTTTAATGGCACTATTCATTTACAAATAATTGTATCACCACTGGCTACATATATTTCAATATTCTGTATTGTAACCGGTAGTATCTTTACCATAACCAGTATGGTCAATCTCGGCAAATCAACGCGGCTCGGTCTTCCATCAGAAACAACCGCATTTAAAAATAACGGAATCTATAAAATAAGCCGCAATCCAATGTATGTCGGTTTCAACCTGTTTACTATTGCATCAATTGCCGGATGTGCAAATGGTATTGTTACATTGATGGGTGTGTACTCAATAATCATCTATCATCTTATTATTAAAAGTGAAGAGCAGTTTCTTGAGCAGCGATTCGGACAAACCTATATCGATTACAAAAGAAAAATCAGACGGTATTTGTAAGGAAACACATATGAACAAACTGATATTTCTTAATGGTGCAATTAATTGCGGAAAAACTACAATAGGTAACCGCCTTTTTGACATGTGCGAATACATCGTATGTGTCGGACTTGCCGGTCCGTCATTCTCACGTCATGTTGATATCACGTTTCAAACTATTGATGAGACAGCAAATACGGTTATCAAACTATTACAATTAAAACGAGAGGTATCATCATGAATATAATAGTACGACCTGAAACGCCTCAGGATTATCGTGCTGTAGAGACCTTAACACGTGACGCATTCTGGAATCTGTTTGTTCCGGGTTGTGACGAACACTACCTTGTCCACATTATGCGGGATCATCCTGATTTTGTAAAGGAACTTGCATATGTTGCTGAAAATAACGGAAAAATTATCGGCAATATCATGTATATGAAAACATCAGTAACTGAAGTTGATGGAAATGAAACACTTGAAACACTTAGTTTCGGACCAGTCTGTGTAGCACCGGAGTACCAGCACAAGGGAGTAGGTTCCCAATTAATCCGTCACACAATGACACTTGCTGCATTCCTTAACTATAAGGCAATAATTATTCTTGGACATCCTCATAACTATTGTAAACACGGATTTAAAAGTTCCAAAGATTTCAATATCAGCGATGCATCCGGCTACTTCCCGTTTGGTCAGTTGGCTAAGGAGCTTGTACCAGGTGTATTTAAAGGAAAAAACTGGAAATATCCTTTAAAAGACATATACAACATCGACCCTTCAGCTGTTGAGGAGTTCGACAAACAGTTTGAGTATCGTGAAAAGGAGTATCGCATCTCGCAGGAGGAGTTCTCAATTGCGGTTAGGGCGTTTTTGGAGTAGCCAGTAGCCAGTAGCCAGTAGCCAGTAGTAAGGAGTAAGTATTAAGGAGTTAGGGGCCCAACTTTTAAAGTTGAGCACGATTATTTACCTGAATCTTTTTATCGGTGTAATATCCGCCGATCAATTACCTGACCATTAAGGGAGATAATTCCAAGATACATGTTTTGTGCGATAGCAGATCCGTTTTTGTCAACCAAATTCCACATAAATGTCACAGGTTCATTACCTGCAGATACTTTTGAAAAATGTCTGACAAGCTTTCCTTCAAGGGAAATAATCGAAAAGTCAATGCGACCGGACCTTGAACAATTAAGAATGATACTGATCTGACCGGCATTTTTACGAATAGTAACATCAACTGATTGCTTACTTTTAGCATATCGTGAAATAACAGACGTTGGATTACCTGATCCATTCTGTGAAATTACTGTCAGCCCACCCAGACGAGTCCCAACCCAGATATCTCCATTTGATGCTTTGACACATGCAGTAATGTCATTATCATATAATGATGTGTTCTCTGACGAATAGGTAACATGGCTTTCACCGGCAAGGTGAACCAGTCCTTTTTTCGTACCGATCCATACAGTATCGGAATTTTCAGCATAAATACATTGTACATTCAGATCCGGAAGAACTGCACCGGCAGTATCAATGCGTACGCAGGTTTCATCACTGAATTTAAACAAACCATAACTGGTTCCAATCCATGCTGCATTATTGACAAAACAGATAGCATTGACCTTTACACCGTCACTTAAGATACCACTTTGCGGAAGGAATTTATTCATCGTAGTGTCATCAATCCAGGTGTTGTTTTCAAAACGCTTTAACCCAAGACTGGTACCAATCCAGGGATTATTGTTTTTGTCAAATGCAATTGTGTTTACTGTCGTTCCAAGGGCGATTGTTTTATCACTGCTATATAAAGTCTGGAATACCCGTTCAAGCTGCTGCTGATTATTCCTGAAAACACCATCGTTGGTTACGATCCATTGTTTTCCCTCATTATCAAACGCAATTGTTTTCACCGATACATAATCACGCTTTACAATATGCCAGCGATCATCATAGAAACTGGCTATTCCGGAATTCACGGAAGATAAGACAGGTGGTTGACAAAAGCCAGCCCACAGTGAGCCGGAAGAGTCAACGGCCATTGCGCTGACACCAAGTCCCGGGATGGAATCAGCCTGTGATGTCCAGGTTGTCCATTTCGTCTTGTCATATTGTGCTATTCCGCTACCCGTTCCAATCCAGAGCTTATCTGATTTATCTATTACCAGTGCAGATATTGAATTTGATGGAAGTACGGAGTTACCTGTTGTAAAAACAGAATGATTATTCTGAGCATCAATGGTAATGATTTTTCCTTCATAGGTTGCACACCAGAATCCTCCGTTTACCGGGTCTATACACGCAGCAGTAATATATCGAGAATCAAGTGAAAAGAGTTTCTGCTCCAGAGGCTCTTTAGTGCTATTTACCAGATCATGGATATATACATCACATGTACCGGAATAATCAGTTAGCGAAAAAAATATTTTTTCGGCGTTTGCGGTGATTGCAGTTAATGATTTACCTGTCGGAAACGGGTAACGGGTCACTGATGTTGTGTTTATTTTTATAAGCTTATCATGTGTTCCAATCCAGCAATTTTTTTTCTGGTCAACGCAAAGATATTGTGGATATGTCAATTCGTCACAAACGGGTGCCAGAGAAATTGATGTTTGAAGTCCACTATTGACATATTCATGAATCCAGCCGTCATTACAATTTGATGCATCCTCCTGTGGCAGATTCATCATCCAGATATCACCATCATTACTGCTTGTCAGTATACCAGCAAATCGGTTTACATACGGTTGCCAGGTGGTCCCATCGAAACTGCCAACCCCGGTTGTTTGATACCATACCCAGATTTTACCCTGTTTATCAATTGTCATTGCACGAACATTTTTATCAGGGAGCCCGCTAAGCGGTGTCCAATTCAAACCGTCGAAACGCACAATCCCGACTTGTGCGGTACCTACCAGCAGTGTACCGTTGTTATCAAAGGCAAGCGCACGGATGCAGCAATCACCACCACCAAGTTCTGCCAATGTGTAAAGAACTGTTTCACCGGTTTTCTTATCGATTTTCAGCAACCCCTGACCACAGGTGCCAGCCCAAACGAAGTTTTGATCACAAATCAGTGTTGTGATCAGTCTGTTTGATGATGTAAAAGTCTTTCCTGAAAATTCTGATGCATGTAGTGATACTGCATGCAACATGATACTGCATACAAGTATTTGTAAGAAACAACTTCTGACTGATTTAGTAATTGTACCTGTATTTTTCATCGCAAGAACTCCTTGTCATGAAAAAGAAGTGTGAATATGAGGAGACTTTCTAAATTTGATAACTTTTAGTTTGTAAAACGTATTGTAGATTTCCTTCTTCCAACTGCAGAATTAAGAATTTACATAATTGCATTAATAATATAGTACTGAACTATCAGAATATCTGTAATAGTAGAAAAATAATGTTGTGTGCAGACAACAATGTTGAACGTTATTCTATGTCAACATTATCACCTGCACCAAGTAACTATTATCGTGTAAACGGCTTTCCATTTTTATCACATGAATAAAATGTATTCCATTCACCATCAACCGGCAGATTATACCCCTCAACCCAGTTTGCCCACGCACATGTTGGCTTGCAGCAGTCTTGCATGGTCGTTGTATGATAGCCACTTTTAAATGTACCATTCGCAACAGCCTGGGCAGGTGTTTTGACATCAGGAACAGGCAGCGGCAGTTTTTCCTCTTTAAGACGGCAGCCGGTGACACGGGTCAGGTTCTCGGGGCAACGCACACGCTTTACCAAAACGGTCCAGTTTTGATGATAGAGCGACTCTATCTGATTACAAAGAATACATGATCTGCGCGTATCTTCAGTAATCTGTTCTGACGCATTGACAAGCGCCTGATTGCACATCTCTTTTATTTTTGCCTGACATTCTTCGCTCATTACGTCATCAATAGTCGGCGGCCACGTCTTCCTGCATTCTGTCTCGTAGCGTAAAAAGGAGATTCCCCCGCTTCCCGGATTCTGATACGGGTACTTATCATAAATAAACTCATTGAATTTAGTCGTATTGCTAAACGCAGGATCGTTATAACAGGAGTTGAATGCACCATAACCTCCCGCGCCCATAAATACATCAAAACCCTTCGGGCCGCTTGCAGCGGTATTAAAGCTCTGTACAATTAAAGGTTTTGGATATGGTAGTTCGGGTGGTTTCGGCGAACTTGTTTCCGGTGTTTCATAGACGAGCTGATAACACTGACAACAGCTGCTTGATGTATCATCAAGACCACCGGTACCATCATCGGGATCATGTCCTACGATTGCATAATTGAACGGTAATTCACCATCCTTTTCCCATCCATAAAGTGCAGCATCATCTTTGGCAGCCTGTATCATTTCTGTACTGAACAGCATAAACCGCGGACAGATAAAGGTTTTCGGACGATTTGCCTTGCTCTGATCCTCCGGTGGACTGCAGGAATTTGCAACAGTGCATTCCCCACCGCAGGCAGATTTGGGATCACCAGGGATGCAATCCTTTACATAAAACTGATTATAACACGGACTCGGAGGATTAAGGTAATATGAGGGTGTATTGGCTTTTAATGTAATAGTCAATGGGCCTTCAGAATATGAATTTATTGCAAGAACAGCACTCTCATACCCTGGCTTTGTTACCTTGACAGTATCGATAACAACAGACCGTTTTGCAAGTTTACCTGATGCTCTCTGATTATCTTCCACGTTTTTGACCGCAGAAAGTTCAGATGCATTACCCTGAGCATTATTTGCAATAAGTTTAAAGCTTGAAACGTTGTCATCAATCTGAAGTCGCACCATGTAAATTGTTTTTGATGTCTGTTTTTCAAGCGGATATAATGTATAAAAACCACCGTTAAGCCTGCTGTCAAGTGCAGTATATAACTTTTTACCACTCAGGGTATAGACACTTGCCTTAACATGTGCACTTGGTCCGTTTACAGCAAAATAGAGCATATCCCCCTTCAGTATCGGCGATGGCAGCACGATTTTCCGGACAAGCGGTTCCAGCGTTGCTGTAACAGATATACTCCAGGTACCATCATTTGCGGATGTGTCCAAAAGCCCCGCATTAACAAGCCGCACGATCGCATCCTTGATCGCAACCCCTTTTTCATCAACAACTTTCCCGCTCAATGCCTGCGCGTATGGTACTGATAACAGCGCAGTAACCATTAATAAAAGGCCTGCTCTGCGTAACGTTGCAGCAACATGTACATTCATGAAAAAATACTCCTGTATGAGTCGTAAATCTGACCGGCAGATCCGGTTGGATTTCCGGCAAAAACCTAAAAATACATTCTTAAATAAGATCAGTGAATTTTTTCTCTTTGACTTCAATAACCGGCCGGTTTTTCGCAATGGCTTTTGTATAATCCAGGGCAATATCCTGAAGTTTTTTAAAATTTTTCTCTTTAATAAGTTCCGGAGGGAACAGTTTGGTTCCAAGTCCAATACCATTCACCCCAGCTCTGAAATAATCATCCACTTTGTCAATTGTCACACCACTTACTGCAACAAGCGGAATTGAATTAAATGGTCCGCGAAGTTCCTTTATATAGTCAGGACCTCCCATGGAAATTACCGGGAACACCTTTACCAGTGATGCCCCCGCGGTCCATGCAGCGTATACTTCAGTTGGTGTGAGTGCCCCGGGAACAACCGGAATAGCATTTGACTTACAATAATCAATTACCTCTTTATCAACACATGGTGTTACGACATATTGTGCCCCTGCTTCAATCGCCTCCTTACAGTCACCGACTGTCAATACTGTTCCTGCACCAATACAGCATTTATTGTTAAAATAAGCCCTTACCAGATTGATAATCGCTGCAGCCCCAGGTGTATTCATGGTGATCTCAACACAGGTCACTCCCCCATCAATAACCGCCTGTATTACACTTGTCGCCTGACTGCGCTCAATGCCACGTAGTATTCCTATGAGCGGATTTCTATTGAATGCTTCTGTAAAATTCATACATTTCCTCTCCACCATTAGTTGACACGTTCATATAGTGCGTATCGTTTTGTAAAAAACAACAATGCTTCCAATGATCACCAGAACCGGAAAAACGACCTTCGCAACAGGAATCATTGAACATAATAAAAGCGAAACTGCAATTGCAAAAAACACCCCGGATTGATCCTTACGGCTTACTGCCGATAAGACATACATATTCGAAGCTGTACCTATAAGTGCTGCAAGCGATATCAGGAATGAAAGACTGGTTTGTGAGATAATTCCATCCCCGGACCGTAGTTGCCACACTGTAAATAAAACGATATAGGGAATTACAAGAAGTGAGGTGAAAAATGTACAGGCTTGCATTAACGTCTTCGGCCTGAATGACCAGTATGGTATATCAATTGTCTTTTGTAATACTATAAAAAACGTTTCTCTGATCTCCCCAAATAGTACTACCGGTGCAACCAGCAGTACAACTCTGACAAGTAATCCAACACTTGATGGCAACATAAAAACAATAATACCGCAAATAATAACTGCCATACAGTTAATAAATGTAAACCCGAACAGATCACACCTGATAATATACAGCAGTATCCGTAACGTCATTGTCCGTAATGTTTTAGGTACTAAATTCGAAAATATAATTGCCAAATGCAGCCGCCAATTACCTTTTTGTAAAATACTACTGCTATGAGCTGCCAGTTCACCGGAAAGCATATACTCACGTTTTGAACACGGAATACAACCAACAAGCTTATCGGAGTACCTATAAAGCATATAGAATGCAAGTACTGATGGTATTTCGGGAAACAGGAGTGAAATCACACCAGGCGTATGATCCGCATAAAAAATCAACGCATACCTGACTGTATAAAATATCACGATAAACAGAAGACTTTCTAAAAATTTTCTTTTTGTATATAGTGATGCAGCCGCCTGCCGTTTTTCCCATGTCAAACCACTTAGAAATGCGATATTGTTCATTCGTGGATACCGCAATAGTCCCCAGGGTTTTATATGGATGACAATGGTGTAAAACAATATCCCGGCAAGAACAAAATAATCCCCCGGAATTGTGGGGACAGGATACGATGATGGCGGTAAATAGGCATGATACTCAAATACTGTAAACAGTATGATTGCAAGCAGTATCGATGATGTACCCAGTTTCATCAGGCTGACAGGTTTACCAAAAAGTAACTCATTCGCACTGATCAATTTTCTCTCAGGTGTCATTTGAGATCATTCCTGTCGGCATGAGAATACATTTCGAAATAGATTTCTTCAAGTGTCACTTTATCAGGCCATGCATTTTTCAGTTTTTCCACAGTTCCATCATAAATAACATGCCCTTTTCGCATCATGACAACATTTTCACTTATTTTGTCAATAATATCAAGAACATGCGTTGATACAAGCACTCCGGTACCACTTTGTTGCCTGCGAAGTATCGCCTGTTTAAGTCCGTAAATTGACAAAGGATCCAACCCGTTATTGGGTTCATCAAGGATAATGTAGTTAAGCTGCCCGATCATCGCGCACAGGATCGCCGTTTTTCTCCGCATACCCTGAGAATACTCACCACAGGTTCTTGTTTTGAGCCAGTCATCAATCCGTAATTCATCACAGAGCTCTTCGAGCTCATCAATAAATTCCTGATCAGGAATCGAACGTACTTCTTTAATAATATGAAGCATCTCGTAGCCGCTCAGTGCATCATCAAGAATAACATCTTCAGGTGCATATCCGATCCTGTAATTTCCTGGTATACTACCGGTAAAATCGCTTACAACAGCAGAATCAATTGAGTAAGTCCCTGTATAGTTTACAATCTGGCGAAGCAATATTTTTATAAGTGTCGACTTACCGCTTCCATTTGCACCGACAAGTCCGGTAATACTATTAGTATCAAGCAGCAGGTCAATATTGACAAGCGCATGTGCATCTGTTTTTTTATACGTATACGTCAGACCAGAAAGTTCAAATTTCACAATTTTGTCCAGTACTTTTAGTTATTAATATCCAACCAGTTTAATTCAGACATGAGCGTTTATGCAATTAAACGTTTCCCTTTCAGGCCCGTTTACCACTTTGTCCGGTCTTCACAGCGGAACCAATTAAGTGAGCGATCCGGAGAGCTTCAGGAACATTTCCATTTACTGTTACCTTTTGCAGTAATCGGGCGGCGTCTTCAGGGGTACACCCTTTCACCTGAAAGTGAAACATATTAAGCGAATATATAATTCCTGCTTTTTTTATGAGCGCAATACGTTCTTCTGAACTATCCACATTGTCAATAGCTTGTCCGATACGTTCAAAATCCGGAATGTCGCGCATTACTGCTATGCATGGACGGTTTAGCTGCTCACTGATTTGTGTGATATCAAGAATATTGAATCCACCAAACGCAATCCCGTCAAAAAGCATCACATGTACCTGATCATTGAACTTGCTGTTTTCCAACATGCCAATTACAGTATCCGTAGCATCGGTACCGTCCTTCGTTACCTCACCCCAGAGCATTCCTTCAAATTGAGCCGTATTACAGACAACACCGCAAATATTGACCCTCTGGGTATCAGGTGTCGAGGTATCAAACGGTGTATCATCAAATCCGACTACCCTGATATTCTTATCGTTGCTCAGTAAAAATTCAAGCGTTTTCATTATCACTTGTTCATGAAACATTGACTCTTGTTATGGTAATACAATACTATCCATAGACTAGAATAATTTTTTCAGCTTTTTCAGGCCTTCATTTTTCAACTGTTCCTGTTTCTGTTTCGCCTGTTCTTCAAGTGCAGCCTTTTCCTCTTCAAGTTTTTTCCTGGCTGCCTCCTCTGCCTTTGCTTTTTCTTCATCAATTGTATTTTTCAATTCCGCTTTTTTCTCTTCGATAACCTGCTGGACCTGTTGCTTTACCTGTTGTGATGGCGTCTTTTGTTCAGCTTGTGGTGCAACACCCTCACCGAACCCTGCAAATGATGCCTCCGGTTTATCAATTGTTCCACCAAGAATCATTTTCAGGGTTATACGCCCCTCACGGTCAGCTGGAATTCCTACATTATCGATAAGCTGTGATGCAGCCGCGAATTTTGTTCCTGCAAGCAGATTCTTTGCAGCATCACGCCCCTTATTCTGAAGTGCATTGACTTTATCAGAATACTCTTTTGTCAGTCTATTGTTCACCACAAGTTGCAACACACCATTAAAACCGGTACTTCCTTTAATATCCCAGTCGCCGGCAGATGATCCGATCTTGAAGTCTTCAAAGTTGAGTCTCTCGTTTTCTACATGAATCGCAGCTTTCATATCTCTGAACTTAATATCCTTTATATCAACAAACTTCTCAACCTTTGACGCAAGACTTGCAACCATATTTGACTTTGCAATCTGACCATCTCCAATCCTGATGGAGAGATCACCAAGCAGTGTTTTCATTATGTCAGCCTGCGAACGCCCGCGTCCATTAAAAGTACTTTGTAATGATAACCGCCCGTTCAGACTATTCTGAAGGTTCACAATTTCCCTGTTAAGCACATTAACCGGCTTTATAAATGGTGCGAACTTCGAAATCAGATCTGACACCTCAACTTTTTCCACGTTAAATGCGTTTGTAAATTTTATATCATTAACATCGCGAAGATCTCCATTGAGTACATTTGTAATTGTTCCGCCAGAGAAACCGGTTCTGACATTAATATTGGCAATGTCATTAATTACATTTACTGACATATTTAGATTATCAAGAGTAATTCCCTGATAAATACATTTGTTACTTTTTATAACGGCCTTCATATCAATACCGGGAAGTGGAGTCAAAAGCGGCACATCAGCAGAACCGGCAGCTCCAGGTGCTGCAGTTGTTGTATCCTTTGACTGTGGCCAGAACTCATCAATATTAAGCATTGATGCTGCCAGTGTAAATTCAGTATACGGGCGGGGAAGAGTCTTCCCTTTTACAGGAAAAACCATTGACAAATAATTTTTCATGGTGCCATTCAGTTTGAGCGCAGATCCACCGATAGTAACATCAAGATTCTGCCCGATCGCAATTGACGAAAGTGTAACATCACCCTTAATAACTGCCGGTTTAACAAGAGGTGGCCACAATACCGACAGATCACCAAAGTTGACAATTCCCTTAAGGTCAAGTTTTGATGGATCATTGGGATCGGGACGTCCTTTGGCATTGATATCAATATTTGCTGTACCTGTAAGTGCAGCTCCCGGCGGTAACACAAAAATATCCTTGAAATCCGTAAGGTTCAATTTCGCAAGAATACCAAGATCGACATACGGATTCTTGAAATTGATAAATGATGCATGAAGTCCGACAGGATTCTCCCCAAGATTGAACTTCATGGTGCTGATTGACACACTCGTATCAGTGAAATCACACAATGCATTTAAATTGTTAATTGATTTCGATAGTGCGGTATACTTTATGTTTACGTTGTCAAGTTTACATGTACCATTTATTGGTAAAGGAACACTATCGCGTACCTCACCTTTTATTGCAAGAGTAATAGCTGCAGCTCCCGAGGCTGTCAACTTAGCTACATCCGGGGCGAGCTCGACAGGAATTTCCTTTAATATATCACTGATCTGCAGAGGATCTGACTCAAGATTCAGGTCAACCACTGGCGTTGCATTCAGATTAGTAACATTACCCTTGAGATTGAAAAACAGTTTCTGAAACGACAGACGTAACTGATTTACTGTTGCAGTCCCGTTTACCAGATCTGCTGCCATATCATGTGTAAGACTGATTTTCAGGTTTTTCAGTGGTTTTACAATTTCCTTTGTCTTTACTGATACGCTACCAAGAATAAGCTCACCGCTGGTCTTTATATCTTTTAACTCTTTGTCAATTGAAAACTGTACTGACTGATCGAGATCGTTGACACTGAATTCCTGTTTTGATTTCATATCCCTGTATATGATCACACCATTATTTATTGCAAACTTCTGAAGTGTTACAGGAACCGGTAACACAAGCGGGCCGGAATCTTTTTTCTCTTTTTTTGGAGTATCTGACGACTGCATAACAGCCAGGTCATCAAAACTGAAATGCCCGGCAGTATCAATTTCAATGAGAATATGCGGCTGATCAAGGATGATTTTTGTAATTTCCGGTTTTTTATTGAATAACGACATGAGTGCAATCTGTACCTGAATTTTGTCAAGCGTTACAAACTTTTCTTTTGAAAATGATTCGCGTGATGTTCCATCAACTTCGAGCCCTTTGATTGTCGCACCAATAAAGGGAAACAGTGAAAACTGTACTTTGTCAATAGTTACCGTTCTTCCAAGAGCTTTTGATCCTTCCGATGCTACAAGAGTCTTAATCTTATCCGCCGGGAAAAAAATCAACAATGCGCCAATCGCAAGCACAACGATACTCATAATACCAGCAATAATGAATAATGCCAGTTTACCTGCAGTAACTTTCATAAACGACTCCGTATGAAGAATATTTCAAAAACGAAACCACAACCTTGAGAAGAAATACCGTGATTCGTAAATTCCTTAGGATTTCAAAAGAGAGATTCCTTATGCCATTGCAAAATGAGCCCTTGCACATTGGGCCAGATTCTATTTCTTTTTCCACGGAAAGGCACTTACATCGAAATAGTAAATTCGTTGCGCTTTTGTAAGAATCAGTTCTATTTCAATCAGCTCGTACATTTTACCCTTTTCCTGGACGACGCTTTGGTTTGTAACCCGCCAGTCTTTATTTCGTAATCCATGTTTTTGCGCAACATACGCATACTCGGCATCAAGGCCAGCACTCTGATTATCAACACCAGTTAATTTAACAGCATCCTCAATTGATTCACCACTGCCGCCGGAGTAATTAACCTGTGCAGCAGCAGACTCCTGCGATTTAAGTGTGGCAGACTGACGCCCTGCACACCCAGCAATTGTCAGCATTAGAAACAACCCAAGTAGTATGCGCATACAGACATTCCTTTACACATAAAAAAACAATTTGCAATACATTTTAAAATACTTATTATTCATCCTTATCTGCAAGCCGATACTAAAATCAATCCATATTGCAGTATCATTCTTTATAAGACTCTTTAAAATGTTCTGCCTGGTATACCTTATAAGATGCTTTTTTCCAACTGTCTGCAGGTAATCCCGCTTTCATCGACAAATGCTGCAGGAACTGTATTTTATCCGGGAGCTGTTCCCAGACCTGTGGAAGAAATGTCGACTGAGCCCCATGATATGATAATATCACCCCGTCAATCTGAGGACGTAGTTTTTTAAGCAAATCATCAGGATCACTAAAATCGAGCGGTACAGGAACAGTCAGTACAGAGACCTCAACACATATTTTGTCAAGCTCTGATGATTTAACCGGATCAAAGCGGGGATCTGATAGTGCTGCATTGCGTGCATTTTCTATCACTGCCTTATACAACGGCATAATCGGTTCAATATAACCGATGCATCCTCTCAGAGTATTATTAATGGTAAGCGTTACAAAACAACCACGATTTTCTTTAAGTGCATCAGGCACATCAACATGTACCATATCTTTTTTCTTTACACAAGCGACAAGGCTTTTACGCGCGATATCAAGCAGAAATGCGTGATCACCACTTGTCAACCCACGATGTTCCTTCGGAGGTGCAAATTGTGCACGTTGTTCCGTTTCTACAAAAGCAATAGACGCATAACCGACTACCCGATTTTTTTCACCATAATCCGGAGCAGTCTCCCACGACGTACGTGCATCAAGCTTAACAGGACTGTAGTTTAGTTTTTTCGCAAGCGCCATGACAATTCGTATTGGTGTTTCCCCGCAGGCATCAATGAAACCTTTTTTTTCACCGGTAATAATCGTTGTTATTGTTTTACTATCAAGTTCACGTGCATCAGTCTGCGGGAAATAGTGAGATAAATCCGATGATGCAACAACGAGTGTATTTTTATCAATATATGGAAAAAGCAGTTCTGCAACAGCATCCGGATCTGTCTTACTTACCAACACCGGAACGATTTTAAAATTATCCAACTGAACCTGAAGAAACGGAAGCTGTACCTCAAGGCAGTGCTCAGGCATTTCTGCATTTTTTGACATATGCACAAGCGGACTTTTCTTAAGTGTGTTTATTAGCTCACTATCAACCGGAATATCCCCAAGTGGTGTCTGATAAATGCGTTTATCGGTCAATGAAATACCATTAATGTACTCATAATGTGATGGACCAATCAGAATCACTCTTGAAATCGATTTACTAATAAGTGAATACCCCGATCCCGCCACCGGACCTGAAAAAACATACCCTGCATGCGGACTGATAAGCATCCTCACAGTTCCATCAACGGTCGGTTTGTGTGAGCAATATGAAATTATCTCTTTACGCAACGCTGCTGGATTTGATGTGTAAAACTTGCCAGCAACTGCTGCCGGACGGATATCCACGTCAACCGACGTTTCTGCATGTGTTAATGCCATAAGAACGACTCCGGAAAAAATGGTATTTAGTATGTGTGTGATTTTCATAGCTACATTAAATAGTGAAAATGAAATGTACTATCGTAAAGTAAAGAAGCCAGGATTGTTAACAAGGATACTTATTCAAATGCTTCTTTATTCAGGTATTCAATATGCATCAAAAAAACGGGTATCAACGCCACCGGTTCCTATTCGCACATGTACTTTCTTTCCGCATTTTGGACAACCACCATCATAGGCAGTTCCATCCTTGTTAATATAAACGCGGGAATAAATGTTACAGCATTTAAAGTTGATACCAAGAAATTTCTTCTTCTGAGGAGTCTTTTCTGATGAGGAATCAGTCATTAATACACCCCATTCCTTCTGCAAGTACAGATTTATCACCCTGTACAGTGTAGCGTCTGACTTTAAAACGGAGAATTCTGATGTAATTTTGAAATATCACGCATTCTGGTGACAAATACATAAACATTGCATCAGAACTGGTTGTTACTGAGCTTTTTTCTGCAGCGCTTTTGCTTTCTCCAAAACTGCAGGAACCTTACCGGTTTCCAGTAATTCTGTCAACACTTCAGCTGCATCACGTTTTCGGTTCAGCTTCATATAAAGTTCAGCAATTGTCAACTTTGATTCATCAACATTCTTCGACTCCGGATAATTTTCAATAAACGACTTGTAATAAACTATTGCTGATTCATACTCGTTCATTTTAATGTAAAAACGTGCAGTTGTCAGCTCTTTTGTTTCAATTTTATCAATTGCTCTCTGCAGATAGTATTCGACACTATCTTTCACAGGATTTTCAGGATAGGTTTCCAATATTTCCTTAAACATCTCGATCGATTCAAAGGTTTCTTTCTGATCCCGTTCAAATGATTTTGAACTCAGAAAAACAGATTGTGCAGCTCTAAACTTCGCTTCAAAAAACAGTGGCGAATCGGGATAGTCTGATACAATCCGTTCCAGCTCGCTGCGGGCTTCCAGATACTGCTTTGTTTTCAGATAGGACATACCAAGAAAATAGTACACTGTATCCATATTGGGATTTCCATTACACTGAATTCGTGCATCTTCAAGTATTGACTTAACCTTCGAATACTTCTTCATATTATATGCAGCTACCGCCTGAGGAATTTTGACACTGCAATCATACAGCATCCTTTTTTTTGCATCAACAGATACTGCAACCAATAAAAAAGCAACACAAACCAACCCAAAATACGTACGTTTCATGTATCAATCCAGAAGTAAAATTGTTTGAAAATCTAAATATGCAGGTATAAAAGTGGTTTATGAATAAACATAAAAGCAAGTATTATTCAAAATTTAGTTAATTTTTCACTATTACCACTGCTAATCACGCAAAACCGGCCATATTGACTACCGGCTTTTGGGAGAATACGGCTGAGTATGTTATTTATTCCTGATGAATAGAATAATAACCGCTTATTATCACGAACTCACTGAAGAATGATAAATCTATCGTATTTCATCAAGCAGTTTTTTAGCTCTTGACACATACTCACTTGCAGGATACCTGTTTACCAGCTTATCAAGCTCTTGTTTTGCAAGCGTCTGCTGCCCCATTTTATTATAGGTTACCCCGAGTTTGAACTGTGCATCATCTGCTTTTGATGAGCTTTTGAAGGTAAGTACTTTTTCGTATGATTTAATTGCTGACGTAAATTCTCCCAGGGAGTAAAAACTCTCACCGATCCAGAAATTTGCGTTATCAGTATACTCACCTGATGGAAATTTGGTGATTACGTTGGTAAAAATTTTAATTGCGTCTTTATAATTCCGGCTGTTAAACGCTCTAAGCCCTGTATTATACAGGTCAATTTCAGCTGATCCTATTATTTGTCCTGCAGGTGAGAATGTCGGATCTGGTGCGGACGTTGTTGTTTTCGAAGAACGCAGCCCCATTGTCTCCAATCCTCTTATCTGTGCCTGCATATCCTTAATTGCTTCAATTAGCAGTGAAATCCTGTTTTCGATCTCTTCAATTTTGGCAGTTGATACACTCGAAACCTCATCAGCAAGCATTGTGAGCTTATTATCGTTCTCTGTAAGTTTTGTATTCAAAGCCTCAACATCAAGTTTGATCTCCTGTGATAATTTCAGTGCCTGATCAGAATTTTCCTTCACCTGAACGACATCAATTTCAGGCAATAACGCCTCATTTGCAAGTTGTTTTGTCTGCACTGCACATCCGGCGAACAGGACGACAACTGATAGTGGAAGAATAATTCTTAAAACCATAGCTGACAACTCCATAAAATGTGTATGCCATTGAGTATACAACAAATGTATCAGGGATGGCAATGTGAATCGTCATCTGATGCCAATGATCATTTCCCATCCGCATGCAGGCAATCACCCGATTTATGAATCACAGTGTACAACCTTGTCTCCACTTCCTGCCCCGACGTATATTTCTATCATATATAATGAATTAATCTATACGTTTGACTTTTTATCGATCGGTACATAATAACAATCTATGATTTTATACAGATACATTATTAAAGAACACATTTTTCCGTTTCTTGCATCTTTGTGTATTATTGTGTTTCTTTTTGCCATGCAGTATGCGATGTACCTTCTACCAAAAATCATTTCCAAGGGTTTGGATCCGGCAATCGTTCTTGAGACATTCCTGATTCAATTAGCATGGATCCTCGCACTCGCAATTCCCATGGCAATACTGACATCAACACTTATGACCTTCGGTCAGATGTCAGGTGATAACGAAATTACCGCGATTAAAGCATCCGGATATAATTTGATGAAGCTAATGATTCCAGTTCTTGTGGCATCAACTGCGATTGGTGTTTTTCTTACTTTTTTTAATGATCTCATTCTCCCGGATGCCAACCACAAGGCAGCAAATCTTCTTTCAGATATTTCAAGGAAAAAACCGGCAGCCTTTATTGAACCAGGCATTATCATCAGGGACTTTACAGGGTATACAATTTACACAGAAGATGTCGATTCCAAAAGCGGAACACTCAAAGGTATTAAAATCTTCTCCAACCTTGCCGGTCAGGATCCATCATTTACAATGGCAGACAGCGGAAAAATTCAGATCACACCGGATCAGCAGTATCTTGAATTTACACTTTACAAAGGTGAAAGCCATAGTACATCACGTACCAATAAAGATGATTATTTTTTTGGACGATTTGAGAAACAGATAGTCAGTATTAAAAATGTCGATTCAGAACTACAGCGAACCAATTCAAGCTACAGAGGTGACCGTGAAAAAAGTTCACTCATGATGCTTGACAATATTAAAGAATTTAAGGACGCCAATAAACCATACGAAAAAGAATACGAACAACTTCTTGATTCCTTAAAAACCGTTCTGAAGCGTTTTGATTCACTTGCTTCAAAATATGTTTTAAAAGAAACTGTCAGCCTGGATTCACTTACATTTTCAAAATGGCTTACCAAAGTTGAATCATCACGACCGGTCGCAATTGGTAATGTTGAACTTCATGGCAACCTTTTTGACCGCATCTACCACCGGATTCATTCAAACAATCTGCTCATTGCACAACATATGGTTGAAGTACACAAGAAGTATGCAATTCCGTTTGCCTGTATCCTATTTGTTTTAATCGGTGCACCACTTGGCATAATGGCAAAACGGGGAGGTCTTGGCGTTGGTGCAACATACAGTATTCTGTTTTTTATTATTACCTGGGCATTTCTTATCAAGGGTGAGATTATGGCAGATAAGCTTCAGATATCACCATTTCTGGCAATGTGGTCAGGTAATATACTTGTCGCACTATGCGGTATATTTCTGACAATACTGATGCTGCGTGAAAAAACAATCCGCTTTGACTGGATAGTAAATGGCTTTATACATATTTTTGCATTAGGTAAACCAAAAAGAAAACACTCATCCAACCGGCCATCAGTTCCATTGCTTGTAATTTTAATGTGGATTCCACGATGGTTTTCACGAAAACTGATTGGAACAGCTCCTACATACCTGATTGGATCGTTTTTAAGATTTACTATTGGACTTCAGCTCGCACTCGTTTTTACTTATGTAACAATTGACTATGTAAGTAATGCCCGCAAATTTGAAGGCATACAAATTGAAAGGCTCGCCTACTACTATTATTACTCTCTTCCCTGGATTGTGCAGGTAACCATCCCGATCGTCCTGCTCCTGGCATCAATGTTTTCAATTGGTAACATGGCACGAAGCAGCGAACTCACCGCAGTTAAGGCTTCCGGTATGAGCGTACGCCAGTTGACATTCCCTCTTTTAATCCTTGGCATTCTTTTGTCAGTCGGAATTTTTTATGGTTCGGAAGAGATACTGCCAAAAGCCAACTCGCTCAAACGCGAACTTGAAGACAAGTGGCGTGATCCGGTCATAACAAAAAAACGTTCTAATTCCACAGTGAAAGAATATCGCAGGGACTTTTACTACTTCGCAAACAATAAGACACTTTACTATTACGACGAGTTCAGTACATCACCTTTTTTTGTCCGTAACGTGCAGCGTCAAATCTACAAAGGAAGTGCAGTGGTTCAGAGCATTAAAGCTGATGCAGCAGATTTTCGTGACTCAAGTGGATGGCGTTTTATCAACGCTGAAATCAGGGACTTTACAAAAGAGCCAATCAGTATCATCCGTAAAGATACACTTGTAGATTCAATATTGACTGCAAAGCCGGCAGTTATGGTCGCGCGTATTAAAAATAAGGATGAGATGAGTTACTGGGAGTTAAAAAGTTTTATTGAATCCGCAAAAAAACGTGGTGAAGTAGTCGAAAAATATCTGGGAGATCTTGAATTCAAGATAGCATTTCCATTTATGAATTTCATTGTTATTCTCCTTGGTATTTCAATTACTGCACGAATGGGACGTAAAGGTGGAGCGTTGCTTTTTGGTCTCGGGCTTGCAATAGCATTTTCATACTGGATCATCAGCAGATTTGCGATAGTCTTTGCACAAAACGGTCATATGCCGGTTCTGCTTGGCGCCTGGTTTGGCAATATATTATTCTTCCTGCTGGGTATTGTTCTGTACAGAAAGGCATCCCGGTAACAATGCAACCAAAGATTTTACTTATTGATGACAGCCATGATACTCTTGACATAATGGAAATGTATCTTTACAAAGATTATGATGTAATTACAGCGATGAACGGATTTGATGCACTGAAGAAAGCAGAAGAAGAGCTTCCGACACTGATTATAACCGATATCATGATGCCGGTTATGGATGGTATACGTTTCTTTAACAGCCTCAGGAAGATTGAAAAAGCAAGCCATATACCTGTGATCGCGATTACGTCATTTGCAAAAAAAATTACTAAAAAAAGTTTGATAAATATGGGATTCAATGGCGTTTTATCAAAACCATTAAAACATGATGACGTTATTGAAGCTGTGGAAAAAGCGCTGGCATTAACAACAGAGAAAGCATTTTTCAGTGATAATGATACAGAGTAAATCAAAAAAGCTAATTATTTCAGTCCTCCTGATTTTATGTATTATAACCGGTTTTATTCCAGGTCTGATCTGGCATTACTTATCACCGGTTCTTACTATCATTACGCTGCTTACTTTTATCTCGTTTTGCAAAAAGAAAATTGCTTCGACCGATACTCCGGTAAATCGTGTAACAGAAATCGCACTTCCCCGCATTGTTGAGAAACAGGCTATTGGTGACACAGCCCAGCTCCTTATTACATCACTGGGAAGTGCCTATCGTAAACAGGCACGTCAGTCCAACGAATTAGTGATTGACACAATTCTTGATAATGGAATAAAGTTGATCTGGTCAAAATTCAACTGTCATACGGTTGCATTTTTTTTCCCAACGCTTGATGGCGGGTATAAATTACGTAAAGTGAATTCATCAAGTGATTATATTAATGCCGACGCAATCATCCAGCCAGGTGTCGGAGTTCTGGGAAGTTTTCTCAAGGATGGCATGAAACAACTGAATCTTCCTGAAATCACCAACGATAGTTCAACACTCTATTACTATACAAAAGATACCGGAGTACGATCGCTTATGGCCAGCCTTATCTCGGCAGGTAACGTCGACCGTGGTATTATTGTTGTTGACAGTACGAACAAAAACAACTTTACAGATGAAGACCATGCATTTCTTAATGTCCTTGCCTCAGTAATTGGTCAGGCTGTGTTTAATACCTATCTGTATACTGAACACAAGTTGATTCACGGCAGACTTGCTGCAATGAGTTCCATAGAAAAAGAATTTTTCAAAAATCTCAACCTTGAGTCTATTCTTGACACAATGATAGGAGTGATACCCTTTGCAATCGCTTGCGACAGAATCACGATAAGTGTTAAAAACAATATTGAAGAGAATGAGGCAATTATTAAACGTGCCTATGGTGTTGATTCATCATGGTTTATCAATAAGAAATTCTCCATTAAAGATAAGACGCTTGCAGGAATATTGTTTTCAAAAAACATGATGCTCAGCCGTGATTTTTCAAATGGACATTACGAAACGCGGTACTGCGACGATGAGCCAATAAACGAGGAGTTTCGATCATTTATTGCCGTACCTGTCGGGGTTGATGACTGTAAAGCGATGATCCTTATCGAATCGTTCAAACAGGATGCTTTCAGTGAATCCTGTAAAGAACTATTAACCCGTTTATCAATAAGTGCAGGGCTTGCAATCGAGAAAATCATTGTTCTTGACAAAGCAAGAACACTGGCAACACGGGACGGGCTTACCGGTCTTCGAAATCATCGTGAATTCCAGCAGATTCTTAAAGATGAGATTACCCGTTCGATACGATATAACGATCCTCTCGCACTTGTTCTTTGCGATATCGATTTTTTTAAGAAGCTCAACGATACGTGGGGACATCAGTTTGGCGATCTTGTCCTTAAAGGCATTTCATCCCACCTTGAAAGCTGTATTCGTGACAGTGTTGACACTGCGGCACGATATGGCGGTGAGGAGTTCGCATTAGTTCTTGTCAAGACCGATGAAAAGAATGCCGCAGAAACAACAGAGCGTATCAGAGCGCATATCGCAGGGCTTGTATTCAGGACACCCAGCGGCGAAGATATTCATGTCACCATGAGCTTCGGTATTGCAGTCTATAGACAGCACGCAAAACAGCTTGACGAGTTAATTAAAAAGGCTGATAAAGCCCTCTACAGGGCAAAAGATAACGGACGAAACCGGGTGGAAGTTTTTTAATCACATCAATCTGTCAAGTACTGTTCAATGAGGAAAACCGATTATCAGACGCAGTCGGGATTCTAGTGTGAAGCGTTGATAAACCCCTGATCATCTCTCAGTACCAAGATCATACCATTTCCAGATCACCCAGATTTTTGATCCCTTTAGTTCAATTCGCTTTAGAACAAATACCTGAGGCTGATTGATTATTTTATATTCATAGCCAATATCTATCGTAATATCAAGCAACAGATTTGACACCTTTACTTCGGCGTATAAAGAATCACAATGATATCTTGGTGCATCAATCTGGTACTGATCAACCTCAATAGATATTGTTCGATCGAACATATTACGGGTACTAGCTACTTCAGCAGTTGCTTCCCAGTAGTAGAAAGCACTTGACTTATCATCAATATATTCCATGAATGTATCTGGTTTTTCAGAGTTGAGTGGTCCATCATATTGCATTTCTGTATTGGCAAATCCGGATGCTACATAAAAGCGGAAATCACTTGCTAGTAGCGAGCTATAAAGACCAATATTTCTATATTCGTATGCTTTAATTAATTGATTAATAACACCAACTGGTGATTTACGGGGGTCTACAACCTCCAACGGTCTATTTGTATCAGGAACCGGTGGTAAAAATGGATTCTCACAGGAAACCGATAACAGCAGTAATAAGAAAAATAGCAGACTATTGTATCTCATATTATTCCGGTGCAAATATTGATCTGGTTATAATCTCTGGAAAATCGTCCCACATAGTTAACTTATACGTTCCATCCCATATAATAACCATTCGTGATTTTCCTGTAAATACTTGTTTTTCAACAGCTTCAGTATCAACAGTAAAAGCATACTTCAACTCATTGATTGTTATTTGTGTCACATCACCATCGTTAGGTTTGTCAATATCACTCCAGTTAATTTTAAATTTATTGTACTTACGTGTCAATTGCTGAAGTCCCTCTATAAATCTGGTTTTCTCATATACACCCGTACGTGAGTCAGAAAATTTGAAGGTATCTGAAAAAAAAGTCTCATAGTTTTTCCACTCAAACGGTTTTCCAATTGAATCAAAAATTGTTGAAAAATTAAAACGATCGACTGCAGTAGTAACAACTGGCAACTCAAAGGTATCCCGTGGCTGGAATATGCCACAAGAAATATTCAACACAATAACCAGGAGCATTGTCCTTTTAATTATCGCTTTAATACAGCACATATAGCTTATCTTCTTACTGTTTGATAGCATTTTCCACTTAAAATTATAGATCATTTAAATCTTAAAATTCAAAATTAACACCAAGTCCAAGATTCCAGTTTTTTGAAAACTTACTTTTATCGGGATCGTCAGTATTAATTTTTCTACTCACTTTGAACTTGATTTGTCCTCTATTAAAATGATACATGGTTTCAAGTGATGGTTCAGAAATATACCCTTCTCCAGTATTTCTTGGCTTAAAACGCGATTCAGAAAAAATATACTCCTCAAAATTATTATCCCTAAAAAGAAATCCAGCACTGAGCATCCACCTCTCAATTGTACATGATACTATCAATTGTAACGAATAATCGATCGATTTATTTTCAATACCATATGTTCCATGATAGAGGTTATAGATAGAATCAGATTGAGAAAGCCTATCAAAATATTCATTACCATACCATTTGCCATTATCAAAATAGGTTTCATTCCATTTGCCGGTAATTGTCCACATCGAATTTAGAGCCCACACAATTGACAAAGCAGAAGACAGCCTGCGGCTATAGGGAGGCGGATCAAAGTTATCCCCTTTATGAACAGACTTGAATTTATAGTCGCTTTTCTCCGCAGTTGCAAAAAGGAATTCAGTTACCCGGACATTATTATAAATCCAATCTGCACTCATTCCCACTTTGTAATAATCTGACGACATACTTTCTCCGCTTCGTGCTTTCCTGTAATAATACATGTAATTTTTTGCAAACTCACCATACATTTCAAGTGCAAGCACACTGTCTTTTGTGTAAAGTATTGCTGCGTGATGCAGATTGCGGATTCGGTCACCCTCATTTTCGTTTGATTTACTTTCGCTACCAACAACATACATATACGGATATGATTTGGAATTCCTTGTGCAATGCAGCTGATAATTTAGAGCAATGTCCGATGGTAAATGAAATGTCAATTCGTGATCTGTCGATGCTAAATATTCATCACAGTCACCAAGATTGACAGACTGTTTCACAGGGTCAGCATTAATTTGTTGCAATGTCTCTTTGTAAATGCGGTCAGTCGTATTCCAGTTTAATGATAATCCACCACTATAGGAAATTCTATGATTTTCTCCTGACAATAACTGGAATCCTAAGGTACTCCCGGTAACTCGCGTATCATCAAGCAGTGATGACATTACCGGATAGGTGATATCCCTTAGTGTAAATGTATAGAGTATACCCGGCCGTAAAAATTTGCGTTCTTTTCCCCGAAGTGCACCGGTTACCATAAAATTATGTTCAATTTTCCATGGTGTTGTACTATAAAGCGTACTTGACCCAGCATTGTAAAGTTCTTTACCATTAGACAACGAATCGCCGACATTAAAAAAAATCGAATCACCTGACTGTAAACCAAGAGCAGTCTTTAAGGAACTTTTTATTACACCAAGTCCTGTTCCCCCGATCTCCTTTCCTAATACATCAACCCGAATTAAAACTGGTAATTTGAACCATCTGCTGATAGAATCACCAATAGTAATTGCGCCGTAATATCCCGGCTCTGCATCGTAATTATCGCGATCCAGAAATCCTGATGAACGGTTGAACTTATCGTTCCATCCATAGGCACTCACACCCGCGCGAACGGATAGTGGAATTGAAGAAAGTTTGTAATCCAGTATCGGTCCAATATCAAATGGAACTTGAAGAATTCCAGTCTCCTTTGATTTGTAATAATATAAACCTGGAGTCCAGTCAACACCAAGGGATCCTTTACTGTTAAACATACTTTTTCTTTTGTAAATACCTGACAAACCAGCATAATGACTCTGAACACCATTCAAATAGTTTGTTACATTATAGTCAAGGTGTTGTTCAAAGAGGTATTTATTAGTATCACGTATATAGGTGATGGAATTGGTGTTTTTTAATATATCACTTGTTAAAAATGTACTTTTTACATGAAACGGCACCGTTGAAGCAGCCGTTGGAGCAGTAGTATCAGGCAGCGATAAGTATTCCGGCCACACATTACTCTGCGCAAAAAGACTGGTGCAGAAAATAAGAAGCAGCTCAAATACTACAATCAATCCGGCATACCGGGAAAAAAAACGAACAATCGATCTATCAGTTATGGTACTATATCCATTGTCTGTTTGACTTTTTAGTTTCAAGCTACACCCTATTACTGTAGTATAAACGAATTCTGTTCAGAGTTCCCCGGAATTGACATTTAACATCATAGAGCAGTTAACGACTACGCCTGATCTCTGATTCCTGAATACTCTTTGTAAAGCAAAAGCCACTCATCCGGTCCCAGATCCTCCGGGCGTGATGTTACACTCACCCCTATTTTGTCAAGATAACGACCAAGATTCATACGTGTCTCAGCAGTATCTCCCAACACATTAACCAGCATCTTCCGTCGCATTGAAAAACCTCTGCTAACAAATGCAAAATAGTCATCCCATTTGTCCCTGTCAAGCTTTGCAGACAGGTTCTGGCGTACAACAATCTGAAACACCGACGAGTCTACATTTGGCCGGGGAAAAAAAGCACCCGGGGGTACATGGAAAAGGATCCTTGGATCTCCAAAGAAGCCGCAAAATATGGTTAAAAAACCATTCTGCTTTGTATGTGGCTTTGCTGCAATGCGTTCTGCAACCTCCCGCTGGACCATAAATGTGCAGGACTTGATCTCATTACCATACAGTAAAGTTTTTTTAATAATATGCGCACCAATTGAATATGGAAGATTACCTACTGCATGAAGTGGAAAACCGGCAATCCTGAAATCAAATTTCATTACGTCACTGTGATGAATGGTAAAATCCCCGCAGCCCAGTTTCTCTTTCAGTTTTTCTATTGCCTCTGGGTCAACCTCAACAAGATGCAATGATGGAAATCGTTCCTTTAAAAAAATACTCAGGGCACCCTGCCCCGGTCCGATCTCAAGAACATGATCGGATAATTCTGCTTTTACAGCCTCAGCAATACGCTTTGAATATGATGGAGCTGTTAAAAAATGCTGCCCAAGATGCTTCTTTGGTCTCATTGATTCCTTAAAATCAGGTTTATTTTATAAATCCCGACAGATTATAGAGAACTAACTATCAGCCCGTATATCTGCTATTCCTAATTCATTTCGACATATCTTATTGAAAATATGTACATTTATAGAAAAAAAACAGTAAAAAAGTGTTGCTGATCCAGTTTTTTTATAGACACACCGTTATATTACATTAGTATAATATAACATATAACGCTAAATAAGACTTTTAAGATTTGGTTATAATCCTTTAAAGGAGATACATCAGTGATACGTTTTATTATTACAGTAATTGCAGGCAGCATCCTTATTGGTTCTTTAGGCTGCGAAACAAAAAATAAACCAGTTGTTCAGAAAGCTCCCGTAACACCTGTACCACCACCAAAGCCTGTAATTAAAAAAGTTGAATTTATTCCTCCTGCCGATTCTCTTATCACTACAACGCAAATGAAAAGCTGGCTTGCGTGCAACTCTCTTCTTGACTCGCTGGCAATAATGTATGGCGATTCCTTTAAAACGGATGATCCGCAAAAACGCTTACGCTATCAGGATGATTTCAGTGCAGCTCAGGATAAGATCTGTGTTCTCAGCGGCTTGACAGGTGGTTATAAGGAATATAAATGGGTAATGGACAATATTGGAAATCCTAAAAACAAGGCAGTCGTTGAAGCATCCAATGGTGTTGTCTTTTAAAACACAAATCCACCGGAAATAAAGAGTTTTTGTGTCACATCATCCCGGGTAAACTCCGGTGCATAACGTACTGACACAGAGAATATTCTTACAGGATAGAAGATCCACTCCACTGATGGCACTGAGGTAAATCTGGTTCCATCACCAAGGAACCGTTTCTTTGTACTGTCATGAAATCGCGTACTATCAACCTCTGAACGATCCTGAAAAACATCAGTTATTGTGCCACCGCGTACACTACTGTTTTTAGCACTGTTCAAATAGCGGATTTTAATAGTATTAGCTCTGGAAAGCGCATATTCTGCAGATATTGATACCGCCTGAGAATTGGGCCCCAGCGGATTTCCAAGCGATTGTCCGTAGTGAGTATAACTATGTGACCCACCATAAAAATGTGTATACACCCATGGTTCTACATGAGAATACTCAATTGACAGATTAAGATTCCTTGAGAATACATCTGTGAAATACTGGCCACCAACTGTCAAAGCCCACTTATTTCCCCAGTCATCACTAAAGATTTCCAGCGGATTCAACATGTCGTCAAGTAAAAATTCTAGATACCATCTGCATTTATCAGGATACCATAATGTAAAGTCGAGAGAAACAGCCGCATTATCCCGATCTCCTGTGTAATGCTCAACAAACTTGAATGGCACAAATGGAATAAGATAGGCCCATTCCCATCCACGCTCACTGGTATCCGCAGGGTTTATCTTATTACGCACCCCAAGATCCTGATTTGTTGCATCTCCTGTTATAATTACTTCATTGATACCTGCTTGTAAAATACTCTCAAAGAGACTGAATTCAAGTCGATGCGCATAAATGTATTTTTTTTTGTCTTTTTGACTTTTGAGTAATCCTGCAATATGAGAATAATTCACAATTTCCATATCAAGAATCGCCCGGGCAAACGTAATAGGTGGTGTTAAACCATTGAGTGTTAAAGGATAATCAACAGATGGACCAAACTTTATTCTGTCAATTACAGTTTCAAGTTTTATTCTGCCAGCATCATAGCGTATTCCACCATGAGGCAAGTCAGCAGAACGAATATTGGTTGAATCTGTTTTGCGTCCGTAAACATTATAAGGTACTCCGTTATAGGGTTCATAGGTACTGCGTGCAAATACAGAATCTGCATAATACTCCGTCCAGACATCAATACCGGAATAAAAAGAAAGTTTCCCAACATTCCCTTTTAATGAAGGCCCAATGTTTCCTTTAAGGAAAGTACCGGAACTATCATTTTTTACTTGTATATCAGCGCTCAGGTCAAGATCTGCCTTAATATGAATATCACCTGAATTGCTTGCCCACCTGATACGGTTTCGCTCAAAAGAATACTTTTTCTGATATAAATAAAGAAGATGTTTTTCGTGTGATGTCAACATCCCTTCATTTACAAGTGAATCGGCATCATGAAAAAAACGCTCCAAGCCAGCGTAATTCAGAGGCTGCGATGCGATATCATCCGGTAATGCAATAGAATGAACAGCATGAAGCCGGAACATTAATTGATATAATTCATTGTCAATACGAACATTAGGTGTAAATTCCGCAGTACATAATGTAACGATTGCAATAATCCAGAACAGGCAAACTGATATGTTACTTTTCACACAATTTCTCTTTAATATCACGGATTCGCTTTAAATTTTTTTTGATCTGAGGCATTGTCAAAAAAGTTGGTGGAATATTTTCATTTAGAATCGTATCTGCAGTAATAACTGTTTCATTAATCAATCCACTTTTCTGATAACTCTCTACCAGAATATAGTATGCTGCCACCATATCAGACCAGTTTACCGGTGCACGATCCTTTGAAATTGCAAGTAATTGATTTGCATGCGAAATAGCCTTTGGGTATGCTCCAGTATACAGATCAATCATCGAACGGATCCTGAGAAAAATTGTGTTTTCGGGATAATCTTCAAGTACACTCCCAGCAACCGAATCTGCACGTTTGAATTCTTCTCTGTCGATAAGGATCCAGCAGAGCGAGTTCTTCGCCGCATAATTAAATGGGAATTCAGACCGGGTTGCAATTTCTATATCACTAAGACCTCGCTCTACCTTGTTTCCTGAAAAAGGGATCCAGCTCATTGAATTGCCAAAGTAGTAGTTGTAGAGACCAACACCAAGATTTGCGGCTAAAAAATCCGGTTGTACTTTTTTAACCTTTTTTAGAAGCGCGACTGAGGCCAAGCCATTTTTAGTTCCCTCAATCCACTCCCCGACCTTAGCGTGCATCACACTGATTCCACCATACACGTTGGCCAGGTAAAACAGACACATCACAGAATCCTGTCCCCGAAGTGATGGCAATTTAGTTTCAATTATATTTTTAATACTGTCTGCTTTTGCGATAAACTGTTTGCCTTCAAGGGAATACGACTCATAATCAAGAATTTCAGTCTGATTGATCGCAAGTTCAAGATAAAGCGCATTGATATCACCAGGATTCTGACGAAGTAAACACTGGAGGCTCTCTTTTGCGGATTTATACCGCTGAGCAACAAGATCCTGCTGGATCAATTTAATATTAATACCAACAGAAAACGATTCAGTAAATGCAATAATAATCAAAACAACCGTAAGAATATTATTCCTTATCCCCATATTCTTCAAAGCCTTATACAAAATGTTATTTTGAATTTTCCAACAAAACCGGATTCAAGCTCTTGTGAAAGCCTGGTGTAATACCTACAATATAACAGCATATTGGAAATTTAGCAATTTTTTTAATTCATAATTTAAAACTTATCACTTGATAATCAGAAATGCTTGACATATCTGCAACAGATACCCGTTCGTGAGCAGCATTATTATAATTGACATATTGAACAGCGGTTATGTTATTTTGACTATACACAATAAGATTTTTAATACCACCCAGGTCATGCTATCCCCAGAAATGATAATAATTAAACCACTGTAGTGGATATTTTCGCACCAGTGTTTCGAGCTGCCGGGCATACGCTCTAACTGAGTTGTCAATAATCCCCTGACGTTCCTGACGCGAAATATTACCAAAACGGATTGGATCATGTGCACTGAAAGCATACGTTAGCAAACCGGTTTTAACTGCAAAAATCGGTATAACTGGTGCGCCGGAAACTGCTGCAAGAATAAATGGACCTGCTGGAAAATATACATCATATCCCATAAATTGCACCTTGACAGAACGCTGCTCACCAAGAACCCTGTCCCCATGAAGACAGACAATTTCTCCTCGCTTGAGTGCATTGATCAGAGCTATTGATGTATCGGTGCTATCTTTTCCAACAAATATTACAGTAACCTGACGATTCGCGGTAGCTTTTGTCACCGCATCCTTTACATCATTACTTTCAGCATCATACATTAAAAAATTAACATTTGCATTCAATCTTCCCTGAAGTAAATTTCCGGCAAGTTCCCAATTACCAAAATGAGCCCCAAGAAGTATTACTCCTTTACCCGCATTCAACTCCCGTTCGATGATATCTTCATTGTGTGTGGTAAACCTGAAAAATTGTTTTTGCGTAAGTAAAAATGCATATCTGTCAACAAGACACATTCCAAAATTGTAAAAATGTCTGTAGATATGTGTAATTGAACATGGCAATTTTGCCCGTAGTCGAAATTCTTTCAGAACACATCTGGTCTTTTTGTCAAACAATGTATACTGTGCAGCTGCAAACAGTAAAACAAAATATGCCGGTAAAATACCGATCTTACTAATAATCCAGATAAAAAAACGGATGCCGGCACTATTTCCCTTTGCTTTTTCAATCCACTCATCTCCTGTTGCTTTCCCGCTCATGTTGAAAATGAATCTCCTATCCACGATGATACTTTTATCAGCTATTCCGGGCACAATATATTTTCTGACAGCATGTTTAATCTGTTGAAGTAACCCGATCTCTCAAATCAGGTTACATCTAAATTACGCAATAGTAATTATTTGTGCAACAGGTATTTTTCCTCTGATATGGAGAGCATAATGAGTCTTACACCAAAACAACGTCAGTACCTTAAAGGCCTGGGCCATGCTTTGAACCCGATACAACAGATCGGCAAAGAAGGCCTGAATGAGCGCCAACTTGCAAGCATTTCAAAGGCACTTGAAGATCACGAACTAATCAAAGTTACTATACTTGAGAATGCTGATATTACAAAAAATGATGTTTCAGAAATTATTCTTGAATCACTCAAAGCAGAGACGGTACAAACAATTGGCAGGAAAATACTTCTTTACAAAAAGAGCAAGGACAAACCAAAAATCGTATTACCATAACCCATACTGTGTACCATGTACCAGACTTTAAACCGGAGTTGTATCAGCAGTCCGGTTGATACCTTTGATTATAAAATAAAAACCATCTCTGTTTTTCCTGTACTACTATACTGGTTATTTTCTGTAAAACTCCGCAACCAGCATCTCTTCTTCAAGAACTTTTTTAATCTTATGCTCATTGGTTTCATCAAATTCAAGGGCCATACCACATTCTGATGAATAATCTCTCGGCACAGGAATTACTTTACACGGAATAGACTTTTTAATGCATGCCCGGTTGGCCCGCACTACACCCCGGGTTGAGTGAAATATTGCAAACATTGTACTCATATAAATTCCATATCTTTTATTGCATTGTAAAGAAAATCAAGATCAGAATCAGTGTGATATGGTGATAAAGAAAAACGTACCGATCCATTTGGAAATGTTCCAAGAGTTGTATGTGCAAGTGGTGCACAGTGAAGTCCGCTGCGGGTTTCAATCGCGCACTTTGTATAGAGGGCACTGGCAACATGAGAACAATCGTACCTTTGATGAACAAGTGAAAAAAGATCACCCTGATCATTTTTATCGATAGCCCGTAGCACCTTTACAAATCCAAGATTACTAATATTATCAAGCAAATCAAGATACATTTTATGTGTATATTTTTTTTCGCAGGGATTTTCAAGTGCACCCAGCAACCCATAGATACCTGCAACATTGGGTGTTCCGGCTTCAAACTTATCAGGTGCAAATGATGGCATCTCGAAGCTTTCTGATCTACTCCCGGTACCACCAGCGACTAATGGATCAACAAGATCGGGATTCCGAACAAAAAAGCCACCGGTTCCTGAGGGTCCAAGAAGCCCTTTGTGTCCGGTAAATACAGCAAAATCAATGCTCCATTCGTCAAGTTTGACCGGAATATGTCCCAATGATTGTGCAAGATCAAGCAGAACCGGAATATTTCCAACGACTTCCTTTATTTTGTCAACCGGCTGGATTACCCCGTTAACATTGCTCTGGTGATTTACAATTACAAGCTTTGTTGTGTCCCGGATCATGCTTTGAACTTTGTCGATATCAATTCTTCCATCCGGATAGTGTGGCATTATATCAATCGTTATCCCGCATTTTCCCCGCAGGATCTCAAGCGGCCGGGTTACAGCATTATGTTCAAGAGGAGATATAAGAACGTGTGAATTTTTTAAACTGAGTCCTGACAAAATGGTATTAATTGCGATTGTTGCATTAAATGATAATATAACATGTTCGACATTTTCAACATTCAGTTTATCTGCAAGAAGATCACGAACTGTCTCGACACCACTGGATGCGTCAATTACCCGCTGATATGCACTGCGACCGTAAGTCCCGCCAATTTCATTCAGGTACGTTGCGATCATCTCTGCAACCGCTGGTGGTTTAGGAAATGATGTTGCGGCATTATCGAAATAGGTATTATTCATTAAGTAAACCTTCCCTATTTCACTCTCAGTAAAACTTAATTAATTATACTATTTATAAATACATTGTGACATGAGAATCCGCAATTATCTTTTTATGATACCATCAACCATACAATAACTATGTAGCAAAATTGTATTCAATGTAAGAAACAGGCTCATTCTTACTTTACTCAATACAAAAGCGATATTTACTTAAATATCCGTTTTCCAGCAAGCTGACCGCATGCTCCCCATATATCCTGACCCCGGCTTTTCCGGATAGTTGCCGTAATACCCTTTCGTTCAAGCGCATCAGCAAACTTTTGCAGACTGTCATCCTCAGGTCCTGCAAGAGCACTCCCTGTTGATGGATTCAGTGGTATCAGATTTATTTTACAGTCGAAACCACCACAATATCTATGTATTTCTTGTAAAGCTTCCGGAGTGTTGGTTTTACCATCAATGACAACATATTCAAAGGTAACCGTTCTTCCCGTTTCAGCAGCATATCGTCTGGCAATAGCCACGATACTTTCTATCGGATATTTTTTATTGATCGGCATTAACTGGTCACGAAGTTCGTTTGAATAAGAATTGAGTGAAATTGCAAGGCCAATATTCAGTTTTTCTTTCAGTAAACGTTCAATAGACGGAACTACACCAGCAGTAGAAACCGTTATTCTCCTTCCTCCGATATTGTAAATATCTTCATGCATGAATATTTCAAGTGAATTTAAAAAAGTTTCAAAATTTGACAGAGCCTCACCCATTCCCATAAAAACAATATTAGTAATGGGTTTATCACCTTTTAATGCCAGATAATCATTAATACCGATAAATTGTCCAACAATTTCCTCTTGAGTCAAATTCCGGATAAGCCCCATTTTTCCGGTTTCACAAAAAACACATCCAAGACCACAACCGAGTTGACTTGATATACAAATAGTTCTCCGATCGCCATCAATCAGCAGAACGCTTTCGATAATATACTCTCCATCAATGGTTTCAAATCCGAACTTTACTGCATCACCATATTTTGATTCGATAACCGTGTTAACATTGAGCTTCGTAAGTACAAAATTCCGTTTTAATTTTTCCTTAAGTTCTCCGGAAATATTTCTCATGTCATCAAATGAAGTAACTCTTTTATCATATACCCAGCCAATAATCTGTTGCGCACGGAATTTTTTTTCGCCAATAGCCATAACTCTGGCAGCTAAATCATGAAGAGGAATATTTTTAAATCGTTCCATATCAATCTCCGGTGCTTGTGCAAGCAGGTCATACATTCGATAACTAGAATAAAATAAAAAACGGACCAGTAATATTCAATTACTGATCCGTTTAATAGATAATGCGGTCGGTCAGAATCGAACTGACACAGGCTAAGCCCACTACCCCCTCAAAGTAGCGTGTCTACCAGTTCCACCACGACCGCAAATTTCAAAAATCTTTATTTACTTTGTACCAGTTGCTGGAGCTTCAGAAGCCGGCGATACCGGAGTTGATGCTGCCGGGGCTACTGGAAGAGCACCACTATTGTTTTGCAATGGTAATGCATTATTATTCAGTATTGATGCAGGCGACGCAGTCTCCTGCTGTTTCTTTGCACGGGTTTTCAACTGTGACTGAGAACCCTCATTAACCTTTGAAACAACAATAGATAATATTATACAAAGAACAAGAAATGCTCCACCAAAAATCGCTGTACCACGAGTAAGAATATTTGCTGTATCCTGTGTACCAAGAAGACTATTGGCACCACCAAGCCCACCACCAATTGCACCACTGATACCACCACCCTTATCACTCTGAATAAGAATCATAAATGTAAGCAGGACGCAAACTAAGATAAAAATAAAAAGCAATATTCCTAAAAGTATTCCCATTTTTTAACCCTGGTTAAATATAATTAAACCGGTTTTACAATACCAGCAAAATCTGAAGCTTTAAGTGATGCTCCACCAATAAGACCACCATCAACATCACTCTGACCCAGAAGCGCCTTTGCATTGTCTGCCTTCATACTGCCCCCGTACTGAATACGAATTTGCTCTGCAGTTGAAGTACCATATAATTTGACAAGTAATTTTCTAATAAAAATGTGTGCCTCATTAGCCTGTTGAGGCGTTGCTGTTTCACCTGTACCAATAGCCCAAACCGGTTCGTAAGCAATTGTACACTTTAGTGCATCTTCAGCAGAAATACCTGCAAATGCACCAACGGTGTGTGACTCAATAACAGCATCCATCTTACCGCTTTTACGCTCTTCCAGTGTTTCACCAACACAAATAATCGGAAGAAGGCCAGCAGCAAGCGTTGCTTTTACTTTTTTATTTACAGTCTCGTTAGTTTCATGAAAATAGGTGCGCTGTTCAGAATGTCCGATAATTACGTAAGTAACTCCTACACTCTTGAGCATTGCGCAGCTTACTTTGCCTGTGAATGCACCCTTGGCTTCCCAGTGAACATCCTGAGCACCGAGTTTTACTGTAGACCCCTTCAGAACTTCGCTGACAGCATACAGACTGGTGTACGGAGGACAGATTGCAATATCAACGTCAGAAGTATTCCCCATTGTTTTGACAACGTCTTTTGCAAGAGCGACAGCCTCATCAAGGGTTGTATTCATTTTCCAGTTGCCAGCAATAAACTTCTTACGCATGTTGATTCCTAAACCTTTCCCCTGTGATTCACAGGACGCGCACTAATATACTAAAGTGAATGATACGATACAAGAAAAAAATATCTATTATAAAATTTTACGAGTTATTCCTAAATTTAATTAGTTTTTAGTTTGGAATTCTTTTTAATTCCTGAATATCAAGAAGATCTCGAGGCCTACCTGATGCTTTTTTGTTTCTCAACAGATCAGTTCTTGACAAGTAATTTACTGTTGCATTACCATATTTTCCTTTTACACGATTTTTCCAGGCAGTTTTAAAAGTAACACCACTTATTGCATTTATTAATTCAATCATTACAGGGGCGACACCCATTCTGATTATCTTTCCTTGTTCTGAAAATGCAACATCACTCAGATTATCAGTAGGAAAACCAAAAACATTAAGCGTTTGTTTTAATCTCACAATATTTTGAGGTGTATTGTTGAAAAGTATATCAATCCTTCGTTGCTCTAACATAGCCATGGAAAGCTACTGCATAGCCCCCAACAATAAGATATTCAACTTTTTTTTTGTTCAACAACTTCAAGAACTCTTCGAAGTCTTCCTGAACATTCATACCGCGTTACCTTTTGCATATCTCTGCGAATAGATTCCAGTAAAGAGACTCTTTGATTTCCTGTAAGGTTTCTTGTTAGATTTGCCCCATTAAGATTATCGTTGATACATCCTACAGAAATAACTTTTTTTAATTTCATATTGTTTTCCCGTTAAAACAGTTTCTTTTCATGTAGAGACATTCGAACTCTCATCTTAAGATGTAAAAATTAATAACTAAACCCTGGCATCATTTTTAGGCCAGTTACATAAAACCGGCCCACAATTTCAATTACTTATCGTTAAGAGCTTTCACTCCGGGAAGCACTTTTCCTTCAACAAGTTCCAGTGATGCACCACCACCAGTTGAAATATGAGACATCTTATCAGCAACGCCTGCTTTTTTGACAGCAGAAACTGAATCACCACCACCAATAACGGTTGTGGCACCACTCAACTGTGCAAGTGTATCTGCAATTGCCTGTGTACCGGCAGCAAATTTTGGAAATTCAAACACACCCATCGGACCATTCCAGAACACCGTCTTTGCACCTTTAAGCGCATCTTTGAATGCTGCAATAGATTTCGGACCGACATCCATACCCATCCAGCCATCAGCGATTGCAACAGTGTCAATATTCTTTGATGGTACATCTGCGCCAAAAGTTTCTGTTCCGATATGATCAACAGGAAGAAGAATCTTTACATTTTTCTCTTTTGCTTTTGCAAGAACGGTCTTTGCAGTATCAAGCATTTCGTCTTCAACCAGTGATTTACCAATAGAGATTCCCTGCACCTTGAGGAATGTATAAGCCATTCCACCACCAATGATAATTGCATCGACTTTTGTCAAAAGACTTTCAAGCACGGCAATCTTTGATGAAACCTTTGCACCACCAACAATAGCAACAAATGGTTTTACCGGGTTCTTTACAATTTTCTCTTCAAGGAATTCAAGCTCTTTTTCCATAAGGAAACCTGCAACAGCTGGGAGGAAGTGTGCAAGCGTTTCTGTTGATGCATGTGCACGATGAGCTGTCCCGAATGCGTCATTGACATATACATCACCGTACGTTGCAAGTACCTTTGCCATCTTTTCGCGATCAGCAGCTTCTTTTGATGTTTCCTCTTTATGGAAACGTGTATTCTCAAGCAGCATAATCTCACCAGCAGCAAGCCCTGCAACCATTTTCTGTGTTGCATCACTCATGCAGTCCGGTGTGAGCTTAATTGTTTTTCCGAGAAGCTTTCCAAGATGCGCAGCAACAGGAGCCATCTTATGTTTTCCTTCAATATACTTAGCCTCGTCGAAAGCCTTTCCATCCTTTTCTGCTTTCTCTTTTGCCTTCTGAGAATCCTTCTTAGGATCACCAAGATGTGACATAAGGACGATATTCTTCACATTCTGCTCAAGCAGATATTTGATAGTCGGAAGTGCTGCGGTGATACGGGTATCATCCTGAATCACTCCCTCTTTCAAAGGCACGTTAAAATCAACGCGCATGATAATTCTTTTTCCCTTTAAATCAATGTCTCGTACAGTTTTCTTGGAGATCGCCATGAGTTTCCTCCTGTTAAGAAGTGTGTTCTATATGTAAACTTACCTTATTTCCGGATTTAATACCTGTGATCATTCTGAACCGGTCTTCAATTACCGGTTAAATCGCTAAGTCTGTCACTCCTCACAGTAGAGTAAACCAAACAAAAACTTTTTGTGATAAAAAGTACAAATAAACTCTTAAAAAAACCAGGAAGTGCTACAAAGCACCTCCTGGTACAGTTATGCAATGTAATACAATTACTTGCTTGCCATAAATCTTACGAGATCAACAACACGGTTTGAATAACCCCATTCATTGTCGTACCATGATACGAGTTTGAAGAAACGTTTTTCGCCTTTGAGGTTGTTCTGAACTGTTGCAAGTGAATCATAGATTGAAGAACGGTTGTCATGGATAAAATCTGTTGAAACGAGTTCTTCGTTTGTGTATCCAAGAATGTTCTTGAGGTATGTTTCAGATGCTTTCTTAAGAAGTGCATCAATCTCTTCGATTGATGTATCTTTCTCTGAACGGAAAGTAAGGTCAACAACGGATACGTCCGGTGTTGCAACGCGGAAAGACATACCAGTGAGTTTACCTTTTGTTGCAGGAAGAACTTCACCAACTGCCTTAGCAGCACCTGTTGTTGATGGAATTGTGTTGATCGCTGCAGCACGACCACCGCGCCAGTCCTTCTTTGATGGACCGTCAACAGTTTTCTGAGTTGCTGTATAAGCATGAATTGTTGTCATAAGACCAGTCTCGATTCCAATGCCTTCTTTAAGAAGAACATGTACGAGTGGTGCGAGACAGTTTGTTGTACATGATGCATTTGAAACGATATTGTGCTTTGCAGCATCGTATTCTTTTTCATTTACACCCATAACGATTGTCTTGACATCACCTTTACCTGGAGCAGAGATAATGACTTTCTTCGCACCAGCCTCAAGATGACCTTTTGCTTTTTCTGAATCGGTGAAAAGACCAGTTGATTCAATTACGTAATCAACTCCAAGAGCCTTCCATGGAAGTTCTGATGGATTCTTTGTTGCCATTACACATTTTGTCTTGTAACCATTTACTACGAGAATGTCAGCTTCTGCTTTCGAAGCATCAGATTTCTCTGTTGCAACAGTGTGCTTGAAACGACCATGAACTGAATCGTACTTAAGCTGGTAACCGAAATAATCTGCGTCAGTAGAGATATCTACCACTGCAACGACATCGATTTCCTTACCAAGAAGACCCTGATCTGCGATCGCCTGAAATACAAGACGACCAATTCTTCCGAAACCGTTAATTCCAACCTTAATTGCCATGAAAAGCCTCCTAATTTTTTAATATTTTGAAATAAACGCTGTCTGTTATTGTGAAAAAAGTTATTTTACTTCTCCATTTAATCAGCGTAATAATATACGTTGATTCAGGAAACTGAGTCAATCAAAAAAATAAAGTGATACAATGATCCATAATAAGAGGTTAAACTCGTGAACAATCCGGTTTTTAAGTACAAAAATGAGTCACCAGAAAAACTGTTTTTTATTGCCGGCCCCTGTGTTATCGAATCGCGGGAGCTCTGCCTGTCTGTTGCATCAAAACTTGCAGAACTATCGTCAAAACACAATATCGATATCATTTTTAAAGCATCATATGATAAAGCCAACCGTACATCAAAAACATCATTTCGCGGCCCGGGGCCCGATGAAGGATTAAGGATACTCAGCGACATTCATACCAGATATGGTTTGTCCACACTTACCGATATACACGAGTCAAACCAGGCAAAAGAAGCTGCTGATGCAGTTGATGTTTTACAAATACCTGCATTTCTCTGCCGCCAGACAGATCTGCTTGCTGCGGCTGCGGCTACTGGTAAAATTGTCAATGTCAAAAAGGGCCAGTTTATGGCACCATCAGATATGAAACACTCACTTGACAAAGCCGGAAACAACTCCTGGTTGACAGAACGGGGTACTTTTTTCGGCTATAACCGGCTCGTTGTTGATTTTGCAGGTTTCCCTGTATTAAAAAGTTTTGGTCGCCCGTTTATTTTTGATGCTACACATAGCGTTCAGGCCCCCGGAGGTGGTGATGGATGTTCGTCTGGAAACAGAGCTCTTGCAGTACCACTTGCAAAAGCAGCAGTATCAATGGGTGTTGACGGTTTATTTTTTGAGATCCACCCGGATCCGGATAAAGCTCTGTGTGATGGTCCAAACTGCATTTCGGTTACAGATTTTGAAAAACACCTGACAATGTTTATCAACCTGAAATCATTTTTTAACTCTTGCAGGTAACGGCCTGTAGACTATAAACAAGAGATCGAATACAGCAGAATACAATTTTAAATAAACACGCAACAACAATATATGTATATTTATCAATATATTATGGCAGCATTACCTGAAATTTAATAAATAGCTACTGAATATTTTTAGGAAAATGCACCTGGTTATTACTATATTTTATTGGGGATTAGTGTGTAGTCCGTAGTTCATTTCTACGGATATAGCAAAGAAATGAATAGACTATGGTAGACATTTTTGACTATACTGACTACCGGAAATTTTTGAAAGATCGTGCTGAATACCTGAAGAGTATCAAACAACCGATCTCTTACCGATATATTGCAGAATTCGCCGGCTTCAAATCAGCTGGTTTTTTTTCACAGGTGTTAAGCAGCACATGTGATCTTCCAGACCGTTTTATAGACAAAATCGCAGAGGTTTTTCAACTACGTAAGCGTGAAACTCGCTACTTCGATCTAATGGTGCATTATAATCAGGCTGAAAACCATGACGAAAAGAAAACTTTCTTCGGTAAGATGGTTACATTTAAAAAGGGACGTATTAAAACAATTGAACCTGATGCATATGCGTTTTATGATAAGTGGTATTATTCGGCAATTCGTGCTCTTCTAAACTTTATTACCTTTGACGGTGATTTTTTTGCATTATCAAAAATGGTAATTCCACACATCACTGCCGCAGAAGCAAAAAAAGCAATTAACGTACTTGAGCGGCTTGAACTCATTAAAAAAGACACATCATCAAATATCTATAAACTCACCAGCAATCATATTTCAACAGGATTAAATACAGACTCTGTTGTTATCAATAACTTTGTTCTAAACACACTTGACATCGCAAAAGATGCCCTCTACAGATTTCCAAAAAAAGACAGGGGATTCTCTGCCCTGACACTCAGTGTTTCCCAACAGGGATTTGATACAATCCGGCAAAAAATTGACAATTTACGTGCTGAACTTATCGATTTTGTAAAGCACGACACAAATATCGATCGTGTAGTACAGGTCAATTTCCAGGTATTTCCTCTGACTGAAACTGATAAAGCAAGTGAGAATATTCAATGAAAACCATAACTGCATGCCTGTTCACCATAGTCATTATGGTTATTGTCAGTTGTACAAATGAAATTGCATCAGGCGGCAGTTCTTCTGAGGTTGTTGCCAAAGGGATAATTTACACAACAGATAATGCAACCATCAGGGACGTTCAGGTTTATCTTATTCCGCCGGATTATTCGTCAGCTCTTCAGCCGACAACACCACCATTATTGGCCAAAACCGATTCGACAGGATTTTTCAAGTTCGATTCTGTCAAAAAAGGTCAGTACAATCTATATGCCTGTCATCCATCAAACCCTACCCGTCTTATCGACATTGGAATTAATCTTGATATTCCAGAAGACACTGTGTCAATTGATAGTAAAACGCTAAAACACTGTTCTTCTGTGCTGCTCTCCTTACCTGCATCGTTTGATACTGCAACTGATTATATCTATCTGGAAGGAACGACACTGAGTTTTAAAGTTTCCAGACTCATTAAAATGTCTGATAATACAAGTGCCGTCCAGCTTGACTCTTTGCCATCAGGCAGACTCCCTGCGATCAGATATTATTCAAGGTTTTCAAATTCATCCAAAACGATTGCAACGGCAGTAACAACAAGAGAGAATAATACCACTGTAGTCGGTACTACTACAGACTCAAAACCGATATGGACTATTCCAGTCATTGTTGGAATTAGTGATTCTACCGCCAAAGCATTTGGTGGTATCAACTCAATGAAAACTGAACTCACAACATTCATTACAAGTGTCAACTCGATATTCAACACACCCAATGTTTTTAACGGGATCATGAAGTTCTATATCGATTCAATCTATGCATTTACCCGTCCATGCAGCCTGGAACGATACAGTGTTTTTTCAACAGACTATACCGTCCGGATAATTTTTGATGGCTATTCAAATGTGATGAACGGGTGGATTGAAAGCTATCGCACAGCGATTCACACTGAAAATATTGAAAATATGTTTAATCAGAGATCTGCGCAGGCAGTCGCATGGCAGCTTGGTTTAAGCCGCGGTTGCATTATGTCATCTTATATGTTTGTGATAGCAGAAAATAATCCGGTAAACAAAACATCCTTTGATGGTGAGTATTGTTTCATGTACAGACCATACTCAGCATCGTCATGGGATAAGTATAATATCTATGCAATTAATTACTACAATACACGGGTCAATTCTCACATTGCTACTCTTCCGGGGTACCCTTACAAAATGACAATCTCAACACGAACCGCAAGCAATGCAGTTGTTAAGAATGCCCAGATCAGTGTTTTTGGAGTGAGATGGAACTCATTTGCAGTAACAGACACCCTTGTCACGGCATCAACCGACACCTTTGGCAGATATACCTTTCAAACTAATCCTTATAAAGTTTTCTCTAATGGAAATACCGCATATTGCAATCTTTTATTACGGTCTATCTCGTCAACAGACACCGCTTATGCCTGGATGCCCATAAATGAGCCCGGTATATCCTTTTTTGAAAACGGAAGCGCAGAATTTGTAAAGACCCTCATCTTTTCAAAATGATTACCGGAATATATTCAACCTTATCTTCCAATAGTAATCGCAAATTGATGAGACGAGTTTTTTGTTTATAATTTTTCCAGTTTATTCAATTCACGCAGTACGCTGCCTTTTGTCAGAACATCCCGCATTACAACAGGCTTATCAGGTGTACGGCCTGAAAATATTGCTAAAAACGGAATGCTTTGAGAGCCTAATGAGCGTAATAGTGAGTCCCTGACCGCATCCGGTGATGTTACATCAACTTTAAGCGCCAGTACATTTTTCTCTTTTATTAATGCAACAACATCTTTTTTAGTAAGTACCATAATGTAATTATATTGACAGTTCATACACCAGTTTGCAGTAAAATCAAGAATTACATGTCTTCCCTCTTTTTGAGCATTTATAAATAACTCCGGTTCAAAATCAATCCAGACATCATTTTCTTTTTCAACATTTGCTGCTGCACTATTTGAAAATGATGGATAAACGACCATAAATGAAGTGTACAGAGCTCCGGTAATTATTATTAGAGCTGATAAAATCGCAATAATTTTTGTTTTCACGTTTGAACCATATGGAGCGATTCTTGTAAAAACGACCACACCAAACGCCAGAATCACACAAAAAAGAACTGTCGGGACAATCATGTCTGATGGCAATCCGATCATCAGATATACTGCAAAACCGATAAGCAGGAATCCCATGATTTTTTTGAAATCATTCATCCAGTCACCCGGCTTAGGCAGATATTTTGACAATTTTGGAATTGACGATAAAAGAATATATGGGAAGCTCATTCCTAAACCTATGGTCGTATAGACGATAAAGACTGCATATGCAGGCTGCAACAGTGACCATGCGAGAACTGCTCCAAGAAATGGACCACTGCACGGTGTTGCAAGAATTGTCGCAAAAACACCTTTAAAGAAATCTCCTGCAATACCATCGCGCTTTTGAATGTTACTGTTTGCCACAGAGCCTGACACATTAAGCATATACACATCAAAAAGTCCAAGTGCGAAAACAACAATTACGGCAATAATGGCAATAAGCGCTTTGGGATCCTGAAACTGGCGTCCCCAGGAAAAACTTGCAAATGAGGCAAGTAATGCCAGCAGCATGAATACTGATACCACCCCGGCAGAAAAAGCAAGACTGTGCAGGATGGTCTTCTTCCGATCCATATCTGCACCTTGCGCGAATGAAAGTATCTTTACACCAAGCACAGGTAAAACACACGGCATTGCATTGAGGATTATTCCTGCGATAAAAGCTAATAGAATTGCCAGAAAGATATTCAAATCCGTTCCGGCATTTTGAGGTGAAAATTTCCAATCATACGTTTTCGGCTGAACATTGCTTTGTAGGTCACCTAAATTCAAACCAACAATATCCAGACCCGGACCGGTCAACTCCGTTGCCGTATCATGTAAACCTGCATAAGGGGATAGAGCCTGAGTTTTTGTGGATATTTTTAATGCCTGCAAAATGGTATTATCATTATCGAAAAGAGTTTTTTCTGACGCTGTGCCTACTGGTACTGTAAACTCCATAGTTTCATCAACAGGATAGCAGGACTTGTCACATAATAATCCTGTTATGTTTAAGGTATTTTTGTATGACATCTCTGCTGCGGAATCAGATACTATACCCTGCAGGAAAAAACATACATCACCATCAAATGAATTGACCCACCCGCCAACTTCAGGTGTAAATTTTTTAGACTTCTGTTTAAGTAACCTGTTCCAGACTATTGCATCGTCACTTTTTACTGCATACTCCATTGGTTTACCGATTCCAGGTCCTTTTGGATTATCATAAAAATGATGTCTATCCGGAATTGAAATTTTTAGAGCAACCAGTATTGTATCACCCTTCGTGTAAACCGGTTTTGACAGAACCGTCTCAACACTGATTCTTGGTAATTCCTGACAATTCGCATGCTGTACAAAGACCTGAATCAAAAACAATGTAAATAAGAATTTAACAATTCCTTTTCTGTATTTTGTATCACCGCTATGTTTTACTAAACTCATACTTACAAACTCCACATAATCTAAAATTACCCATTCTAACTAAGTATCAAACAATACTCAGTGCCTATAGTAGTACGATTGATCAGATATTAAATTTTTGCATTGCGACCAATTTGAATACATTCAGGATAAAAATTGTTATCATAGGTGACAATACAATTATTTTCTGAATGTACCTTTGAGGTATAACTGCCGTTTTGGCTCTTCAAAACGCTCTATAGCATAGCGTAATGCCGTACGGGGAAGTTTTGTATAGTGTTTTTTAAGAAACTCCTCAAGGATAGGTTCATCCCGTTTCCCAATTTCACGCAGCATCCATCCGCAGGCTTTATGCATCAGGTCTTCTTTGTCACCAAGCAGTAATTCAATAATCGCAAATGCATCATCAAACGATGATTTCTTTATGTACCAAAATGTTGACAATACAGAAATACGGCGTTCCCAGAGCAGATTTGATTTGGCCCACTTGTAAAGCTGGTCTCTTGACCTGCGTTCATGATACAACCCTGAAATCTGTGGAGCTGACAAATCCACCAGATCCCAATTGTTGATATAACGGGTATTTTTTGCATATACTGAAAAAATTTTTGTCTGCAAACGCTCATCCGCACCAGACATCATTCTGACAAGTAACAGTAAAGCACAAAGACGATCTTCGTGATAAACAGAATGCAGAAGTGAAGTAATCTCATCAAGTGAAACTGTTTTGCTGTGCTTGTTAACAATCTCACGAATAACCGGTACTTTTATTCCCCTGAATATATCACCCTCACCATACTGACCTTTACCCGTTTTGAAAAAACCACTTAATATTTTTGCTTGAGCAGCATCCGCCCGTTGTTCAAGTTCCTTTACAATTGCACCACGCATCATAATTATCCTTTTTTTTGATACTACCGTTGACATTAACAACAAATTCATCAGCCTGGAAAACGCCCAGCTACTCTACAACTGTAAATTTTACACTCTGAAAATCTACAGATGATCGTCCGATCATGAGCTCGAACTCACCGGGCTCAACAATATATTGCATGTCAATATTCCAAAACGCTAACTTACTCTTGTCAATTACAAAATGAACTCTTTCTGTTACTCCTTTTTTAAGGGATATACGCTTGAAGTCTTTCAATTCCATTACCGGACGTGTTACCGAAGCGACACTGTCGCGTATATAGAGCTGCACTATCTCATCCCCATCCATAGTACCGGTGTTTGTTATGTCGATTGACGCAACAACAGAATCATCCTGAGTAATTTCCCGGGATGAAAGTCTTATTTCACCATAATTGAACGTGGTATAGCTCAATCCATAACCAAATGGATACAATGGTTTACTGTCAAGTGTCAGATAATCAAGATAATGTGCCTGAGGTTTATGATTATAATACAGCGGTAACTGTCCGACTGATTTTGGAAATGTGATTGTTAGTTTACCTGATGGAGAAATATCTCCGAAAATTACTTCAGCAGCAGCAGTACCGGCCTGTTCTCCCATATACCATCCCTCTATTACAGCATTTGCTTTTGCATTTATTGAGGTAATCGAAAGGGGCCGGCCATTTGCCAGATATACTATAACCGGTTTACCTGTTGCAAACATAGCCTCTGCCAAAGCTGATTGCTCTCCAAATAATTCAAGTGTATGTGTATCACCGATATGCCCTTTTGCCCAGGCTTCACGACAAAGCTGCTCATTTTCGCCAATAGCAAGAATGATAACATCCGCTGTATTGGCAATTGCAACAGCATCTGCGATTAATTTCCTGTTTTCATAAGCAGATGATGGAACCACAGGATCATTTTTCCAGTTATAATAGCTTGTTGTACTATTATCTGTTAATTTACATCCCTGCGCATAAATGACATTTGCAATTGCACCGGCACGATTTACAATTCCAGAGTAAAGACTTACCTGCTGATACGGTTCACCGGAATAACCGCCTAAACCAGTAGTCTTTGCACATGGTCCAATCACCGCAATCGTTTTATACGTATTTAATCGTAATGGAAGTATCGAGTCATTTTTTAAAAGTACAATTGACTCCCTTGCAGCTTTAAGAGCAAGCACGGTATGCTCCTTTCGCCGGCTTATTTCCACAGCACGCCCATAATCAATAAATGGATTGTCAAACAGTCCCATTGAAAATTTCTGGTGAAGCACCATGCGAACAGCATTGTCAATTAGCGAAATATCAATTTTTTTCTCATTAACTAACTGGTCAATATATACAAAGCATGTTGGAACAGGAAACTCACATTGAACGCCTGCATTTAAAGCCCTGAGGGCTGCATGCATTGGATTCCCGGCTACCGACTGACGCACATGTAAATGTTCAATGCCATAATAGTCTGAAATGATCATGCCTTTAAACCCCATCATATCTCTCAGGACATCTTTTAACAACCAGGTATTGCAATGTGATGGCACACTATCAATTTCGTTATAGGACGGCATGACTGAGAATGGTTTTGATGCATCAATACACATTTTGAAAGGCAGCAGATGTTTTTCAAAAAGTAATCGACGTGATATATTTGATGGAGCCTGATTGATTCCAGCTTCAGGTTGTCCATGCCCGGCAAAATGCTTTACTGTTACAGCGACACTATCAGGACCGATTATGCCATCATTTGTACCCTGATAACCATTTACCGCAGCAGATCCAAGAACACCAGTCAGATAAGGATCCTCACCGCATGTTTCCTCTACTCTGCCCCATCGTGGTTCAGTGCACACATCAAGATTCGGAGAAAAAACATGGTGTGTTCCCCGGGATCGCATTTCGAGAGCTACGATTTTGTAAATATCACGAAAAAGACCTGGATCCCAGGAGCTCGATAGGCCAATAACCTGAGGAAAAACCGTTGCTTCTCTTCTCATTAATCCATGAGGACCCTCATCAAAAAACAGAGCTGGTATGCCGAGTCTTGTCTCGTCAATAAGATATTTCTGAATTCTGTTACGCTGATCAACTGTTTCTTTAATAGCCATAAATGAAGGATGAACGGAATGAATACCAATACCAAATGTTTCCTTCATTTTATCTTTATCATTTAAATATGTATCATCAAAATCAACTATACCACCGCACCAGATACCGATTAATTGTGCGACCTTTTCCTTTATACTCATTTCAGAAATGAGTGATTCAACTCTTTTATCAACTGATAATGCACTATTTTTAAATGCTATATTTTGCATTAGTAGCACTCAACCTTCCTGACTCTGAAATATCTTTTAGACATGCACTGACTACTATTACTATCACCCACAATATATTATTTGCATTTTGTATCATGCAAACGTAGTCAACGTGACAAGCAATTGAAATTGTAAAAATAAAGCGTAGCATAATTCTACAGTATTCTGAAGAAGCAAGGTCTAATGCCCTATAATACATTTACTTGCAATACAGTAATAATTACTGATAGTGATGAGTACAAAAGCAACTTTATTCATTTCTAATTTGTTTCAGACATTGTACAGCAATCTGTGCAAGCGTTTTTATACCAGATAATTCTGTAACCGGGTCAACTTATTATTGGTTTTATATATTCGTAAATGCTTTTACAAGTCATGTGTTAACAATTGTGATTTAATCTTTTATTTTCTGAATAGATCATTATATTTTTAATCATATTACTTATTTGCAGAAGTATTGTTTCATAATAAATACCAAGATGTTTACCATGTTCAATTAAAGCCAGACCGATTTGAGACTCGTTTACATACAATACCTTTGCTATCAATACCAGAGAATTATTTTGTTCAAGAAACCATTCCGGTACAAACGACACCGATGGTGAATAAGTTTTATCAACCGATGATAAATCGATTGGCACCCCATCTTGAATTGCAGCAACAATCTCTGCGTATTCTGGAATATCCCATGCAGTATTGCGATCGTTATGAATCTCTTTTGCATAATATGCAATAAAACAGGTATTTATTTCCAGCTCCGGCAGGTTTTTAACTAATATAGCTGAAAGCGATTTAATATCCGAGGCTGAAACAAGCCTGGAATATACTGTGCGAAAAGCAAATGAGGTTTTTCTGTACTCAGTAATTTTCCTGGTCTCAATAATACGAATAGTATCAAGCAATACCGCCTGTAAACCACTGGTTATTTTTTCTATAAATGTCTCATTAGTTGTTTCGCATGTTTTGAGCTTCCACTTATAAGCCAATAACAGCAGCACCTCTTTCCATATTTCGAAATCCAAGCCGAATTCATTGCATTCGTAAAGAATCGTATGAAAACTGCTGTAGATATTTTTTTCGTTTTTTCCCAATTCAAGTTCCTTTCTAATACAACTATCAATTATTTGATAGTAAGGTTTATACGCTGTATTATGTAAAAAGAACTCATCCTCATCAAATGAATCGTAATTGTTTTTATTTGTAAGTATCGATAATGTTTTTGATGCAGCACTGCATCCACAGCTATTACGTATAATGAGGCGGGTTGGAATTGTTTTAACAAATGGAACAACTGCATTTTCACAAAGATCAACAGCGGTCCTTACAGCAACAATCCCCTGCTCAATGAGATTCTGTGTAACAGTAGAAACCGCGGGTTCATAATATTTAGAAAGTTCAGAATCATCAAATCCGATGACACTGATATCCTGAGGTATCCTCTTGTTAATGCTTTTCAGATAATCCATCGCACCTATTGCCATATCATCGTTCGCAGCGATAATTGAACTGAAAGGAACATTAAGTGAGTACAGTTTCTCTGCTGCATCAAATCCGCTTGAGGTCGTAAATGAACCATTGACAATTAACCGTTCATCAATTTCCAGTTGTTCATTTTTCATTGAGTCAATATAGGCATTAAGACGAACCCGAGCTTCAGGATTTTCATCAGGACCTTTAATAAAAGCAATCTGACGACAACGGTGAAACTTAACCAGATGTGAAACGGCATCCATAATTCCAGTTTTATTATCAATTATAATACTATGTACACCGTCAAGTGGTACACTTACACTAACTAAAGGAATCGATTTATATGTAAGGTAAAATTTTTCAAAATCAGCTTCTGTTATATAGTTTCTGAATGTACCTGATGCCATTATGAGTGCATCAAGGTGACATTTACTAATGAAGGAATATATTATATTGGCTTGAAATTCAAAATTATCGGGATGGTTCAGGTTACATCCGGGAAACAAAATTATCTTATGTCCAAGAATTTTTGCTTCCTGTTTGATACCCCTGATAATTTCGGTCGCATATATTGAGCTTATTTCATCAATAAGAAATCCAATAAGCAGATTTTTCTTAATGGGCATTTACTACACCCCTTGCATTGCATTAAAATTTCAGATGTTATATTCATCCTGACGACACCATGATAATAACCAAACACTTAATCTATTGTATTCTATTTAGTTTTTTTATTCAATTAAAATCATCTTCTTTTAAGACCCGAAAACAAGTCCCTGTTTGGACGAATTATTTGTCTAACAACTTGTCTTAAATACGTAACAACTTATTTTTCAACGCAATGCCTATCTCTGTAACAGCGATAATTTACCTACTCTAAATGCATCCCTGAATTGTAGAATATGAATATTCTATAGCTACTTGAAGCATTGTGTAGACATTGGTGTTCAGATTTAACAATGTTCATTACTAACAGAAAGCGTTCTATGGAAATACATTGCCAGGAAACAGAATGTGGGATTCTCTACTCAATTAAAGGGGCTTTGAGCGGAACCCAGAAATCAACCATATCCGTCTTTGAAAAACTTAGCGCAGCAATTGACAAAGGCACAAAAGGAATAGTAATTGATCTTAAAATGACTACTTTTGTCGACAGTATGTCAATAGGTCTCCTCGTCGGAGTTCTTTTAAAAGCAAAAGAAAAAAACATACCGCTACGATTCCAGAATATCCCGGAACATATTGGAAGGGTATTTGAATCGACGCAGCTAAAAAAGATTTTCCCGGAATTGTACTGATTCTTCGAACCGGTAGTACGATGAGACCTTTTGTAAACGTTTCCATGTTATATTGAGTTATTTATCCAACAATGTCAATTCACCAGTATCGCCACATACTCTGTTTTTACAGTACTAATTTATTTCATACCCCATTTGTAAACTTTTCCTGATGAATCGACAACCATACAGGCTAGTTCCGGACGTTTTTTTACATAAGCAACAATTGAATCTGCTGACGTTGAAAACAAACCTGTACTCAGGAATTTATTCTGCAATGGATCATTTCCATATATACTCACACTCTGATTATTTGTCGCACTGTAACCGGTATGCGGGTTAAACAGATGATGTACACGCTGCCCATTAATAAATCTGAAACGTTCATAATCACCACTTGTAAACACGGAACGACGATCAAGTGAAAATGCAGTAAGTAGACTATCGCTTCTTCTTGGATGCTGAATACCAATCACCCATGCTTTGCCGTCAGCACGAACACCATTTCCGATTATATCTCCTCCACCGTTTACAAGATAATTTGCAAAGTCGTTTTCCGCGAGATAGCTTGCGATTCTCACAAGGATAAAACCCTTTGCGACTCCACCGACATCAATTTTAATATCCCTGTTTGTAAAATATAACGAATCCCCGGATTGTGACAGTGCGATCTTTCTGTAATCAACATCGACAAGCACGGAATCAATTTGTAATTGATCCGGCGGAGGATATGCAATGGAGTCATCGGAATCTTCCGATAAATGCCACAGATCTTTAAGCGGCAATATGGTAAGGTCAAAACCACCACGAAGCGAATCACCGTAGGCCTTTGCTACACTAATCATATCTGCAAGGTCTTTACTTATTGCAACAGTATCACGCAGCCGCTGATTTATTCTTTTTACTTCCGAGTTGACCCGGTTCGCAGAAAACCGTTCCTCCCATTCTGTCAACATCGAGTCGATGTATGCTATTAATATGGTTGTATCCGGAGCATTTTGCTTTTTTATATCTGAAAACGGAATTGTTATTTCAACAAATGTATCCATTCTGAAAAACGTATGTTTAAAATATCTCACAGTTTTTTTACAGGAAACAACAAAACACATACAGATTAGAGCAATAATAACAGCATTCTTTGCACCCATTTTATTGTCCATTCCTGAGCTGCTCTTCCCTGAACCACTTGACAACGTCTGTATACTTCAACGCCCCCCCAAAAAGATCAAGGGCACTTCCAATCGTTGCATCAAGCCGACCTTTTCCAATCACCCTGATCTCCTCCAGATCACTCAACAATCGTACTCCACCTGCATACGTTACCGGCTTTAGTGATACATCGGACAATAGTGAAACAAGTCCGGTATCAATTCCCCCCTGTTTCCCTTCAACATCAGCAGCATGAACAAGAAATTCATCGCAATAATCCTCCAATTGTGCAAAAATGTCACGACCGATTATAGTATCCGTAAATTTCTGCCATCGATCAGTGACCACAAAATATTGTCCATCACGTTTTTTACAGCTGAGATCAAGTACAAGTCTGTTTTTCCCTATTGTATCAGCCAGCTCCCTGATTCTCACCCAATCAATATACCCGTCATGAAAAACATATGAAGTAACGATTACATGTGAAGCACCATCATCAAGATATGATTTTGCGTTAAGCGTATTGATCCCACCGCCAACCTGAAGGCCCCCGGGAAATGCTTTCAACGCAGATCTCGCAGCTTCCTCATTACCTTTTCCAAGCATAATGACATGCCCACCAATAATATTATCCTTTTTATAAATCCCGGCAAAGTACGATGATGGCAAATCGGTTTCAAAATTCGTTGTTAAATTCATGGACTCATCAGTAAGCGTACTGCCAACGATCTGTTTCACTTTGCCATTATGAAGGTCAATACATGGACGAAAATTCATTGTTACCCTTTACCAATATGAATTTGTTATATAAAACATATTATCAGTACCTCTTCAGGAAATCTGATTTTGCTGAAAAAATATATCATTGGCATAAAAACTATCCGACATAATGTTATTATTCGTGCGAATCATAAAAAATTTAGTATATTTCATGATGAATCAGATTGTTAAGGTTATGTCAGTAAAAAAACTAGCCACTGTCGTAATTCAAAAAGTACAATCAGTATATTGTGCACTTCCAGGATAAAGGAGCTGTTCATGCTTAAAAAGTCGATTTGTGCTCTAACCCTTATTGCCGGACTACTTGGCTGCTCAGGTTCATCGGGAACGGGCGGAGCTATGAAGGAACAGATTGCAGAAACATACCCAAACGGCGCCAAGAAAAAAGTTAATTTTTTTGCTGGTAACAAAATTGCACGGACGCAGTATTTTGCTGAAGATGGCAAAATGAAATCAGACCAGTTTTTCAAGGACGGGCAGCCTGACAGTTCCCGAACTATTTATTTCCCGGACGGATCGAAGGATAAGGAAACATTCTATAAACTCGGAAAAAAACACGGTCCTGAACGGGCATGGCACGCAAATGGCCAATTAAAGAGTGAAGCAAACTATAATATGGATGTACCTGAAGGAAAAGCTGTTAATTACTTCGAGGATGGTAAAGTTGCATCGGAAGTATCGTATGTAAATGGTAAAAAAGAGGGTCCCGATATTACCTATTACCCGAATGGTAATAAAAAATATGTAATGAATAATGTAGGCGGTAACTATGATGGTCTTGAAGAGGAATACTACGAAAACGGTAAAATAAAGAAGCAGACCACCTGGAAAAACAATATAATGAATGGGCCTAAAAACACCTACTTTGAGAATGGAAAGAAGGAGGAGGAAGCCAATTATACCGATGGAGCACTTGAAGGAAAGAAAACGCTCTGGAACGAAAAAGGTAAAAAGGTTTCTGATGCCATTTATGAAAAGGGTGTACTTATCACAGGTGAGTCCTATTGATCAGATTGAGACCGTCACTAAAAGGGGTTTACGTTTGTAAGCCCTTTTTAATTGGTATCACATAATAATTTACAGGTTAGTCAAGGATAATCACGTATTACTATTTCCCTCAACCACTCCTGACCAAGCTGCATGACAATGAAAAAAATCATGCCTGACAGTGCATGTTGCCCTATATGCTAAGTAAAAATCGGTGATTCTTTTTATTCCAGGCAATATATATATTTCATATATAATTGTCCACAAGTTGTCATAGTAATTTGTAACAATTGTGTTATTTTTAATAATCTAATAATCAATACATTACACATCATTTCTGAAATTTCAGGATTATGAGCTTTTTGTTATGTTTTACATCCGGGAATCTATTTGTAATAAAAACATTTCTGTTGGAATATAATTCAGATAGATCCAAAACCCCCGTATGAAATTATTGTAGCTTTTATCAAGATATTTTACAGATTAGAACACATCATGAGTAAATTCTTCACATTACATAGATTTCGTCCTCTAATTTACATTGCAGTAACATCGCTTATTTATCTGATAGTATTTATTATTTTATACTCACTTTTAAAAAAACCGGTTCTTACACTCGTATCTATTATTCCAGCATCCTACATTGCCTGGCGATTTGGAAGAGTTGCCGGTGTCTCAATTACGCTTATCAACTTCCTTATAACCATGATCTTTATTGAGACATTTGATCCGGGGAAATACCGTCTTTTAAGTATTGAGCCGTTTATGGGATTTAGTGCACAACTGTTATTTGCCCTTGCAATCGGGACATTCGGTGTGATGACCAGGCGGTTAAACCTGGAAATTTCAGAAAGAAGAAATGCCGAAGTACAGCTAAACGATTATAAAACACATCTCGAGGAGATCGTTGAACAGCGGACAAATCAACTTGAAAAGACAAATGCCCGGTTACGGCAGATAGAAAAGATGGAGATCATTGGTCAATTAGCAGGTGGAATTGCACACGATTTTAATAATCAACTGTCAATTATTATGGGATATGCTGAAATTATCAATCGCAATATATCATCTGATGAACGGTTGATTAATTATCTTACGCAGATTCAGACTGCCAGTAAACGAGCTGCCGGTCTTACTAAACAGCTCCTTGCTTTCGCGCGAAAAGATGTCTACAAAATGGAAGCAGTCAACACACACCAGATCATAAAGGAAGTCATTTCACTCCTTTCTCATACTATCAATAAGAATATTATTATTAATGCCAATTTGAACGCTTCAAAGCATTACATATGGGGAGGTCCCAACCAGATCCAGAATGCGATATTGAATCTTGCGCTTAACGCAAGGGACTCAATGCCTGGTGGTGGAAATTTGACATTCACAACAAAAACGATAGAGATTGATGATGACTTTAATAAAGATCGTACGTTTAAACTTCACAACGGTATCTATATATCAATAGATGTAACCGATACCGGTACCGGTATGAATGATGAGGTGCTCAATCACCTGTTTGAACCATTCTTTACAACAAAGGAAGAGGGTAAAGGAACCGGTATGGGACTTGCTGCAACGTATGGTATTGTGAAAAGTCATAAAGGAGCAATTGAGGTCAGCAGTATTGAAGGAAAGGGTACAACATTTACGCTTTATTTTCCAGTCACCAGCAAACCCCATGAAACAGAGCTGCTTCAAAAAATAAAACACTGGGATGGAAAAAAGCTTAACATTCTCATTATTGATGATGAACAGCTTGTTGCATTGACTATAAAGGAAATAATATCATCACCTGACATCATAGCACATACGGCATTCAGTGGTGATGAAGGAATACGGATTTACAAAGAACAATGGCAGGAAATTGACATTGTAATCATTGACATGATTATGCCCAATCGTGACGGTAAACAGACATTCCTTGAGCTTAAAAAAATTAATCCGAATATCAAAGCAATCATTTCATCAGGATTTGCTCTCAATCTAGAAATTGAAAAGACAATCAATGCGGGTGCATGCAGTTTTATACAAAAGCCATATAATAAGCATGAACTGTTAGAACATATTGAAAAAATTATTGATAAAAACTGATCTTTACAAACGCTGCCAAACATGGCATATCAATAAAGCAACCACACGTTTTCGCATACAACTACCTGTAACTTATCCTTGGTGGATATTCATTATCAGTTTCAGAGTCAGTTTTGTGTACTCTTATAAAAATGTTCCAGAACCTGTTCCTGAATCACCCAGTTATCCCACTGGCCATCCCCTACTTTTTCACAAAAAACTGCAAATGCGTAATTGCCCTTTGGTAAAAGCATATACCCTGCGAGTGTACTCACTCTATAAGAATTCAGTGTTCCTGTTTTACCCCTTACCAGCCCTTTAAGCGGTGATTTCTTAAACCGGGATTTAATGGTTCCATCAATACCGCTTACAGAAAGTGCGCTAATATACTCCGGGAGTATCGCTTTACTTTTCCAGACATGCGAAAGTAGTGCAACAACCTGTCCTGTTGATAATCTATTTGTATTTCCCATACCCGAACCATTTTTTATTACAGGTTCACCTGGCAGATTTGCATTTGTCCACCACGACCGGACAGTTTGTGAACCAAGTGTCCATGAACCACGAGTCTTATCTGACGTGTCAAGAGCAGCCGGAATAGCCTTGAAAATCATTTCAGCAGCGAAATTGCTAGAGTATTTGAACATATGATTAACGAATTCGTAAATTGGTTGAGATTCAAACACGTAAAAAGGTTTCCCTGCAAGAAGATTATCAGGAGTTCTCTGTTCCCGAATCTTTCCGGAAAAAGTAACGCCCCTTTCTGATAACAGTGAAGCAATTGCTCCACCAGCCATTTCATAAGTCTGCCACACCTTTCTGTAAATGTATTTAGGCTCATCATTGATACCGATCTGTCCGCTTACAGAAATCGTTGTTTTGTTCCCCTTTGCAACAGTCTGTACATCAAGAGCACCGTCCTTAGCAGCGGCAACTGTTTTGGCTGTACATTTTATCGTTACACCATCAACGTTTGGTAGCATATCAACATACACCGGTGATCCAATATCATTTCCCGGACGCACATGTACTGCAAGCGTATTGAAACTTACTGATAACGCAGTAATCAGAGGTTGATATGCCCTGCTCGTACTGTCTTCATCAAAACCGGGTCCGACAGTGATATCATCAAAATATGAGTTATCGATAACAAGATCACCCTCAATCTTTTTAATACCCTTTTGATGCAAATGTTCAACCAGCAACCAAAGCCGCTCAGCAGTAAAGCCCGGATCTGCCCCGCCCCTAATGTAAAGATTCCCCTTTACTATTCCGCTGTCACGATTCATCGCCTGATCAAGATAAACTGATGTTTTAAAGGTAAAGTTTGTCCCAAGAAGATCCATCGCAGCAGCACCGGTTACAAGTTTACTTACTGATGCAGGGTTAAATATGTTGTTTTCATTGATTTTTACGACAATGCTGTCTGTTTCAAGATTTTTAATGACAACTGAGAATCCGCTACTGTTATACTTTTTGGATGTTATAAAATCCTGCATGCTTCTTTGTGCCCCAATCATATCAGCTCCTGAAATTAAACAGACGATTCCGAAAAGTAGTACATTACTAAAAAATTTAATCATTAATACCTCAAATTTCTGCTATTTTGCTTTTACATTCACTCCCAAAAACCTATTTTAACCAGTGCAATCACAAATTCCTCTATGAATCTGTGTACAATTTAGAGTATAATATAAATCAGATTGTTAATAAAGAAACTGGAGAAAAAAAAATGGCTAAATTTTCAATCGCTTTCATCGCACCTGCAGATACTGATCCGCTATATCACAAAATTGTTGATGGCGAGACACGTGATGCTGCATTGCGTAAATTTTTTAATGAGAATATCAGTGAGTTTTATTCAAACGATGATCAGGGTTTTTACTATTTCAAAGAAGACTTTTTTGATGAAACCTCTGCAAACGGAAGTATTATCGAGCTGTAAGTCAAAAGAAAAATGTAGCAAGTAGTACCTAGTATGTAGTATGTAGATAAATCAGACTTCCAAAATGAAGTGTTCGGAAGCCCGATTATTTAAAAGTGAATTGAGAAGGTTGTGGGCATACAGTTATCCGCCCACATACGATTCTCATTGATAGCAATGTCCGTTGCAGGTATCCCGCTCACAAACATCTATTTTACCGCAGGTTTTGGACTATTGAACAGATCGAAAAATGTGTTCGATTTGTCAAGTCCCTTTTTCTCAAGCACAGCAATACACCCATCAACCATTGCAGGTTTACCGCACAAATAAGCTTCATATCCATTCAACGAAAACGCGCATACCCGATCCATTACTTCGGTAATAAGCCCTGTTTGACCAGTCCAGCCACTGCCTGAAGGTTCATTTGATAACGCCGGAATAAATGTAAAATCCGGCAGAGTTTTTTCAAATGAGGCCATTTCGTCAAGATAAAAAAGGTCACTCTGTGTTAAGGCCCCAAAAAAATAGATCACTTTTCGATTTATATTAAACGCTTTCATCGTTTGCAGTATCGAACGTACTGGTGCCATGCCACTTCCTCCCGCGATAAAAATCAGTGGGTTTTCTGTATTTCGAAGATAGAAATTACCTCTTGGACCACTGAAGTTCAATGTCATACCTTCATTCAATTCATTAAAAATCCATGGAGTTACAGTACCTTGCGGATTAAGACGTATATTCATCTGTATCGATGATGTCGTGGCGCTTGATGACGCAATTGAGAACGGGCGCATTGCAGCCTTAACCTCTCCATGTGCGGGCATCCTTACAGTAATGTACTGCCCGGCATTAAAGTTTATTCCCGTCGGCTGTTTTAATGTAAGTGTCAATTCCACAATATCACGTGTCAGGAATTTTTTTGATGAAACAACTGTTTCAAAATCTTTTGCACCAAGAAACTCTGAAGGGATTTCTATTGACATATCAGCATTTATCAGTACCTGACATGCAAGACGTATCCCGTCAGCAATTTCTGAATCACTCAACAGTTTTCGGTCTGCATCTGAAATAATTGCAGCACTGCCTGTTTTCACTTTACAAAGGCCGCATCGGCCATTACTGCCACACGCTGATGGAACAAAGATATTTTGTGACGCAAGAACGTCAATAAGTCGCATACCGGTTTCTGATTCCAGTACCTTTTTCCCGTTATTGATGTCAATTTTTACCATAATAATATGTACCGTCCTTTGCTGTTTATAAAATATCAAACTTTAGAGCTTACGATCTTTGCTGTTGCAGAACCCTTACTGAATGTAATAGTAACCGTTTCATCTACTTCAAGTGCTGCCGCATCCCTTACAGATTCTCCGCTACTCTTTGACACAACAGCATATCCTCTTGACAATACTGCAAGAGGACTCAAGGCGTTAAGACGGGCACCAGCGGTTCGCACTCTGGCAGTTGCGTTTTCTAAATAATGATGCATACTCCCGCTAAACTGATCTCCCGAAAAATCAAGACTCTGGATGGCATTACGCAGCATTGATACCGGTATCCGCCATGCGCTGTCGTGAGTTACATTGTCAAAACAGTTTTTTACATTTAAGAAATAGCGTCTGCTTGCATTTGTAAAACGCTGCATAATTTTTTCATAATCAGTTTTGTCTTCACGACTGTCACGAATCGCAATCTCTGCTGCAGCACTTGGTGTTGCCACGCGGACATCAGCGACAAAATCGGCAATAGTAAAATCAGTTTCATGACCAACAGCCGAGATCACCGGTATGGTTGAATCAAAAATGGCACGGGCCACGATCTCTTCATTAAATGCCCAGAGATCCTCAATGGATCCACCACCACGACCGACGATTATACAATCAACCTTACCATAATCATTCATCCGCCTGATCGCTTTCGCAATTTCGGGTGCAGCTTTTTCACCCTGTACAGGTACATCAATAAGCAAAATATCGGTCTGTTGCGCTCTTGACAGGACAACACGTGCAATATCGCGGATCACAGCTCCCTGCGCTGATGTTATCACACCGAGTGTCTTTACCGATGATGGCAGTGGTTTCTTGAACGAGGTATCAAAAAGTCCCTCACTTTCAAGACGTTTTTTTAGTTTTTCATAAGCAAGAAACAGTGCTCCGGCACCCAATGGCTGCATTCTGTGTACGTCAAGCTGATAATACCCGCCCTTTGCGTAAACCCGAATAGACGCAATCGCAAGCACCGCTATCCCGTCCTCGGGTTTAAACGTAAGCTGTGCTGCGGATGTCCGCCATAACACTGCAGGTACCTGACTGTTACTATCCTTTAATCTGAAATAGCAATGCCCGCTTGCCCCGCCACCTTTCCAGTTCGATATCTCGCCTTCAATCCAGACAAGGGTATTGCTTGACTCAATAATAGCAGCAATACCTTCATTGATTTCTGATATTGTATAGGGACGGCTGCAGCCGGCAGGGGGAAGAAACTCAAAGCGACTCATTGAAGTTACCCAATCGCTCGTAAACACGGACAATGGAAAGAGCCTTACCAGTCTGTTCATCAATATCGAGAATGACCGCATTGATCATAGGAGATTTCTCAGACGGTTCAAAGCGAACGTGTGTCTGAAGCATAAATTTTTTCAGTACCTGCTCTTTTGACATTCCAATAATCGAATCCTCCGGGCCGGTCATGCCGACATCGGTAATAAACGCTGTACCGCCCGGTAAAATACGTTCATCGGCAGTCTGAACGTGAGTATGTGTACCCAGTACGGCACTTACATTTCCGTCAACGAATTGCGCAAATGCGATTTTCTCACTTGTTGCTTCAGCGTGAAAATCAACAATAATCACGGAAGTCATCGTCTTTAATTCCTCAATCGCCTCATTGCCCATCCTGAATGGACACTCAAGCGACTCATGGAAAAAGATTCTCCCTTGTAAATTTACCACCCCGACAGCCATACCATTTTCCAATGTGTAAACTGTTGATCCGTGACCGACATTACCGGGTGGATAGTTTAACGGTCGCAGTACCTCATTGTAGTTCATGAACCCCAGATCACAATCGGGAATACTGAACGAATGGTTGCCACCGGTGACAACATGCACACCATATTTACGCAGCTTACGAAACATATTCTGTGTAACACCACGCCCGCCGGCAATGTTCTCGGCGTTAGCAATGCACAAGTCTATGTCGTTTTCCTCAATAAGCGAAGGGAGACGTTCTGATAGAGCACGTCTCCCGGCATTTCCAAAAATATCACCTATAAACAGTATTTTCATCGTTAAAAAAAGGGGCCTCACCTTCACAGTGCGCCCCCTAAATCCCCCGCAGGGGGACTTTGAAAATTAATCAGGCCAATTAAGCCATTGTCTTACTTCAAAAGTCCCCCTGCGGGGGATTTAGGGGGCGCCTCCGTTAGCGAGGGCCCTCATCCTTATTTTGCAAAATTAGTAAATCTGCTCTCCCGAATGATCGTAACCTTGATCTGACCAGGATACTCCATCTCTTCCTGAATCTTAACCGCGATCTGACCTGCCAGCTCTTCCGCCTGTGCGTCATTGATCTCTTCTGGTTCAACCATACAACGGATCTCTCTGCCAGCCTGAATGACAAATGTCTTGCTGACACCTCTGAAAGTATCTGCAATCTCCTCAAGCTTCGTGAGACGATTGATATAGTTTGTAAGCGTCTCACGGCGTACTCCGGGACGTGTGCTGGAAATTGTATCAGCAGCCTGAACAAGAATCGGATACACCGAGATTGGTGGAACGTCTTCATGATGCGCCGCGATAGCATTAGTGATAATTTCGTTTTCGCCATTCTTTGATGCCATATCGGCACCAAGTTCACTATGAGTTCCTTCAGTTTCGCGGTCGATTGCCTTTCCGATATCATGAAGCAATCCGGCACGAATTGCAATTTTAGGATCAAGACCAAGTTCCGATGCCATAAGTCCAGCAATGATAGCAACTTCCTTACTATGCTGCAAAACGTTCTGGCCATATGATGTACGATATTTAAGGCGACCGAGCATCTCAACCATTTTTGGTTTAAGCGCATGAACATCAAGCTCAAAAATAACCTCTTCTGCAGCCTCTTTCATCTTCTTCTCAAGTTCTTTTTCACTCTTTTTGATAAGCTCTTCGATACGCCCAGGATGAATACGTCCATCGGTGATCAGCTTTTCAAGTGCCATACGGGCTACTTCACGACGAATCGGATCGAACCCGCTCAGAATAACCGCTTCCGGTGTGTCATCAACGATAACATCAATACCTGTCGCCTCTTCAAATGAACGTATATTGCGGCCTTCCCTACCGATGATACGTCCCTTCATTTCATCATTTGGAAGATGAACGACAGAGACAGTAGATTCAACCGTTGTATCAGCGGCACAGCGCTGGATCGATTGAACAATTATCTCTTTTGCCTCTTTTTCGGCTTCCGCTTTTGCCTGATCCCTTATCTCTTTTATCATCTGCGCACATTCATAGCGAACCTGATTTTCGAGGTTCTCAAGAAGCATTTTCTTGGCTTCCTCCTGAGTCATATGCGACATTTTTTCGAGTTTTTCGTTTTCCTGAGCAATAAGGCGGGTGAGCTCGGCATCTTTTACACGTACTGTTTTTTCTTTGGAATTAAGGAACCCTTCACGGGCAGTGAAATCAGCCTCTTTCTTACTGATCGAATCTTCACGACGTTTGAGATCGAGATCCATCTCCTTTAATTTTTGCTGTTCAGAGCGAATCCCGTCACGTGTCTTTGCAGCTTCCTTTTCAAAATCCGACTTTGCTTTGAACCACTCATCCTTTGCCTCGAGGATTTTAGTTTTCTTCTGAAGTTCCGCTTCCTTCTGTGCATCCTTGATAATCTGGTCAGCGCGGTTCTTTGCGTCCTGTTCTTTTTCCTGTTTGTACTTCTTGTCAATCACATTGCGGTAATAGAATCCGACTGAAAAACCAGCCGCAATCGCAACCACACCTATTATAATCATAATGAGTGATCCACCCATCAAGACCTCCTGTAAAAGTATATGTAGATTTATTAAAAAACAGCAGCAGCGTTTAAACTACTGTTGTAGTTTCAATAGTTAGTGAACAAATTACAATGTTTACAGTCCGAAAACCGGTTGCCGTGAGAGGATTTTATGGAGAGGAGACTGAAAAATCAATATCAGGAATCAAGTGCGACATCTATTTTATTCGTAATATCTGCAATTTTTGATTCAAGTTCATCAACTTTTCCGGCATATTCATTCTGCCTTGCTTTCAATTCGAATAATTCACCAGCGATATTTAAGAGTGATAAAACCGCTACCTTGAGATTGTCCCGTGATGCTGTTTTCTCGTGAATCTCAGTTATTTTCGAATTTACATACTGCGCCACCTGTTTAGTAATATCCGGATCGACATCACTTTTGATCGAATATTCTACACCAAATATTACTACGCGAACGCTCTCCATGGAGCCCATACAACCCCCAACCAGTTTCCAGTGCTGTTATGTTTATATATATTACTGCACTGTCTCTAATTTGGCAAGCAGTCCCTGAATGCGTTCAGCTGCAGTTGTCAACTTCTCCTGATGCCCCATTGAATCAAGGGTGATATTATCGATTTCGTTTTTAAGACTCTGATTCGCTGCTTCTATTTCAGCAATTTTGCCCTGAGCCTGTTCAAGTTCCTGTTTGAGACGGATATTCTCACCGCGAACATGATCGAGAGTAGTGATTAACGCAGAAATTTTATTTTCCAGTTCATTCAAAAATTCAATAGCCAAAGCAGCTCCCTTCGTAGATGTTATGCTTTATATGCTTTATTTATGTAAAAAGGACTTTCGTCCCGTGTCTCAAAGAGTTGTTCCCACAATTACATTACTGAATATTCAGTTCAATATATAATTCTTATAGAATATATACAAATGTCTTACAGAAATAAAAGAGCAAATTTGTAATTTTTCTTGTTTTTGTAATAATTTTGAATGACATATATAAATGTGGTATATTTTTCCGGCAGTAATTGTTGTCTGGTGTTATAGTCACATAATCGAATTAACCCCGTAACAGATCCGGGTGCATAAAATACTAATAAATCGAACTCGTCTCAAACTATGAATGAAACAATAAAAATCGTCTCACCCCACAAATCCGGAACCGTCCGCGATGCATCCGGAACAATTCTTTCTATACCGGACACCTGGGCATTTCTTGAAGCCGGTGATTCCGGGATTACACGAAAAGTAACCGCTGCCGGTTCATACTGGCGTGTTCAGATCCGTAAAGGACGACGAGATATATCCCTTGGTGTGTGGGCACCAAAAGAAACTATTGAGAACGCAAAAATCGAAACTGAAAAAGTTCGGTCAACTGAATCCTACAAAAAAAGTATAGCCAGTGCAAAAATCCGGCGCGACAAAAAACAGGATGCCTATGCTGAGCAGTTTTATTTTGAAGTCAGACTGTTCCTATCTTTTGCAAAATGCTATAAAGAGTATGAAGAGGCAATGGCCAGAGCGATAACTGCACACGCAATCCCTGTAGGCAGTGGCACGGTCGCCCGGACAGAAACAATACCAATAGATGAACGCGCGGCAAAAGCAGTGATTGCCTGGATGCGTCATCAGACAACCGGCTATGACACAATGAAAATTCCCCGAGTCAAAGGCAAACGACGCGAGGTTCGCCGAATTCTTGCAGAGATATCAATGGAACTGTTATCAAGTTATCGACGTGGAGATCCAATCAACCCCCAGTGCCCGTTAAGACGTGCGCTTAGTTCGTAATTTCGTGATTACAGGATTTTGCACTGTTTTTGAATGCACTGACTTCAAAGATAGTTACCTTATCAACTTTTTTAGTCTTCAAATCAATATGATTGCGTATTAGACCAATCTGGTGTACAATTGATAACAGGTTTACCAATATAAGAGCCGACAAAATTTAATCGTTTATTCTTTTACATATAAGCACTTAACCAACAAGCAGGTGAAAATATGGCAACTAAATGCGGATCAGGTTACAGTTTTAAACGTAATCCCGGGGAAGCTGTAAAAGAAGCATATGATATGGCGATGCAAGCCGCTGGTGCAACCCAATGTGACATTGTCATTCTATTCTCGACAATTGGTTACCAGCACAAAGTCCTTTTATCTACCCTGGCATCACTTAGTAATGGCGCAAAACTGGTAGGTTGTACCGGTGAAGGAGTAATCTCATTTGATTTTATCAATGAATCACCTTTTGCATTGTCTGTAATGGTTATCCAGTCTGATGAACTCACGTTTGATGTGACCAGCGTAACAAATGTAAAAGCAGGATGTGAGATCGCCGGAAAAAAACTGGGCAAAAATATCACTCCATTTATTACCGATAAAACGATGAGTATCTGGATATTCCCGGACCACCTCTCAATGAATTACGATGCATTTTTAACAGCGTTTGAAAGCAATCTTTCCGTAAAAAACCATATACCGATTTTCGGTGGAGGCTCTGCTGATAACTGGCAATTTAAAAACATGTATCAATTTATCAATAATGAAGTACTTAATGATAGTGTTGTGTGTCTGGTGATAACAGGTGCATTATCGGTAGCATCGGATATAACTCATGGTTGTATTCCTATCGGTCTTGAAAGGGAAGTAACAAAATCAGAGGGAAATATAGTCTATGAGATAGACAATCGAAAGGTCACTGATATTTTGCAGGAGTATGTACCTGAAGAGGATGTTGCGAACTGGCATAAACTTGGCATACGTTGCCTGTGCCTTGGTTTGAAGGCTCCGGAATCCTTACAAAAAGTACATGATGACTATATCGTGCGTGCAATGCCAATTGTTGATTTTGCAACGGGCAGTGGCAGAGTATCAACAGAATTGAAACCTGGTACCAAAATTCACATGATCAGCCGTAACCCTGAAAAACTGCTGCCGAATGCTGAATTAATGGCAGAAAATATTTCAAAGCAACTTAATGGTGCACAGCCAAAGTTTGTTTTACAGATCGATTGTGCAGGTAGAGGTAAAGTGCTGCGCACCGATGAGAAGATGGCAATCCAGAAGAAACTGCAATCGTTTACCAAAACAGAAGTTCCATGGTTAGGACTTTATTGTTATGGAGAGATGGGTCCGGTCGCAGGGAAAAATTATTTCCACAATTTTACGGTAATCATTGCTGCATTCTATTGAAACCAGACCAGTCCGATGAACTATCAATGGGAAACAATGGAGAACTATTTGTGACTGTGAATGCATCTTTACAACCTGAAGACCCAGAGTATATTGAGCACCTCATTCAGGATAATATCAAACTTGCAGAACATGTCAAGCGGCTGGTAAGAACGGAGTATGCATTATATAACACTCAGCTTGAGCTTGACAATCAAATGCAGTTATACAAAGAGCTTTACGAAACAGGTAGAAAGCTTTCATCAACCAACATGAACAACATATTCTTCGAAATGGGAAATTTTATAACAGATCGTCTCAATTTCGGTGGTTTTCTTGTTCTGGAAAGGAACGACAATTTTTTCCGGGTAAAGACATCCGGAGGATGCTGTTCAGATAACAGTGTTCCCGTAGTAACCGGTTGCCTGTACCAGTTATTTACCGATCCTGCAATTATTCAGCAAACAGGAAATGACCACATTATCTCTGCTACATCAGATAATGCAACACTATACAATGGAATCAGTACTCTTTACGTTTTCGAAAAACTTGTAACGCACCTATTCTACATTGGAGCTGACAATTTTCCTGCTTATGTTTTAATCGTTGGAAATCCGGTTCATAACGAATATTATAACGATCTTGTTGAGAATTCCATCCATATGATCGGTCTTGGTAATCTGGCCGGGCTATTAAAAAACGCTCTCAACAATGCATTTCACTATCAGGAACTTGTCAAAGAGCGGGAACTGCTGGAAATCAAGGTTCAGGAACGCACCAATGACCTTAATAATGCACTTGAGAATCTTAAAAGTCTCAATAATAAATTGGAGTTTCTCTCATTTCAGGATGAATTGACAGGCCTTTACAATAGAAGAGGGTTCTATATTTTTGGCGAGAAATTTTTCAGTATGGCAAAAAGGAAAAAGACCTCGCTATTGATTATGTACTGTGATCTTGACAAATTCAAACTCATCAATGACATTTACGGACATAAAGAGGGTGATTGTGCATTGAAAACCACAGCTTCGATTTTGAAAAATACCTGTCGTGATTACGATATTATCAGTCGCTTCGGTGGTGATGAATTCGTTATACTGCTTGACAATATCGCTTTTGATGAGTTTGAAATGCTTAAGGATCGAATAAATCGTACATTCTATGACTATAACAATCTGTCAAATAAAGGGTATCAGATCCTGATTTCTATGGGATGTACCACCTACTCAGCTGAGCTCGATCAAAATTGCACTTTTGAGGAGCTTATTGAACAGGCAGATAAGAAGCTTTATGCTGAAAAAAAGAGAAAGAAGAATAGGTGAAACTGAACTGGAAATGTCAAAGTAATTTTAATCCGGATTTCTGATAATTCTTTAAAGTACTGTCTTTGGAAAACAGTACTTTCATAGATTTAACAACTCATCACCAGATATCTTAAAATCAGGCCTTATCTTAAACGAAGCTTTTCCCTTTAAAATACCAACTTTACGGATATTCTTTTTGTAGTTCTTATAAGGTACTATTACAGCAAGTTTTTCATGCCGTTTTCCATATTCGATTACAACCACATTACCATTTTTAAGGTCATTTACCACACTTGAAAAGTCGGCTTTCAGATTCGCAACAGTCATTGTTTTCATACTTCAAATATATCAGATACATGACAAGTTGTCACCAATATTCTCTGAGATTATGCAAGATTACACTTAACCCACTAATTAATGTTTATCAACAAAGATTCAAGTTCCTGTTATTCAGAAACCGGGCTACAGGCGCTTGTATAGCGATAATCTGATATTTTATCGTAACGATCAGCTGCTCTGGGGGCTTCTGCCCGATTAGGAGTTGTATTATGATAAGAGCACATTTGTTCCAACTGATACAAGACCTGTACAGGACCCGATGCCTTATGCCAGTATCGCAGTACCTTTCAATGAATATGAAGATCAGCTTGTGAGAGATTCTGCAAACATTATCTTCTCACCACTGCGTGTAAATCAGGCCGGGTACCGTCCTGAAGATAAAAAATACTTCTACTATGTAACAAGCTCTGCATCAACTTTTTCTGTTATAAATGCAACCAACGGTACAGCTGTTGCGTCAGGTACATTTAAAAACACCGGTAAATCCAATACCGCACAGATTAAAATTAGAGCAAGTAACAATTCGTTGTCTGTATCTGGCGGAGATACCAGATATATTCTCACCAATAAAGAATACTACGGAACAATTTACGAAGGAGAAATCCCGTCACTTCCCGACGGACGATACAGAATCGTGGCTGGTGCCGATACATCGGCGCCATTTATTATTTGCCCGTCTGTTTACAACATAACAAAGTATGAAAACCGGGTTTTTTCTGATCCCATCGGGAGTAAATATTTATAGAATGCATGACAAGAGAAATAATCCTCGCCCCATCGGGGCGATATATTTGTTATATAAGCCATTTGAAAACCACTTTACCACGCAAGAACGAACCTGTAATAATCACCACTCAACACATCCGGCATTACCCCCTCTATTTCATCATGATGTAGTACCTTTTCGACAAGCAGCCTATACACACACGGATGTTTACTTAACAATTGAAGACCATCGTACATATTTTTCTTTGTCAATCCATAAGAACCGGTAAGCGATAGTTCCTTATAGTGTATACTGTTACAAACTGCAGTATCTACAGCACAACCTTTTCCCAAACCGCTGAAAAAGATAATTGATGTACCTTTCGCAGCATTTTCTATTGATGAAATAAATGCCTGATAATCTGCACAGCACAGAATAATGATACCATATGTACTGTCAACTGTATTTACAAAATTAATATATCCATTCGCATCAATTCTTTTTGCTTTCACTATTTTGTCATCACGATTTTCAAGTATTGCCACCTCCGCACCATAACTCAGTGCGATAATCGACGCAAGTAATCCCATCGTACCGCCACCATAAACAAGTACTTTTTCACCTGATTTAAGGCGCACTTTGTCAAATGCATGAACAATACACCCGGCAGGCTCCGCAAGGGTTGCAGTTACAGAATCAAGTTCCGGAGCAACAGGAATACAATTATTCCATGGAACTGAAATCGATGAACCAAAGCCGCCATCATGATGAAACCCGATGATCTTCATCGAATCACATAGATTCTCCCGTTGTGATTTACAATAAGAACATATACCGCAAGTGATGCCAGGGTAGATCGCATAACGTTGTAAAGAATCATGCGCAATAATTTCATGACCCAACACACGGGGCAACACCAGATCACGTTGTCCCTGTTCCCACATTTTTGCATCTGTTCTGCATATCCCGCAGTGTGTTACGTCAAGGGTTACCCATCTATCGGGAAGCACGTATGGAATTTCAGGTTCATTACAGATAGAAAATGTCTTTACTGCCGTTAATCTTATGTTCATAGTTCATATCGCTCCTCGGTAATGGTGAGTTTTACACAATACACATTCATCCCATTCCTATATAATTGATCGCGCAGTTCTGCCACTTGAACCTGTTGTGTAATTGTAAATACAGTAGCTTTACTCATTGATGTCAATTCACAGAGATCACCTGTAGTACGAATATAGTTGCCACATAGTGATTTCAAACATAATAGTTCTGTCATTTTATGCTCCCAGAAAGCGGTTTAGTTTAGTCATTCCGGTATACGGATCGGTATTCTGACACTGTACCCACGCAATGAGTTTTTCCAATGCTTTACCTGATGAAAGCAGTGATGAAGCAATTGCGACTCCCTGATGTAAAGTATCGGTTTTTGATGCAGCGTAAAGGATCATTCCAGCGTTTACAATTGCAGCGTATTGGCGAGCCAATGAACCAGTCCCCTTGAATAAGTTAACAAATTCGGAGACTTCCATTTCTGGATTATCACCCGGTGCAAGATCATCCGGCTTACACAAAGGTATGTTGAACATCTCCGGTCTGATTGTATATGTTTCGATTCTCCCGGACTGAAAGTACTCTTCCACATAGGTTTCACCACATACCGACACCTCATCCAACCCTTTATCAGAGCAATCAATACATCCGTGGAAAACAATAGCCCGTTTATAACCGATTTCTTTCATAGAGTCAATCGCAGGGCGGATCATTTGTCGCGAACTTACTCCCCGTACACCAATATCCGCACACACCGGGCTTGCAAGTGATGCTGCGATATTAAGGGTTGACCCGAAGGCAATCTGTGAGAGAATACGCCCGAGCGCAGATGGGTGAACCTTTGCGCTCATACCATTAAACAAGCCTATTCCACAGCGTTCGATACTTGACACAACAATAGATGCGTCGCAATCGACATCAACACCGATCTGTTCTGCAATGTCAACTGTTCCGCATTTACCGGTAATTGCACGGGCGCCATGACGTGCAAGATAGATTCCATCATGTGCAGCAGCAATAATTGATGACGCCGTGCTTATATTAAAGGTCTTGAATGAATCCATCCCGGTTCCGCAGTTTTCAACAATTTGACCATTTACATAAGGTGCTACTTTAATTGTATCGTGCTGATAGATCGCATCACGGCAACCCGCGATCTCAGCTGTGGTCTCACCCTTTGCAGTAAGTGCGGCAAGAAAAGCGCCCTGTTGTAGCGGAGTAGTCTCATTTCGTAAAATAATGGTAAACGCATTAAAAGCTTCTTCACGTGTAAGATGTTCTTTTTTGATCAGTCGGGAAACAATTGCACCAAAGTACCTGATCTCTGGGCCAGCCATAAAAACCTCCGGAATTACTGTTTCACGGGAATAAACAGGACATGAAAAATAAAAAAGGACGTCCATAGTCGTATTCATACCCGTAACAGTTGTTTTGGATAGTGAATACAGGCAAACGTCCAGCGGGAGATCCTGCAGTAATTATATATGCAATCAGGCAGGCTTTCTGACTTACGGATCACCCTACTCTCTTCACCTTCCCGCTCCGGTTATCAGAACAGTGGTTTACTTTGAAGATTTTGTCCCCGCATACAGCAATGGCTGGTTTGTAACGGAATCACACCGTTTTTCCTCATTACCCCAGCATCCGGCAGCGTATACCTGAAATGCACTTATCAGCATAACAAAGTGAAATGCACATTATGTTGGGGTTATCAATAGCAAACGCTATTGCACCTGATTACCGACAAAATACTTTTTGAAAATAATCTGGTAAAGATTTTTTATGCACTGTTTAATTATTTTATTAAATGACAACACTACTATTTGTTGACATAATGCGCAATAAAAACACAAAATAATTGACAATGTGGTATCTTTCTACAGTACAATAGCTGCGCAGCATATGCAGGAAAGTCTATTGAGCATTGTATCCCGGTGGGATACAGAAAATGTACCAGAATCGAATTTACATAACGCAGAACCTGACATTGCACTGTATATTTTCTTCATATTGGCATTTAATTAAGAGAATGTTTTCTTTGTATTAGAAGCACAAAAAAGCATGAATTATGTAACGATTATAAATAGTTACAATTGCACTTCTAATAATGGCCACATAAGGGGACTGTGTGCTTATTATCACAGAAATGCATTACCGTGATTAATGCTGACAACATATTACGAATCTGGAGGTTGTGATGTTAAGAAGTAGTTGTTTGGTGGTGGCAATGGGATGTACTGCACTTTTTGCCGCAAATTCCGATATCGCTTTAAGTGGTACGGTAAAAGATAGTGAGGGTAAAGCTGTTGCAGGTGCTGTAGTAAGCTTACAAAAGTTGACTTCTGCACCTAAAGACACAACAGATTCGCAGGGTGCATTTTCCATTATCTCAACGTCAGTTGCAGTTCCATCTGCAGCATTGAAACATGAGATGTTGCAATTAAGCCTTAAAAGGGGCGCACTACAGTTCACTACTTCGTTCAAGGTTGACAAGGGTACAATCAGCATATTCTCAGGAAACGGAAGATTGGCTGGCTGCATTTCGTTCAATAATATAGAACCGGGCGCATATACAAAAACCCTACCTCAGCTGGCACCAGGGTCATATATGATGAACATCACGCTTGACCAGGTCACGGTTGTAAGAAAACTTATCAACACCGGTAGCGGCATGTGTCTTAGCAGCGACATGGAAAGTGGCAGCATTTTATCTAATGTCTCAAAAACAGCAGCAGCTGCTGCTGCTGTTGATAGTCTTGTAGTAACCAAGGGTGGCTATAGTACTGCAAAAATCGGTATAGATTCCTATGAGAAAACTGGTATTACCGTTGTTCTGAATGCGGGCACAGTAACATGTCCAGTTCCCAAACTACCAGCTGCCAGTGCTATTACCTATAGTAACAAGAAACACCCAAGCCCCTGGGATTTCAAGTTTATGGATCTTCCCCGTGTAACAACACTTGCCCAATGGGAGTGTCGCAAGAAGGAAATTCTTCAGATGGCCCAGGACTATCTGTATGGACATATGCCGCCAAAATGCGAAGTGACCGGTACAGTGAGTGGTGGAAAAATTACAGCAGCTTGTAAGTATAACGGAAAGAGCGTTAACGTCTCTGTAACTGCAAGCGGTTCAGGTGATATTCTTGTCCTTTGCTTCGGTGGTATGGGATGTGCAACAATTTCGGGTTCACGCAGTGCTACGGTTAGTGGTGCTGATTTCCTTACAGCAGCAAAAAGTCTCTATGGAAGTACCGATATGGGTATATGTATGGCATCTGCATGGGGTGCAGGCGTAATAATAGATGCACTCGAACAGAATCCTGATTGTGGAATCAGTGCACAAAAAGTCGTGACAACGGGTTGTTCAACCAATGGGAAGCAGGCTCTTTTCGCTGGTGTGTTCGAACCAAGAGTCGGTTTGTGTGCGCCTGTGGAATCGGGTGCAGCAGGGGCTTGTTCCTGGCGTGTATCAAGCGAATATGGTCACGGCAATTCGAACACAGATTGTCAGGATATTACTCATCTTGAAACAAACTGGCTGGGAACAGTTGCAAGTCCCTGGACTACCGGAAAACCAACAATCGATCATCTCCCACTTGATCAGGGTGAAATCATGGCTCTTCGTGCTCCTTACCCTATGATCAACTTTGACAACGGGAAAGAACAGTATAAATGGCTTTGCAATAAAGGAAATACTGCTGCAGCACAAGGATGTCACTGGATATATAAGGCACTCGGTGTTGAAGATAATTTCGGCTTTTATCAGGCAAATGCCGGTCACAGTCATTGCAGCTGGCCCAGTGAAGCAACTCCGGCACTCAATGCATTTGTGGATAAATTCCTGAAAGGAAAGTCCAGCACCAATACACACATATTTAATTACAATAAAGAATCAATGGATACACAAAAATGGTTTGACTTCGGTACAGCTAAGGAGCAGTGGGATACCACTCTGGTGCTTAAGTAAACGATCTAATCCAACAATTTTTTAGAAAAAGAGCATCTCGTCTGTGATGTTGAAGGTGCTCTTTTTATTTTGAGGATCAGTAATTTTTACAATCGTAGTGCATGCTGAATAATTAATTATACATACACATCAAAATATGTCATTGTCATGAGAATTTTATACACTTTACTATGTGGCAAATTACGTATTTATTGACATAGTACATTCAGAAACATTATTAGTTTACATTGTGATATCTACTTACAGCAGTCAACTGATTCAACTGCGTGTGCAGGCGCTTCAACTGCCCCTTGTATCCAGGCGGGATACAGAAAATGTACCAGCTTGTATTTGATTAAAGCCAAAACGGGCTTTACACTGTATATTACCTAAGTGTTACCTTTGTTTCAGGTGGATATTGAAAAGTAACAGAAGCAGGTAAGGCATGAATTATGCAACTGTTATTATATGTTTCTTAGTAGTTCCTGCATATCTGTTACCGGATTCAACTACTTCAGAGTATGTATTTTTACCAGCTAATTGGGGAATTGCTTGTAAAGATTCATTGACAGATTTCATATCTGAGCATTGTAATTTTGTTTAATTACTCATATCGGGGGTATCTATGCACAACTTGTGTCCCTTTTAGACTATACTATTTCTCTTTTAATCCTTTTGCAATGTATCAGGTATTGTAAATTAATACCATGTGGTAATTAATTTACAAAAAAGAATTAACAAGTGAGAATGTTTTTCAGTTATTACTTGTTATACTATTATATACTGTCATCATATAAATACAACCGATTATGGACAGTGTTATTCACCTTTCACTTAGGGAGTAGTATGCTAAAAAGTAAATGTGAATCACAAAAGCTTTACTGTTTTCAGCTTGCGTTGGTTGCTGCAATTGTAGCCTTAACTTTATTAGTACATGACGTAAAAGCAGCTATTGATGAAACCATGCCATCAACCATTCCTGCAGAAATTTTAGCTGACTGGAAAGCTCAGGGAGGAACAGCAGCTGACATTAAAGCATCCCTTCCAGCGGAATATCAGGCAAAATGTGATGGAACATTTGAAAGTGCCTGTCACTGGCGACGAGTTTACAGAATGAGCAGGTATCCTCAAATGGAAACGATTCTGTTTGCAAAGCATCATAATATTGGCAGTATCGCCGTTGGATTCTGGGTCAATGTCGGGCCATCAGATGTTACCGATGCTCATTTTGCAACCAAAGGGTCACTCTGCCTGCTTAAATTCGACAATTATTACTCAAATTATAAAGAGATACTTAAGAAAACTGATATGGCTGTTAAAGATCCCTGCATATCACTTGATGGAAAAAAAGTCTGTTTTGCGATGTCATCCGGAAAAAGTAAAGGGTGGCTGCTCTATGAAATGAAAATTGATGATCCAGGCACTATAAAGCAGCTTACGTTCAATCCGTCCGGATTGACAGTAGCGGATTACGAACCATGCTATTTACCTAATGGTGATATCATGTTCAGTTCAACACGTTGTTTCGGAGTTATCGATTGCGGGTGGCAGCCTACGTCAAATATGTTTGTCATGGACAGTACCGGCAAATACATTCGGCGGCTTGGTTATGATCAGGTGCACACCTGTTATCCTCAGTTAATGGCAAATGGCTCGGTTCTTTATACACGATGGGAATACAATGATCGTGATGTATCAAATGTCATGGGGTTGTTTTCGATGAGGCCTGACGGTTGTCACCAGACTGAAGTGTATGGCAATCAGACTGTATGGCCCCAGTCATTTATTCATGCCCGTGCAGTACCCGGGAATTCCAATAAATTTTTTGCTGTCGCCAGTGGACATCATGGTGAATATTCAGGTGAAGTAATGGTTGTTGACAACTCTGTTGCATCCAATGGTCCTGAACATGTTACAATGATAAGCCCGCCACGGAAAACAGAATCCCGTGATGCAGATCCGATGGCTCTCGGAGGTGTTTACAGGAACTCTGAATATCCTTATCCGCTTGATGAAAACTGGTACCTTGTTTCATATCGGGAAGACAACAAGCTTCCCTCATTCGGCTCTATCAGCACAGGTAAGTACAGCGTCTATTTAAAAAGCATCGATGGCAAAAGCCGGGAGCTTCTTGCCTGGGGAGATCAGTCGTTGCATCACCCGGTATTGGTTGCCCCCTGGAAAAAAATCTGGGGGTCGGACCCTGTTCAACTTGCCGAGCAGGCTAATTTCAATGATAGTATGGGAACATTTACAATGCTGGATGTTTACCATGGTGCTGGTATGAAAGGTGTTGATAAAAAGAGTGGTGCAGCAAAGACACTTCGTGTTGTTGCATTGAAATATCGTGTATCGGGAGCATGTGATAACAGTGGCGGAGGACAGGTTTTTGGACAGGTTATGGGTTCAAAACCAGCAGATGTTATCTTTTCAGCCCCAAATATATGCCCGGTCTCTCTCTGGGGCGCATCCTGGGAAGCTAAAGAAGTATTGGGAGAAGCAAAAATTTATGAGGATGGTTCTGCTGCATTTAAAGTACCTGCAAGGAAACCGGTGTATCTTCAGGTGCTTGATTCCAATGGACAATGCATTGCAAACATGCGCAGCTGGGCAACGTTAATGCCGGGTGAGACATTTGCCTGTTATGGATGTCATGAAGACAAAACGGAAGCGATCAATCCTGGTGCCATGCCACTTGCAGGCGATCCGCAAATGCTTGACAAACCGCTTGGTATCGAGGGAAAACCATTTGACTATGTAAAATTTGTCCAGCCGATTCTTGACAAACATTGTATCAGTTGTCACACAGCAAATCACACATCCGGTTTTGATTTGCGCGGAGAACTGGTGTATAACTCCGGTGCGAAAAAATCCTTTGCCCGATCATATAGTTCCATGCTGAAAGGAATAGGTTCATCAAGAAGTAATAAGGCTATTAATATAACTACGTTATTTTCACAACCACCACAGATGGCTCCTTATTCGTATGGCTCTACAAAAAGCGGACTTATAAAAAATGTTTTAAATGGTCATAAAAATGTAAAGCTTACAAAAGAAGAAATTAAAATTCTTGCCTGCTGGGTTGATCTTGAGGCACCTCACGCCGGAACATATGATAGTTATATGACAACTGCAGATGCACAGAAATATAAAAACCTTGAGCAAACTGCTCAAAAATGGTATGACATTGAGGCAAAGAATGTCAGAGATTATGCCATAACTCAGCGAACAGCGGTTCTCCCGGGTTCCGGGCGATATATAACTACTGCTGTAAATTCACATAATTTCAGTATTGGATATCTACCAAAGATTCGTGCTCTGGTTCTTAAAAATTCCTGCAAGGGTAATCTGATTCTTGTTGATACACGGGGACGGGTGGTTTATCGTTTTAGCTTGTCTGATATTAATACTACTGGTACAGCAATCGTTGCTTTACCGGCATCACTAAGTGCGGGGTATTACCTTGCCCGATTTGAAAGTACAAATGGTGTCAAACAGACTGCACTGTCAATAACGTTGTGATCTGATTTGAGGAAAAGCAGTTCATGTGAATCCGGGGCAATGTATATGCCCAAACAGTTTTTGCATCATTAAGATGGAGTAACTGAAAAGCATATACAGAAGCCCTGAGATTATTCCCCGATGGATTGGATGAACTGGTTGAAATGCTTTTAAACAACAATATCTACGAGGGGGTGGATCATGCCGGTAATTTCAAGAGTTGTCAATAAGGGAAAATGGATACTCGTTATAATAGTATCCTTTTTTGCCATATCAAATTCTGAACCTGTCAGATATTTACATTTTTATGATGCTGCTGATAACAGCATCATGTTTATTGAGTTTGAGTATGATGCAAATGGAGTTAATACATCACGATCTGTTTACATGAGTGATACTACATTTATAAAGAAAATTAATGTACAAACATCACCGGATGGTTTAAAGGTCAGGGAAACCTCCTTTAATTTCAATGATGATACCCTTTTTTCTGCTGCATATAAATCGGACGCTGACAAAAACAGTTTTAATGTCAAGGATCAGTTTGGAGTGGATCAGTTTGGTAGTGATGTCAGTTATGCAGAAACAAGTACAGATAATTTCGATATTACCCAGAATAGTAAAGTCATTAACAGGATCAGTTACATAAGAGAGGGAGATAAATACACAAAGATACATGTAACCGATAACAGCGGAACACTCCTCTATTATGCAACTGTTGAATATGAATCAGGAGCTGGCGTAGTTTACAATACAAAATTTAATAATAACATTCCATCACTGCGTCACCTGGGAAATAATCGTTTTGAAGTCCGGTTTACAATGTTAAAACCAGCCCATGTAAGCTGTGAGTTGTCAACGATGTCAGGACGCCAGGTGGGTAAAGTAGTACATCGCGACTTTACAAACGGTACGGTTAGAGAAGTTATCAATCTTAATAAAAGTTTATCAGCTATAACAACCGGTGTTTATCTGTTGAGTCTTTCAATTGATGGTAACAGAGTATTAAAGGAAAAAATCCTTATTCAGCGCTCAAAGGGAGGGATGTAATGTTGTATTATAAAAAAGCCGCTGTCTATCTGGCCATTACTGGTATCTTATTTACAAACGCAACATCTCAGAATGCTATCCATTCAGTAATATCACCAGATGTAGTATTTCAGACACTTGCATTGAATCGTGATCTCCCAACTACTGCCAAGCCTAAATACCTGTCACCGGCAGACATTATTCCATCATTTGACAAAACAAAACTCTTTGTTGTCGAACAAACAGCAAAACAGATTGCTGTTGTTGATATTGCAGGCAAAACTGTCCTGCAGACAATCAAGCTGCCAAATGAGGTAACAGGTGTTTCTGTTTCTAATGATGATCAGAAACTATACGCCACATGTTCATCGGAGCTCTGGGCAGAAGGTTATGTTTATGAAATTGCCATTGCATCCGGGAGAGTAACAAGAATAGTTAAAACAGGGCATAGCACCCGTGCTCCTGTGTTAAGCTATGATGGTAAAACGCTCTTTGCTTGTAATCAGTTCAATGACAACATTTCGGTAATCGATATCGCATCATTTCGTGTAACCCGCACTATTGATGTCATTCGAGAACCATATGTTGCAAAACTGACCCCTGATGATGGACTGCTTATTGTTGCAAATTCACTTCCACGCGGTAAATCGACAGACACATCACGAATCACCTGTGAGATCTCGATTATTGATTTACATGATGAATCAAAATCGGTCCATCTTCCTTTACCATTAGGAAGTCATTCTGCATTAGGAATGACTATATCTCCGGATGGCAAGTATGCATTTATAACCCATTTAATTGGAAAATTCAATGCCTCTGCAACACAAATTATTCAAGGTTGGATTCATACCAATAATCTTGCGATTATAGACATTTATAAAAGAAGCATAATGAATGATGTATGTCTTGATGCATCCGGTGATGATGGCTGTGCTAATCCCTGGGGTGTTGAATGCACTGATGATGGAAAGTTTATTTGTGTGACGCACGCCGGCAGTAACCAGTTATCAGTTATTGACCTTCCAAAATTGATTGAAAGAGCTAATACCCCGACTTTTACAATTGCAACATCACTTGCCAATAAATTTGGTGGATTAAAATCAGATATCAGAAATCTTATCTCATTTAACGGAAAAAATCCCAGAGCGTTAGCGGTGATTGGCAGCAAAATCTATGCAGCCGGATATTTTAGCGACAATATTGAGATATACGATGCGGGATTGTCAAATAAAGCCATAACCGGATCAATCACTCTTGGTCCTGAACAAGCGTTCACAGATGAACGGGCTGGTGAACTCCATTTTTACAATGGGGAAAATTGTCAGGGCAAATGGCAATCGTGTCATTCATGTCACCCGTTTACACGACCGGATGCACTGAACTGGATACTTGCTGCAGGGGGAAATTTTCAGAAGAATGCCAAATCAATGTTGTACTCCTGGTGGACACCCCCGATGAACTGGGCTCAGTCGCGGGAAACTGCTGCTTTATCGATATATTGGGGTATCAGAAATGAACAGGGACTTGTCAATAAGGATACAGAAGTACGACAAATTGGAGAATTTTTTAAAAGGCTGAAACCAATGGCGAGTCCATCACTGGTAAAAGGACGTTTGAGCGAAGCTGCGAAAAAAGGGCGCGAAATTTACTATGGCGATAAGGCTGATTGTAAAAGATGTCACCCCGCGCCATTATTTACAAATCAAAAACTGGAATCTGCAATTGTAAATGACCTCGATAAATCGTCACAGTTTGATTCACCTACAATTATTGAGTCCTGGAGAACCGGTCCATGGGATCATATCGGAAGCACTGATAAGTATATGGATCTTATGACAAATCCCCGGCACACCAAGACACATGAACGAATAACTGCTGAAGAACTCAAAAATCTAACTGAATATTCAAAATCATTGTAGCAAGTAGTAACAAAAATAATGCCAGATCACATAATGTTCATAGTATAACGAAAGGGTATTAATGCATAACTATAAATATATTCTTCTGATAATTATTATAGCTATATCATCATATTCTGCAGAAAGTGATTCTTCCAGATATAAATTATCCGGATGGGGTTATTTTACTATTGGTCAAGTCATAAGTTCACCCTTTGAGGACAAAGTTGCAGCCGCAGTAATTGATTATAACTTTGACAATCAATGGCTGGTTGATTTTGATGCCGGATTGAAATGTGTTGCACTCTTCGGAAAGAACGGAAAAGCACGTGTTCACGCAGGATTGACAACTGGCTATCTTTTGCAATTACAGATAAGCCAGAATGGTGAAAACCTCAGACGAAAATTCGTGCCCTATCTGATTGATGCTGCGATTGAAAATTCATTTACATCGAGAAATAACACGTTTTTTGGAGAATTCGGTTATTTTCCAGTCAAGTATAATCCGCAGGCAACGAATCTAGGTGAATATCTTTTCAGAAGTGGTGCGTATCCACAAAATATCAATTCGGGTTTTGAACTTGCGGATAAGGAAAAGCTGTGCGGACTTCATGGTTCAGTCAAGCATACAATACATGAGAAGTTTCATTTAAAAGCAGATCTTTACATTACAAGTGGTATGAGGGACTATCCGGTTCATGATTTTTCTCTTGCATATATTCTTACTGCATACTCAAAAATATTCCAATTCTCAGCAGGTATTGATCATGCACACCTTATTTCCCTTAATGAACATTTAACAACACCGGCAACAGATCCATATTTTAAACCCGGTTCGATTTTTGGTGATAATGTCAGAATTTATGATACAGTAAGCTTTACAGACACTGACACAATAATTGACACCATTAATCCAACATTCAGGGGGACTAAAGGTATGGCACGGTTTACTTTTGATCCAAAAGTTTTATTTAACAGTTCAATTTTTGGTGATGAAGATCTGAAACTATACTGTGAAGCTGCATTTCTTGGATTTAAAAATTATCCGGTATGGTGGGAAAAGCCTCTTGAGCGAATGCCTGTTATGGTCGGTTTAAATATACCCGCCTTTAAACTGCTTGATGTTCTTTCGGTTGAAGTGGAATACTATAAGTCACCTTACATTAATACCGCTGAAAATGCATGGCGATACCGTTCACCGTTGCCATTTACCGGTCTGAGCGGCCAATCAAAAATTGAGGATGTAGTACCTGAACATGATGATGACCTTAAATGGTCGGTATATGCTTCCAAAAAATTTGGCCGAATGAGATTAAGTGCACAGGTTGCAAGTGATCATATTTTAAAAACACCGTATGTACCGGGACCTCCTACATCTTCAAAATATACTGAGATATGCCCCCGCACGAAAGACTGGTATTGGATGTTACGGGCAATGTTTTACTTATGATGTAAACACAACGCAACATTTGTGGAAAATCAGTATTTTAAAGAAGGGTTACATTCTGCAATGCTATATTTTGTTAAAATTGTAAAATTTATCGGTTCGGCAAAATGGAATGTTTTATGCCTGGCAGTGCTGTTCATAGGTATTATTGGCGGGACTTTTTATCAGGTTAATTCTGGAATTTTAGCTGCGCAAAAGGCGTTCTTCGGATCCTGGGGTTCACTTCTTTTTAATGTACTCCCGTTTCCCGGTCTTAAAACAATAGCTGTAGCACTGACCATTAATCTTATCGCAGCAGCATTTGTAAAACACCTGTTTTCCGGTAAAACACCTGGATTAATCCTTATTCATTCCGGAATAGGAATCCTTTTTGTCGGGACAGGTATTTCATCGTTATTTGTCAAGAATTCAACACTTATCCTCTGCGAAGGTGAACGAACAACATTTTCACGTAATTTAGATAACTGGGAGTTTGTTGTCATACACAAAGGGACAAACGCAATCCGCTCTATTCCTGAGTCTGATACATTTGATTTCTTTGTATTAACAGAAGGTTTTAAGATTCCGATTCCTGATGCAGACTACTCGATTACAGTTGATCGTGTATATCTCAATTGCAAAGGACTTGGATACTCGGAAAACAGCATTGATTCGCTCGAGCCGCTACCATCATCCTATGAGAAAACAGGTGATATCCCTGGAATTATTCTGTCAATTACCGGTAGTGATGCAACTACTAACGAAAAGAATAGGATAATGCTTTTGGGGGGAACATTTAATTCAAATGTATATGTCATTAATGATGACACAATTTCCTTTTCGTTAAAGCCTCATGAGTATTCATTACCATTTGAGGTGCAACTTGTAAAATTCGAAAAAGAAAATCATCCTGGTTCTTCAAATGCAAAGAGTTATAAAAGTTACTTAAAGGTAAATGGCTCCGGTATCAGTCGTGATGTTGTTATATCCATGAACCGTCCATTCAGATATAATTCATTGGCAATTTATCAAAGTGGTTTCTCTCAGAATGAATCAGGAAATAATTGTTCATCAATGATTGTTGTTGAAAATATTGGAAGGATTGTTCCCTATATTGCAGGTATAGCTGTTGTGACAGGACTATTGTTTCATTTCATTGCAATGTTTATTATAAGTTGTAAAGACATGAGAAAGAATTCTTCACGACAATAACGTTATTATATGCAGATGTGTAAATGTTATTGCTAATTTGTAAAGGTTTTGGAATGATAAAAAAATGTATTATAAATGCACTTATTGTTTTTTATGGTGTACTCGGTTTATGGAGTACAGAGATTCTTGCATCAACACAAAACAAGAAAATATCCGTTGAACAATTCGGAAAAATTACAGTACTGGAATCCGGTCGCAAAAAACCACTTGATACTTACGCACGAAATAAGCTAACGCAGTTTTCCGGCAAGCAAAAAAGCAACGGTGTTTATGCCCTTGACTGGTTTGCAGAAGTTTTATTTGATCCTGTAAAAGCAGAAAATGACCAGATTTTTTTAATTAACAATCCGGATGTGGCTGATGCACTTGGAATACAACCTCGTGCAAAAAGACGGTATACATTTTCAGAGCTGCATAACGCATCAGAGAAGCTAAGCAGGCATTCTGAAGATGTACTTAAAAAGGATCCCGCAGAATGGTCATCATTTGAAAAGGAGATCGTTCTAACATGGAGAAACTTCCGGGAGTATCTGTTTTTACGCTCATTTTTCAGTTTTTTTGAACCTGATAATCAGCTTCAGATTACAGATTCTTTATTATCAGTTTATCTCGGATTGCCTTATAATAAACCTATATCATATCTGAATTTACTTTACAAAGGATCTAAGCTTGCTAAACCGATGCAGGAAATCGCTCATAAAACTATCGATAGCCTTACAAATTATGACATATCCGTTATCCGGTTAACAAAAAGAATGTATGGTCTTGAAAATTCAATCGGAAATCCAGAACCGCATATTATACCAGAGTTTGATGCGGAGGATAATGAACATTGGTTCAGCTTATGGGGTTTATTAAACCGGGATCGCACTGATGCGATGAACGCTAAAACTGTTAATCTGATCATCGCAATGAGAGAGTGCTACCTTTTGGGAAATCAACAGGGATTTGATGACGCCATACAACAATACAGAGAACTGGTTAGAACCATTTTCTCAGAAAAAAAACTATCACTTTCAGATCCTCGTTATGAATTGATTTATAACAAACTGAATCCATTTCTTTTTTCCAGAATACTTTACGGATTAGCAGCATTATTTGCACTTCTGACGGTATCATCCTTGTGGAGTCGTGCTTATCATATAAGCTTAACATTATGCCTGATCGGCCTGCTGCTTCATACAACGGGATTATTAATGCGAATGCTGATCATGTCGCATCCGCCTGTAACAAATCTTTACGAGACATTTGTTTTTACAGCGTGGGTTCTTGTTTTGCTTGGGATTATTCTTGAATGGATTAAATTTCGTGAATTAGGAATTATAACAGCATCAATTACCGGTTTCCTGTTTCTTCATATTGCAGCACGATATGCCCGTGACGGTGATACAATGGGAATGCTTTCTGCCATCCTTGATTCATCATTCTGGTTAACATCACATATAGTGACTATTGCATTGGGATATGCAGGTTTTGTAGCAGCCGGATTAATCGGCCACATATACATTATTAAAAAAATATTTACAAAAACAGAAATAGCCCGGATACAATTAATGTCAAGGGCTGTTTACGGAATATTCGTATTTGGCTTTATTTTCACAATTATCGGAACACTGCTGGGTGGTATGTGGGCAGATCAGGCATGGGGAAGATTCTGGGGATGGGACCCCAAAGAAAATGGTGCATTACTTATAATTATATGGGGATTGATTGTGCTTCATTTGTATCACGGCAGATTGACTAAAGATGCCGGACTTGCCATAGGTGCTGTGATTGGTGTGGTACTGGTAATGTGCACATGGATTGGAGTAAATCTGCTTGGTGTCGGACTTCATTCATACGGATTTTCTGGTACTGGTGCAGGAGCGTTTTTTATATATATGGGAATTGAGATTATTTTTCTGATTGTTTCGGGTATAGCTCTTTTGGTTAGAAATGAAAGGAAGACGATTTCCCGGTATGTCAAACATTAGGGAATCTGATTAAAAATCGTATATGTGTAAATTTATAAGACTGTAAATCTTGTTAGTAGTCTTTTAACAAGCCATTACTTCTTCTATTGTTTTATATTATCGTCAAGCATCTTTTTTAGTTCATCAAGTCTGAACGGTTTACAGATACTTGCAGTAAATCCATACTCTTTCGGGTCTGACATGACAGGATCTTCAGCATAACCGCTTGCGACAAAAACAGGTACATCCTTATTTAATTTGCGCAGTTCAGCAATGGTATCCATCCCTCCCAGGCCATTCGGAATAGTCAGGTCAAAAATCATTGCAGTAACGGTTCTGTTCTGTTGCAACAATTCGTGGTAATATTCAAGAACTTCTTCTCCCCGTTCTTTACATTCTACATTGTATCCGATTGCTCGTAATAGCGCGCTGGTCGTATCACGAATCATTTTTTCATCATCCATGACTATAATTAAGCCACCACCACGTTCCCTGAGAGATTCCTGTAAAGGCGATGATAATGATACGTCGTTTACAGCCGGGAGATATATAGAAAAGGTACTTCCCTGATTCAGAACAGATTCCACCTGGATCGTACCGCCATGTTTATTGACAATAGAAAATGATGTTGACAATCCAAGACCGTGTCCGGATGGTTTTGTTGTAAAAAACGGATCAAATATTTTTTGAAGAAGCTCTGGCTGGATGCCGCATCCGCTGTCCGTAATGACGATTTTTATGTATCTCCCGGGTGTCAATCCTGGCCAGTTCGAACCAACAGTACAATTTACTGCTTTAATCTTAATCAATCCACCACACGGCATTGCTTGTGTTGCATTAACAACAATATTTTCAATCACCTGACGAATCTGATGTTTATCATACTCGACTATCCAGAGTTCCTGAGGAACAGCATATTCACATTCCACACCTGTATCGTTAAGACAATATTGGACAATTTCTTTTACAAATGGAAATAAAGGTGCCGGATTTTTGACCGGAGCACCACCTTTTGCAAATGTCAACAACTGCCCGGTAAGAGATCGGGCATGTTCTATCGTATTCATTGCTTTTGTGAGATACTCTGTAATTTCTGAATCATTTGATTTTGTGCGGGCAAGATCAATATATCCAAAAACGCCACCAAACAGATTATTAAAATCATGAGCGATTCCGCCAGCCAGTATGCCCAGTGAATTGAGCCTTTGCATTCTATTTAGTTCATCATTGATTTTTTCGCGTTCAAGCTCAAGCTTCTTACGTTCAGTTATATCAGCCGCAATACTCAGAATTGCATCATTTTCATTAAATACCACACGTTTAGCAAATACTTCAAGTGGAAATATACTGCCATTAGCGCGCTTATGCCGTGTTTCTATAACCGATTCACCTGCGTCATCGAATAGTACCGATGAATTTTTAATCGAAGAATCTGCAATGATATCATTTATTGTCAAATTGAGTATTTCTTCTTTTGTATAGCCATACAACGTACTGGCACGGTTATTGACATACAATATCCTGCCTGATTTATACTGATAAATAACCACTGCACCAGGAACATTATCAAGCATCTCCCCAAGCAGTTTTTTATTCTCAATCACATTTCGTGCCTCAACCATCTTCCATACGACATCCATCATGATACTCAACTGACGAACATCGGAATCATTATAATCCTTTTCTTTATTGGCAACACCAATTACGGCAACAATTTGTGGCCCTCCGAACACTGGTATTGTAAGAAATTTTTTAAGTGGCGCATGTTCGTGTGGCAATCCCCGCATTAAGGGATCAGGAGTATTGAAATCATTAATTACTATAGGTTTACGCTGTCGGACAGCTTCACCCCAGAGCCCGGTTTCTGGCAAAGAGCACGCTGCCTGTATTTCAGGTACATTGCATTCCTTCATGACATTTTTCGACCATGTATTAAGTGTAAATTCCTTTGTCACTTCGTTATAATAGTAAATGTACCCGATTTTGCTTTCTGTAAGCATTATTGCCTCATTGAGAGCGTAGTCAAGAAGTTCATTATTATTGTGTGCTTTATACTGACTTATTCGTAAAAGACTCTCAAGCCTTGCTTCATTTAGTCTCATCATTACTTCATATTGTTTACGAACAGTAACATCATGCACTATCGAATGTAAATATACTTTTCCATTTGTCTCTATCCTGCTGCTAAAAACTTCGACATCCCGGATGCTTCCATCCGCAGTCCGGTGCCTGAACTCAAAGTATTGCTTTTTACATTCTTTCGCAGACTCCAGTTCATTGCGGATTTCGTCGGGTGACAATGTGTTCAGGTCATAGACCTTCATACTGCACAACAGCTCTCTTGGCCATCCATAAAATTTTACAGCTGCATCATTGGCATCAATAATGCAACCACTCTGAGGATCGATAATGAGCTTTACAGCGACATGATGATCAAATACGCTTTTGTATATACTGACATTGTCGTGAAGTAATTGTGTTTCAGACTGCTCGGAAACATGCAATATATACCCGCAAAGTTGACGCTCGGAAAAAACCGGCTTTATAGTTACATTCAATAGAACAGTACCATGTCTGATACAATCAATATTAAAGTATTGTCTGATTTTTGAAATATCAAATGTGATGGACATTTTAACAGTATTGCCGCTTCTCAAATCATCACGATAACACTGCTCAAGCAGCGGCGTTTCCAAAATATTCAGTTTCATGACAGTTACATGATGTGCAATTCCGAATAGATCATAACACATACGATTTACATCATACAGCTCTCCGGTTTCATCAAAAAGACAGATGCCGGTATCAGACTCCATAAATGTATTCTTATATAACGCAAATTTCACCATTCTATCCCGCTTATTTCTTCATGCCAGTACCGCTTATTGCACTCTTTTACAACCAAATAAAATCAGTATGTTACCATCCGACAATCCGGAACTGATATTGTACATTACAAGACAATCATTTTCCAACACTTTATTAAGCTATCTACTCCTGAATCTTTTCATATTTTATCCGATTCAATTCGCTTTTGAGTATCAGATGCATCTTACCATGAAACACCGGAGATCCTATGTGGTATGTATATTTACTGTGCCAGTGGTGGATTATTAATGATCGTTTCCACAAAATGGTCCGCATTCGATGTGTAACGGACCTGATTATTTAAACAATCGTATCATATACTTTTTGTACCTGAAGGCGGAATGTATTTATTTTCCCTGTAAGTACATGTGCATTTTATGATTTAATCATTCTGACTGTTATCCTGAGATACACATGTCGTGACTGAATTCCGGATGAATCAACAGATTCCGGATATGACACAATGCGCCAGATATTCTACCATCTTTGTAATTGAAAATAAGACAGATGAATGGTAATTACTGTATCATTATTACTTTTAGTGTAACCTGTTTGAGACAGATCAGGTTTAAGATCAGGTGGCAGCCATGAAAACCATACCTTATAGCACAATTGTCAATGCCGTACGCGATATATGTATGCAGGCATGTTATATTCTACCCGACGATATTTATGAGGCACTCAAACAAGCAGAGAAAGCAGAACAATCGTCACTAGGTAAATCCATACTTCACAAGTGTCTTCAAAATGCCGACCTGGCAGCATCGGACCACCTACCTATATGTCAAGACACCGGAACTGCAGTATTCTTTGTTACTCTTGGTGATGACATCAGGATTGATGGCGGCTTATTGACAGATGCAATCAACGAAGGAACAAAACTGGGTTATACTGACGGATACCTGCGTAAATCAATCGTCAGCGATCCACTCTTTGACAGAGTAAATACACGCGACAACACTCCGGCATCAATACATATCGATCTTGTCAATGGTGATACACTCTCCATTACGGTACTGCCAAAAGGTGGTGGTTGCGAAAACATGAGTGCGCTTTCCATGATGAAACCGGCAGACAATAAAGATTCAATTATCGACTTTGTTATAGCGACAATAAAAAAGGCTGGAGGCAATCCATGTCCACCGGTAGTTATTGGCATCGGGATTGGTGGCACTGCAGACAAAGCGGCAATTCTTGCCAAAAAGGCATTGATTCGTAAGGTTGGCAGCTCCAACTCTGACAATCGATATGCTGCACTTGAGCAGGAAATACTGCTTCGCGTAAATTGCACCGGTGTAGGACCACAGGGTCTTGGCGGTACAACGACTGCACTTGCGGTTCACATTGAACATGCCCCCTGTCATATTGCATCAATGCCGGTAGCAATAAATATAAACTGCCACGCAGCACGAAATGCGTCAGTTGAATTTTAACAAGGAACAATGATCATGACTATTGCCATAACAACACCATTGCAACCTGCAATTGTTGAATCCCTTCGGGCCGGAGATGAAGTACTGATCAGCGGAATAATTTTTACTGCACGCGATGCAGCTCATAAACGTCTTGCTGAACTTATAGAAAACGGTGCATCTCTTCCTGTCAATCTTAAAGATCAGATCATTTATTATACAGGTCCAACACCGGCACAACCTGGAAAAGTAATCGGAAGCGCCGGGCCAACCACCAGTTCACGAATGGACCCCTATACTCCTTCACTTATTAAGTCTAGCGGGATGCGTGGTATCATTGGAAAAGGCAACAGATGTCCTGAAGTTAAAAAAGCACTGGTTGATTTCGGATGTATCTATTTTGTTGCTATAGGCGGAGCCGGTGCACTGCTTTCCAAATGCATTACATCGTCTGAGATCGTTTGCTACGAAGATCTTGGTGCGGAAGCAATTTACAAATTAACAGTGAAAGATTTCCCGGTAATCGTAGCGATTGACACTGAAGGGAATAATGTATACGAACGGTTGTGATGTTTCGTGAAGTCGCGCGTCCCCGAGTTATCCCGCAGGGGGATTTAGGGTGCGCACTCTCACCTTACTTAAAAACAGTCTCTCACCGCATCAACAACATCAGAAACGTCATCATCTGTTAACGCTGCTGAAAGTGGAATTGACAGTGTAGTATCACCAATCTGTTCTGCATTTGGAAAATCACCTCGTTTGTAACCATATGTTTCGCTGTAGTAAGGATGCAGATGTAATGCGGTATAGTGGACGCCCGTACCTATTTTCTTTTCGTAAAGACGCTGTAAAAGCGTATCCCTATCTATTGACGCTGATTGTTGCACCCTGATTGCATATAAATGGTATGCATGACGAATTGATGTATCAACTGGTGAAGGCAGGTCAAGCGGCAAATCGCTGAATGCCTGATTGTAACGAAGCCATAACTCCTGGCGACGTATCCAGTTTTTTTCCAGTTTGTGAAGCTGATGCAATCCTATTGATGCCTGCAGATCAGTCATATTGTATTTGTATCCGGGCATAACCACCTGATAGTGTTTATATCCCTTATCAGAAAACCTTGCCCATGCGTCCTTGCTCATTCCATGAAGCGCATAGATTTTTATCCGGTCAGCCCATTCATCATTGTTGGTTGCAATCATCCCGCCTTCAACCGATGTCAGATTTTTTGTAACATAAAAACTAAAACAGGTGCAATCAGCGAATTGGCCAATTTTTTGTCCTTTATACTCCGTTTCAATCGCATGTGCTGCATCATCGATAATGAATAAGTTATGCTTTTCTGCAATTCTCCTGATCTCATCAACATATACCGGACGGCCGTGAAAATGAACCGGCAGTATCGCCCGGGTTCTGGACGTAATCTTTTTTTCAATATCTTGCGGATCAATAACCATATCATTCAGGGTACAATCCGCAAATACCGGCCTTGCCCCTGTATGAATCACTGCATTTGCGGACGCACAAAAGGTCATTGATGGCACAATAACTTCATCTCCGGGACCTATTCCTGCTGCAAGCATCGATAAATGCAGTGCTGCAGTACATGAACTTACTGCTAAACAATGTCTTACACCAAGATACGATGCAAACTCCTGCTCGAACTGATACGTCTTTGGACCAGTTCCAAGCCAGCCGCTACGCATCGTTGCCACAACTTCATCAATCTCTTCCTGCCCGATAGCAGGTGATCCAAATACAAGAAATTTTTCACGCATTATTAGTCCCGATTAATCATCTGCTATTCCTGATGTTATGGTGCAGGAATGCCTAAGTTATTGAATTATTAGAAAAGTTTATACGTATTAGAATTTCAGATGTACACCTGCTCTATAAACAATACTTTGAATATAATTTTATGGAATCGTTTTGACTGTATAAAAAAGAAAACGCCGGCATTGCACCGACGTCTCCACTTAACCCAATTGCTGCAAGAGGGCCTTGCAGATAGGATAGTAATTGCTGGTATTATTAATATACCCAAATAAATAGAGTATTGCACATTTTTTTAAAATTTTTCATACTTTTTTGCAGATACTTAAAAAATGATCTACTAAACATATTCTGAACAAATGATACTATTACTTATCAAGCATCGACTTTGCAAGCTCAATTTGAGCCTTAACACTCCGGGGACCAGTTCCACCATAGATATTTCTACTGTTAAGCGCTTCCTCGAATGAGAAACATTTTTCGACATCAGCTTCAAAGATATCGGAGAACTGTTTAAGTTCTTCTAATGTCAGCTGAGTCATCGGTCTTGCCTTTTCTATGCAGTAGGCTACGATTTTTCCAACAACCTTATGAGCCATCCTGAACGGCAGGCCTTTACGTGCAAGATAATCTGCGAAATCCGTTGCCAGCAGCAATGGATCAAGGTCATTAGTAATATTTTCCTTGTTTACCTTAAGTGTAATAAGTACCTGAGTAAATACGCTCAGTACCATTTCCATATGCGTAATACTGTCAAACAGCGGCTCTTTATCTTCCTGTAAATCTTTAAAATAGGTAAGACCGATACCTTTGAGTGTTGTCGCAAAACGCATGTAGTTACCTACAAACCGTCCGCTCTTCCCGCGAATTAATTCAAGTGAATCGGGATTTTTCTTTTGCGGCATGATACTTGATCCAGTCGACCAGGCATCATCAAGCTCGACAAAACCAAACTCTTTTGTAGACCATAAAATCAGATCTTCCGCATAGCGACTAATAGTAATACCAAGTGATGCAATTGCGGATAATGACTCAAGAATAAAATCACGTGACGCAACACCATCCATGCTGTTAGGCGACACGGTTGCAAATCCAAGCTGTTCGGCGATTTTTTTTCTGTCAACATCAAAACCACTTCCGGCCATCGCCCCGGATCCAAGCGGCATCATGTCGGCAGTAGTTACAGCATGTGCCAGACGGCTCTTTTCCCGCTCAAGAATAAAAAAGAAGGACATCCAGTAATGTGACATCAGCACCGGCTGTGCCTGCTGATAATGTGTAAAACCGGGCATAATGATATGATTGTCGTTTTCTGCACGGTACACTACGGCACGTTGAAGTTCAATCAGAAAGTCTATCGTTTTTTTCAAAACATTCTTTGTGTAAAGACGACAATCTGTCGCCACCTGATCATTTCTTGAACGGCCTGTATGAAGCCGTGCACCGGTATCCCCTATCCGTTCAACCAGAATCCGTTCAACCGCCATATGAATATCCTCATCCTGGGGCTTGAACGTTACCAAACCATTATTATAATCATCCAGAATACCCTGCAATCCTTTTACAACAAGCGAAAGCTCGTCAGGGGTGAAAATACCAATTCCCTGAAGCGCTGTAGCCCAGGCAATGCTGCCCGCGATATCTTCCGTAATTAACGTTTTGTCAAATGGCAATGAATTATTAAACTTTTCCATCATGGCATCTGATGGCTTGCTGAATCTTCCATCCCACATTTTCATACTGAAAAACCCTTTACTTTCATTTGCAAACTAACTTTTCCATTCCACTCATTTTCATCAAGCGAAAATGCCATTGCAACGTTTTCTGCAGCTTTTAATTCCTTGAAACGTTCACCAAAATTAAACCCGATAGCATCCATCGTTATTCCATCACGAATAAGCGCCATCTTGACATGTTTGTTCCCTACTATTTTGGGGCTGTATTTATGCTTTAAACCATTACAATAAAGGACTGGGCGCATATTTCCCGGCCCAAACGGTTCCATTTCTTTTACAATCCGGCAAAATTTCGGTGATAACTCAAGAAATGTAACCTCGGCATCAGCAACAACCTTGGGTATAAGATCTTCAGGTTTCAACATACTTTTTATCACGTCATTAAAGCGGATTCTGAATTTGTCTATATTATCTTTTGTACAGCTCATACCTGCAGCGGCAGCATGTCCTCCATACGATTCAAGGATATCACTGCATTTATCAAGCGCATCAAGTAAATGAACTCCCGGTATACTGCGTCCGCTTCCCTTCGCAAGCCCGTCTGTTCCGATTGAGAACAGAATTGATGGCCGGTAAAACTTTTCAACCAGCTTTGATGCAACAATGCCGATAACACCAACGTGCCAGTTTTCCTTCCCGACAACAAGCGCATAATCCTGATCGGGTGTGCAGTTTTGCTGGACCCACGCACATGCTTCATCGGCAACAGTATTATCAAGTGTTCTGCGTTCCACATTTGCATCACGTAAAGCAGCAGCATACATCTGTGCTTCGTTTGCGTCATTTGTCAATAGCATCTCAACACCACGCCGCGGATCACCAATCCTGCCAACCGCATTAATACAGGGTGCAATCTGAAAAACGACCTGTGATGTCGATATGGGTTTTCCAAGAAGACCCTGTTGCTTTACAAGAGCAGCTAATCCCGGATGAACCGGATTTGAGAGCATTTTAAATCCAAGCTTCGCAATAATTCTATTTTCGCCAACAAGCGGTACAATATCAGCAGCAGTTCCTAACGCAACAAGATCAAGCAGGTTACTCCAAATGGATATGTCAGCATTACAAATCGATACAAGTGCCTGACACAACTTGAATGCAACCCCGACACCTGCCAGATTCTTATCTGGAAATGTCTCCTCACCAACCTTTGGATTGATTACTGCAACAGCCTGAGGTAATGATTCTTTTGGTTCATGATGATCAGTTACGATGCAGTCTATGCCTAGTGAAGCAGCAAGAGCAATCTCATGTGTTGCAGTAACACCACAATCAACAGTGATCATAAGCCTGGCGCCACCGGACGCAATCTGCCGTACACCGGATTCAGATAATCCGTAACCATCCGTCAAACGATTTGGTAGATAAAAATCACACTGTGCACCAAGCGCTCTTAAAACTTTCACCATCACAGCAGTTGATGTCACACCGTCGACATCGTAATCACCATAGACAACAATTTTTTCACTGCTCTGTAACGATTTCCGGATACGTTCAACCGCCCGTTTCATGTCCCTGAATAGAAACGGGTCAAGCATATTTGATGTATCAGGCCTGAAAAACTGTTTACAGGAATCAAACGTCGTAAGATTGCGCCCCACAAGAATACTTGCGATTCCCTGTGGCACATTGAGTTCTGTTTTTATTTTGTACACAAGTTCGGTGTCAACATTTCTAACCGTGATCCGCTCTCTGGTGTTTGCGGACCATGTCATGAAACTTTAGCTCCGCTTCCAATGGCAGCATCCGGACTGATCAGTACCGGTTTACCATCAGAGTTTGTTGCCGCAAGTATCATACCCTCCGATGCAAATCCAAATAGCGTGGCAGGTTTGAGATTAGTAATAACAACAACCATTTTGCCAATAAGACTTTCTGGTGTGTACGACATTGCAATACCGGAAATTATCTGCCGTTTTTCTTTGCCAATCTCAACCTCAAGTTTAAGCAGTTTTGATGATTTCTCTACTTTTTCTGCTTTACTGACTTTACCCACTTTAAGCTCGACTTTTTTAAATGTGTCAAGCGTAATCAATCCATCTTTTTCATCATTACAGTTCTGCTGCTCATGCATCAGAGGAACTGAAAACACCGGCGCGATTTCTTCATCCTCCAGCGGTTTGACAAGTTTCTCTACCGGACCAAGAGGTTTGTTCTTTATCGAGAATGCACTATCTTTCCAGGTGAAAATCCCGCCAAGCTGACGTTCAACACGTGCACTCATCTCGGGAGTTATTGGTTTTAAAAATATTGCAAGCGCCTTTATGAGGTTAACACAGGTGACCATTACCTCAGCAGCTTTAACCTGATCAGTCTTGATAAGCTCCCATGGCTTGGAATCCTGATAATATTTATTCCCGAGGCTTCCAAGAGAATGAATTTTTTCAACGACATTTTTCAATTCACATTTTTCATAATAAGATGCAATTTCTTTCGCTGACTCCTCAACAACCGTTGCAATTGCTTCATCCCAGTGAATATCGGGTATTGTTTTGTCAAAATACCGTTCGATAAAGACAAATGTCCTGTGATGTAAATTGCCGATATTGTTGGCAAGTGTTGTATTCACTCTGTTAATCAGCTCCGAACTGTTAAGATCGATATCGGATGTATTGGGCATCAGTTTCGATGCAAAATAGAAGCGCAAGAATTCCGGTGCCTGAGGATGTTTGATTTTCCCAAGATAATCTTTTGCGAGAATAAAAGTACCCCGCGATTTTGACATCTTTTCACCATTGATATTTAGAAATCCATGCACAAAGATTTTTGATGGCAGATTGAATCGTGAATTCTGAAGCATCACAGGCCAGAAGAGTGCATGAAAATAAATAATATCTTTTCCGATAAAATGTATCACTTTCGTACCGCTGTCATTTGCCCAGAACTCCTCTACACGGCGTCCGTTGTCTTTACACCACTTATCAGTTGATGAAATATACCCTATAGGGGCATCCATCCAGACATAAAAATATTTGTCTTCTGTACCTGGAATTTTGAAACCAAAATAGGGTCCATCACGTGAGATACACCAAGGTTTCAACCCCTCATTAATCCATGTCTTTACAAAATTTTTCATATCATCCTGCAAAACACCGGGACGATTAATATACTCACTTAGGAAATTTTCCGATTTGCCAAGCTCAACATAAAGGTGAGTTGACTGACGCAATTTCGGCTGATTACCGCAAATAATACAGTGAGGTTGAACAAGATCTGTTGGTTCATAGGTGGAATTACACTTTTCACATACATCACCGTATTGATTCTCTGCTTTGCAACGAGGACATGTACCGGTTATAAATCTATCTGGTAAAAACCGTTTGTCATATTCGCAATAATATTGATTTATTTCCTTCTCAAAAATCAATTTGTTCTTTTTCAGATTGTTATAGATAAACTCTGCAAATACCCTGTTTTCCTCAGAATTAGTTGATGAAAAAATATCAAAACTGATATTAAAACCGGCATAATCCCGGATATGATCCTCGCGAGCTTCTGCAACCAGCATTTCAGGAAGAATACCGCGTTTTAACGCACTCAGTTCAATTGGTGTCCCATGGGTATCATCAGCACAGACAAAGGTAACTTTATTCCCGGCTAATTTCAGGTAACGTACATAACTATCAGTCTGAACTGCTTCAAGCATATGTCCAAGATGAATATCACCATTCGCATATGGCAAAGCACAAGTAATCAGGTATTTGTCAGTATTATTAGCACCATCAGGTGACATTTTCAATAGTTCCTTTCTTAAGTTCCTCCGGCGTCAACCACTCCTGGCTTCCATCATCATAATGCAAAAGCCCCTTCATCTGGAAAATATTGATATAATTGAGCATACCAACTTTACCATTTAAAGTCATTCTACATCCCATTGGCGGAAAATCCTTAAATATTTCAGCATACATATCATTCTCATAACGTAAACAGCACAGAAGCCGCCCGCAATTGCCGCTGATCTTTGACGGGTTCAGGGCAAGCTGCTGATCTTTTGCCATCTGTGTGGTAATCTGTTCGAATTCGTTAAGAAACGCACTGCAGCACTGTTTACGTCCGCAAATGCCGCATCCACCGATCCGCTTGGCCTCATCGCGAACACCGATCTGACGCAGCTCTATTCTTGTTCTGTAAATTGACGCAAGATCCTTGACCAGCTCCCTGAAATCAACACGCTGTGCCGCAGTAAAATAAAAAGTAATCTTGGAACCATCAAACTGCATCTCGACACTTACAAGCTTCATGTCAAGATTGAACTCGATAATTTTTTCCTTGCAAACCTTGAATGCAGAGTACTCTTTATCCTGATTCTTCTTCAGAGTTTCCAGATCACTCTCCGAAGCTTTACGAATAATACTCCGGGTTTCACCCTTTCCACGTTTCAACTTGACAAGAGACCCAACGCAGGATGCTTTTCCCATATCCTGACCACGCTCGGCTTCAACCACCACATATTCTCCGATCGTAATCTCAATATCATTACGGTCCCGATAAATGGCCTTACGCTCACCCTTAAATGTTACTTCAACAATGTTGCTGTTTTTCGACATTCAGTATCTCCATCAGCGAAATCGCAAAGTTAGCAAAGACCAGAGAAATGTTCGCTCTATGCGCAATCTGGCTTAACGCTTTTTCACAAATTTCCATTAAATCTTCAACTTTTTCAAGCCCATCATACGTATGAAAGGTAATCTCTGATGAGCTATTACCTCTAATATAGTTTTCAGTACCCCCAAGTTTAGTAAAAAATGCATTCCTGATAAGCTCCATAGTTTCCCTGAAGAACTTTTCGTATAAACCGTAATCATCAAGTTTAACCAGATGATCACAAAGTTCGAACACATCATTCCACATCCCCCTCTCACAAAGGGTCCAAAACTTTATCGCATCATTAATTACATCTGCACCGGGATTCTCGTACATATGGATCGCCCTTCCAAGTGATCCAGAATATGATACATCCTTAATTCGTTTATCTTCAGGTGAGCCCCCATACATTTTAACAAGTTCCGTAGAAATTTCCTGTGGTGAGAGCCAGGCAAACCGCAAAATCTGACAGCGGGATAAAATCGTCGGCAACAGTGCGTGAATTTTATCGGTCAAAAGAAGAATCAGTGTACCCCTGGGAGGTTCCTCCAGTGTTTTCAGCATCGCGTTAGCACTGTCATCATTAAGCATATCAATACCATCAATTATAGCGACGCTCCTCTCACCCTCAAGAGCACCGCGTAAAATTGATTGATTCACCTCTTTTACCCAATCAATCGGTATTGATGGAATCGCAGAATACGTTCTAATGTGATATGGATTCTGAATTCGCCTGATTACACTTTCTGAAATAAACTTCCATCCTTCATCATTAAGGGTACCATCCTTTTTCTTGTGCTCTGCTTCAGGTGCAACCGGAAGCACAACGTGAAAATCAGGGTGCCCATATTTGTGCATACGGATACACGAATCACAGCTGCCACATGGTTTTTTATCCTGTGATTTGCATAACAGTGCCATGGCAAGTTCAAATGCAGCAGCGAATTTACCCGTACCGGCATCCCCGCACAGCAAATAGGCATGGCCAAGAGTATTGTTTACAAATGCAGAAGACAGTACATTTTTTATACGCTCCTGCCCGATAAACTTATTCCACTGTAGCTGACTCATGTATTCCTTTTGATAAATTATTGTAAAGTGATACTATTAACTACTATACGCGCAGTAGCGCGCCCCCTAAATCCCCCGCAGGGGGACTTGAAAACAATTAGACCAAATCGGTCAATTATTCTTAAAGTCCCCCTGCGGGGGATTTAGGGGGCGTGTTCTTCTCCTACTCAAGCCACTCCTGCGGATCCAGTGTTTCGCCTGATCTCCGTATCTCAAAATGTAAACTACTATCTTTCGCTGTTGATCCTACCTTACCGACAATTGCACCATCCGTAACCTCCTGATCATTCTTAACACTTATTTCGGCAAGGTTCGCATATATTGTTAAAAAACTGTTGTTGTGATCAACGATAACCAGTTTACCAAGTCCCCGCATTGCCCCGGTATGGATAACAGTCCCGGAAGCAACTGTTGCAACAGTTCCTCCCGGAACAGCAGCTTTTATATCAACGCCATTATTCATTGTCACTGTTTTATAAACAGGATGTACCACTTTTCCAAACTTTGCAGTAATCTTTCCGTCAATCGGCCATCCGAGTTTCCCTTTGCGTTTATCAAAAGAAAGCCCTTTCCTGACTTCCACCTGCCTGATTTTTTTCCGTTTTTCTTCAAGCAGTTTAATGATGTTGTTAAGTTCCCGCTGTGCCCGTTCAAGTTCAGCAACTGTATTTTCCCACGTTTTTTTCTGATTGCGAACATCGTCAAGCATCGCCTTACGCTTGTCTTCCTCTCTAAGCAGCGTTTCATGCTCCTGTTTTTTTGCGGCGACCAGCTGATCAAGTCGCATCTTCTCATCCTGGTAACTGCTTTTTCGATTATCAAACGCATCACGGGCTTTTCCTATCTGATACATCAGATGAGAATCATACTGTTTCAACTCCTGAACATATTTTGTCTTGTTAATAAAATCAGCCGGACTGGCTGAACTCAGGAGCATCATGACCATATTCGGACTACCACTCATATATGCCTGTCGCAGTCGTTTCTCCATTATTTTTTGCCGATCAATCAATCGCAATCCTGCAGCAGAAACACTATCACGTAAAATAACGATCTGCTTTTCCACAGAATCAATTTTATTTGTTAAAAGAGAAAGATACACCCGGGACGCTTCAATGTTTTTTTCTATAAGAACAATTTTTTCCTGCGCATTACCCTCCTGCTTTTCAAGCTCAGCAAGTTTTTGACGTCCTTTTCTGAGCTCATCTTTTATTGAGTCCAGCGCACCGGCTTTTTGCTTGATTTCCTTATCAAACTGAGTACCATCCCCTTGACTGCGCTGTGCTGTAACGTTGAAAAAACAGCAAAGAAGCAGCAGGATCAGACAAGGAACTTTCGTACTGCGCTCATACTTCCTATCCAACCGAAAAATGCTCCTGTCAAGAGAAATAATGCCGGTACATATGATGGTCCCCAAAGAACCGGTATATTTGCAAATGTAATTTTAACTATTGTCAATGCAAACAAACCAACGCATGCACCAAACAACCCCTGAAACATACCCTCAAGTATAAATGGCGTATTGATAAAAAAACGCGTTGCTCCAACCAGCAACATATTTTTCACAAGCTCCTGGCGCGCATAAATAGTAAGTTTGATTGAATTCGCTATCATTATATGAAGCACCAGTACCATAAGTGTAATGAGTAATACTGCCCCAGCCAGAAAATAGACCCTGAAACGCTCAATCAGATCGATCCATTCTTTTGAATACCGCACACTCTCTACACCGCTCAACATCTGCATTTTTTCCTGAAGCTCCCTGATATCCTTATTGGTACGATATCGCTCCACAATGTAAACATCAAAAGATGCTGGAAGCGGATTACCGTTTACTGCGTCAAGCATTTCCCGCCCATACATCTCTGTAAACTTCTTAACTGCACTGTCTTTAGAGATAAACACTGCACTTTTTACCTTATCATTTTTTTTCAAATGCTGTAACAATGCAGCAACACTGTCTTTTTTTGATGATACATCATCTTTAAGATATACTGCAATATCAGCCTGGTTCCCTGTCTGTTTCAACAGCCCGTTGATATTATAAATACCAATACCGATAATACTCATAAAAAAAAGTGATGCACCAATAGTGATGATTGACACAAATGTCATTACTTTGGCAGCAAACAATCCACGAAAAGTTTCATGAATAAAGTAGAATATTGTTCCCATATTTTTTTTAGTGACCCGCGACAAGTGACACGTAACCGGCTAAGAATTCCTACGGCCAGACATCCTCAAATCAGGAGGTGTGAAGTTGTCATCCTGCCATGCCCCCAAATCCAAATTCATTAAGCTAAGATTGACAAAGCAACATTCTTGTCTATTGAACACCAACACCCCAGCAGCGTAGTGCGCAAATGAGGGCGAGCAATTGGCACAGCTATCACGTTGTAAATAAGACCCCTACTGCACCCTTACAAATCCATTCGGAGTAATTTTCATAATTGCTGCTTCAGCGTTGGCACCGCCATTATTTGCCTGATCAAATGACACTACCCCAGAAAGACCCTGATACCCCTTAACCTTTTGTAAAGCATCTGTTATGCGTGATGAATTTCCGCTTCCGGTCATACGTACGGCATTGATAATAAGATTTGCAGCATCAAATCCAAGTGCGCAAATCCGATCTGCATCATACTTGAACCGACTCTTGAATGATGCCTTAAAGTCAATCCAATCTTTACTGTTCTGATCCGGTTCAACAGTTGCACTTATCAGTGCACCCTGAACATAAGTTGATCCATCCTGGAGTACTTTTTTACTCTGCCACCCGTTTGATCCAAGAATCTGTGTTTTTATTCTGTTGAATGCAACCTGCGGAGCGAGCATCACGACATCATCACTCTCCGCCGGAATAAAAAGTCCATTTACCGTTAACGATGTGTCCTTATATTTGATGCTGTCATTCTTTGATACTGTCCCTTTGTAAACTGTCCCTTTTTCCATTGCCTGACGTTCAAAATACTTTTGAAGCAGTTTATTTCGTAATGATCCGAATTGCGCACCAAAATCGTTAGCACCTTCTTCAAAATATTCCTCAGCAATAACCTCAATATTTTTTTTCCTGAGTTCATCCTTAAAGCTGGTTGCCATTGTGAGACCATATTCCGTTGACGGTGCAAGTATCGCGAACTCTCTCATATTCAGGTTATTCATCGCATAAGATGCGATTTTGCGTGCAAGTGTTCCAATTGAAACATTCATCTGATAAACATTATCACCAAGCTGCGCAATACCCTCTTCAGTTGCCGTAGGTGTCAGCATAGTAGTATTCTTACCGATAACCATTGATGCACTCACGATCGCATCCTGACTTAAAACCGGACCAAGAATTACCGGAACCTTATGTACCTCAATCAGTTCTTTTGTCTTGCGCGCGTTTTCAATCATGGAACCTCTTGTGTCGCAAATAACAGGCTTAATCATCTGTCCCGACTGACCACTGTAAAGTTCAAATGCAAGCTGTGCTCCATTAACAATCCGCTTTCCAACCTCACCGGTCTCACCTGTCAATGGTGCAAGAACACCAATTTGCAGCGAAGTCCTCTCCTGCTCCTTTGCACGTACTATCAGATCCCGTACTGATGATTCAAAACGTGACCTGGGAAAAACCGCTCTGAATGCATCCGCCTGCACCTGCGCCTTTCCAAATTGTCCGACACCTATAAGCTTGACAATCTCAAAATAACGTATAATCTCCTGAACATCATTAACACCACTGTCGGAAACAAGCCCGCCAAGCTCGTCAACACTCATATTGGCACCAAGAAGTTCCACATTGTTAATTGTCTGCGTAATCATCACACTACTCAAACCACCATCCATTGCATTCTGAAATGAGGTCACCGCATCTGAATATTTTTTCAACTTTGCATCAGCAATACCCTTTAGATACCACATCCTTGGAAGATATGCAGACTTCTGATACTTCTGACGAAACATGGAAAAAAGACGCTCAACAGATGCAAAATCATTCTTTCTGACAAGAGCCTCACAGATAAGAGGAACAAGTACTTCCGTCTCGCCATCCTTACCGTTGGTTTTGAGGAATGCACGCACGACAATAATGGCCGAATCGTATTGACCTTCTTTATAAAATGAGACTGCACGATCAAAAACCGGTGAAGCATCAACATTAATAGTAAAAAATGTCACTATCGAAAAAAGAAACGTACATAATTTTTTCATATACTAGTTACTCCAGGATATATCTGCCAAATTCAGTAGTATCTATTGATGATATATTTTTTTTAATAATCTCTTTTTCAGTCATCACCCGGCCATTTACTTTGTCGAATACAAAATCCTTGACAAAAATCGGCTTATTACAACGCATTGCCAGCGCGATTGCATCACAGGGCCTGCAATCTATTGACAAAACAGAACCGTTTGTGCCAATCTGCACTACTGAAAGAAATGAACTTTCTAAATAATCATAGATAAGAATACGGTTAAGTTCACCACCAAGCTGCTCCATTACAAGCCTGACAAGATCAATTGTTACCGGTTTTTCTGTGGTAACCTTCAACGATTCCATCGCTATTGTGCTGGCTTCCATCGGCCCCATCGGAATAGCAAGTGAACGTGCCCCCCCGCTTTCCTTAAGTAACAGCAGCGGGGTATTCCTGTTTGGATCTACAGCAAACGATGCAATTTCTACCTGAATGAGCATTACATCTCCAGACGGGAGTTACCTGCACAACACCAGGTAACACACGCATCATATTGATATTAAACATATTAAAGTACTCAACACTATACCTGCTTCAGTATACAGAAACTATAGCAGTTTAAAAATACACTCCGATGCACAACTTTTGCCAGTAGATTATCATTTGCGTAGAAACAGATCGAAAACCATTCCCGGAAAAAAACGACTACAAACGATTCAGATTCATAAAACATTGACAAATCAAGAGCAGGTAATGTGAAGATCAATATGATGCACACATAAACATGTATACCACAAATGTCCACAGTAGAACGAGCTTACCCCAAATCGGATGCAAGTTATTATTTCATTGCTACATAGCTACTTACAGCGTTAGCCATGTTTCATTTTTAAAAATGTGATCATAACATTTCGTTAATAACAGTACAGTAAATCAGTATAATTATATGGATTTTTGACACACTATTTTTCAGATAATGTAATAAATAAATGAAAATTCAGATGGAATACATTAGATTATCACTACTACACTACAATCTTTTCGAACACCAGATCTTTGTGGAGGTACCATGTTTATTAAAAGAATTGTGGCAGGATCAGGGATTTTGCTGCTTTTATCCAGCATACTCTTTGCGGACAATCCTATTATTTCTCAACGTTATACTGCAGATCCAAACGCATTTGTTTTTAAAGATCGCGTCTATGTTATGTGCTCCAGTGACGAAGACAATCCGGGAGATGGTTATAACCTGCTCAATTACACCCTTGTATCATCAGATGATATGGTTAACTGGACTGACCACAATCTGGTATTTAAGGTTAAATCAAATACAACATGGGCAGGTCAGGCGTATGCACCGACAGCAATTGCCAGAGGCGGAAAGGTCTATCTCTATTTCCCAAATGGTACATCAGGAATCGGGGTTCTTTCTGCAGACCGGCCTGAGGGGCCTTATACGGACATGCTAGGAAAACCGATTATTGACCCAAAAGCGCCGAACTGTTCTGATATCGAATGGTTCTTTGATCCATGCATTTTCGTAGATAGTACTGCAAGTGGTTCCCAGGCGTACCTGCTCGTTGGTGGCGGAAAACCTTATGGTAACAATTTCATCATCGTAAAAGTTAATGCAGATATGAAATCATATTCAGGAACACCGCAGAGACTGACAACTCCTGGATCGTTTGAAGGGCCGTTTCTTCACAAATACAACAACAAATATTATCTTCACTACCCGACAAACGGTGCATCAAACATTGATTATATCATGAGTGATAACCCGATGACAGGCTGGGGATCACAAGCTCGCACGGTACTTCCAAATCCGACATTAAATGGCAAAAATATCAACCTTGGCAATAACAGCCATGAGTCTATTATTGAATATAAGGGCAAATGGTATATGTTTTATCATGACCGTCGCCTTTCAAATTCAACCTATAAAAGAAATGCTTGTGTCGATTATCTGAACTACAATAGTGATGGTACAATGAAAACAGTGGTTGTTACATCAGAGGGACCAGCTCAAATTAAGAACCTGAATCCTTACGATACAATTCAGGCAGAGACTATCTGGAAACAACAGGGTATTGAAACTGAATTCTGCAATGAAGGCGGCGTGATGGTCACCAATATTTCTCAGGGTGATTATACAAGTCTCAAAGGTGTTGATTTCGGAACTGGTGCAAAGACGTTCGAAGTTCGCGCAGCGAGTGCATCAAGCGGAGGAACCGTTGAGGTTCATCTTGACAGCCCGACAGGAACACTTGTCGCAACCTGTACTGTTGCCGGAACAGGCGGGTGGCAGACATGGAAAACAGTAAGTTGTGATGTTACCAATTGTACCGGTGTAAAAAACGTGTATTTTGTTTACAAAGGATCGAATGAGCCATTCCGTCTCAACTGGTTCAGATTTACTCCAACCGACCCGGTAGGTGTACATGCTGCACAAAAAACAGTTGCACCGGCTTTGTATCAGAAGCCCTCAATTGTAAACCCGTTGATTACTGCACAAACTCCCGGTCGCACAACATTCGATCTTTCAGGAAAAATTATCGAACGCACTGCTGCTGACAAACCTATTCAGCTTGCACCATCAGTTCAGATGCGTATTGTAAAGTAATAATAGGTTCAAAAAGATTTAATTTACACCCCTTGGTTCACGATTTACGTAGTGATCAAGGGGCATTGTAATTGTTATAGTTAATCCAATCCGGTATTCACTGTGTCAGAAAAAAATTCAATGAATTTTCTACTTCTTTAAACCTGCTTTTTTATGATTTGCATTTGTAATCCTTGAACCTTTAATGGAATACATTGAGAGCCCGTTATTTATCACCAGATTATTTTTAATAATTTGCAGAGATTGTTTTTTACCTGCTATCTTATTTAAAGTATGTGCATTTACTGTTCCCGCAACCAGAGATTGGACTGCACCTATATCCGGATTACGACTTAATTCCTTAAATGGTAACTGACCCAGCACAGATGAAAGTATTACACCTTTTAATAGTGCCGGACTTTTTGTGCTTAAACTGAAATCTGCGGTTTGCAGATCATTTCCAGGTTTAAGAAAAACAGGATCTGCATTTACTACGTGAGATCCTGTAAGCTCTTTTTTAGTTCCCCCGAAATGAAGATTATAATCATATTTAATATTTGTATTTCCATAATTGGAATTAATATTTTTTGATGCCGATGAATACAAAATATTATTATAAATATTGATATTGTTTGACCGGGTCGCCAGAATTTCACCCTCGTCTAATTCTGCGCTTTGCTGGTTCAGATATGCTGTATTATTAACAATATCTATATTTTCAGAATGGTAAGAAAGAATACCGGCACCGCCATTATTAACCACGATATTGAACGCGATAAGAATTTTAGCTTTATATCCTCCCTCAATTGATTGATCAATAATAATTCCATTTCCGTCAGTAATTGCGCACGGTGCATCAAACCAGGGAACATATAATCTATTTCCATATAGTTTATTTCCTGTAATTACACAATGATAACCATCTTTGGAATCAAAGTTCTGACTTTGAAAAAGAGTAATACCACTTTCCCCATATGCTGTATACCAGCAATTATTGTAAATGAAGTTGTTCTCAATTGTAATATAGTCACTTTTTGTCACACTGATACCCGCACCCGGACAATCGAAAATGGTGCAGTTTTTAATTGTTATGTGATGATACGGTCGTCCGGTCGTCCCGGAAATACTAATACCACACCCATTGTAAACGCCGGAAATCTTACCACTGAGATTATTGCAGCCTCCAGGCTGGTTGAGTGCGTCATTGAGTTTAATATTTGCACTATTGCCCTGAATTGTCAAACCATTGATTTCTATATATGATGCATTGTTATCAAAGAGTATGCCATTCCAACCTTTAAACTTCAAAACAGGTTTATCGCTTAAATAGTTTTTGATAACAATCCATTTATCATTTGTACCACTATTGCTTATGGTAATTGCGTCACAATCAGAACAGGATGGATTATAAGTACCACTCATAATAAATACAGTATCCCCTGGAACAGTCTTGTCTACAGCATCCTGAATTGATGCAATTGGTGTTTGAGGCGAAAGACCATTGTTGGAAGAGGTACCTTTGGTATTACTGATATAGTAATTTTTTGCGAAAACAGATGAGAAAAGAAGGCTGGTGGTGAGAAGGGAAAGTACTACATTTCTGCTACATGATAGTTTAAGCGCTTTAATCATCGGAGTAATTCCATATCCTTTTGAAAAATGTTTTAAGTATTGAATTGAGACCAATCAATTCTGCGCATAGAATGCTTATTGAAGCACGGTCATCAATTTCGATTCCATTCAAAGTATAGCGACTACTTTCGTAATTCACAACACCGTATTTAATATTTCTTGCAGTCTTATAATTCGACTTCCGGACATGCTCGATTTCACGATTTGAAAAATCTCCATTGGGATACGCAAAATGAGAAATTTCAATGCCCAGAAGGTTCTCAAGATCATTTTTTGATTCACTTATTTCATTAAAACACTCCGAGTCAGTACAATTAACAAGGATCGGATGAAATCTGGAGTGTGAACCGAAAAGTACATAGGGTGATAATGCTTTTAGTTCAGAAGCATTAAGCGCATGTCGATCTGAAAACTCTTTCTCCGGCTCATATCCACATTCCATTTTAAGCTGTGAAATAAATCTTGAATTTGGCATAGTTTTAAGCTTTGATGCAGACACAATGTTTTCTTTCCACCAGTAATGACGATTTGTACAAATTATCCGGCTGCATAAGTAAATTAGAGGCCTGATTGAAAATTCCCTGAATACCGGAAGAAGATTGAAATTACCCTTATGTCCATCATCAAACGTAATTATACATGCATTCTCTGGAAGTGAAACTGACGGTCTTTTATCTGATAACATTTGTTCAAGATCATCCATATTGATAAATGAAAAATATTTTGAAAGAAATTTAACATGTTTTAAGAATATTTTATAATCGGGATCATGATAAATAAGTATAACGATTTTGTTTTTCAGAACTACTTTTTTGTAAACATAAAACAACCCTGAAAAACGGACTATCACACCGACAACCTCTCTGATTATGTGTATAATCATAACAGCATCCTTTACATGTGAAATTTTGTATCAGTACATGATTACTTCTTCAAATTATTAAATCGTGATAAAAATCATTAATAATTATTAGTGATCATCTTTTATTAGCAGTCTTTTTTGTTTTGTCTGCATTTACAGCTCCTGCTACCGGAGATTGAACCGCTCCAATATCAGGATTATCCGTTGATTCTTCAAATGCCTTTTGATCCAGCACGGATGAAATTTTAACGCCTCTTGACAATGCAGGACTTTTTGTGCTTAAACCGAAATCAGCTTCCTGCAGATCATTGGCTGGTTTAAGGAAAACAGGATCTTCATTTATTACGTGAGCTCCGGTTATCTCTGCTCCAGTTCCCCCAAAATGGAGGTTATAATCATAGTTAATCTTTGTATTTTTATAATTGGAATTAATTTTTTTTGATGCCGATGAATACAGAATGTTATTGTAAATGTTAATTTTATTTGACCGGTTTACCACAATTTCACCATCATTAATTTCAGCGCTTTGCTGATTTTGATATGCAGTGTTATTAATAATGTCAACATTTTCAGAATGATAGGAAAGGATACCGGCGCCGCCATTATTAACCACAATATTGAAAGCGATCAAAATTTTTGCTTTATATCCTCCGTTTATTGATTGATCAATAATAATTCCATTCCCGTCAGTAATTTTACAGGGTGCATCAAACCATGGAACATATAACCTGTTACCATATATTTTATTTCCCGTAATTACACAATGATAACCATCATTTGAATCATGGTTCTGATTTTCATAAAGAGTAATACCACTTTCACCATACACTGTATACCAGCAATTATTGTAGATGTAGTTATTTTCAATTATAATGTAGTCACTTTTTGTTGCACTGATACCAGCTCCCGGACAATCAAAAATGGTACAGTTTTTAATTTTAATATGATGGTTCGGGTGTCCGGTTTTCCCGGAAATACTGATTCCACATCCATTATAAATCCCGGAAATTTTTCCGTTAAGATTGTTGCATCCACCAGGTTGATAAAGTGCATCATTAAGCGTAATGCCGCCACTATTACCCTGAACTGTCACACCATTGATTTCGATATAGGATACTCCGTTCTCAAGAAGTACTCCATTCCAACCTGTAAACTTTAAAAGTGGTTTATCATTTGAATAATTCTTAATTACAATCCATTTATCATTGGTACCACTACGACTAATAGAAATTGCAGCACATTCAGAACAGGATGGATTATAAGTGCCACTCATGATAAACACTGTATCCCCTGGAATAGTCTTATCTACAGCGTCCTGAATTGATGAAACTGGTGTTTTAGGTGAAAGACCATTATTGGAAGGACATCCCCTGGTATTACTGATATAGTAATTTTTCGCAAAAACAGGTGAGAAAAGAAGACAGATCCAAAGGAAGAGTTTTGCTGCAGTCAGGTTGATTACATGAATACTCATAATACAAGCCTTTACATGATTACTGTTTGATTTTATTGAATGGTTACTTCAAATTATGATCCTTTTTATGCCTGCAATTATTCAATGTATCTCTATTTATTTTCATTCAGGTGATAGTTCTTTTATGAATCATGCTTATCACGATTTTAATATTTCCGGCCAGTGCGACTCTTGATTTCTTAAATAGTAAAGGTACAAACAGTGCAAAATATAGCATCGGTGAATAAATAATGCCACATAAAGCAATTGCACAACATAATCCCCAAAAAAATATCAGGGTGAATGATAGTTTACTTTTATACCTCGTATAGAAATAATTTATCAGAAATAACGATGGTAATCCGCAAAGTAAAGCATATCCATACCCTCTTACTGACATAGTAAAATTAAGGAAAAAAACTGATGATCCAATGATAATGGTTGCAAGCAATAGATTGAAAAGTGCCGTTTCCAGGTTTTTTCCAAGAACATTCAAGACCGCAATATGAAGTTGAAAAACAGATATTGCACAGAAATAGATTGAAATAAATGGATAAATTTGGAGAACCGGTAACCATTCATACCCAATTACAAATGGAATAAACCAGGGTGCAATCATTCCAAAGCATATTAAAGGTATGGCAATAGAGATAAGTTGAAGTTGCATACCCCTTTTTACAACAGAAGAAATATCTTTATTTTGACGGTTATACTCGGCTATTACTCCAAGCGACATTTTCCTTGTTACTTCTCTTATAAATCCAAGTGATTCAACAATTCGAAAGCTTAATGTATAATAGCCCGTTGCTTTTGGCCCGACAAATGTAGTGATTAATAACGGTGCCGCAATAGAACATAACATTCCTGATGCGTTTGAAAATGCATAAGCAGAACCATATTTAATCATTTTGATCATTTCCGGAATGTCAAAATTAAACCTGGGTAAATATTTAGTACTACAAATTCCAAATATTACAAGCATTATTTCATGGGACCACCAACCTATTACAGGAGCCCAAAAACCAAATTTCAGAAGAGCGCATGGTATTGCACCTGCATAATAAGCAAGCTGCGCTAATAGCTCTGCTATAGCGATCTGCTTAAAATTAAGATTTCGTTGAATTATCGAAAAAGATACTTCATTAAAAAAAGATAATGGTAACACACATACCATAACTGGAATAACAATTTTTAATATTGGTAAATGGGTGAAGACTGAAATCACCGGAGATATAATAAAGGAAAAAAGAATACATAGCAGAGAACTGAAAAAGAGTATCGTAAATCCTGTGTGAAGTTGATTCTTACTGATATTCTCAGGTAAACGAATCAGATATGGGCTTATACCAATTGACGCAACTACATAAAGATACAATTCAAAAGCTGCAGCTGTACCATAAATACCAAGATTTTGAGCGCCTATAACTCTACTGAGAAAGAATGATCCTCCGACAGTAATCAGAATTCCGGCAAATTGCCGTAAAGCAAGATATACAGAACCGGATAAAATGGTTGACTTTAAGGATGTCATATTTTTACATATATTGTTTTCTCTGATAATTTTTTATCAGGAAAGAAAAAGAAAAAACCGGTTATACCTGAAATATCTCTCAGGAATGTCGCTATAAAAGTTTCCAAAAGACTGACCTTCCGGTTAATTAAATATTTTAGTATAATAAAAAAAGGGTATAAAAATATAAACCAGCCTGAAAATGTAAATGATGCAGCAATGGATATCAGAAGTATTGCTAAAAATCTTTGATGTTTAACAATGGTTTTAATACAGTAGTAATTTGTAAGATTTTCTCTGTAAAGAACACCATCATAAAGATGATTACCTTTTAAAAATCTTGTAAAAATGCGTGAGAAAGAATCATAATTTACTGTATGGTGAGTAGCAATCTGTAGTGGAATTCTATAAAAATTATATCTGTTTTTCCTTAATCTAAAAACAAAATCCATATCTTCATTTTCAAGTAAATATGACTTGAAACCATTAAGTTCTTTAAAGATCTCCTTTTTAATAAAAAATATTCCACCAAGATCAGAACTTTGAATGCTACTTTTTACATTATACCGATCTTTACTATATGAACATTTATTCCAATGGGAATCATAAAATTGCTCCGATAGTTTTCCGGAAACTGCATCATATTTAAGTCCATCAGAATTTGAGTATACTTCTTTTATAAAATTTTTATTAACGACCATATCACCATCAATAAAAAGTAGTGTATCTCCTTTTGATAGTGATGCACCGGTATTTCTGGCAATTGGCGCATTCATAGCTCCCGAAATCTGATATACTGATATTGTGTGATCAAACCGTTCCTTTAAAACAGTAATCGTATTGTCAGTTGATGATGAATCGATATATATAATTTCATAGTTATTTATAGATGATGCTTCCAATGAAATAAAAACACTCTCTATGCAATTAACAATTGTATACAATTGATTTCTTGCAATAATAATACAAGATAAAAAAGCCATTCCAATTACCATCCTGTATATAAATGAGTATAAATATTTTCAAGCTGATTGGAATAAACAGTTGAAATAAAATGCTCCTGAGCATAGTTAAAATTATGATGAGCAATCTGTAAATAGGTATTTCTGTCTTTAAGAAGAAATACAATTGCATCTGCAATTTTTTCCGGATCTGCATTTTCAAGCAGAACACCATGCCTGCCATTTTCGAAAAAGTCAGGTATGCCACCTACTGCGGTAGCTACAACAGGAAGTCCAAAAGCCATTGCCTCGATAATTGATATCGGCATTCCTTCTGCATAAGACGGCAAAATGAAAGCATATACTCTTGAAAATACTTGTGGTTTATATTCTGCATTTACATAACCAAGAAACTCAATATTATTTGTATTTAAATTTTTTGCAGCTTCTTTCATATCTTTAAGCCCGTTCCCATCACCACCAACAAGTAATTTAGTTTGAGGAAATTGAGATAATACTCTGGGTAATGCATCTACAGTTTCAAATATGCCTTTCTCTTTTATTATTCGTGACAAAAAAAGTATCTCAGGATTTTTACATTCAAGACGTTTGGTAATAAGTGAATTAATATTTAGATCTTTAGTCAGGTCAACATCAAATGCATTTGCCATTAAAAGTATTGGTTGTTTAAAACCCCATTTTTCAAGGCAATTCTTTTTATGTCTTGACAGGACAATAAAGAGATCAGCTTTCCCGAAAACATATTTGAATAAATGAAGATATACTCCAGTGATCTTTTGTTCAAACCAGAGAAACCAGCCATGAAAGTGAACAATTACTTTTCTTTTCCTGTTTTTGGCAAGAATTATAAACACAGCATCTCTGAGTGTTGATTTAAAATCAAGTGTCGGATTTATGTGAATGATATCATAACGGTTAGCTGTTATTTTTATTACAAATAATAAATAATCTCTTAGAAGACGGTAAAAAGTATATAATGGTATGCGTTTTGATTCATAGGTGCGTGAACCGCATTCAAAATGATCAATTTTTTGAGTAAACTGCTTACTCAATGTTTTGTAAAGACTACCGATTCCACCAGCTTCTTGAAACTCCCGGTGTACTATTAATGTTTTCATTTCTACGCCCTCATAAAATGAACAACACTTTATTTGTAAGTTAATCATTATGTCATTGTTTTACAAAAACATATACCTTGTAGATTAAACATGAATATTATTCATATTCTTCACCAGTTCTCAAAAGTAATTCGAATTATACAATGCAAAAAAATAAATTACCAGCAATTGTACGATCGGTACTGATTTGTTATAAATTACTTTTTCATCCTATTTAGATTTCGATTCATTCTTGCCTATAGGTTTAATAACCATTATGGATTTCACGAATCCAAGGCAATATTCATTTACAAATATGGATTCAGGAAATAGTTTTCTCAATTGGACTTTAGAAAGTAAATGTACACTTTCAGCAACTTCCGATGCTTTCGTTTTTGTCTCATGTCTACCCATCCAGCCCAAACTGAAATTTTGAATTAGAATTATTTTTAACCATAAAGGCATGTAATGAAAACCAGGAAATAAAAAGTGTGGCTCTAAAGGAAACCAGTAATTTGGTGTTTGTATAAAGAAGCCTTTACCCTTACGCATTATTGCGTTTGCCATTTCTTTTTGCCTTTGAAAGTCCCCGACATGTTCGATCACACTATTTGAAAAGATAATGTCAAAATATTGATCGTTATATTGTGATAAATCACATGCATCTCCAACAATTGAGTGTATATTATCAGCACAAGTTTTCTGGATTTCAAGGTTTAATAGTAAAATTTCGATGTTCGTTTTTTTTTCATAGCCCATTTGTTTCCAGTAATCATAAGTTCCACCAAGGTCAAGTATTTTTATTGGCCTGCCGAAAAGTAATTCCGGGAAATATTGTTCAAACACCTTCATTCGATTTTTTCTGGCTTTACTTGCAAATGAGTTTTGATTTTCCAGGTTCCCTATGGATTGTAATAATGTAAGACTTTCCATTTGTTATGTCCGATTCTTTAATATATTTATATTCAGTTCAATTTACTTATCACTAAATTCTATTGCAGTTATATTTATCCTCATCAGTTTTCAATAATTTTATTGGTACAGTAAAACTTATGAGAATTGACAGATACCAATATTCATGCGTAAGAATTCCAAAATTACTTTCAGTGAAATTTGATATAAGTGTTACGAAAAAAAAGGATATCCATAAAATACCATACTGAAAATTATAGTGATATACATTTATTATCGCGCGGATTACAATAAGGATAAAAACTATATTCAAGAATGTTCCGATAATACCAAATTGTAAAAATACATCAATAAAACCATTATGAGATGTATACATATCCCATCCAAGAACGGATCGTATATCATCTCCCCATTTGCTTATCCAGAACGTTGCATATCCATGTCCAAAAACAATTTTCTGGGAGCCAACATCTAATGCGTAATCCCATAATCCTGACCTGCCAGTAAAAGTAATATCTTTACCGGCCATCTTAAGAATGGATGCAATAACCGGTTTATCAAGAAACAATTGCTGAAACATTAAAACAAACAGTAATCCTGTTATCAGAAACACCGGAACAGAAAGATAACCTGATCTACCTATGTATTTAATAATATAAAAAATTAAAAAAACGCTTAATCCAATAAATGTTATAAAGATTGATGTCGTACTTTTTGATCCAACTAAAAGTACAAGGGACATTATAAGCATAATTATATTAACACTACCAGTGACCTTGTTTTTGTTACCTGTTAGCAACTGCCAACAAGATATCAGTACTCCCAGAGTTGCCCATTGACCCAGCATATTTTTATGGTTTGTGATACCAGACCAATATACTGCTCCATCATCTGCAGAAACTGTTTGACCGATTGACGGTACAAAAAGTACATAAAACAGCGATAACGGAAGCACTATAAAGCATGCAAGTTTAAGAATGTCAATTGTTTTTTTTAAAGGATTATTTTCTGTAAAAATAATGCAGAAAATCATGATTGTCCCAAGAGCTCTGATCCACCTTTTTATTGCAATAAATGGATATTCTGTCCACATGATACTTATAAGCATATATGTAAAAAAGATAAAGATCCAGGAGTTCTGCCTTATCAGTTCCAAAAGCCTACCTCTTCTGATATAAAGAATAAGTGAAGATAGAATAATAAGCATAATAAGTATCATACGGTCTGCCGGTGACCCTTCAAGCTGAAACTGGTTTTGTAAAGAAAGATCAATCGTTTCTTTCCAGAACAGTACACCTTTTGAATTCTGTAAAACAAACCATAGTATGGGTATAAAGAGCGGTAAAAAAGACGGCAGGACAAGCTTTTTTCTATCAGAAATTATTGTATTAAAATTATTTTTAGAGTGCATATAATTAACAGATCGTTAATGTTATTATGTGTACTAAAGTATAAGGAACAATAGTTTAGAAAGATTGAATTTTAATTTTTTTAAACAAATTTAAGGAATACTGCCAGCAAAATTTAATTATAAATAGAGAATTTGTGATAACATACCGTTTCCATAATCGTAAAGGCTCCTGTTCAAATCTGAATAACCACTCAAGTCCACATTTCTGCATCCATGATGGTGCCTGTTTTTTAGTACCTGCATGAAAATCAAAAGCAGCCCCCACACACATCTGAACACATTTCAGTTTGTCTTTATGTTCAGATGCCCATAGTTCCTGTTTGGGGCATCCTAATCCTATAAATAAAATACCTGCACCGCTATCATTAATTCTCTTTACTACAGCATCATCTTCATCACCGGATAATTTACGAAAAGGCGGAGATTCAAAACCGGCAATTATTAGTGATGGAAATTTAATTTGTAGTGATTTAACAAGTCTATTTAAAACCAGTTCTGTTGAACCATAAAGATAAATTGAAATTCCCTTTTCGGATGCTGCTTTACACAATAAAAGCATAAGGTCTGGTCCATATACACGATCGGCAAGTTTTAAATGATAAAGTAGATTCAAACCCCATCGCACTGGTTGTCCATCAGGACAGACCATATCAAATTTCGAAATTGCATTTCCAAATAACTTTTCAGTGGCTGCAGTAATTAATCCATGAACAGGCATATGATCAACACATGCACTTATATGTTCAGCTGCAGCCTTTATTATTGTGTCACTAGCCGAATTGTAATCAGTTGCTGATACATTTACATGAAGGATATTATATTTCAATGGCCAGTTAATTGTGGTATTCATATGTACTCCAATATTGTAAAAGTAATTATAAGTGGTTTACAAAACTTATTTCTTTGACAATAACATATTATTAACAATCATGGTCATTCTATTATTTTTTACATAGTGGACATTTTGACAAGCCCAATATGAGGAGTGGGTTTACTAGTATTTTTTAACATACTGAGCCTGTCAAAGTGTTCAAGATATCTTTTAGAGTATGATTATCCTTAATAAAAAAAACAATTATTATATTCTATTGTAAATAAATTGTGGTATATACTGTTTTTGTTTATTTAAAACGATACCGATTATATTTATACCTGCCTGTGTAATATCAAAAATCATCTGTCTTACCACTTCTCTTCTGACTTTACCTGATTCAATTACTAATACCAATCCGTCAATATGCGCTGCCATTTCGAGTACCATTGTTGATTCAGATAATGGTGGCATATCAAAAACAATACTTGTATATTTGGTAGTACAAAAATTAATAAACTGATCGAACCTTTTCCTTTGAACATACTGTACCGGCAAATGAGCCTGTTTACCTGCCGGAATGACCACAATCTCGTGAGCCTGATTGTTATCATTATCCTGACTGATATACTTATCTGCTTCAAATTTTCGTACATTATTAGATTGCTGTGATGATGAAAAAGAGAGCTTATTTTGTAAATCAGGATTATCGAAATTAAGATCAGCATACAGTACATCACCATCTTGAAATGAGATCATTGCATCTGCAATTCTTGATGCAATAAAACTTGTACCTTCTCCAATATAGCAGCTTGTAATTCCAATAACATTACTATATCCTCCCGATTGAAATGATGCATGTATTGTTCTGCCAATATTATCGAAAACATTCAGTGATTTTTGTGGAAACGTTCTTGTTCTGACAATTAGTTCATCAAAGTATGGAACTGATGCAATAAGTGGTTGCTTGAGGAATGATGTAATATCATCACTGGATTTAATTGAATGATCTAAAAACTCTGCTACAAACGCTATACTTAAAGCTCCAAAAACTCCGAAACATATTGCAAGAAGAAGATTATAAAGCCTTTTTGGTTTATCAGGTTTAACAGGAAGAGTAGCTGATTGTACAATACTGATATTTGTAATGTTACTTGCTTTAAGAATATGATCAATTCTTGCCTGTTCAAGATTATCTGAATATTTTATATAGTTTTTTTCGTCTATTTCTGATTGTTTTTTTAATCTTAATATATCAACACTATATTTGTTGAATTGTACTAATTCATCTTTTGACTTATTAAGCATTTGGGTTAAGCTGTTCTTTTTAGCACTTAGTGATGAATAATTAATTTTCTCATCTATAAGTGACATCTGGATTTCTTTTGATGCATCAGATTGATTTGCACTAAGATTCTCCCTATTAAGAAGAGCTGCCGTTTCTTCAATTTGTTTTTCAATATCAGTGATTATACGGCTTGATCTAGTATATTTTGTAAGATAATCCTCTTTTTTCAGTATAAGATCATTTAATTTTGACTTTAATAATTCACCCGACTGAGAGGAGGAGGAGGATAATGATTGCTTATTTAAAATTTTTGGTACATTATTAAGTGTACTTTGAAGAGAATTTATTTTTGCTGTACTGGCCGCAAGACTTGCATTAACCTGATTGATTTCAAGTTGCAATGAACTTATTCGCTGGATTAGATTATTTGCTTGTGTTTCAACTGATAAAATTCCACTGTTATTCTTGAGAATCAGCAAGCTGTCTTCAGCTGCAATAATTTCTTTATTTAATTGTGTTGTCTGATTTTCTAAGAAGTCATATGAATCTGTTGGCCTGTGAATTGACTGATGCTTTTGCTGATATATTGAGATTATTGCATTTACAACCTTTTTAGCAAGTAATGGATCATAACTATTAAACGATATAATAATGACATTCGTTTTTCTTACACTTTCAACAACGGTGTTTTTCATAACTTTATTTATCGCGAGATCACGTAGTGTATTTGTAATTGCAGTTGAATCTGATTTGCTTTTATGTAAATTCATGATTGTATCCGGACCAAACATATCCACAACTTTCTCCATAATTTCACGACTCTTAATAACTTCAATTTCAGAATAAATTTCTGTTTCACGCGAATCGCTGATATTCAAGGTGTTTCCTATTGAGACTGCAGGATCAAGTGTTGCATTTTCTCTTCCAATTTTTAGCATAATTTTAGCAACAGACTGATAACTTTTTGGCGTAAGCAATGTAACAATAGATACAGAGAGCACAACAAAAACAAAAAAAACAATCATTTTTGTTTTATGTCTGAAAAACACTTTTACTATGTCACGTATTGAAAGTTCCGGAAATTGCAATTGATTTGAATTATCATTATAACATTTCATATAGTTTACCTTTTTGTTAAAAACAAACATAACTATATCAAATTGTCTATATTATTCATTTTCTTTAATCTGGTATAACCTTGTTCATATTCTAATACTTATCTTTATATGGATGTTGAGATCAACCATAATTTCTTATCATATTTAATTTCTGTTATATTGCTTTTTAAAACCAACTTGATCTGCCATCCTACAGTTCATCCACAATTTTCTCGAGAACATACGCACTTCCATTTGATGGATTTATGAATGTCGGAATTATTTTATTAATATGTAAATCAATCCACTGATCAATTTTTGTTATTGTTGTTCTTGGCACATAGAGAATATCTCTGGGTTCAAGATGAATCGAAATCTGTTCTTTTCCTTTAATCATATCATCCATTTTAATTATTGTTCCATGCCACTTATTCTCAGAAAACCTTAGAAGTACTACATTACCGGTTTTGGCTGACACCATATTAAATCCACCAGCATTCATAATCGCTTCAATTGCTGTCATATGGCCCGGAATGGGAATTAATCCGGGTGCGTTTACTTCTCCTCCAACATAAACTTTTCTGGAATTTAACGATTTGGCAATAACTGTGATTTCCGGATTAGTAAGGTGATTTTTGTAGGCTACTAATAGTTCTTCCCGTAAAGAATCAGGTGTTTTCCCCGCAGCAATAAAATCACCAAGTAACTGTAACGATATTTTACCGTCAGGACGAATTGTTTGAGATTCATTTATTTCCGGTGTATGGAAAAATTTTATATCAATAACATCACCAGGTTCGAATATCACTGCATTTGAGATTACTGGCTTATTAAATAAAGGGTCTGAAGAATGTAAAAATTTAGGGCCACAATTTGCAGCAAGTAATAATGGTAGAATGATAATAATACTTTTAATAGAAATTACATAGAATTCTGAGTCATATAAAGCATGTTTCATAAGGCTAATCCTCTGTACTGGTTTACACTTACAAACAACTGGCCATCTTATTTCCGGAATTAACTAATTTGTAAATTCATTATCATTTGTTCAACTTGCACCTACACCCAGAATCACAACACCTATTGTTTTAAGAAGTAGTTTCATATCAAGCCATATCGACCATTTGTCGATATAATCCATATCCATTTTCATCCATTCATTAAAGGAGATGTTATCCCTTCCACTTACCTGCCATATACACGTAATACCGGGCTTTACAGAAAAGCGTCTTCTATGCCAATCACGGTCAAAGCCTTCATAATCTCTGACAGGTAGTGGTCGAGGACCAACCATCGACATATCACCAAGTAAAACATTTATTAATTGTGGTATTTCATCCAGACTTGTTTTTCTTAACACTTTACCAATAGCAGTAACTCTTGGATCATTTTTAATTTTAAATGCAGCCTCCCCTTTTCGATCGTTCAATACTTCAACATCTTTAAGCCTTTGTTCTGCATCTGCAACCATAGTTCTGAATTTGATCATTTTAAAGAGGTGTTTGTTAATACCAAGTCTTTTCTGTGTAAAAAACACAGGACCCGGTGAAGTCAGTTTTATTAACATTGCGATTACCAGAAAAGCCGGGAGTAGACAAATAAGTATTGTCAGGGCCAGGACAAAATCTGACGTTTCCTTTATAAGAATCATTTTGCGGTACATGTGACCTGTAAAAAAAGTCATAATCGGTTCACCTTCAAAGTACTCTATCTTTACCTGTGCAAGTTTTAAATTAAACAGATCAGTAGTATATCTCACGAGAATACCCTGTTCTTCTGCAGCAGCAACAATAAGTGAAATCTTATCGTAGTATGTTTTAACAGGAAGAGAAATAAATATTTCGTCAATAGGATTTTTTCGTAAGTAATCCTGTATCGTATTAAAATCTGATACTATTTCAGGTGAATTATCATGGAGATTATTACTTCCTTCCCAATTTTCATCAATAAAGCCATTGATTTTATAACCATAATCCGGATGCATCAACAACTGTTTTGCCAACTTTTGTGCTTTAATATTTGTTCCTGCAATAAGGACATAACGTAAGTTTTTTCCTTGTTTTCTTAGATATAACTGAAAAATTCTCATAGCTACTCTCTCCAGTAAGAGAAGCATAAGTCCATAAATCCAGAAAAGGTTTAGAAAAGTAAGCGTAACAAAATCAAATGGTATGAAGAAATTTATAAAAAACATACTAAAAGCACAGAGTGAAACACCTTTAAGAATGATAATCATTTGATGATAAAATTTCAGGAGTCTTTTACTATCATAGATACCAAGAATTTTAAAAAAAACATGCCATGACAATACAATAAATGTCAATGATATAAAATTAATAATACTAATTCTTAAATTTATAAATTCAGTGATACTCTCCAGCTGCTGAGCATGTTTTACAGCCAGAATAAATGCCAATAGAAGTAACGCTACATCTGTAATTTTTATAAAATCAAGTAAAAGCAGCCTTTTAATATTTTTCATTTTAATTTATCCCGGTTAACTAATAATAATGTCATCTTTATTAATACTTAACTAATATGAATCATTAATTAAATCCGCCTCTAAACAAAATAAGAATGAACCAAAACTTTTGGTAATGTACATTGTAGCCGGTTTTCCAAGAGATGTTAAGTTACATTACAGTTACAAATTAAAGAATAGTGAAACGGAAATTTTTATTCCGATATGCAAATATTCCTTTTGTCAATTTTACATAAAGGATTACTATTGAACAAATTAAAAAGTGTCAATCCTCAGGGTAAAATACTAATCACTAAACTCACTTTCTGTATCCGGACGAATAATCAATCTCTTCGATAGTAACACAATTCTATTTTTGTATATTTTTTAAAAAAACGTCATAGTTTAATCATTTAATCATAAATACTTAAACCGCAGAAATTCTATCGATACAGTTATATAGTAACTACATGAAATGGAATTCCTGAAAACCCAATCGAGCGTCATATCTGAATAATTCAGAAATGTTTCTCTGCATTTGCAGAAGATATCTATTACTGCTGAAGGACCAGACAATTTCAAATGGGTGGTAAAGAACGACTCTATTTACTTTTTGTATCATAACATACCTCCTTGTCAATCTTGCTATAATACATTCCATTATGGTTGTTGCTACCATTTTAAACGCAGCCACGTGTTAAATTCACATTCAGACATCAACGTTATTATAATTCCAGTAAATATTAAGAACATCGTTTATCCCCTGTTAATTTTTTTTCCACTGTAAAATTATATACAGTTATTAACACATTGGGATTAATACAGATATAAAGGATTCCATTTTCCTGCGTTAATTTTTTTTCCACACGTAGTATTTTTACAATTCCCCCGGATTTGACGCTTAACACATTATATCTAAATATGATATATACATTCTCTTTTTTTTGGTCCGTAAATTGCTTTAAACTTGTACAGCACTTTTTACTTTCTGGCAAAAAACAGGATGATCTATGATACTTTTAGAACGATTTACAAAAATTGTAACATATCTTCCATTGATAGATAAAGATGACCGCTCTGCACTTCCGTCAGTAATAAGTGAACTGGAACAGATAATGCTTGATGAATCTGTACCGGAAGCATTGCTTCTTCAGGTGACACGATGTTGTAAGCTTGCAGAACATATCGCTCTCAATGAAACTGATTTTGAAAAAGGAATTAACAAGTTATCTCAAAACATAAACCGTTTATTAATTTTTGTAGAAAAAACAGAACAGGAAAATATCAAATCTGCAATTCCACCTGAAGTCGCAGATGTCAATACTGAAATTCCATCTGACCCGGTTTGTGATGATATCATACAGTACAGGATTAAATTTGCTTCTGCTCAAAAGTCAACTCTTGATGATTTCGAAAGCGCAATACTTGCATTTGAAAAGGGTGATGTTCATGTAATTGCAAATGTGAAACGGATTCTTCATACATGGAAAGGGGAATTTGGTGTTCTCGAATTACCACAGTATTCATCGCTACTGCATCAGGTTGAGCAATTTCTTGAAGAAGGACTCATCGGAGCTGATCAGCTGTTTTATTTCAAAGATTTCCTGGCTAATCAACTGTCTCTCATTACGTCAGGTAACATTCCTGACAAACTTTCCATTGATGCTAAAAAACTTTTTCCATCACTGACTGAAAGCAGAAATGAAGATGCTGTGGCAACCGTTGTTCCTGCAATTCAGCCTCGTATACCACCATTTAAAGATATTGACAATTCGCTATTATCTGATTTTATAATAGAGTCCAGAGATCACATCCATACAGCAGAATCACTGCTTCTTGAACTGGAGTCTGATTCAGAAAACCCTGAAAATATCAATAGCATTTTCAGATGCTGCCATACAATCAAAGGTGTTGCAGGATTCATTAATCTTCATGATCTCTGTGATTTTGCCCATACCATGGAGAGCGTACTTGACATTAGCAGAAAAGGTGAGTTAAAACTCACCACCATGCATATCGACCTCCTTCTTACATCAATGGATTGCCTTAAAGAATCATTAATGATCATTGAGGAATGCTTGCTTGACAAGCCATATCGTCTCCCTGTTACATATGAGAACACTATCAACGCACTGAAATATATGATTCAAAATAAGGGACAACTTCCTGAAACAACATATAAAGACCAAAATAAACCGGATTCTGCAGAATCATTGCAAAAACCATCCAGGACACATGATACAGCAAATATTAAAGATCCTTCTTGCACAATTAATGATAATGAAGCACTATCAGTAGTTCCGGTGTTATCAGAACATCCGGTACAGGCAGTTCATTCTAAATCCGGTAATTATGAAGAGACTATACGGGTACCGATTCAGCGCCTTGATCAGCTTATTGACGCAATCGGAGAAGCAGTAATTGCACAGTCGATGATCAGTGCTGACAAAACAATCCGTGAATCGAGCAATCAGAACCTGCATACAAAAATTGCACAGACGACAATGATAATGCGGCAGATTCAGGAGTTATCCATGTCTCTGCGAATGGTATCACTCAAGTCGACATTTCAGAAAATGGCACGTCTTGTTCGCGATCTCAGCAAGAAATCATCCAAGGAGGTACATTTCATAACTGATGGTGAGGATACTGAACTTGACAAATCAGTTGTTGAAAATATTGGAGATCCGCTTATCCATATGATCCGTAACTCAGTTGACCATGGCCTCGAAACGACTGAAGAAAGAATTGCAAAAGGTAAACCATCTGCCGGAACAATCAATCTGCGTGCATATCATAAAGCAGGAAATGTATATATCGAAATCCGTGATGATGGCAAGGGACTTGATAAAGAGCTTATTTTTAGCAAAGCAGTCAGCAAGGGTCTATGCAAAAAAGATGATAAATTAACCGACTCTGAGATCTATCATTTTATTTTCCTTCCCGGTTTCTCAACAGCAAAGGTTGTTACCGACCTGTCCGGTCGCGGTGTAGGTATGGATGTTGTAAAACGCAATATTGAAGCGCTGCGTGGGTCTGTTGATATTATTACCGAAAAAGACAAAGGAACAACGTTTACAATCCGTCTTCCTTTAACGCTGGCTATTATTGACGGAATGATTGTCAGAGTTGATACTTCAAATTATATAGTACCAACATTATCAATAATAGAAACACTGGCAGCAACATCAGATCATGTAGTACATATTCTTGACAAAGGTAATGTCATAAAGGTAAGAGATAATCTGATACCTCTGGTGTACCTGTCGGATATATTCAACAATTCAACAACCCACTTAAATGGTGTTGCGAAAATCGCTCTCATTGTTGAAGATATGATGGGCAGAAGAAGTGCTCTTATTGTTGATGAAATTATCGGCCAACAACAGGTAGTGATTAAAAATCTCGGGAGTGGTCTTGGTGATATATCAGGAATCAGTGGTGGCGCAATAATGAGTGACGGCACCGTAAGTTTAATTATTGATGTAGGTGGAATTTTAAAAACAACGTTAACATGAAGCCTCACCCCCCCCGGCCCCCCTCTCCGCACGCGGTAGAGGGGGGGGCAAGATGAAGAATAGAATATCTTTGCTTAGTTCTTACTCCCCCTCTACCGCTGGCGGAGAGGGGGCCGGGGGGGTGAGGCCCTGGTTTCTTAATTAGTAAACTATTCACAATTTGATACAAAACCCCATAATGGAGGAGAATTGTATGAGTAACGTTCACGCTGGCACCTCGATCCACGAGCCAACTGTCGGTGATCGTCTGGCCGGGAAGTATCTGACCTTTAGACTTGGTCAGGAGGAGTATGGTCTTGAGATTTTAAAAGTTCAGGAGATCATTCAGATGCAATCGGTTACACGTGTCCCGCGAACACCTGATTATGTACGTGGTGTCATAAACCTGCGCGGCAAGGTCATTCCTGTCGTCGATTTAAGAAAAAAGTTTTTTCTCGACACCAGTGAAGACACCGAAAAAACATGTATCATTGTTGTACAAATTGCTCTTAACGATGATGTTGTTGTCATGGGCATTATTATTGATGAAGTCAAGGAAGTACTTGACATAAAAGCTGATGATATCGAAGAGACTCCATCATTTGGTTCCAATATAGACACTGAGTTTATTCTTGGAATGGGTAAAGTAAACAGCAGTGTCAAGATACTGCTTGATATTGACAAAATTCTTTCATCGACAGAGCTTGTCAATTTGAAGCAGATGGCAAAATAACCAGTAAACGAGATAATGACATTTACATTTTTTTAAGAAATATTTATAAACTTGACAATAGTAATACAATTTAATTATTTAAGGAGATTTGTATGTTTAAAAATATGAAAATAGGAATGCGTCTGGGCCTTGGCTTCGGACTTATAGTGGTGTTGCTTATTACAATGTCAATAACTACAATCATGCAGATGAAAACGATTGCCGGAAAATTAGATCTGGTTGTCAATGACCGTTTTCCGAAAACGGTTATCGCAAATAATATTATTGATGAAATAAATGTAATTGCCCGGGCACTCAGAAACATGGCATTACTGACAGATTCAACAAAAATCGGTGAAGAACAAAGGCGAATTCTTGAAGCCCGGAAGTCTGTTGCAGATGAATTTGACAAGTTAAAGGAATCCATAAAAAATGTTGAAGGAAAAAAGATACTGGATGATGCTATTGATGCACGGGAGGCATATATACCGGTTCAGGATCAGATCATAAAGTTACTTGGTGAGAAAAAGCGAGATGCTGCAGTAGCTCTGTTGCTTGGTGATTTTCGTGTACTCCAGAATAAATATATGGACAATACCAGGGAGCTTATTAACTTTCAGACAGAATTGACAAATAAGGACGGGGATGCCGGCCTTGCCACTGCAAAAACAGCTGAACTCACAATTTATCTCCTTGCCGGATTCATACTTATCTTCAGTATTATCGCTGCAGTTTTTATAACAGGTTCAATTACACGCCCTATATCACAGTGTATAGATATTGCAGATAAAGTTGCATCCGGAGATACATCAATGCAGATCACATCTGATAGCAAAGATGAAACCGGCTTATTACTTTCATCGCTTGAAAAAATGGTGTCGAGTATCAAAGCACTTGTTAACGATGCTGGTATGTTATCAAAAGCTGCTGTCGATGGTAAACTTGACACCCGCGCTGATGCATCAAAACATCAGGGGGATTATCGTAAAATTGTTGAAGGTGTCAATGGTACGCTTGACGCAGTTATAGGACCATTGAATGTTGCTGCAAAATATGTCGATGATATCAGTAAAGGGGCTATTCCTAATAAAATTACAGATAATTATAATGGTGATTTTAACACTATTAAAATCAATCTTAACAAATGTATCGATGCAGTAAACAAACTTGTTGCAGACGCAGCTATGTTATCGAAAGCGGCCGTTGATGGAAAGCTTGCCACGCGTGCGGATGCATCCAAACATGAAGGTGATTTCCAGAGAATTGTTCAAGGTGTCAACGACACGCTTGACGCTGTTATCGGACCATTGAATGTTGCCGCAAAATATGTCGATGATATCAGTAAGGGTGCTATTCCACAAAAAATTACTGACAATTATAATGGTGATTTTAATACAATCAAAAACAATCTCAATAAGTGTATTGATGCTGTCAACAAACTTGTTGCAGACGCTATAATGCTCTCAAAAGCTGCTGTCGATGGAAAACTGGCTACACGTGCTGACGCTTCAAAGCATGAGGGTGATTTTCAGAAAATTGTTCAAGGTGTCAATGATACACTTGACGCAGTTATAACTCCAGTGAATGAAGCTGCTTCAGTTCTTGACAAAGTAGCGAACAGGGATTTAACTGCGCGAATGATTGGTGATTATAAAGGTGACCTTGCAACTATCAAGAAATCACTTAACATTGCAGTTGACAATCTTGACAAGGCACTACAGCAGGTTTCCGAAGCAGCCGAGCAGGTCACAAGCGCAAGCAATCAGATATCAAGCGGAAGTCAGAGTCTTGCCCAGGGCGCCAATGAGCAGGCCAGCTCTCTTGAAGAGGTTTCATCAAGCCTTGAGGAGATGGCATCAATGACAAAGCAGAATGCTGATAATGCAACACAGGCAAAGAGTCTTTCAGGAGAATCAGAGCAGAATACCAAAACAGGCACAGAAGCGATGGAGCGCATGTCAAGCGCAATCAACAGAATTAAGGAATCATCCGATCAGACTGCAAAAATAGTCAAAACCATTGATGAAATAGCTATGCAGACTAATTTACTCGCACTCAACGCTGCTGTTGAGGCTGCGCGTGCAGGAGAAGCAGGACGTGGTTTCGCGGTTGTTGCTGAGGAAGTCCGCAATCTTGCACAGCGCAGTGCTCAGGCAGCTAAAAATACTGCTGACATGATTTCCGAATCTGTAAAAAATGCCGATGATGGTGTAAAGATTGCAGATGAGGTATCACAGTCGTTCGAGTCAATTGCGACAAGTACAAAAAAGGTCAACGATCTCATTGCAGAAATTGCAGCTGCATCACAGGAGCAATCACAAGGTATCGATCAGGTAAACAGTGCTGTTGCCCAGATGGATAAAGTTACCCAGCAGAATGCTGCCAACTCTGAGGAATCTGCAAGTGCAGCTGAGGAGTTGAGTTCACAGGCTGAGGAACTGAAAACCATGATCGATGAATTCGCTTTGAGTATGGCATCATCACAGCATAGACCAGTGACAATACGTCATGATGTAAAGAAAGAAACTGTTGCATCCACCCCGGTACACCATATTGATATAAAGGGTAAAAAAGCAGCAAAGAAGCCATCAAAAACAGATGAATTTCTTTCACTCGATGACAGTTCATTGAAAGAATTTTAATCGAAAGGGCCTCACCCCCTAACCTCCTCTCCAAAAGGAATTGGAGAGGAGGACGAGGGGTGAGGCCGTTAACTTAATTTTGACATGTTGCAACAGTGTCGATTGCTCGCCCCCACCAGCTCTCAAAGCCGAGCGGGTGGGGGCGAGCGCACAAATGCACTGCCACCTTGGAAATGCGACGTTAAAAACATTGGGAGCGGAGGAATAAGGCCGTATGCTTAACAATATGGATATAAAAACTTTCAATGCATTCCGTGACCTTGTCTACAACAAGGCAGGAATTGCCCTTGGAGAAAAAAAGGAAGCGCTTGTAGCCGCCCGCTTAGGTAAACGCATGCATAGCCTTAATATATCAACCTATGAAGAATACTATGAATATGTCAATAATGATACTGATGGACTGGAAATAATCAAACTGCTTGATTCAATTTCGACAAATGTAACTCATTTTTTCAGAGAGCAGCAGCACTTTGACTTTATTGCACACCATATTGATAAATGGTACGTTGGCGGTCAAAGAAAATTCCGGATCTGGTCTGCGGGGTGCTCATCCGGAGAAGAACCTTATACAATTGCAATGACCATTAATGAAACATTACGGGGAAAAGCATCTGATATCAGAATACTAGCAACTGATTTATCAACAAAAATATTGACCGAAGCGACGGAAGGCATTTACAACGAACGTGATCTAGAAAAGATTCCAGATAACTATAGACGCAATTACTTTGAACAGATTACTATTGACAATAAAGTACAATACCAGATAAAATCTAATTGTCGGTCACTTATAACATTTCAGCGACTTAACCTTACCAACACGCCATTTCCCATGAAAGGGCCTTTTGATTGTATCTTTTGCAGAAATGTAATGATCTATTTTGATAATACTATGCGAAAACGGCTACTCGAAGAATATCACCGGTTACTTAAACCCGGTGGATTCCTTCTGGTAGGTCATGCGGAGAGTTTAACCGGAATGTTGAGCGGACTGAAATCAGTAAAACCATCAATTTACGAAAAACAATAACCCACCCCCACCCCCCTCTCCATTGCATGGAGAGGGGGGTGGGGGGTGAGGCAACATACGATAGCACATTGAAGATATAAAGTTATAAAGTTATATATCAAGGCAGGTTGATGATGAATATCCTGATAATTGAGGATGATGTGACAAGCGGGAAAGTACTCTCCCGTATATTGCAACCATATGGAACCGTTACAATCGCTACTGACGGCAGACAGGGATTGTATAGTTTTAAAGATGCACTAAGAAATAAGGTGCCATACGACCTGGTTTTCCTTGATATAATGATGCCGGAAATTGACGGTCAGGAAGTACTTATGGAGATCAGAAAAACTGAAGAAATGCTTGGTATTTATGGTTTTGATAGTGTAAAGATAATTATGACCACAGCACTTGATGACAATAAAAATATCATGCAGGCATTCAGATCTCAGTGTGAGGGGTATCTTGTTAAACCTATTCTTAAAGATAAAGTACATGCTGAGATTAAACGGCTATTTGATGAATCTGGTGCATCGGTATAACTTTTTAACCGATACAAATCACAGTCATAGGTATTGGATCATATGATTTATCATAGAAAAGCATTGTATAGATGATAACAGGTATTGGAAAATGAGAATAACTGTTGGTGTAAGTGAAATGTGTGTTAGCAACAATCCGGGTGACATTATTGTAACCCATGCTCTTGGATCATGCATAGGTCTCGCTATTCATGATCCGGTTGCACACGTTGGCGGTTTGCTTCATTATATGCTTCCATTATCGAAAATTGATAACGAAAAAAAAGACACTAATCCTTATATGTTTGGCGATTCAGGAATACCGGCACTATTCAATGAGGCCTATAAATGTGGAGCAAAAAAAGAGACTATAACCGTTGTAATGGCCGGTGGTGCAGATATTCTAGAAAATTGCAATTATTTTAATATTGGTGCACGAAATATCGCAATCGCCCGTAAAATGTTCTGGAAAAATGGTATTATGATCGCAGCTGAAGATACAGGTGGTTCGAAGCCACGGACTCTCTATCTTGAGATAGGTACAGGAAAAGCCTGGCTCACTACCGGTAGTGAACGAACAGATCTTATTTGAATTGACAGGATCTAACAAGGAACCGTTATGGCATATTCAATTCTTATTGTTGATGATTCAGAGATAATCAGATCAATGATTTCACGTACGATTACTCTGACAAAACTGCCTGTTCATACATTCAGAGAAGCCAGAAATGGTATCGAAGCACTCGATGTTCTAAACAGGGACTGGATAGATATTGTCTTTACAGATTTAAATATGCCGGTCATGAACGGGCTTGACTTAATAAAAAACATGAAAAAGACTGTTGATCTTGAAGATGTACCGGTTATCGTTATTACCACAGAAGGAAACATTCATCGTCTTGACGAATTAAAGGATGCCGGTGCCCGTGATTGCATACGAAAACCATTTACACCGGAAAAAATCCGTGATGTCATAACAAATGTCCTTGGAGTCTGGGATGCAAAATAAGTTAAATCATATCATGGCAAGCGTTGCTGAATCAATTTTTGAACAGGTTGCATTTGTATTTGCAGACGACATAGGAATACATTGCAGACCTCAGGATAATAACTGGGATGCACTTGGAGCAGAATTGAAATTTACAGGTACAATAAACGGTACCATCCACCTCTGGCTCGAAACAACACTTGCATCAAATATCGCGTTGAACATGCTCGCAGCGGAAGAGCCGATTGAAAAGGAAAAAGCAATTGATGCAGTACGGGAGATGTGTAATATCATTTCCGGTAATTTTATAACAACAGCATATCAGAATGCAGATATTATTCTTCACATCCCGGATTTGCTTGACACAAAGATACTTCATGAGGATTTTATTGACCCTCATGGTGTCTGGTTCAGCTCCGATGATGGTGCGATTCTGATACTTGTAAAGGAAACATGATTAAGGTACTCATTATTGATGACAGTGCGGTTGTTCGTCAGGTTCTATCATCAGAATTGTCGAAAGCATCTGATATTGAAGTAATCGGTACCGCATCAGATCCCTATTTTGCCCGGGATAAAATCAATATATCAAAACCGGATGTCATAACACTTGATATCGAAATGCCCAGAATGGACGGGTTGACATTTCTTAAAAAGTTGATGGCACAGGTTCCGATTCCAACAATCATCGTAAGTTCACTTACTCAAAAAGGCAGTGAGATTGCCCTTGAATCGCTGGCGTGCGGTGCATTCGATGTTATATGTAAACCCGGGGCTGCATATACAGTTGGAGATATTTCATCTATTCTAATCGATCAGATTCGTGCAGCATCAAAAGTTAATGTTAGCAAACTTCAATCCCGTAACATAGCAGCTCCTCCGAAAGTGCAGCAAAATTCACTTTCCGTGACAACAAACAAGATCCTTGCAATAGGGGCCTCAACCGGTGGCACCACTGCTATCGAAAGGGTACTTTTGTCAATGCCTCCGAATGCACCTCCAATTGTCATTGTTCAGCACATGCCTGAAAAATTTACCAGGGCGTTTGCTGACCGGTTAAACAAAATATGCGAAATTGAAGTCAGGGAAGCATCAAACAATGACTCTGTTATTCCAGGTCGGGCACTTCTGGCTCCCGGAAATCATCATATGATTTTAAAACGTAGTGGTGCACGTTATTTCGTTCAATTGAAAGATACCCCCCCGGTTTTTCATCAGCGGCCAAGCGTTGAGGTTCTTTTTAATTCTGTTGCAATGTATGCCGGGAAAAATGCTGTAGGGGCACTGCTTACCGGTATGGGTACAGACGGTGCAACAGGTCTTCTCGCTATGCGTCAAGCCGGAGCTGCAACGATAGCACAGGATGAAAAAACGAGTGTTGTCTGGGGCATGCCCGGTGAAGCAGTAAAGATAGGAGCAGCAGATTTTATTTTACCACTTGATACTATTGCATCGAAAGCACTGCATCTGATTAACAGATGAACAATCCAGTCATTTTTTGGAAGCAATGTTTACTTATCTGTTTCATCAGGTAAATATTCATTAAGTAGTTTTGCAAGATCCCGCTTTTTGAAAGGTTTACATATGCTTGATGTAAAACCGAATTTCCCGGGATCTGCCATCACAGGATCTTCTGAATAACCGCTTGCTACAAAAACGATAATATCAGAATCTAATTTTCTGATTTCAGTAATTGTCTCCTTTCCACCCATCCCACCCGGAATTGTCAGGTCAAAGATCATCCCGACAGGCTGACGCCCATCATGGATCTCATCATTATATGCCGCTAATGCTTCCAGACCATTTTTAGTGCAGATAACAGAGTAACCAAATCCAGAAAGCATACCTTTCAAGATATCAGTCATAATATCTTCATCATCCATTATGATAAAGAGACCATTGCCTTTATGTAAAACATCTCCTTCAATATCATCATTGTCTGCATATTCTGAAAATGCTGGCAGATAAATATGAAATACCGTTCCAACCCCCTCTTCGGACTCTACCTCAATATACCCACCATGACGTTTAATAATGGAATAGCAGGTTGCAAGTCCAAGGCCATTGCCCTTTGGCTTTGTGGTAAAAAACGGATCAAATATCTTTGGTAAATTATCTTTACTAATGCCAATACCATAATCCCGAATTGATATTCGTACATAATTCCCGGCAGATAGAGAGCCATGCCATTGTGTGTCGAAAAACATGTTTTCCACACTGATATCAATTTTACCGCCCTCCGGCATTGCCTGGATTGCATTTATAACCACATTATCAAGTACCTGACTAATCTGATTTCTGTCAAATTCGCAAATACTGACGAACTCTGGAAATTGAAACGTTGCGCTGACATTGGAACCACTCAGTGCGAACGTGATCGTCTCCTGAACAACGGTAATCAGGTTTCCCGGTGCTTTTACCGGAACACCGCCTTTCGCAAATGTCAACAACTGATAAGTCAGGGAACGTGCCCGGTCAATTGATGTCTGCGCTTTATTTAGATAAAGGAGCGTATCACGATCTTTTGCAGTTTCAGCAGCAAGATCAATACAACCGAATATTCCACTAAGAAGGTTATTAAAATCATGAGCAATACCACCGGCTAGAATGCCGAGGCTTTCGAGCTTCTGAGCATTATGTAAAGCTTCTTCAGTTCTTCTGCGTTCTGTGATATCGCGAAAATTTACAACAATCCCATTGACACTTTGAACATTAATCAAATTATTTGCAATACCTTCAATCCAGCGCCAGGTGCCATCTTTATGCAGCACCCGGATCGGTGGAAAAGCAACCTTTCCGCCAAGCTCAATTATTTTCCGTAAATACCTGTTTATTAATTCCTTGTCATCAGGATGCACTAGTTGAAAGGTGTTATTGCCCATCCGTTCGGCATCGGTATACCCCATGATTTTTGAATAGGAGGGACTATCATACATCACATTTCCCTTGCTATCAACAAGAGAAATTGCATCGGCACTATTTTCGATAAGTGCCCTGAACCTTACCTCGCTGTCGATAAGCTGCTGTTCTGTGTTTTTTCTTTCTGTATTATCGATACACAATCCCCCCATTCTTACCGGTCGTCCGTTTTCATACGTTGCCATTCCGACCGAACGTATCCACCGTATGGATTTATCACGCAGAACAATCCGGTAATCAGAGTCAAGATAGGTACCGTTATCAATAGCGTTTTGTAAAAGTATTACAGCAGTCTGTACATCATCCTTATGAATTCTGGTTTTCCATGAATCCAGGCAGGGTACGACTGATGTGGTAAAGTCAAATATTCGGAGAAATTCATCAGACCACTGCATTTCATTCGTTTCTATATTCCACACCCAGGTACCGGCATTTGCTGCTGCAAGAGCCAGTTCGAGATTTTCCTTGCTTTCTTCAAGTTTTAATTCGATTTCTTTACGATCAGTAATATCTCTGACTGTGCCGCGCGAAATTATCGGTAACCCATCTCCGTCAAATTCAGTTTCACAATCCTCCAGAACATATTTTATTCGTCCATCTTTCATAAGTAAACGATGTTCGATATTGTAAGGTTTTTTCAGCCTGAGCGATTCATTGTAGGCATTATTAACCATATTCTTATCATCAGGATGAATCAGATCAAGAAATGCGTCATATGATGCACCGAATTGATTCCTGTCAATTTCGAAAATCTTATAAATCTGATCGGACCAGTAAAGAATATTATTATGTAAATCATGTTCCCAGTTTCCGAACCGGGCAATCTGCTGAGCCAGCTTCAGTGATGTTTCACTGCGCTGAAGCTTGTATTCTGCATTTTTACGTTCAGTAATGTCACGACAGAAACTTATTATTCTATTGTCGTATTTCCGCATACATGACGCAGAAATCTCAAGGTAAATCAATGAACGATCTTTTCGATACTGCCTGGTCTCAAAACGTACCGCACCATCTGTTACCGTTTTTTCTATGCGTTTATTAATATTTTCAATAGAATCCGCAGCATCAAGATCCTCAACATGCATTGAGAGCATCTCCTCCCTGCTATATCCCATCATCATGCAGTAGGCATCATTAACATCAACAATTTTTCTACTCTGATCTACCACAAGAAAGCCATCTGTGGTTGTCTGAATAATAGAACGGAGATAATCGGATTCCAATAATTGCTCATGTGTATCTATTAAGTGTATGGGATGTTCAGACATTATACCTCCGAAATGTAAAGTGTCCAGTAATGGGGATTATCCAGCACTCATGTCACTTTTTTATATAGTTCAGTTTACACCCAAAGTTATGAACGTTGATATCTCTGCGCACTAGCAGGTTGAGAGAATATTTTGGACAATATCCGATTTCAAACTTCCGGTTATATCTGATAATTAACCATTGCATAATTTCTTCCAATTTATTGATTTTCAACGATAATAAGAGCAATTCGATGATAATCTTTTGAATGTAATTCAGCATATATTATGCCCTTTATCAATTAATTAGACAACATTATTATGTCTTTTTTGCTATTGGCGTTTATCGTGAAATAACGTACAATAATAGGTATTTAGTCAGAATAAATGTGTGTAAGAATATTTTATACGAACACTGATATAACCAGCGTTGCTACGATACGGTTTTGAATTATGAATGATAGATCAGATGAAACAATACCTGTCAGAAATACAATGCACCGGCAATTATTGACAAATAAGCCGGATCCAATTTTTATATTGGAAAACGATACTATCATAGAATGTACCGTTGAAGCATCTGATTTATTCCGTACAATTCCTGAACAAATTATTGGAAAGACACTGGCGGATATTTCTCCGGAATATCAATCTGATAACCACAGATCATCGGACTCAATTACCAGGTTTGCAGCAGATGTCACCCGTGAATCTTATATTGAATTTGAATGGACATTTTTGCGGTTTGATCAAACACTATTCACTGTTCAGGTTACGATTCAGTCGATCAAATCCTGCTCCAGGAGTCGAAGTATATGCATTCTGAAAGACCTTCGGCATTTAAAAGATACGCTTGCGATGTTGCATAAACAACAGGAACAATATCAGGACATCTCTAAGAGTAAAATGGCAGAGGTAACATTGAAAGAAAGCGAGGAACGTTCTCGTTTACTTTTAGAAAATATTGGCTTTGGAATTATCATTGTTGATCCTATAACGCGTATTATTCAGCATGTAAACACATATGCATCACACCTGATCGGTGCATCTGCATCAGACATTACCGGACGCGTATGCCATGAATTTATTTGCCCAGCTCCGGACAATCACTGCCCCGTCATTGATGAAAGAATGAACATCGAGCAAGCAGAGAGAACCCTCCTTACAATTGACAAAAGAAGCATTCCCATACTTAAAACAGCAAGAATAATCACTCTTAGCGGAAACCAATTTCTTCTTGAATCGTTTGTTGATCTGACCCGCAGAAAGCAGATAGAATCAGATCTGCTTGATACCAACCGTCAGCTCGAAGAAACAACCGCGCGGGCCAACATAATGGCAGCACAAGCGGAGGCAGCAAATGTAGCAAAAAGCGACTTTCTTGCGAATATGAGCCATGAAATCCGTACTCCCATGAATGGAATAATTGGAATGACAAACTTACTTTTAGAGACTGATTTAGATCAGGAGCAGCGAAATTATGCTGAAATCGTCCGATCCAGTGGAGAATTACTTCTTACCCTGACCAATGATATTCTTGACATATCTAAAATTGAAGCCCAGAAACTTGATATTGTACCTATTGATTTTGATTTACAAAGTATGCTTGAAGATTTCGCAGCACAGTACTCCCGTAGAGCACGCGAAAAAGGTCTTGAACTACAATGGTCAATTGACAATGATGTTCCATTAAAATTATATGGCGATCCCGGCAGAATCCGCCAGATTATTGCTAATTTAACGGGTAATGCAATTAAATTTACTGAATCAGGTACAATTTCCATATTGTTATCACTTGCAGAGGATCAGAAGGACATTGAAATCAATCCGGGTAAACCGTTCAGACTAAAATTCATAGTTAAAGATTCAGGTATTGGCATCGCAGAAGACAAGCTGCCACTGCTTTTCAATAAATTCACTCAAATAGATGCATCACCGACACGTAAATTTGGTGGTACAGGTCTAGGGCTTGCCATATCAAAAGAACTTTGTACGTTAATGGGTGGTGAAATTGGCGTAAAGAGTACTCTTTCAGATGGATCTGAATTCTATTTTTATCTTCCATTGACTATATCAAAGCAACCTTTAGCCAACAGTGATTTCATTCCTTATGTTCTAAACGATAGTAAAATCCTTATTGTTGACAATAACGAAATCAGCAGACAAATTCTATTCCACTGGTTACAATCATGGAATATCAATGTGTCAATTACAGACAGCAGTGCCTCGGCAATTGCTGTCATTGAGAAAGAACTTGAATTTGAAAAACCTTTTGACATTGTACTTATCGATTCCCGGATGCCTGAAGTGGATGGTGAATTTCTTGGAAAGTATATCCGTTCAAACCAGTCACTCAAAAATTTACAATTAATGTTACTGACATCACAGGGATACCGTGGAGATGTAGCCAGATTGGGGGCTATCGGTTTTAATGCTTACCTTTGCAAGCCTTTCAATCATACTGAATTGCGTGAAATGCTTGTTTATTTGTTAAGTAACCGGAACACAGGGACAAACCGGGTATTGACACGTCATACAATAAGGGATGCTCATATTCCAAAGCTTCCAAATATGACCAGTACTCATAAACAGGAACAGTCGGAATTCGATCCTGCTGAATTAGATAATTTAAATATTAAGGAGATCGATCAAGCCCCGATATGGGATCTGACAAAAATGATCGAGCATCTTTTCGAGGATGAAAACCTGACAAAGAAAGTAATACACGATTTTTTAGCCGATATACCACAGCAGCTTCAAAAAATCCGTGAACATATCGAATCTAACGATACATCAAATCTTGAAATCAGGGCTCATACTATAAAAGGTGCATGCTCAATACTGGGTGCTGAACGAATGAGAATCATTGCAAAAAGCCTTGAACAGGCAGCACACAATGGACTTACAATGCATTACCAACGATTATTTGATGTATTGAACAGTCAATTTTTGATTATCAAAATAAAAATGAAACAGGAACTGGATGCAATGGAATAAGATTTCATCCTGCCACATATCATTGAATATTAAGAGGTTGATATACGGTACTGGCAACCCCTGCTTCTTTGCATGAGAATCACACTGCTCTCCATTAAATATTTATTTATTATAGCAAACGCAAAACTATTACACCTTTTTTAGTCACTAACAAGTGGGTTGATTAAAATTATCCATTTTGTAATACTGATAACAATTTCACTTTTTTACAGCCATTCAGCAGGTGTACATAAAAAACACAACCCGCTCTCTAAAATTTATTTTATTTTAGCGTTCATAAAAATACCAGACGGCTATTATTTCAGCCATGTACCATAAAAGTGGCTGTAAGCCCCTGGATAACCAATAAGTAAGTAGATATGTCAATAACTAAATAAAGCAGAAAGGGAGACGTATGCTTAAACTAATCACAAAATTTGCAACAGTGCTCGTAACAACACTATCGTTTTTGCATGCACAGAATCTACTATCAAACGGCAGCTTCGAAGACGGGGTCGGCGGAGGATGGAATCTCTATGTTGATGGAGGAAACGGGGGTGCGGGAACTTTAGAAAGCGTGACATCCGAAGAGGCGCAGCATGGATCAAAATTTGCCAGAGTCAATACAACAGCAGTTGTAGATAGTAAAAACTGGTATGTCCAGTTTCAGGACCCAAGCTGGGCTGCAGAAGCCGGGGTTGAATACCACATTAGTTTCTATGCGAAGGCTGATGATGTGAGAACGATCCAGGTAGCAGCAGCTGGAGGACCGGCATCAAACTATACGTATTATACAGGTTCGGAATTTGTCCTTGGTAAAGAGTGGAAAAAGATCGACTTTTTTTACAAATCAGCAGCCACAGGTACCGATTCACTCAATTTCAACATTTATTGCGGTTATGCTGTTGGAACATACGATTTTGATAATGTTGTCATCGAATCTGTCAGCATGAAATTTCCATCCACAATCACGCCGCCTTCAAAAAGTGCATGGGAAAGCGGAACACATAGAAACCTGTTTACAGAACTTGGCTATTCCCAGGAACAGGTTGACGAAAAGGTGAACAGTACATTTCAGCAGCTATTCTTTGGTGATCGTACCAATGAAGTTGTTTACACTGAGGAAGGCGATGATCTGGGTTACATAACAAAACCGGGAAGTGGTAGCATCATTACTGAAGGACAAAGTTATGGTATGATGATTGCCGTACAGATGAACCGTCAGGATATATTTGACAGACTGTGGAAGTTTGCCTACACTAAAATGATGCACCAAGAAGGACCGCGTAAAGGCATTTTCTCATGGAAACTTGAGGAAAACGCTCCACATGCAATGGTTGATCCAAATCCGGCACCTGATGGTGAAGAATACTTTGTTACATCACTGCTCTTTGCTGCGAAACGATGGGGTAACAAAGAGGGAATTTTTAATTACCAGGAGCAGGCGGATAACATTCTTAACACAATGCTGAACTTTGTTCCAAATGAAACAGTTGTTGCAGAGATTGACAAAGAGCATGCAATGATTCTTTTTACCCCTGATGCCCAGTCAACACGCTACACAGATCCAAGTTATCACCTTCCGGCATTCTACACAATATGGTCAGAACTTGCTACAAACGATAAGGATTTCTGGAAAAAAATGGCAGACACAAGCCGGGCATTTTTTAAGAGGGCTTGCCATGAAACAACCGGTCTGACAGCGGATTATGCAGCTTTTGACGGTACCCCCTACCCGGTGGATTTCAACCGTTTTGCAGGATGGTATCACTCTGATTCATGGCGTGTTCCAATGAACATTGGGATGGATTATGCATGGTTTAAAGCAGATCCATGGCAGCTTGAATATTCACAAAGACTTATGACCTGGTTTGCAAGCCAGACTCCTGATTACAAACAGACATACTCTATTGATGGAACCGCGCAGTCTGAAGAGGAAGGTTCCATGGTTACATATAATGCATCACAGGGACAGGTCGCATGCAACGCGGTTGCTGCACTTGCAAGCACCGATACCATCGCCTGGAAATATGTTGACCGTTTCTGGAAACAGGCAACACCTACAGGTGAATGGCGCTATTACAGCGGTCTTTTGCATATGTTAAGTTTACTTCATGTTAGCGGTAATTTTAAAATCTGGGGTAACCCGGCACTTCCTGTCAAGGAATTCAGATCGGTCACAAGCTTCCAGAGTAAAGAACTCAGGGGTACAGCCCGCATACTTGATATATCAGGAAAAACAATTGGTACAGTGGATCTTGGAAAAGGTACTGCTGTGTCTTCGATAAATGGTAGTATCCTGAATAAATTTAACGTACGTAATCGTTCGAATGGTGTTTACTTTATCAAGGCAATTGACGAAAAGGGTAATAACGTTGTTAAACAGATTACAACGGTAAAATAACACTTTTTATAAACCTCATCAGATGCATCTTCCACTCCAAATCTGATGAGGTTTTTTATTGCCCCAACACCAGCAAGGGGCACTCTTATCCAGCTTCCCGTTATTTTTACGTAACACATTGTAATTATTAAAAACAGGTGCAATAACTCAATAATGCAAAAACAGTGAAGATCATCCATAAGATAACCATACATCGATCAATTGACAGCAACAACAAATAAGTCTTTAATATTTTGAAGGTTATGCAATCGGAAGTATAAGGACTGTTTCAAGGCGCTATATTATAGCATTTTTTATTTCATTATTCAAGTACATAATTTTAAAAAAACACCATTTTTGTAAAAAATTTTGTTATTTTTATGTTAGTTCTACAATAATTATGTCATGTGTTCAGAGAACTGCACATTATTGAGTGCTTCAATTTTATGATGATTTATCAATAAATCAAAGCGACTGAAGCTATTAATCAAAAGATTTTAACGTTTGGGGGGGTTTTAATGAAGAGTGGTGTACTAAAGAGAGGATTTGCAGCAGTTCTCCTTTTTGTTACTCTTATTTCTGCCGGTGAACTTTCATCAAGAATGGTTTCGACTGGGTGGCTTAGAACGAATCTAAATAAAGATCATATTCGGATACTCGATGTCCGGCCGGTTGGAAAATATTATAGCAACCACATTCCAAGGGCATCGTATTTGAATGCAGAATCCGTCAGGCTTTCAATAAATGGTGTACCCTACCTTCCGATTTCACAACAGGCGCTTTCCAATTTACTTGGAGAAATAGGAATAAGTGAATCATCTACGATTATTATATATGGCAGTCAGGATGACCTTGAGACTTTTTACCTCGTGTGGTTACTTGATTATATCGGACACAGGGATGTTGCAATCCTTGAGGGTGGTTATGAAAAATGGGAGCGTGAGAATCGTCCACTTACTCAGGATCTTCCAGCTGTTGAACGGGCTAAATACCAGATGCCGTCAAAACTTGTTGATGATATCAGGGTTGATAAGAAAAGCGTTTTGAAATCCATTCACAATGGTACATCCCTTATTATCGATGTTACATCACCGGAAACGTATGCCGGTATTGATGGTATCTGTAAACGTAAAGGTCACATAAAAGGTGCAATTAATCATTACTGGAAAAACGATGTCGAGAATTTGTACCAATGGAAAAGCATTGACTTTTTAAGAAGATCCTACAGCAGAACGCCATCAAATGAAGGCAAAAAAGTGATTCTTGTTTGTGATGATGGGTGGTCTGCAGCGCACACCTATTTTACCCTTAAGTATATCATTGGTGAAACCAATGTTGCCCTCTATGATGGTGGTATGGGAGAATGGGCAAACTCCAACGATCTGCCAATGGAAACCAGTGATGTAGAAGTATCATTCAGATAACCACCTGTTATCCATAATCTGGTAGGGGCTGGTCGCGACCAGCCCCTACAGATTATGGATAAATATGCCCGAATCCACCCTGTCGACATAATCAACATTCTGATTCGCCAGCGTTTTATTTACACAACGCAATATTACCAGCCAACCGCGCGAAATTATATTTATTGCAGGTATTTGGTACAATTCATTTACAGAGAGTTTACTATCATGGCAAACAACAACGTCATAGAACTTGAAAATGTTAAGAAAGAATATAACCTTGGTCAAACCCTTGTGAATGCGCTGAATGGCGTTTCACTCACTGTTTCCAAAAATGAATTTCTTGCCCTGAGCGGACCGTCCGGATCAGGAAAAAGTACAATTTTAAACATTATCGGATGTATTGATACACCGACATCAGGTTCGGTCGTGATCAACAACAAAAATGTCGTTGATTTATCAGACAACGAACGTACACGGTATCGCCGGGTAACAATCAGTTTTATTTTTCAGTCTTTTAATCTGATTCCTGTACTTAACGTATACGAAAACATCGAACTTCCACTGCTGCTTCAGAAAATGACTGACAAAAAAGAGCGCCATGAACGCGTAATGCATTTTATTTCAGAGGTCGGCCTGACAGACAGAATAAAAAATAAACCGGGAGAGCTAAGCGGTGGACAGCGCCAAAGGGTGGCAATAGCGCGTGCACTTGTTACAAAGCCGATCATGGTGCTTGCAGATGAACCAACAGCAAACCTTGATTCTGTCACCGGTGGTAAGATTCTTGACCTGATGCAGGAAATCAACAGCAGAGAAGGTACTGCGTTTATTTTTTCAACACATGATTTTCAGATTGTTGAGCGTGCCAGACGGATTGTCAAAATCAGGGACGGGCGTATTATCAGTGATGAAACAAAGGCGGCATAACGTATGGTTGCATTACAAATTGCAGTTAGAACTTTAATGCGCCGTAAGGTGCGCATGCTGTTGATAGGCTTACTTGTGATGCTTGGAACGATTCTGATCATCTTCGGGGAAACATTTACATTATCTGCAGGATACTATTCAAAACGATCCATCATCGACCATTTCACTGGAGACATAATCATTTACGCAGATAAAGCAAAAGAAAAACCATCACCATTTTCCTTTACAACACCATTGCCTGTAATCAGTAACCCAGCAACAATTGAATCGTGGCTTGACAGTAGCAGCTATGTCAAGCACCATGTAGCTATCGCCCAGAATTATGGTCTTATGTCAATTGATAAAAATGGCAAAAAACAGGATGTCCCTTTTATTTTCTACGCTGTCGAACCAAAACGCTATACCGATGCATTTCCTAATATAGATATAATCGAAGGATCTTTTTTCGACACTGATAACAAAGGCCCCGCTGATGGTGTCGTGCTCAGTGAGTTTCAGGTAAAAAATTATCGGGATAATTACAGCACAGAATTCAGAAGCGGCGACAAAGTAACGTTATTAAGTCTGAGTGATGGTGGATCGGTAAATGCATTGCCTTCGGTAATTGCTGGTGTTTACAAACCCAAATATTACTCAAATGTCTTTAATTATATCAATTTCATTAATACCGCAACGTATGCAAAGTTATATAACTTTACCGGTGTTCAGTCAGAATCAATGCCGCAAAGCCTTAATGATGCATTAAAATCAGAGAGTGAGGATGATATCTTCGGACTTGCAGATGCCTCATTCGATTCAATTGCAACATCATCACTTGTAAAGCAGGAGCTGACCGGATACACACTTATCGCCGTACAACTTAATAACGCCTCGGATGCAAAGACATTTGTAAACGATCTTTCCAAAAAGGGATTCGCCATTAAAACTGCCGATTGGAAAGAAGCATCCGGATTCTTTGCCTATATTGCTGATACAATCCGGGCTGTAATTTACAGCGCTACATTCCTGATTTTTCTCATTGTTGTATTTATACTCATGAATACGATGATCATCAATGTACTTGAACGTACCGGTGAAATCGGAACACTGAGAGCGATTGGTGGAGAAAAATCGTTTATCATGTCAATTTTTCTGGCAGAATCATTCATTTTAAATGGAATAGCAGCAGTTGCAGGAGCTATTATCAGTTTTGCTTTGATACTGCTTTTCAGAACCGGAATAATGCTTCCTGATATTATGCAGCAATACCTGACCGGTGGTGCAGTAATGCCGCTGCTTCTTTCACCTCAGCCGTTTATTGAAGCATTGGCAATAATTCTTTTTGTATCAACAATTGCGACAATCTATCCGATAAAGGTCGCAACTGCGATTACGCCATTAAAGGCAATGTCCGCAAAATAAGGAAATCGTTATGCCATTTTATTTGTCAATTGCATTTAAAAATATATTCAGAGATCTGCGCCGTAGTATCACACTTGGTATCAATTACTTCTTTATAACGATCCTGCTGCTTCTTGTTTTTTCAATTACGCAGGGAGTAAAGAAAAATATTACCCGGAACGTTCTTACATCTACTGCAGGTCACATTACTGTTTCAGGAGAGTATATTGTCAATGGACGAACGTATCAGGGTATCCAGCATTATCCGGCTGTAGACAGTATCACCAGAGATGCATTCAATGGAACTTCAGTGATCACACGATACTCTATGAGTTCTGCGGTTTATTACAAGGGTATTTCAAAACGACTCTCGTTTACCGGAATCAATGTATCATCAGACAATGGTTATAAAAACCAGATCATGGTAAACGATACCGGATGGAATAATTTTGTCCGTAATCCTAACGCGGTACTTATACCATTGTCAATTGCAGAATACTTCGGACTATCGGTAAATGATGAACTGCTGATTTCAACCAGAAGTCGTCTTGGGGCATTTAACACAGGCACAATTAAAGTCGCGGGAATTTTTACAAGTGGTAATTATTTTCTTAAAGACATTGTAATCAGTCATTTTGATTTTCTTCAGAAGCTTGACCTTGCAGATCTGTCAACCGCATCAAAAATGTTCATTTACTTTGACAAACCTGTAGATATTGATACAAAACGAAACATTCTTCTTGACAAGCTTAACAAAACAGGTTTTATCGCAAATAAACCGGCTAACAATAATGATGCTCTCAATGCAGTCTCTGCGGCATCACCACGATATAAAGTGCAACCCGGGGATGTCAACCTGAAACGGTTGACACTTTCCACGGCCGATGAAGTTACCGGGATCGTTTCGCAAGTTACTGGTGCAATTAACGGACTTGGCATATTTGTTGCCGCAATCATGCTGTTTATTATTTCTGTATCAATATTCATCAATATGCGTATGACTATAAACGACCGCATGCTCGAAATTGGAACACTACGTGCAATCGGTTGTGAACAGAATTCAATTGTCAAACTGTTTATTGCAGAAAATGTACTGCTCAGCCTTCTCTTCATTGGTGCCGGAATAGCAGGCGGGCTCATTCTTATGACACTCGGCAGTACGTTTGTCACGCTGCCATCAAATGGTACTATCGGATTATTTCTGAATCAGGGACGCCCTGTATTTGAACCAACAATTGTGCATATAGTATTCATACTCGTTATTCTCATATTCTTTACAACATTGTTTTCTTATTTTCCCGCGCGGTATGGCGGCAGAATGCAAGTCGTTACTGCACTTAATAAAACAAATTGAGGTATATAATCATGAAAAACTTGTTTTGTTACACATCAACATTACTTCTGTTTCTTGTGATAGTTACAACTGCACAACAGCAGTCGAATGACCCGAAGGCGGTCGCACTGATCGAATCCCTTCAAAACAAACTCAATCTTGAAGGATCTGACATTACCAGCACCTTTACCCTTGTGCAAAGAAAAGATGGTGAGGCAGACAGAGTACTTAAAATTCAGGTATTCCGCAGGGATATCGAACAGAAGTTTACACTCCTCTTCCAGTATCCAGAAAGTGAAAAAGGTAAAGGGTACTATCGCAACGGTGATAATCTCTACCTCTATCTTCCGTCAACACGAGAATTTGTTTTCCGTAATCGTAAAGATGATGTCGGATCAACTGATGTACGTACCGACCTTTTTGGGAGGCTCGATCTTCTAAAACAATATACTGTCGCTTATAGTGGAACGCAAACCGTCTCAAAATTTGACTGCGACGTCGTAACCCTTACTGCGACAGCACTTGATGTATCATTTCCGGTGCAAACCTGGTTTTTACGCAAGAGTGATGGGCTTGTGGTGAAAGTTGAAAACTACTCCGCATCAAAAACACTGCTCCGGACATTTTTCTATATTGACTACAAGGAAGTTGTAAAAGGTAAGTACCTGTTTACAAAATTAATGGCAGTCAACAATCTTGAAAAAGGGCAGAAAACGCTGCTCAGTTATGAAAATATTATCACCGACAAGATTAAAGATTATACATTTTCACAGGCATTTCTTGAGGAACAGTCGAGGTAATAGCGATGCACTATTTAAAGACGTTATTAATGCTCTTATTTGTCGTTATTGTCTCCATTGCGGCAAATGATAATGCTGTGGAGGACGATCCGTTCAGTACTGCAGAATTTGACAGTGTGATAACAAAAGTAAACACAGTCCCTGATCAGTTTTCACGTACATTTCTTGGCGGTGTTTCGTTTGCATCTGAGGGAACTTCCACATACCTGTTACAAAGTAACAAAAGTGCGACAGACTTACGTTTTTTCGGAAAACCGTTTGCCAAATTATCAAGAGATGATATCGGCTCACTCTTCCTGAGTACTTCATTTAATTACTTCCTTCTGGCATCATCCAATTCTGAGTTTACAAAACATTACTACCAGTTGCAGAAAGCGGATCCGTCACAGGTTGATTTGAGGCTTTCAGAATTTCATTTGTCATTTGATATCAACAAGAAAGTTTTTATTCGTATTGGAAATCAATTGATAAGCTGGGGTGCATCCTACTTCTGGTCACCTGAGGATTTTATTAATCGTCAAAAAAATCAGATCACCGCACTTAGTGCAGTTGATATACGAAGTGGAAAACCGGGTATTCGATTCCACATTCCTTTTGAGAAATCGAATTTGTTCTTTTTTACCGATTTTTCAAAAGTCACAGCGAATGGTTCTGTAAACTCACTTGCAGAAAATATCGCCCAGGCATGGCGTTTTGATGCGACAATTGCAAATGTCAATGTAGGTACCGTTGGTTATGTCGGTGCAGACAGCCCATTACATATCGGTTTTGATGCAACAGGAAATGTGCTTACTGCGGATGTCTACGGGGAGCTTGCACTAACCATTGATAATAACTCTGAACAAACAGCACCGGCATTTAGTGCCGGTTTTTCAAAAGTATTCGGTGAAGAAAAAACATGGACATTCAGATCTGAAGTCTATTATAACGACACCGGATTTGGTGATACTGCGATCTCTTCATTACGTCCAGGTGAATTTACGCCACTGTATTCAGGTAGAGTGTACGTATTTACCGAGTTGACGACATCAAAGCTGTTTACATCAATGATAAGCAGTTCGCTTCTTTACTATATGAACTGCATCGATCGCAGTTTTTCATCAACACTGCTCTTTACTTTTGATTTTCCAAAAGTACTTCCATTTACTCTTTATATACGAGCAAACGGGGGCAGACTTGACAGAGAGTTTACTGGATTATTCGCCGATCGCACGCTTACCGCCGGCTTACGGATACGAGGGGATTTTTAGGCTCCCGCCTGATAAATTATTACAGATGTAACATATGAAGGTTTGTTAAAATATGCCTGAAACAGATCCCTGACAAAATAATTAATAATGCTTTTGCACACCTCCACGCCCCCACGCCAATGTCGTTTACTTAAGCTTGACATGTTGCAGCTGTACTGATTGCTCGCCCCCTAAATCCCCCGCAGGGGGACTTTGAGAGCAGAATAGCTTGTTTAGCCTATTTCTTCAAGTCCCCCTGCGGGGGATTTAGGGGACGAGTCTTACGTGTCAATCATAAATTAACGATATTAGGGGGGGATAAAGGGGGGATTATTTTTTTGTACAATTAGTACAAACCATTATTCAAAACAATTATAAAATTGATTGTAGTTGTTGCAAAATGACAATGTACCAAATTTTACGACCAGGAATCAGACCGATGCAGACAAAAAACCACTATGAAACATTCGCACTTAGAATACTTGATATCAAACCTGAGACATCAATAGATTACACATACTGTTTTGAGTATAATAAACCGCTTGTCTATGGGCAGTTTTTTGAATTGTCAATACCCGGCATTGGTGAGGCACCGATTTCAGTCAGTGCATTTGATCAGAACAGAATGTGGATGACGATACGAAAAGTCGGACGATTGACCGATGCTATATTTAACTGTAAAGCAGGGGATACGATTCAATGCCGGGGTCCCTATGGAAATGGTTTTAATGTTAAACAGTTTACCGGTTCAGATCTGATAATCGTTGCCGGTGGTACCGGTCTTGCTCCGGTACGCGGCCTGACACGCTATTTTGTTACAAACAAATCAGCGTGTAAATCGCTGCATATAATAACCGGTTTTAAATCACCGTCTGATATACTTTATCGTGAAGAACTCGGTCAGTGGGAAAAGGATTCATCACTGGTACTGACTGTTGACAAAGGTACAGATACATGGTCTGGTAATATCGGACTTGTAACAGAGTTTATTCCCAAATTACCGGTCCTTAAGAGCCCTGAAGCTCAGGCTATAGTGGTTGGCCCGCCGCTTATGATGAAATTTGCAACGCTTGCACTTATCAAGGATGGCGTGCCGCAGGACAATATCACCGTATCATTTGAACGTAACATGAGCTGCGGTCTTGGCAAGTGCGGACATTGCAAAATTGATGAAACATATGTATGTCTTGACGGGCCTGTGTTCAGTTTAACAAAAGCGATGCATCTGATTGATTGATTGGAGATGGTAGTGTAATGACAGCAAAAGATATTGACAGAAAAAAAGTTATAAAAAATGCATGGCGCATAACGAAAGACCGCGATAAAACATGCCTGAGAGTCCGGGTACCCGGAGGGCATCTTGAAGCGCACTATCTTTCTCTTGTTCAGTCAATTGCAGATACTTATGGCAATGGAACAGTGCATATTACTTCACGTCAGGGTTTTGAGATCCCCGGTATTGCATGGGAATCGGTTGATGAAATCAATACAATCATACAACCGCTTCTCGACATGCTGCATCTTAAAATACCGTATGATCAAAATTCAAAAGGGTATCCGTCTGCAGGTACGCGCAATATTTCAGCCTGTATCGGAAACCGCGTTTGCCCTTTTGCAAATCATGATACCACCCGCCTTGCTCAGCGTATTGAACAGGAGGTATATCCACACGATTTCCATTTTAAAATTGCTATCACCGGATGTCCCAATGATTGTATCAAAGCGCATTTGCAGGATTTTGGCATTATTTGCACAACGATTCCACAGTATGATAAAACGCGCTGCATAAGCTGTAATGCATGTGTTGACAACTGTAAAAAACGCGTCACCGGAGCATTAACTATGAGTCAGTTTGATATCATCAGGGATGAATCGCTCTGTATCGGCTGCGGGGAGTGTGTTAAAACCTGTCCAACACGCGCATGGACCCGTAGCACACAAACATACTACCGGCTGCTTATCATGGGACGGACAGGAAAAAAGAATCCCCGACTGGCATCACTTTTTTTGAAATGGGCAAGTGAGGACGTTGTGGTTCAGGTCATTAAAAACACCTACGCCTATGTAAACCGCTACATCGATACAACACTACCCAAAGAACACATCGGCTACATAGTTGACAGAACGGGTTTTGATGTTTTTAAAAAAGAAGTACTTGAAAACATACCTCTAAACCCGGAAGTAAAAGTTGTAAATACAATACAGTGGCACGGATACCGGTATGTTGACGATCCAGTAGTAGTGTAGTTTGCTATTGGCTGTTAGCTCTTGGCTACTAACTACTTCTTCTGCAACACCTTCTGTACCGCCGGAAAACGCAATACTACCGTTGTGCCAAATCCATGCTTTGACTCAATTGAAATACTGCCTTTATGCTTATTCATGATAGACTGTGTAACACTTAAACCAAGCCCGGGATTCCCTCTATTTCGCTTTGTAGTAAAAAACGGGATGTATAACTGGGGGAGAGTGTCAGATGCAATACCCTGACCCTCATCAGTGATACTTAACAAAACGGAGTTGGTTTCTTTCTTGTACTGCACCGAAAGCGTAATCTTCTGCGACCGTTCAGTAAGCGCTTCACAGGCATTTTTTATGACATTGACAATTGCCTGCTGTACCAGACGCAAGTACGCCATTACATGTGGAATATCATGATCATACTGAACAATAAAATCTGATGTACTCTTCCTGATGATATCGTCACAGAGCATCAATGATGATTTAATAATTGAGACAATGTTGCAATCAGTCATTTTTTCTGTTGAGTCAATACGTACAAAATCCCTGATTGCAGATATCGTTCTGTCAATCCTGTCTGAGCTGGATAATATATTGTCAAGAAGATTTCTGACATTCTGACTCAGTGATGCAATATCCTGACCATGAATAACTATATCTGATGAATCCAGGGTGTTACTTTCAATGTATTCATATACTTCATTCCAGATATCCCGGACAAGGTCAGTACTTAATGAAATGATATTATTTGGATTGTTGATTTCATGCGCAATACCCGAAATCAGCGTGCTGAGCGCTGCTATATTGTCAACTTGTTGTGTACTGTTATCTGTAGTAGTGTCTGTGCTATGCTGCAATGATGTGCTTTCCTTGATAATACAAGTAGCAAAAAGTGTTCCGTCACTATCCTGCACTGATATGTTAAGGACTACCGGTATTGTTTTATTTTCGGCTGTTGTCAGGTATGTCTGGTATGGACCGTTTTTATGACTGATGCAATCACGCAGCACCTGCTCATAAAAACCGTCCGGCTCTCTTTTAAAAAGTAAATTAGGGTAAAGTGATACTAACGATTCTTTTGAATATCCGCTAAGTGTAAGAAATGCGTTATTTGCATAGGCACAGGAATCCAACTGAATGAAATCATCGTGAAGATAGAAACTATGGATGAAAATACCGTCACTCAGTGTCTCAAAAATCGATTCAAAAGATGAATTAAATGGTTTTTTTAATGTAAAAGCATCAATGGTGTTCATATACCAGACTCTTTGTGAAATGACAAATGGTAGTGTGTGTAAGGATATTATATGCTAAGTTCAGGCACTAATCAAGGGGCAAGATCCGGGTTTTCAATGACGGTATCAAACCGGTCCATCAGGCACCGGTTTAACTCTATAATTTATAAACACTATTATGTTATGGTCCTTGCAGCATTAATAGCATCACGCTGTCTGATTGCAGCTTCTCTGGCTTTTTCTGCAAATGCTGCAGATGAATCCGCATGAATAATCGCACGTGATGAATTTATTATCAACCCGGTACCTGTTGCATCCGAACCGTTCTGCATTACACTGTTGATATCACCACCCTGTGCTCCGATTCCAGGAACAAGGAATGTGATATCAGGTGCTGATGCCCGAATCACTTTCATCTCATCGGGATGCGTTGCACCAACAACAATACAGACGTTGCCATGTTTATTCCATTCATTTTGAGCTTTTTCAGCAACGATCTGAAAGAGGGGCTTTCCATTGATATGCAGGTTCTGAAAATCTGCAGATCCCGGATTTGATGTCTTACAAAGAACGACCACTCCTTTGTCGTGAAATTTAAGAAACGATTCAAGTGTATCGGATCCCATATAAGGATTTACTGTAAGCGCATCTGCTTCGTATCGTGTAAAAGCTTCCTTCGCATACATATCTGCAGTGCTACCGATATCATTTCTTTTTGCGTCAAGAATGACCGGGATACCCGGATATGTTTTGTGTATATAGTCAATGGTCAACTTTAGTTCATTCTCTGCTCCGACCGCGGCATAATAGGCAATCTGTGGTTTAAAGCAGCAGACGCAATCCGCAGTTGCATCAATAATCGCTTTGTTGAAGGCGAAGATATGCTTTATATCACCCTGTAAATGTGGTGGAAATTTTGTCATGTCCGGATCAAGCCCGACACAGAGAAATGAATTGTTTTTTACTGATGAGGCCCGTAACGATTTCATGAAATTCATATGTGTAAAACTCCTTTTATGTCAAGTAAGGCCGGATGCAACCACTGGTAATAAATTGAAGAGATTTGTTGTATTTACAATGTGTGTTTTAAAGTCCCCCTGCGGGAGCCCCTTGGGAACACCTGTCGAGGTGGGATTTAGGGGGCGTGATACGTGCAGTAAGTTTAACAATTGCATAATAAGCCGACCTATGTGGTTAAATCTTTTTTCCACTTAAAAATTACCTGAATGTTTCATTGAAAACAAGAATTATTTATCGTTGTTGGTACCGCAATAGACACAGAGGGATCTACGCTGGATCAGATTCTTTCCACATTTTCTGCATTTTCTAACCTGCGGTTCGATGTGCTGCTCAGTAATTACATTTTTATCTGAAAACTCATTGATTTTTCTACTTATTTCTTCATCAGTAACGTTGAGCCGCTCTTTGATAACATCATACAGTGCAGCGTTCACAAGCAGCAGTTTACTTAAACGTTCCTCAAGTTCAAGAATGCGCTCCTCAACATTAGAGATTGATCGGGTACGGAGAGGATTTTTCTCAACCGGTTTATCCGGATGCCTGATATCCATGTAGAAATTTCCCATGCCACAACTCCCGGAACTTTTGTTGAAAGAAAATACGATCTGTACCAGATATTAAAAAAATTGTATCGTAATTGTAGCGAAAAAGCAATCCTCCTGGTATAGTTCGAAAACTATATTAAGACTGCATTTTTCGTGTTATTTCGTGTTATTATTAATTTAAACGATACTATATAGCACGATATCACAAATCTTTAACCGGATAATTCAATGCTTTTCTCGCATGATGCTCCATTTCTTGTAATTACCGACAGGGTGATTCTGGACAAATTCCTGACTCGTCACAATATCGACTGCTCAGTAGATAAAATCCTGTTGATGCATAAAATTGCTGATGCCTTCTCGAAGATACCCTACGAAAATTTGACAAAAATTATTAAGAGTGATGGGGTGATGAGTATACGTTCGGCGATGCGTTACCCTGATGAACTGCTTGGTGATTATCTTCGATGGGGGACCGGAGGGACCTGTTTCTCTCTGACCGCTGCAATTATCGCCGTCTACAACGCTTGTGGTATAGAAGCACATCCCGTCCTCGCCGATCGTCACTATGGTGTTGATACGCATTGCGGTCTGGTGCTTGTGACTGCTGCCGGCGTGCATCTGCTTGATCCAGGGTATCTGCTCTTTATTCCAACCCTGCTGCCATCACTGGGAAAAACATCAGTTGACACAGGGTATAATACCATTGAACTTGTACCCCTGCCAGGTGGAGAAAAACTCGAGTTATATACTGTTGTCAAGGGTAACCGCAAATTACGTCTTGTTTACAAAACTGCACTTGTATCAGCAGAACGGTTTGAGAAAGCATGGGAAGAATCGTTCAAATGGGAAATGATGACCTATCCGGTGTTGACTCGAGTCAGTGCAGGACATCATCAGTATATTCAGGGAAATAAACTTGCTATCCGGACTGATGAAAAAACACATCGTATGGAATTGACAGTGGAAAACGAAATCGACTATATCGCAAACAATCTCGGTTTAAACCGGGATATTGTAAAAAAAGCATTCGGAGTAATAAAAAATGGCAGACATTAAACAAGTTCAACCTGTCAAGTTTTTTATCGCGTCGCTCTATAGCAGTAAAGATATGCTTGTCAAAGCATCAATAATTGCAAAAGATCGCTGGGGTGAGATTGATTATGAAAGCACCGATTTTCCATTTGATGTCACCGATTATTATAAACCGGAGATGGGTGATAGTATCAATCGTAAACTGCTTGTTTTCCAGACGCTCTATAATCCCATATTGCTTGTTGATATGAAACTTGAGTGCAATGCAATAGAAAATGAACTGGCTGTTGATGGAAAACGACTGGTCAATCTTGATGCCGGCTACCTTGATCATAATAAGGTTGTGCTTGCATCCGCAAAGGAAGCCGGTCAGAAAGTCTACCTTGACAAAGGCATCTATGCCGATCTTGCCGGCAGGTATAAAAACGGGAAGTATCAGCCGTTTGAGTGGTCGTTTCCGGATTTTCGTGATGGTCGTTATGATAAGGAGCTTGTTGCAATCCGTAAACTATATATGAAACAGCTCAAGGTTTGGAGAGATTCGCAACCGTGTCTATAAAAGCGGGCACTGTTTATAAATGATAAAGAGGCGATATGGAAAATAAAAAAGCAGTTACTTTTCAGTAACCGCTTTTTCATTAAGCAACACAATCAACAAGGAATAATCACATCTGACCGTTAATTCTGATAAACTGCCCGTTTTTCTCTATGCCAACAATCAATTTACCTTTCATATCCTTTACAGATAGCGCAGGCTGTTTTGCCAGCGGCATTGCAGTATGTCTTACAGGAGATATTGTTGAAACCGGGCCAACCTGCGGGCATGGAGGATTCGGATTTTTTGCAATATAATCTTTCAACCACACCATAGCAGGGCGTTCCGAACCGGAACTGGTTAAAATTCCAGTACCTTTTACCCATGTTGCACCATTGATATAGCCCCATACAGTAATACCGGCAACTTTTGGATGATTCCACATTACCGGGATATGTGCTTCAAAATTTGACTTCTGTGCAGATCCATCACCTTCATCAGAAATATCATACTCTGTTATATACATTGGTACTTTAATCGCATTTGCGATATCGTCAAGACGACTCTTGAGCGTTGATGCCGACGTTCCCTTAAGGCCATGAGCCTGAAATCCCACTGCGTCAATAGGTGCACCGGCTGCAATCAGCTTTGGAATTATCTGTTTAATCCAGGTGATTTCATTTCCCCATTCAAGGGTGTTATAATCGTTATAAATAAGGATTGCTTTTGGCCAGCGTTCACGAGCCATTTTAAAAGCGGTAATAATCCAGTCAAATCCCGTTGCGCCCGTACCACCAAGTGCATCACGCCATTTTGGTGGCGCATGCTTACCGGCATTGAAATCATTTGGATTTGACATGTATGCTTCGTTGACAACATCAATCATGGGACAATCCGGATATTTAGCTTTGGCAGCATCAAACCATTCGGTGATCTCCTTTTTCTGATCTGCTGTTGAAAGTCCATCCATCCAGCTTGGATATTGTGAACCCCATACAAGTGTATGGAATTTCCAGGGAATATTATTCTGCTTTGCATAGTTGTAAATGCGGTCGCCGCCGCTCCAGTTCATGTTATTGCGTGAACCTTCAACGGATGCCCACTTATGTTCATTTTCACCTGTGATCTGATTCCAGTATTTACCAAAATCAGAACGCACCTGGCCACTTGTCGTTATATTTCCCAGAAATTTTGTTGCACCTTTCGCAATTTGAGCATCAGCAGTACCGGCTACCAAAAGACACGCTGCACATGCAGTTCCTACCGATCTTTGAATAACTTTTTTCATAAGGACTCCTTTAACGGGCTCGTATATATTCAAATATTCTATAATTACTAAAATTTACATATAATAATGAAACTGCATGATGAACTGTCAACCATTAATGTTGTGTCTTTTTGCCAACGGTCGCACTGGTTATTGAATAATATAACGGTAAAATATTAAAAGGTTTTGAATTTTTAAAAATTTCTGGTAACAAGTGTATACAAGTGTGTGTACGCTGTTTATGGATAAAGATACATATTACTATATTGAACATATATGTAAAGTATGGGAACCAGGGACGAATTACCTGAAATGGCAGCAGCTGTCAGACAATAAGCAAGCATACAGGAAAAACGCTACGATAGACATTTGGGATAGAATGAAAAATACCAGAACATTATATGGATTAATTGTCAGTGCTATGGTTTCTATTGTATACAACGAAATGGATATCGTCTATGTGCCCGGAAAATGTTTTGAGAGAGTGTTTTATCGGGCACTTATTGCGAGTGATGTTTATCTGAATGACACCAGTTTGTTTTCTTTTCGTTGATTCATATAGCACAGTTTTATCCAGTCGGCTGAGCGGGCTGTAAATGCGATCGTGCATTCATCAATAGCACCTTTGAATGGATAATTTCCATCGGATTCCGTCCCGATTCTAAACGCGGATGTATTGGATATTTGAGTGACACTGTTCATATCGCCGGAATAGGTATATGGAACACTTTCTCCATCGATATAAAGCCTGCTGCTGGTGTTTCCTGATCTGTCAAAGACAACTGCCACATGATGCCAGGAGGTTAGATCTCTGATGATCGCGGTTGAATACAACATGTAGAATCCGCTAGAATCTGACCAGCTTGTGGCTGTATCTGTTGCAATATATGCATGAAGCTGATTATACTGATCAAAACTGAGACTCCATCCGTAGGTTTTTGATGGATAACCACCGATACTTTTGGCTGCTATTGTTTGTAAACCGGTATCCGCGCGCCTGACCCATGCACTCACTGTAAAATCAGATAACCCTGGGTTGAGAATGTTTCCCATTTCGCAATATGTGGAACTATCAGAGAATAATTGTGCATTGTTAATAACGCCATTAATACCGGGCAGGGCATTATTTCGTACTCCTGTAAATCGATGCACGGACGCATCTGCAGCAGATGCTGATTCATTAAGGTGCCACACACCCATATACCTGTTTGATGTATCAAATACCGGTACAAATAATGGTGAAAGTGTATTTGAGTTACCGTAGTACAGGACTAATTGCTGTAGTGAATTACCGTAGATTGTATCAACTTTAACCCATAGTGTTGCTGTTTCTGTGGATGGATCCCAACGTTCGAATTCATGAGGAAGTATTGTATTATCCTGCTTTGCGAAAAAAAGATCATATCCATTTGCTGTTGCGTTTTTAAATGTAAATACCGATCCTGTTAGCCTTACCAGTAGCGGAAATGATGTTACCGTACCGGCAACGTCTGCGCCACCTGATGTTGTGTTTATGGTAATTGTCTGTGAATATTGCCATTGCAAATTGTAAATGACTGAAGTATCTGAAGAACGGACATCAACGTTGTACCGGATTTCTTTCTGCAGAGTGTCTGTCCCTGTTGTAAAATTAACAGTCGGAACGGTTCCGGCTGGTACAGAATCAAGGGAAACAAAGCCGGTCGTTGTTGAATTAGATGGTTGTGATACAATTGTTGTACCAGGGATATAGAAAAAACCGCTTGAAAACTCAGCTTTATCAGGAATTGGTATTTTTATTGTTCCTGTGGTCTGGAGTGTGTCAACTTGTAATGTGATACTGTCATCCTTTACAATTGTATTACTGATCATGCATCTGGTTAATTCTGACGTATCAACTGCAGAGATTACATATTCACCAAAATCAAGTTTGTTAAAAACGTATTCCCCGTTCTCGTTTGTATAAACAATGTGTATTAAGTCTTTTCTGGAAAGACCATGGATATAGTCTGATGGAATACAGCGGACAAGTGCGTTTTTCGCAGCAGTACCGTTGTCATGCACCAGAATACCTGCTACACGGGCATTGCCTGTGTCAGCAGTCCCTCCGGTAATTGGTCCGGCTACGCATCGTAAAAACAGCAATGTCGCTGCTAGTAGTAACAATCTATTCATTTTCTAATGACCTGCACAGTTGCTGATGTTATTCTGAACCGGTTTTTACAGTTCGTTCCTGGTAACAATGTTTTGATGTCTGATCTAACAAACCAATAGTATCATAAACGTCTGGATACATGGCTCTCATTAGATAAAAATTTTAATACGAAAATTAGACAGAACTGACCGCACGTGTGTTGTGTGTGTGAATTTTGTTTTCCCGCTTCTTTTGGAAAACCTCTATCGAGTCAGGTGAATGTCATGCTTAAAACCAGTACAACAAATTAAGTAACAGTGCATCCAAAGCATCATTCCCCTATGGTAATTAAGTATCTTTATGCCTAATATATTCAAAAACGAATGAAAAATCAGAACATTTCATCCTTCATATATATAATAAACGTACACATGTAGTGTACACCTTCATTGCAAGACAAGTTTCTCCTCTGCTGATTACCCCGCAAAAGTACTGTATGTGTGATTTCCCATACTTTGCAGTATTACAAATCAATAGTTTTCAATGGGTTTGAATATATAAATAGTTTGGTAACATATATGATAACGTTGTCAATACATGTGCATTTATGAAGATTCTGAAATGTCAAATTTACTAAGTGGAAATAGGGAAACGTTAATTTGATAAACCCTGTCCACATTAGTATCGTGATTAACAATAATTTTCAGCCGCTCCTTGAATGCCTCAATTTCCTTGGTAATAATCTCGTATGTCTGACGGGACAGTCCCATAGTTATCCCCGATATATGCCTGTTTTCCTTACCGACAGTGTCAAGGCAGTTTTTTGAGTGGTCGAGCATGGTCTGAGTAAACGTTCTTACTGCTGCCGAAGTTACCGACTCATTGGCAGTTACGGCTGTAGAGGTTTGTTTGTAAGCACCGCTTTTAGTTTTTTCTATTAATCGTAAACGCAGTAATAATTCAACTGATGCTTTAGCCCGTGATGCCGCGATTGGTGGTTCAAGTGATGCACCGAGGGTTTCGTAATCTTCATTGAAATTTCTGAAGCATACCAATTCCCTGATTACAGGGATATACCAGTTGGAAAAAAAATTAAACTGATCTTCTTCAAGAACAGATTCTTTCAATTGTTCTGACATTGAGCGCATTATTTCATAACAACGTTGCTTTTCTGTCAACGTTTTCGCCTGATTGAACGAAACAAGATTCGTGAAGTATGAACGCTCCTTTGCATTCAGCTCAAGCGCTTTTGAAAACCGTTCTGCCATTGATGATGTAAGATTTCGTTTCCCATCAATGACACTCTTCAGAAATGATGGTGAATTGATACCGATTTTTTGCGCAAAATAACGATATGAAAAATATTGTGTCGTTTCCTTTTTTTGTTGATAAAAATCAGCAAGGAAATGTCGATAGTCAATGTACTCGAATATTGTTTTCATGTGTATCAATATATGAAAAAAAAGGATAATTCCCTTGAAAATAATGACAATTACAAAACCTTGTGTACACGTGACGTGTACGGATTGTTGGCTGTTTGTGCAGGTAAACCACACTTGTCAGCATTATATGACGTAAATTTTAATTGTACAGCATTAAATAAGTCCAATCTAATAAAGGACAAATAAGGAAAGATTTGTAAATCATGTAAAAAATACCCGTAGTGTATTGATCGTCTCCCCCCCCAATCCCGATTTTCAATACACATACGGGTTACGAAAGAAGGCGATACTGGAACAGTTTGTGCTGTTCTGACCTTATCTCTCCTTCTGTATAGCGGCAGTGTATGCACACACTGCCGCTCTTTTTTTATGTCAATTACAATGTTACACGTATACCCTGCAAATCACCGGTAACATAATAAATAGCTGCTGCATCTCCGTTTTTCTGGATTCTTCAGATGGGTGGTGTTAAATAGCATAACATAAGTTGCCAAAACTTGTACACGCACTGTGTACTGAAATTATTAGAACATTTCCACAATTAACGGCGTTATTATTCTTAAAGGGATATATTATTTATAAACTTTTTAAATCGCATAATATCAATATTATTATATGTACGCATTGGAAGGAGAATATCCCTGATGAATAGAAATAGAACTGCTATTGCATTAGCGCTTCTGATATCATGCACCTTACTGGTTACAGGTCAGGTCAGAGCTGCTGATGTTACCGTAAATTTGAATACTACCTATCAAACAATAGATGGATTCGGAGGTATGCAGGATAGGGGATGGACAGGATACAATCTGCTGCCTGCAGATCGTAACACACTTTTTGGTAACGGGCCCAACCAGCTTGGTTTCAGCATACTGCGAATACGAATCAACGAAAACCAGAATTCCTGGTCGATAGACCTTCCTGATGCAAAAGATGCTGCGTCACGAGGTATTAAAGTGTTTGCTACAGCCTGGTCTCCACCCACAAATCTGCGTGTTGCATCGGGATCATCTTACAAGGTGGATCCATCGAAATATCAGGGGTATGTAGATCATCTGAATGGTTTTGCCAAATATATGAAAGACAATGGTGTGAATCTATATGCTCTGGGCTTTCAAAATGAACCCGATTGGTGTGGAGAGTGGTCATGCGGATCAACTACCGAAATGTACAATTTCGCCAAAAACTGGGGTCCCAAACTTCGGACAAACGGTATTAAGGTTATAACCGCCGAATCGTTCAGTTTCAATAAAGGGTATTATGACCCAATTCTCAACGACGCTACAGCACTTGCAAATGTTGATATTCTTGGTACTCACTTTTACGGCACAAGCAAAAGCTCATCAGATGCAACATTCGATTACACACTCTTCAAACAAAAAGGCGGTACTAAGCCGTTCTGGATGACTGAAGTGTATACTGCTGATGTCAATAATAAAGGTTCTAATACATGGCCGCTTTGTCTTGATGTTGCGTATGAAATGCATCGCGCGCTGGCACTATCCAATATGAGTGCATATGTCTGGTGGTATCTCAAACGAAATTACGGCCCGCTGCATATCACTGCAAATAATACATCCGCAGCTGCGTCAGCCGGAACTATCAGCAAAGTTGGTGCATTGATGGGACAATATTCAAAATATGTCCGGCCCGGTGCTGTACGTGTTGATGCAACCCGTAAAGTACAGTCAGATGTTTATACCTCTGCATTCAAAAAAGCCGATAGCGTTGTGCTTGTGGTTGTTAATATGGCATCAGCCGCAAAAACAGTAAGTTTTTCAATTTCAAACCTGAAATCAACCTCCGGACAAAAGATCGTAACATCAGGAACAAAGAGCCTTGCTGATGCCGGCACTGTGGCTGCAAGCAGCGGAAATTTCTCAGCGACACTTGATGCGCAGAGTACTACCACCTTTATTTTTTCCGGTAACGCTACACCGGTAATAAACTATACGCCCGGTTCAATTATGAGTGTGCGACCGGAAGGGGTGTACAGGATATTTGAACTCTCGGGTAAGATGATTGGTGTGGTGAGTGTTACCAAAATTTCGACAGTGAATGCAGAGGTGCGCAAGGCTTTTCCGAATGCAACCGGCTTGTATCTTGCACGGTCACTTGACGGTTCCTCATGTGTCAATATTACCATTCAACCGTGATCATTGATACACATTGATTTCAAACATTACTATGGAATACAATGTTTTGTCAAACTTTGTTGAGGAGGAACAATGAATCGTGCAATTTCAACGATAGTAACGATACTGGTGTTTTTGACAGTTTCTGTCTTTGCACAAGGTAAGGTAACAAAAAATTTTACTGTCGGCGGTACTACCCATAATTGCAACTGGTATGTTCCATCAGGAATTAATAAACCACCAGTGGTGTTTTTTATTCATGGCGCTAATGGAAGCGGCAATGAATTCGAGAATACTACCCAGGGAAATAAAGTTGCCGACAAAGAAAAGTTTATTGCCGTCTATCCGAGTGCGTCAAGTAGTGGTTCTGCCGGTACATGGGCTGATATGAGAGGAACCAGTGATTATCCTTTTTATCTGGCAGTGCTTGATACTCTTGACAAAAGGTATTCAATCGACAGAAACCGGGTGTATATGACTGGATTTTCACAAGGCGGATTTATCAGCTTTGTCGCAGGGTGTAAATATTCCGATATCTTTGCTGCAATTGCACCAGTTTCCGGGCATGCTGCTTCGGGATGTACGATTAAGCGCCCGATATCCGTATTTCTGACATTTGGTGCACAGGAGGATAAGGTATCTTTTGTAAACGATCTGAATATCTGGCTGAAGCTTGACAGTTGTCCATCGACACCGGCCTCCACATCCCGCTATCCGCAATCAAATTCAAAGGTAACCAGAATAACGTATGGACCATGTGCGCAGGGTACGTATGTAATCATGGATTCCATTTCCAGTCAGGGGCACCAGTGGCCATCATCCACCAATATCAATCAGGCAGAGGAAACGTGGGCCTTTTTTAAACAGTTTTCTCTGGACAAAGGAACAAATGTCCGTCAGGCAGTATTATTGACAGAACGCAACCAGGTATCAGTAACCTTTGCATCTGGTCTGCTTTCAGTTCAGGGTATTGAGAAGGATCAGTACGGTATTGTGGAAATTCTTGATATACAAGGACGTCTTGTCTCCTCTGTCCCGATTAATGACGGTCTGATTCCTTTTAAGAATAGACCTTCCGGTACCTATTTAGTTAATGTAAAGCGGGACAACAATCAGCCGGTACAATTCAGCGTGGTGGTGCCCTGAAATTGGCCTCACCTCCCGGCCTCCTCTCCATTAAAGCATGGAGAGGAGGGGTTTGAGATGACAATTTTGTTCTGCTTGTCCAAATGATATAGAGCAAAAGGAAAACGGTTGTCGAGTGCCAATTGGGATGTACCTATTTTCGTATGGAAAAGCAATCCCCCGCTGGAAGCGCCCCCCCTTAGTAAGGGGGATTAATGGGGGGATTTTGTTAACAAATCAGACACATTGTAAAAACAATCATGCCTACAACAGTAATTGTACCATACTGCATCCGCCAAACCAATGGGCGTTTCACTCCCTTGAACTCCCGACTAATCTTGTGTGTCAATCGCAAAAAAAGACTTGACAAAAAGCGCCATAGTAATGCCAATCCGAAGCGCTGAAGGCGCGCAATATCCCAGCCCGGGCTATCGGCCTGGGTTCTCCGGATGGTATGTGTGTGGGGAATTACATTATCACGGAACATTGTGGTATGGTTGTACCAATTTAATAACAAATTGAATTGATCGGACGAATGTGGGTAATTGCCGGTTTGTACGTGATATATCGAAATGCGAATTGCATTGCCGGTTGATACATTTCCAGGGCCGGTAACCCTGGCTGGTATATGTCGCGCCTTCAGCGCTTGAAGAAAATACTAATAACATCCTTGTCAATCACTTGCTATGGATAGCTAAAAAAGATTTAATCATGGCAATCATAACAATCACATAAATCATGGTTCGGACAATGTCTGAAGCGCGGGTATGAGTCCGGAAAATACTCGGGTGATACTCACCGCTTTCAGAAAAAGGCAACTATTAAGAATTGCTCAATAGTTCATGAATGGAAATTGCATATCATGGTTTTAAACCCATCGAATTCGACGGGTTTAAAAAATTTATAATGAGAAATATTTCGCAGGGTTCCACAATTGATCTGATATATATCGTAAAGATCAATGGGAATATCCGCTTACAGCAATACGTGAAGCTGTTATAAATGCTGTCATTCATCGTGATTATTCAATACTGGGCAGTGATATCAAGATCGCAATTTTTGATGACATGCTGGAAATCACAAGTCCGGGTACGTTGATGTCTTCTGTAAACCCCAATGCTCTCGAAAATACCCCGTCAGAAATTCGGAACAGGGTGCTTGCACCTATTTTTAAGGATTGTAAGCTCTTTGAACAATGGGGATCAGGATTTAGAAAAATATATGCAGATCTGGCCAATTATCCTTCGATAACGCTTAAAATTCATGAGCCGGGTCTTTCTTTTCAGATGCAATTCGTAAAAACCGATTATGTACCAGAACGTGTTGAGACCAGTGGCACATTAAACGGCACATTAAATCAAAACAAAGTTTTGATTGCAGGACTAAATGATGGGTTACGGACGTTGCTAATGGTAATCCCGGTCAAAATTCTATGAAGACTGCTTTGAAATCTGTTATCAGAGGGAAAATTTTGAGTGAAGAGTTCATTTTCTCTTGTGAAGACTGTTCTGCAATAAGATAGTGAAACAACTGTGCAGACACTTTATGGGGGTGTTGGCAAAGTTAGGAAATTACCAAAATGCGTCGCCTCGGCTTCGCTCGGCGACCTGTTCCAGTTCTTGACAATAAGAACCAAATGTCCCTCCACTTCCCCTCTACCGCTTGCGGACGACGCATCGAAGTGGTTGCAGAACCAGAGGGGGCCGGGGGGCAATGTCGTTAACTTAAGATTTACACGTAAGACTCGCCCCCTAAATCCCCCGCAGGGGGACTTGAAGAAATAGGCCAAACAAGCTATTCAGCTCTCAAAGTCCCCCTGCGGGGGATTTAGGGGGCGAGCAACCGGCACAGCTGCAACATGTCAAGCTTAAGTTAACGACA
>JAEWVR010000005.1 GCA_023459055.1 Fibrobacterota bacterium
TTCAGATTCCATCTCACGATGGACACCCTTGCCGTCCGGCTAACATTTCCCCCTGTCGGGTATGTAATGAACTAAGGGACATTCATCCCCGCATCATCGAGAAGAGCGCCCTGCCGGGCGCACATTATAAAAAAAAGGAGAGTCTTATCAGGCTCTCCTTTTTCTGTACCCCGGAATTAACACGTTTTATTACTTTACATCTCCATAATGAGCATTTTTGTCAGTACAACCGACATCGGCTCCAGGGCCCCGTTTACCTTTATACCTTCCATGCATGCCTTTTCCCTGACCTTTCCATCCTTTGTCAATCATTTTGCTGAATTGTTCCGGTGTCAGAATTTCTTTAATTTTCAGCATTTGTTCTGTATTGTTTTGTATCTGCTCTGAATGCAGTTTACCTAACGCTACAGCATACGCATCAAGGTTCTGTTTTGATGGATTCGGTTGAACGAGTTCATTTTTGATTTTAAGTCGCACAGAAGCGATACTATCCCGATGTTTTACACTGCTCTCTCTTTTTTCGTTGTGTATTTTAAGCAGTTTCGATTGTTGCTCCTGAGTCAAGCCAAGGTCTGACATCCACCGTGCATGTTGACCCATTTCGCTCCATGCAGGTGATACTAACAATGATACAGTAAAAACACTGATTATAATTGTACTAATACGCATACCATAATCCTTTCGTTGAGTATGAAGATTCTTATTCTCCGGCGCCATTCACTATTAATGCAAGTGCATCACTATCCTGATATGTTTCATCCCCGTTAATGAAACTTCTTGCAAAGTCAAGTTCCTCAATAATCTCATCAGCAAGCGCAGCCTGTTCGACTTGTTGATTATTAATATTTACAATTGTTAACGCTCCGGCGACCAGAAGCAATGATGCCGCCAGTGATATAACAATTTTTTGTTTCAGGCTTCTATTGTAAATCCGGTGCTCAATATTGGAGAACGCATCCATTGGTACCGGAGGAACATCAAACAATTCTTTTTGTAAATCATTATCATTACGCATGTAAACTCCTCCCGGCAAGTAGTTTTTCAGACTGAATACGAAGTTGCTCTTTGATCCTGTGGAGTCTGGTACGCAAAGCACCTTCGTTTTGACCCGTAACTTCCGATATTTCATCATAACTCATCCCGTCAACTTCTCTGGCAACCAGCAGAAACCGGTCATCCGCACTTAACTGAGCAAGCACCTTTTTGATAAACTCGCTGTTGTCATAAGAATCTGTCCGTTCGTTCCCTGCCAACACAGTTTCTGTTTCATCAAGTGTTGTAAATCGTTTTCGCTGATTAAATGCTGTTATAGCAAGGTTATATGCAATCCTATAAATCCAGGTTGATATACCGGACTCGCCCCTGAAATTATTAAGAGCACTGTGAAGTTTTACAAATGTTTCCTGTAAAAGCTCCTGAGCCAAAATCTGATCCCCCGAAACCATCTTGAAAACAATCCGCCACACAAATGGAGAATAATGGTCATACAGCGCTTTAAACGCTTTCCTATCACCCTTTATAGCCCGGTGTAATGTTATTGAATCAAGTTCTTTCATAAATCTGTTTCCATGAGATTAGATGATTATGTGCTATAAATGTTACAAAACTTTTGGAAAATAATAAGTAGAAAATTTCACCCTCTAACAACCATGAGAATAAGTATCAATTTCCCGGCTATCATTAACTATTTCTTTACCGCAACCGTAAAGACACTTGTTCCAAACGGCAATGGTATTTTTAATCGGTGTACTATATTTTCCAATCGATTATAGGTATATAACAACTTGTTAGTTATCCGGTTTAGAGTCTTATCCAAATCAGATTCTGCATCATCAGCTTTCTCGAAGAGTCTTTTTATCAGAATTACAAGAAAAAGGGGTGGTAAACGGTAATTATTGTATAAAATACTAAATCCGGCTTTTTTTAATAGAGATGCAACCTCATTTTTTGTATACCGGTGGGCGGTGTGCACAACACGATCGTGATTGCGGAAGAGGCATTGAAAAGCCGGAAGGTTTAGAATCAATATGCCCTCTGGTTTTAATGCCCGTGAAAATTCGCAGATAATTTTTTCCTGATCAATAATCTCTTTATGGTATAAGACATCAAGCGAAAAGATTATATCGTATTGTGACCAACCGCATTTCCAGGTATTCAAATCACCCTGAACGACATCTTGTAATCCACGCTGTCTGCAAAACTCAACCGCATCGCTGGAGAAATCTATTCCTGCAACATTTCCATATTTTTTTGCGATCTCAAGCATACGCCCGGTACCACAACCAGCATCAAATAACGTAATACTTTTTGAAGATCCTGCCTTTTTCAAAATAAAGTATTCAACCAGGTCATGTAAACCACGATACCACCAATACTCATTTTCCTGTTTGAACATACGCATATATTCTGACTGTTCCATCATCTATCCTTTCAGGCCAGCCACCATGTGCCGACAAATTTAAAATAGTATCTCAAAGCATTGGCAAAACAGTGATATTGAATAAAGATCGTGGTTTTCAATACCTGTAATAATTCTCCAGTAATTAAACAATGCAATTTTCATGATTTGAATATACCGTAAAAGAGCACTCGTGGTTATTGGATTATTGAAAAGATTGTCCATTGATGTGCACTTTTGTATTTTTGAACAATTACACTATAAAAAAAGGATTACAAATGGTACAGGGAAACATGAGTCCGGTTGTGGTCGCGAGTGATCATGCCGGATTTGAGATGAAAGAGTATGTAAAAAAGTACCTTACAGAAAAAGGGATTCCATTCTTTGATGCCGGTGCGGAAAAACTGGATCCCCATGATGGATATCCGCAGTTTGCTTTTAAACTTGCAGAACTTGTTTCGAGTGGAAAGTACTCACGCGGGATTCTTATGTGTGGAACCGGTATTGGTGCATCAATTGCAGCAAATCGTGTAAAGAAAGTGCGGGCAGCATTGTGCTATTCTCCTGATATGGCACGCATGTCACGTCTGCATAATGATTCAAATGTACTTGTGCTTGGCGGAAGAACCACAACACAGGTCGTCGCTGCAGAGATCATGGATTCATGGTTTGCAACAGAATTCGAAGGTGGCAGACATCAGGGAAGAATTGACGAAATGGACATTCACTGCTGAAAAGAAACGCCCCCACCCGCTCGCAAAACCAAGCGGGTGGGGGCGCACAATCGGCACAACTGCAACATGTCAAACATTACATTAACAACATTGGACACACTTCTACGGGACGAGCGTACTGCGCTATAAATATACTGTCATTTTTGTTTTACCTGACAGTAATGGAGTACACACCTGTGCAGATTCACAAAACATTTATACACTTAAAGGAATTGCAGTATGTCAACTATATCAACTGTAAACAAACTGCCTTCGGGAAGCAAGCGTGTCTCCTGGGACCAGTATTTCATGAATATTGCTGTACAGGCAGCTACCCGTGCGACATGCGACCGTAAACATGTCGGGGCTGTTATCGTACGAGATAAAACCATCTTGTCAACAGGATACAACGGCAGCATTCGCGGACTTCCCCACTGTGATGATGCTGGTCACATGATGGACAACGGGCATTGCGTTGCAACCGTTCATGCTGAAGCAAACGCCATAATTCAGGCTGCAAAAAACGGTACATCCATTGACGGTGCGGATATTTACGTAACAGCATCACCATGCTGGAACTGTTTCAAACTTATCGCTAACAGTGGAATCAAGCGTATCGTTTTCCTTGAATTTTATCGTGATGAACGCATTCTTTCGGTTGCAGAGCAGGCAGGTATTAAGCTGGAACAGCTGGAGAGATACAACACACAATAGACTCTTTAATTCTCGCCCGCACTGGAAGCACGCCCCCTAAATCCCCCGCAGGGGGACTTGAAGAAGGATAGTAAATTCAGCCTTTCAACTCTTCAAAGTCCCCCTGCGGGGGATTTAGGGGGCGCGTTTTTGAGTGCGAGCGCGCATACAAATGTAGTTTAACAGTTAGAACATTGACAACTGATCAAATCCGAGTCGGGTTACTGTCTGTGGAAAATTTCCGGATTCACTACATAATGCGCAGTTATATCCTGAATCTGTTTCATAATGCCTGAATTTGTAGGAACGACATTTTGCATTTGATAAATTTGAAAAACCAATATAGCCGGAATTGTCAATATCAAACTCAAAAGAGTCAAGTGGTATAGAAAGACCTTTTCCTTCAGCCTTGATAAAGCTCTCTTTGAGTGTCCAGAGTTTAAAAAAGAAATCCCGCTGGTCTGTTTCTGGTTTTGCTTTTAGTAATGCAGCCTCATTTTTTGTGAAGAACCGGTCTGCAATTGCCAAATCGGTATTGCGCATAATCTCAATATCCACACCAACGACTTTATTGTCAAACGCAACCGCAACCAGATTACCGGAATGGGCAACATTAAAGAACAGCCTGCTCGAATTGACACAATGAGGTTTACCAAATTCATCTCTCTGAATGTCTACCTTTGCCATATCAATTCCAAGAAATTCTGCAAGCTTGATCCTGCAGATCAGCTCACCACACAAACTCTGCAGTGCGTTTCGGCGAAAGTGGAATCTTCTAATCCTGTCAACACGATCTTCAGGAAGCAGATTCAGCAGTTTATAATAGGCTGGATCATCCAGATCTGATGGTACTGTAATGATAAAAAGAGATGGCAGAGTCACATTAATCCGCTTTCATAATTGACAACATAGGTAATTTTACATCAGGTGACGCATTGCCCAGACAAGGCGGGGAAAACGCCCCAGACTTGCACGAAAAATTTTTGACATGGTAAGCTGATCCTGCGGAACAGAAGATAACAGGTGCGCAGCAGCATCATAGTCACGATCAGGAACAGCAAACAGCGATCCCTTTACACGCGCAAGTTTTGAATGCCGTTTACCGCGCATTTTTTCCCATTGTGATTCATACTCCCTGATTGCACGGCTTACATCCCACGAATGGTGTGCATCAACCATTCTCTGTGCACATCTAGCGGCAAGTTTTCCACAAAGTAACGCTTCACTGATACCAGCTCGTGAAATCGGATTCACCGTACTTGCACTATCTCCAGTTTTGATCAACCCTTTTACTGCAAACGAATCTTTTCTGACATGACAGGGAATTGATCCTGCAAAACGTTTTTTTATCTCTACACCATGAAAATTCTTTTCAAGAAATTCATCCAGCAGTACCCGGAGATTAACCGAACCTAAATATTTTTTGCCTATAACAATACCAATATTTGCGGAATGATTCTCCCGGGGAAATACCCAGACATACCCACCGGGGGCATAATGTGAGCAGGTGTAGATATGTATTCTATCAAGTGCGACATTTACTTTTTCAGCCCATACGAAATACGCAGGTTCAAGATCTGTTGGTTTGCCAATGATTTTTTCGCCTTTGCCAAATCCACCGATCGGCCCGGATGCATCAATAACAACCTTCGCATCAATTGATAACCCATTTGACAAACTGACCGTTCTGAGATTATCATGCTCTTTCGAAATTCCTGTCACTTTCACATTAAACAATAGATCGCCGCCCGACGCTCTGATTTCATCCGCCATATCACGCTGCATTACGGTGCGATTAATAATATACCCACCAAATTTATCAGTATAATTGATCATCGATCCGTCCGGAGAATGATAACAGGCACTTGTAATATTCTGACGAATCCATGATTGGCGAACATTTTTATGAGCCTCATGAAATCCAAGTCGCCCCACCCCCTCTGCACAAGGAATCGGAAGCTCCCATGGGATCATTTTATCGATAAGAAGCAATGATTTTCCTGTACCGGCAAGATGCACCCCGGCATTTAAACCGGCTGGTCCGGCCCCGACAATAATGATATCATACATATTCTTTAGGTTTGTATCACCCATACAACTGCCTGATTGTGATAAAAGCACAAAATTCCTGTGCTTTAAAGTAATATAAAACAGATTTAAGGTTCTGATTTTTTTACTGTTCTAAACAATTTACCTTATTTTTGCCATCTTTGCGTTAAAAATCGTACCCATTTATTACATTCAACTCTTATATCATATAAATTATATAGATCATTTGCAAAGTATACCATATCATTTGATCTAACGTTTTGAGTTTAACACCTGGATAAACTCCGAGCCATGGCTGTAAAGGAGGGGGGTTCTCTCTTACATGTGACAAGAACGCCCTCCCTTACGGTCAGGCCTCTGAATGAACAAAAATTAACAGTATTCGCAATTTTCTATTCGAATTATCAGGATACATAACTTATACGGGTTGTATCTATTGTCCGACATCTATTTTACTATATATTTCAGGCCATGCGCATTCAATGGTTGATAATCTACTGACTCAACAGGGTTTGCATACTTATTTATGATTTTCAGTAACAGTAAACATTCTGTCCCGGCACCGGGATCCAACATCGCTCATGGTGACTCAAACGACAGCATTGAAAAAGAAATTTCTGTTCTGGAAAAAGAACTTAAGGATATTGATACCGGTATCCGTATCCTGCAGGCACAGATTCAAAGCCGCTATCGAAGTGAGATATCCCGCATACAAACACTGACATCTCTTCATAAAAGTCAACGTAAACAAAAGCATGAAAAACGACTCGAACAGAAAAAACGGGGCAAAAACTACAAAGAGCCACAGCGCCGACAGGATGACACATCACGCCAAAAAAGCACTGTTCACAATCCAGACCATCACGTTATCAAACAACTGTATCGTGAAGCAATTGTCCAGGTGCATCCCGACAAATTTGTCAATGAACCCGAAGAAAAAAGCAAGCGAAGTCAGGAGCTTACTATTCAGTTAATTGACATTTACCAAAAGGGTGATCTTGAACAGCTGAAACTGTTCCACCGCTATATTCTCAGCGGCAGCGCAATGGAAACGGTTCATGATACAGGATTTGATTCGCATACAAAAAAGGAGCTGCTTGAAAAAAAACGCAGTGATCTTTTACAGGCAATTACCGAGGCAAAACAGTCCCGTTTTTATGAGGTGATAACGACCTATACCGATCCGCTTAAGTTCATTGACGAACTTTCAGCCTATTTTTTACAGCGTATTGTGCAGCTTGAAAAGAGAACGAGGGTTAGAAAGAATGTGACGCATGACGAGTAACAAGTGACAAGCTGTACCCCTAATGAGTAATAGCCCAACTACCACACGATAGCAGACTTTCCATGATTGACAAGATACGCATTAGCCTGACTGAAATGGTTATTTCCGAAAAAGCCGCGATGTGCTGAGAGCGGTGATGGATGAGGAGATTTTAATACCAGATGACGATTATCTGGAATCACTTCACCTTTTTTATGCGCGTATGAACCCCATAACATGAACACACAGTGCTCATTCTCCTGTGCAAGCAGCCTTATTGCTGCATGAGTAAATCTTTCCCAGCCGCGTTTCTGATGAGACCCTGCCTGCTGTGCCCTTACTGTCAATGTAGCATTTAACAGTAGTACCCCCTGACGAGCCCAGCGTTCAAGATTACCGCTTGACGGTACCGGGATATTGAGATCACGCTTTATTTCCTTGAAAATATTGACTAACGATGGCGGATGCGGGACACCATCATTGACAGAAAAGCATAGACCATGCGCCTGCCCCTCTCCGTGATATGGATCCTGACCAAGAATTACAACCTTGACAGAATCAAAAGAACAGAGATTGAATGCGTTAAAAATCTGTCCGGATGGCGGATAGATTATGTTTTGGGAATACTCATCATCGACAAATGTAATAAGCTCACTGAAATAATCACATTCAATTTCAGATTGCAATCTTTTTTTCCAGCTTGTATTAAAATCAAGATTCATAGTATTAATTCGAGATTGAGGTTAAGATTAAGGTTTAGGATGAAAATACATACATTCAACTTTCCTCCTCAGCCTTATACTTAATCTCGATTATTCCTTTCGTTACTTCGTTTACCTTAATCCAATCCAGACGACACAACCGTTTCTGTGTTTTTTACGGCCATCCCTACTCCAGTTGAATTGCGAATTACGTCTTCTTCCGGTCTCTCCGTACCCTCGGCTTAATTTTCGGATTTGAATCATCACCGCGAACCAGTTCCTCTTTTTTACTATTGTAAAATGATCGGAAATTACCCGTAAGAATATGCGTACGCATTTCATTCATAAGGTTGTGATAGAATCTCAGATTATGCTGACCGATCAGATATGCTCCAAAGTATTCATCGACCTTTACAAGATGATGCAAATAAGCCCGGCTGTATTTTTTACATGCATCACAATCACATTTCTCATCAAGTGCTGTATCATCCATCTTATAAACGCTCCTGTGAAGTTCCATTTTTCCACTTGACGTATAAGCGATACCCTGACTTGCCATTGATGTTGGCATGATACAATCAAACATATCAACACCTCTATGAACAGCTTCAAGCAGATCAATCGGCGTTCCGACACCCATAAGGTAACGCGGACGATTGACAGGTAACAATCCTGCAACAAGCTCTGTCATGTCTTTACGTTCATCAGCAGTCTCCCCTACAGCAAGCCCGCCGATCGCGAATCCATCAAATGGCATTGATGTAATCTGGGCAGCACTGATTCTTCGAAGATGTTCAAAGCACGCCCCCTGAACAATGCCAAACAGGGATTGCGGTGATTCTCCCCGCGCATCCAGACTACGCTGAGCCCATCTTGCCGTAATGTCAATTGACTTCTTACACTCTGTTTCATCAGCCCGTGACGATATGCATTGGTCAAGAACCATCATGATATCACTACCGATCACCTTTTGCATCCCGATACTTGTTTCAGGACTTAACAGATATTCCCTGCCATCAACATAACTTCTGAACCGCGCACCTTTTTTACTAATTGTAAATGATTTTGAAAGAGAAAATATCTGATAACCACCGGAATCAGTTAAAATAGAACGATTCCAGTTCATGAACCTGTGAATGCCGCATACTTTTTTAAATACATCAGGGCCGGGGCGTAACAGCAGGTGATATGTATTAGCCAGAAGTACCGGAAATCCAATGTTTTGAACCTGATCAAGCGTCTGTGTACGCATTGAACCAAATGTTGCAACCGGCATAAATACAGGTGTTTGTACCGTATTGTGCAATGTTGTAAATGTACACGCCCTTGCAGCACTATTCTCACACACTGCATCACACGTAAACCTGAGCCGACTATTTGTATTTATTTGCATAAGTATTTAAAATACTTTTTTTTACTGGTATACCTAACTTTTAAAAATCATTTTAATCATTTTCTTTTTTGTAAATGTTTTATAATTATCGCCATAGTCATGGCGATCGTGAATTACTTCTGGATTTCCGGGTATTTTATAGTATCATTTATTAACAGTTCATATAGGAAAATGGGATCAATTCAAACTATTCCCTTCAAACAGGAGAAAAAAACGGTTTTTATTTATAACTATTTAATTTAGTTGCTGTACCATGTCAGCCAATCTTATTGAAATTAAAGGTCATGTAAAAAATCCGGTTTCCCGCTTGCCTTTATAAAACAAAATTACTATATTCAATAGATTAAATTCTAGCTTGACTACGAAGCGGGCCCAGTGCCCGTTTTTGTTTTCAGCATTTTTTTGTGTTTAAAGAGCAGGGTGATTCTGTGGCAACACTTGAAGACGTTACACCAAAAGTTGAAGAGAAAATTCAGTCGCTTGGATTTGAGCTCTTTGAGATGCGTTTCTTTCGGGCTGGTTCACGGTCAATTCTAAGAGTCGTAATTGATAAGGCTGATGGTGTTAAAATTGCTGATTGTGCCTATGTTAGTAATGAATTGTCTGCCTTACTTGACGAACTCAATTTTGCTGATGACCGGGCATACAATCTCGAGGTTTCATCACCGGGGATTGACCGGCCACTCAAGACTGAAAAAGATTATCAACGGATTAAAGGCCATGATGTCCGTGTGCACTGCACAAATGGTATCGATGGCAAAAAGACGCTAATCGGTGAAGTTGTTGAATGTAAAAATGGCGTTTTGACAATCACTACAGAAAACAAAACTGTTCAGATACCACTGTCGGATATTTACAGTGGAAAAGAAGAACTCCGGTTCAAGTAATTCGGGAAGGATGTTTTAGATGAAAAGGAAGAGCAGAAACGAAGCGTTAAAGGCGATAGACATTGCCGCTTCTATCAGTGCTGTTACAAAGGAAAAAAGTATCAGCATGGATCTTGTCCTCGAAACATTGAAAGACGCGCTTGCAACTGCTGCACGCAAATACCTTGGAGAGCTCATTAATGTTGAGGTAAAAGTCGACAGAGAAAAAGGTACCCTTGAGGTGTATACCCGTCAGACTGTTGTGGAGCAGGTTGAAGATCCCGAAACACAGATTATTCTTGATGATGCACGGGACATTGATGAAAACATCCAGATCGGTGATGAACTCATTCAGGAACTTGATATCGATCAGTTCGGACGTATGGCAATCCAGACCGCAAAACAGGTGATCCTTCAAAGGGTGCGCGAGGCTGAACGTGAAAAGATTTTCGCAGACTACAGCGAGCGTATCGGTGAACTGGTGACCGGGACAGTCCAGCAGATTGAAAAAGGAAACATACTTGTCAACCTTGGCCGTACAGAAGCGCTCCTTCCATATAAAGAACAGATTCGTAAAGAACATTATCGTCAGGGTGATAATATCCGTGCATGTATACACGAGGTTAAAAATAATCTCAAAGGGCCGCAGGTCATCATTTCCAGAACATGCCCAGAGTTTCTTGCCCGTCTTTTTGAACTTGAAGTACCGGAAATCTTTGACAAAACAGTAAAAATAATTAAGGTAGTCCGTGATCCTGGCCACCGTTCTAAAATTGCAGTATCAACAAGTGACAGCCGTGTTGATCCGGTTGGAGCATGTGTTGGAATGCGTGGAAACCGTGTTCAGGCAATTGTTCGAGAATTATCAAACGAGCGCATCGATATCATTAACTGGACTGATGAGCTTTCGCTTCTTGTCCGCCGCGTATTTGCACCTGCGGAAGTAAAGCGGGTTGTTCCTGTTGGTGATTCAAAAATTGTTGTTGTGATCCGTGAAGAGGATCTTGCTCAGGCGATTGGTCGTGAGGGTCAGAATATCAGACTTGCATCAAAAATGCTTGACAGGGAGATCGATGTCTTCGGTGATGAAGAGTTTGCCAATATGACTGACGAACAGCGTACTGCTGCGACTACAGTTCAAAATGTACCAATTGTACCTGAAGAGCCTGACGAAGAAGAAGATGATGATGCTCATACGTACGATGAGGCAATGGAGCCTGTTCAGGAGGAGATACGTGGAGAGCGGTTCTCCCAGAACAACAATGAGGAAGATCCGGCTCAAAGTGAGATCATTAATAATGTTATAGATGACATGTCAGAAACAGACGATGATGCAGAGGATGCGATTGAGAGATCGCATAACAATGTCTAATTGACATAGTATGGATCGTTCGCGGGTAGAGAGCGCATTTTTTAAGCGTTCCCACCTTTACCAATCAAGGCGCCACAAGCGCGACTTGATTATCAAAAAGAGCTCGTACGGGTCTAACGTGACGGGCGAAGGAATATGAGGTAAGGCAATGGCAAAAGAAAAAGTTTACAAGCTGGCTCAGGAGTTCAAGGTTTCCAGCGAAGCCCTGGTGCAGATGCTGCGGGGTATGGGCATACCTGTGAAAAGTCACATGAGTACAGTTGATGACAGCCTTAGAACAGAGATTAAGAAAAAGTTTGAGCTTGAGCGTGCAGAAATCAAAAAAGAATATGAGCGCAAAAAGCAAATGATTGTTAAAGCCCGTGAAGAGATGATTGGCGAAGAGGTCAGTGAAGAGGTTATTGCACCTGCATCAATTCAAACCGAACAACCGCCTGTGGCAGCAATAGAAAAACCTATTATACCGGAATCAACACCACAGCCTGAAGTAAATGCAGCACAACAACAGTCTCATCCTGCACCAAGATTCGAAAAACCCGCGCAGTCCTTTCAACAGCAATCACAGCAGCCTCCACGACCTGCATACTCTGCAAAGCCAACACCTCAGGGTGGAACTGGCGAAAGAACCTATCAGGGTTATCAGGGTGGACATCAGCACTCAGGCGATCGACCTCAAAGACCATTTGACCGGGACAATCGTGGTGACCGGCCAGCCGGAGATCGAGGTGATCGTGGCGGCTTCAGAAGTGACAATCGCGGCCCAGGTGGGCCGGGAGGCCAAAGTGGTCAACGTCCTCAGTTTGGCGACAGACCTCAGTTTGGTGGTTCGCGTCCTGCTGGTGACCGTCCTCAATTTGGTGACAGACCTCAGTTTGGCGGTCCACGCCCTACTGGTGATCGTCCACAATTTGGTGATAGACCTCAGTTTGGCGGTCCGCGTCCTGATCGTGGCGAACGCCCGCCATTTGGCGACCGTCGCCCACCAAGAGATGCCGGTGTCGTGCTGAATCCTCAGGATGTACCGCCACCACCACCATCACCGGATGATGTCCGTAAGAAGGATAAGAAAAAAGGCAAAACAAAAAAGAAGTTTGAACGTCCGGAAGTAAACGAACTCGAATTAAAAGCTAACATCAAGAAAACACTTGCCAAAATCGGAAGTGGATTCTCAAAGAAAAAGTATAAGAAAGAAGCTGCGCAGACATCTGAAGAGGGCGTAACTGAAGAACGCAAGATTCTCAATGTTGCAGAGTTTGTCAGTGCAAGCGAAATCGCAAACATGATTCAGGTGCCCGTTTCTGAAGTTATCACAAAGTGCCTTGAACTCGGACTTTTTGTAACAATAAATCAACGTCTTGACTTTGATACCATTGAACTTATTGTTGATGAATTCGGGTATCAGGCTCAGCTGATGAGCGAGTATGCTCCAGACCTCAATGAAACCGAAAGCAGTGCTGAAGAAGAGGTAAGGGTACCTCGTGCACCGGTAGTAACAGTTATGGGACACGTTGACCATGGTAAGACATCACTTCTTGACTATATCAGAAAAACAAATGTAATGTCAGGTGAGGCCGGCGGTATCACACAACATATCGCTGCATATGAAGTGCCGACTCGTCACGGACCTGTTACGTTTCTTGATACTCCGGGTCACGAAGCGTTTACAGCAATGCGTGCCCGCGGATCACATGTAACAGACGTAATAGTTCTTGTAGTCGCAGCAGACAGTGCAGTGATGCCTCAGACAAAAGAAGCGATTGATCATGCACGTGCAGCAAATGTTCCAATAGTTGTAGCACTCAACAAAACTGACCTTCCGACTGCAAATCCGGACAAAATCAAGGCCGAACTTGCGCAATACAATGTCCTCGTCGAGGAATATGGCGGGCAGGTTTCATGTGTTGAAATTAGTGCAAAGACTGGTAAAAATATAGACAAACTGCTTGAAGTCCTCGCGCTCGAAACTGAAATTCTTGAGTTGAAAGCAACCGTTGATGGAAAAGCGCAGGGTGTTGTCATAGAATCTGAACTTGACAAGGGTAAAGGTCCGATCGCAACGGTACTCATCGAAAAGGGTACTCTGCAAAAGGGTGATGCATTTGTTACCGGTATTCACCATGGTCGTGTACGTGAATTGTACAACGAACGTGGGCAGTCGGTTGAAAAAGCAAAACCATCACAGCCCGTACTCGTACTCGGCCTCTCAGGGACACCCCAGGCTGGTGACTCGTTCAAGGTTGTTGATGACGAAAAGGAAGCACGGGAGATCGCAGCACGTCGTCGTCTTGCACAGCGCGAACGCGAATTCCGTCATATGGGTATCGTTTCACTCGATCATCTGTACGAACAGATTAAGGCTGGAAATGTCCAGACACTCAACCTTATTATCAAGGGCGACGTTGATGGATCTGTTGAAGCATTAGCTGCATCTCTGGAGAAAATCAGTACAGAAGAGATCAAGGTGCGCGTAATTCATAAGAGTGTGGGTGCAGTAAAAGAGACTGATATTATGCTTGCTGCATCATCAAATGCACTTATTATCGGTTTCCATCTCAGCCCCAACACAAAAATCAGGGAACTCGCGAAAAATGAAGGTGTTGAGATTCGTACCTACCGTATCATTTACGAGGCTCTTGAAGATATACGTGGTGCGATGGAAGGTATGCTCAAACCTGAAATCAAGGAAAAGATTGTTGCAGAAGTTGAGGTACGTAAAGTATTCAAGATCTCAAAGTTTGGTACTGTTGCAGGATGTTATGTTACATCCGGAACTGTTACCAGAGGTTTCAAGGCACGCCTTATTCGTGACGATGTCATTGTTGCTGAAGGTAAAATCAGTACACTTCGCAGAATGCAGGATGATGCCCGGGAAGTCAGGGAAGGATTTGAGTGCGGTCTTACTATTGATAGTTACAATGACTATATGGAAAATGATCGTTTCGAAGTATATGAAGAAGTAGAAGTAGCACGTAAACTCTCTGCACCATTGTAAAAAAACATCTATGCCCCCTGATCCGTACTATAAGATCTGGGGGTTTTTTATTTGTAAACGAAGCAGGTAGACAGGTCTGAGATTTAATCATATTCTTAACCTTTGCCTTCTTCTTAAGGGTAGTAATGGCAAATTTAAATTTTCATAACGAACGACTGGCCGGCCAGCTTCAAAAAGAGATTGGACTAGTAATCGCTCATGAGGTGCGTGATCCACGTATTCCATCAATGGTGACTATTACTCATATTAAACTCGCTCAGGATATCAGAAACGCCACTATATATGTAAGTATCTTTGGTGACAGAAGCGAAAAAGAGGAAGCAATTACCGGATTGAATAAAGCAGCCGCATTTATTCAACGTGTTGTTGCGGGCAGGATTACAGTAAAGCATTTTCCCAGGCTTTTTTTTAAGCTTGACAATTCGATTGAACAGGGACAGCACATTAACGACTTACTAAAAGAGATTAAAGATGATCTGGAATGAGTTACGTGATTTAATAAATGCAAACCAGACATTTGTAATCTCATCACATGTCAGCCTTGATGGCGATTCGATCGGTTCACAACTTGCCTTCTACTGGTACCTGACATCAATTGGTAAAACGGTACAGATCTTTACACATGATCCAGTGCCTGCGAAATTCGGATTTCTTCAAAACGCAGGCATGATCAGACAGGAAAAGCCTGCATGTGGTTTTGATGTCCTGGTTGTACTTGACTGTTCAAATCCTCATCGTCTTGGGTGGGATGAGTACAAAGAGTGTGCAAAATTCATTGTCGACATTGATCATCACCGTGACAATACACGATTTGGCAATATCAATATTATTGACACTAAAGCAGCAGCAACCGGAGAGATCATCTATCGTTTCTTTACTGAATGCGGTATTGATTATCCTGCATTCGTTGCAGAGTCTCTCTACATGGCGATAATGAGTGATACCGGTGGTTTTCGCTTTTCCAATACAGGAAGCAGCGTGCTAAAAGCATGCGCTGAACTATCAGAGCGGGGTGCACAGTGTTCAACCATTTATGACCGGGTGTATTCATCACGTTCCCGCAACGCACTTATGCTGCAATCAAAAATCTGGTCATCCCTGAAATATTATTGTAATGACAGGGTTTCTGTGATGCAGATGCCTTTATCGATTCTTGATGAACTCGGGGCGCATTATAGTGACAGTGAGGGAATGGTGGATCATACAATTACTGCTGAAGGTATCAAAGTTGGCATAATGGCAAAGCACTCACCACAGGAAACGCACTTCAGTCTGCGCTCGCGCGGTGCCGTTGATGTCGGTAAAGTTGCGCAGCAGATTCCCGGTGGCGGGGGGCACAGCGGGGCAGCCGGATGCACGGTATCACTTCCCTACGATCAGGCTCTTACGCATATTCTCAGTATCATCGAGAAGGAGCTTGGCTGATCTTTCGTGAACGGTTTTCTCTGTGTAAACAAGCCGATCGGGCCGTCATCCTTTCAGATTGTCAACCAATTGCGGCGTATTCTTAACATTAAAAAGATCGGCCACGCAGGAACACTCGACCCGGAGGCATCAGGATTACTGGTCATTGCCATTGGTACTGCAACCCGACTGCTTCAATATCTGCCAGCAGAACCTAAAATTTACGAATTCGTTATTAAATTTGGATCTATAACCGACACTCTTGACAGAGAAGGTACGGTCACAGACTCGGGCAAACAAATTCCTGATCTTTCAACAATTGAACAGGTTTTACCATCATTTACCGGACGTATCTCACAGGTCCCCCCTTCATACTCTGCGCTTTTAGTCAATGGTGTGCGAGCTTATCAACTTGCGCGAAGTGGTAAAGCTGTTGAGATGCAGCCACGTGATATCAATATTCACCATATCACCCTTAAACACTTTGATCGGGAAAACGGTGAGGCATATCTTTGTGTTGAATGCTCCGGCGGCACTTATGTCCGATCACTCGCACGCGATATTGCTGAAAAATGTGGTACGATTGGATTTGCATCCAGTATCCACCGGACAGCAATAGGTTTGTTCTCAATTGATCAGGCATTACCCTACGAATCACTTGAAAATGCATCGAAACACATTTTGTTATTTGACAAAGTTTTTACAAGAGATATATGTTTAATCTCGGACATTCAGCGGGATTGCTTGTTGTATGGACGTGATTTTGAAGTACCTGGCAGTACGCAAGGTACACTGTATGCATTCTATAATAATGAACTTATGGCAGTATTGAAACATAAGGGTGATTCAGTGTATCATCCATCAACGGTGATCTCTGGAAGTGCAGGAAGCCAATGAAAATACTCGAAATAACAGGCAAACAACTATCAGAAAAAACAGTAATTACTGTTGGTAATTTTGATGGTGTCCATAGCGGGCACAAAGCGCTTCTTAAACAGGTTGTAGCACGTGGAAAAGAACGTAATCTTAAAACAGCGGTTCTCACTTTTGATCCTCATACGCGTGCTGTTTTATTTCCTGAATTGTCACAGTATATCCTTACCACCTTTGAGGAAAAGGCCCAGCTCATTGAACAACTGGGGATTGATTATCTGGTAAGAATTCCATTTACAAGAGAGTTCAGTCTGAAGTCACAGGATGAATTTGTAAAAGAGGTACTTGTTGACCGGTTGAATGCAAGCGACTGGGTCATGGGTGAAGGGCACAGTGTCGGGAAAAACAGAGGTGGCAGCACATTTTTTTTGCGTGATGCCATAAAAAAATATTATATTACAACGTTTGTTGCTGATTTATTAACCAGCAATGAGCATGTTGTTTCATCGACAGTAATACGTAAGTTACTGACTGATGGGCGCTTAACTGAAGCGGTGGGGATGCTGGGTCATCCATATCTGATTTCAGCACAGCGCATTAGAGGTTTGAAAATTGGCTCTCAGATCGGCTATCCGACTTTCAATTTTACCAGGCCGCCTTCGCAAAAGGTTATTCCACCGCCTGGGGTCTATGTAGCTGAGCTGGAGTTTGATGGAAATATGCAGCCTGGCGCATTATATTTCGGTGAATGCCCGACTTTTGCTCAGCGGGATATTCACTTTGAGTTCCACTCGCTGGAATTCAATGGCCGGGAACCGGAAGTGGGGCAGATTGCTCATCTTTGGGTCTATAAGTTCGTTCGTCCTGATGAAACATTCAGTGATCCGGCGGCACTTGTAGATAGAATTAAAAAAGATATTGAAGCTATCAGGAATTTTTTTCAAGAGGAGAAACGGGGCCATGGCGGTGACCAAGGAACGTAAAGCAGCTTTAATTAAGGAATTCGGTAAATCCGAGACAGATTCCGGCAACTCTGATGTACAGGTTGCACTTCTGACAGAGCGTATTAACCATCTTACTGAGCATCTTAAAGGAAACAAGAAAGATCATCATACTCGTTATGGTCTTCTTAAACTTGTTGGTCAGCGCAGATCACTTCTTGATTATATCATGAAAGTTGATATTGCCCGCTACCGTATACTTATCAAGAAATTGAGTATCAGAAAATAGTTGATATATTCTGCTGTTGCATTTACAGTCTACGAATTTAGTATGCAGTACGGGATCAAAAGTCCGGTACTGCATTGTCTTTTTACTACGGTAACAAAATATTAACCACAGAGAAGCAACGATCATAGCAAATCATTTTAAGAATACATTTAAGACAAATACACTATTTTTAAATAGTGTACTTTCAAAAAGCTTGAAATACTTTTTAAACAATCCCGGTTCTTTCGCGTTAACTTCGTGCCCCGTGATTAAGAATAATAGATCTTGTTTCTTTTCGGTTGGTATCATATCTCTAAATAAATCCGTTTACACAGGTAATTATTACGAACAAGCCTGAAGTAGCAGATGATTGGAGTGACCTGATGTTAATCTATTGTGCGCAAAGAAGCTCACGTTTAGTACACCCTGAGTCAGGGGGTTACAAATCGATGTGCGCATCTTTTCGCAACAATAATTTGACACACAGCAATACTTCATCGGGTGCTTCTTTGGGCCATTTTTTTATCAATCATTTACAGGAGTTGGCTTAATGGCTCAAACAAACGTAGAAGCCGAAGTTGCAGGTATTAAGGTTTCAATCGAAACCGGTCGTATCGCAAAACAGGCAGCAGGTTCTGCAATAGTGCGCATTGGTGACACAATGGTACTGGCTACAGTATGTAGCGGCAGAGAATCCGACAGCGCAGATTTCTTCCCGTTGTCAGTTGACTATATCGAAAAATCGTATGCAGCAGGTAAAATCCCCGGTGGATTTGTTAAACGTGAAGGACGCCCGAGTGAAAAAGAAATTCTCAGTGCCCGTATCGTTGACCGTCCGATTCGCCCTCTCTTCCCTGATGGTTTCAGGAATGAGGTTCAGATCGTATGTACCGTTATCTCTGCAGATGAACATTACGATGCAGACGTGCTTGCAGTTACGGCTGCATCAAGCGCACTATGCCTGTCAGATCTTCCATTCATAGAACCTGTTGCAGCAGTTCGTATCGGAATGATCGACGGTAAGTTCAAAGTATTCCCTACTCTTGAAGAAACAGAAGCCGGGCTTCTTGACATGGTCGTAGCAGGTACCGAGAGTTCAATCATGATGGTTGAGGGTGGTGCGTGCGAACTCTCTGAAGCACAGATGGTTGATGCAATAATGCTTGCACATTCCGAAATCAAAAAGATAGTCGCACTTCAAAAAGATCTTCTTGTAAAGGCTGGAAGAGATCAGGTTAAGTCATTCACTCCTCCTGAGCAGGATCAGGCCCTCATAGCAGCAGTAAAGTCTTTTATCGATGGTAAACTTCATGATATCAGCTTTAACGGTGACAAGAAAACCCGTTACAGTGGTGTTGACAAACTTCTTGAAGAAACAAAAGCAGCACTTGCTGAACAGTTCCCCGAAAAAGAGGAAGCTATCGGCATGATCTTCCACGACCTCGAACGTCAGGATATCCGCGAGACAATTCTTGCAACAGGCAAGCGTATCGGCGGAAGAGCTTGTGATGAGATCAGAAAAATTACCTGTGAACTTGATATTCTTCCGCGGGCACATGGATCAGCTCTCTTTACAAGAGGTGAGACACAATCTTTAAGCGCTGCGACTCTTGGAACAAAGCTTGACGAACAGCACATTGATAATATTCAGGGACAGTACGACAAATCATACATGCTGCACTACAATTTTCCACCGTACTCGGTTGGTGAATGTAAGCGCATGGGTTCTGTTGGCCGTCGTGAGATCGGTCATGGACATCTTGCAGAACGTTCAATCGCACCGGTACTTCCCGACGAAAAAAGTTTTCCATATACAATCCGTGTCGTTTCAGAAATCATGGAATCAAACGGATCATCATCTATGGCAACCGTCTGCTGTTCATCACTGTCACTTATGGCAGCTGGTGTTCCGATTAAAGGTCATGTTGCAGGTGTTGCAATGGGACTTATTAAAGAGGGTGATCAGGTAGCAATCCTTACTGATATCCTTGGAACCGAAGACCATGTAGGTGATATGGATTTCAAAGTTGCGGGTACCCGTGATGGTGTTACAGCGATTCAGATGGATATCAAGATTTTTGGTATCACACCGGAAATTATGAAGGAAGCGCTTGCGAAGGCACTTACTGCACGTCTCAAGATTATTGGTATTATGGAACAGGCTCTTCCTGCATCACGTAAAGAGATGTCTCCATTTGCTCCACGTGTTACCACAATAACAATTGACAAAGAAAAAATCCGTGAGATCATCGGCCCTGGAGGCAAAATGATCCGCGAAATTCAGGAAACGACAGGTACAACGATCAATATCAACGATGATGGCGTTATTTCTGTTGCTGCTGCAAACAAGGAATCCCGAGATGCAGCACTTCGCAAAATCAAAGGTATTGTTGCAGAACCTGAGCTTAACGCAGTATACGATGCAATTGTAAAGACCATCGTTGAATTCGGTGCATTTGTCGAGTTCCTTCCTGGTAAAGAGGGTCTGATTCATATTTCTGAACTTGATCACAAGCGCGTCGCACGGGTTGAGGACATCCTCAGTCTTGGTGACAATGTACGTGTCAAGTTGATCGGATTTGACAGATTCGGAAAAGTAAAACTCAGCCGTAAGGCACTTATTCCAATGCCTCAGCAGCAGGATGAACCTCAGCAGTAATTGTTCTGATGATATCGTTTTGAATTAATCAAGGGCACTATTTTCAATAGTGCCCTTTTGTGTATATGAGATATGGACATCGCCACCTGATTGACAGAATATCGGGTTATTTTCCATTAAGGAGTTCTTTTTACAATATGTCAAACTCAGTTTCAATAATCGCCAAACGTCTCGAGCACGCATCAGATCTTCCTTTACCAAAGCGAATGACCCCAGGATCAAGCGGGTGTGATATCTGTGCGGCAATTGATAAAGATATAATTATTGATGCAGGCGGACGGTCACTTATCCCGACCGGTTTCTGTTTTGAAATACCACTTGGCTATGAGATTCAGGTACGCCCCCGCAGCGGTCTGGCGTTTAAATCCGGGGTTACTATACTTAATGCACCTGGTACCATCGACGCAGATTATCGTGGTGAGGTAAAAATTATTCTTGTAAACTTTGGTACTGAGCCTTTTACTGTAAAGCACGGCGATCGCATTGCACAACTGGTTCCGATGAAGGTTCCTGAGACTGTTGACTTTACAGAAAGCGATTCAATTGCGGATTCTTCACGAGGTGCGGGAGGGTTTGGTCATACCGGGGTGTAGTGTTACATCCGGATTATGCAATTAAAAATTGAATATCTACAGATGCAGCCATTTTGTATTTTTCCAATTATAATCCTAATCAGGTCTGTATCGAAAGCTTTTTTAGATTAAACATGAGCACCTCTTATACCAGTCTCAATCAACTATTCAAAATACACCCCTCATGGCGACTCCTGAGAGCTGAGAATGCGCCACTTATCCTCTCTTTTCTTGACAAAGTATTTGTGCAGCCAAATGTACGCTTTATGACTCAGTCAGATCTGGTTTCCAAACTTGACGATACCCTGTATCAGCTCCGGATCAGTGAAGGACCAGAGAGTTTTCCACGATCTGCACAGGCGTATCTGGATGACTGGGCACAGAACGAAAAAGGATGGCTACGTAAGTACTATCCGGTTGGTTCTGATGAACCTCATTTTGACCTCACACCCTCAACAGAAAAAGTGCTCACCTGGGTGGAAAGTCTGACCGGCAGATCGTTTATCGGAACAGAATCCCGACTGCTTACCATTTTTGAACTGCTTAAACAGATGGTCCTCGGAACCGAAACCGATGCAGAAACACGTATTGCGGAACTTGAAAAACGTAAAGCCGACCTTGATACCGAAATTGAGGCAATAAAAAGCGGTAATATGGTACTCATGGATGAAACGTCGATTCGCGACCGGTTCATGCAGTTCAGTACAATGGCTCGTGAACTTCTAAGTGATTTCAGAGCGGTTGAACACAATTTCCGTCTGCTTGACAGTCAGGTCCGCGAAAAAATTGCCACCTGGGATGGAACAAAAGGTGCGCTGCTTGAACAGATTTTCGGCGACCGTGATGTCATCGTGGACTCCGATCAGGGGAGAAGCTTTAAAGCATTCTTTGATTTTCTGATGTCTTCCAGCAGTCAGGAGGAGTTTACATCACTACTGGATAAGGTTTTTTCAATGGATGCGCTTACGGCGTTTACACAAGACCGGAGACTGCGTCGTATCCATTTTGACTGGCTTGAAGCCGGGGAGCATACACAGCGAACTGTTGCCAGTTTATCGCAGCAGCTGCGCCGGTATCTTGACAATCAGGCATATCTGGAAAATAAACGGATAATGGAAATTCTGGACAGCATTGCTCAGGGGGCATTACAGGTCAAAGAAAATATGCCAAAGGGGAATTTTATGACCGTTGATGAGCCTGCCCCGGACATTCATCTGCCAATGGAACGTCCGCTCTATACTCCCCCACTAAAAGTGACCATTGATTCTATAGTACAGGAAGCAGTTGAAGAGGGAATTGATCTTCAGGCGCTTTACGATCAGGTATATGTTGACAAAAAAGTACTTCACGCACACATACTGAAAGAGCTGCAATCACATAGTCAGGTAACCCTGAGTGCAGTCATTGAAAAGCATCCCCTTTCGAAAGGGCTGGCAGAACTGGTCACCTATCTTGCAATTGCAAGCGAGAACAGGTTTACCATCTTTAATGATCTTCACAGTGAAGAGATCCGGTGGCTTGACAGTAACGGTATCGAGAAAAAAGCACGTTTACCACAAGTGATATTTAACAGGAATAATCATGGCTGAGACTGAAACGACAGACGTAAACAATAGTTTTTCGGTAGTTCTGATCACACTTTTAAAAGGTGTCGTTTATGCCGATGAGAATGTCAGACTCTGGCAGAATCTTCTGTCATTACAGGCACGGATACGGGATTATGTCAGGGAAATCGGCCTGGAATTGATCGTCGTTGAAGACGAAGGTTTCGCGTGGCTTCAGACACTGACATCAAATGAAAATGTCCCTGAATTGCCCCGGTTGGTAATGAAGCGACAATTGTCCTACCCGGTCAGCCTTCTCATCGCATTATTACGGCGTAAACTTGTCGAACATGATGCAACCAGTGGCGAAATCCGTCTTATCCTCAGCAGGGATGAGATCGTTGAGATGATGAGGACGTTTTTGTCAACAGGATCAAACGAAGCGCGGCTTGTCGATCAGATCGATACGTATATCAACAAGGTAATCGAACTCGGGTTTGTGCGTCGTTTACGCACCGAAAATAACAAAATCGAAGTCCGCCGACTGCTCAAAGCCTTCGTTGATGCTCAATGGCTGAATGATTTTGATACACGGTTACAAGCGTACCAGTCCTCAGAACTGACCGGTGCAACCAGCGGGAAAGAGGATTGAGTATGGATAATCAGCTGTCGTTCGGGTTTGATACCAATGATGAACTTGCCGGATTTCGCCTTGCACGGGTGGAAGTATACAACTGGGGAACATTCCATGAAAAGGTGTGGTCGCTTACACCACAAGGTCAGAATGCACTGCTTACGGGTGATATCGGATCCGGAAAATCCACACTTGTCGATGCAATAACCACACTGCTTGTTCCGGCACACCGGATCTCCTACAACAAAGCAGCTGGTGCAGAAAGTAAAGAGCGGTCGCTACGGTCCTACGTGCAGGGATATTACAAATCGGAGCGTACTGATGGAGGCTATGGGGCAAAACCGGTTGCATTACGTGATCAGAACTGCTACTCGGTTATTCTTGGTGTTTTTAAAAACACCGGGTATGTTCAAACGGTAACGCTCGCTCAGGTATTCTGGCAAAAAGAACTTCAGGGGCAGCCAAACCGTTTTTTTATTGTTGCTGATGGCGAATTGAACATTGCGGAACATTTTTCAAATTTTGGAAGCGACATAAAAAACCTGAAAAAGAAGCTGAAAAATATCAGTTTTATTGACGATGTCTTCGAGAGCTTCCCTCCCTACTGTGCATCATTCAGAAGACGATTCGGTATTGAGAATGAGCAGGCAATGGAGCTGTTTCATCAGACAGTTTCCATGAAATCCGTTGGTAACCTGACCGATTTTGTCCGTTCACACATGCTTGAACCGTTTGAAATCGAACCAAGAATCGCAGCTTTAATCACTCATTTTGATGATCTCAGCCGGGCCCATGATGCTGTTTTAAAAGCAAAACGACAACTTGAACTTCTTCATCCGATCAGTGCGGATCTGGATAAACATGCATCGGTATCATCACAAAAGGGGAACCTTTTAGGGTGCCGGGACAGTTTACGTACCTATTTTTCAATGATAAAAGCAGATCTGCTGGAAAAACGAATCGGAAATCTCAGTGAAGATCACCGCCGCCTGACAGCGCGAATTGATCAGTTAAAAGAGCAGTATACTCATCACCATGCGGAAAGAGACCGTCTTCGACAGGCAATTGCAGAAAATGGTGGCGACCGTCTCGAAAGACTTAAATCTGATATTCAGACACTTATAGAGAAGAAAACATCACGGCTGCAGAAATCTGAGGTGTATCTGTCGCTTCTTGAGCAGCTGGAATTACAGGTATCCATCACTCTGGAATCATTTGTAAACAATCAATTATACGCATCCTATCAATTGACTGAATATGAGCAAAAAGAAGTCAATCTTCAAAACAGACGTACAGAAACGGAAGTTGCACTTCGAACGGAACGGGATAAACACAGTGAAATTGTCAAAGAACTGGAGTCACTGAAAACTCGTAGAAGTAATATCGACTCACGACAGATTGAGATACGTAAAAGCATGTGTGCAGATCTCGGACTTAACGAAGATGAAGTACCATTTATTGGAGAACTCCTGCAGGTACGCCCCGAAGATGCCAAATGGGAAGGTGCTATCGAGCGGCTGCTTCGTAATTTTGGTTTGTCACTGCTAGTCCCGGAACGTCTGTATGCTCAGGTGACTGACTGGGTCGAAAAGACCAATCTTCGCGGCCGGATTGTTTACTTTAAAGTATCTGATAAACAGCAGGATAATGATTCAGTAAATCTACATTCAGATTCACTGGTGTACAAACTATCGATCAAACCGGATAGTGAGTTTTACACCTGGGTGGAAACGGAGATCCGCAGACGGTTTGATTATGTCTGCTGCTTGACAATGGATCATTTCCGCCGTGAAAAACAGGCTATTACTCTTTCGGGCCAGATTAAGGGTACAGGGAACCGTCATGAGAAGGATGACCGTCACGACCTTCAGGACCGCAGCAGATTCATTCTTGGCTGGAGTAATGAAGCAAAAATCAAACTGCTTGACAAGCAACGGGATGGTCTGGAAAAAGAGATTCAGCGGATTGCAGTATTGATTGTTTCGCTCGATGATGAAAGAAAAAAGTACGATCGCGAAAAGACACTTTTTGTCAAGCTACAGGGGTATTCCAGATTTGATGAAATCGACTGGCAGCCAGTTGCACTTCAGATTGATGAACTGGAGCGTGAACGAAAAGAGATTGAAAACACATCAGATATTCTCAGGACACTTCAGGTACAACTGGTGCAGCTGGAAACGGTAATAAAAGAAAAAGACGCACTACTTGACAATGAGAAAGACGAGAAGTCAAAGAATGAGGAAAAACAGAATCATGCACTGGAGCTTTTAAGGCAGTGTCAGGAGCTATTAAGTGATGAAGCCCGGGAAAAAGTAAACCCGCTTCTAGATCAGCTTAACAATATGCGAAATGAAGTTCTCGCAGATCGTCAACTTACCGTGGAATCAATTGATAATCGTCAGACTGAGATGCGCGAGTGGCTTCAGAAGAAAATTGACAATGAAGACAAACGGCTTAAAGCCCTTGAAGAGCGCATTATTAAAAATATGGAAGGGTATCGTAGGGACTTTGTTGCCGAAACCAATGAAGTTGATGCAAGAATTGAATCCGGACCGGAATTCAAAAAAATGCTGGAGCAGCTCAAGGCTGATGATCTGCCCAAATTTGAATCACGATTCAAAGCCCTTCTGAATGAAAATACCATACGTGAAATCGCAAATTTCCAGTCGCAGCTCAACAGAGAACGCCAGGATATCAAAGAGCGGATCGATAGAATAAATCAATCCCTGGCAGGTATCGAGTATAACCGGGGACGATATATCGTTTTGGAGGATCAGGTAACAACCGATATTGAAATACGGGATTTCCAGCAATCGCTCCGCGCCTGTACTGAAGGAAGTCTTACCGGTTCGGAGGAGGAACAGTATGCAGAAAGCAAGTTTCTCCAGGTCAAGGCAATTATTGACCGGTTCCGTGGCCGTGAGGGGTCGACTGATGTTGACAAGCGCTGGACACTGAAAGTCACTGACGTCCGCAACTGGTTTGTATTTACAGCATCGGAACGATGGATCGAGGATAATACCGAATATGAGCACTATACCGATTCAGCTGGAAAATCTGGTGGACAGAAAGAGAAGCTGGCCTATACGGTGCTTGCAGCAAGTCTTGCATATCAGTTCGGTCTTGAATGGGGCGAGGTCCGCTCACGTAGTTTCCGGTTTGTAGTTATCGATGAAGCATTCGGTCGCGGTTCCGATGAGTCAACACGATTCGGTCTGGAGCTCTTTAAAAAACTCAACCTGCAATTATTGATTGTCACTCCTTTGCAGAAGATTCATATCATCGAACCTTATGTGTCAAGTGTCGGGTTTGTCTATAATCCCGAAGGACGAGAATCGCTTTTACGCAATCTCACGATTGAAGAGTACAGAGCAGAAAAAGAAGCAACCGTGCAATGACTAACACTCATACAAAATGGACAACGTTATCCCAGGTTAAAGCAACACTCCTGAAAAAATGGGACAAGGGTCTTTTTTTACAGGATTTTATTGAATCCGGCAATCTTTTCCCTTACAGGGTTCCGCTGCGCGTTCCGGGTGCAAGCGATTTAAGCAGGTTGTATGAAAGTGCACGTGATTGGGTCCAGCAATTTGTTGATGTTGACAAAACACAACTTTTCCGTGTTGAATGGCAGGAGATAAACAACCGTATTCTGGGGCAGAATCAGCTTCCGGTTGCAATCGTGTTTGATTCGAAAGAAAGCCTGCTGCGATATATCAACAAAGGGTCGGATTTTAAGCTGTTTACACAATCGGTACAGGAAGTACTTGCTGTGTTTCCGGAGTTAAAAGAGTGGATTTTAAAACAACCGTTTGCACTTATCGAACATGCGTCTGATTTAAAACGGCTGCTCAGCATTGCAACATGGATGAAAGCCACACCGAAACCCAATATTTATTTGCGACAGTTGAGTCTGCCTGATATTGACACCAAATTTATTGAACAGCATAAAAAACTATTGTCAGATTGGTTTGACATCGTACTTGATCCATCAGTAATAGACCAAACAGCAACGGGAGCAAAAGGGTTTGAACGTCGGTTTGGATTTCGTGAAAAGCCAATACTGATACGATTCAGAATTCTTGACAGCAGCAAATATATAAGCGGGCTTTCCGAGCTCACACTCAGAGCTGACGAGTTTTGTTCGTTGAATCTTGACATTGATACTGTATTTGTCACCGAGAATGATATCAACGGGCTTGCATTTCCAATGGTTGATAATGCCATAATTCTTTTCGGCCGCGGTTATGGGTTTAACCATTTACAAGATGCACACTGGCTCAGGAGTAAAAAGATCCTCTACTGGGGTGATATCGATACGCACGGGTTTACAATTCTCAGTCAGTTTCGAAAACTATTTCCATCAACCCGATCGATTCTCATGGATCGGGAAACATTGCTGCTGCACCGAAAGTGCTGGGTAAAGGAATTAACACCGTCGGAAGCTGCTTTAAATAATCTGACAGAAGAGGAACATGCTCTGTACAACGATTTGCGGGAAAGTGTGTTGGGAGAATCGGTCAGGCTGGAGCAGGAGTTTATTCCGTTTGATTATGTTAAGAAGTATCTTGACGGGGGAATAGAGAATTAAACACGTCACTGGGATCAGCTTTATAATAACATCCTCTATTACTACCAGTCCAGTCACTCTTCTAGAAATTTTAAAGTCGATTCAAGAAAATACTGCATCGTGCTTTTACAAAACAACAGCAGCTTTTACGAGTTGATGGTGCAGTAAAAATTTACAATCGCAACAGTTGGGTGCTTTTCCGGTTCGCTAATTAGAATCCGTCATAGATTACGAAATCTAATTAGCGTGATTTCGTTTATAGCGTGCTTTATATATCAAGAGCAAAAATAGAATAAAAAATTACTCTTTACCCCACGATAAACTTGGATTGTCTCCTGCTGAAAGAGTAACACCATAGCTATTTCCATCTAATACGTAAAAATCAATATCTGGAGGATTTGTGCCATCTCTTAATCCACTAATCGTTCCACCGTTAGTTGGATTAATCTCTATATACTGTGTAGTTTCCCCTGCTGATGCCACGATCGTTTTTACCGTACCAGTTGCTGGTTTAATAGTAATAGTAACATCCTTTTCATTTAAATTATGTACCCTTATTGAGTAGGTTCCTCAGAGCAACTATTAAAAACAACTAATAAGAAAAAAATTGAGACCGGGAGTAGAACTTTCATATTTTTTCCATTTTTTTGTGTAGTGTGTGAATCATTAAAACAATTTATTAATAAATACGCATTGCAAATCTAATTATTAAATTGTTATTTATGACATGCCCACTTCTGTTTTACCTGAATCATAACTTTTTACACCTCCGTACAATCTCAGGCTTTTTTTTTGGGTGCAACATTAATCTATTCTAAGAACCATTGACTTTCTCCAGAAAGTACACTATTTTTATACTTATTGGAGATACTATGGTACTTGATCATCAATTTTTAATGCAGGAATTGGCAGAATACCGATCGCCTAAAGCACGCCTGACCCGAATGCTACGCAATCGTGACATCATTCAGGTTCGACGTGGTGTATTTATAAAGCCGAACGATACGTCTGTTTCATTAAAAAGCCTTGCTTCGGTAATCTACGGTCCATCATATATTTCCTTTGAATATGCATTATCGTATTACGGACTGATACCTGAACGTTCTGCAGTAATTACCTGTGCAACCTATAAAAAAAATAAGGATCGAATCTTTCGCACACCGTTAGGGGAATTCCATTACCACTACCTTCCGGAGCAGGTGTATCCATACGATATTCTTCATAACGAAGAATTCGGACAAGGTTACCTTATTGCCAGTCCAGAGAAAGCATTGTGCGACACGCTTTACAAAGTTAGAGATATTTATACACTGCACGAATTAAAAGTTCTTCTACAGGATGATTTACGGATTGACACTGAAATGTTGCACACGCTTGATAAAAACAGCATAACATTTCTGGCTCCATTATACCGGAAAAAAATTATCACAACACTTGTAAACCTTCTTGAAACAGAGTATTCACATGCATAGTGCTATTAAAAACATGCTCTCACGGTATACATGTACTACGCTTGACGATCACAAAAATGCGTTAACTGAAATCGTTCAGGAAATTGCTTTATTAGGTCTCTACCGGGCAGGTTTTTTCTCGCATGCAGCATTTTATGGTGGTACGGCATTAAGGATTTTTTATAAACTTGACAGGTTCTCCGAAGATCTCGATTTTTCGCTTTTACAACCAAATCCGGCATTTACACTTAAGGAGTATGCACAGAGTGTAAAGAACGAACTGGGAGCATATGGTCTGGAAATGAGCGTCGATGAAAAAGTAAAAACGCATGAAACCCCGATCAGATCTGCATTTATTAAGGGTGATACGCTCATTCATCTTATAAAAATAAAAGCTGCAGACCCATCTATCCTACCATCAGGGAATAAGGAACTATTAAAAATAAAACTTGAGGTTGACACGAATCCACCTCCTGCAGCAGAATTTGAGGTTAAATATCTTCTTACACCAATACCATTCTCCGTTCGCCTTTATACGCCATCATCACTCTTTGCAGGAAAGTTACACGCACTCCTTTGTCGCTCATGGAAAACAAGAGTTAAAGGACGTGATTTTTATGACTATGTATGGTATCTTTCGCAATCAATACCTGTTAATTTAAACCATCTTGCACAGCGAATGATTCAAACCGGCCATCTAGCACCAAATGAACTCTTAACCGTTGAACTACTCAAAGAAAAACTGATAGAACGATTTAATAATGTAGATTTTGAGCAGGCAAAACGAGACATTACCCCATTTATTAAAAATACTGAGACACTGCAGATTTGGAGTGCAGATTTCTTTTCAACCATCACAATAGATTCACTCACCGCTATTAACCAGGACAAGCAGATTCATTGACACATCACGTTTTCTTCCAGTAGTATAAGCAGAATATTAAACATCTCCAGAAAGTACACTCAAACGATACTTACCGGAGATAAAACAGCACTACTTACGCCCCAATACCGGCCTTAAGGCATCCATTACCGATGAAACCGATGTATACGAATCTATCGAGTAATACTGATACCACCCGCAATTGCGCTCGCAATTTTTCATCATAAGGCGACGTTCTTTTGCTTCTTCGGTCCGAAGCCACTGTGAAAGATCGGTGGTACGAAGATCTGGCCCCTTCTTGTCAAGAATATGACATGGATAATAGAGGTACCCGTCAGGGGCAATAATCACTGATGCCGCACTACACTTATGATTCCGGAATGCCTTGAAATATCCCTGTGGCGTATGAATGGTATTTGGATATTTTTTACGCAGCTCAGGCAGCAGCTTTTCCATTTTGTCTATGTCAGGAAAACAGTCTTCCGTTTTGTCCATGTGCACTGCAGGTATGACCACAATATTAGACTTTGCATCATAACATTTCTTTACCTTCCACTCCAGTTCCTTAATGGTATCACTTGTGACAACAGTCTGTACAGAGACATGTGTCGGAAGTTTTGCAAGTTCGGGAAGATAATCAAAAAGGGCAAGATTGTCATGGCCTTCATCCATTGACACATGAAGAAAATCAATATACTTCGCATACTCCTGCATCGGATATTCTTTTAGATTCTTGACGCTTGTTGTAAAGAGCAGATAGAATTTACAAGTGCGGGCATATTTAAGCAACTCCCCGATATCATCACGAAGCAGCGGCTCGCCACCTTCAAAACTTGTCATTAACACCGGTGATCGTGACAGATTATCAAGAATCGCCTTGACCTCGGTGGTGGACATATCCTTGACAGGATTCTTTTTGACATTGCAGAACGGACATCCAAAATGGCATCGGGATGTCAGTTTGAAAGACGCATAAAATGGATAGATCGCTTTCCGATGCAGAGCATTTGCTGACAGCCCGCGAATGGTTGGGATATATGAATCTATTGGTAAAATTCGCATTATTTCTCCAGAAAATGTGCTAATAATCATTCAAAAAGGATAGACCGTTACATGAGCTGCCTTTTATCAAAAACCAGTACAGTTTATGAATAAATTACGTTCTGCAATCAAGTTTCGCCAAAGAAAGTACGGTCAGGCAGAAACAACCTTTACTATTATTTACCCGGGGATTTGCGATTTTGATTTCACATATTCATCAATTGCCGGAAGATCTGCGGATGCCCATTTTAATGTGTGCAGTTCCTTTGAGGATATATAGCAAAGAGCTTCATGCTCGTGCGCGATTGGTTCACCGTTTTTTATTGTGCAGATAAACGGAATCAATTCAATGTTTATCCAGGGATAAGAATAAAAAATAGACCGCAATCTCTGACCGCAGTCTATTTCAACTCCAAGTTCCTCCCGTATTTCGCGTTTTAGCGCATCAGCTGGAAGTTCTCCGTCATCCACTTTTCCTCCGGGAAACTCCCACAGCCCTGCATTAGTCGTACCACTCCCCCGTTTTGCTGCTAAAACCTTATCACCCTGCTCGATTATTGCACAAACAACAGGAATAAATCTCTTTTTTATCACCACATTTCCTTAGTGTAGTTAAATACATCTCCAGGTGCAGGATAATATACATTTTTATAGCCTTTACTCCGTAAACCATCTTTTAATGGCAACGCCTGATCCGGTTCACCATGGATCAGGAATATATGTTTCAACCGCTGTGGTGAATTAAGATCAACGTAATCAAGCAGATCACGACGATCCGCATGTGCACTGAATGCATCAAGCATTGCAATACGTGCTTTCACCGTATGCTCTTCACCAAAAATTTTTACTTTATACTCACCATCCATGATCTTTCTTGCCAGAGTTTCCTTTGCAGCATAGCCCACAAAAAGAATCAGGTTTTTCGGATTCTCGATATTATTACGAAGATGATGCAGTATACGGCCACCTTCAGCCATTCCACTACCGCTGATTACAATATGCGGAAATGCCATACTATTGAGCTTCTTTGACCCCTCAACGTCGCGAATGTAAACCAACCGCCGGAACCCGAACGGATCTTCATGATCATGAAGGAAAACACGTTTAGTTTCTCTGTCAAGATCATCCGGATACTTTCTGTAGATCTCCGTTGCTTCACATGCAAGCGGACTGTCAACGAAAACCGGCATATCGGGAATACGATTCTGATTAAACAGTTTGTGAAGCACATATACCATAAGTTGTGTGCGTCCCACTGCAAATGATGGAATTATTACTTTACCGCCAGCTGCTGCTGTAGTACGGACAATCTCTGCAACTTCCTCTTCTACATCATCGTAGCTCTCATGAAGCCGGTTACCATACGTTGATTCCATGACAAGAAGATCCAGCTCCCGAAGAACATTCGGATCTTTAGCGATAGGCATATTTGGCCGACCAATGTCACCTGTCAACCCGAGTTTATAGGTATGGCCGGACTCTGTAATCTCTAAATGTAAACCAGCAGATCCAAGGATATGACCGCTGTCACGAAACATCACTTCGACATCAGGCGCGATTGTAAATGGTTTATCATAATCTATTCCGACAAAATGATCCATCGTTGCTTCAACATCTTCGATCGTGTAAAGTGGCAGCATTACCTCCTGATGCTGACGCTGGCGGATCTTATTGACCCACTCAAGATCTTTCATCTGAAGATACGCGCTGTCGCGCAGCATGATTTTACACAAATCGATTGTTGCCGGTGTCGCATAGATTGATCCGGAAAAACCATTTTTAATCAGGTTGGGAAGATTTCCGCTATGATCGATATGAGCATGGCTAAGAATCACGGAATCTATTGCTGATGGATCAAAGGGGAAGTTGAGGTTTTTGTCGTATGCCTCCTGACGACGTCCCTGGAAAAGACCACATTCAAAAAGGATCTTTTTACCGTTTACTGTTATAACGACTTGTGAACCAGTAACAGTCTGAGCTGCACCGTGGAATTGAAGCTGCATACGACCTCCCTGTGAAAAATCACACAATAGGCCGAAAGTCTCAGTGGCAGGTGTATCTCATGGAAAAGAACGCAGGTGATGATGTATGGTCAAACGTTTTAACTGAAACTGACCTATTTTAATCTTAGCCAATTTAAGCGTTTTAGTCAAGTTTTTTTTAAAGGACAGGCTGTACCATAATTTTAATATAGACGTACGCCTCACTAAATCCTTATAATTAAACTAAGACTTCTATTTCTAAAAACTTAGCAATACTAAGAGGGTGTTTCCATTTAAGCGGAATCAGCCCATAATTACTTACGGAAAAGAACTATGGCTGAAATAAAAGAAAACAAAGGCAGTTTGAAACAATTTGAACCAGCCGCGTTTATTGGCAAAGAGTTTGGAAACATTACGCTCATGAGCATGATTGGCAAAGGAGCAATGGGGGCTGTTTTTATCGGATTCCAGAAATCTCTTAAACGTAAAGTTGCTGTCAAACTTTTTCCAAAAGCATTACCGGAGAGTACAACAATGAAACTGCGTTTCAGAGATGAAGCAGAAACAGTTGCTGTACTTAATCACCCTAATATCATTCCGGTTTACGATATGGGTGATACCGAAGATTTACTTTACATTGTCATGCAACTGATTGAAGGAGAAGACCTCCGTGCATTCATTCATCGTCATCAATTACACCCGGTACCATCAAAGCGTGGTGTTCCTTTGAAAACCGGACTTGCATTAATGCTGCCAATACTTGACGCGTTACGATTTGCTCATAATGAAGGTGTTATTCATCGTGATATAAAACCGGCCAATGTCATTATTGACACGAAGCAAAACAGGCCATTTCTTGCAGATTTTGGTATCGCAAGTACGCAACACTCTGAAAATGATGCAACTGACACAATCCTGGGAACTCCGTTGTATATTGCCCCGGAACAGGCATGGGGCCATCATGTTGACAATAGAGCAGACATCTATTCTGCGGGTCTTGTGCTTTATGAATTAGCCGCAGGAAAATTACCATTAAGCAAGAAAACACTTGCGGAAGTTATTCGATTAAAAATGTATTCTCCGGAATTACTTTTTTCCTGCCCACCATCAGCAGCCAACCCACAGATTGACAAACCACTTGAAGATATCATTCTTCGCGCAATTGAACCGGAAGTCGACAAAAGGTATCAAAACTGTACAATATTCTTTGATGAGCTTACTGCATACTTAAATAATCGAAACACGGGCATATCATAATGAGTACAAACGGGCTGACACAAAAGGATGCTGAACAGATTATCCGGATGTTTAATGTCGGATTCAACAGTGCATTACTCTATGGTGGAGCTCATCCTACGACATTAAAAAACATTGAGCCTTTTACACACCAGATCATGAAATCTCTCGATCAGTCGCCTATAATTTCGATTATTATTGACAGAGAAAGCCTCTTCCTTGATGATGTTTGTGCGGACAGGATTATTAACACCAAGAGAATTATCAGCCAATTCACAAAAATCAAAATTGTTTCTGTCAGTTTTGAACGGGGAATTACACAACAGAGTATTCAGGAGTTTTTCAAACTCGCCGGTGATATGAGTCTGAACTATAATGCCGAGCAGATTGAGTCTCATTTTAAAGCATCAGGATTGCAGGGGTTACGTCTGAATCATGTACGTTATGGTAAAATAACCTCTGATGAAACCCTGATTTCACGTGATGCAGCATCCCGTCTTGATCAATCCCCGCAGGTAAAGGGGCAACCCGTAATTGATCATCAAACACTTGAGGAAATTCAAAAAGTTATTTCTCTTGCGAAAATGCTTGACAGACCGAAAGAATCCGCACAAACTCTCGCCCAGACGATCATGTATGACAAAACAGGAGATGCGTCGGTATCATCAATTGAAGAGATGCGTCGGGAAGTCCGTGATGCTGATGCGCAATCTGTTGATATGTTGCTTAACGCAGTACTTGAACTGAAAGTTAATTTATCTGAGGCGCTTGAAGCACATAAGCTTACCGGAAAAATTCTGGCTGCTGCTGAACCGGCACAAAAGGAAATGGATAAATTAACTTGTGATGTTCTCGCTAAATTAATTCGTGAAGAATACTCAAAAGGTGCGATTTCCACCAAACGCCTTGCACAGATTGTCCGCAGGATGCTGCCGGATATTTCCGAGTTGAAACGAGTTTTACCACTGTTAAAAAATGTGCTTATTCAGGATGGCATGTCGCTTGCAGATTATCTGCTGCTTGTTCGCTCAATTGACATGGAAGTAGAAAACGACTCCATCTCCGAGCTCATCTCCGATGCAGCATCCGGTATTGGTGCTTCAACAGATGATGTTGTAAAAGCAATTAAAGCAAATCCATCTGAAGCAGCAAAGCTCATGTTTCTGGCATCAGAAATACAAAATGGCATAAATCAGGATGATGCCCAGTTATCAACGGTTCTCTGTGAGTATGTAGAAAAAGTAAGTTCCAGTGTTGCCCTTGAATCAAAAGAGATTCAGGGTTCTCAGGGAAACAAGGCTCTAGGGAAAATCATTACTCATGTTGAGTCTCAGCTTGTTGACAAATTAAAATCATATGGCATTGACGAACCCGTATTATTGAGAATCAAACAAATGCTTGAGCAGCGCTACCAGCAGACCTGCTCAAACGCAACGGCGATGTGGGTGGCAGAAAACATTCCTATTGACAATGAGCATGAAATCCAAAACCTGACAGAACGGTTAAATGTATTTCTTGGTCAGGAACAATCGATTCAAAAGATCAGCGAACCCCTTATTGCATCTCTGAGCGCAAAAGGCTACAATCAGGAACAGATAACTACATTTATCCAGCAATTATCAAAATATATTGATTCAAAAAAGAAATTTTCAATCCCGGCAGAAATTCTCTCTGCAAATAACATGTTATTCATGCTCAACCGGGAAATAAAGCAACACATACGATACAATACACCATTCTCAACACTTCTAATCTCAATTATCACAATCCGCAAACCGCCATCATCAAAATCCGAACGACCATCACCGGATGCGCTACAGGAATTAACACCTCAACTCTTTTCATTCGTTAAAAACGCTCTTAGAGACATTGACCTTGTTGGATCGTTGAATAACAAAGATGGCGTTATACTGGCACTTTTGACCATGACAAATCTGGACGGTGCCAATGTCGTATTACACCGGATGAGAAGTGCCATGCATTCGACAGGTTTTACATTGCATGGAGAAACTGTTTACATCGATCCGATAATTTCAATTACTATTCCGGAAAAAGAGGTGACCAAAGATCTTAATTCCTACCTTGATGTTGCAAAAAACAACCATAAAAAACAGTTTGATACATAACGCCAATGAATTCAACACAATATTATACAACAAAAAACCGTCTTTCTTTGCCCTGTAAAGAGCCCTGAAATATATTTAGCATAAAAACAGCGGGCGGATTAGCTACAAGGAGGAGCGCACGGCATCTTCTCTAAGCAATAAGTGGTCAGTTGTTTTTCAGATTAATTCATTGTGTGTACTCTTTGCAAACCTTAATAACTGCACACCGATGGGGTCACAAGTAAATTCTTATATGGCAACAGAACTTTCAACAGATTCATCTCTGACTGCAGATCTTGAGGGACTTTCTATTGATGAAATAATCGACAGAGCCCTGATATGCTGTAACAATCTGCCTCATAACTGCAACACCTATACCAATCAAATTAAAGATTTAAAAAGCAGACTAGCCCGCGGACGACTTCATTTGGCAGTCCTTGGACAGTTCAACAGGGGTAAAAGTACATTCCTCAATGCAATTACCGGCCTTGATGTTCTTCCGACATCGGTACTGCCGAGTACTTCGGTTCCAACGATAATTGCTTATGGTAAAGAGCTCTCATGCTGTGTACGTTTCCTTGACTCTAAACCGCCCCTTTTCGTGCGTCAGTCAGCAGATGCAATTCGTGATACGCTGACAAAATATGTTGCCGAGGAAAATAATCCAAACAATCAGCTTTGTGTGAAAGAGGTCGAGGTAACAACACCCAGCCCCCTTCTTGAAAACGGCACAGTACTTCTTGACACACCAGGTTTCGGTTCAACACATGTTCACAATACAAGAACAGCCCTTACAGTTCTTACAGAATGTGATGCAGCAATTTTCCTTCTTAGTGCAGATCCACCTCTGACACAGACAGAACTGGAATTTCTCAAGCAGGTTAACCTTTACGTACCAAGAATATTTTTTGTTGTAAACAAAATTGACTTACTGTCACATAATGAACTTGCAGCAATTGATGCATTCATAACCAACATTTTTGTGATGCAGATGAAATACCCGGCAGATCTTAAGCTCTTTCATATTTGTGCCCGTAAAGGAGCACTGGCAAAGGGTGATCTTCAGAGCAGCAACTGGATTGAAAGTGGAATCAATGAAATCAAAACTGAAGTACTTGATTTCATGATTCGTGAAAAATACTTCACACTTTCCGAAGCGCTCAATGATAAATTCAAGGAATCGATTAATGCTATAGAGCAGAAAATCCTCGAAGAAATCAATGACTACAAAAATCCTCTCAGTAAACTTAAAAGTGAGTATTCAATTATTACAGATCAGAGCATTCAACTGAAGAAAGTTACAGAAAAGGAAATCTCACTGATTGCGGTGGAAGAAAATGCTGTATTGAAATATCTTGAAGACCATTTGAATGCCGTTAAAGAATCGCTTTCGACAGAATTGACGAATGAGTTTTCATTAATTGTTAAAAAATATCAGATTTCGGGAAAAAACATACAATCGGTTGCATCAATGTTTTCCAATCTTGCATCCGAGAAACTGCGTAGATTGTATGTTACTACGATCACCAATTGTAACAAACCTATTCGTAAAGCAGTACAGATACACCATCACGAGTTTGTAACCATCATCGAAAATATCAAATCACTGCTCGGCGAAAAGCCATCAGGTTCAGTCATGTCAATTGACAAAATAGATCAATGTGAAATGGACTCACAACAGTGGAACCCCACCACAGCACTCGAATTTCAACTTACATCACAATGGAATGATTTCTTTAAAAGCAACACAACGCTGCAATACAATCTCATACGTCAATTTAATACTACAATCGGAGCATATATTCCATCGCAGGTTGAATCACTCAACCAGACAATTCACAAACAGATTCATGATGCATTTATGAAGGTTCGTGTTATGCTTGAACGTGATTATGGTTCACTTGTAAAGATTCTTGATGAATCCCTAAAAAAGAAAAATGCAGCGATGCAGGAACGTATCAACATCCATGGTTCCAGAACAATTGAACTTCAACAGAAAATTGAACAATTCAATTCCATCAAAAAGTGCTTACGCTAATTCCGGGTGAAAATTATAGTTGCGTCAAAACCAGTTCACTCTGCAAAGAAACGTGATAACCAGGGAAGAAAAATATCACCCACGCCAAAAAGTATCAGTACCAGTTCAAAGATGAGCACAACTGCGGCAATTAGAAGAAGCCATGTAAAAAAATGGACCACGCCATTACGGACACGTTTATGCCTGTTACTGATTAATAATCTGCTACAGACAAGCATGAGCCATCTAATTACCCTCAGTTTTTACCTCCACCTTTAAATATTGTTCTTCTGAAAAGAATACCCTTATCACCCGGATTCAATTTATTATCAGACATTTTGATTATCGTTAATGATGATGTCGTTGTTTGTACTTTGGCAGTGTAGCCAGTCATGGCAACATCCCTGGACATAACACCATCTTTCATACGGTACATCGCAAAAACATCACCAACTCTTACTCCATCCTGAGATCCTTTATCGATAATAAGTGTCTGAAAAACATAGGGACTTTCAGTCTCTTCTGCCCTGGTGATCAGGGTCGCCTGTATGGATATATCCGGACCTACCAGAGTATCAATTTCCTGACTTTTGAGCGGTTCTGCTTTCATAATGTGTTCACCGCCAACAACTTTATCATACACTTTGTAGAGCTGCCCGGATGCGTTATTCTTCTCAACCGATATAAGCTTTATGGAGCCAACGCACTTTATTACAGTAGCCCGGGTTTTGTTGTGCTCAACTACACGAAAATAATTGTAAATATCGACAGAGTCACCAACTTTATATAATTCATTGTTTCTAATCGAAAGCGTGATTTTATCATAGAGCTGGTACATCGCATTCTCCGGGGGAGCATTAACAACTGATTCACCCGGCATTAATACCCCTGTACTATTACGCGTAAACCACAAAAATGGAACAGCTTTGAAAAAACTGCCACCAAGATGATCCTTTGACCGGATAATCGATAACAACAGTGAATCGGTATTAGTAACACCAATATCTACATTCTCTTTTTGTGATGAAGCCGTGTTTAAAAGTTCTGCTGTCTTTGATGTAAATTCAGGATTGATTTGTCCGGACAATTGTGAACCTGATGCCACATTACTGAAAGCAGCTTCAGATGTATAAGGGGAATCTCCACGTCCAGGAATTTTTAAAATATCCCCCGGATAAATAAGATCCGGATTATTTATATATGTGTTATTCTGCCAGATCAATGGCCATTGAAATGGATTCCCTAAAAACGTAAATGCAAGATTCCACAAACAATCTCCCTGCTTTATAACATAGTCAGTTGTCTGACCATCATACGATACTGCAGGTGCTTGCACTTCATTTTGAACAGATTTCGTGTCTGTTTCAAAACCCCAGTCATCTACCGCTGATCCTTGCGCACAAATAGTATGTGGCATCCGGCAAATCAATACCGTAGTGAATACGGCAATATTGGATATAAATATTTTTTTTGTCATACCATATAATGATATAACTCCGGGAAAAAACTGTCAATGCAAGTATATAGTTGCATTGAATATTGACTGAATATGATGCATAAGTTATTTATAGTAGATTTAAACCGGATGTTTTTATACGATTAACTTCGGTCGAATTATCTATCATACAATATCACCATGGACATGCCATCTTGCAGATACATTACGAATCTGTAAAGTAGCTAAAGTGAGGTACCCTGTCGTGTTACCCAGAAACTTCTATGTGCCGGGAACTCCTGGTATCAGCATATTAAAGTACACTATTAATTTACATATAATAAGGATCAACAAATGAATAAATCCAGTCAGGCTAAGATTAAAATCATCGAGGGTGGTGTCACCAGCGCATGTGGTTTTATTGCAGGTGGAGTAAAAGCAGGTATTAAAGTAACAAAAAAAACCGACCTGGCTCTTCTGTACAGCGAAAAAACCTGTGTTGCAGCAGGAGCATTCACGACGAATGCAATTCGTGCATCCAGTGTTGACTGGTGCGAAAGCCACCTTCCGTCAAAAACGATTCAGGCAATTCTTGTCAACAGTGGCTGTGCCAATGCATGCACTGGCGATCAGGGTGTCAAAGATTCATCAATGATGGCGCTTCTTGCAAGTAAAACAGTCGAAATAGATCACAATTGCGTTCTCATTGCATCCACAGGAGTAATAGGAAAAGCTCTGCCTCTTGACAAAATTGAAAAGGCACTTCCTAAACTCAAAAAGGGACTTAGTGCTGATGGCGGAACTGCATTTGCGACTGCTATCATGACTACAGATCTTGTAAAAAAAGAATCTGCTGTAAAAGTTTCTTCCGGTAAAACATCCTATACGATTGGAGGATGCTGCAAAGGAAGCGGAATGATTCATCCGAACATGGCAACGATGCTCGCGTTTGTTACAACCGATGTTGCTATCACACCATCAAATCTTGACAAAATAGTTAAACGTACCGTTAACAGAACATTCAATAACCTCACCGTTGATGGTGATACATCAACAAATGATATGATCCATGTTCTTGCAAACGGCATGTCTGGAGTAAAGGTTACCACCGCGGCTGATCTTGCAGTTTTTGAAGAAGCACTTTTTACCGTTTGTAATGACCTGTGCAAAAAGATTGCTGCTGACGGTGAAGGGGCAACAAAACGGGTAGAAATAAACGTATGTGGCGCAGCAACAGAAGATGATGCGCGGAAAGCTGCCAAATCTGTCGCAAACTCAAATCTTACAAAATGTGCTCTTTTTGGAAATGATCCAAACTGGGGACGTATTGCCTGTGCAGTCGGTTACAGCGGAGCAAAATTTTCTAAAGAAAAAATGAATATCAACCTGTGTGGCGTTCCTGTTTTCCAAAATCTTCAACCTGTTACATTCGATGCAATAAAACTACACAAACTTATGAAAGAAAAAGTAGTTATCATTGATATTGACCTCGGTATGGGGAAAGCAAAGGCGATTGCGCATACTTGTGATTTCAGTTACGATTATGTTAAAATTAATGCAGATTATCATACCTGATACTATTAGTACGGTTTGCGGATTATCCGCAAACCGGCGTAGCATATACTGCGAATATGCATTCTGGTACTCCTGCAGTGACCTGCTTTTTATCTGAAAATCTGCCGGGAAGAAAGTATCACCACCCCTTTTACACCAGAGCAAGCATCTTTTACAGAGCAAATTTTTAACTGCTAAATGTTTGTACGGATTGCTATTGCCAGCAATAAAACATTCTGATATAATTAAACTGCAGTAGATAGGTAAAAGTTCAATGGCTTTTACTGACACAGTCCTTAATCATTTTAAAGACTGTATGATTGTGGCGATTGTCTGTAAGGTGAACACAGTTAAATAGACTATAAGCTGTTTTACATTATGAATATTATTCAGGGAGTTCTTATGTACAACTTTTGTAAAGTAACTGTTCTGTTACCAATTGTGTTGTCATTTTTTTGTCTGACTATTAATGCAGAAGTACCACCCGATGTGAAAGCTGGTATCGCAAAGTATTCTCCAGACCTCGTTAAATTTGCCGCCAGTGCAATAATTGTATCTGAAGTAAATAAAGCGAATACATCACCACCAGCAGAGCTATCATCTATGACAAATGACACATGGAAAAATATGTCAATACTTTCTCCTGAAGTAAAATTAATTACCAAAGGAGAATTATCCCAATTTCTTGTTAAAAATAAACCGGCATTTGTATCTGAAATCTTTGTTTCTGCAAAAAATGGTACAAAAGTAGGTTTCATCAGTAAACCCACAAGCTGGTCGCATCTGGGAGTTCCAAAACACGATAAACCGATGCAAGGAAAAAACTGGACAGGAGAAGTCGAGCTTGATGAATCAACGGGTATCAATCAGATCCAGGTATCATTTCCGGTTCTTGATGCGGGCAACAAACCTATCGGTTCCATTGTATTTGGTCTTGATGTGTCAAAAATTACTGCAAAATAATTCTTTTAAATAAACGATAACGGTAAGGAATCAACAATGCCGGGCACACAAAGAATATCATCAAAAATATACACTATGCTGAGCATAACAATTGCTACGTCACTGCTGATAATCGGTGGATACACATATCTTGCAAGCGTAATGTCCAAAGGTTTTAAGAGCAGCATTCATCAGCAGACGGAAAGAAACGATGAGATCTTTTCCGTCATTAACAGTGCCCTCGAAATACAGGCATTAACACAGAAAATCCTCCGTTCGCGCCAGGTAGATTCATTGGAACTATTTACCAATTCTTTTTTTGAATTGACAAATAGCAGCAAAAACAAATTCCGGAACGGTTCAGAATTATTTGTAAATTCCTACAACAATCTTATTTCCATTGACAGTATTATCATTCAGAAGATTCTTGTTGGAGCAAATGCAGAGGCTAATTATCAGTATATTCAGGAATCGACTCTTGCTTTTGAATCAGTTTTTGATAATGCGGAAAAGTTCAAAGATGAAATGCAGCAGAAGATCAACACATCACTTGACATATCAGAAAAACATATTGCACGGGTTCAGGCCTGGGTGTTGTTCTTTGCGTTGCTATGTACCGGCCTGGTAATTTTCGCCAACCTCCGGCTTAAATCGTCAATACTAAATCCGATCAAATCACTTTCCTCGCGATTAAAGGACCTTGTTGAGGGTGAAGGTGATTTACGGCAGAGAATTGATGTATCAGGTAGAGATGAGATTGCTGATATGGCGCAGTTATTTAATGAGTTTATAGCGCAACAGCAGCGTATTATTCAGGATGTAAGCAATGTCTCAGGTGAAGTGGTAAGCAGTTCGACATCAATACGCAAAAATATTGAGATTCTGGCTGAGAATTCCGAGAACAGTGCAATCCAGTCACAAACTGTTGCATCTGCGACCGAACAGGCGTCAACGAATGTATCAAACATCTCTGCATCAGCAGAACAGATGTCATCAACGGTAAGTACTATTGCAACAGCGATTGAAGAAATGAGTATTTCATTAAATGAAGTTGCAAAAAATTGTCAAAAAGAATCTCAGGTTGCAAGTTCTGCAAACGACCAGGCAAAACGTACTCACGTTGAAGTATCACGCTTACAGACGGTTTCTGTCGAGATCAGTAAAATAATTGAGTTGATAAATGATATCGCAGATCAAACCAATTTGCTGGCATTGAACGCAACCATTGAAGCTGCCAGTGCCGGAGAGGCTGGTAAAGGATTTGCGGTTGTAGCAACAGAGGTCAAGGAGCTTGCAAAACAAACCGCACAGGCGACAGAAAATATCCGTGAGCAGATAGAGCAAATGCAGACCAGCACCAAAAACGCAGTTGACTCTATTAACTTAATCACTACTGTAATCGAAGAGATTCATTCTATTTCAGAAAATATTGCCACATCCGTTGAAGAGCAAAGTGCAACAATTGGAGAAATATCGCGAAACGTATCGAACTCCTCACAGGCTGCCTCAGACATTGCAAAAAATGTAAATGAATCAGCGAAAGGATTAAATGGTATTTCCTCAAGTATTCATGATATAAATGAGGTTACATCAAAAGCAACAACCACATTATTGGATCTGAGCAAAAAAATCGAATCGCTTCACAACCTTACAGAAAGACTTGATACAACACTTGCCAGGTTCAAGATTTAGATTTCCGGCTGATTTCAGCCGCGATATCCTTCATTATTGAAATACCATCTTCTTTCTGAAGGACATTACCGGTAACAATTATATCTGCACCTGCGTCAAGTTTTTCTTTTGCGGTTAATGCGTCACGGATTCCCCCTCCGACAATTATCGGAATATCAACCCACTTACGTACCGCAGCAATAAGCTCCGGTGGAACAGACAACTGCGCTCCGCTTCCTGCCTCAAGATACACAAGCCCCATTCCCATATATTGTGCAGCCAGTGCATGCGCTGCAGCAAGTTCCGGTTTACTTCTTGGTAACGGACGTGTATTACTCATAAACTCAACTGAACTTACAGCACCTGATTCAATAAGCATATATGCTGTTGGAATAGGCTCCAGTCCGGTCTGTTTAATTATTGGTGCAGCTTTGACATGCTCACCAATAAGGTTTGATGGATTTCGTCCACTGACAAGGGATAAATACAAAAGTGCGTCAGCATGAGCAGATAATTGTGTCGCATCACCGGGAAATATCATCACTGGTATCGTACATGCTTTTTTCAGAGTCTGTATAAATTTATCAAAATGATTGGAATAGAGCAGCGATCCTCCAACAAGAATCGCATCAGCTCCGCACTTTTGCGACTCTTTCGCAATCATAGCTGCATCACGTAAACTAAAGTCATCCGGATCAAGAAGCACCCAGTAAAGTTTTTTACCCTTTGTGACAGCCTTTTTTATCTGTTCAAGCATTGTGGCACTCATTTTAAAGTACCTTCCCTCGCAATAAGAAGTTCGTTTACAGCAGCTAATGCATCAGCCAGCCTGGATATATCTTTACCACCAGCCTGAGCACGTAACGGACTTCCACCGCCATTACCGCCCGCTTTCTGAGCCGCAGCTTTAACAAGCTCTCCGCAATGTACACCGCACTTTTTTACAGATGCACTTCCGGCACTTGCAGAGAAAAGCACCTTATCATCAACAACAGCACCAAGGACAATTACCATATCGTTGATTTGCTTATTCTTAATTTCATCAGTAACTGCATCGGAAAGCTGTGCAAATGTATCTTTGTCAACTGTTCCGAGATTTTTAACAATCCACGGCATTACAGTGCTTCTGTTTTTCGCTTCTGCAAAGAATGCCCCTATTGTTGATGCGGCCTTTGCAGATGAGAGCTCTTTTACCTGTGCCTCCAGCGCCTTATTGGAATCTGCCAGAGCCTGTACGCGTTCGACTATCTTGTCTGAAGCGACTTTCAATTGTGATGCCAGCGTATCAATTGTTTTTTCTTTACTATAAAGAACACTTAATACGCCTTTGCCTGTGACCGCTTCAATACGTCTGACACCTGCGCTTATTGATGTCTCCACCATGATATGAAATGCGCCAATCTGACCGGTTGCATCAACATGAGTACCGCCACACAATTCCTTGCTGACATCACCCATTGACACTACGCGAACCTTATCACCGTACTTTTCACCAAAAAGCGCTGTTGCACCTTCCTTTTTTGCATCATCTACATTCTTTACATCTGTGCAAACCGGAACATTCTCCATGATCCACTCATTTACCTGCATCTCAACAGCAGCGACCTCTTCTGACGTCAATCCTTTAAAATGTGTAAAGTCAAAACGGAGTCCTGATGGTTCCACTTTTGATCCGGACTGCTGGACATGATCTCCAAGCACGTTACGCAACGCGGCCTGCAACAGATGTGTTGCGGAGTGATTACGGCGTGTCGCCATACGTAAATCGGTGTTGATCTGAGCAGTAAACTCCTGTGATAACTCCTTTTCGGGGATACTCATTGGAATTAATACTTTATGGATAATCAGATCGTTCCACTTAATCGTGTTCAATACGGTAATATCAACTCCTGATACCGCGGTAAGTTTACCGGTATCACCGGTCTGCCCGCCGGACTCCGCATAAAATGGTGTTTTATCAAGAATGACAAGATACTCCCGAACGCCATCACCTTCATCAACCATTTTGAATTTGCAAATTTTTACTTTTGCACTGCCACTTGTATACCCGAGAAATTCAGTCCCGCTTGCAGCTTTAATTTCAGTCCATCCGTCAGGCGACAAGCCATCATCACCTTTACGGGCTTCACGTGCGCGGGCTTTCTGTTCTTCCATAAATTTTGTATACCCGTCTTCATCAACATTGAAACCTTTTTCAAATGCCATAAGACGGGTAAGATCCATCGGAAAACCATACGTATCGTATAATGTAAAAACATCCGCACCGGCAAGAGTTTTAGTTCCCTTCGATGATGCCGTTTCTATCATTGTGTTAAACTTTTCAATACCTTGTTCAAGCGTTGCACCGAAACGTTCTTCTTCAGATTTTATGACTTCTTCAACAAAGCTCCGCCGCTGTGTGATTTCCGGAAAGGCTTCACCCATTTCCGAAATGACAACTTCTACAAGTTTGTAAAGGAATGGTTCACGAAAACCCAGCTCGCGACCAAAACGGAATGCCCTGCGAAGAAGACGTCTCAACACATAGCCACGACCCTCATTTGATGGGAATGCGCCATCTGTAATGGCGAAAACAAGCGATCGTATGTGGTCTGCGATAACCCGGTAAGGAGTGCCTGCTTCACCTTCATCATATTTTTTATTGGACAGTTTCTCAATCTGTCTGATAATTGACCTGAACAGATCAATATCGTAATTGGATCCTACTCCCTGAATAACCGACACGATACGTTCAAATCCCATCCCAGTATCTACATGTTTGGCCGGTAGAGGTTTAAGTGATCCATCTTTTTCACGGTTGTATTGCATAAAGACAAGATTCCAGAGCTCACGATATCTCGCATTTTGTCCATTGACACCTTCAATCGGATCTGCATAAGTAGCCTTCTGCGTAGACAAATCGCCCATATCATAATGGATTTCGCTGCATGGTCCACAAGGCCCGGTCTCGCCCATCTCCCAGAAATTACTCTTATCTCCAAAACGCATAATTCTATGGTGTTCAATATCAGTCTCGGTCTGCCAGAACTTCTCTGCCTCATCATCCCCGGTATGTACCGTAACAAACAAGCGTTCCTTTGGTATTTTCCATACCTGAGTCAACAGTTCCCAGGCCCACTTAATCGCTTCCTTTTTGTAATAATCACCAAAAGACCAGTTACCAAGCATCTCAAAGAATGTGTGATGATAATGATCACGCCCGACTTCTTCAAGATCGTTATGCTTACCGCTTACCCGCATACACTTCTGTGAATTTGCTGCGCGCTTCAAACCCTTGGGATTATCGCCAAGTAATATTGCTTTGAACTGATTCATACCTGCATTTGTAAAGAGCAGCGTCGGATCATCCTGAGGGACAACCGGTGAACTGGCAATAAAGTTGTGCGCTCTTTCTTCAAAAAACCTGATAAAGTCGTTACGGATTTCTTTTGATGATTTCATAATTCTTTATACTATGTTTAAGTTTACGCAAGGATTGACTGATTCACAGTAATATGCCATTAAATCAAGCCTTGATGATACTATTTATTTCATTTTTAACAGTCATTTTATTTGGGATACAATTCAATCAGAACCATATACCAACATGAAGACCATAATACTGATTGGCATAACGCATACGCATTCTGCCAATCAGTAACGCTATAATTCATTCCCCTGCTTCAATCGGCACATCAATATCAGATTCCGATGAAACAGTTCCCATACGCAGAGCGGCACCCTTTTCCCGGACTTTTTTCTCTATTGCATCAAGTATATCGCGATTTTCATTCAGGAAATCACGGGCTTTTTCGCGCCCCTGACCGATACGTTCGCCCTGATACGAGAACCAGGCACCGCTTTTATCAACAATTCCCATTTCAACCCCAAGGTCAAGCACATCGCCTTCAAAAGATATTCCCTTACCGTAAAGTATATCAAACTCAGCCTCACGAAATGGCGGTGCTACTTTATTTTTGACAACTTTCGCACGTGTACGGTTACCAGTTACTGTCTCGCCATCTTTGATTGCTGCAGTTCTTCTGATATCAATACGTACTGACGAATAAAACTTTAGTGCATTTCCGCCAGTCGTGGTTTCAGGATTACCGAACATAACACCGATTTTCATACGTAGCTGATTGATAAAAACCAGACATGTTTTAGATTTTGAAATAACTCCGGTTAATTTACGCAATGCTTGAGACATAAGGCGAGCCTGAAGCCCCATATGGCTATCACCCATGTCTCCCTCAATTTCGGCTGCTGGAACAAGTGCAGCAACACTGTCTACGACGATAATGTCTATAGTTCCGCTTCGTACAAGTGTATCTGCGATCTCCAGTGCCTGCTCACCAGTATCGGGCTGAGATACCAATAAATTATCTATATCAACGCCAAGATTCTTCGCATACGCAGCATCAAATGCATACTCTGCATCAATTAATACTGCAATTCCACCCTTTTTCTGAGCGTTTGCTATCGCATGAAGCGCAAGTGTTGTTTTCCCTGACGACTCCGGACCATAGACCTCAATAATTCTACCTTTAGGAAAACCGCCAACACCAAGCGCCATATCAAGCGATAATGAACCTGTTGATATTACAGGCACTTCATCTTTCAGGCTTGCAGTACCCAACCGCATGATTGAACCTTTTCCATGCTGTTTTTCAATCTGACTCACTGCCTGTTCTAACGCAGCATTGCGGTTTTTAGCTTCCTCCTCAACTACTGCGGCACCTTTTTTTGCCATAATAACATTACTCCTCTTTTTGTGGTGATATATGAATAGCTTTTTCTTTCAATTTTTTACTCAACGTTTTTGATAAAATACCATCCGGCAAATAGAGCCAGAATTTTTTTTTAACTTATACATTATATATCACACAGAAAATCCTTACATTCGGATATTTTTTATACTAACAATACTACATCGATCCTGAAAAAGTAATGTCGGTGTGATTGCTTCAATTCACACTGATTTCAGTAACACTGCATAGTATTAATTTTTTAACAAATTGATTTTATAATATGATATATCAGTTAACAGGTGAATGGACATTACCGGTAATCTCTTATAAAGCAGCTTAAGACTTCCCTTTCAAGTTCTTTTCCGGACATCTTTTTAAAACCCTTTTCATACACTTCCCAATGCTATGTTTTCGTCTCAAGCATAGTCGACACTCTGGCGTTTTTGAATTACCTGGTAAAACTAACATTGGTATTGGGCATCCGGTGCCACATTGACATTACCATACTTAAAGTACAGTAATGTCAGCAAACACTATTCTACTCTTCATCAGTCTTTTCTAAATCATCTTTTTTATAATGAAAGACAATCACTCCAAGTGGTGGCAATTTAAGCTGCAAAGAAAACTTTCTCCCGTGATGCTGAACATTTTGGGTCATGACACCCCCGGCATTTCCGATACCACTACCGCCATACTCTTTTGCATCACTATTAAAGACCTCTTTATAAAAGCCTTCAATATTAACCCCTACCTTATATTTCTCCCGTGGCACCGGTGTAAAATTTGCTGCAACCAGAACCATTTCGTCAGGATCTTTACCCTTACGGACAAATGACAAAATACTATTCTCCCAATCATTACAATCCATCCACTCGAAACCCTTCGGATCGAAGTCCAGTTCGTGAAGTGATGGTATATCGCGATACAGTTTATTGAGATCCGCAACCATCAGCTGAACACCACTATGGCGTTCCCACTGAGTCAAGCTCCAGTTAACACTTTTGTCATGATTCCATTCATCCCACTGTGCGATTTCTGAACTCATAAAAAGCAGTTTTTTGCCTGGATGCATAAACTGATACGATAAAAGTAATCGTAAATTTGCCAGACGCTTCCAGTCATCACCGGGAAACTTATTAACCAGCGATTGCTTTCCGTGTACGATTTCATCATGAGACAAAGGAAGCACATAGTTTTCAGTAAATGCATAGAGCATACTGAATGTAAGCTCCCCATGATGATACTTACGGTGGATTGGATCTTTGCTCATATATTCGAGCACATCATGCATCCATCCCATATTCCATTTCATACCAAATCCAAGCCCTCCAACATATGTTGGTCTCGAAACCATCGGCCAGGCAGTTGATTCTTCTGCAATCGTCTGGACATCCGGGAACGCTTTGTAAACCTCCATATTGAACTTTTTCAAAAAGTCAATTGCTTCAAGATTCTCGCGCCCGCCAAATTTGTTGGGGATCCATTCACCATGACGTCTTGAGTAGTCAAGATACAGCATTGACGCCACAGCATCAACCCGCAGTCCATCGATGTGATACTTTTCAAGCCAGAACATCGCACTGCTCATCAGGAATGCCTGAACTTCATTACGGCCGTAGTTAAAAATGTAACTCTTCCAGTCGGGATGAAAACCCTTCTTCGGATCTGCATGTTCATACAAACAGGTACCATCAAAATATGCAAGCCCATGCTCATCACCGGGGAAGTGTGATGGCACCCAGTCAAGTATTACGGCAATGTCATTCTGATGCAGGTAATCGATAAGGTACATGAAATCCTGAGGAGTACCATAGCGGCTTGTTGGCGCAAAATAACCAATTGTCTGATACCCCCATGAACCATAAAACGGATGTTCCATAACAGGAAGAAACTCTACGTGAGTGAAACCCATTTTTTGTATATATGCGACAAACTCCGGCGCCATTTCCCGATATGTCAAAAAACGTTCCTCACCGTTTTCATCAACTTTTTTCATCCACGATCCAATATGCATTTCGTAAATTGATATTGGAGAACTCAGTTCGTTGACTTTTTTACGTTTCTCCATCCAGACACTATCATTCCATGTGTAATCAATCTCCCAGACGACCGGTGATGTTCGTGGTGGAACTTCCCAGTGCATCGCAAATGGATCACCCCTGTTTGCTCTGTAACTGTTCACTCTTGAGTCTACATGAAATTTGTACAGTGTTCCTTTTTCAATTCCGGGAATAAATCCTTCCCAGATACCTGAATTATCTGTTCTTTCCAAAAGCGGATGACTTTTAGGATTCCAGTTATTAAAATCCCCTACCATTGAAACACTTCTGGCATTTGGTGCCCACACAGCAAAATAACAACCGGCTACACCGTTATTCATCATAAGATGCGAACCGAGCTTATCGAAAAGCCGATAGTGATTGCCCTCTTTAAACAGGTATACATCAAAATCCGAGAATAATGAAACATCATATAATACCTTGTTCTCATTTTTAATTAAAACCTCTGAATCCTGTTTCATTACATCTCCTTTCGAGCTCTTGATTACTAATGCTAAATGCTTAATTTTAGAGTAGTAACAGAGTCATGTACAATTAAAATTAGTGTGATGTTGTGTTTATAGACATGCATAGAGTTTCATTCTTCAGGCCACAGACCCATTTAGCAACACCTTCATTGCCGTTCCCCTGGCCACAAGTCTCACTTCATACACGATTTGTGAATTTGTGTACAAAAAAAACTCCCAACTCTATCGAAAATGATGGTACTATATTGAATATAGTTTTCCGGGCTCAATTCGTGAACGATTAATTATACTAAAGGGAAAAAAACATGCGAATTTTCACAAAAGTCAACACATTTTTGTAAAAAACATACAACTGCCATGTTTTTTTGTATATATTATTTTAATCTTCTTAGTGCAGAAATAATTCTTTGTGACAGAAATCTAAGGGTGATTCAGATAATCGGGGTATGTAAGCGGATTGGTTGTCTCACAGACGGGTGTGTTTTAATAACAAACTGGTTTCTCGCTGTATGCCCTTTACAAATAAGCATGTAACGGTATATATGGAGTTGCAATGAAAAAAGCAGTGGTTACATTGTTAGTTTTATCAGCCCTCGGTATCGGTGGATATTTTGGATATACTTTTTACCAACTAAAAACATCCCCGCTTGAAAAAGCGCGAAAAGCAGAATTGGATGGCCGGATTCAAAATGCATTTGATCACTACATTGACGCTCTAAGATTTATTACTCCCGACTTGCCGCTCCCTGATCTAAACAAATCCAAGGTAGTTGATTCAAAAATCTGGAAATCAGACCTGGCGAGGTATACATCCTGGTTACTTGACACATCAAAAAAACCAGCTGCATTTGATTCTATCTATAATAAAATCCTTGGTTACCAGGATAACTATTCGCACTCCGAAAACAAAATAGTCAACCTGACAGGCACGATTCTCTCAGGAGATGCGTTTGACACAGAATGGAAAGATGCCTTCTACGCACCAACAGCCCCCTGGAACGAATCACACAAGGAGTTATCATCCTATGCCTATTCTAAAAAAGGATCATTTTTACGACTCTCCGCAGACAAGGGATTTACCTATAACATCAGTATCATTAATCTGAAAACAGGAATTCAAACATCATTTACTGTTTACTCAGAGGGAAAAACCACAAGTCTGGTTTTTCCTGGAAAATATATTGTTATTTGCAGAAGTATTGTTGAGTATTCCAAAGGGCAGAAATGGGTCTCACCATCAACAATAACCCCGATTACGATCCCTGATTCATCTTCGTTGATAAAGGGAATGCTTATTACAAAAGTTGCCAGGACAAAGTAATAACCATCTTAATTATTGATTTGGCCAGCTATTCAACAAAAGCAGGATTCGCAATGCTCTATTGTGCAATCGGGTTAACTACGCGTCATTCAGTTTCATCTGCAGGATATTACTTCTTTAGAATTACTGTTTAGATGCGGTTGTGTCTGCTGCTGGTGATGCCGTTGTACCGGAACCTGATGCAGCGCTCCCCAACGTTGCGTCGGGATTTGATTCCAGCTGCGTTTGGACACAATCGAGGATTTTCTTTGACTGAACGCGAGTGAGTGAGACCTTCGCAGTTCCAATCCATTTAGGTTTATAGCTCGTTTCAATTCCGTTATCGCCAAGTTCATTTTTAATACATGCAACAATGTATTTGTGTGTGAGTTTTGTCTTTTTTGCATAAGGCAGTAACTTATCAGCAGCTCTCTTAAGAGCATCCTCCGTTGCTGCCTTTACCGCTTCATCAAGGTTTTTTTTCGTTACACTGGTAACAATATTTACTGTTGGAAGCTCCGCAAATGAGCGTTTCTCCTGTGCGCGGGATTTTACAAACTGCCAGGTATTATCATTCTTTAACCACACAATTCGTCCATCAGGAAGATCAATATACATATCCTCTTCACTTCCATCAGAAATAGTAACTTTTGCATATCCCCATGAACCATCATCGTGAAGAATTGCCGACCGGCCATCATCAAGTGTCAACTCCATGTCACGTGCAAAAAGCTGAGCAGTAATACCAAGAACTATCATACTTACTATCAACGTATTATTCAGACTACGTAACATTTAACAGCTCCTTTTTTAAACTCTACAGATAATGATCAACAACATAACCATACACGAATTAATATAAGCATTCCTGCGTGCGAACATTATATTTTTTTAAAGAATTTTAATACTGGATTTCTCCTGGCTTATATTCTGACCTATGTTTATTAAGCAGTATATTTTCAATACAATACGGATTCCAGATTGACATCATACATGACTGGTTTAGTAAATGAATAACATAGTTAAAACAATTGCAGCAGAACTTTCAAAAAACAGTATGACACTTTCTACAGCCGAATCCTGCACTGGTGGACTGATAAGCGGGGTAATCACAAACCTTGCAGGTTCATCACTGTTTTTTAAAGGTGGCATTACCGCATATTCCAATGAGATTAAAATCAATGTGCTTGGCGTAAACGAAAGAACCATCTGCGAATTTGGTGCAGTAAGCAGTCAAACTGTTGAAGAAATGGTAAGAGGAGTCTGCGCTCTGCTGAAAACAGATTGTGCGATTTCAGTTTCAGGTATTGCAGGGCCGGGAGGTGGCACCATTGACAAGCCAGTCGGACTTGTTTACATTGGAATTAAAGTACGTAATACCGTTTCAAGCCACAGACATATCTTCTACGGAAACAGACACCAGATCCGGATAGCAACGGTTAAAACATCCCTTTGCTATCTGACATCAGCACTAAAAAATTATTCATGACATAGTATTGAAATCATTCACCAATAGACTGTTGGATCGGTAACACCAGCTGCTAAAAATCCGTTATGACGCAGAACGCAGCTATCGCACTTCCCGCACGCCCTGCCATCATCCGACGGTTTATAACAGCTATGCGTAATACTGTAGTCTACCCCCATTTCAAGACCACATTTAATAATCTCTGCTTTGGTCAGATTAATCAGCGGAGTATGAATTGTAAACCGGTTCCCTTCAACACTTTTTTTTGTCGCAAGGTTTGCAACTTTTGAGAACGCTTCAATGTATTCCGGCCTGCAATCAGGATAACCACTATAATCAACCGCATTTACCCCAATGTAAAGATCATCACATCCGGCCACTTCAGCCCACCCCAGTGCAAATGATAAAAATATTGTATTGCGTGCGGGAACATACGTATTCGGAATATCGCCACCAGACTCGATATCCCTGTTCAGGGGAACATCCATTACATCGGAGGTCAATGATGATCCTCCAAACGCTCTGAGATCAATTGTGACTATTTTATGATCTGCAACGTTAAAGAATGCTGCAACTCTTTTTGCAGCGTCAAGTTCAACACTATGACGTTGTCCATAGGAAAAACTCATCGCGTACAGTTCAAAACCATCACGACGGGCGAATGCACAACATGTCGCGCTGTCAAGACCACCGCTAAGAAGCACTACAGCTTTCTTCATGATTCAGACCCCTCTTTTATCACCCCAGATAAACTTATGCAGTTGTAAACCAAGCCTGACAGGTAAATTTGATTCAACAATCCATGATGCAAGCTCTGCCGGTTCAATTCGCCCTATACACGGAGAGAATAGTATTGTTGCTTTTGTATGTAATTGATACTTATTAATAAAATCACATGCCCAATCAAAATCTGCTTTATCGCTGATAACAAATTTGACTTCATCTGATGTAGTAAGATGGTCAATGTTTTCAAACAGAAATGAGTCTCCGGAACCACTTCCAGGACATTTTACATCGACAATCCGCACACACCCTGACGGCAGCAATCGAATGGGAAGTGATCCATTTGTTTCAACGAGAACGGTGTATCCCTTTTGTAAAAGCACCTCACATAATTTCACCGATCCGGCCTGAAAGAGAGGCTCACCGCCAGTCAATTCAACAAGCTTTACCCCGTATGTATCTACAATATCCATTATTGTATCAATGGACATCAGCGTTCCTTCTGTAAACGCGTACCGAGTATCGCAATAGGTACAATCAAGATTACAGCCGGTTAACCTTATAAAGGTACAGATACAGCCTGCATAGGTCGACTCACCCTGTATTGATTTGAAAATTTCGCACGTTGTAAGCATTTTTATTCAAAATACGCTGCACAGTTACCGGGAGTTTCGAAAACTTCCACGCGGGCAACCGTACCATCCCAATAACCTAATGACTCTCTGAGCTTAATAAAAATAAACCGGGCGATGTTCTCCGATGATGGATTAAGGTTTACAGGTGCAAGAACATCATTGAGATCCTTGTGATCAAATTCATCTATTATCTCCTTGAGTTTTTTCCTGAGTACCTTAAAATCTATGCCAATTCCAGCATCATCAAGCTTACTGCACCGGACCGTTGCCTTTACAAGCCAGTTATGTCCATGCAGATTCTCACAAGGTCCCTTATAATTTTTTAACCGATGTGCTGCGCTGAAACTTGCCTCCGTTGTAATTTCGAACATTGCCACCTCTTCCCTTTTTAAATTCTATAGTCAGCTGCGTTGTAGCTTTTCTTACAACATCAATCGCAGCCCTGTACCTACGCCTTAAATATAAGATTTTTCTAAAGTACATTGTGAATCTTTAATTTGTACGTACTGAGTGGTCTCTGAAAAATAAAGGTATAACTGTAAGCAAAACACACTTTTTATTTCAGCATTTTTTGATCATCAGCCCCATTTTCCTGCCAGCTTCATAAATCATGATTGCGCTGGCACATGCAACATTAAACGAATCAACTCCGGAAGCCATAGGAATTCTAACTGTGGCATCACACATACCAAGAATACTATCAGACAAGCCTACCCCCTCATTACCAAAAACGAGACACGTATTACCTGTAAAATCAGCACATTCAAGAAACGTACTGTTTTTATCAAGTGCGGCACCGAAAATTTTATAGTGGTAAACATTGCGTAACGCACGTAATGTATCAGCAAGCGATTTACTTTTAATGACCGGTAGTTTAAAAATATTTCCCATCGAATTTCTAATAGCTCTTCGCAGCCAGGGATCTGCAGATGTCTCGCCAACAATTAATGCCCCGACACCACACGCAGCACAATTACGAACAATTGCTCCGGTATTCTCCGAGCTTTCCAACCTGTCAAGTGCAACAAGCAGATTGCTATTCAGCCCGCAATTAATAACATCATCAAGAGATCTGTTGGGTGGAATTTTTGCTATCGCGATTATTCCCTGATGATACTTGAATCCAACGATTGACTTGATCAGTTTGGCATCAGCAATATAGACATTTAATGCTTCTTTGCGATGTGAAAGATTATCTTTGTAAATGTCAAACCATGTATTTGTTAAGAGAATTGATACCAGTTCAAATGAGCTTGCCAGAAAACGGGCAACGACCTTATCACCCTCAATAATTGCAATTCCCTTTTCATAATGTGACATAGGCCGCTTCAATGTAAGATAATCCTCAGCACCATAAAAGTCCATTGTTGTAACATATTCAATCTTGTTAATCAATAGATTACTCCATGATAAAGAGAGGTTAAGGTTAAGGTTAAGGTTAAGGTTGAGGTTGAGGTTGAGGTTGAGATTAAGGTTGAGATTAAGATTGAGGCAGGAATCTGGATCTCAATTCTATGTATCTCAATCATTTTTTTTGTGCTTCTCATAATTGGAATGTATTGCTCCTGATTTGAGAAATCTGTGTTAAAATAATTTGTCCCCATGTACATCAATTGATCGAAATCTGCAATTTTCAACAGCGACAGGGTATTTTTACAATTGGCATATTATTTGATTTACTGGAATATGTTTCCGCTCAGACTTATTCTGGGAACATACTTAACGGTATACATAACAATATTTGTTATGCATAAAATTATTTGTATCTTCATCCAAAGGAGCTCATATGAGCATTACTATTTTCAGCACCTATTCTGAAAGCTTTCCCCTTTCCCACATTGTCTACGTTGGTTCCGTTTTCGAAATATCAGCAGAAAACAGAAAAGGCGAAAGTACCCACTCATTCAAAATAATTACATCATCAAGTGTCATGTATTGTAATTACAGAGATGAGGAAGCAGCAAAAACAGCTCACGATTCACTCGAGAAGCAACTCGGAGACTATGGCAGAAAACTGTTTAAGAATGCCGGAGACATTATTGATGTTTCCCGTGTCACATCATTTAGTAAAGTAATTACCCTGAAGAAACCTCAACAGAACTGTACACATGCGATTATCCTGAATATTGACACATGCATTGACGAAAAGCAACGTCAGATCTGGCTTCACTACAAGTCTGATGAGAGCGCAACAAATGCGCGTAAAGCTCTCTATACGCTTATTTCAATGGTAAACGGGAATCGTACAGTGCCTGCTCATGAAGAAAAAAATGAGGAAGCATTAGTAACAGCATAGTTCACTCATGTATTATATAAAAGAGACATAACAGTCTCTTTTATATTATGTTTTTTACTTTACAGGCATTCCCATGAATTTGAGAAATCGTTCGTTATCCCGCCATTTGGGAGTTACTTTAATGTGGCAGGTTAATTGAACCTTTGCCTGCACAAGCTTTTCTAATTCCTTTGCGGCAGCTTTTCGAATACGGGTGATACCAGCACCACCTTTACCAACAATTATTCCGCGCTGTCCGGTTGTTTCAACATGGATTACAGCCTGAATTATATGTGTATCACCATGTTCTTTGTATGATTCAATTTCTACAAACACAGCATGGGGAACTTCATCTTTGGTATTAAGAATTATCTGTTTTCTGATATACTCTGATGCAAAAAAACGCATGTTTGCATCTGTCATATCATCCTGATCGAAATACTGCGGCCCCGGTGGAATAAAAGGTTCCACGACTTTAAGAAACTGTTCTTTTGCCTTTTCACTATTTGCAGAAATGCAGATAGCTGGAAGATCTTTAAATTGAGGATACTTTTCGAAAAATGCTTTCTTTACGTCTTCATATTTTTTATTTATGTCAATTTTATTAAAAACAATTATCGTTTGAACGCCAGCACTTCCTATTATTGATGCCACGGTGTCCTCTTCTTCACCAAACTCACGGGAGACATCAACCATATAACAGATAATATCAAGCCCCTTCTCTTTAATGACATTCTGAACCTCATGAATCATTGAATCATTAAATACATATTTCCCTTTATGTATTCCCGGTGTATCAACGAAAATGAGCTGCATTGAATCTGTTGTATAAATGCCTTTAAGATTCTGACGAGTTGTTTGCGGCAAGGGGGTAACTACTGACAGCTGCTCACCAATAACACAATTCATCAATGTGGATTTCCCGCTGTTGGGTCTTCCCATTAGTGCAATAAAACCTGATTTATAAATTTTCATATTCTCCATTGTTACTTCCTGTAATTCTCTGCGTGCATTTCTAAACCACTTTCAGGCTTGTTTGCCAGGACTGTTTTTAATGAATCGCTTCTGATTTTTTCCTTCTTCCTTATCTGTCCGATATAGTTTCTAAAATATTCTGCTGCAATGTAGCTTGAATGAACTGTCCAATTTGCACCATGTACTGTGACTACACCTATTGCCATACGTTCTTTTGGATTGCCCGGGTTTCGAACAAAGCCAATAAACCAATCTACCCGTCCGGTTGTATCTTTATCAACAGAGCCGGTTTTTCCGCCATACTCAAGAGTGTCAAAGGCTGATGTTTTTCGAATGAGATTAAATGATTTCCGTGCGGTTCCTTTTCGTGCGACAGCACGCATCATTTCACGCAGTTCACGGCTGGTTCCTTCCTTTAAGGGAGTTCTCCACTCACTCTTTACATTTCTGTAAAGAACTGAATTATCAACAGAAGACACACTGTCAACGACAAACGGTTTATACATCGTTCCGTTTTCACAGATTGTGCCTGCAATCATAGCCCCATGAAGTGCACTTATCCGGGTGTGTTCATTGAAACCGGATGCAAGTTCCGCCAGATTAAATACCGTATCTGTAGAAATCAGAATTGACTTCTCACATGGAAGCTCAAACGGAATATCGGTATTAAAACCCAATTTATTACCAGTCTCGATAATTGCAGTCTCCCCCAGAACAAATAGTGCGATTCGGGCAAAAACAGCGTTAATTGAGTGCGCATACGCATCTCCAAAAGGCAATTCTGAAAAATTTGCAATCTCCTTTGTCAACTGATATTTGTAAAGTGTCGATTTTTTTCCCACATGGCGCACAATACTTTCGGATGAATATCCGGCTTTCTCTATTGCTGTTGCGGCAGTAACTGTTTTAAAAACTGATGCTGCGGGAAAGATGTTTTTACAATAAAGGTCAGATGCAATAGCAGGGACAGAATCATTAGTGTATGAAAGCAACGAAAGAACTCTGCCATTTGTTGGATCAATAGCAACAACCGCACCATATTTTGGATGATACTGTTTTAAAAGACGTTTTCCTAACTCCTGCAATGATGAATCCAGGGAGTAATGGGCATAGAAGCTTCGATTACCTTCCCGCAGCGTATCTACCCCGGAAGCCAATGGATCGGCATTCTGTCGAACCAGCTTTGCAACATCATCGAACGAGAGTGCATACGTAACATCAGGAACTTTGCCTTCTCCACTACTTTTCCCGGGCTGCTTTCGTTCCTTATTTTTTTTTCGACTTTCAACTTTCTGAATTTTTTCCTGCTTTTGCTTTTCGGCTTTTGTTTTACCGGTTTTATCCTTACTCTTATTTGAAAAGGATGAAAAAAGATTAATACCGATAATAATACCAATTATTACCAGTAGTATTCTGATAAGACCTTTTCGTGGTATATAACGCCGTATTCCATAGGTGCCTTTCACCCGTTTCATCATAGGCGATTGATAACTCATGCTTTTCCTGTACTCTCAAACCTTAAATCGTAATAATGGTACTTGTAGTACATGGTCTATAATATGTACTACAAGCAATAAACCTTAAAATGTAATGGCTGTTTGTATACTTATGTTATTATACGGTACATATTTAAACGGATTACTACTATCACATTTGTAGCCATACCGTGTATCAAAGATCAACGCAGCACCTTCTGTAATTGCCAATCCTACTCTGTATCCCCAGTTGAGGGACGGAGTTTTGTCAAAGAACTTATCATAGGTAGTGCTCCTGCTGATAGAGTCATACCTGACAGGTGTGCTACCGATATTAGTTTTCTGTATATATATCTCTGCTTTGCTTATCTTGGGTATCTTCTTGACAATTAGATCACCGACTGCTGCAATTCCCTCAAAACGCTGATCTTTATGATTTTTGTCCCTGGTTCCAACCATATATTGATAAGCTCCATCAATAACAAGCAGACCCGCAATATCAAAACCAAGCTTACCAAACACACCATTCAAATCATCATCATAAAGACGCATTTCTTTGGTTGTAATTGCAGGTTTTCTCAAAATACGTTCATCAAGGTAATAGGATCCGAAATAACCCGGTATGAATTTACCCTCAACATGACGATACTCAACATTTGCCCACAATCTCCATACCTTAAGAGAAACACCCGGAGCACCAATACCCCAACCGTGTACATTATCCTCTCTGATACCAGCCTGACCGTAGAGATCAAGGCTTAACAAATTAGTAGTAATAAGCGGTAATCCGACATCTCCTCCAAAAAGTCCAAACTGATCTGTCATTGACTTCGCGTTTACTTCACTGGCATATATTTCAGAATCTGCTACAGGATCACTACCCGTGAATGACCTGCTGCTATCAACTGCTGTTATTGAATCAACATTGAGACTTCTTAAATACCTGTATGCTCTCAGCGAGCGGGGCATTTCGATGTCCCATTTTCGTGCAGGTGCATACTGGTTGATATCCACTACATATGATCCTCCGAATGTCAATTTATTAATCAGTGGAATACTGCTTGATTTTAAGGGAGTCAGTGCAAGACGGGCGCCAACAACACCGCCATCATTTTTAAAATCCTTGAAATCTGCGACGACAGTCTGAAGTGTAAGCCCGATTGGTGTTACTTTGTTAAGATACAACTGGAATCCCAACTGTTTATCGTCCGGGTAATGAAGCATATTGGTAAACCGGTCCATCAGGAAACCATATCCGAGTGTAACATTTGACAAGCCGCCAATCTTTATGAACAGCGGATCATTCTCGCGTCCGAACCGGATATAGCGAATTTTTCTTGACAGTGCATCAAGCCAGTCATCGTCAAAGTTCCATCCCTTATCTGAAAACCTACCCTTGTCGTCAATAAAGAGCTCTATATCAAAGAAAACCCCAAATTTCCATATAGGTACATCAACACCAACCGCAACTCTGGTCCACTGCTTATTATCAACTGTTGCAGTACCGGCACTGATTTCCCATTGAGGTTTCTGTGGCTCTTCGCTCCCTTTATCATCTTTATTCTCAGCAGTATTTACATTGTTACTCTTTATATCACCAGTCTCTATATCACCAGTCTCTTCGGGTGCAGGCTGCGGCGTTGACGAAGCAACTGTACTACCGGTTTGTGCCTGACCGTTATCAGATTTCGGCGTATTGTTACTTACAGGATCAGAAGCTGTCTGATTACCTGATTGTACCATTTGAGACGCAGGAGCTTCGTCCTGTTTCACAGGTTCCAATGTTGCTGCTGGCTCTGCTGATACTTGTGTATCGGGTGATGGTTGTATATCATCTGCATCAGTTATGTTTCCCCAGGACCGTAATGCACTTTCTGCATCAGGTGAAAGTTTCTCTGTAACCAGATTGCCGTTTTTATCGATACTCCCCGTATAGCCCTTATCAACAATCACCGATTCCCCTGTAGGTGCCTGCATTTTCATTTTACCACGAAGTACTGCTGTTGCAGGATATGACGTTTTTGATGTCTTCACAGCAGCAGCGGTCCCGAGCGGCTGAAAGACATATCCGCCGCGGGTAGTAATCTGAACTGAACTGAACTCATAGGGTAATTTGCGGTCAAGCAGCACCTGTCCATCATCAAGTGCAACCCGGAGTATGGAATTATCATTTGTAACAATTGCTGTAAGCGGGCCTTTCAGAAGAAGACGCGAGTTTTTTTCCAATGTCAATTCAGCCTGATCATTTACACCAAGCGACACTGTATCTCCGAATTCAATTGAATGTATGTTTGCAGCACTATTTTTACCGGCAGCGTTTGCCACCGACATCTGACCGGCTGTCACTTTACACGACAGTGCTGCGTTACTTACACCGATATACCCGGCAGCAACAACAGCGATTAAACACATGAGGCGATTCATTTCAAACCCTCCCTTGACTTAATATAAAAACAATATCCGGAACCAGGTCCACCCGTAATAGATTTTTCATAGGCAGTATATGTATTATACTAAATTTCACTAAAATCTCAAACAGTTTTGTACTACCAGACAATACTTAGCGGCCAATCGTTCCTGAAAATAAGCAAATTGCATTAATCATTTACCACTTTTCTATACAATCTATCCATATCGCCGATTACTTTATCCCATGTAAATTCTTTTGATATGAAAGAAAAACCCATATCCCCTACCAGTTTCATTGTATCAGGATTTCGCATAAAATCAATAATCGCATGTGCAAGAGATTGAACATTTTTTTCTTCAACAAGCACTCCCGATACTTTCGGAATTATTACATCCGGAATTCCTCCGACATTACTTGCAATTACCGGCAATTTATAGGTCATTGCCTCAACAAGTACAACTCCCAGACCCTCAGTATCACCATTTTTGTCAACGATAGCCGGTAACACAAATATATCTGCATTAGTAAACAGCTCATTCAGCGTCGCTGACGGCACTTTACCAGGAAGAAAAACACTGTTTTCGAGGCCCAGTGTTTTTACCTGTTCTATCAACTGATCTCTCAGTGGCCCGCCACCCGCAATTGTAAGCTTTGCATCAGGAAATTCCCTGACAACAATACTCATTGCATCAACAAGGTACTTAAATCCTTTTCGCTCAATCATTCGTCCTAAACTAAAAACAAGCCTCCCGCTTTTTTCCTTCTTCTGTTGCAATGACGGTTCGATGGTTGTACCATAGGGGATTATATTTACAGGTTTATTGTTAATCGATGTCACATTCCTTCCTGTAAATGATGAATTCACGATTATTGCGTCAGCGTGCTCAATAAAATATTTAAGAAATAATTTGACAAAACCAAATCGTTTTGCAAGCAGTAATTCAGCGCCGTGAAAGTTCAGGATAACTTTTGTTTTCCTGAAAAGCAATGCGAAAGTACTTAAAATACCATGTGGGAAAGGCCAATGCACATGAAGTATATCATACTTTTCTCTTCTGTTAAGCAATGCCAGGCAGATTGATCCTGCGATAATGTAGAGCACAGTCAGCACTTTATAATGAAATTTGTGGATCTTGTTAACGCCCCCCTCTTCACCGGTAAGGTCTTCCCACTTTGAAAAGAAGTACCTGAACCGTTTCACCCTGACACCATCAATGGTATGTGATTTTAATCCCCTGAATGATGGTGCAAACACGGTTACATCATGACCGCGTGCAACAAGTTCATTGACAGTCCTGCGAAGCCATGGAACTTCAGTATCATCCTGAAACCTGGGGTAGACGGATCCTACAAAACAGATTTTCATTTTTTTATCCAGTTCTTTACATAAAATTATTCCGGATCTCCATACCAATTGAGAGGAGATCAGGAGGCTTATGTTGTTTACTTAGTATTTACAAGGAGGCTGTGTACTTATTCGCTCGCCCCCTCCCGCTCGCAAAGCCGAGCGACCTCCCCCGCAGGAGGGCGGTTTAATTGTTTTAAAATCAAAATATTACCACCCTCCTGCGGGGGAGGTCCAGCTGCTTTGAGCTGGGGTGGGGGCGCTCAATCAGCACAGCTGCAACATGTCAAGCTTATGGTAACCACATTGGGACCAGGAAGGCGAGGCCTTCATTTCACAAACGAATAGAGCAGCTTTATCTCCTCTGCCCAAATGCTTTCATCAATAGTCTCAAGTATCAACGGTATGCCATCAAGCCGTGAATCGTTCATGATCTGCCTGAACGGTTCAAGTCCAAGTTCCCCCTGACCAAGACTTTGGTGCCTGTCAAGATGACTGCCATGTTTACCTTTGGAGTCATTCAAATGCATACCCATGAGATAACGAAATCCTATCACCTTGTCAAACTCATCCATTACCTGATGATACCCTTTTTCGGTCCTGATATCATATCCTGCTGCGAAGATATGACAGGTATCGATACACACACCGACTCTCTTTTTGTCATCAATTCTTTTTATGATATGTGCCAGATGTTCAAAACGGTAGCCGACATTGGAGCCTTGACCGGAAGTAGTCTCCAGCACTACCGCAACATTGCTGGTTACCGTGAGTGCAGTATTGATATTTTTTGCTATACTATCAAGACACTCGGTCTCATCAACAAGTTTCAGATGGCTACCCGGATGCATGTTCAATGTTGTAAGCCCAAGTTGATCGCACCGGTTTAACTCATCAATACATGCATCCAGAGATTTCTTCTGAGCAACGGGATCCGGATTACCTATGTTGATAAGATAGCTATCATGTGTCAAAACACAGGATGGTGAATAAGCAGCATCGTTAAGATTTTTTTTAAACAATGAGATAGTTGACTGGTCATAGGGCGGCGACTCCCACCGACGCTGATTTTTCGAGAACATCCCGAAAGCGGTAGCACCAAGTGCCTTTGCATTAAGAGGTGCATTAAACACACCTCCTGTTGTACTTACATGCGGACCGATTAATTTCATTGTTTCTTTATCACCATTCTGAAATTAGTTGATGCACTTAATAACTGTCAGTTACCATATTGATAGCCAATTGACAGGTCGTAAATTGCACTTGAGGGTGCAATCCGGTAATTCATAGTAGCTCTATCAATATATAAAGGATTTTCGGTTAGAGGAGTTTCTTTACTTTCAATATACTTACTTTCGATATAAATATCACGGTTACTATTTTCGTAAAAATTACATCCTGAAAAGTAAACAGTACCCCTTGGTTTCTCAGTCGGTGTTTTGTAAACTCCAAAATTCTTATTGTAACTAATATTTACAAAAGAGAACAGAGACTGCTCTTCCGGATCATTTAAATAAATACCGCCTGCATCATTATCGGAAATTGTTGTTTTTTCAATTTTTACACCCGTATTTAATGAGTAAATTCCATATCGTCCATTTCGTACTATCAGAAGGTTCGCTCCAATCAGCTGAGGTATCGCAGTCTGCCCTTTCTCTATGTAAATTCCATCCTGTTTATTTCCATAAATCTGGCAATTGACCAGATCAAGATAGCTCACTGATGCTTCAATGCCGCTCTTTGCATTATTTCTTATAATACAATTCCTGAACGTAATATTTTCACAATACCCTTCAATACGGACACCAATGCTATCCTTTGCATTCTGAATGACAAGATTCTCAAAAACAATGTTTTTAGAAACTGACAAAACAAAAGACATCCCATCAAACACCGTATTCATATATGGCGAACCAATAACAACGATCGCTTTTAATGAATCTCCTCTGTTGGAGAACTTGAAATCCCCATTTGTGAATGTCGCAGCACCAATATAGAGCGTATCTCCGGGTTTCAGCGTTGACGGACGTTTTTTCAGCGTGTCTGCATTCACGACCGGATTTTTCCTGCAGAACAACTGTGATGCCAATATCGAGTCATTATAAGTTTTTATAGCTGCGTTGAGCAGTGACAAAGAGTCGTTCGTTTTACCGATGGACAAATTCTTATCAGAATATTTTTCAAGATAACGGTTCTGAATCCGATTAAGTGAATCTTCCCGATGTGCAAACTCCACTAATGGCTTACACAGCGTTTCGTTCTGAATTGCAGTAAAGATTCCTGACGGAGGACATCGTTTGTTACCAGTCTCAATTTCTGACACTACCAATAGTGAATCGAACATGAACGTACCGGTAAATTGCGTAATGCTGTCTGGGATAAAGAGTTTTACCGTATCAAGTAATCTGAACGTATCCAGTGTTTTTGTCAGTGAACAGTCTGATAGATAATTCATCAATCGAAGAGAATCATTATGTGATGCAATCTGATTGAAGTTTGCCCTGATTGAATCATTTACTCTCAATAGCGAATCTGCATGCTGACTGCCGATGGTAAAATCTGCAAAAAATTGATCTAATTTACTTATGCCATTCTGAACACGGGCAATACTGGTTCCGATTGAGTTTTCAACATCGGAGCGATACTCTGCCTTGAGCGCATCAGGACAACCATTAAGCGGATCCCACGGATTGTTTCTTGAAATACAGGTCAATGATAGCAACACGCTGCAAACCGATAGTAGTAATAAAAGAAAACGTTGACGTTGTGTTTTCAATTGCAGACTCTTTTATTGTTAATACTACTATGAATACTCATGAGTAACTCCCCCTTATACTCTCAAAATACAATCACCTATATAATAAAGGCAACCACCCTTAAAGAATCAAAACTTTTTTTACAAACATTCACTCAAACTGCCGCAAAGTTACAACTGTTTTAATTTACAGGTTTATTGTACCCTTTTTTTCACAGTTACTGCAACTCTCTTAAGTCTATCTCTGGTTTTAATTTTAAAAGTTGAGTATATTTCAGGCATGAGATTCTTACATTCAATGAACTTGCTGGTATTGTTACTCATGATATCTGTGAATGCTCAACAGGGATGCAAATCTGAAGCCAGGCCGATATATTTCTCTATAAATCAAACGCTTGAACAAAATCTACCCTATAATTTTATCACTGATTTCAATAAAGAACTTGGCGCAGCACTGGCAGAAATACATTTCTGCCTGAAAACACTTGCTCCTCAGATTCTTTCAGATACAACAAAGCATGATGATATCGTGATGTATATGAGTTCAGAGAATCAAACAACCGACACATTCAACTCGATTATTATCAGCATTCTTACGATCAGTGACTGGGCAAAAGGCAATATTGGCACAAGTCTGGATCATCCACTGATCTCAATCTCATATCAGCCTGAAGAGCTGAGTACATTCCGCTCGGTTCTTATCAAAAAAATCGTTGAAAACATTCGTACACAGTACGTGTGCCACATCAGGATTCAATCAAGCCCATCAAATATCAATATTACCACCGATTTAGGACTTGAGGGAAAGACTCCGCTTGAATGGATTCTACCCGTAGGAAATCTCACCCTGAGAAGTAAAACTGATGGATATGAGCCTTTTCAGAAAAAGATTGTTCTGGACGAACCGGGAATTCACACCTACTTTCTTGAGCTCAAAAAGAAGCAGTTTTACAATTCACGCTTAATAATTCCAACCGTGGTGTTTTTACTTTCCAGTGCAGCATGCTACTATGGTGAACATTACCATTATTCGCGTTATACAAACTATGGCAGGGATGATGCACTCAATAATCCCGGCGTTTTTGAAGAATCCTATACTACTGCAAAGAAATTTGAGACTGCAAAATACACATTACTTGCTCTGTGCGGAACATCTCTGACTCTTTCTTTTATTATCAAATAATTCAGTAAACTAATTCTACTTTGTTAAAATGCTGAAAGATTACTGTTGTAATCTTAACAAACAAAGTTAAAATGCGCGAAATGTGATCGTATCGGCTCCACTGACGATCGGTGTACCATTCTAACAAAGTAGAACTGAATTTGCTATTTTTTCACTTCATGTTCCTGTGATTGACTGTTAACACGTACTTTCTCAATTTTCCTTTTATTCCAGATGCCACCATTTGAGAATGCATGCCACCCCCAGGCAATCCACCTGGTCAGACACAATATCAACCAGATAGACCATAGCAACATTACAATACGGTATACCCAGACCGGCAACGAAATAAACCAGGCTTGCGGTAAAATCTTCCCAAAACTATCCTCGTACCAGTTAAGCATATGCCCGCTTGATCCATTTCCTAAAATAAACATATCAGGACTGCTTAGCAGCCCTAATGGAATTGTTGCCCCAATTGAAATTGCTGCGGCAATAGTCAACAAAACACATCCGGTTTGAATCGTATTAAAATGCCTGTTACTTGATGTCAGTTTTGACCGTGCAGCGAGTGCTATAAACCAGGCAACTACAAATACACCGCCGATATTATCAACCGTACTCATTGGCGCAAACAGGAGAAACCAGTGATACCAGGTTACCGGTAGATTTTTTAATTTACTTAAAATAATCGAGATAATGAGAAGTACAATAAGCATCGGCCAGAAAAGCAGTGCCGGCCCCAGAGCTGGCCCCCCCGTAAAAAGAAGCCATCGATCCTGAGGAATTGAGCAGTTTATCTCAAAATTAGCCCCGCCTGCATCAATCCTGACAAAAGGAGTTTTTGTAATATAATCAAGAATATCGTCGGTTATCCATGCGATTTCAATGGTTTGTTTCCCGGGATTAACATGAATATTCACCTTGCCGTCATTCATGGATATTATCTCTGCAGTGTTATTAACCATGACTTTCTCAAGTTGAGCTCCGGAGCTGAACATCACCTGAAGCTTATCTGCCTGACTTGACAGAACAGACAAAAAAAGTTTATGCTCGCTTCGCTTCCTTCCAGGGACTGTTTCAAGCCTGCTGCTTTCAATTGTCATTGTTGGCCCGTCAACAGGTTCCGGTTTCTGAATTTTTATTGTCAGGCGGTCCCCTGGTAATGGTTTCCATACCTGTATTGCATCCGATGCATCTGCACTCCTTTTAATTTGCAGGATACCATCAGTTTCAACATGCCATCGTGATGATGGATCAAGGGTCCACACCTCCACCCACTTGTCCTGATGTTGAACTTCTAAAATAATCTCATTTGTTTTTTTCAATGTTGAATGCCAGCTGAATGACTTCTGATCTTTAGTCAGGTAAACGGTAATAAAGCCAATAGGATCGGTGACCGTTGATGATATCACAGATTCATGTTTCAGTAGTGGAATTCGCAGGCTTATTGGATCACTTTCAGGAGCGATACGATTGACTGTTGTAGAAACAGTCCATTCTTTATCAATGGTAATTCGTCTCTGGACTTCCACAAAAGGCAGTGCCTGCTCTGCGGTAACAGGTTGATCTTTTTCTTTTATATGGCCGGTTCTTTCCGCTTTCTCAAGTGTTAAGGCTCCACCGGGAACCCGACCATTTACAATACCGCTGACCTGCCACTTATTTGATACAAACACAAGATTATTCGGATTGTGAGGAAACGAAATAACCGTCTTGCCGGATTGAATTCTTCCCTCCAGATGGACTTCATTCAGGCCTTTCTGTATAAGTGCAGTAATACCATTTTCCTCACTCAGTAATGGTGGCTGCTTGTCATTATTTATTGATATTTTTTCAGGGAACCACTCCTGCCTGTTTCCGGGAAGCTGATACGCAACCATCATTGATGCATCAACAACCAGATCCAACATCACGATATCATTGTCAACTTTAAGAAATCCTTTTTGTATCGTTACACATTCACCATTGCATAATTCTTTTTTTATCAATCTCGACTCAAGATCTCTCAATAGTGACTCATCGGGAATTGTTGCATCTGTCATCCATGGAGACAATAATAATCCAAGGGGTAGTACAAGCAGTTTTCCAGCCTGTCTTGACACCTGATTTTTTATCATAGTGAAAGCTTTATTTTTAAGGACAATTTTCCAAAGACACCACAATATCAAAAATATTCCGCACACCCGGATTAATGAAATCATACTATTTACAAGAGGCGGTACAATATAGGTCGAAATAGTTTGTCGTGAATCAACCGGACTGTTGAAACCAAAGGTTACAGTATTCCAGCTCCACTTGGGTTCTCCGGGACCAGTCTGAATTTTTATTCCAGGATCATATTGATCAATCATCTGATTTTCACGTATACCAGATATACTCTTCCGGGAAATCATTTTCGCAACACGTTGTTCAGCTTTTTCTTCATAAAAATCCGATTCCGATGGTGCGTACTGCTGATGTTCCGAAAAATGTTTCAGCATTCCTTTTTCAAGCTGAGGATACAATGCCTGACGCACCTGATACACTGAAAATGTCAATCCGACAAATAGCACAGCCAGAAACGCAAGTACTGAGTAATAGGACAATATTTTTTTAAATTTACTATCCGGTAATACTCGCAGCAGCGCAACTGCTGCAACAATGTTAAGCCATAAAAATAGTGGCGCACCATTCTCATGAAATGTTACCACAAACGTGATTAATGCAACAATACTCCACCGGATATTACTTATTTTGTAAATCGAAATAACAAGCAGGAAGAGAAGGAAAATATCCCAGATGCTCCACTTTGAAAGCCAGGTATTACGTGTATAGTCAGGTCCGTTAATGTGTACCACAGAATATCCTGGAGGCAGATTGAGTTCAACATCAGCTTTTGTAAACGGATGATTCCAACCGGTATTGTTGACACTTTCTGCAGCTGCCGTACTTAAACATTTCAGATTTACCATACCCTGACGATACTCGATTCCGGGATTTGTGCTATCAACCGTCGTAACAAGCTGCGGGATATCATCAAGCGAAACACTCCCAAGGACAAAATTTTTATCAAGCGCCAGGCGTCCCGACCGTGACACGGTTCCTGAAATAATATCCTTGATCGTTATTTTATCACCTTTAAAATCAAGCCACATTTTTCTATCGAGTGTAAGAACATTCGGATCTGGTGAAAAATCCCCTCTGTGCTCCTCAGCTATTTCAAGTTTAACATCATTGGTGATAATATATGCAGGATACCTGAGCCACTCACCGGGAAGTGCACTTTGTGAAGGATTTATGGTATTTGCACCTTTTATTGATACAGCTCTCACTCCCGGATCAGCTTCAAAAGACCAGATCTCCTGCGATGGCCATTTATCAGTTTTTTTATCCATGCCGAAAATCTTTGTGTCACAAGTAAACCTGCACATCATCTCAATATCCCACGTTCCACTTCTTAACTGAACACGCACATTTCCATTATTCTCAATTGATGCCGGCAGGGATGAATGAAGGTAGACAAGCGCAGCATTTTCTGGAAGAAACCTGCCAAGCTGAGCTTCCCTATCCTTTCCTGAAACACTCAGCTTTACGATTGTATGCAAATACATCGGGCATCCATCCCTGAGTTTTCGATATACCCGTACATCGACGTTATCTGTTGTAACTGAATCTTTTAAAACAGAACCAACATCCCTGAAACGAAGTATTCCTTTGCTGTCAATTTCAGTTTCGATCTTTTTATTATTATCTGACACTACATTTACAATTGCAGTACCCGCAGGAATTTTTACTGACAGAGGTCTGCTGTCCCAGCGTAATTTTCCTGCAACAGTCCACTGCCCCTTATCCAGGAATATTGAAGGAAGTGAATCATTGTTCCTGATAACCGGTACTGCTTTCCCATTTGCTTTTGTATCCATTGGCCAATACATAGCATCACCCGGAAGTGTTACCTTAACAGGTGCGAACACGGTAACAGTCATTGCAAATTCAGCAGACTTGTCACCTGCCTGTAAATCAAGACGCGAGATCCAGGAACAATATTTCACTGATGAATCAGCCATACTTTCCGGACAATGCAATAACGGATGCTTATCAAGGATCCACTGTTTCCACTCCATAAGTGATGGCGGGATATAAATATCATTTTGCTGTCCGGGAAGTGATGAACAGATCGCCAGTACACCAGCGATGACAATAATACAACCCTTAAACTTCATAGTTTTGCTCCGGAAAATATCTTTAGTATGTAACGTTTAGTGTAGAAAACCAACCTGATACCCATTTTGATTCTTACAATACACATTTCGAAATGCAGTACGATGATTATACTTTTAATCTCTTTAAATTACAATACCTTACATAACAATTGCATAAAATATACTTCTGTTTTGCCATATTATGGAGGTTACCACAGTTTTAGGTTGTTTTTTTCATAATGCATTTATATATTCATTTGAAGAGATTTAGTTGTTATATTTGAATAAATCGCTCGTATCGCAACTGGTATCATTAAGATGAAATCATTCAGATCGTCTTTTTTTAATTTCAAGCATTGTTGTGTAATGGTATAATGATCGATTATTCATCATATGGTAGTTGACAACATTAAACAGTATTTTCAGACACACTGATTCTATGACTAATCAAAACGTAAATAAGCATACAGCCGAATTACTTGTCCGGTATGACTACACACGCCTTCTGTATGCAGGAATGCTGCTTCATTTCACATCAGATGAAATCCGCAGGTTCTGGAATACATACCGGCTTCCCGGGTACTCATCAACAGATGAATACATGATGTTCACTGAGTTGTGGCAGGGCTCGAAATGGTATCCCCAAAAGTATGTTTTCTCTCTTCTTTCGCATTTTGAAAATTTTTTACACACAACCCATGTTGACATTCAAACATTTATTCGTTCGTCATTTGGCAGTTTGAACAAAGGCATTCTCATTCCACCCAGAGACTGGTTGTCATGGAGTAAATCAATACTTGGATTATTTTTTTCGGGACAGGATCCACGTTTTCTTGTCCTGCAACTGGTGGATCACTACAACAGCCACGTTACGCAAGGATTGAAATACTCAATTCCGCGTCACAGTATTGATGGCAGCAAACACTTCAGAACGGTCTTGATGATGACACATGCGGATCCGTCAATTGAGGACCGCCCGCTAAAACATTTTGATGCTGAATTGTGGGCCGCAATCATAATTAAGCGATTTCCAACAGCGATTCAGTTACCGGAATATGAAAACTACACTATCATTGCTGATTACAGAGATATTTCTGATATAGTGCCCGAGGCAACAATCATAAAAAATCACATTTATATCAATGATAAAAAGATCGCCACACAACATTCATTTAGTCAATACTGCAAGGAGAATAACATTGATATTAAAGGACTCCATCTTGAAAAAAAGACATCCTGGCTGGTTCTTGATAACTACTATTGCCCGTTAAGAAAACGAATCGTACTTCATAAAGGAAGTATCATAAATGCTCCTGTGAGTGCTTATGAATATCAATACAGTGCAACGGCTCATACACCACTTAATTTCCTTGAACCACTTATTGATGACATCTCAAAATTCAGTGACAATGTGTGGTCAGACATTAAAGTGCTTCACAAGAAATTTATCAGCGAACTGCATCCCAAGATATTCTTTGAGTATGATCGGAAAAATGAAACAGTTATGATTAACGGTGAACCGCTTATCAAAAATGTTCCTGCAAAAATCCTGAGAAAAATGCTTTCGATATATACTGAAACCGGAAGAACACGCTTTCACCATAGCGAATTCGTAAAAGATGAGTCAATTATCGGAAATCCCTACAATCCCAACTTTGTTGTAAGACTTCAGAGATTAACCCAAACACTTAAAGCTCACGAAAAAGGCATTTCAATAGTTAAGACTGACAAAGGTGTTTTTGAGCTGGTATCACGATATAAAATTGAATTCTCCGAATGTAACTAAAAGGTACCTGTCTTTTTGCATTTTTTTTATGTATAAGTATGAAGAGAAGATAGTGGCTGGTAACTGAATAAAAAACATACCCAGTTGATAGTATTTGTCACGAGTCACTTCTTACTAATGTCTTGGATTCAGACTAAGCTGATATTAATTTAAACAAAACCGTATTTGCTGAAAAACGCTCAGGTGGTAAGTGAAATGCCAAAGTACTCGGAAGATGATTTTAACGAATTTACACCGGCTTCTGATATCATCCCTGATAACAGCAATACTCAACATGTTATTAATTTAAGCAATGATACAACATCAAAAGTAGATATGGTACTTGAAAATCAGCCACCGATTAACACATCCGAAAAAGAAGTCACTAATTGCACCGGGAATATGCTTCCTGAAGATGACAATACCAGATTTCAGATTCGTTATGCGATATTAAGAGATCAACTGCCTGCAATAATTGTATTTCATTGCAGTGGAAAACTTGTTGAATCAAATTGTCTCGTTCTTCACAATACATTTAAAATGTGCAGTGCTAAAAATCTACCCTTTATCATTTTCGATTTGACTGATGTATCTGCTGTCGAAAAGGAAGTATGGGTATATTTTTCATCAAAGGTCTCAAAACTTCAAAAGCTAAACGGTATTCTTTTATTTGCAGGTATTCGTTCCGAGGTACTCTCTGAAACTACTGATTTTAATAAATTAAATATATGTCACTGTGATACGGTTGCAACATGCTGTCAGGCAATCCGTAATTTAACGCATGATCATGAAAAGACTGATAAATGTATGATCTTTGACGAAGATGACTCATCGTTAGAGATTCAGTCTAATATTCACGATTTTCTATTTAACGAGAGACCGAAGAGTGAGATACCTGAGATGAAATTGGTAGATAGTTTATTAGGCAGGAAAAAGAAGGATGTGGAGAGTGGGAAGTGTGAAGTGGAGAGTGTAGAGACAGATTGTTCTCCTGTTCAACTTCAATCTCAACCTAAACCTGAATTCTCTCCTTTTGAAAAGACTATCCTTATCAGTAGTGATGGTTCTAATCCGATCGCTGACGCTAAGCGGTTGGTTTTGGATGAAATCGGGAAGGAAGCGGGAAGTGGGAAGTGGGAAGTGGGAAGTGGAGAGACAGGCAGTTCTCATGCTCAACCTCAGCCTCAGCCTCAGCCTCAACCTGCTCCTGAATTCTCTCCTTTTGAAAAGACTATTCTTATCAGTAGTGACGGTTCTAATCCAATCGCTGATGCAAAGCGTAAGGTTTTGGATGAAATCAGGGGGGTAGCGGGAAGTGATGAGACTGGCAGTTCTCAGTCTCAACCTCAATCTCAGTCTCAATCTCAATCTCAATCTCAACCTGAATTCTCTCCTTTTGAAAAGACTATCCTTATCAGTAGTGATGGTTCTAATCCGATCGCTGACGCTAAGCGTATGGTTTTGGATGAAATAAGGGGGAAAGTGGAAAGTGGGAAGGGTGAAGTGGAGTGTGTAGAGACAGATTGTTCTCCTATTCAACCTCAATCTCAACCTAAACCTGAATTTTCTCCTTTTGAAAAGACTATCCTTATCAGTAGTGACGGTTCTAATCCGATCGCTGACGCTAAGCGTATGGTTTTGGATGAAATCAGGGGGGAAGCGGGAAGTGATGAGACTGGCAGTTCTCAATCTCAACCTCAATCTCAACCTGCTCCTGAATTCTCTCCTATCGAAAAAGTAAATTTCAATAGCCCGGGCCTTTTCGAAAAAACAGTACTCCTTGATGATGAATGTGGAAGTGCTATTCTTGATGTAAAGAGGAAGATACTGGAGGAGCTTGGAAAGAGTCATAAGGAAGAAGTGGGAAGTGAGAAGCGGGAAGTGACAAGCAGAAAGACCAGTCTGGTTTCATCTCAATCCAAACCTCTTGAGAAAACGGTTCTTATTAATGAAATTGGTGTTAATCCTATCGTTGCAACTAATGATAATGATCGGAAAAATGAAGTGGGATGTGGGATGTGGGGAGTGGGAAGTAAGGAGAGTGATGAGTCTTCTGCTCATGCACAGACTCAATCCCAATATCAGCCAAAACCCAATTCTAAACTGGTCGTTTCCGATAAATCACAGACATTGTCACTGAAAGATCTGTACATTGACGACTCCATGAGTACCGATTACTCCGTTGTTGACAAGTGCACAGAACCACTTCCGGCAGAAACTGACGACATATTACCACTTGTTGATGAATCGCAGGGCATGGATTTCAGCCCTAACGACAGAACTGTGATGTCCCAATCTGCAACGGTTGACATTTCGAGAAGCAGCCTTGGCCTTACAAAAACTAATGAATACATCTCTCTTAAAAATATCAGCCCCAACGATCCATTCTCGGTTCATTATGGCGTATATGAGCAGAAAGCGGAAGGACAAAATCAGGTACTGCCTGCCGGGAAAACAGAATCCGGTAAGCTTACAGCACAGGAACTTATCTTTAAGGTAATTGCAGATTTCGGTCCTGTAAATATTTTACAATTGAAAAATCATATCAACGAAAAACTCGACAAGAAAGACCGCATTAATACACTAAAATTATTCGCACTTCTTCGTCAGGTTGACCTTGACACACACGAAAAACGGGTGAGATATTACCGTTCCTGTTAGGATACTATGATAAGCATTGACATTCTCGAACAAAAAGATTCGCAAAAGTGGGATTCCTTTATCAGGAGTTCCAACCACAGCAGCGTCTATCATCTTCATTTTTTTAAAACTGTTATTGAAAAAACATATCACCATAAAAGCTATTACCTGGTCGCATCAGAAGATAATATTGTCAAGGGTGTTTTACCGCTTTTTGTTATAAAAAGTCCGGTTTTCGGTAATGCTCTTGTTTCACTTCCATTTTGTGACTATGGAGGGATTGTTACCAGTGATGATACATGCGGACGCCAGCTTCTTGACAAAGCAGCAGAGCTTGCAGTATCACTAAAGATCAGCGAGATAGAGTTCAGACAAACAAACGAACAGAAGTACTTTACGGATACAATTTGCGCCGGTTCACTTAAACTGTCAAAGAAAACAGGCAAGGTCCGTATGAAACTGGAATTACCCGACAATCAGGATGCATTGTTTTCGACTTTTCCTGCTAAATTGCGCAGCCAGATCCGAAGGCCCCAAAAAGAAAATTGTACCGGTAAAAATGGTGGCGTTGAGCTGCTTGATGATTTCTACGATGTATTTGTTCACAATATGAGAGACCTTGGATCACCGGTACACTCAAAGGCCCTGATGCGAAATATGCTTGAGGCATCACCGGATAACAGACTGTTTGTTATTTACCACAATGCAACAACGCCTGTTGCATGCTCAATGGTCTGTGGTTTTAATGATATAGCAATCAACCCATGGGCGTCATTCAAAAGAACCTATCAAAAGATATCTCCGAATATGCTGCTTTACTGGGAGATGCTCTGTTATTCAATAGAAAAAAAGTACAAATACTTTGATTTCGGCAGATCCACACCTGGTGAGGGAACCTTTAAATTTAAAGAGCAGTGGGGAGCAAAACCGGAGCAATTGTTCTGGTACCATTACAACACGAGAGTAATCCCTGAAGATGAACCAAATGGCAAGAAGGAAAAGTTCATAAAGGTCTGGAGCAAGTTACCGCTTCCGGTAACGAGAGTGTTAGGTCCGGTAATCCGGCGGCAGGTACATTTGTAAAGAGGGCCTCACCCCCCTGCCCCCTTCTCCACTCGTGGAAGAGGGGGAGATAAGAAGATGTTCATGCTCCCCCCCCTCTACACTTGTTGGCGAGGGGAAGTGTATAGAACATCTATTTTCACACGCTTGTCTAATTTTGTTTACAGCCAGACTTAGTTCATTTTCTACTTCTGAATTTGTAAATCTGATTACTGTTATATTTGTAAGCAATCTGTAAAACACGCCAATAAATGCCAGGAACGTCCCCTATCTTAACACTTAATAATGTTAGTTCTTTTTATAATAGCAATTAGACAAACAGACAACAAGCCATACAGTACAAAAGTAAAGGCACCTGGTTCATCAACTTGAGATACTGCATATTCAGGTGCGGTATATGTAAGAGCTTCATATTCAGGTACTGCATATGTAAATGATAGAGATGCAGGTGCTGCAGATAAAGATTCAGCATGCAGCTGGAAAAAGCGGTAACCTCTCCCATAAAAATTAAAAATATCAAATGTATTTGGTGCGAATATCAGAGAGCCATCTTCAGGAAATGGTTGGATAAAAAAGGGTATCTCCCATGGATCAGAGACTGATTTTACCCATATATTCGCATCATCATTCCAATAAACGGTATCTGTTGTTGCATAAAACCTTATTATATTATCATAGGTATTGTCGCTTTGAATAAGTACTTCATTTGGAGTTGCCAGAAAAAAATCATACAACTTGAAATCTACTATTACTCCATATTCACCTGGATACGATATGTGTGGTATTCCTACAGATTCAAATGCTATAAATCCATTAAGCTCACCATAGCCACCATAGCCATCAAGATTATATGTTACAATACTTGCAAATGAGTTATGTGACATAAGTGACATAAAAACAAACAGAAAACAGAATAACATATTTTTTTTCATAAGAACCTCCTATAATGTGATTTATTATTTAAATAATATTCAACTAAAGCACTCTGAAACGCCATCTATTTTTAGTTTAACAAAAAATCAATAGTCATTTATTTCTACCTTAAAATTACTACAAAGAGCAATAAAAAGGCCGGCGCATTGGAAGTAATAGTAAAACGGAGAGCAATTAGCATACCATTGGCAGACGCTCATTCGCCCTCTGCATGCTGTATGTTCGATTAATTATGGCAGGTCATTGCAGTACAAAGTGGTAATCCGTTGAGCGTTAAGTATATCCAATCTCTTTTGTAGTACCACCCTTAAATATATCCAGTAAGATCTTCAATGCTTCGTCCCAACCTTATACTATACCAGCAGTAGCAATAAGCATCAAATTGTTTGTATTGTGTAAACATAATCGACAGTAGTGCGTTTTGTTTACAACCAAACGTAGTTTATTTTCTATCTCTGAATTTGTAAACATTCCTATAGTTATATGTTTACATATGTGCAAGAATATCGACCAGCATTCTTCATACACTTTCTGATTTTCGTGAATAGATCCATCTACTTCGATAACAAGCTTACATTCATTGCAATTGAAATCATCAACGAAATGGATTGCTTTGTTCCAGCTCCCCCTCTCCAAACCAATTTTGAGAGGGGGCTGGGGGGTGAGGCTGTCTTCAGTAATACCCGAGTGACCGTCTTACAAGCACGATGATAAAATATATCCAAAGCGGTGAAGAATAAGCGATCAGCCTTGACAGTATGGTCAGGAATTCGTGACGTGCCATCAGGTTATCGTATGCGATAAGCCTTCTGATGCTGAAATCGAGATATTCAAATCGTAAAGGAATCTGAATAATATCATATACACCATTATTCAGATATGGATATACTTTTGCTTCTTCATCCTCACGGGCTGCAATCAGGATCTTGGGATTACTGCTGAATATTTTAAAAATTCTAAAAAGGTGCCCGGGAAATTTGGGTAACAGTGATGCTTCAAAGATAACAATCGCCTGTTTATGCTGCTTGAATTTGAGGATTCCTTCTTTTCTTGTAGAACAATAGTCAACATAGTAACCATAACTTGTCAACAGTGTAACAAGTTTATTGGTCAGCTTCTGATCCTGACATATAATTAGTAAACGGGTTCGATTCTTTTCAAACGTCCTCATTTATAACCGCCTGCATTAAAAATTGACGGGTATCCTCAGTCACCCTTTCCATCGACCAGCTTCTGCTTAATCGAATAAGACGCAGCAGTTCTCTTAACAACATCGGAATGTAGATCGGTTTTTTAAGCATCATAAACGTACTCTGTTCTGCATCCTGAAATTGAAAACTTGGTGGAATCTGCCCTAATTCTGAAACAACAATTATCGGACATGAATACTGTGAAAAAAGAGAGCTTGCAAGTGAAATTACTTTGTCAACCCTCACATCCTGTTGCTGTTCCAGAATAATCGCGGAGAAGCTTCGCTCATTATGAACAATCTCATCTTCTTTAAGAAAAGTGAATGCAAAGAACTCCTGCTGATACTTCTGAAGCGAATATGCCAATACATCACTGGAATCAACAACTGCCACATCAAATCTCTTGATATTTTGAACAACCTGAACTTTTCTGAACAATTTTTCGAATCTTTCAAAAAATTGTAATTTGTATAAAAACCAGGCCCCAAGAGCCGCGATGTAAACCAGCATTAAAATGCACTGCTCTTTGCTGGTGAACTTAACCATAATTGCAGCCATGCATATTACAGAATGAAACAGCACAAGAATAATGACTGTTTCTGTATGCGTAAGTCCGCGGTATATTAGCCTGTGATGCATATGCTCATTATCAGCGACAGACATCGCTCCGAGTGCTTTCATAAAGTTTGTACCCGCTAATATTTTTTTCATAAAGCGACGAAACATAGCAGTAAAAACATCAAGAAGCGGAAGCCCGACCAGCAGTGGTGCAATAAGTATTGGATATGACTCACTTGAATTCGAAACCAGATAAATACTGAGAACTCCAATGATAATTCCAAGAAAAAGCGAGCCCGTATCACCAAGAAAAACTCTTGCCGGCGTCTTATTATGCATTAAAAATCCAACGACCAGCCCGGCCATTATGATACACAGAAACAAAACTGCATTATTCGATGAAAAACCGGTAAAAACAGCCAGCGTCGTAAAAATCACAGCCGTTACAGAACCTGCCAATCCGTCAACACCATCAATGATATTAATCGCATTTGTCACTCCGACAATCCAGAGCACCGTTACCGGAATACTTAAATACCCCAGTTCCCAATCCCATCCAAGAAGATGAATCTCTCTTAATTGGATACCGTTAATAAATACAATCTCAACAGCGATTAATACTTCTAATAAGAACTTTGCTTTATTATGGATATGAAATACAACCATATCATCAGCCAGACCAACAAGCATAATAGCAAGTGCCGCAAAAGTAAGTGCAGATAGAAGGTCTGATGGTAAATGAGACACAGAGGGGATAAATAAATGCCATGCATAAATCAGAACCTGAAATCCCAAAAGTATTGCGATACCACCCACACGGGGAATCTGTCGCTGATTAATTCTGCGCGGACCCGGTTTATCAGCAAACAGATAAACAATAGACGTCTTAAGTATTACCCATATTATACCATAGGAAAACAGCACTCCAAGTACAAAGGAAATAATCAGTTTTAAATTAAATGTCATTGATCTCTCCGCCTCACCCCCCAACCCCCTTTCCAAAAGGATTTGGAGAGGGGGAGTAGGAGGAATTGTTATTTGCAAGTCGGCATTTTCCACTAATCGCCGCTTTAATACATATTAGCGAACCCAAAACTAAGCCTACTTCTGCAATTCAGCTAAATGATCCACTAACTTTGCTTTTTTAACTTTCCCGTTCTGCCCCAATAGCGAATCCGGTGTTGACACTATCTCCTGATATGTCCGCACAGCCCTGTTTTTATCACCGCTTTTCTCAAATGCCAACCCTAAATGAAACATGAGTGATGGATTCTTCTTAAGAAGCGTGTTGTCTTTAAGTGCTGTCACACACTCTTTAAACATTCCGGATTTCATCAGGACAGTTGCATAGGTATCCATTATCTGAGGATTGTCAGGTTGTAATGTTATCGCTTTCTTTACTGCAGCAAGCACCTGTTCCTTGTCAAATGATTCACTTTCGGCTGCAGACCATGCGTAATTATTAAGTATCATCGCAAGGCCTGTATCATTCTTTCCCGAAGACTTTTCATACAGCGTTACGAGTTTCGAAAACGTTTGTGCAGCTTTTTTGGAATCTCCGCTCTCTAAAAGAAACTGTGCATATTCCATATATGGCTCTAAAATTGAATCTTTTGCAATCATCAACAATTCCTCATAGGTTCTCTTTGCATCCTCAATTTTATCAAGTTTTCGAAATGCGCGGGCGCTGATCAGTTTACTAAATGCAACAGGTACATTTTCAGATGACGCATCAGTGATTACCTGTTCATATTCACCTTTTAAAAATAGGGTATTGAGCTTCATTATGGCAAACTGCTGTTCCTTCGGATTAGCTTTTGCCAGTGATGAAAACACTGAATATGCAGAATCGTATTTCCCGTTTCGCAAAGCGATTATCCCTTTACTCCATAAAACCCCGGCATCATCCTTGAAACTTTTCTCAAGCATCATTTGCGCGGTTTCTGCTTTTTCCATAAAATTTTTCTTGTAACTCAAATCCCTGAACAGTTCAAGCGACATTTTGTTAAGAATATTATGTTGATGCAGATTACTGACAAGTTTCATTGCGTCGTCATCGTTACCAAGCCGGACAAGATTTGATGCGAACTCAGGCAGCACTGATGGCGAAAGGAGAATCGCCTGCGGAATCTGGCGATACAACGTATCTGCTTTTCCAAACTGTTTTGTTCTGACAAGTTCGCGTGCGTAGGAAATTGCAATGGTTGCACTCTGAGGCACTTTTTTGTAAATTTCTGCAATCGTTATGAGTGCACCAGCAGTATCTTTCATCCGCTGCTTTAAAAACAGCCTGTATTGATTTGCAGTTACTGCAACTTTTGATGTATCATCCTGCACAGTAATCTCATTATCCAGATAATCGTACTTTTTTTCCAGCATTGAAAAATATAATTGACTTAATAAAACAACCAGTTTTCCAATAGCCGGAGCAGAAGATGAACCCAGTACCTCACTGATAATTATTTTTGCATCACCAAACCTGTTCTGGCTCCCAAGAATCACTGCATAGTCAATTTTAAGAAGATCATTCGCGAATCCGGTTTGTACTGCGTCAGTATACATGAGATCTGCCTGCTTATAATCGTATTGTAAAGCCCACAAATTAATAAGCATCGAATATGCAGTGGAATTCATACGTTTACTTGTACGACATTGATTAAGATATTCAAGTGCAGCATCAGGCTTACCAGCTTTTTCTAATGTAAACGCAATCTTATTTGCAATTTCCGGCATCGGATTTGTCTGCTCGACAGCTTTATATATTGTGAGTGCGGAATCGAATTTCATAAACTGGCCGAAAATATCACCACGGAATTCAATCGAACGTGAACTATCCGGCAATTCTTTGTAAAGGCTGAGCGCATAGTCAAGCTTTTGTTCTTTTGATGTATGGAATGCAACAGCAGCAAGCTTTAGCAGAACAAGTGGATTTCTGAGTCCATTGTCCCATGCGGCTTTTGTATGGATAAACGCTGCATTCTGATTTGGTGCTGTCGATGCAGCAGCCCATGAATATTTGACATTTTTTGGTTCTTTTTCTGCGGCCTTTTTCAACAGTTTATACGCTGATGTCACTTTACCCTTTTTAATCTCTTCAGATGCATCGTCAAAGAGTTTTTCAGGACTTTTGCCAATATCGCAGGAGACAAGTAACACACTAATGGTCAAAGCAAACACAATTTTTGCATACAACAGCATTTAGCACCCTCCAAACGGAAAAAACTGCAATGAACACCTGATCATGTTGTACAAAATCAAATTCTAACTGAATATATTTTAACGCACTTTTTATGTAAATAGGTTTCAGGGAAGAAAGAACGTGACGAGTGACGAGTGACACGTAACAAAGTGAAAAATTTGAAACAGTAGTCTCGATTTTTTTGTGGTTGTGTTTTATAATAGAAGAGACCTCTCCCCCCGGCCCCCTCTCCCATAGGAGAGGGGGAGAAGAATTTCTTTATTCCCCCCTCGCTCTTTGGGAGAGGGGGGCAGGGGGGAGAGGTCTCTTAAGGAGCGACCATCATGACAAAAACCAGCAAAACGGACAGTCTTGATCCTGATAGCAATAAAAATGGCCCTATTCATGCACTTCCGGGAAAATGCAGTAACGATAAGATGCTTGAACCTAAACCGGTGTACTCAAATGACCTTTCAATCCGAATCAATATTCAATACACATCACACTCGATAGTCATCTTTAAACTTACTGGAAATATATTGCAATCCACAATACCCAGCCTAAAAAACTCATTACACGCCAATAAGCAGCAACATACTTTTTTGATCCTTGATATGAAAGATGTTTCAATTATCAGCAGTGCTGGTTGGGGACTTTTTATTGCAGAACAGAAACAACTCAAAGATGAACACCGTACTCTTTTTCTAACTGACTTTCAACCGGATCTTCAACAGGTATTCGATTCTCTGCAGCTTCACTTAATGATACAAACGTTTCCATCTGTGACAGAGTGCTTAAAATATATCTATTCCGAAATTAAGGTTACTGCGCCAATAAAACCGCCTGATCGTCACCAGGCAGCTCAGAGCATGCAAATCCAGGTGTACCCAAATGAAGAATCACCACTGCACAAAATTTCAAATGATCCTATTGATTGCATTCTCAATGCTATTGCAAAACATGGTCCATGCAGTTTTTTCAAGCTGCTGTCAATACTGCAGTCAAACGAATATAAAAAATTAAAAATCGGACCGTTAAAGTTACGTTCCCTTCTTAAAGAAATCGAGCTTGACACTTTTGAGAAGCGATTACGATACTTCAGATCGTGTTAGGAAGATATTATATGTGAGTATAAGCAATACCACACTCGGGAGCACTCTGTGGCGATGCAATGAGGATATCGGTGATTCTTCCGGACGATACTTCGTAACTTTTATGAAAGTCCCCGGGATTTGAGAATTGAATGAGTATCTATTTTATATATACTTATGAAGTGGTAGCAATGAACAATTGACAGGAGACAACATTAACATAATATATACTTCAAAAAAGGTACAGCCGGGTGTTAAAATTATCGACATAATTAATTATTTTTTACAGCAGGACAATTTGGCTTATTTTTTAAACGCTTAACTACTACATTTTCCAAATTTTCATTTTGGCAAGACAATTGCTAATAATGTGATGTGTGATACCTATCATTTTTTTCTTACATTGTTTAGGTAATATAAATACGATACTTCGTGACTTTTGTAAAAGTCCCCGTGATTTGAGAATTGAATGCAAGGCTTATTGAAGAATTGGACTGGCTTTAAAACAAAAAATGCTAATAAACACTGTTCCCAACATCAGTTCTGTATTTCTATAATTGTTCACAAACCATCATCAAAGGAAAATTTTTATGCAACTCAAATTCAAACATTTCGTTATTTGCAGCTTCTCGTTACTGTGTTTTTTCTCAATAACATCAGCCACCCTGATTCCTTACGAATTAAGCGGATACGTCACTGGCAATATTAGCGGTTCCGTAATGATTTCAAATGTACCGAATATCCCTTATCATGATTTTCCGGAATTCTTCAGCTTCGATTTATCTCAATTCAATTTATACATTGACAATGTGAAGATATATGATAACGCATCCGGTTCCATGGGGTTCTGTTTATATCCTTCGGGGAATGTATGGGGTGAGGGCATCGTACTTGAAGGAGAAATCTTTGGTCTTGAAAGCAATGGTCCTTTGGGCACGTGGAATGAATTGAACTGTAATGGTATTCCTCTTATTCCTGAGCAATTTAGATGGGATATATTAAATAAGATCGGTGACCAAAATAGTGGATATGGAGTAATGACTTTCACACGTTCAGTTCCGGAACCATCAGTATTTCCTCTTCTTCTAATCGGATTTTTAGGTTGTTGTGGATTATTTAGGAAGAAAAAAGAAATTAATTAATCGCCTGAGTAGTGTTTAACGAACTGATGTTGGGTGCACAGTTTATTGTTTCGGAGCATTTATAATAGATGTACATCAGGATATACACGGTGCTAATGCATTGGCTTTGGCAAAGTTTGCAAAAAGGTAATTACAAAACGATTTTCTTGATTGTCGTATGGTGCTTTGGATTGTTGTGATTCAATAGGGCATCAGTTATCAGGAATCTGATCTGCAAATAATACTTCTTATGATTCAGTTGAAATCTTTTTCTGACCCCAGTAAAAAATTTGCAAGTACAGTTTTTACTTGTTTTTTAGAATAATTAATAATCCAGTTGCTCTCATTATTGTTAATTCTTCAAAAAAAATCAGAATTATCATTTCTTTCCAATACGAAAAAATGTATTTTGTTTTTTGAAGATCTTTTAACTACAGAAATGCACAAAATGCAGAGTTAAGGGTGCAATACTATTAGCTGAATGTTTGAGGGTAAGCATAGTAAGCTGATTATAAGATTACTATGAGGGTGTAATTGACAGGTATCATATACTTTTGCATTCTCTGTGTCCTTTTAAACTTTCTGTGGTAAATTATTGTTGCTATAATCGTTCGTTTTCTCACCAGATATTTAGGATAGGATAGGTAATGATGGCACGACAATTTCTAATTTTACTAGTGACCGTTGTTGCAGTTTCTTTTGCCCAGCAACAACCTGTTCGGGATTCTGCTGTTGTTGTTAAAAAAGACACTACAGCAATTTTTAATCCGGGTGAAGCAATAAAAATTTCGGTTTATCCTGATTCAGCATTGTTTCTTAATGGTTTTTACCACATAGATAACGAGTACAATATTGACCTGCCAATTCTTGGTCTTGTTTCACTTCGAAACAGATCCCGTGAGGATTTTATAAATCTTCTTAAAAAAGAGTATTCTGATTATCTGCGTTATCCTAATATCAATGTTACACCCTATATGCGGGTTTCTTTTTTTGGCGGCTTTTATCGGCCGGGCCTTTACTGGATTGAACCAAGAAGCACACTCTGGGACGCAGTACAGATGGCTGGTGGAGTTGCCAGAGAAGATGGATTGAAAAAGATCCGGTGGGAACGTAACGGTACAATTGTATCTGACAATATTATTACACCATTCCAATCAGGTGTATCCCTTACAAATATGGGTTTTAAATCCGGTGATCAGTTATGTGTTACATTAAAACCAAAGGTTGTTTTCTGGGATGTGTTCCGTCAGGATATCATGCCGGTTCTAACCTTTACACTATCAACAGCATTGACAGCAATGACAGCATACCAAACTTACAGATTGATACAACATGACGACTAATCAAATGATGCCTCCACAGAATTCGTTAAAAGATATCGACTTTATTTATTATATCCGCCATTATGCCCGGTTATTTTGGAAATGGCGGCTTTATATCATTATAGTAGCACCATTAGCTGCTATAGTGTCAGGTCTTGTCGTTTTGAATATGGGGCTTCTTAAAAAACCACCACTGACTGTCACCACCATTATTGGTCTTGATAACCCCAAAAAAAGAAACGTGGACGATTTTTCTATATCGGGTCAGAATAACGAACGTCTTTTTTATAATAGAGGTTTTATTTACAAGATTGTAAACGATTTATCATTACAGTTAGCTATTTCAGATCACTCCCGATATGATATATTTGACTCTGTATCTGTTGACTCAACAGCAGCAGTAGGGTTGTACGAGTTTAAAATTGACAAAAAGAATATCAATAATTATACGCTGCTTTTTACAAACCAGGCAGCTGGAATCAAGGGAAAGGTGATAGAAAGCGGGACAATTTCAACTCTTCAGCGACTGTCTGTACAGGGTATGTACCTAAAGTTTGCAGAAGTATTCCTGAAGGATCCTCAGAGTTTTACATTTTCAGTTCTTGCTCCTCGATTTGCTATTGATCGGATTCTTGGAAAACTCAAAGTTATAAATCCCAATTTTCAGCAAGACCGTTATTATATAACATTATCGCTGGAAGGTACAGATTACCCGTTGATAACACAAGTTGTCAATTCCATGTCAGATCTTTTCATTGCTCAGAATCTTGAGAATAAAAAGAAGCGGATGAGTAAAACGCTTGAAGAACTTGAACGCCAATTAGGTATTGCAGAACAGCAATCGTCTCTTTCAAAAAGTACCCTTAAAGCATTTTTAGCTCAAAACCCTTCAGTCGGGTTAAGTCAAGGTACCCAACAGTCGATGACCGAGTTAATTGCACTTGAAACCGGTTCCTATGAATCAAATGCAAACATTGAGGATGCACAGACACTAAAGGACAAATGGAAGAATGCACCATCTGATGAAAAAGTCCCGATACTCAATGAAATAATCGTTTTCCTTCAAATAAGAGGAAATATTGCCGCACCATCACTGCAGTCAAACCTTACTCAAGTCATCGCGGAAAAAGAGAGTGCACTTAAAAACTATGCAAAATCACACCCGGTTTTTTCAGAAATTGAAACCAAGATGAATGCAATAAACAGTCGTGCACTGCAGGCTCTTGATACCTATATTGCGCAACAAAAAAGAACTATTGCAGAACGAACTATGTCCATGCAAAAAATTACATCTAAATTGCATGGGTTGCCTTCTCAGGAATTACAACTTGCTGAATTACAGAAAAAACAGGAAATTGATAATGATATTTACTCAAAAATTCTCACTCGCTACAATGAAGCAAAAGTATCAGTTTCGGTGGAGAATTCAGAGTACTATGTAATGGAATATGCACTACAACCATTTCCACCATCAAAAATGCAGCAGTATCTGCAATGTCTTGGAATTGTTCTTGTCTGTACATTACTATTCGGCATTGGCCCGGCAATCGGATTTGACATTATTGATAAAACAGCAAGATCAGAACAGGAACTTGCCAAACTATTACCATACAGGTTTCTGGAGTCGATTCCAAAAATAACAATGCCAAAAACAGAAATATCAAAACAAATACAGCCTTATGAGGGTGAGATACTTATCAATACACCGAATCTTCAACCTGCAAGCGCAATTGAATCATTCAGATCATTGACAACAAAGTTACAACTTGATTACTATAACAATCCGGACAAGAGCATGGTCGTTACAAGCCTTGAAATGAATGAGGGGAAATCTACTGTTGCGGCCAATCTTGCAATATCATTTGCAGAATATGGAGTTAAAACAGTATTAATTGATTGTGATCTTCGAAGAGGTGTTACACATAAAATACTAAGTGTTAAAAAATCGCCTGGCCTGTCAGATTATCTGTTCGAAAAGATCAAAGGGCAATCAATCACTATTCAATTACCAATGCAGCAGACTACCATTCCAAATCTATCAATAATCCCTGCGGGCCAACTATCTGACAACCCTCAAAAGTTGCTTCAATGTGCCGCACTTGCTGAACTAAAAAAAGAGTTGCTGGAAAATAACTATTTTGTGATATTTGACTCTCCTCCAATCGGAGTAACTGCAGATTCTGCAATTCTAAGTAATATTGTCTCTAAATACCTGCTTGTTATCCGGTCAGGTAGTACAAATGTTGTTAAACTGAGGAAAATTATCCATAAAGATTATCCTGTGATTGAAAAGAAAGTTATTGGATCCATACTCAATATGGGTGAGGATGATGTTCCAAAAAAGTATTACAGTTACTACTACAATAATGCCAGAATCAGTAAACGTTCTCAATCCTCATAGAGGTGCATATACTTGAAAGTAATTGCTAAAAAGCCTCTTTTATTTGCGTCGGGCATAATACTCTGCTTCACTTTTGCTTATTTTAAAAGTTTTGAAACCATACTTGTTCGCGGTTTAAGCTGGCATATTTTAATTTTAATAATCGCGATGTTCATTATCTGGTCACGAAAAGAGCACTACTTTAATGTACCCATCAAACCAAATGTACCAGCGGGAACATCAGTACTTCTTATATCATTTCTACTATTGTTTATCGGTTCGTCGACATCAACATTAGTACTTTCTGAAGGGGCACTAATCACTGGAATTTGGGGCATAGTAATTTACATTGGTGGATTCTCACTTTTTAAAAGGCTCTTTTGGCCACTTGCTTATTTGTGTTTCATATCATCGGCAGTCGAAGGTATTTTTGAAATACTGACCCCTTTTTATAGACATACAACTGCAATCATAGCAGTATTTTTAGCAAACAAATTTGGTTTTTTGACCTTTGTTTCTGAAACATATATCCGGTTACCATCAATGATACTAAATGTTGCTGATGAGTGCAGTGGAATTAACCATCTTATATCGCTTTTTGCACTAGCAATTCCTCTGGCAGTTCTTACACAACGAAACTGGTGGGCATCATCGCTGCTTATTGGTTTATCAATTCCGATATCGCTTTTTGCCAATAGTATAAGAGTTTTATTACTAATCCTTTTTAACTTCAATCAAACCGTTTTTTCTCACGGTCCAAAAAACCTGCTCTATACAAGCTCCGGCTTTTTTATTGGTTTGGCTTTATTGTTTCTAACTGCATTTCTTCTTTCTGCATTAACCAAACGTTCTCAAAAATTAGAATCCAAACCGGCTTTATCAGTTCTTGAAATAGTACTCCATAAAAAACTACTTTATCTTTTCCCGATACTGATCACAGGAGCATTATTTTCTTACTTCTGGAGAATTTCACCTGATATTGTAATTCCCAAAGATATATCTCAACTCAATTCATCTGAAATTACTATCACTAAAAACGCTGTTTTTCCAGGATTCGACTCACTTCCATCAGCCGATATTGAGTACAAGTATTCCGTGATCAATCAAACAGGTCAGCAATGGTATCTTTATACAGGTTGGTACGAAATGCAACGTCAAGGAAAAGAAGTGTCTGGATATTGGTATGACAGACTACTCTACTATGATAGCACTATTACCTTCTCCAAAGATACATACCCGATACCATCATTTCGTGTCTGCAGAATGAAAAATGATACATCATCAATTGCTTATCTGATAGCCTATAAATCAAAATACTTTACAACATCGAATCCTTACATTGTGAAACTTTATTCTGCTTTTGAAGGATTAATTAACAGAACGACATCCTGCACTATTATAATTATTGCGATTCCGAAAAACGATATTGACAGATTAAAAGATAATCCAGTGTATTCGGAGACTTTCAAGGAGATTGGACAGCGTTTGATAGGGCCTCACCCCCCTGCCCCCTCTCCAATAAGAATTGTAGAGGGGGAGTCATGAGAATACATCCCCCGCAGGGGGACTTAATAAATGCGTGTAAAATTAGCCATTTTTGCGTTCAAAGTCCCCCTGCGGGGGATTTAGGGGGCGAGAGTACTAGTTCTGTAAATAACTCTGTGGAGTTAAGATAATGTCTAAACCTAGAATTGGGCGAACTCTTCCTCCTGCAGCTGCTCCCTTAACACTACCGGATTTGATTAATGGGATTATAGGGATACTGCAACCACAAAAAGCAATCGACCACTTTAAGCAATCGCTTTTAAAAAAGTTTAAAGTGAAGCATGTCTTTCTACTCTCATCAGGTAAAGCTGCCCTGACAGTAAGCCTAAAAGCAATTGCACAAACATTTCCTGACAAAAGAGAGGTTATTGTTCCTGCATTTAATTGCTACTCTGTGCCTTCAGCAATAGTAAAAGCCGGACTTACCGTTGTTCCCTGTGAAGTAGACCTTGACACGTTGCAACTTAACAAAGAACATCTGCTACAACTACTTGAAAACAGCAATTCCATTCTGACAATTATTCCTACACATCTCTTCGGATTGCCTGCAGATCTTGAAAATCTTAAAAAAATGCTACAGAAAGCTGGTCATACAATTCCCATAATTGAAGATGCCGCTCAAGCAATGGGTAGTTCTTATAATGGTAAGTATCTGGGGACAAACGGAGACATAGGAATTTTTAGTCTTGGCAGAGGTAAAGCATTATCCGCAGGTGAAGGTGGCATAATCATTACAAATTCTGATTCGTTGGCCAATACCATTTCAACGATCTGCTCAACTATACCAACATACTCGTCACTGCAAATCTTCAAGCTTTTACTTCAAACGCTAATTCTTTCAATGATGATTCATCCCAATCTGTTTTGGATACCAAAAATGCTGCCATTTCTAAAACTTGGTGAGACACTTTTTGATACTAATTTTCCGATTCAATTACTGAGCGGATTTCAAGCAGGACTTGCAAAAAACTGGAACACAAAACTAATGCATCAGGCACAATTACGTGCTGCTAATATTCAACTGCTTTCAATGCACCTTACCGGAAACAATGCACTATCTCTATTTACGACCAATTATGTTGAGTCATCACTTTCGTGTATACGATACCCGATATTATTTGCAAATAAAGAAATGCGTGATATGGTACTTATGAAATCTGAAAAGATGGGGTTTGGAATAACACCAACCTATCCCGACGCAATCAGTAATATTCCACAAATCGGAATACAAAAAGATAAGTGCCCAAATGCAGAATTGTTAGCAATGCAGCTTCTTACATTGCCATGTCATCCATTGGTTACGAACAGAGATATTTTGAAGATCTTTAATTTGCTGAATACAGTATTTAAAACAGAAGCAACAGAATGAAGAATCAAATCGAAACAGAACAGTGCCTCTTTGTAAAAACTTTTTAAACTGGTCGAAATAGAGTATTTCGACCAGCGCCCACAATCCTTCAATAATCAATTAATTCAGGTTTTAACAATCTACCTTTTATTAATAATGGCAACAGGAAAATTGAAAAGAAACCAAACAATATAAATGTGATGATACCTGGTTCATCGACTATAGAAACTACTGTTGCACAGAAGTAAGCCTCATCGTATTTTCCAAAAAAGTACGGGGAACCACCAATACTGCCTAGACGAAATGTATTTGGTGCAAATATAAGAGTACCATCTTCAGGTAATGTTTCATACCCAATCCAGTCAAAATGAAAATAACGATTGCCTAACCATGTAAACCACATATCTCCTTGTTGCAAATACAATATTGTTTGTTTGTCAGCTGTGATCTGCATAGCCGGAAACCTTATTTTACCACTACTAGTATTAATAATTCCATCATTAGGACTTGCCATGGAAAATTCATACACTTTGAATTCTACATATCCATGATAATTTGGATTATATCCTGAGTCCGGAATTGGTACTCCTACAGATTCAAATGATAAAAATCCGTTAGCATCAGTACCCCCAGCATCAATACCCCCAACACCATTAGAAATAAAATAACCAGTAAGATTGTAATTTACTATACTTGCAATTGAGCTATACGAAATGGTAATAATTAGAATACAAAATACAATATACTTTCTCATAACAACTCTCCCTGAATAGGATTTATTTCAGATTGTTACACAAATAACAAGACAAAAAGATGTTATTTCGTTTTTATAAAGTATCATTATTCATTTCATCTTACCACAATAAAATAACTAACCAATAATAATAAAAAGTAATCACACTTAAAACGAATTCCTGAGCTTTCATAATTATGCTTTTATTATACTAACCATTTAAGCACTTGCTATCTGGTTCATTGTGTATCAATTGGCACCCTGAGCAGTTTTTAAATGTAAACACATTGTATATACAAAACAAAAATATAAAAGCAATTGATATACCATTTACAAACAACAGACAGCATTCTATAAACAATTTTCAACCGGATTTTGGCAGCAGATCGCGACACATAGCATATATACAGTATTCTAAAAGCGTCAGGTACATCAGCTTAACATTATCACCATGAATAATGACTGCGGGATCGTCAATACTTTTCATTTTGACATCTTACTATTCTGCATCCATGCTGATTAATGTTATTAGTTCAAATTGCTTGTTTTATGTAAAGAAAAACGACAGTAGCTTATTGTTTTTACAGAGGTGATTATTTCAGATTTTACTTGAAAAGTGAGTATCTTTAAAAAAATAACGACTTCGGGGAAATTATCACAGTTCGTTTTCTTAACTTGCTCGATCTCAGTAATGTGACCGCTCAATCTCAAGTTATTTGACCGGAGCGCTGTAACGGCTGAAATCGTTACAAGCGTTACTACTGAATATCAATTTAGTAGTCCTACAATTAAACGAATGGAAAAAGCATATGAAGTGTATTGATGAAATGGCGGATGCCGAAAAAGCCTGGCAGATAGTCAAAAAGCTAGATGCTCTAAAAAATATCTTATGCGAACAGTATTCTGAAGAGTTTAAAAGAGAACAAAGCATCGAATCCGCAAAATTGATTAATCCCGATCCTTTTTAGTCATTCCGCAATAAAACCTACATGTGAAACGCTCCTGGTTTGCTGGGAGCGTTTTTTATTGGTATGGACAAGAATTTATTGTGAGATTTTCATGCAAAAATTGTGTGAGATTCAACAACGTACTCCATGCTTCTGCAATTGATATCATCAATACCCTTAGTGCCGCTGCCACGGCAGGACGTCTTAAGCAGGAATTAAAACGATTTACAAAACCAGATATCCTTCTTATGGATGAACTTGGTTATCTACCTATTGACAAGATGGGCGCAGATCTCCTCTTTCAGGTAATAAGTCAACGCTACGAAGTGGGTCCGATAATCCTGACAACAAATAAGCCCTTTAAAAAATGGGCTGAGATTTTCAACAACGACAGTACGCTTACATCTGCAGTGCTTGATCGGCTACTGCATCATGCAGAAACAGTTGTAATCGAGGGAAAAAGTTATCGAATGAAAGACCAGTGTATGGAACCATTGTTGTAGCATTCTGTCAACACATTTTCAAACCGGCCGAAATGGAACATATTCAGGCCGGTGGCCGCAACACACCGCCGCATTCGACGCTGTAAGGTTCTTAGCTGGCCATCCTCGAATCTACCCGGATATTCACGCTGTAACCATGCAAATGCAGTCTTCGCTTCTAACCGTGGATTATCAGATAAAATCTTTTCCACCTGGTTCCACACTTCGGAAAACGGATCCGGACGGGTCCGCCAGTTATGTTCAGGCTTTATCTCAATGGGAAATTTCTGTTTGCGGTAATACTTGCGAGCTGTGTTCTCGCACATAGCAGCTTTTTGAGCTGACTTGTAGAGGGGCTTTCCTTCTGACATACTCATGAAGAGTCCTTTCACTTGTGCATCTTTTATCACTTAACCTCCTTTCAAATGTAAAGAGATTAAAATGATTTTTGATGCTGGTGGACCCCTCAATTTTAATTGTCGTCACTCCGCATTTTTAATTGTCGTTCATCAGTCTAACCATGTAAAATCAATAAATCCTTCCTGACTATACTTTAATGTTTGTATGTCATCTGTTATATGTGAAGCAGGCCAAAATATTGCAATTTTCCACTCATTTACATTCCTTAATAGAATTAATAAAAATAGTATTTAACATACATTAAGGATCTCAAGAGTACCGAGTTTTAAAATAGATCGTTAAGCTGCCATTTGCAATCCTTCCTTTCGATTTCTATCAATTTTAGGTAGAATAAAATTAATGAATGTATTGTTTTTCAACGAACCTTTAAGAAATTCAGGTAATGAATTTTTCATTGCCATGGTAACTACTAGTTCTGATGGTGCTCTGTCAACGTGCATCGTGCGTAACCATGAGCCGAAATTATTCCAAATGATTTCAGAATATTTTAACGAGAGAATCTGAAGTAATCCCTGTGCAATACACCCTGTTAATAAGAAACATTCATAAGCGCGCATTTTTCTGTCCACTTGATTTCGATACTTTTTACTTTTCCTATGTAAATATTGATCCCCGCTTTTGTTTTTTCTCTTTGTCATTTCAGACATCCAAAAATGGTAGGTAAATGTTCCAATTGTGTTTACTGCCTGTTTGTAACTTACCTCAATTTTGAATCGAAGCCCATACATTTTAATAATGTCAACAGCATCTAATTCCAGATCCGTTGTCATTAATATTATATTCCCTCGTTTGGGATGTATCACCAGTACGAATCGCACTTTTCGTACTGCTTGTCGCCAAATCAAATCGATACATTTATACCTGATGGTAACGTTCTTTTCATCATACACCGGACTTTCTACTGCTATAAAATTGGTATCTTTAAAAAGGGTATTTAATGCAACTTTTTCACCAAAGATAGCCTTTCGTCCCCGTTTTTTTATGGTCGATACTTTTGGGTCTCTGTATCCAATAGCATTACTGCGGACTCTTGTAATGAGATGGTTCTCACCAAGGTGTTCGAGCACTCCTTTACTCGCATAATATGCATCTGCAATAAAATAGTGAGGATAGTGACAAACAACGTCTTTAATCATAAGCATCATCTTATCAAGCAATGTAATTTTTGTCCTGTTTGAAAAAACTAGACCTTCATGAATACGACATATTAATGGAATAGCAAAAAAATCATTTACCATGGACATTCCAACGATTGCTATTGATTGGCAGGAGTGTCCGAAAATGTATTGAGGTTTTGTATTTGACTCTGATTGTTGAAATAGTTTTTTTACAGCTGGCATTTTCTTGCCCGATTTTGGACCTTTAATTCCATCACCAAGAATAATATAACGATTTTTGTGTTTCATTAGGAGCGGTCCAAGAACGGTTATAATCAATTTTAACCATAGTTGTGCTAATTGTAAATGATTGATCGATGAGCTATGAAAAAAATCCAGGAGTCGATCATAATAACGTGGCTTTAATCCCAATGCTCTGACGATGCTTGTAACGCCGTGCATATCTTTACGAGCAATAATTCCTGTTAGCACTACAAAAAACCAGTGAAACGTAATGGAACGAGAGAATGCAGGTCGTAAATCGTTAACAAAAGAGCAGATTGTAATCCATAATTCCATATATTTTTCCGATTCTTTAAAAAAAGTTAAAAAAGTTCTTGACACGATTAGCACACGTATGCTAATTTAACAAAAAAGGAGCTACTATGCACAAAAATCTTAAAGAAATCGAAAAAAGAATTTCATCAATCAAAAAAGAATTGATGACAATAGGTGAAATGAGACCTGGATCATTAACTTTACAATATCAAAAACCTGAAGAAAAGAAAGGTGCGTACTATCAAATCAGCTACACTCACCACATGAAAAGCAGAACGCAACATGTTCGTCCAGAATTTGTTGAGGATTTAAAGATACAAATAGAAGCATTCAAAAAATTTAAGGCATTAGTTGCGGAATGGAGTGATTTAGCAATAGAACATTCTATTACGAAAATCAAAATTGCAAAAGAGGATGGTAAAAAAGTATCTTAGAACTCGGTACTCTTGAGTAAGGATGAATGTGGAATCATTTTAATCATTTCACAAGATGTTGAATTTTAGTAATTATCATTTACCATTTTAAAGGTCATTGATAACATCACTAAGCCTTATGCACTCAATTCCTTCATCATTTATAAATTTTAAGAACGTATTAATTCTATAAAATATACGCTGTTCATCCTGTTCTGTTTTCGTAAATGGACTAAATCCTGCTTTGAGACTTGTTGAATGAAAGGTAAGATTAAGAATTTTTGCTCCTTTTAAACGTAACACCTTTACAAGCGCAACCATCTCTTTTTCGCTAAATCGTTCTGGATTGAGACTGACTTTGTTCAATATTCTGAGTGCATTCAGAATGCCTATAGCTCTGAATTTTATAGCAATAGATCTATTCTGTAAAAACTTAAAAAGTCTATTGTAAAAAATGTAATTTTTTTGCAAAAAACCGGTAGAAATTGGAATTTCAATAAGTGCACCATTTTGGTCAGGTTTGAAGATATTTTTGGATGAAAATCTGTATGGCCAGGGAGAATACTCAGTAAAATCTGGCCCCTGATAGGGACTCTGATCTTCAAATGGAGTAATGGATGTATCAAATTTATAATTGAGTTTCTCAAGTGCGTGTGCTACTTTTTCATTAAACCCATACCTGCCACTCCTAAATGAAACTGGTGTTACACCAAGCTTTTCCTGAATAGCTGTATGCAATGTAGAAATCTTCTTTTGTATTGACTCCTGAGATAAATTACTTAACATTGTATTTGTTTTTATAAGAGGTTCATCAAACGGTGGAGTGTTCCAGGGGTGACAGTGTGTTCCAATTTCACATTTTTTCTCTGATACAATTTTTTTTAATATTGCTTGTGACTTTTTATCATTAATAACGGGCAGTGTTACAAGATATGTTGGGATTACACTAAATGATTCAAATAGCGCATGAAGTGATGCAATATGTTCTATATTTTTACAAGGATTATCAGTTCTGCTATATTGATTCCAATTATCTTCCTCAGTATCAATAGTAATAACAATTTTCACAATACAAACTCAAAATGTTTAAAATTACAAATCGATTGATAAGACAAACTATTCACTTACTTTAGAGTATGAACAATTTTTCCTGTTTCGGATACATTAGAATAACTTATCCCATTTTATTTTGCAAAAGTTAAGATATCTTTAATTTGTAAGAACATTTGTTTTTCTTCCTCTTTACTATTTGCAAACGGGTTTAAACTGTTTTTAAACTAAAGAAATCCTCTTGAAAACAGAATTTAAACCAATGCTCCACATACTATTGAAATATTATTCTTTTATCATCGTGTTTTTTATATCAAAAAAATAAAAGTTTAACATAATCATTAATATACTTAAGATTAGATAACCGTTTCAAGTACCGAATAGTTACAAAAACAGCCATTCACTACCACTGAGTAAATTAACATTCTTTATAAACAACACGTTTTTAATTCATTGCTTTTATTATATTGTTTTCCAGAGGAATTAGAAATGCTTATAACTAAATATATTAATAGTTTTGAAGATTTAGAAGCCTTATCTGAAAAGTGGGACACGCTTCTTCAACAAAGTATTAATTACACCTATTCACTTTCCTGGAATTGGGTGTTTAACTGGGTCCGCATATACATTGAGGAACAAAATAAACTACTGTGTATAGCTGTATATGATAAAAACGATTTAGTTGGAATAGCCCCATTCTGGATTGAACAAAAACAGCAATTATTGTTTAAACCTATTAGGATTCTTCGCTTCATAGGGTCAAAAGAAATTTGTCCTGATCACCTGGACCTTATAATTCACAAGAAAAACTCTAAAGAGATTTGTGCAGAAATTTGGGAACATCTATTTAATAATCTGCATAAAAAATGGGACATCTGGGAATACAATAGTGTGAGCGTTCATTCACCAATTCTTCAAATCCTTCGGAAATTATCGGATAACGATAGAAGAAACCTCGGTTTCAGCATCAATAACTATGAAGTCTGTCCATATATTCAACTACCGGAATCCTGGAATATTTATTTGGAATCATTAAGTGCAAACCAGCGTAGAGCTTTGAAAATATCAGGTGATAGAATTTCAAAACTTGGAACAATAACCTTAAAGTTTTGTGAGACAATTCAGGAACTACCAGAATTTATGGAAACACATATTAACTTACATAAAAAGTCATGGGCTGATAGAGGCAAAACTGGCAGTTTCCGAACAGAACAATTTCGACGATTTCACAATGAGTTTGCAAGGGATTGCCTGAATAATGGTTCACTTTTTTTATGTAATTTAGAACTTGATAATATTCCGATAGGTAGTTTCTATGGTTTTGTCTATAACAAAACACTTTTATATTATTTAATTGGTGTAAATCGCTCTGCTGTTCCAACGGCAAATATCGGCAGAGTTCTATTAGGATATTGCATTAAAGAAGCGATCAGACGAGGTTATAATGGATTTGATTTTTTACGGGGTTCTGAAAGTTATAAATATGATTGGACTAATTTGGAGCAACAAGAGTTGTTTGTAACTTTTTATAACAGGTCTTTTAGAGCTTTGGTTTTTATTTTGAAGCAGTTTTTGAGTAGTTTTTGCAGGCAGTATGGGTATGTATTGCTTGGGGAGAAGGTGAAAAACTTAAAACGGCTTTATGATGGAATTTTTAAAAGGAAATTGTTTTTTAAGTGACTTGTAGTGAATTTCTGTGGCTTTTGTATGTCGTTCATGTTTAATGAGTAAATTTAAATGGGGAGTTTTTGAGTATGATTTTTTACATGGATGTAATAATTCACAGTATTACAAATTTAGTAATCTTGGTTGAACCGAAAATTTATTTTGCCATCTTAGTATAAACTGGCCATAACAGGAATATAACCACAAATACGGTGGAGAATATATGCACTATCTTTTAAACATATTAGCTATCGCACAATTGAATTTATTAAGAATTTTTGGCCATTCTAAAAGCAGTTCTTTGTGCAGTTCAAGAACTTGTCCTTTGAGAATATGGTAGTTTGCCCGGGCATATATTATTGAATTGTATAACTCATCTATTTCGCATTTTGTAAAAACGGTTCCCTTATAAAAATATTCTCTTAGTGTTGGTGTATCTCCCAAGAGTAGTGGCTTGTCAAGGCTAACGCCTTCGTATCCGCCACAAACAAGAAGTTCTGGAAATGTGGTCAACGGCATAACAACATGACATCTGGCCATTAGTGAAAAGTATTCTGAATCTGTTAAATATCCAGTGCAAACAAAATTTGGGGGGATATTTTTAAGAAGTTTTTCATATTTTGATTTTGGTTTTCCGGTTACATATACCACAATCTCTTTTTGAAGGAGTCTGCAGACCTCCACTACTTCACTAATTGGTTCATCGTTTGCCCATGAAGATGGAAAAAGAATGGAGAATACAGTACTTTTTTGTAAATCGTTTGTAACAGTTGAAAACTTTGTTAAATCAGGTAGTGGATCAGGTAAAATAATTGCATTTCCACCTGCCGCAGTGACTCTTTTTGCGATTTGATTATTGGTTACGATTGTTATATCTGCATGTTTTAAGGAATAATTACTTAACAAATGAAACAGAAAATACTTAGGAGATTTTTTATTTACTTGACCAAGCATAAAGTTGCTGTGCCGATCTACAACAACTTTGAAAGAAAAAATCTTTTTCAAAATGCATGCTTCAATTGCAAGAAAAACTGAAGGATTTTGAACAAAAACAATAGCGTTATGACATTTAATCATCTGAAGCAGCGAAAAAAACATACATAAGAAGTATCTTAGAAATGGTTTGTTATCATAATTAAATATGTAAAGCTCTGCACCGACAATTTTTGACATATTCAAAGTTCGGTTTTGTTTTTCCCATGCAATCCAGATTCTTTTCATAAAAGTCCAATAAATATTAAGATACCTCTGATTTTACAACTCGCATTTTTCCAGAAAGTTCCCGTTTTAATTGATTTACCGGAATGAATTGTATTTTAAAATTAGAATCGATTTTATGATTAATTTTTTGTTTAATAATTTCTTCTAAAGATTCATCCCATTTGGATGTTGCAATAAAATAAATATCAATATTTTCTAAGGATTTCTGCACTATTTGAAACTGGCTAAAAGCCTGGTATTTTTGTTGAATTTCTTCAAAGATGTAAATAAATGCTTCCGGATGAACAGATTTTCCATTTTTTGTCTTAATAATGTCATACGCCCTGCCATGTATGCCCTTGAGTATTGGCAATTTCCTTCCACATGGACATTCTTTATAATCCCATGAAGCAAAATCACCAATCTTATAGCGAATGATTGGCATTGCCAAATTATGTAGATCAGTCACAACAACTTCGCCTGTTTCGGCAGGATTACCATTAGAATCAATTATTTCTAAATAAATATTGTCCGCAACAACATGCATACTTCCATATTCACATTCATGAGCTATTGAGCCAACCTCACCACAACCATACTCATTAAAAATGTGTACTCCCCAAACAGATTCTATACAAAGTCTATCATAATCTGTTAGAATTTCAGATGTTGTAATGATACTTTTTACCGAAGGAATTAATGGAAGATTGTGTTGTTTAATGTGTTCGCTATATTTACGAATAACACTTACATAACCATAAAGATATTTGGGTTTAAACCTTAAGAGCGTTTTATGGTAAGAATCAAGAGATTCTTTTGTAAGGTTAAATGCTGATACTCTTTTCCTATTCGAAATAAAATCGATTATCCGAGCAGTAAGTGCATTTTTTTTGGAATGTGGAACACCCCAGAATCTCGCTTGTTTATCTCCTATTCCAATTTTAGCCCACTCATAAGAACGCCATGTAGCTACTCTTTCTCTTGCTAACGCATCATTATTTTTATAAATTTTAACAGGTTCACCTGTTGAGCCGCCAGTTGTTTTAACTGAAGCTTTTTGGGATTTAAAGGTACAAATCTGCTGAAAATTATCAATTATGTGTTTTTTTGTAAGGAATGGGATGTTGGTTAATTGTTCAAAGCCATAATTGCTTTTAATAAATTCTCTATAATAGGGTGAATAAGCACTTGCAAATTTAAAAATATCTTGTAATAAATGATGTTGGAGTTCTTTTAGCTTATTTGTTTCCAGGTATTGATTTTTATTGTATAGCTTTGAGTATTTGTAAATCTGTTCACCCTTGAGAAATGTAACCGGGTAGTATAAGAAATATTTAGAAAAGAATGGATGCATTTTGTCGTTCCGTAAATTTAGTGAGCAGTATTAAACCTCAGCTAATTACAATTTGATGTTAAAATACTAATTCTACTAATAAAATGTAAAAGAATTATATTAAATTATTTGTAACTTTAATACCTATATTCGTTTGTAAGCCTATAGTCTTACACATCGGCAAAGTTATTTAAAACTTGTAAAGCCTACTGTATATCAAATTACATTTTGGACTTATCGGTTTCCAGAAAAGGAGTGGGATTTCTTAAATACCTTTTGCTTTTAATCCAGGCAGTTTTGTTATAAGAGTTCCATTTTACCAAAGAAATTACAATTGCACAATAAAATGCAAATTCTTTATACAGTCATCTTAAAATCTCTAAATAGGCTTTAATATATTGTTGCGACATTATAGAAACCGAGTACTTTTTTTCAATTTTCTCTCGAGCAACTTGGGAAATTGCATGGTAGACATTAGGGTTGCTTAATAATTGATTACATTTTTCGGCATAGTGCTGTGGATCTCTTCCCTGTATGAGAAACCCGTCAACACCATTTTCAATAATTTCAGGAAGACCTCCTACAAATGGTGCAATTGCTGGTATCCCATGGCTCATTGCCTCAAGAATTGTCATTGGTATTCCTTCGTGAATGGAGGTGTTCAAGAACACGTCAATTTGCTTGTAAAATGAGTTCATGTCATCAATTTTCCCACTAAACGAGAAATTATTCAAACCGAGCTCAGAGACTTTACATCGTAGGTCTTGTTCAAGCGGGCCATCCCCTGCAAGTAAAAAGTGTATGTTTTTATGATTGCGTAGATAATTAGCTATGTCAATAAAGAGCCCAAAATCTTTAACGGGTACAAGGCGGCCTGCAGTACCAATGGTAAATGAACTTGCTAAATCTTTTTTTGTATCAGAGTCAAAAGATGGTAAAGGTATTCCATTGTGAATTGTAATAATTTTTTGCTTTAAGAAACCACTATTTGTCAAGATATCGCGAATATCATTGGAAACCGCAACTGTACGGCTGAAAAAACGTGAAAGAAGAAAAAAATTGAGTTTTTTGATGATCGAGCTGACTGTCAATTTTGTCAAAGAGTTTTCTGGCATTCCGTGTAAGGTAGAAACAAGCCTGGTGTTCCTGAGAAGAACAGAAATAATCAATGCGAGTATATTCTCTTTTTGACGGTGGGAATGAATAATATCAATTTTTTTTGAACGTAGTTTTTGATATACTTTATATGCTAAAACCGGAAATGAATGCCTGCTTTCTTCAAAAACAGTTACATCAATACCAGCATTTTTAAGTTCATCAGCCAATCGACCATTGTTGAAAATAATAACTGAAACTGAAATTGAATTGGAATCAGCCATAGTTCGTATAAGGTGAAATGCCATAACTTCAGCGCCAGCCCAGAGGTCGCCTGAAATAAAATGGCACACAGTGCATTGATTATTATTTAATTCCATAATTACAAATTGATTAATGCGGGTCTGATTTTATCCATTGTTTAACTGCATACCAGAATGGTTTTACATCGTTATACCTGAGTTCTTCAATTTTACTTCCTTTCAGAAATTCCATAAAGAAAATAATAATTGCATGAAGCTTATTCTTCAAACTTTGCGGATATCGGGAATGATTCATTGGCGTTTTAAGACGAATAATCAGATGGTCAAGATCGCCAAGCAGCCACCGACTTCTTGCTGGTTTGAATGTATTATCTTTGGGGATGTCGTCTTTTTGAGATAGATTATAAAGATAAAGCGGGAAATTGACACCAGCATCAATGGCAAGTTGTAATGAACCCCAGAAACGTGCATTAATCTCCATGAGTACAGGAGCATTATTTTTTGAAATATCCCGCTTAAATTCAACCATTGCTACTCCGCTCCAATTGAGCTCCTTGAGCAGTTTCCTGGACGCATCAAGTGCTATTGGATCTGGTTGTGTGCTCTCGCATACAACACTTACGCCCCCATAGGGAGGTTTTTCCCTGATTCTTCTATGGCTGAATACAGAAAGAATTTTGCCTTTATTACAAAAGACAAAGATACCAATACCATCACCAGTAATAACCTCCTGAAGCATATATGGAACAGTAAATGATTCATCGCTGCTAATTATTTGATTTAATTCTTCCTTATTGGAGGCAAATCTTACGCCGGTTTTTTTCATTTTATTACCGGAATACAGAATTGATGCACGTGGCTTGACAATTAATGGAAATGATAATGTTGATAGATGCTCGTCAATAGATTGGCCGGATGATGGATCGATGAACGTAGTTAACGGGAATGGAATATTTAGTTGAGCAGCAGTTTTCATAAGTGAAATTTTATCTGATGCATTCCAATAAGTTTCAAAAGAAACCAATGGAATTATTGTCAGATTGGATAATTTTGATTGATATTTCAAAGTAGCGCAAACTGTGGCATCTGTAACAGGAATAAGAACACCGATATTTTCCTTTATAATTAAATCAGAAATTGTTTCAACAAATTGTTGTATATCGTCAAAAGGAGAAGGATACACAGCAGTGCGGCAGCAGAACCGTGATGTACCTGAAAGAGATTGCGAATATTCACTTGCGACAATTACCCTAAGCCTGGCACGACCAAGAGAGCGCACGACTGCGAGCGCAGCTCTGGTTTCACCATCAAGAACAAGTACAGTTGTATTATTATTCATTCCTGACACTATGTTGGAAATATCTTGTGTTTTTAATTGTTACCATTTTAAGATTGTATCGAATCCTGGTGCATCTGTAACGAAAAATATTCTTTCTGTAAAATATTTTTAGCAGAAACAATGAAAGACAATCCTATCCATAAAAAAGGGTAATAGGTAACAGTGACAAACTGCCCGGCAATTATAAATCCAAAAATTCCATAACCGGCACCAACTATACTGAGAACAAGCCAATCGTTATTGTTTTTACCGTATCGCCTATTATACACCATTGGAGTAATAAGTGCGTAAAGAAGCAGCAGACTGAAAGGAATAAGTCCCATAAAGCCGGCATCCGTTCCGACTTGAATAAAAATATTATGAGGAAGTTGTGCTGTTCCGCTACTTAACAAATCGTAAGAATAATGTTTTTGGTAGTAAGGTGCGAAATTAAAAAAACCTACACCTAAAATAGGATGTTCTGCTATCATTTCACGGCCATGTTTCCAGTACAATTTCCTTTGAATTGATGTTTGATCTGTCCCTGCATTTCTAAAACGATCTTTTTGTTCTTCAGGTAATAACTTGCTCACAGCAAGAATGATAACAACTAACAAAACGATATATTTTAATTTAAATACTTTTTTTCTAAACATAAGAATCAATGTTACGGCCATTGCAACTTGTGATCCTCTGCTGCTTCCACCAAGTATTGTCAACAGTGGACAACATACGCAAGAGATGAGTAAAATTTTTTCAAATAACCTAATATGGTACTTTTTTTTAAATGTTAATAAAAAAAAACCGAGTGGAAAAAGTGTCAGCATTAAAATTGTAAGTTCACCTGAGTTGCAAAAAAAACCAGGTGGTCCCTGCAATCCCCATTCGGTAAAACTAAAACCTCGTTTTGCCCAAATAAATGAGGTTCCCATAGCAATTTTTAGCGACGATAAAATAAAAATCATCTGAAAAATATAGAACCGTTCTCTGGTATTTACTATAGTGATTATTAGAAAGTAAATAACAAACCAGCTGTAAAAATTTATATAACTTTTTCTGGATATTTCCGGATAATATGCGAATAAACTTGATAGGAAAATTGCTATCGCAAATATTATCAACAATATGTTAGCCCGGCTTGATACCCAACGTACGGAGCCATCAAGAAATGCACCAATAAGCGCTCCGATAAGAAAAAACTGAGTCCATGGAAGAATATCAATAACCGGGAAAATTGATTGTGGACGGGAGTATTCAAAGAAAATATACGCACAGATCAGCCAGAAAGAAAAGTGCTGGGTTTTAAAAAAATGTAACATATTACGCACTTTAAAAAAAAAGAAGCTGTCTGCATTTAACTGCTGAATATTCTGTATCGGGTCATTCTGCATAATAATTATAAGGTATTGTAATCGTTAGAAATTGTAGCTGTACTTAATTATTGCCGCTTTTATATGTATTTCTTGTGGCAATAACGATTTCTTACATGAATTTTTAATATACAATATTTGCAGAATATGGATCATGCAAATAATTTTTTTTAGTAATGATAACAAAAATACGGTGCCATGATAGTTAGGGGATTATAAATGAAAAATTGCAAGCAGACTGCACAGCAGCTTCAGTTAACGGATCATTGTTTTTTACTGGACAGATTATTTTGATACTTTTATACAGTATATGTCGGCTGCATGGTAAATTCTGGATCTTATACCCCACGGACTGTCTTTATTGACATTGATTCTTTGTAACTGTATTAAACAATTTCTTGGTTTAATAAAAAAAAAGACAAAAATATTGAAATTTATTCAGGTCTGTGTTTATACTCAAATTGTAGCTACATTATAACGTTTAAATTTAAAAATTAATCGGTAAAATTGGGGGTTTTTTTAATGAAATCGAATATTCTGTTGTATGGAATCTGCACAACACTTTTAATAATAAATTTTGTTACAGCAGGACCAAAGCACACTGGGTGGCCATTAGAAGTATTAAGCTGGGATATTGGCAAAGCATACCCGGGTATTGAGTATAATTACAGATTGGGTGTCAAGGGAGGTGAATATCCTTATGCATTTACTCTTGTTGATGGACCATCAGGTATGACAGTTAATAAAAATACAGGCGAAATAGTATGGACACCTGCATCATTGCTGACAGATACCGTTGTTATCAAAATTTCTG
>JAEWVR010000006.1 GCA_023459055.1 Fibrobacterota bacterium
ATGGAAGATCTCTCCCCGACCTCTCTCCCAGCCCCCTCCAATGTCGTTAACTTAACCTAGACATGTTGCAGTTGTGCCGGTTGCTCGTCCCCTAAATCCCCCGCAGGGGGACTTTGAGAGCTGAATAGCTTGTTTGGCCTATTTCTTCAAGTCCCCCTGCGGGGGATTTAGGGGGCGAGTCTTACGTGTCAATCTTAAATTAACGATATTACCGGCCCCCTCTGGTCCTTCGACCACTTCGATGCGTCGTCCCATAGGCGAGGGGGAGTATGAGATTGTGCATTCCGTAGTACGGAATTTGCGAAGAGGTATGCCTGCAGGTTATTACATAGTTGGAATAATAAACACAGAATCAGCTCTTAACTCCGGCCCCCCTCTCCTATGGGAGAGGGGCTGGGGGAGAGGTCGGGGAGAGGTCACCGTTTCACAACAAAAGAAACCGACTGCCTGCTCTGCTCATTGCGTATCATATAAACACCGCTGCTGACCGAAGCGAAGTTCCAGTAGCAGGGTTTGTGTGCGTTGACTGATGATTTGTACACAACTTTCCCACTCAGATCCGACACGGTTACTGTTGAATGCTCTGTATTGTCAGATAGAGAAATTTGGGCGATTGTACCATGAATGACAGTAATGGCAGGTTTATTTGCCGGACTTCTGTTGTAAATGTTTGCAACCGGTGTTGAAACTGCAGTGTCCCATCCGATATTTGTTATTATTGATTTGACAATCTCTTTTGAATCGAGCTGATGATCGGCCACTGATGGGTGGTAGTGACATCCGCTGAGTGTTTGAGATTCCGGAAACTGGAAATAGTAGGTATTGGGATGATTGTAGGTTGTTTTTTGTGCGTTGACAATTGATTGAACAAGGTTATTCATGGGGCCATTTGATGTCCCCGCCAGAATAACCGGAACATTACCATAATTAGTATGGACTCTTGACAATAGTGCATTGTATCCGTTGATATACATCGTATCATCGGGGTACGGTTGTGTTGAGAAATCGTTGGTGCCCAGGCATATGAAAACAAGATCAGGTTTCCATTTTGTAAAATCCCATGTTCCGCTGACAGCCCCCAGTGTTTTATCGTAATAAACGGGATAGGGTGATGCAGATTTTTTTGTACTTTCACCATAGTTTCTTACGATACCGGCACCTGACCATGCAAGCGCCATGCACTCCGCATGAAATGCATCGGCAGTGAGTTTACTGAATGACTTATTTGCGTTTGTATATTGGCGAAGCTGTGCGTCATTGCAATCACGGCTTGGACTCTCATTACCATACCCTGCGGTCCACGAATCACCGATAAATTCTATCTTGCGTGATTGACTCTTTGGCAATGCCACAAGTCCGTTACCGTCCGCGACATAAAAACCCTTGAAAACATTGGCATTCCAGTGATTTTCACTGCGCTGCATGACACGGATTGTATGCGTTGTGTTTGTCAATGATGTACTTATTGAGTACTTTGTTGTGCTGGTGGTACGCAGTATAGAATGTTGTTTGCCATCAATTTCGATATCGTAATCAGTGTTGCCATCAACAAGTTCGATACCGATTGATGTCCCGGTGAATGATGCCTCAATGATTGATCCGGACCAGTTAAAACGGGCCTGATCTGCCACACTGAAATCAAAACGTCCGTAATAATTGATAGTGGTATTTGATGCCGGAATAAATAGTTCGGCAAATGATACTGTAACAAGCAAGATAACCATACAAAATGTGGCTGGAAGTGTTGTGTAGCCGGTACAAGGTCGTTTCATAAGAACTCCGTAATTTATAAGTATATGATAACAGGATGTATACCTGTTAGTAGCAAAAGTAACTCAGATGGATGTAATATAATTGTACTATTGCGGTGTGGTGGAAAAAAAGATCAGTAAAGTACTGGGTAGAAACCTTGAAATATCATTTTCCTGATGGGCTGTTTGTGTTTGCTAAAAAATGATTGAACGTTACCTCATATTCAGTGATTTGGATGTACAGTTTTAATATGTTCTTTCTTAGCTGCATTAAGCAGCTTTACATCACACGACACGAAGTGATCAATCTGGCCACGAAGTGTCAATGCAGTTGCAAGGTGAATGGAATCAAGGCTCTTTAATTGGTATTTGTCAATCGCGTCAATTGATGAATTTAGTATAGTCCCTGATAATTCAATTGTGTTAAAAAACTGGAAATCCTGTAAAATAGTATCTTTAAGATTAGCGTAATCTTCAGGGATAATTTCTTTTTCAAGAAGTAATCTGCGAATACATGAGATAGCTTCAATTTGACCGATTATTGAGATGTATATCGCTGTTGCGGATTGAAAAAGGTTATCAACATTTTCAGAACCAATCTCACAGATATATCTTTTTAGAAGTGCTGAAGTATCGAAATACAATCTCATCGTTCGTTTCTTTCAGCAATAACAACTTCAGATGAATCTTTACGCTTTTTTAATGAGATTTTTGTTACCGGACGTTTCCAGCCTTCCGCTTCTCTACTCTGGAAAGGTGTAAGCGTTGCAATTGGTTTTCCTTTTCGAATAATTATATATGATGTACCATGCTCGACAGCATCAAAGTACTCTTTTGATTTGTTTCGAAAATCAGTGAATTGTAAATAATTCATACTATCTCCAATGTCAGAATAATGATTGTATAATGTCATTATAAATAAAGTTGATAGTAAATGCAAGCTGTTTCGTTGAGGATCAGGTATAAATTTCTGTTGCTATCGCATTCTTGAGAAACCGGAAATGTGTAATGTAGCCATGGTTCCCTGTCGACAGATTTTAATTTATGTTTACGGTAGCCAGATGAAAAAGGTCGTACCCGTACCCACCTCACTTTCAAACCATATTCTTCCATTATGTAAATTAACAATGTCCTTTACGATTGATAACCCGAGTCCGGTTGATTTTTCCTGTGCTGTTCCGGATCTTCCGGCAGTTGAAAACGGCAGGAAAATAATCTCTTTAAGTGTATCCGGTATACCGATACCGGAATCCCTGATACTGATACAGGTTCCGCCGTCCGGATCTTTCTTAACATTGACACGTATGGAACCACCACTATTGGTAAACTTCAATGCATTTGTGATATTTATACTACACAGAGCAATCAGGAAAAATTGCTAAATTCATCAATCGTAATTTGTGCCTGCTTTAAAATACTGTGCAGAGTTCCAGTTGCTAATTCCTTGTGGATTGGTACAACACAGCCTATAGTACCGTTTGGCGTGGTCTTCTTTAAAACGACATGGCTTCCCCGTTGTCAAACAACTTCAAATCCTGCCTTTTGCAGTACTTTAATGGTTTGTTCACCAGATATTCGTTTTAATTTAACCATGAACAGCTTCAAAGGTTGTCATGAACGAGCGCTCAATTGACGGCATGGGAAATTCTTCAAGGTAAAGTTCCGTAGCTTCTTTCAGATTAGCCAGCGCCTCCTCAATCGTATCACCCTGGCTTGCGGTTCCCACCTCAGGGCATAGAGCAACATAGAGATTTTCCTCTTTATGTATTACTGCTGTTAAAATATCTTTATTCATTGCAACACCTTTCTGACATTACACTTTTAGAGCATCTGCAAAAGTAATAAATGCCTTTTGTTTTCGGATCTTCTTGATTATTTCATTCAGGTTGATTCTCATGCTTCTAAATATAACATCACTGGTGCAATATACAACAAAAAGTTGTAATTTAAGTTAATTTGTTTCTGTTTATGTTTGCAACAGCTTTCGGGCAGTACGTTAAATTAACTGCTTTTCCGATATAGTGGTTTCAATACTTTAAACATAGGGTAGTGTTTAATGTTCAAGGTGAACAATTCAGCATCTGAAAGCAGGCAGGTTGCGGCTATTAAAGCATCGGGAATCTCTACATTATGAGAAAGACGGTACTGTTTAACCAATTTTCCTGCTAAACGGGCAATATCTGAATTTATTGGAATTACTGGAAAAATAGAAAAAAGGCGTTCAATCTCAATTTCTTCGTTTCTGGTTTTGATTCCCGAGTAAATTTCAGCAACAGTAATCGCAGAGAAGGAAATACTTTCAGATTTTGACTTAAAAAAAGTGATTGCACTTTGTTGCCCGCGCAAAAAATCGATAGTAATATCAGTGTCAACAATAGTGATCTTTTTCATCTCAGGGACCTGTTATTCCATCCGGCCCTTAAATTTCTGATATCAGGAATGTCGTCGTTATCTTTCCAGATCCCGGCAATGCTATCGATACTACTTGTTTTGTCGCTTGTGGTAATTTTAGCCAGTAAATCATCAATGGCTTGTCTTATTAAATCACTTTGGCTTTTTCCCTGTTTAGCAGAAGCCAACTCAAGCCCTTTTTTTTCATCCTCAGTAAGATAAATTTGTGTTCTTATCATAAGTAATCCTAAAAGTAATGTATAATAATTGTGTATACATTACTATTATACATTATTTACTATGACCCTGCAAAATAATTTTCTCAATGAGGATTGTACGTGAGCATGCAACGGAAATGCGACGAACCTGTAGTGTATAGATTGCTTGTTTGATGTAATGCTTATTTTACAATATGTTAGTAACTTTTTGGAGCTTTAAGTTTGTTTATTCCAAGTGCATTTTTTTTGCTGTAGAATAATGCCGCCTCAGGCAGCAGAGTAGTAAAAACGGCTACCTGCACTGTCCGCGCGGGTGATTGTCTGAACTTTGATTTTGATGATTCATGAGATAGACATGATGGGAATAAATGGTGTGTGACATAGGGGTGATCAAACGTACCTGTTTCTTATCATGTAAATCATCTTCATCATATAAATCACAGTTCGGACAACTTGTCCAACTTCAAAAACCAAAAAGACAAGCATTGTATTATTAGTGTTTCCACGTTTACATATTGGATGTAAAGAACCTGCCAGTCCGGTTTCAATTAAAAGCACAAAACCGTGCCTGGCGCAAAAGAAGATGAGATTGTATATCGGTTAAAAAACCTCTGAATCACTGCGCAGGAACTTCACTTTATAACAATACCGCATCTGTCAACCAAGCTCCGGTGTCCGTCCCCTTACACTACAAAAAAAACTTATCGGTAAACTTCCTGGCGGTGACGAATCCGGTAAACCGTGACAACTTTTTTGCGGTCATCGATGGTGTAGAGAATCCGGAAATCACCAACACGGACACGATAGCCGTCTTTTGTGCCGGACAATTTTTTGACACCGTGCGGTCTTGGTTCTTTCTCCAGTCCGGCGATGCCCTTTTTTATCGAATTATCATGAGGTGGAGAGAGCTTGAGAAACTCTTTCTGCGCTTTGTTCTCGATTATGATAGTATAGTTCATGCTTACGCTTTTCTGGATTCGATTTCTTTGAGGAAATCTTTCCACTTTTTGAAGCCGGAAGCTTCTTTACGCGATTTTTCAAGTTCCAAAGCATCTTCAAGGTCTTCAATTTCTTCCTGTATGCGCATAAAATCTGTTACTTTGAGAACAACGCTTTTCTTCTGACCCTTTTCATCGGTCAGGTAGTCAATGTTTTTCAGGGCTATCATTTTTAGATCCTTTCGAAAGAAGCTACCAAATAAAAGTATATACCACAGTACAAAGCTATGCCAGTTGAAAAAAAACCGACACATGACGTGGCGGGTGCGTACCTGGGCCGAGTGGCAGGGCTATAATCTGGACAAATATACTATCAGTATATATTTCAAGAATAGTAAAAGAGTATATTTTGCTATTGATTGACTGTTTTTTGAGAAAACGAAAAAAAGAGTAGCACCAATAATTTCTTTAGCTCAGTAGTTCCTTTCATACCAGCAATGTCGCAGCGAATATCAAAGGAACCTATAATTTCTTCGATTACAGAAAACGTCCCTTCGGACATTATATTACAGACGTTGAATTGTGGCTTAAAGTCGGGCAAGGTGGTACAGAGACCATTTCTGATTAAAATGCAAGGATTGTGATCACAATGAAAAGAACTATAGAAAAAACACTTCTTGAATGGAAACAGAAAAACGGCAGACAGATACTTCTTCTACGCGGAGCCAGGCAGGTTGGGAAGACTTATTCTGTAAGAACATTGGGCAAAACATTTGAACATTTTGTTGAATTAAATTTTGAGTCACAGACTCAGGCTAAAATGTTCTGTAAACGACGGAATTGAACGAATGCCCTCATTATACTAATATTTACATCAATTGCCACATCACTGTTAAGCACACCAGATAACATTGCAATGCCCTGTTCTGTTGATTTGTGTTGTGCCGCATGTTTCTGTGCCAGGGCTGCACACTTCAGGAGCCCTTTGAGGAGCAGACGGGCAAGGACCCAAACGGACTGAGATCCTGCATAAATTTCTTTATCCGTAACGATTCGCTTTGGCAAAAAGTGCTGAAGTAAATATTCAATATCTGCGCATGTTAACGAGAATGCTGACTTTTTATCTGCCTTTAATTTTTCTTGTAAAACAAATAAGCCGCTCATCATTACTAATGCTATATGGTGATGCCAGTCTTGCCAGCATCTTACTTCATATTCCGCCATTCCACAATGACCTTTGTAATCTTCAAATGCCCGCTCAATCCAAAATCGTTGCGATTGAACAAATGCTAACTTACTTAGTGCAGTTCTTGCGGATGCATTTGATACAGAATATTTATAATCACTCTTATTTTTGTTACGACGAACTATTAACCACCAGCAGTATACGTTTTTATCACTTTTGTCAGGTCGAACCCAAATTCGTTCGGAATAATACTCATATTCCAAATTACCTTTTGATGAATTCCTGATGGCAATTGTTTTCCAATGATCATTTGGTATCCTACTCGCCAATTTGTCAACTCTTACTGCATTAGCTTTTGTCACATAACGAGAATGTTTTCTGCCTTTCGCTGCGGTGTCTTCAGGTATATATAATTTTGGTTTTGCCCGATATATCATCAAGTCGGAATGAATATCTACTAAAAAACGTTTTTCGGAGTTGTTAAGTGTTTCACAAAAACGAAATCCTTTCCCATATCCTGCATCAGTGCAAACCCAACCATATTTTATTCCTTGCAAATCTGCTGTGGAAATAAAATCAAGGGCGATTTCATCTTTTGTTTTAAATGAACGATTATCAAGCGGAATCTTGGCATCATTACATCGTTTTTTGTCATCAACCCACTCTTGAGGTAAGTAAAGACCTGCGTTTATTATTCCGTATCGATCATTGTTGCATAATGCAGAAAATACACCCACTTGACAATTGTCAACTTTCCCTTTATTACCAGACCATTGCCGTGCAACTCCAACAGATTTTGTACCTTTTTTTGGAAAACAACTTTCGTCAATAATCAAACATGCATCATCTGCATCACCAATAAGTTCATTTGTGTTTTCTGCAACACGGTTCATGACCGCTGACGCATCCCATGTACTGTCGGAAATAAATTGCTGTAGAGCTTGATGATCGCTTTGGGGTACAACACGAGTTATTTGCTCAAGGTTCTTTCGTTCGGATGTTTGTAATAATCCTGAAAAGTATTGACGAGCAAGTTCAACTCTATCTTTACGATATACATAAAAAAGATCGGAAAAATCGTTCACAAATACCTTAAATCGGCCACCGATGTTGGCAAATTGTGATTCTGTCGTATGCGGTACATCAAAATTCCTCCCATATATTATAGATCGATAAATTCCCTTTCGTTTTTGTAAATATACTTTCTGGATTCTATTCTAACACAGTAGAATTAACTACCTTATTGTCTATCTCCTGAAGGTCCGAAACCCATGCGTCGTTTTTTCTTCAGAGGAACAGGTGGTGTAAGTATTGACTGAATGGCATTAATGGCAATCTGGATATCACGTTCGTTTTTCCAACCCGTCGTTCGAGACCTTCAACTGCATATCGTAATGCATCATTTTCTGCAAGCATCCTGCGCAATCTCACGAACGCCCTTATGATCTGTATGTTGATCAATGCAGCACGTTCCGAATTGATAACGCTTGAAAGCATGGCGACACCGTTTTCGGTAAATGCATATGGCAATACAGATGAATGTTTAAGTTTTGTCAACCGGTCACATTTTGTGACCAGTTCATTGCGTTCGATCTGAGTAAGCTGGAACATAAAATCTTCAGGAAATCGAACGGAGTTACGTTTAACTGATTGGTTGAGCGCCTTTGTGGGAATTGCATATAGAACAGCCAGATCAGCATCAATCATGACTTTCTGATTTCGAATTTCAAAAATTTTATCTGAAATGTTGTCAAGCGTAACAATTTCGTTCATTGTAACTCCTCTTTGTCATTAATCACTGTGCTTTTTCCAGCGTTTTAATAATAACAGACAATGTTTATTCATGATGTACCTGAATGTTTTAGTTTTTTATAGAGTGTCAGCAATTCTAAATATAATTTATTTCTTGGTTTTCAAAGGAATGTTTTTTGTATTAGCTATACAAATAGATATGTTTTGTGATTTACTGGTTAAAGAATACGCCTCCACTTCAGAGGTGATTCAGACATTTGGGAATTCTCAAAGAATGTTGCAACGCAGATTTCAAGGTATTGTCAATAATTTTTCTACATATTATCTGAAGTAAAACCTTGTATTTGGCAGATTATTTATGCAGCCGATGTTGTCTTCTTTCATTTTCTTTAATAATCCTAAATTATTGCATTCTTTAAAATACTTTTTTATCCATGGATAACGATTACCAAATCCCAGTTCCCATAAATAAACATCCTACAACCTTCCTCAATATTTGCCAAACTACTACTATCCATATCAGCAAGAAAAGAATCCTTCGCTGGTGGATAGTTACGCTGTAAAGTAACCAAAAAATCAACAACCGCTTTCCCCGTAAACCAGTTTGCCCCTTTGGTGGTGATGCTGTTATACTGTTCAATTGGTGACTGGTTTTCTATTAGCATATTATCTTCAGTATTAAATGACACAAGTAAACACAGTATTACGGTATATTTACGATGCAGATGGAAACCGGGTTGTTAAAGTAAGGGAACAATAAACATCCAAAAGGCTTTGCGACCTTTTGTTTAGGAAAAAGCGATGAAACAGCAAAATAGTACAATCAAAATCAGACTAAGCATATTGTTGCTTCTCAGCATTATTTGTTCATCCTCTGCTCTGATTGAAAAGTGGGTTGGTAAGGGTGAAGCATATGCAACGATAACGGATGCACTTGGATCATTGCCAAAACCGACCAGTGAGGATGTACGAATTCACGTCATAATTCCGCCTGAAGGCTGGGTTGAGGAAAATCTTGATATCATTGTGACAGGCATTATGAGTAGTAATGCTGAATTGACAATTGAGTGTGTTGACAAGTCAACCACCACCTTTTATGTCGGGGATGATCTTGAGTACCGGCGAAACTATAACCAATACACCGTAATTGAGAACTATTCCGGATCGGAACTGGTATCAAACAGAACCTATACAATTGACGATGCGGCAACAGCTCAGAACCAGTATTTTATAAAGAATCATCTCGGTTCAACGGTGACATTGGTTACCAAAGATGGTGAACGTGTTGCTCCGGTATACGATTATTTCGCATATGGTAAACAGATCGCGGAAAATACCAACCCGCAGCAGGTTACCCAGACATTTGGATGTTGGAATGAACATCATTCAAGGTTCTCTCACTGCTGCGGCAAAAGGTGAAAGCTACACTATGAATATGGAGTATTGTTTCACCTTTCTTTGTAACTCTGACTGATGATGGTGTCACTACGTTTACAGTAATGGGGCGGAAAAGTTATTTATGGAATAGCCTTAAAAAAGAAATACGGTACAAAAACAGAAATTTCTTAATTTTAACTTTTAATGATAATACAATCAAACTTTCTGCGGATGTTTATGGCGATGCAAAGACTACAATCAAGTATTTGAAAGAAAAAGGCTTTACGATCCTAACATAACTATCACCACCATTTTCATCCCTTCCTATCCATCCTCGAAAAATGCTCGATTTTCTCTAACGTTGGATACGCCTTCTCAATTATCCGATAAACATCATCGGGCTTTTCGGAATACTTGCCCCTCTTAGCAGGAATCACACTTTCGGGCCTAACTTTCGGTTCTGGACACGGCATTTTTCCACGATTTCCAATCAGTAAAAGTTCATGACGGCACATAGAACTGTATCCATGATAAGAAATTTTATCCGATTGAAAGAATAGGCTTGATATGTACCATAAAAAATGGTACATTGTAATGGTGGACGATAAAATAAAATACCGGGTACTGTTGAGCAAGAAAGTGCAGAAAAATCTGCGGAAAGTACCGCAGAAAATCAGGTACAGGTTTGCCTTACTTGCTTTGCAGCTCTCAGAAAGCGGACCAGTTGCGAATAACTGGCAGAATTACAGCAAGCTTAGCGTGACACAATACCACTGTCACCTTTCGTTGCACTGGGTTGCCTGCTGGACGCATGAAAAAGGACAAATAATCATCGAGGTGTATTATGTTGGCAGTCGTGAAAACGCCCCATACTGATTTGCGGATTAAGGGATTTATTCCTCGTCCGGTTTTACAGGTTTTGAGGGCTGAATACGGTAAGTCCTTGGAAGTGAAAACCGACAAGGATGATGATGAACTGGTTGACTTTTTTGAGACTGATTTTTACAAGGACTTCAAAAAACGTATGACCCCGGGCGATTATGTACGAATGTATCGGGATAATATGAATCTGACCCAAGCCGCTTTTGGTGAAAAGGTTGGCATGTCTCGTGCTTACATTTGTGATGTTGAACATGGGCGTCGTGCTATAAGTAAAGAGGTCGCAATAAAATTATCACGCATATGTAAATTATCGCTCGAACATTTTATTCAGTAGTTCAGTGAAGGGGTTATTAATCTCTTTGGTAAGAGATATTATGATGCCGAAATAGGGATGTGGACTAGTTGTGATCCGGAAGAACAGTTTTTTCTGCATACAGCTACTCAACTAGCCCCCTTGATATATCCAATAGATACTAAGTTTTTCTTTCATATGAATGCTTCTGCTGTTCGCGTTGATCGTGCTTCGTTTTCTGCTATCTCTTTTTGGGGGGTAAGTTAACATTTGAAAATGGATGGGAAAAGTCACGAATAATTATAAGTGGAGATACTGAATTTTGGGAAGATGTTCGCAGGTGAGATGGTTGTACAAACACAGGGTAGTAATAAGTCTCCTTCGGTTAGTAACGAATCAGAGATTGCGATGCTTTTTCAGGATTTCTACGTAAACAACAGACAATCAATTTGTGTAATGTAAATGCTTCCGGCTCTGGTATAAATAACGAAATATTCTTATATGTAACAGGCATTTTATACTCTAATGGAATTTTCATGTAACGAAGTTCCAGAGCTGTGATGCCCTGTTCTGTAAATACGTATGGTAATTTCCTGCGCCCACCAGTTGTGAACTTGATGTCGCAATTTGCGATATCAAGTTTTCGAACGCTTCTTTTGTAAGTTGAAACATGAAATCATCAGGAAATCGTCTAATGTTACGTTTAACTGCTTCGTTGAGGCGGCTTGTTGAAACGCGATAAAGCACAGTAGGTGTACTGTCAAGCATTACCGATGCTTTGTATTGTGCCGCATGTTTACTGTGCCGCATGTTTACTGTGCCAGGGCTGCACACTATAGGAGCCCCTTGAAAGGCAGAAGAGGCAAGGACCGGAACGGACTGAGATTCTGCATAAATTTCTTCGGCCTCCCGGATGACCGTCTTGCACCTATCAGATTCTGTCCGGACAAAGGAAGTAACTGTTCTAAGGCATAGTACCATATGCTGATGAAAACAAGTGTGCATACGATGTTTACAAATACATTTAAATCGGTGTTGTTTTACAGGATAATAGAACTTTACAGATGAATTAAAATGTTGTAATTGGTGTTGTCAGGGTAAATGGTTGTTCTGATAATTGCCTTGAATTTGTAGTGTTGACGGATTAATAATAAAAAAACGGCGGGAACAATTATTAAGAAACGCGGTGATATGGAACGTTGAAAAATACTGTTTACTACTCAATGTAGTTGATACAATTTTTTCTTAATCGAATTCCCGAATCGCGGTTCAAAAAAAACGGAATACCTAACTGGCATACTACATAAACCGATAAAAATCAAAATTTTTCTAATCCGGTTTTTTCCTTGCTTCTCCTACTATTATAATAGTGCCTGAATTAACAAAGTGCATAAAACCACATTTACATAGGGCAACTGATTAAAAAAATATTCTTGACATGCATTTTAGTTTACAAGTATTTTATTGACAATTTATAAAAGCAAGTCAGGCTTTTTTTGTTCGCTTTGGAATTTCCGCGGGATTTGTTGTTGTGCCCCGCTGTCAGAATAGGTAACGATAAGTGTGCCTGCGCGATTAACATGATAATATGTACTCGCAGCAGGTTTATATAGATAGTATCGTTCTCAGGTTGTTTTTGAGGACTTTTTCACGAAATAAAAAGTATCAGGGATGTGTATGAAAGCAATTTTTCATGCAGTTGTTGTGTTGTTGGCAACATTTGTTGTTGCGGGATATGCTGCTGAACCGAATTATGTTAAGACTACAGTTGTTGGCATTGGTACAGATGATAATGGCAACCAAAATAGTACTGATATGGTTAGTATTACTTATACTGACGGGCTTGGGCGTACGTTGCAGAGTAAAGCAAACAGTACAATGCTCAAGACAAGTGATAACGGTGTTATTCCCATAGGTAGCAAATTTCTAACGACATGTAATTTTTATGATGCAGCGGGCAGGCCGGAAATTACAACAAAACCATTTTTAACAGATGTACTAAGTTATACTAGTGGTGATTTTGAGAGCGTAAACAACAGTTTACAACAACAATATATTGCCTACAATGCCCTTGGTGATAATGAGTACGCCTATTCCCAGGTAAAATATCTTGATGATCCACTGTCACAGGTAAGCAGGAGTTCTGTTCCCGGTTTAAATAACAGATTAGGTTCAGATGGTGAGACCGCACAGTGGAATTTCGGAGTTGGCACAGAGAATATATCGATTCCTGTACAAGTTGGGCCGTCTTCTTTTACGTTCAGTCTGAAAGATGGCTTCATAACAAGTAACATGACAAGAGAAAGCCTTGATGCTTTATATGAGTATCTACTGTCTCACACGAATAAATTTACAAGTTATACACATTCGTTAAGTATCAGCAGGGATGCTGGAGGAAAATATACACAGGTTTTGAAAGCTGTTGATGGTTCATCAGTAAAAACTGCCGTAAAAAATATGAAAATGGTAAATGGTGTAAATGAAAATTATCTCGTAATTTCTGAATCAAAGTATGATATACTTGGCAATTTGCTTACCGAAATACCCCCATCTGACAATGGCACAGGAACTGCCCTGATCAATCAAACAAAATACCAATACAATACCCTTGGTCAGGTAATTCGTAAAGAAACTCCCGATGGTTTGATAGAACGGTATACCTACGATGATGCAGGGCTACTTAGTGAAACGGTGTATTATTACATGCTAAACGGGCAGGAAACAATATATTCGCGCCCAGGACTAAAGAACGTCTATGATGCTTTCGGAAGATTAAAAAACATTATTCAGATGTATACTGATGCAAGCCCTGTTGTTGAATACTTCTACGATAATACAGATGAGCTTGCAGCGAAAACAGATCTGGCTATTTCGATTAATGGATTACTGCCATCATTGACAAATCTCAAAGGTCGGATAGCAGGTGTTATAAACTATGACACACGCGATAGGAATAAACAGGTTATTGATCTATTCGGATACGATGATGATGGAAATGTTGTCGTAAAGTACAAGATCGTTCCAGGATTACCAATTCAAAAAACTGAGTTTACGTATGATATCCATGGAAAAAAGCTTACAGAGAAAATTTCTGCAGGCAAGGTAGCATTTGAGAAAATATACAACTACGATTCTCTCGGTCGTCTTATTGAAATTGTGCCTGCAAATAATCCTCAAAAATCGCTAGTAAAGTATTCGTTTAATGATTTAGGTCAGCTTTATGAAAAAAGACGTAACGGTAATATACTCACAAAATACAGTTATACAATCAAAGACCAGGTTAACAATTTCGAAAATGAAAAAGAAGTTGATGCAACAATGAAAGTGAAATTGTTTGGTGAGTCATTAGAATTCAGGAATGATGGCAATATTTCAAGCAGCGCAATGGAGTACAATGGTTATGGCAACGCATCACCATTGCAGGTAACATTAAGCTATTCGTATGATGATTTGAACAGACTTGTCTCATCAACATCTACCAATGCATCAACTTATAGTAGTACATATTCCTACGATGATGCTGGTAGATTAAAATCTAAAGCAGAAGGCTCTGTAACGTTACCGGAATATATCTATTATTCCGGAACAAGCAGATTAAAAAAAGCAAAGCAGAGTCTTGCTTCCTTTGATTACCTTTATGATAAGTCTGGTAATCTTGTAGTTGATTTCAAGAAAAAAATGGTAATTGAATACGACTGGAGAAATCTTCCGATCCGGTTCTATTTTTATACAATGATACCTGAAACCGTACTCCCGGATTCAAAAGGTGATTATATTATTCAGGAAAACGGTGTCACCTATTCAACCGATTTATACAGTCATATGGACGAAAAAGCAAATACATCAAGTAATGTAAGATTATTAAAAACAGTATCAATATTGTATGATGCCAGTGGAAATAGAGTATTGAAGGTTGAGTCTGATATGTAAAGGTACTTGACCTCTCCCCCCCGGCCCCCTCTCCCATGAAGAGAGGGGGAGTAAGAGAATATAAATTCCGTGGTACGGAATTTACGAAGAGGGAGTAGGAGAGTAAAAGTGTCTACACAGTAGGAATAATAGTGGCAGAATTAACCTTTACCTCCGGCCCCCCTCTCCTATGGGACGACGCATCGAAGTGGTCGCAGGATCAGAGGGGCAGGGGGAGAGGTCAATTGATAAACAATAAATATAGACAAAGAGAATGCATTCATGAAAATTACTAAGTTGTTTGTGACAATTCTGTATCTGTTAAGTATGGTTGCTGCATCGTCTGCAACGGTCGCAGTAAAAGTGTTTTCATTCGAAGAAGCTCAGACTGAAAATAATCTTACCAAGCCTCGAATATTAATAAAGAATGTTGGTAACGAAGCAATTTCCAATATCGAATACCGGTACTACTTTACTACAGAAGGAACAGAGACTCCGGTTATCGAGGATTACTGGACACCTGAAGAACAGATATATCTTATCTCTCTTGGCAGCAACCGGTATTATGTCAATTGTGTAGTTAGTGGAACATTGCAGCCGGGATTATCATTTCCTGAAAATTCGGGTTGCGTAATCGGCATCCATTATAACAGTTGGGCACCCTGGAATAAAAGTGATGATTATTCGAATAACTTGCAGGCGACTTTGACTGAAAATAGTAAAATAGATGTATTTGTCAATGGAGTAAAGGTATATGGTAACTATACTGGCGAGGATACGACCTGTCAATCGTGTCAGCAGAACCCTCCACCCGCAGATATTAGTCAGCTAAGTAGTTTTGCGCTTTATTCGACGAATGGTACAAATGTTGTTAAGAACGCCATTTTTTCAGGGGGCGGTGCATTAGGATCAAATGGAAATGTTGAAGTAGCGCAGAATAGCACCGTCTGGGGTAACCTGGTTGCTGGAAACAGTGTTATTGTAAGAAATGGAAGTGTAGTGCATGGAAATGTTTATGCCAAGCAGGATATATCTGTTAATAACGGTGCTGTAGTTGATGGTAACAGTTATCCGAACACTCAAGTTGCAGCGATAACAATACCCGAGAGAATTATAACTGTTGGATCAATCGATAAAACAGTTAACAGTAATGATACACTTACGCTTCAACCGGGTAATTATCGCTATTGTTATGTCAATTCAAATGCAAAACTGTTTCTGCTCCCTGGTATTTATAAATTTGATAAGTTTGTTATGTATGCTGGTTCAAAAATGGAGTTTAATGCTGCTATTAATCAGAACATTGAAATAGAAGTTAACTCTGAACTGGAAATTCATGACCGGTGTGAAGTAAAGTTTCTGACACACGGCTATGCTCCTGCAGTAAAGTTTTTTACAAACGATAATAATACCGTTCGTATTGGAGTTAATGCAAAAATTACCGGTCTTATCTATGCACCGAAAGCGAATCTTTTAATGTCTGCCGGTTCACGATGCGATGGTGCTGTTTATGCTAAGCAGATTACTATTGAGGACGGTGCCGGTGTTTCAAGTGGTGATGTCAACCCGTTATACGATCAGGATCATGATGGCGTTCCAAATCGACTTGAAATTCTTACCTATACAAATCCTGAAGATCCTTTGAGTTTTAAAATGATGGCCATTCCTGACAAAGTGAATATTGACAATACGGTTGATCAGGAAGTCACCTACAATCTTGCCAAATTTGCCCCTGAGTATTCTGATGAAAATCAGGTAGTATTAAGAATTCCGGCAGGATCGTTAATCATGGGTAAGTCTGATGTACTCTGGAAGATCTCTAATTCGGCAACCGATTTTAATAATATTTCACTTACCAACGACGGTCTTCCAACTGGATATAGTGTCGAAAGCAGGTTTTTTTCATTTGAACCAGGCACATTTAAATCAAATGCTTTTATTGATGTCGTGCTGCCGGTAATTGATAACAGTGTGGGAGAAAAACGATATAGTATCTATTACTTAACTGAAGGTGCACCATCGTGGTGTATGACAAATGCAGTTACAAATACAGAGAATGGAGTTATTACTGTTTCCGGAACTGTCAAAAGTCCGCTTGCAATGGTGATTGTTGCGAAAAGAGATGTAACGACAGCGTATCTTGACGGATCGGTCTTTGTTGATGGTCTGCCGCAGGTACAGGTCAGTACATCGTTGACAATAGAAAATGTAGGCGAAGCGACAACAGGTACAGTTGTAATTGAATATATTGACAAAGCAAACCCGTCAGTTACAATTCCAAAAACAATTACGATGGAGAATACTCCGGGGCTTGATAATACACGAAAACTTACAGGTGTTGCAGACTATAACCTGATTCGTTCTGCACAGCAAATTGAAATCAGAAAGATTCAAATTACTACGAATGCAGGCTTGTCATATACATGGACTGGTTCATATACAGTAGACCCTGGTATAGAAATAACACTTCGTTCATCTTGCCCGGCACACTACTATACAGCATCACAGAGTCCGATAGCGTTTGAATCTGCAAGTAACTTTGCACTTGAATCAATCGATCTTGACGGTGAGGGAAGAGCCCGTTATACACTGGATGGTTCCGGTTTCACGTATGATTATTATATTACCGATCATCTCGGCTCAACTCGCGAAATCGTTAATAGTACAGGAGATGTTACTGAAGCAACAATGTATTATCCATATGGAACGATGGATTATTTAAAGCCGGCGAGCAGTACCGACAATGCACGGGAAAAATTTACAGGAAAAGAGCTGGATGCAGGAGAAAATCCGACTGGTGAAGCAACATTTGATATAAGGATTACTAACTTTGATGCCGGAAGTATGCATTACCGTGGAGAACTGTGGGTTAATTACATTGACGCGAGTACAACCAGGGAAATGTTGAAGGTATACTCAATGTTCTATAATCCTGTTGAAAGATCCTTTACACTTAATACAACTGAGCGGTTTCCTACAGAAGTATGGATAACACGGTTACAGATTTTTACATCCGGTGCGACGACGCCAATTGCCTATGATATAACAACATACAATTATAGAATTCTAACAGATCATGGTCTTACTGTAAAGCTGGATACTGATGGGGCAAACCTTATTAATAACCCTGCTACGAATTACTTTGGAATAACGTCATATACGCCAGTTCGGGTTGCTGGGAGTAATCTGTTTTATTTCGGTGCTCGTTATTATGATCCTGAAGTTGGTGTTTGGACAACATGTGATCCTAAAGGACAGTTCCTTAATCCATACCATTATTCTGCAAACCCAATTAATTCAGTTGATCCAAATGGTGAATGGGTACAGGCGCTATTCGCGGCGGCTCGATGGTATTTAGGTAATTCAATGTCACAAGGTTTTTTTAATCCTGGGAAATGGGATTGGTCTGATCCTGGGCTTTGGATGAGTACTGCAATGGCAGCGTTCAGTGTTGGGATGGATTTAGGTAATGATTTTAAGCAACTTGCATATATGCGAAGCAACGAGTACAAGTTTCAGCAAATGTTGGGAGATGATGGAATTGCACTTCTTGCAAAAACAGATGTCTACTTAGACAAGTCAAATACTGTTACTGACATGAGAGTTGTCAACGATGCCGATCCCACTGTATCTGTTCATAAGGGTGGGAAAGTAATTGCTACAGGAAAAGAACCCCCAAGAGCGAGTTATTTTTATAATTGGAACCATGCAAAAGGTAACTATAGCCTTGTTGCCAACCATTATAGATTTGCGGGTGATTGGAGTGGAGCGATTTCGAATATTCAGAATACAGGTGATATTACTGCCCCATATTCTTTCAAAGAATGGGGAACAGGTGGTGCATTTGATTTCAAGAAGTACTATCCAAATCAATTCGGTAATGCTTGGGGATATATGATGACTTCTCGTGATGTTGGAAATGCTATGTGGGGGAGTGCTATCAATAGAATATATTATGTTTTTGGTGGAATTACAGAAGAACGAATGACAATGATCTCCAATTTTGTTGCGGGTGGTACTGAAGACCCATTTAGTTTAAGTATGCAGCAGTGGGGCTATCGTAACAGTGTTACTTATTGAGGTGAAAAATACAATGAATTCTATTTTTAAGATAAGCAAGTTAGTAATTCTTTTTGGAATTTTCATTACTTCGTGCAATCCTTATAAAGTCTATTGGTATAAGGAAATTAATTCTAAAGCATTTAATGAGAAGATTTACATTAACTGTATAGGATTAGGAGCAACAGGGGATCATAGAATAATAAAAATATCAAAAAAGAAAGATAAAAACAATGTTCAGCGTGAAAATGAATTCTATCTGAATAGTTATTCTTCCGTTTTGTACAAATTTTCAAATGATACTCTGTTTATCCTATCAGAAGAACCTTTTAAAACGCCCATAAGAGATTCTTTCAAGACTCCTATCGTATTCACAATTATTGACACAAAAGATTATCAAAATGGGAAGTATAAACAGAATGGGTTTTCTCAAATAAGTCCATATAAGGAAATTAATATAGTTAAAGATAGCTTTGATATTGAGTTTTAAAATGGATCGAATCAGGAATTTTTACTAAAAATAAGCTTTAATATTGCATTGTGTAAAGGTAGTGTCTATGGTTAACCCTTCACAAAGCGTAAATGTTGCAACTGACAGATGGGTTTTGAGCTACTCGTAGTATTAGTCTAATAATATGATATCGCTAAAAATTTCATTGTTCTGAATAATAGAGACCGTAATGCTTATAATAATTTAGAGTACTTATAAATAGTTTCATTTTGGAAAATAAGGAAAAGTATGTTGACAAGACTAAAGAGAAAATTCGATAAAATATCGATTGTAATACTTATAACAATTGCAATTCTTGGATATTCAAAAGAGCTGCATTCACAAATTCAAACACTTGATCCACAAAAGACTGTGAATATACCAACCGGCAAGATGGGGTTTTCACTTCCGCTCGGAACTGTCCAGGGGGTAAATGGGAACGATTTTCCAATACAACTCAATTACAGTGCGGGTATTTCGTTACATCAGGAAGCTTCAGAAGTAGGGCTTGGTTTTTCATGTGGTATCGGAGGCATATCAAGAAAAGTCGTGTACGTACCCGATGATCTCACCGGTGATCATTTTACTGTACAGGAGAAAGGAAGTTGTTATTTAACAGGGTGGCGTAAGTGGGTAGAGCCAATAGCATATGTAGTGTCAAGTTTTTTGACCGTACTAACTTGTGGCGAAGCTGCACCGCTTCTCATATTTATGAATGCATTATTTTCTATGTATCCAGAAATGGCAAGGACCCCCACTGTAGAATCATATCGTGGTGGAGGAGAACATACACCTGTGTATAACTATGTTCAGGGAGAGGTAAAAGGCTTTTTTAAAGGTGGCGAAACTACGGATTTGCCGGACATGTATATCATAAATACACCTTACATTTCAGGTACTATGTTATGGAAGAAGACTATGAGTGATGGCAAAGAAATGTTTGAGTTGGATAAAAATGGAAGTGCTTATATTATATGCTATGATAAAATTGACAACATATTTACAGTTACTTTACCGAATGGTACAAAACTGATATTTGACAGAAGAACACAGTATCCCGAAGAGACACAAACTAGGGGTAGAAAATCAGAAGATGGTAATCAATGCTATTTTAGCAACGGAAGAATTAATGAAGAGAGTGTTACAGCCCAGTGGCATCTTACCAAAGTTCTGTATTCTGATTATTTGGATGGCTCTTCACCAGTTGATGACAATCCGCTTAATTCACAAGTAAACAACAAGGGCTCATGGGTATGTTTCGAGTATGATTCGATAACAGGATATGACCTCTATCCTGAAAATTCTCATGTTTCGCATATAGTTCCTGAGAAGCTTGATATGGTATTTCAGGCGTCTGAAAATTTAAGCGTTTTCCATAATATTGGCCATAGAGCATGGGCGTCTGGTTATCCACCGGCGCCTCCAATGGTATTTAGATGGAATAATGAGTGGTCGTATATTCGATTGTTGACATTAAAAAAAGTAGTGACTCCTAACCAGACAGCCGATTATAATTTTACATATGATAGGCGTGATGCAAAATGGTTTGAATCGTATCCTGCTGTTGTTCAAATTGATCGAGGAGTTCTTTCCAATATTACCATTAAAAACAAAGATGGTAAGGAAAAACAAAAAATTTTATTTACAACATCATATCGTTTACGTGCAAAGGATGGAAATGACGGAAGCTTGACACTTGAAAAGTTAACATTGTCCGATACTAATGGAAATACTCTGCCACCAATTCAGTTTGATTATGTTGAAAATAATCCACCACGGGATTTTAGTCATTATGTAGGGGATGGTGATAATAATGCAGGATATTGTATAGAAGAGAAAGATCTCTGGGGATATTACAACCCTACAAAAAATAGTTATCAAAAGAATGATTTTAACACAGAGGGTAATATTACTCAGGCTAATAATGCCAATGCATGGTCACTTAAAAGTATTGCATTTCCGGAAGGGTACAAAATCAGTTGGGAGTATGAACCAAGCCGTTATGAGACAGCAAATGCAGTACCGGTTAAAATGGAATCAGATAATGCGGTTGCAAAATATGGTGATGGTATTCGTGTGAAAAAAGTCACTCTTAAAAATGATGTGGGAAACTCCAAAACCTGGTCATACTTCTATACCGATGAAAATGGTGTATTTACAGAAAATGCTTACAACAGTTCCGGATATGCTTCTATAGAACCATTCGCGTATAACCTAGTTAGTTACAAAGAGAATGGTGTTTACTTCAGTTCTGATACACGTCCTGCGAAAGCACGGGGAGGTTTGTATTCTCCGGCAGTTGTGGGATATGGCAAGGTTCAGATTGTTGAAGGTTACAATGAGGCAAATCCAGAAGTTATACCGTATGGATTTACGGTATATAATTTTACGACTCCACATGATTACCCAAACTTTGGTGATTATGGTCAGCAGGGCATGGATCCAATACGGGGTATGGTAAAGAATGTTGCTGTTTACAATAAAAACAAGTTAATTGTTTCCCAAAAGGCCACGTTCTATGATGTTAAAATATCAAGATATGATAATAGGAGGATTCGTGGCGAGGAGGGATGGGGGCTTTTTTTCACGGTAGTACCAACAGAGGAACATGAAAAGATAAACAGTGTGGAAAAAGTAAGGAAATATTCATATTCCAGCACTATTGGTGATGCATCTGATGCCATTGAAGCGAACAATGTTGATCGATATATTACTTATGAACATCGAGGTCTTCCATTAGGGCTTGATCCGAAGGAATGGTATATACCATTTTATACTTTTTATACAACCGATCAACTCGGTTTAAAAGGTACAAATGGGGCTTTGGACATTATAATCGTTTGTGAGAAAGTCCATGTGACACCATATGGTGGACCCTATACCGATTATGGAATTATGATTTTACAGGATATCGGAGAACTGTCTGAAACATTTAGTGCTCCTGCTCAACAGAGCAATTATTATCGTATAATGCGATTAGAATATGGGAGTGGAAAACCTAGTGTTAAAGTTGCAGATATTGATGGAGATGGAAAACTGGACATTTACATGAAGTCCGTAAGTCCTGTAGCAAGTGCTGAGGCTAAATTATCAAACGTGTATATAGACGATAATGGTGAACTGAAAAGCAATATTGGAACATATGGTGCACCAACGGAGTTTGACAATACGTTACCATATATACCTTTTCGAATAAGTAATGAAAAAGGGATGATCTGCATACGTGATAATAAAATAATTATTGACAGGGACGGACGACCCAATCGCACTAGTATACATTTCGACAATAAAGTCACTACTGAAGAAATAATTCCTGCATTCACTCAGAGCACTTATGGTGAAATGTTGTCAAAAAATATACTTCATCCAATTTGTCAGACGACAACATGGTGTAAGGATGAGAAGGTTGCTGCATCACCTTATGTCGTTGCAGCTGCTGCAACGACATGGTCACAGGAATTGGGAACATCTGCCTGGGCAGCAAATAAAACATATACATGGAAAGCAAATATAGGTTCTGATGGCTTACCAGATGCAACATTTGAAAACTTTGACCATACAATAAATGCTACAAATCAAAACTGGAAACAAACGTCTACTGTAAATAAATATTCAAAATACAGTCAACTGCGCGAAAGTTCAAAACAATCATCTAACGGTGATATAATCAATTCTACTGTTGTTTATGGCACAAATAAACACTTACCCATAGCGTCAGTTAGCAATTCCACTGTAAATGAATCCGTTGTTTTCACCTGCGATTACGATATGAATGAAGATGAGTATTTTGACAAAGAGAACGGGTGGGGGAATGGTGCTGGAAATGATATCGGCTTACCAAATGCAGAATCAATAGTTTGCGAAGAGGCAAAGCATTTTGGCAATAAAGGTGTTAAGGTGACAAACGCATTTGGACCAACTCGTGCATTTAAACTTGAAAAGGGACGAGATTATATATTTTCTGCATGGATAAAGAAGGTCTCAGGTAATGTACCATTAGAGAATGGCATGGTAATTGGCATTGATTATCGAAAAAGGAAATCAGCAGAAGGTGTCTGGCCATATGAACTTTACTTGTCTACAGAAAGTCCAACGATAGCATGTAATAGTATATTAAAGAAAGTACAGTATGGTGATTGGTATTATATCGAGTTACCTGTAAATGCAAAAACAGATATACCTGATGATAAATGGAATGAAGGTTATCAATATGGGGCAGCCTGGGTAGGTGTACCAAACGGAGCCGGACAAAACCAGAATGCAACAGTGTACATCGATGATATTCGATTTTATCCAAAAGATGCACATGTAACAACAACCTATTATGATGAAACACTTGGTTTACCGATTCTGAGTGTTGATGCAAATAATAAACCCGGTTTAAAAGTTACTTATGATGGTTTTGGAAGAGCTGTCCAGTGGGATAAATATGTAAAAGGTTCGGATGGGAATTATACTCTTAAAACTGTTAAGACGCAGAAATATCATTTGCACGGGGAATTGCTTGATGATCAAGGTATTTCGTTGCTGTATCCTGATAATGCAGAAACTTTTTATGCTGGAAATACGATTAAAATTAGATGGAATTCACGAGCTGCCGGCAATGTAAATATCCAATATCGTAAAGAAAATGAACAGACCTATTCGTCAATTGCAAATGTTGAATCTGTTTCTGGAATTAACGAGTATAATTGGATAATACCGTATAATTTTACTGTAAAAGGTTTTATAAAGGTTGCTGCAACCAATAACTGTACAAATAATTGTGGAGATGAATCGAATGTCGCGTTTACTGTTGAAAATAAAAAGCCAACAATTCCATCAAACCCAGTGGCTTCTCGTAATGGGACAAATATTACATTAAGCTGGCAAGGGGGAACAAGTAATACTGATGCTAATGTTGAATACGCAGTCAGTATTGTTGAGAATCTGTATACTTGTCGGGTTACTATAGGTACTGGGCAAACTGTGTGTGATTGGAATTTTATGCAACCAGGGTATCCCAAGAATGTTTACACAACAAGTGTTTCAACCAGTGTGGGACAAAATATATTCGAATTACCGATTAATAATTTTAACGGAACTTTTGATGACCAACATCGCTATGACTGGTTTATTACTGCAAAGACACCTTTTGGTATCACGTCCTCAATAAAAATGGGTACAATTAATTAAGTTGTACACTGATTTGTTGTGATTTTGATACTTATTATTAGTACCTGTCAGTGTGTAGAATTTTTAGCTACACACAATTGGTAGGATTCGAATCCGATACCAAAGAGAGGCTGTGATTCTTGGTTGTATAATATTTTAAAAAGCAAAGTATTTAGGAAATTGCTTATTAAAAATCTGTAATCATCTGAGTTTTTACCTATTTTATCAATATGGAATGTATAATTAGCAATACTATCAAAACAGAAGTAAACCCTACTTCTGTTTTTTCTATTTCCCATAACATTCTAATGTTGTTTTCCGCTCAAATTGCACAACTCCACAACGCAATCCCACACACCTTCGACACCAAAGGCCGCCTCGAAGTCCTTATGGCAGATCCATCAGACCTGCAGGCTCTACAGGCGCTTCAGATGCACACCGGGAAATGCATCAAAACGAAGAAAATTGATAAGGCAACACTGCAAAAACTTATTCTCGAGCATTACGGCTCGTCTGCACAGGAACCGCATAAAAACGCATCAATACAACAGCAGGCATCAAACATCCGTAAATTATCGTTCAATCCATCAGAAACGACAGTTGTAATTGTCAACGATATCTTTCATGAGGCGATTCGTTTGAGGGCGAGTGATATTCACTTTGAACCGTTTGAACTTGAGATGATTGTCCGGTTCCGTATTGATGGCGTATTGCAGGAGATTACATCAATACCTAAAGAGCGCATTCCCGAAGTAATATCACGTATCAAGATTCTTTCCAGAATGGATATCGCAGAAAAACGCCGCTCCCAGGATGGGCGCATACGCATCAACGAAGATGGCCGTGATGTTGACATACGCGCAAGCACACTGCCGACCGACTTCGGCGAGAAAATGGTACTTCGTCTTCTTGACAAAAGCAGCTTCGATTACAGCATCGACTCAATCGGTATGGAGCAGAAACGGCTTACTGTTTTTAAACGCTCCATTCAGCAGCCTAATGGTATTGTCGTGATAACCGGGCCGACAGGTTCCGGTAAAACGACAACCCTTTACGGGGTGATAAACCATATCCGCAGGCCGGGTATTAATATATCAACCGTCGAGGATCCGATAGAATACAATATTGCAGGTGTCAACCAGACACAGGTAAATCCGGTAACCGGCATGACCTTCGCGCACTCCCTGAGAACGCTGCTGCGTCAGGACCCCGATGTCATTATGGTCGGCGAGATGCGCGATCAGGATACTGCCGAAATAGCAATACGGGCATCACTGACCGGACACCTTGTTCTCAGCACCCTGCACACCAACGACGCACCATCAGCAGCAACCCGTCTTGTTGACATGGGGATAGAACCCTACCTTGTGTCATCATCGGTTACCATGATCGTCGCACAGCGGCTTGTCAGAAAGATATGTAAACATTGTAAATGTGAGGCATTAGTCTCAGACGATATAAAGAAAAACCTTGGCCTTCAGATAACAACACCACTTTACAAAGGTGTAGGTTGTTCATCATGCGGGTATACAGGGTACAGGGGCAGAACAGGACTATTCGAAGTGCTGCCTGTGAGTGATACGATACGAACGCTTATAAATAAAAAAGCCTACGCAGCCGAAATCCGCAACGCAGCCCTAAACGAGGGCATGGTAACCTTGCGCGACCACGCCTTATCCAAACTCACAGACGGTGAAACGACGATCGAAGAGGTACTGAGGGAGATTGCGGTCGTGGTTTGAGAAAACAGCCTCATCCCCCCGGCCCCCTTCTCCACTCGTGGAGAAGGGGGTGAAAGAGACCTCACCCCCTAACCCCCTCTCCCATAGGAGAGGGGGGACAAGAGTTTATTCCTCTTTTCTTCCACCCCCTCGCTTATGGGAGAGGGGGCCGGGGGGAGAGGTCAAAAGGTACAATAGTAACAAAAACAATTCATCTTCTCCTCCCCCTCTACCACCCGTGGAGAGGGGGGCAGGGGGGTGAGGCATAGGCGAAGCAAAAAAAATGAAAAAAACAATCTTACTAATTATTGCCGTGATGTCAATCACAGCAGTAGCTCAACAAGACACTGCATCAAAACCAAACCTCTATCCGATCGAGAAAATTCCCGTTGCGGATACGGTAAAAATTCCAATACTGGATTTTAAGAATACCGATATCAAGGATATCCTGCGCGGACTTGGTATGCAGTATAATGTCAATATATTTGTTGAGCCGGATGTAAGCGGGCTTATTTCGCTGTATTTAACTGATGTAACCGTAAAGAGCGCGATTGATTTTATTGTCAAGCGTAATAATTGTGCGTATTCGGTTGATAACAGTATTGTCAAGGTGTATAAATATCAGGCACCACCGCCTCCTCCTCCTCCGAAACCGAAAGTCGAGTTTCACCTTGATAACGGTATGGTAAGTATTGATATTAATAGTGTGCCGGTTAAAGAGGTTGCGAGAATGTTTGGGGATTCGGCGAAGGTCAATGTTATTGTTGATGGCTCATCGGACAAAAATATTACTGCGCGTCTTGTTAAAATCGCTCCCGAGAAAGCTGTTAAAGCGCTTTTTGAATCGAACGGATTTGAAGTGGTACTCAGTGAGGGAATCTACTATGCATCACCACGGTTTGCAGGCGGGAGTGATAAACAGGCATCGTCACAGTTTAAACCGTTGTCGCTTTCTGTAAAAGACAAGCTTGTCACCCTTGAAGTCGATAATGCGTCACTGGATCAGCTTGTCCGTTCCATATCGGTACAGAGCGGTATAAATATTGTCATGTACGATAAGCTGACAGGAGATATCACTGCACGGCTGAGTGCTGTGCCGATTGACAATGCGCTGCGGTTTCTGCTTCAGAATACAAAGTTTACCTTCTGGAAAGAGAACGAGATCTATTTTATCGGTTCACGCGAGATGAATCAGCAGAAAACCACGGTTACGATTCCGTTAAAACATATCCGTGCGGACGAGGCTGCGATTTCGAAAACGCTTCCTCCGCTGGTGACATCAAATGCGGTAATCAAATATAATACGGAACATAATGCACTTATTGTTATCGGTTCCTATGATGTAGTATCTGCGGCTGCATCATTTATCGAGAAAATTGACAAGCCGGTTCCCCAGGTGCTTATTGAAGCGCTGGTTGTTGATTTCAATGTTAATAAAATTAAAAGTTTCGGTTTTTCGATGTTTACAGGGCAGCGTGATTCCAGTGCCGGTAATTCCTATTTTCCGGCTATCGATATTGTGACCGATAAGCAGACTCCGGAATGGATACTTAATAAAATAACGACAACCAAAGCTATCAAATATGTACTTGATAAAATAAACGAAAGTCAGATTGTAAATCTGCCCAGTGAATTCAAGGCATCAATACGGGCGCTTGAAACAGCAGATATTGCCAAGGTACATTCGACACCGCAGATCGCAACAATCAATGGTAATCCTGCATCAATTACAATAGGAGAAACGCGCTATTACAAACTTCAGAAAGAAACAGTGACACCCAATGACAATACAAGTACGGTCATCGGTAAGGATGAGCGGTTTGAGGTCTTGAAATTCAACACACAGCTTGAAGTGACACCCTGGGTGATGGATGACGGGTATGTGATGGTAAAAATTCGTCCGGAGTTTAATATTCCGCGCACCGGTGGTGATGGGTCAACACCACCCAATGTTGACACAAGAGTAATTGAATCAATGGTACGGCTTAAAAACGGTCAGACCATTGTACTTGGAGGTCAGCGTCAGACTGAAAATCGTGTCAACCGCTCTGGGGTACCGTTTTTAAGTAGTGTTCCAATACTCGGATGGTTCTTCTCAAACAGGACTGTGACAAAGCTGGAAACTCAGATGATGATATTCCTTACACCGCATGTCTACTATGGTGATGAAAACGCTGTAAAGCCGGATGAGTATTTTGGTAAAGAGATTAATAAGGTACTTGATAAATATGGATTTAAAGAGGATACTGCCATTGTGGAGAAAAAACGAAAAGCTGCAGATACTCTTGATACAAAGGATACAACTCATACATTACCAAAGAAGAAGCATCGCTGGTTTAAAAGGACAAAAAAAGATAGCGATTCATTGACAGTTAAAGATACTGTGACGACATCAACAAGAACAGATCAGACGACGCGGAATAAAAAAGTGTTCAGATTTTCATCACGGAAAAAAGCTGAAACTGATACTACACAAATCAAGAATGTAAATGAGCGTGGTAGTAAATAAAGTTCGTAAGGGAATGTTGTTGATAAGAAAATAGGTTTAAATAAGGTTGACTGGTGATTCTTTAATGATTGTTTTGGGAAAGTTCTTTTATGTCCATGAGGGACATAATATTTATAGAAAATATACAACAAATAAAAATCCTTGTCCCGTAGGGACAATATGTGGAACTGCTTGAACGATTTACTATTGCTTATGCAGTGTGATGTTCTTGCGAGATTTACAATAAATATATCGTCCCTACAGGACTCGGATCATTTTTGTCTTACGCATTCTATAAATATTAGATCCCGATGGGATCAAGAATATATGAGGAATGTTTTATCTATGTTGTACGATGTCTATTGACATTTAAGCTATTTACAAGTAGTTATTTATAGTAAATAGTTTGTAAAAATTGACACAAAGGTATCTTTGGGTCAAAAAATCCTGGAAGAGCCGAAAATGAATGCATTTTGTACGATAAGCAGGTTACTCTGGAACAGTTTAATAAATCCGGATTCGTTATCGATCGGTGTGTCTATTGATGCTGATCAAAAGAGGTTGGTTCTTGTAAAGAAACAACAATCAGGCAGGAAGCCGGAGCTGCTGTATTACACCGAATTGGTTCCCTGGTGGCTTCATCTGATTATCCCGATGGTGGTGACAACAGAATGTAATACTGCACGACCATATATAACATCAAATGTATGTGCATCAGGTGAAGATCCTGATGCATGGATTGCAGCGAATGAGGAAACCTGTATTCCATCAGGGTTTAATAGCGCAGACGTGCTTGTTGAGCACAGTTTTGCCAATAACAATGTGTATTCAGTATGTATGACAAAGAGCGATAGAGATGCTGCTATTGCTCGTTGTAAAGGTACATATATGCCGCTTGTGCTGTTACCACCTTTTCAGGTTCTTGCTGAACTCTATTTTACAAAACTAAAAAGTGACTTTATAATATTGCAATGTAATGCTGATGGAACAGCAGTAGCACATATTGAAAACGGGCATATTAAGCAGTTTGTAAATACCTGGCCGGATTGTGATGATATTGAACACAACACCGATGGTGCACGGGAGTACCTTGCAACGGTTATGAATACATTTACCGGTAGTAAGATACTACCGGTTATAGTAACAGGGACTGATGGTATATCCTGCGAACAAATGGGTCAGTTCAAACTCATGTACCCCCCGCCAATAAACAATGTGCCTGCAGCATATCATACAGCATATGCCTGTGCTCTTTATGATGATACATCAAGAATGAATCTGACACCCTTTGACCTGTTTCAAAAAGCAAAGAAGCATCTGCATCAGTATGTCCAAAGTATCACATGGTTCAGGCGTACTGCGCTTGTTACAATTATTACTGCTGCAGCAATAGGTGTAATAAATGAAGGAATCGGAATATATCAGAAAATGAATAATCAGGATCTCGAGCTTTTAACACTGAAGACATCAATGCTTAGAGGACTTGTACAGAAACGGGATTCTCTATCGACACAACTGGAAAAAACCGGTATAGGGACAGGAATGGATAGTCGCTTGACATTATTGTTGAGTGATCTTCAGACAAAATTCCCCGAAGGTGTATGGGCCGATGAACTCGCAATAGAAGAACAGGGTGACAGCGGCTGGACAATGGGAATAGTCGCATTGTCAAGATCGACTGGGTCGATAGGCGTGTTAATGAAAAATCTGACCGGGACAGCGATGATGACACAGTTGAGAATGGTGTATAGTGAGCAGATTAAGGGTACAAAAGGGGAGAAATTGAATAAGTTCAGGGTTGAGAGTTTTGTGAAGTGAGACCTCTCCCCCCGGCCCCCTCTCCCATAGGAGAGGGGGGAGTTGAAGAATGTGCATTCCGCGGTGCGGAATTTACGAAGAGGTTGTGCAATAATTTACATAGTAGGAATGTTAGGTGCAGAACTAACATTCAAATCCGGCC
>JAEWVR010000007.1 GCA_023459055.1 Fibrobacterota bacterium
CCCCACCCGCTCGCAAAGCCGAGCGACCTCCCCCGCAGGAGGGAGGTGTAATTGTTTGAAAATCGTTAAGATACCTCCCTCCTGCGGGGGAGGTCCAGCTGCTTTGAGCTGGGGTGGGGGCGCGCAACCGGCACAGCTGCAAAATGTCAAGGTTAAGTTAACGACATTGCCCCCCCCCGGCCCCCTTTCCATTAAGGCATGGAGCGGGGGAGTAAAAATACAAGTCCCAGGGCCAACGGTCTGGTGATAGAAAATAAATAAAAAATATTAAAGTCCTGTAAAGGTTGGAATTCAGGTGTTGGATTGTCAATTCGGTTGATCCAATCTCCTCTACTCCTTTACTCCTCTAATTCTTACCACTTCCCACTCCACACTTTCTTTCCACCCACCCCTTGACACTCCCATACCTTTGACGTAGTTTAATATTGAAATGATAATTTTTTTTATTCTAACCTGTCCTGATAATGTCTGGAGGTCTGGATTCTGTTTTTAGAGGTAACTATCGTTGTAAATCATTTTTTTGCATCATAAAAGTATGGTTGAAAAATAATCGTCAACCACAGATTAATTTTATTCAATTGGAGATATAACTATGAAAAACATGATTAAAAACAATACGAGAGAAGTTTTATCCTGGCTATGGATAATTCTCATTATTAACATGATTTATAATGACATCTTTACAATAATGGTAGAATTGGACAAATGGCAAAGACCTGATTTTTTCGCTGACGCAAAAACACTGATGCTCATTGCTGCATTTGTTACGAACATTCCAATTATGATGATATTTTTTTCCAGATTTTTACAATATACAGTTAATCGTTGGCTGAATATTGGTGTAGGAATATTTACAATTATCTATATCTGGGCAGGGATGATGACATATCCTCATTATATTGCTATTGGAATAATTGAAACTTTTATAGCGTTATTTATTGTTGCCATTGCCTGGAAATGGAAAAAACAATAATGAGAATAACAATCGTTTCTGTCAGCACAACTTTGCCTGGGCCATTGATTGCAATTTGAGAATCGCGGGTAATTCGGGATTTATGCGTAAGGCTTTTTCGCAATACTCAAGCACAGCAGAATAGTTTCCCATTTCGAATAATACATTTGCAGATTCAATCAGTGCTTCAATCCGGTAGGGATTAAGCTGCAGACTTTTCTGTAAATGACTGATTGCAGAGGAATGATCTCCCATGACCCGTTTCACAGTGCCAAGATGATAAAATGCCCTGCTGTTATCAGGTTCATTGTCTGTAGCAGCTGTGAAATCAACAAGCGCCATCTCGTAGTTTGTTTGACAGAAATATGCGATTCCACGATGGATCAGTACAATAGTTCGGAGTCGTTTTTCTATGGATGATTGTAATATTCTGGTATAAAGTTGGATAGCAGTCATGTAGTTTTTTTTGTTATGAGCATGAAGAGCCTCAACAAGCAGATCATCAAGGTTTCGGATGTTCGTTTCTGTCGAGTTAATTTCATATTCAGTTTTCGAAGTCTCATGAATCTTTTTTTCATTATGATTACTATCTTCAATCGGGCCAGGATGTTCTGCAGCGAAGGACTGGCGTCTTTTATGAAGTTCTTTGTGGAGCTTACGCTGATAGTCGCGTATTTCCTGGAATGTGATATCAGAAAGTGTAAGTGTAGCGTTGATTGCAGCTAATTTTCGTCTCAAAGGTGTATCAAGCGGAGCGATATGGCTTTTGTAAATTAATTCATGCTCTACTTCGGCCCAGGCATCCTGAAGAATCGTGTTGATCTGAACTTCGACAGTTTCGATATCAAGAAGAGGTATGAGTTTACGGATCCGCTCGGGAATTTCCAGCACCAGGTGGGTACAGTTGTATCCGAATTCACCGATAGAGTGGTTTTCACCTTTACGCTCCACATCGTATACTGCATACGCCGAACGCAGTTTCTTCTCAACTCTGGTTGTGTCTTCAAGAAACGGGCATACTACACGAAATGCCAGAATATCGTGAATAGGCTCCACCTGCCCGGTCTTTCTCTTCTTTTCCAGTCGTTTAAGTAATTTTTCGAAATAGCTTTCAAATGACTTAATGCGGCTTTTTACGGTCACATGGGCTTTAAGAGTATCAATTCTGGCCTGAATGTCATTTGATATCTCTGAAACAGCAGTCTGATAGTAGGGATAATTTGCCGCATAGGAGGCTTCAAGTTTTTTGCGATCGGGATAAGAATCAGTATACATGAAATGGCTTCCGGATTAAAGGTCCATGTGCAATCAAACTATAATTTATTACAAACAATCCAAAAGATCCAATTTATTTTCATAAACAGAATCTATCGGCATATTCGTTTTACCAATCCATATATTGTGTGGAATGCAACGCTTGCATATTTTTTAATTTCAGCTGTTGCACGCTGCAATATTCTGAAATGCTTACCAGTCTTTACGGGATTTGATGTTTTCTGTAATATTACAACCGAAAACAATAAGACGATTTTTGTCTGTGACACTTCCCACTTTCCACTTCCCACTTTCTTTTCCCCATCCTTGACACACCCGTACCCTTGACGTAGTTTAAATATTATGCGGACGATATTGAATTTTAATCAGAAGTACTGTTTCCTGTTGAATCAAGTAATCGTAATTGATGGGTGTCATAGTGATTTTATTGTAAAGTGCAGGGTACTGAGATTTAGTCAATCAGAGAATGAATGTATGAACTTTTTTCACGAAATCGGTTAAACAGAATCCGGGATACACTTTTTGTTTAAAATGTGCTTCCTGGAAACTGTTATGTAAAATATTCTGGCTCTAAAAAACAGAAGATTAAGACAGGCACGAAAAAATAAGGAAACAGATAAAAATGGAAGAAGAACAAGAGATCTTAACTAAAAGATTACAAAAACAAATTGAATTTATTATTGAAATTGATAAAGTTAAAGGAATTATCCGGAAGTCCAGAATCTTTCATGATAAAAGATATGAAAACGATGCAGAGCATGGTTGGCATATTTGTGTGATGGCACTTGTATTGGCAGAATATGCAAATGATAAAATTGATATTTTTAAAGTAATCAGGATGGCATTAATACATGACCTGGTAGAAATAGATGCCGGTGATACATTACTCTATGCAGCAAATCGAAAAGATGCAACATTCAAAGAAAGAGAATGTGCAAAAAGAATATTTGGAATTTTACCTGAAGACCAATGTAATGAATATATTGCACTTTGGGAAGAATTTGAAGCGAAAGAAACACCTGAGGCAAAGTTTGCAGGTGTAATGGATCGTTTAGAACCATTACTGCAAAATTATTATGATAATGGACATACATGGCAAAAACATAATATTGATTCTGAAAAAGTGTTTACTTTAAATAAGCAAATGGAAAATGGTTCAATTAAAATTTGGGATTATGCCAAGTCAATAATTGAAGAATCAATACAAAAAGGCTATTTGAAAAGAACATGAATTGCGTCAGTAAAGAAAGGGAGCCGGAATACTTCGCATAGACAAGAATAGAAACACAATGAAAATGATCAAATTCGCTGCTCTTACTGGTATACTTATTTTTCTGATATCCTGCTCGCCATTTCGAAGGTATGTGCAACTTGCCCGTTATGGTAAGATAAACAGAGGAGGGAAGGTCGCAGTTCGAATTAACCCGGGTGCTGGAGCCGGCCACCATGAAAAGGTTATTACAGGGGGAAAGAACACCAAATTTGGCGTTGATCCGGTTCTCATCGATGATTTGAAAGCTACTCTGAAACAGTATGATTTACAGCTAATAGGTTTAAACCAGCATATCGGCTCACTGTTCATGACTTCTGATATTTACATTGAGGCGGCTACTTTATAGAAAAAGCGGGTAAAGACAAATTAATAAGAAAACGTGATGAGCTCAATGATCTGATAATTGACTTTCCGGAATAAAACCGGAAGATGCCGCGCCGGAGAAAGGCAACCAGCCGGTGCATCGCTTAACAGGATAACGTTGACATGCACAAAACCGCACGGTCAACTGTTGGTCACGACGACGGGCAAGAATTATTGATAGCCGGTGGCGAAGGCAAAGATGGAGATTAAAATGCATGATCTATTTCAGAAATTGAAAAATATAACATTCCTAATAGGAGACTCTGAAGAAAATGAGAGCACGCGAGGAAAGAAAAAATGCAAATAAAAATATTAGGATCCGGCGGGTCTATTCCAACCCCTAAAATAGGGTGTAAATGTTCCGTTTGCACAAAAGCAAGAGATATTGGAAGACCATATAAACGAAATTCTAATTCAATTTATCTTGTAAATACAAAATCGATTTTTGATTGTCCTGAAGACATTAGTAATTCTGTAAATGAAAATGGAATTGAAGAAATTGATTCAGTTTTTATTACGCATTGGCATCCGGATCACTGTTTTGGAATGCGTTTACTCATGCAGTATGGATATGATTTTTATTTAGAGAAGTCAAATCATCAATTTTCATTATTTATACCAAAAAACGTTTACAATATATTAATAAAAGTCTATCCAGCAATTAAATTTCAGCTTGAGAATTTAAAAACCGCAAAACTAAAGTTAGTCGAAGATCGGGAAGTAATTGCATTAAATGAATTGACAATACAACCAATTGGTTTTACTGGTAAGGATGCGGACACATTTGGTTATTTATTCACTCAGGGAAACAAGACTGTCCTTTATTCTCCTTGTGATACTATAAGTTTTACTACTTACAAGGAATTTAATAAACTTGATTTATGGATAACAGAATGTGGTTGTTTCAGTGATTACAAAGGCGAAATCAGTTTCGAAAAAACAATTGAGCGAATAAATGTGATTAATCCATCAAAGACCATTTTTACACACATTGAAGAAGTAGAGTTGAATGTGGCTGGTTGGGAATATATGGATGAAATGAAAAAAAAGTACATGGACATCAACTTTGATTTTGCAGTTGATAACATGATCGTAGATGTATAGGTTAAAATAAAAAGAATCGCATGTGAAGGAAAAGGCCTGATGCAAGTGGGAAACGAGGAATGTGAAGTAGGGAAGGGTGATTTAATATTTATTTCATCAAATGAATTACATAGCCTGAAAAATACAGGCACCGGGAAATTGATGTATCTCAGTGCAGGTTCTCCACCATTTGGAAAAGTCACTTCCCACTTCCAACTTCCCACTTTCTTCCTCCCACCCTTGACACACTCATTCCCTTGACGTAGTTTAATTAAGATGCGGACGGTATTGGATTTTTTATCAGAAGTACCGTTTCCTGCAAAATCAAGGAATCGTGATTGATGAGTGCTCACTGTGATTTTATTGTAAAGTACAGGGTACTGAGATTGAGTCAATCAGAGAATGAAAGTATGAACCTTTTATCACGAAAACGGTTCAACGGAATCCAGGATGTAATTGTCAGCTGACACACGAAAAAAAGGCGGCGAATAGATAAAAATATGATAGCAACAAGAATTAAACGAAGAATGATTATTGGTTTTGCTACGTGTCAAGCTGTATTAATATTATTAGTGATGAACTGTACACCAATTCCTCCAGGTTATCGTGAATGGGTTGGACAGCACCGCCTCAGATTTGATGAAATAGAAAATGAATTGAAGACGGATTCTTTAAATTACAAGCTTCTTGCTGAACAAGGTGCAATTTTGAACGAAGTCGCAATGTTCGAAAAAGCTTTACCAAAACTTATAAAGTCAATAAACATTAATTCAAATTATAAAGAAGCTTATGTGAATATTGGCAATAGTTATCGTGGTCTAGAAAAATATGATTCTTCATTTAAATCGTTTGAAAATGCTTTAAGAATAGATTCATCATATGGTTTAGCATATTTCAATTTAGGAGCTCTTTATTGGGATATTGGTGAAGAAGTCAAAGCAATCGAGTTTACAAAAAAAGCAATAACAAAGGACCCTTCAATAAATCAGGGGTACTATAATTTAGCATGTTTCTATTCAATTAAAAATAAAAAAGAATCAGCAATAGTATTTTTGAGAGATGCTATAGAAAAAGGTTTCGGTGATTGCCTGATTATTAAAAATGATAAGGATCTGGAAAACATACGCGATGAGGACGGTTTCATAAAAATTCTTAGCGATCTGAATTGCAATTAAAACCAAAGAACCGTTGAGGAAAGATAAGTGTCAGCTGCCAACAGCATACAAGGTTGGATTAATTTCTACATTAACGTGAAGAATTCAGCGATATGTTTGAATGGATTAAGGATATTGTGATTCCAGACACTTGGGACTGGATGTCTGAGGAAGATTTAAAAAACATTGAAGGACATTCAGAATAATCTTAATGGCGCATTCATATGCCTCGTAATAGTGAACCATGAAAAGAATTTCTTAAAAAATGTGCTGGAAAAGAACATTTGGGTAGCATGCAAATTTACACGTATCACTTCCCACTTTCTTTTCCCCACCCTTGACACACTCATTTCCTTGACGTAGTTTAATTAAGATGCGGACGGTATTGGATTTTTATCAGAAGTACCGTTTCCTGCAAAATCAAGGAATTGTGATCGATGGGTGTCGCTGTGATTTTATTGTAAAGTACAGTGTACTGAGATTTAGTCAACCAGAGAATGAAAGTATGAATTTTTTATCACGAAATCAATTATATGGAATCCCGTGTGTACTTTTTTATGCAAAATGTGCATCCTTGACACTGTTGTAAGAAATAATGGCGCAAAGAAAAGCCGTACGTCCTTGTACGGCAAAGGAGAAATAAAATGATAAAGACAAAAGTCAAATTAAAACATTGTTATGGAATTAATAACCTGAATTATGATTTTAATTTTTCTAAAAGAAGAACCTTTGCAGTTTATTCTCCAAATGGAGTTATGAAAACTTCTTTTGCCAAAACATTTAAAGATATAATGTTAGGCAAAGAAACAGTAGATTTAATCTTTAATGATAATACTACAATCCGCACAGTAAAAGACGAGAACGATGTTGACATTTTACCAGAAAATATATTTGTAATTGAACCTTATAATGAAACCTACAAATCAGAAAAGGTTTCAGTTTTATTGGTTAACGCTGTTCTCAAAAATAAATATGAAGGCATTAACCTCACAATTGATAAAAAGAAAGATGCGCTTTTTACAGGTATAAAAAAGACAACTGGGATTAAAAATGAAATTGAAGAAACTATTAGTGAAACTTATACAAAAACACGGAGCAATTTTTTTCAAGCTATCTCCAGAATAAGAAGTGAAGTTTTAGACGATACACAACCTCTATTCGCAGATGTAAATTACAAATTGATCTTTACAGAGAAAGTAATTGATTTCATTTCTGATCCATCTATTAAAGTCGCAATTAATGAATATATAAAAACTTACGATGAATTACTTGGTAAGTCTAGATTTTTTTAAAAAAGGAATTTTTAACCACACAAACGCTTCAACAATTGCAAAGAATTTAAAAGATAATGGTTTTTTTAAAGCGGACCATAAAGTACAACTTTCATCCTCGGGCGGTTACCAGGAAATTAAATCTGAAAAAGAATTGGAAAAAGTAATCGAAGATGAAAAGAATAACATACTTGGTAATCCTGATTTAGCGGTAAAGTTCGAACTGATAGATAAAAAGTTAAGTGCCAACAAGGAACTTAGAGACTTTAGAGATTATCTACTACTGAATACTCACATTATAGCAGAGCTTTTAAATCTTGACTTATTTAAAGACAAAATATGGGTTTCATATCTAAAAGCAAACAAAGAGCTTTTTCAAGATTTAATTACAGAGTATGACATCGGTAAAAAGGAAATTGAAGCAATTATTGATCAAGCAAAAAAAGAGAGTACTCAATGGTCAAAAGTTATTGACGAGTTCAACAAGCGGTTCTCAGTTCCATTCAAACTCTCAATTGGGAACCAAGAACAAGTTATCTTGAAGGAAGAAGCTCCAATTGTGCAATTTGAATTTAGGGATCACAACGGTAATAAATCTGTAACAGAATCTGATCTACGAAATGTATTGAGTACAGGTGAGAAAAGAGCTCTTTATTTATTGAATATTATTTTTGAAGTACAAGCAAGGAAAGCTTCTAATACCAAAACACTTTTCATAATAGATGATATTGCTGACTCTTTTGATTATAAAAATAAATATGCAATTATTGAATATTTAAAAGATATTTCTTCAGAAGCCTTTTTCTATCAAATCATTCTTACTCACAATTATGATTTTTTCAGAACTGTATCAAGTCGGCTTGATATGAAAAGAGAAAACAAATTGAATACAGATAAAAATCAAAATGAAATTAAGATTTTCGAAGAAAAATATCAGAATAATCCATTTGCATATTGGAAAGATAACTTAACAAAAGATCGCAATATGCTGATAGCTTCTATTCCATTTGTAAGGAATTTGGCTGAATTTACTGGAGAACGAAATGTCTTTTTAAAACTTACATCGTTATTACATTACAAAGATGATACTACTACAATTTCTTTGGGTGATCTGGAAGCCCTAATCAAATCGATATTAATTGACAAAGCTGATTTAGTATTAAATGATCGGGGTAAATTTGTCATTGACTTTATTTTTGAAAGTGCAGATTTAATTTACTCGGAAACAAATGAACAAATTGATTTAGAAAAGAAAATATGCCTTGCCATTGCAATTCGGTTAAAAGCTGAAATCTATATGGTAAATAAAATAGCTGATAATGCGTTCTGGAAATCAATAACGAACAATCAAGGATATTGTCTTTATGAAAAAACTCGTACCTTACAAAATGTTAGTGATGATATTTTAAGAATTCTTGATCAAGTAAATTTAATGACACCTGAAAATATCCACATTAACAGTTTTATGTATGAGCCTATATTGGACATGTCAAATCATCATTTGAAAAGTTTATATGATAAAGTTTCAAAAATATAAGAAGTCAAATTGCCCGTCCTTGGGCAATTTGATTGCGCCATTAAATCTTACAGCGGCAACCTGCTATACCAAGAATAAAGTTTCACTGCGTTACACTTTACTCTTGGTACAGCAGGTGAGTGTCGCAGCACGTTTAATTATGTAAAGAACAATTAAACACATCGGTAACGGTAAGACCGGTCGTAGGCCCACATAAGACGAAAACAGAGAGGTGACAAAGACCATGATTATCTGCCGAAAAAAACTTTACAACAAGCAAAACATGAACATCGCAAAAATAGCAGCCATTATTTATTGCATTACACTAAGTATATTTATTGCCGGTTGCTCTAAAGTTGACCCCAGAGAACACGTAAACCGGGAATCATTAGCAGATACTATCAATCCTGTGGTCACTATAGATACTGTATTTACCATAAAACTCGGTTCGTTGTTAAGTCAAAATATGACTGACTCCATTCTTCATTTTGAGTGGACAGGTAATCCAGGTGATACACTTTTGGGTTTATCTCCCATGGAAATAGCATCTATTCCCGAAAACACAGAAAGTGCGGGGCGATTCTATCATTATAACAAAGAATTGCTTGCGAAATTAAATGCAGCACTTGATTTTCCACCAATCACAGATATCGTGAAGAACCTGAGCGAATATGAATTAATAGATTACATTTCAGGTATTTCTTATTATTTTCGGGGATGCAGAGATACCAGCCAGTCAGAAATATCGATTGCCGAATTGTTAATTAATCGTCTGCACCTTAAGGCGTATCAGATGGATTGACGGGACAGAACAAATCGTGCATGAGGATAGAGGGCATGGCCACTATAGCTTTGTGGATGGAGTTATCTCTGATATCATTTTGACTGATATTGACGGTAATGGCATAGCGGATATGAGTTTTTCATGTTCAAGTAAAGGCAAATGGGTAATCCTTTTTCAAAAAGATAAGTCCTTTATCAAGCGGGAAATTAAGCGGGCTGTTGTAGTTGCTGTGGGTGGTTGCTGACATACCGGAGATTTTGTATCATTTCTTAAACGGTCCTCTCCTGTACATCAGGAAAATTTCTCAAAATCATTATCAAATCAATGTTGTTCAACAAGCGGAAGACTTAATGAAAAAAATAAATAGTATCTTTTCAATAGTATGTATAACTACTTGTATGTGCTTTTCTGAGCCTTCAAATTTAATTCAACTGGATTTAATTCATCTTGAAAATGGTATGATTTTATTTGGTTATGAAAAGAATATTAAAGGAAGACACAATGCAGAAACTAAACTCGAACTCTTTGTGAACAAATCACAGGGAGTACATGATTTCTCGATGTTTTTTGGATATAGCTATTATACAAACGATTCTATTCCTTTTAAAGGATGGTGGCTTTTGCCACAAGTAGGTGTAAGATACATTCTTAGCGATCCAGCGTATTTTGTAACTACCGCAGGAATTGGTTACAGTTGGGAATTGCCCTTACATCTTTCTATTGGATTTAATTTGGGACCAGGTGTCGAAATTCCGTTAACGAAGAGTAGGCCATTTAAAAAGGCAAAGCTGGCTGCTTTTGGGATAATCAATTTAGGTTTCAAATGGTAAATAATCGATTCTAACAAGTCCACAATAGTTTACTTTAACAGAAATAACCTCTAAACAATAATTAACAAAATGCGTCCCCTCAACAACGCCCGGCGACTTCTCACTACTCACTACTCACTACTCACTACTCACTACTTGCTACTTGCTACTTGCTACTTGCTACTGGATTCTGCCCCCCCAAGCCCCCCAATCACCCCCGATAATCATCCGCATCAATCCCCAGATCCACCATGATCTTCATCAGCCATTTACGGTCGATATCAAGCAGTTTCGCTGACATGGAAATATTGCCACCGGTTTTGGATAACGTTGTGCTGATCAGTTCCCTTTCTGCAACTGCACGGGCTTCTTTAAGGGTTATCAGTGGACCGCTTGACGAAATGTCGATATGCTTTTCGGTGATTTTATTGTCAGGAGAATTCAGGATTGCTTTCTGAATGATATTTTCCAGCTCACGGACATTTCCGGGGTAGTTGTATGATGTCAATTTCGACTGTGCAGAACCGGTAATGAGCTTCAGTTGAAGTCCGAACTGCTGGCAGTACTTTGTGTTAAAATAATCGGCAAGCAGGATAATGTCTTTGTCACGATCACGAAGTGGCGGCAGTTTCAGGAGCAGGACATTAATTCTGAAAAAAAGGTCCTGACGGAATTTGCCGTTATTTACATCGTTGTCAAGATTACGGTTGGTTGCAGTAATCAGCCGGATATCAATGTTAACGGAGTCATGGCCGCCAAGCCGTGTGATCTCATTTTCCTGTATGGCACGAAGCAGCTTGACCTGCATCTGCAGAGGAAGGTCTCCGATTTCATCAAAAAATACCGTACCCCCGTTTGCCGCTTCGAGCAGCCCTGTTTTACGGGACGCAGCGCCGGTGAAAGCACCTTTTTCATAACCGAACAGTTCCGATTCTATTAACGTTTCGGGAATAGCACCACAGTTTATTGCCTTGAACGGTTTTGCATGACGTGCCGATTTTTCATGAAGCAATCGGGCAAGCAGTTCTTTTCCGGTACCGGTTTCACCAAGCAGTAATACCGGAGAATCGGTTTTCGCATACCGTTCCGCCTGTGAAATAAGCTCTTTCATTGCAGTGCTTGAGTAAATCATGCCATGGGATTTGACAAGCTGCTGGCGCTGGTATTGCTCAATGGTAATTTGTTGACGCAGATGTTCGGAATGGTACGAAATTATTTCAGAAAAAAGCGGTATCAGTGCATCACAGAGCGTTCTGTCCTCTTCTGTGAATGGTTCCCTGTTGTGAAGTCTGTCAAGATATAAAAAACCGATCACCGTAGTGCCTTCACGCAGCGGTGCGCAGAGTATTGATGCAACCTTGTTGCGCGTTATCGATTGTGATGGATCAGCCCAGTGATCCTCACTGGCAAGAATGGTTTTAGATGCGTTTTTTGCCCAGTCAATGGCACTGTTTGAGAATCTGTCAAGACTGCTGTCATGCGGATATTTTGCAACGGTCTGTCGCACTCCGGCCGTGGTATCATCAAAGACAAGCCGTGCAGCATCACTCTTAAGCAGTCGTGATATACTTGCGACAAGATCGGTATAAACATCCTTATCCCGGTTGTGAAGTAAAGAGACGATGGCATGTATGAGTTCATGCAGCGGATTTTGTGCGACGTTTTCGGAAGCTTTGCCAGCGTGAGCAGATTCACCGGAGTAATAAGCGTAAAACACAAATTCATGGGTATCGATACTCAATGTATCACCATGCATGAAAATATGTGTATCCCTGATAATTTTGCTGTTGATCTTTATGTCAATTGATCCGGATAGGGGAGACAGGATATAACGTCCCTGTTGAAACATGATATGACATATCCGTTTGGGTAGTGATCCGCCCGATAGTCGTATTGACGACTGCTCGTCACTGCCAATGGTGGTTATCCGCTTCTGGAGCGGCCAGATTTTTCCGCTGTTTTTATCGGTAAGCTGCGGAAACGACGATGGTTCATCAGGTTGTGCATTTATCATAGTGGTACTCTTTATTGAATAGAGAAATATTTCGTCTGGAATGGAAGAAGTCTGAATTTTTCCTTCCATAGAACACGTCCTGAACTGTTGTTATATTGAAGCACATGGTTTCCAAACCAGGTACTTATTCCGTTTTCAGCAGTCTGTATGTCGATTACAGTACTGTCAAGAAGTATGCTGCCTCCTGCAGGAATTGCTGTAATGTAAATCCGTCCATTCAGATTCGTACTGCCTGTGGTATCTTCACGCAGAAATACCTGTTCCGGGGTGTACGCGGATACTTTAGGCAATTGCAGTTTCCTGTATTTATCTGCATTTGAAATTGATTGTTCTGTCTGTTCAATGACAATTTCCCGTGTTGTAAGTTTTCCTGCAAAAAACGCTACAATAACCGTCAGTATTCCTATGGCAATTGACGCAGTGGTCATGATCCTGATACGATGATTTTTAAGTGATTTCGGGAACTTACTCATATAATCGATTGCATCAGTGTACTCAGGATCTTCCTCAAGGCATTCAACCAGCAACCAGTAGCTTTCATCATAGCGGTTTGCGAATAATAACTCACGTGATGCCGTTAGAAGTTTGCGGGATAGATCGTGACTGGAAGGTGATCCGGAGATCTGTTTCCACCCGGTCCCGGCACCTTCTGCACGCGTGGCCGCAGCCCATTCCTCATAAAACGACCGTGCAGATTCCGGGCGATTATTCGGGTTGTCATCAAGTAACGGATTAATAATATCATAAAGACGTTTATCAGGAGGAAACAGCTCTTTGAGAATTTTTCCAAGCGAATAGAGATCGGTACGGAGCGGGTTGACAGCGCTGCTGAAATTCCAGAGTTCCGGTGCCATATACGCCGGAGTTCCCTTGATAATTCCGGAAACTGACTTACGACTGTCGCTAACGCTTTTTGTAAATCCGAAATCTACCAGAAAAAGGCCGTTTTCCGGTGATATCAGTACATTATCCGGTTTGAGATCACGATGTGCAAAGCCCTGATCGTGCAGTGCGGCAATTGTATTTATAAGGTAATTTGCAATATAATGACGTTGCGCGAGTGGGGGATTGTTGTCAAGAATCTCTCTGAGCGACACCCCTTTTATCCACTGCATGATAATGCAGATGCGATTATCCCACTCAAACGTATCATAAATTTGCGGTATACAGTCAAGATGAATGTTCGCCTGCGTTTTTGCTTCAAGCAGCAGTTCATTGCGCTTTTTTTTATCACGCTCGGTAATCATTTTAATGGCAACCCAGCGGTCAAGTGATGTCTGTCGTACCCGGTATACGGATGAGAATGCACCTTCACCGGTGAGTGTCGGATGAGTAAACCCGGATGGCATTCGTGGAATCACTTATGTTGCTCCTGTAATGTTTTCTCCACCATTGCAAGCCAGTACACCATATCATTGTCATCAGGAGACAATTTTGATGCAGCCAGCCAGAAGCTTTTTGCCTGCTCGTAATCATTTTTTGACCAGTATACCATTCCAAGATTAAAAAAAGCCTGGGAATGCGTGCTGTCAATTGAAACTGCTCTCTTGAACAATACTTCAGCTTTATCCGTATCACCCTGCTTAAAGTACAGGATACCGATTGTATTGAGCGAAATGCTGTTTTTAGTATTAATTTCAATCGACCTTGACAATGCAGAAAAAGCCCCAAGCGTATCACGGTGTGTCAGAAGCATCATTGCCCGCTCATACCAGGCATCAGAAATAAGGCTGCTCAGGTCTGCTGATGGCTTTATGTCAAGGGCCGCTTCCAGATTCATAAGCGATTTTCTCCAGAGTGATGAATCTGATGGCATATCAATTACGTGTTGCAGGAGTGCTTTACCATAGCCAAGTCGTGCATCAAAGTTCAGGGGATTATCAATCAATGCCTTTTCAAAGAACATTTCCGCCATCGGATAATCACCAAGATTTAAACAGGCTTTTCCCCGTTCAATACGGCTATCTTTACAACTGAACAGTGTCAGGACGCAAAGTATAAGCAGATACGGTAATTGTGGAAGTAAACGTTTCATAGTGCTATTTGCTCAATGGAAGGTTGATAGTTAAAACTGCAGAACACTCAAATGTCCTGTCAGGAATTGACACCGGTGAAAAATCAGCCATATTTGAAAATACTTTTTCATACGAGCCACCCAGAGCTATTTCACCGATGCGCCATACCTGCCGTGAGAGGGTAATGCCAATTTGAAAAACATTATCAATCCGTCGTTTTCTGAACTCCTGACGCTCAATCGTATCAATTGAAATTCCATCAACACTCAGACTGCTAATGTTGTAAAGTTTGCCGGTCGTAATATCTCTCGCAAGAGCAATATCAGGATATTTTGGAATGTACCAGACATAATCTTCTGTATTAAAAGATAGTGAATAACCCAGTGAAACTTTTAATGCGAGTTTCCAGAATAGTGAAAAGGTGTTGTCAAGTGATGGCGACAGTGAAATCGTGGAATTGGGGATCTGGAGCAGCTGTATTGTTGTATCACGTTGTGCCTGTTCGATTCTTCTGATATAGAGATCGGTGAGAATAAGTGGTTTTGTGATAATATTCATATTGTTGCCAAGAAAATCCGATCCGGATATATTGCTGACTTTCACGGTTTCGTCACTGGTTGTTATGTCAATTAACATCGCAAGAATAAATATGTTGATATTTATAGAGTAATGACGGCTTATTTTTGTATCAAAAAAGCCAAAGATCGAGTAGATCTGTTGGGTCAGTTCTGAATGCGAAAGGGTAAATTTACCATTAAGGGAAACGCCGCCGAATTTTGTGAAGGAGGTGTCGGGAATAAAGAGCGATAGATTGAAACTGTTGGATGACGATAATGATTGTGAAAGACTTTTATCGCGTGAAAAGGTGTAGCTTGCAGAGAAGGGGCCGAGGTTGTTTATCTGCAGAAATGCAGACCAGGAATGCGATAGCGAATCGGCCTTATAGGAATTCTGGTCTGATGACTCCGTGTTGGTGTATGATGTTCCAATTGTAAATCGGTCATGGTCAGGCCAGGGGATATTCCATTTTATTGATGCTGAAAGGTCGGTTCCAAAGCCGCTGGTTGTCGATTTATTCATTGTCTGCAGTAATGAATTATCAATTGGCACATGTTCCTGTGCCTGTTTGTACGTTTCGCCAACGGATAATGATAATTTAGGTAATGAGATCGTTTTTTTGGGTACTGGCTCTGAAATAATACCTAAAGAATCGATTGCCTTTGCGGCTTCATTTTTTAATCCAAGCAGCGAGAATATGAGATAGCGCTGTTCGAATTTTGGTTGATAAAGGGGAGATGCTTTGTCCGGTTTGAGTGCGTAATTAAACGCCAGAGCCGTATCCAGTACTCCTTTTTCAAGGTAGATGGTTGCATACTGATAAAGGAATGAATCTCTTGATAATCCAGCATTTCGTGAAAGATCCAGATAATGGATTGCAGAATCGGTTTGATTGGTGGAAAGAAAGGTGTTGCTTTTATCAAGATAGAACAGGGCAGGGGAGTCCGGATCTGTTGCTGCAAACAGAAAACAGGCTGACACCAGAAAAATGGCAACTATTCGATACATGTAAAGCATCCGTTCAAAATAGTGACCTCATTAGGAAATACTGTCTGTTTCGCATCCGCTCTATCTGTAAGTATTCCGGATACAGATATCAAATGTACTTAAATAGTATACACTTATGACAGTGATAGCTCAAGGGGGTATGTTGATGAAATTGAACGGAGGAATACGTATTAATTGCGGATAGCGTTTATTTACGCTAATACAATGAGAATCATGAGGATCACAATCCATAACGAAGTAGAATATCTGTGTGTTGCGACTCTTGTCACACGGAATCTACCCGATAAAAAAGTACACCGGACAGGCAGATCCGGTGTACTTTGAAAGAAGTATGCAAAAAGGGTCAATTGTAATTTATATCACCATAAATGGTCGCAATTGATCCTGAGCCACAGTCTTTTCCCTCTCTCCTCAGGTCACCTTTACAATAGATCCATTTATCTGATTTGCCAAATGACATATTCAGAGAATAGACGCATCCGGTTGTATCCGGCGTTGAAACCTGAATATTACCGTACAGTTGTTTCGGATCGAATTTTCCGGTTCCCTGAAGGTTGAGATTTAAAACGGTATCCGGACTGTAAATACTCAGATACCCGCTTGCTCTGCCATTGGATGTGATCATCATAGTAAATTTGACTGCTCCGGTGTCTTGTACTCCAGACGGATAAAAATATGCATTGAGTAAACCTGACAGTACGACTGTATCCTGTGGTGGCTGCGTACATTCCACAGAATAGAATTTGTAAAGCAATGCTTTTGTATCCTGGTTGTAAATATAACCGCTTAAGACCGTATCGCCTCTTATGAACAGTTCATACCGTGCATAGAAACCGGCTTCTTTACAGTATCCAACAATTTCAAAGTATTTAACACCTGCGGAATCCTTTTTTGTGTAAAGTTTTTCAAACATAAATGTTTTCAGTACTGTATCGGTAAATTGCATACCTCCTGAGACATAATAGTCGGAATTCATAAAAGATATGGTTCCATCAACCATACCGTAATATGCACTGACTTTTACACAGCTGTTGAAAATAATGGAATCTTTATCACTGCAGCTTGATGGGTAGCCTTCAATCTCGATACAAAGATCAACGGAACCGGTTGCTGACAATTTAAGTGTCAACTTTGTAACAGATCCTGCATAGATCGTGGCAGCTACTTTGCCTGTGTGTGTAACAATGGCACTCTTTTCTGTCAAGTAACCGGCGAAATATCTGTTGACTCCTGCAGGAATACCATTAATCCGTACTTTCTGACCTCTAAGGTCGAACTTTTGCCATGAATACTTTATAGTATCCATATTTGCACCGGTAATAATCAGATTAAGTGAATTTGTGTCAAGCAGTGCATCAGATTTCGACAATGCACCTTTCGACAGATCCGGTAGTGTTATCTCTACAGAGCCGGTCTGATCAGTTGGATTTCCGCTTGATGAAATAGATGCGTTCTGAGAACATGAGAAAAGACCAAATGTTCCAAACAGGAACATCACCAGTCCGCATCGTAGGACTTTGGATTTTAACATAAGGCACATCCTTTGATAAATAGTGATAATGATTACATACAAAAACGGAATTTTTTATGTTCCCGAATTGTATGCGGCTGTCGTTGTAACAGTGTTACCTGTTTTAATATATATCAACTGTTTACAAAAAGACCCGTTATGGTTAAAAAACAATTCACAAAACGTTCTCCGGCAGAGGACCGTATAATGGTTGGCGAAGTGTGAACAACCACAGCCAATATCCCGTAGGGGCGAATCATTATTCGCCCGGGAAAATGTATCGCCCGGAAAAAAAATGTTTCAAACAAAAAAATATTACAAATTATTAGACGGATACCAAATAACGGATAGTACAAATAGAAAGTAGTTTTTGCAGATAAAAACGGCACATTATAATGACTATTAATAAACAACAATAACAGCAGTTAAAGTATTAATGCATTATCAACAATGATGGAGTGATGTTTTCAGTGGAAAAGACGTAAACAATGTTGTTAGTTGACTAAGCAGGAAACAGGGGAGAGGAACCTTCTTACCCTTCATACTCTTCTTAACCTCAACCTTCTCAACCTCAACCTTACCCTCAACCTTACCCTTACCCTTACCCTCAACCTTACCCTTAACCTTACCCTTAACCTCAACCTTACCCTATTTCTTATTTCCTTTTTTATTTTCCTTAAGTTCAATCTGTTTATTGATCTTGTTTTTTTCTATCTCTTTCATCGCTTTTTCGATTTTTGTTTTGAGCTCATCAGAAATTTCATTTTGTTTCCGTTTCTGTATCTTGTCAGAAAAAGCTTTCTTTTCGCGGGCAATGTTATCTGGTGTTATATAAGGATTGACATTCGGGGCTGAAGTTGTTTTTACTGAATCAAGCTGAACTTTAACATTTTCAGGCAGCGATTGCATAATCTCATTGAAGATGTTATCGGTTTTACTCTTCTTATCAATCTGAGCAGAGGTATCCACTGCTGTTATTGGCTCCATCGCAAGCTCGTTTGCAGCAGATGCATACATTGTCAGAAGGGAGATTAGTACAATCACTTTTAGCATACCGGATCCTGAAAATGAGTTTCGGTTTAAAAATAATTACTTGTTTTTGTTCTTTTCAATTTTTTCCATGATTTCGTTTTTTTTGGCTTCAAGAGCTTTACGTGCTTCCTCAGCCTGTGCTTTACGTTCGTCAAGTTTTTTCTCAAGCTGTGCAAGTGCCTTTTCATATTTCGCTTTCTTTGCAGCGTCAATTTTTTCAAGTTCTTTATTTAACTTTTCACGTGCGACCAGTTTTCTTTTGTCAACAAGCACTTTCATTGAATCATGACGTTGATCTTTGAGATCACGAATGAGTGCAAGTTTCGCTTTGACTGAATCAGGCAGCCCGATATCATCTATATTTTTAAGTGAATCCGGAAGCGTAGCAATATAAGCCTGAACAGCTGCTCTGAATTCAGTCTTCTGCGAATCGATCTTTGCTTTAAATGATGCACGCTGGACCTCGATCTCGGTTTTCAATGCACTGATTTCTGCTTTATAGGCATCAATACGTGCCTTTACAGAATCGGGAATAGTGGTGTTAATCTCCTCCAGTGCTTTTGCTTTGTCTTTCTCAGCCTTTTGGACTGTTGATGTTGAATCACTTGCAAATACTCCGGTAACAAGTAAACCTGCTGCAACTAATGATACTACTCTGATCATATAAAACCCTCGGTTTATTAGTTAAAAATGAATACCTTTCACTGCACTGGTAATAAACATCAAATCCCATGCCAGAAATTTAGTCACAATAAATCAATTACTTATGTGTTGAGGCAGCCTACGGTTTTGGGGTGATTTAACCCCACACTACTGAAGCTTATGTATTATTTACATAAAATCAATAGCTTATGGCAAATAACCGTATGGGGTGATAAGACATCATTATATAGTGCATATCGCTCTATACTGTGTATCGCTCTGTAAGTGATTGAATCGGAATGTGTAAATCACTTTTCTTTACTTTTGCAGAAAAAACTATTATTTTATGAATTCGTGACACTAATTTTATCAGGGGACGCAATGAAGAACATTTCTCTCATTATCATAATCTTATTCAGTTCATTATTCTCAGCACCCAAAGAAAAAACTCTGCCAGAACTTGCAGAATCTCTTTTAAAAACAGCCGAAAAGTATCATTATAAACCTTGCGCAATAAATGATACCTTTTCAGAGAACGTATACAAGTCATTTATGGAGTACCTTGATCCGTATTCAATCATATTTACTAAAGAAAGTATAACACCTCTTGAAAAACTTAAAACATCTATTCCGAATCATATAAAGCAACGCGAAACTATTTTTATCGACTCTGCGATTGTCATCTATAAACGCCAGCTTATGATGGCGGATTCACTTGTTAAGTCTTTTTCGGGCAGGGATTTTGATTTTTCTGTGAGAGATTCGATTGTTACCGATAAAAAGCTGCAGTTTGCTGAGCGTGCGCTTTGGAGTAACAGGATGTCGCAGTGGATCAAATATCACGTATTATGGTCCATACAAAATAAGGCAGATTCCTCCGGGGTGGTTACATTACCTCAAGGTGATGAAAAAAAGAAATTTATTGAAAATGCAATCAGTCGTATCTCCTGCAGGTTTATGTTCAAAATTAATTCACCTGAGGATCTGAAAGCATATGTGGAGAATGCTTACTTAAAGGCTTTGTCGCTGGCATTTGATCCGCATAGCATCTACCTGACCAATGCTGAAGCAAGAGAATTTCAAGGGAATCTTTCAAAAGAGGCCGCAGCATTTGGAATTACATTCTCAATAAATTCAATTGGTGAGATTGTGGTGGATGAGGTTGTACCGGGTGGTCCTGCATGGAGTTCTAATCTGATTAATGATGGAGATATTATTGTTGACATTATCAAAGATGATGGAAAACGACTTGATATGCAATGTGTTTCACTAAAAGATCTTTCAGCATTTCTTTCGACGATCGGGTTTAAGCAGACTAATTTCAAGGTACGGAAGAAGAATGGCAAGATTATTGAAGTAACCCTGCAAAAAGATGTGTTGATTGTTGATGACAACGTGATACGTTGTTATTTACTGAATGGCAGCAGAAATATTGCATATATCTATCTTCCCTCATTTTATCATGAATTTCGTTATTCCAGTTATTTTTCATCAGGGTGTGCAAATGATTTCGCCAAGGAATTGATAAAACTCAAGAATGCTCCAATTGATGCCTTGATACTTGATCTGCGGGATAACGGTGGGGGAGCAATGAATGAAGCGCTTAGAATTGCCGGATCGCTTATTGATTTTGGTTGCCTGAGTATTTCTCATGAGCGAAATAAAAAACCGGAATTATTGAAGGATGCTGCAAAGGGTGTTGTGTTTGGAAAGCCAACGATTGTCATGGTTAATTCAATGTCCGCATCCGCATCTGAGATGCTCGCAGGTGTGTTGCAGGATTACCACAGGGCACTGATTGTTGGATCAAGAACTTTCGGGAAAAGTACCATGCAACAGACTATCCCTGTTGATGCAGGAAACTTTGACTCACTTGAAGCATACAAAGGTACTGTGTCTGGATATGTCAAGTTGACAACAGGCGCTTTTTACAGAGTAACCGGAGAAAGCCATCAAAATAAAGGTATCTATCCTGATATTATGTTGCCCGATATGTATGAACATGTATCATTCAGGGAATTTGCGTTCAGGAATTCTCTTGAATTGCAAAAAATAGAAAAAAACAGCTATTACAAACCACTCAATGAAATGCCGTTAAGCAGGCTCGTTGCATCAAGCGCAATCCGTGTTAATAAGAGTACACAATTTAATTATGTTAAGCGATATGCCGGGATTGTCAGAAAAATGGATGAGTCATCAGTAATTCCGCTGCAATTCAATGCGTTTAAAGAATATGTTCATCGTCTCGACAATTGTGATGATTCCATGAGTGTAAAGAACCCGGAATTCACTGTCGGACTACCCGATTATATAAAAAGCAGAGACAAAATGACATCACTTGATAAAGAGAGTAACCGGCGGATAATGGATGCAATCAGAAAAGATCTTTACATTAACGAAACATACCGCATCGTTGTTGATCTTTTAAATACAACATCAACTACAGGAAGTGCACAATGAAACAATTAATCGCTCTATTCAAATCAGGACTACTGTTGTATATTGCAGGTTTTATAACAATTTGCAGTGCTCAGACTGAGACTGCAGCAGACACAGCCTCTTATAACAGTCAGATACTTACAAAAAATGCAGGTGAATATCTGAAAAGCGTGCATGAAAAACTGTTACCGCAAAGAAAAGCTGTGTATGAGTATCTTCAAAGTGTGACAAAATCAAGAAGAACAAGGGTTGTTGAAAGAAAACGCCAGGAAATGATCATTGCCATAAAGAAAAATAGTGAATATTTTAAAACATTTATTCCTTTCAATAATGATAACGAATTCAAGGATGAACTGCAACACTATCTTGATTTCGAATATAGTATACTCAAAGAAGACTTCGATAAAATAGTTGACATGGAGCAAATTGAAGCTTTGACAATTGATCAGGAGGAAGCGCATCAGATGGCACTTGATCTTGCGTTTGAGAAACTTGACACGTGTTTTGAACAGTTTGAACGTGCTGAAGATGCTTTTTTTGCCAGGTATAATATCAAAAAGAGCACCGAAAAAGATAAAATGTCTTTGGCAATTGAACGTGCAAATGATCTGATTGAATATTATAACTCTATACACAGGATATTTTATAAAGTTGATAAAATTCATCGCCAGGCACATGAGGCTGTCCAGAGAAAAGATGTTGTTGCACTCGAACAACTTTCTGTTACCATTGTCTCGTTTGCGGATGAAGCTCTTGAAAAACTATCGAATAAGCAGCCCTTTGAGGGTGATAATGAGTTGATAACGGCTACAAAGGATCTTGTCGGATTTTATAAAAAAGAGGGACTGGGAAGAATTCCTCTAAATGTAAAATTTAATCTGGATAAGGACCGGTTTGACGAGGCCGCAAAAAAAATCCAGTCGATAAAGTCAGCGGATCGAACTGAAGCTGATGTCAAGGAGTATAACAGTGCCGTTAACGATTATAATAAAGCGGTAAAGGAAATCAATAAGGTAAATTCATCGTCAACCAAGACACATAACCAAATGATTAAACGATGGAATGACACTGGTGAAATGTTTTTTAAGAAACATTCCTGAGTACTGGAATGTTTTATTGATAAACTGGTTTATTTTATATTTTCAACAGTAAACAATTATAAGATAAATACTCTTTAAAATGCGGTCAAAAAAGCGGTGTTAACAATCTTTTGACCGCATCCTGAACAGATTAGAATTGTGTAAAGAACTCCCAGGTTTTTGCACCATCATCACCGCCGCCATCAACATTTCCCGGTGTATGATCACCATCAAAATCCTTGATGCTATTGAGATTTTTTGTATGATTCATATAATTCAAGTCTGGCAAAAGATTTTGCTGGTAACACAATGAATCCTGTTTGTCACAGGACCCACGACCCGATTAAGAACAAAAAACGGTTTCTTTTAATAAGCCTGTTGAAAAATTAAAAATTGAAAACAACTTAACTATAAAACATCGTTGTATAAATAAAATAAGAGTAAACATTGGTATTTGCATGAAAAAGGATTTGTATAAATGGGTTCATAATGATATTTGTGCGAACATGATAATATGTAATATCTATATTTAATAGTAAGATGAGCAGATAAATAAGCATTGTAAATGTATTATGCTTCGATTATGTGCGAACATTTTTTGGTAACAGACAATTCCTGGTTTATCCAGTGGGATCAAAGAATTATTCTGGTGATCTTACGGGGAAAGAATCGGGGAATGAATCTTTTTAATTGCATACCAGTGAAAATTAACGCTGGTGTGATATCTAAAAAAAGTGCTAAAGTTCTAGTAAGGTGCTACCGATAAATAGGACAGAATCTATGGTAACACTTTTCGTAAGAAATTAATTATGGATATTTCAAGAATCAGTGGATCCGGTGGAAGTGTCATCTGGGATGCCTTAATGGCGGTGTCTAAAAAGACCGCGAAGCCAGCAGCCGTAAATACTGCGTCTAAAGATATTTCTGGTGTGACAGCACCAGCGGTATCAACGGTGAATAAAACTGAATCCAGTAAAAAAACAGATTTAATAAATCGACTCGATAGTCTTCAGGCAACCGATTCCGGATTGGCACTGCTAAAAGCTCTCAACAATTCTGTTTCGAATACCAGTCTGGCTGATATCCTTCAAACAGGCAACTTTACTGCATCTGCGAATGATAGAACAAATCTTGACAAAGTATTTCAGAGTATCGGAAGTAACGGAGCATCTGATAAAACCACAGGCGGAGCAAATGATCTGTTGTCTGCACTGAAAATGTCGTCAAATGCCTTTATGTCAATTAATGCATTGTCACCTGATAACGCAGATGCTCTTACAGATGCTGCATCGGTGGAAAAGACACTTAGCTCATTCATGCGTGTTCCTGATGTATCAAAGTACATCACGGGAAGGCAGACTTTAGATACTATGCTTTCGAAGTTTAATGTGGTTGTATAAGATCGAAGTTTTTTTCTTAAAAATCACCTTGTTCTCTTCTCCTATATGAATATGTATGTGTCAATTCTGATCCATAATAATGAAGTTATTACAGCTTACTGAACCTTGTAACCTCACTGGCTATTTTGTCAAGGGGCAGGACTTTAGATACACCACCGGTCTCTATCGCTTCCTTGGGCATTCCAAATACAACGCAGCTTTCTGCATCCTGGGCAACAGTAAACGCTCCGGCATCAAACATCTCTTTCATTCCCCGCGCGCCATCATCACCCATTCCGGTCAGGATAATTCCCATGGCGTTCTTACCCGCATATCGTGCAGTTGATCTGAATAGAACATCTACAGCCGGACGATGTCTGTTTACAAGAGGTCCCTCAGTGATTTCGACATAGTAACGTGCTCCGCTTCGTTTCAGAAGCATATGTTTATTACCGGGAGCAATTAAAACATGTCCGCGAAGAACTGTATCGTTATTTGATGCTTCCTTTACAGTTACATCACAGATATCGTTTAACCTTTTTGCAAAAGACGCTGTAAAGGTTTCAGGCATGTGCTGGACGATCACCATTCCTGGTATGTCAAGAGGCAACTGTTCAAGAAAATAACGTATTGCTTCAGTTCCTCCTGTTGATGCACCAAGAGCAATAATCTTTTCTGTTGTCTCGGTGAGAACCGTTTTGGGTTTTGCTATGACAGCATCCGCGCTGTACTTTGGTTGCGATTCTGAATGCATGAATGATAGTTTTTTAAGATCCGCTTTTGCGGCAGCTTTAATACAATCGCAAATTCTTATTTTTGATTCCTCAAGGAAAATCCTGGTTCCCATTTTAGGTTTGGTAATAATTTCAATCGCTCCATATTGCATTGCTTTGTAAAGCGTATCGGAACCCTCAACAGTCAGACTTGAACAGATAACCACCGGTATGGGATGTTGTGACATGATTTTTTTAAGAAATGATAAACCATCCATGCGTGGCATTTCTACATCAAGTGTAATTACATCAGGTATTTCATTTTGAATTTTTTCAGCAGCCTGAAACGGATCACCGGCTGTACCCATTACTTCAAGTTCAGAGTCATTTGATATAATGGATGCCAATGTCTGACGTACCACCGCAGAATCATCAACGATTAATACTCTGATCTTTTTGCTCATAATTACTACGATACCTTTCTGTAAACAGTCATTCTGACTAATTCAAGCGGTAAATCCATTCCTGAGAGTGATTCGGAGTGACCAATAAAAAGAAATCCTCCAGGCGCAAGAAGATTGACAAGTTTACGTAGAATAGTCTCCTGTACATTTCTGTCAAAATAGATAAGTACATTTCTACAGAAAATAACATGAATGCCTTTCTGAATTTTGTATTGAGAATCAATCAGGTTTTGCTGACGAAAATCGGCGAACTTGCGTAATTCAGGGACTATACGGATTGCTCGTCTGTTTGTATCCCTGCTTCTCATTATGTAAGGATGATACTCAAAGGGAATCGTATGGAGTGCAGAATCAGGATAAATTCCCTTTCGTGCAAATGCAGCAATGTTCTCAGAGATGTCTGTACCAATCACTTTAAAATCATACCCGATATAGTTGTTTTTAACAAGATAATGATACACGGTCAGAATGATTGAGTAAATTTCTTCGCCGGTTGACGATGCGGAACTCCAGAACATGACAGGACTTGACAAACCAATATCATTGTCAAGCAAATCGGGAAGGATAATGGATTTGAGTATTTCGAAATGATCCATTTCCCTGAAAAACTCAGTTTTGTGTGTTGACACGATAGTCGCGAAATGATCGATCTCATTTTTTTGTCCGGTTGGACTGAAAAAATATGCTACGTAGTCTTTAATTGATGTATATCCAAGCTGCATCGCTCTTTTTTGAAGTCGCGATTGCAGCATGGTTTTTTTTGATGACGGCATCTGAATACCGTAATTTCGTTCAATGAAGTTACTGAGTTCATTACGGTCCTTTTCACTTAGTTCAAACAACGAAAATGCCTCCCGGATACACAAGTACGTAAAACTATGATTGCTGGTTTTGTGTCTCTATGGCAAGCTTAAGTTCCTTTTCAGAAAATATTTTATCACTGTTTAACAATATAATAAAGTTGTCATCATGTTTACCGATAGCTGTAATGTATTCAATATTGAGATTCATACCGACACGGGGTGGTGGTTCAAGTTGTGATTTATCCAGTAGTATCACCTGCCTGGCTGAATCCACAAGAACACCTATCGTCACGGTTTCATCACGATAATCTGCCTCAAGTATGATAATTGCAGTGTCAATAGTACGTTTACCTTCCGGCATTTTGAGCAGTTTGCGAAGCTCGATTACCGGTATTACACTTCCCCGGAGATTAATTACACCAATCATTGCATCACTCGAACCGGGTACCCGTGTAATCTGTGTTACCTCAAGCACCTCATTTGTCTTGAGAACATCAAATGCATACAGCTCATCACCCAGTTGAAAGGTAAGAAATTGTCCGGATTCTTTGGTTACTTCTATAGTTTCTTTCATAGTATTCCCATTGTTATGATCTTGTAAAATGTGCATCATCGTCATCACCCATATTAAGTGCTATTCCCTTGTCTCCTGTCATTTGGCTATCGGAATGTTGAAGTTGCACGCTGCTCTTTGATATAGAATGTCCGGAATGACCTGCAAGCGCCAGATTAACGGTATGTACACTTTTTTGGTTGCGCTCCCTGCCTGAGGAATCACTCCGTCTTGTGGATTGACTGTTGTCAACCTTAAAAAATTCAAGCCTGTTTTTAAGCTCTTCAGCTTGAGATGCAAGTTCTTCTGATGTTGATGCGAGCTCTTCTGATGCAGATGCATTCGATTGGACAACCTGATTAAACTGTTGTACAGCAGTGTTAACCTGCTGTATTCCTTTATTCTGCTCTGCACTTGCTGCATTGATTTCTGCGACCAGTTCTGCAGTTTTCTGTATGTCCGGCACTAGTTTGTTAAGCATATCACCTGCTTTTTCGGCGACATCGACACTGCTCTTTGATAATTTGCTAATCTCTTCAGCAGCATCCTGACTCCGTTCTGCAAGTTTCTGCACTGCTGATGCAACAACTGCAAAACCTTTACCGTGTTCGCCGGCGCGTGCAGCTTCAATTGACGCATTAAGAGAGAGCAGGTTTGTCTGACGGGCTATCTCCTGAATGATTGATATTTTCTCTGCGATTTGTTTCATGGCGTCAACTGTCTGTTGTACCGCACCGCCACCTTCCCGTGCATCCGAGGATGATTTCATTGCAATTTTTTCCGTCTGATTGGCATTATCGGCATTTTGATTGATTGATGCAGTCATTTCTTCAATTGATGCAGATATCTCTTCAACCGATGCAGCCTGTTCTGATGATCCCTGCGAAATATTCTGTGATGCACTTGATAATTGTATACTTCCGGAGGACACATTTTCTGATGCTTCAAGTGCAAATGTAATTGTATGCTTTAATTGATCGCACATTGCTTTCATAGCACGCGTCAAAATTCCTGTTTCGTCAGCAACCTTAAGTGTCTTTTCGTTAAAATTTACAAGCAGGTTTCCTTTTGCAAGTTCCTGCATTGTTTCAACACCCTTATTTAGTGGATTGGTAATCGATATTGTAAGAAACAAGCCAATTAATATCGATAATACAACGCCGGCTATCATAACAGTAGTTAAAAGTATTGATGCACTATTTGCAGTTTTTGTGTTACTTTTGGCAATCTCTTCTGCAGTCTCAACTTTTCGGACTATCATTTTTTCTATTATATTTTCTTCTTCTTCACTGTGTTTCGCCAATTGATTATCAATTAAAGCATACACTTCTGCATCTTTGTTTGCCCTGGAGAGTGAATATAACATATCCATATCACCTGCAATTGTTTTACGGGCTTCAAGAAAATCATCAAAAATTTTCTTTCCAGCTTCAGTGACATTTGCATTCCCATATTTTTCACTTGCAGATGTCATACGTGCTCTGTATTTTTCAATATTCTTTATAATTTCCTCTTTTCTCTGAGGATCCTTAGCTCTTGCAAGGTCTCGTAAATCTCTCATACACATTTGAAAACTCATTGAGATTGTGACAAGATCTCCAAGAGGTAATGTCGCTTTTTCAAAAAGAAAAGTATCAGCCTTACTAATTACTCTCATTTTGTTTATTCCAAAAACACCTATTATTATTCCTATAATAGCGACAAATAGAAAACCACTAATAAGTTTCGGACCTATTTTTATTTTGTTCAGCATTATCCGTACTCCCTGAATACATTTAAAAGTGATAAATCCGCATTTTATAAAAACAGACGATACGGTTTATGATACCGGATCATCAGTACTAATGTCACTTACCTGTTGTGATACTGCTGCAGCCAGCTCATTTACAGAAAAAATTTTGTCACTGTTAAGAAGAATAATAAATGTATGATCCCTTTTACCTATGGCAGTAATATATTCGGTATTAATACACATTCCGACTCTCGGTGGTGGTTCAAGTTGTGATTCATCAAGCATTATTACCTGCTTCGCTGCATCAACAAGCACACCGAGTGTCACATGCTCTTCATTAAATTCAGTTTCGATAATGATAATGCATGTATCGACAGTGCGCTCTTTCTCCTGCAATTTGAGTTTCTTCCGTAAGTCAATTACCGGAACTACTTTACCACGTAAATTAATAACACCAATCATCGATTCCATTGAACCCGGAATTGGTGTTATATCCGAGACCTCAAGAACCTCATTTGTTTTTAATACATCAAACGCAAACAATTCATTACCGATTTGAAATGTAAGATATTGACAAGCTTCTTTTGTCACTGAATTGGTTTTCATTGAGCCCCTGCCTTTCAAATTCTCTGAAAGTTACTGTCATCGTCATCTACCATGCTTATTTTAACGCCGGTTTTAGAATCATCCGATTCATTATCCGATACAGGACTCTTGTTTAGTTTTTCGTTTTGTAAATTTTGAGACGACTGTGATGCATGCGAGGTGTGAGATGCTGATGCAACTTTCTTTGGTCTATGCACATCGTGTTTGAGCATATATTGTTTACGATGAATTTCGAAAAATGAGATCCGGTTCTTTAATTCGTCAGCCTGCGATGAAAGTTCTTCTGATGTTGAGGCCAGTTCCTCTGATGCTGATGCGTTTGATTGCACTACCTGATTAAATTGCTGGATTGATGAATTAACCTGCTGAACTGCAGAGTTAACCTGCTGTATACCATTATTTTGTTCTGCACTGGCTGCATTTATTTCAGATACAAGTTCGGCTGTTTTCTGAATATCCGGTACAAGTTTCTTAAGCATATCACCAGCAGACTCAGCAACATCAACACTGCTTTTTGAGAGTTTACTAATCTCCTCTGCCGCATCCTGACTGCGTTCTGCAAGTTTTTGGACCGCTGATGCAACCACAGCAAATCCTTTTCCATGCTCACCTGCCCGCGCGGCTTCAATTGACGCATTGAGAGAAAGTAGATTGGTCTGGCGTGCAATCTCCTGAATTATTGAAATTTTTTCTGCTATTTGTTTCATGGCATTGACAGTTTTCTGAACAGCTTCTCCACCTTCTTTGGCATCGGACGATGATTTCAGTGCAATTTTTTCAGTCTGATTCGCATTATCAGCATTTTGATTAATTGAAGCAGTCATCTCTTCAATCGAGGCACTGATCTGTTCTATTGATGCAGAGATTTCCTGTACCGATGAAGCCTGTTTGGATGAGCCTTGTGAAATACCATGTGATGCTGCTGATAGCTGAAGACTGCCGGCGGAAACATTTTCTGAAGATTCAAGTGCGAATGAAATTGTACTCTTGAGCTGATCAACCATCTCTTTCATGGCTCGTGTCAATGTACCGAGTTCATCTTTTCTATCAACGACTAGATTAACTTCAAGTTTACCTTTACCAATTTCCTGTATGGTCTGCACAACAACTCCAAGTGGACGTGTTATTGACCTGGTAAGAATAAGTCCAATGATTATTGCGAGTAATGTGCCTATAATAACTAATGATATCATCAGCATTTTTGCATTACTTGAAGCACTTGATGCAACGTTTTTGTTGAAATCTACCAGTTGATCAAGAATTTCATTTGCCACAAGAAATTCTTTTCTTGAATCGATGCTTACGATGTCAAGCTTACCATCAAGTTCATCAACAAGTTTCTGATTTACATTTGCTTTAAGCATTTCAGTTTCTTTTGCTTTAGCAACGGACATGAATATTTCACCTGCTTTTTTCCAGTTTTCCCATTTTGGTATGAATTTGTTCCAGAGTATATTTTCTTCTTTTGTACGGGACATTTTTTCATAATCGCTAAAGGCAGTGTTAGCATCTGATTGGGCCCCTGCGATCCAGTCGAATTGTGATTTACGCTGTTCGTTATCATTAAAAATCATAGACACAAGAAGGCCACGTTCACCTGTGAGAATTTTATTTTGTGCTTCCTGCATTGTCATCAGCGCCAGGACTTTAGGGAATCTGTTTTCAGCAATCTGAACAATATTAATCAACCCGATGACACCGATCAATGTTGCAATCAATGCAACAATTACAAATCCACCAGTCAATTTTGGTCCGATTTTTACGTTATTAAGCATGAGAAACACTCCTTAAAAAGATGAGGTACTTCGATTGATTACTACATTGAAGACATGAAAATTTTACTTGCTTTTTGCGCTAAAAAATTTGGATCAAGTATAAGCGCAATGCGGCCGTCACCCAATATTGTGGCACCTGTCACTTCTTTTACATTTGAAAACAAACGGCCTGTCGTTTTTACTACCGTCTGATGTTTTCCTTCCACCGTATCAACAACGAATCCAATTGTATAATCATGCGTATTAATAATAATAATCTGTTCATGTTCGGGTGAATTTCCATGGATGTTGAGGATGTCACGCAAATAAATGAATGGAACGATGATATCACGTAATTTAAGGATATTTTTCCCTCCGGCCGAATTCTTGATCTCTTGCGTCAATTCAAGACATTCAGATACAGATGCAATATTGACTACAAAAAGTTCGTTTCCAACAGTAAAAAGTAATCCATCAATAATAGCGAGGGTAATAGGGAGTTTCATACGGATTGTTGTCCCTTTTCCCCGTTCTGTTTCAATGAACACCTCACCGCGTACCGATTCAATGTTTTTCTTGACAACATCCATACCAACACCACGTCCGGAGATACTTGTCGTTTTTTCTGCAGTGGAAAAACCGGGAAGGAAAATAAACTGATATATTTCTGTATCGGAGAGATTCTCAACTGTTGTTACGAGGCCTTTTTCAATAGCTTTTTTTGCAATAGAGTCTCTGTCAAGCCCGCGTCCATCATCGATGACAGAAATAATCACATGAGAACCGGTATGTTCTGCATTAATGGTTATTGATCCCTTTTCCGGTTTACCAAGCGCTGCACGTTCGTGAGGGTGTTCAATCGCATGGTCAATACAATTTCGGATAAGATGCAGCATCGGGTCTTTCAGTGTATCAATGATTGTTTTGTCAAGTTCAGTGTCTCCGCCGGTAATTGTCAGTTTTACATCTTTCTGAAGTTCTTTGGATAGATCACGTACCAGACGATGCATTGATGTAAATCCGTCTTCAACCGTAACCATTCGTATCATCATGACTGTATCGCGTAACGATGAAGTCAATTTTTCAAGATATTCAGAAATTGATGTCAGTTCTGTTTCTTTTTGTGCTTCCGAAAATTGTGTCAGCCGGGCCTGCAGGGTAACAAGTTCACTTACGGTATTTGTTAAATAGTCAAGTTTTTCATTGTGTACACGTATTGATGAGGAAGCGATGGTACTGGATACTTCTTTTTTGACATTTGCTATCGTTTTCTGTTCGAAAAGGGCTGATGCAACTTTATCTTCTGTCGTAAAACCCATTTCGACAGCTTCAGAACCAAACAGTTTTCTTTTATTAATAAGTTGTTCAATTGCTTCTTTGGTTATATTTCCGGTAGAAAGAAGAATGTCTCCAATGAGAGGCATTGTTTCATCCTCAATTTCTGCAATACTGCTGAAAATTTCTGAAATAGTCAATTTGCAGGAGTCTTCAACAAAAATAAAGATATCTTTAATGGTATTTATTGATTCCGATGTCGTAAGAATGAACGTCCAGCTTGTATAACAAAGTTCCGGATTGATATCATTTATTTCAGGAATGTTTTCCTCATGTGCAAAGCTGAAGCAGCGACCGAGCGATGAGAGGTTATTATATATAATGGAGACATTGATTCCTTTAACAAAAATGTCCTTGTCAGGAATAAATTGTATCCGGTAGACTTTCTGCTTGAGGGAAATACTTTCGCTTTCTGCTGGTTTACTTTTTTTCCTGGGTTCATCTGTAACCGGTGGTATCAGGTTATGTACAGATTCAATTAATTGTTGTTCAAGTTCCAATGATTCGTTTTCATCCGGTTCATTTAGTAAAAATTGACAAAAATCAACAAACTTCAGAGAAAGTGATACAATCTCCTGTGATAATGATAGTTTCCCATTGCGTATAAGGTCGTATAATGTCTCAAGTTCATGTGAAAATTTTGACAAACGATCAAATCCGAACATGCCACCGGAACCCTTGACCGTGTGAAGTTCCCTGAATACTTTGTTGATAAGTTCACTGTCACCGGCATTTGTTTCGAGTGCAATAAAATCTTTTTCAAGCGCATCAAGAAGTTCTTTGGCTTCTTCCATAAATGCTTGTTTCAATGGATTCATAGCGTACCGGATTCCTTTCCCTGTGCCCCGAGATTACTTAATTTCGACATCAGACATTGTGTGTTTTTCAATCTGGTACAGTTATTTTTACAGTTAAATCCAAGTGATCTGATTGTATCAAGAATAACCTGTGGAACCGAATCTGTAGTTACATCAAGACGAAGCCCTTTCTGTGATAGCGAAAAACAAAGCGATACCATTAACTGAAGAAATGTACAGTCACAGCTCTTTGTAAAACCCGGATTTATAATTACCGGTATGTTTTTTTCAGATGCCTCGATAAACAGCTTATGAATTTCAGTCGCATTATCAATAGTCAGCGAATCGTTGAGATTAATAATCGCGGTGTCGTTTTCAATTTTAATGTTTGGTAATACCATAATTACCCCGCTACCTTTTTAATTGTGTCAAGAAGAATTTCAGGTGTAAATGGTTTGACGATCCATGCTGTTGCACCCGCTTTTTTACCCTCTTCCTTTTTTGATATTTCCGATTCTGTAGTAAGCATTATTATGGGAACAAACTTGTTAACTGATCCGTTCCTGATACTTTTAATTAATTCAATACCATTCATTTTAGGCATATTCAAATCTGTTATTACAAGATTGGTATCTTTTGTTAATTTACTTAATGCATCACTGCCATCAACAGATTGTGTTACCGCATGCCCGGCTTCAGAAAGTGTAAACAAGAGCATCTGACGCATTGACGACGAATCGTCTGCGATAAGTATGTTCTTTCCCATTTTTTTGCCTTCCTATATGTTAGAAAAAATCATTTCGTGTTAATTTTATTAAGTATCTCACGTTCCGATTCCATGGTATACTGTTTCAGAAGATCATCACGTGAAGTTGTCGGGACGGTTGATATTGATGCCAATTCCTTGTTAATTAATTTGTCAATCATTCCGATAATGTCAGTTTGCATTGATGACAATGGTGTTATTACATGTTCAATCCTTTGGCGCGTAATATCCTGAAACTGGATCGAAACAACTATTTTGCTGACTTCTTTTGTAAGATGCTCAGCATCAGTGGCAATAGCATTTATTTTATCTGCAATTTCCTGTAGTGTATCATTAATTCTTCCTGTTGTCAGCTGAAATAATTCATTTGTCCGATGTTCAATTGCAGTGGATTGTTTGTAAACTGTTTCCAGTTCTACTTTAATGGCATTAACTTTACTTGTAAGATCTGTGGTTATTCCGGTAATTTCATGAATTGACTGAGTTGAGTTTTTGGAGAGTGCGTTAATTTCTGATGCAATCACCTTGAAACCAAGACCGGCTTCACCACTATGAGCAGCCTGAATTGATGCATTCAATGCAAGTATGTTGGTGATTTTACCGATTCTGTCAATATTCCCGGCGAAATCATCAACTTTTCCAAGTTGCGAAACAACATCAGAAATCATTGAAAGTGTTTTACTAAAAAATGAAGTAAGTATCGAAAAGTTCTGCTTTATTTCGTTAAGAGTATCCTGCATTTGAAACAGAACATTATTATCTGAGGACTGTGATGAAAGATTACCAAATAAACCTTTAACATCATTGAGCTGTTTTTTTGCAAGTGAATTAATTCCTATAAAGGCGCCGGTTATTTCACCTGCTGCTTCATCAGTTTGGTCGATTACAGCCTGAAGTTGTCCTGTGAGAACCGGGATAATTTCCAGCTGTTGACGTACGGAATTATCAAGATGCGTTTCAAGCACTTTTAGTTGATCACTAACATCGGTACCCGTACTTTGTGTTTCACTGGTACCATCAGAAACATTGATTTGCAGTGACTTATATGCAATTACAACAGCCACAAATAAAACAGCAATTCCCATTGCAACAACAAGATAGGGGATACCTTTTGTTACAATAGAGAATATGATACATACTGCTATCAATAGTGAGAAGAGTACCTTAATCACTATGATCAGGTGCTTGTAGTTTTTGATTATTTGCACATTATTCCTTTGTAAATCAATTGATTAGCGTATAAGCAGGGATAGTACATTATAATTAATATCGTTAAAAAGTTTAATATTACAGGATCAGGTTTGTCAACACCAATGATAGTATTGTAATAGATTTAATTTTATCGTAGAAAAACGATGAAAATGGCCCGTTAGGGACAGGTCGCTACCTGTCCCTAACGATTATTTAACACATTTACAAATGATATTTTATAATAAGAGCCTGATTGATTTGTCGTCAGGTGTGATAATGATTGCAGGAATTATGTCGAAATGGGTTTTGCAACGATAACGCGGTAGGGACAGGTCGCGACCAGTCCCTACCGTTAACATTAATAGTAGCAACGTCATCTATTCCATGCAGATTCTTTCGAGGGATGATACAGATCTATTACCGGAATTGTCAATAGCGCGGATAAAATAGTGAATAGTACCAATACCTTCCGGTAAATCAGCGGTAAAATACTCTGCTGTTTTTAAGGCTCCGGTTTCAGATTTGTAGGGGCCATGTGATTGCAATGGAATTACTTTTTCCTGTGAACCAAAACGTAAAATTAATTCGGCTTTGGCAATACCGCTTATGTCATATATAAAAGTATGTAACGTTCCCTGTTTAGGTGCATCTTTAAGACAACCCTGTCCCCACATTTTTCCACCTGGATTTTCCGGTGTCACCCATGGAGGAAAAATGGTCGGTGCCGTAGTATCTTTAAGTGATACACATTCATTTGCAATAAGTGAATGTGCGAGGTTTGCAGCGTCAGTTACCTGACGGTCCCATATTTCCTGTCCTGTCCAGTACCAGTAACAGCTTGTTTCCGCCGTCAATAAAAGCCGTAGTGCCATGTCGTAGGACTCGGAGGATATATTATTATCCTCAAGAGTGTGCAGCGTATTTTGTAACGCAGTAAGTACCGCCCACGAATTAAGATCAGGAGAGTAGGGGAGATCATACCGGGAAAACCATTTTTTAAACTGCGGATCACCATTGTCGGCTCCACTCCAGGACCCCGGCTCAATATGAACAGCATTGTGATCGTCGGGGGGAAAAAGGTCAAGATAATCTTCTATAGTTGTCAATTCAAAACGGGGATCACCTTTGATCCAGTTAATCAGTTGTGATGTGTTGTGGTTATAGTAACTGTCTGCTCCTCCGCCATGATTATCACCATCGGAATGAAGGACAAAGAACGGTGGATGCTTTGGATCGAATGCATTATGTGCGATCAAAGAATCATACACCTGCCCGAGCACATGCTCGTATTGTAAAGCACCAAAACCTCCGCGGGCATCCTCGTTACCGATATACCGTTCAGCAGGTACGCCGATAATCCGGTATTTCTTTCCGTCAACATCTTCATACTCAATGTATTCCGGTTTCAGAAGTGACGGGCTGATTTTACTACCAGCCCACACGTTTTGCAGTTGAAGCCAGTCGCTCACCTGTGGATTTACCATGTCAGCTTTATTCGGAGGCAGCATACCTTCATTAATTCCACCATAGGGGTATTCTTTGCACGTGCGATAGCGGTGTATGGAATCATAGATAACTGCTTTGATACCCGCTTTATTCAGTGCCGGGATCATTCTGACATGAAATGCTGTTTCAGGGGGAAAAAGTATGTCTGATGCCTCACATGCAAATTGCTTCCTGATAATCTGTTTGTGATACTGGATCTGTTTAATGATATCCCGTTCGGGAATGAGCGGCATGAGTGGATGAAAATAACCGAATGCAGTAAATGAGCATCTCTGATTGTCAAGACACGTTTTCTGATCTGCAAGTGATTTGAGAGAACTATTCCAGTCGGAAAAACGGCCGCCACATAAATTTTCTCTTGCACATCTGTCAAGTTGTTCGATAAGGCTGCCACTCCAGCTTGTTGATAAACCGGCATGAGGAAGATGTGCTGAAGTATACTGATTTACCGCGTTAGGAATGAATGTTGTATAGTTGCCGCCACGTGTTCCAAATATGCTATCCTTTTCACCATCCCAGTATGATGGATCCGCGGCACGGTAAAAAGGCTGGTGCATGTGTTTGTGAATAGCAAAATAGAGTATCTTATTCAGTTTTTTTTTTTACTATGATTCACAACGGCTGATGATGTTTTTAGCCCGGCATCTGAGCTGATACTCTCTGCAACTACATGTATGTCAATATAATATTTAATCCAGTCATCACCATTTGATTGCTGCCAGTCTTTTCGCCGGCAACCCTCAATCTGGACATTGTGACATCCAGGTGCAATATCAGATTCTTCAATCTCTGCAATATAAACATTGTTTCCAGCAGGTTGAATACTACTATTGTAAAGATACTCTTTTCCATTAGCACGAATAATTACCTGAGGAAATGGAATCGAACCATCAGCAGTAATACTGATAGTAAAAGCCTGCGATCTTCCTTTGCTTGCATTATACAGAATTGTGTCAGGCACTCTGACATCAGTAATTTTTGTAAATACACCCTTTTCAACAGTATTTCGTAACGGACGCATAGTGTCAATCCTTTATTAAAATAACTATTATCAATCCTTGTACGGAAATTGTCAATATTTTTTTAGAAACAAATCAAAGACGCGATACAATCGCGTCTATACGATATCAATTCATGGAGATGTGCTGCGTATATCTCTACGCATTAACTGAATGAGCGTTTAAAAAGATCTTCAATGGCGGTTTTGCTAACATCTGTTAATTCTCTTGAACCCGTCCCGCAGAATGTTTTCTCACAGATTTTTGGAGAATCCATTACCCACTCACCATGTTTCCAGGTAAACCATTGATATCTCTCTTTGTCAAATACATGCACATTGCGGTTGAAAAATTTACCGAGCTCAACACCCCAGCCGGTTCCACCCTTAACTGTATCATCACTCTGAATCACGCCGATTGCAAAAATCTGCATACCGTTATGAACCATATGGTAAATCGACTGAAGAACTTTTTTAATGCTGTCAGAGTGGGCATACTGACGATGCATATGTGTTGATACAATCTCCATGCTTATATCACCCTGACGTAAATCTTTTTCGTCAAGCATACGCACATTTTTCTCACGCTTGATAAAATGACCATCAAAAGAAAATGTAACCTCTTTAACCCCATATTTTTCAGCGCATTCACCAAAAAACGATTCTGCACCAACATGACCACCACTGTAGAGTGTACATTGTTCCGCTTTTAACATTAAAAGGCTCCTTTTTACGGGTAAGTGTTCGTTACATAGCACGTTAGGAAATATAATTCCAAAGCAACGGAATAGCAAAATGCAACACAAATTGAATCGGAATATAATCTGTAGGGGCGAATCATTATTCGCCCGGCACACGAATCATTATTCGCCCGTAATTCGTCATAACAACACGGGTATGGATCAAAAAAACAATAAATCATCAAAAATGGGTCAATGATCATCCCGAATTATCAAAAAATCCGGGATGATCTATCATCATCAAATAATCAGTTATGCGCGGGAAATGAATTCATCAGTACGGGTGTCAATTTTAATTTTGTCACCAATGCTGCAATAGAGCGGGACCTGAATTTCATATCCAGTGTCGATCTTTGCGTTTTTGAGCACTTTCCCTGATGTGTCACCTTTAACAGCTGGTTCTGTATAAGTAATTTCTGCTTCAACAGTGATTGGAAGTTCAATACCAACAGCCTTCAGTTCGTATACGATAACATCAATGACCATCTGTTCTTTAAGATAGTGAAGTGCATCACCGAGATCATCTGCTGTGAGATCCATCTGTTCGAAGGTTTCCTGATCCATGAATGTGTAGAAACCATCATTACCGTACAGGTACTGCATCTGTCTGCGATCAAGAATGACATCTTCAAACTTGTCTGATGCACGATAAACTGACTCGGAAGCACTTCCGGTTGCGAGGTTTTTCATCTTCATCTTAACTGAAGATGCACCGCGGGCACCTTTATTGTAGAGTGCTTTTAGCACGATATAAAGGTTATTGTTAACTTTAACACAGTTTCCAGCTCTCAGATCCTGAGCTTCTTTCATGAGTAAACCTCCAGTAAATAATGTATAATAATAGAAATTTGCACTAAATGTAATAACAGAACAGGTAACTATAAGCAACAAAAGGCAGGGTAAAACTAGTCCGGGATTGCCAGTACTCTGTTCATGACACAAGAGTCTGGAAAGGGGGCACCAAATAGACGGGTCCGGGTGATTTTAAAGGACATATTACTGATTATTCCTAAAATTTTCAATGAAAGCACTGATTTTTTCAACCAGATTGCAATGTCGGTGTACAAAATAACACATTTTTTGAGTTGTGTGTTTAAATATTTTCAGATTATTGAAAAAATAATTAAAATTCTCGGTCGAAAGTATCTGCAAATCTTCACGCTCAATGTCATTAAACGCGAGCATTAATTGGTGATATTCCTTAAAATCATAGGATGATTCAAAAAATTGCTCCATGAACTCACAAAGTGCTTCAACTTTAACCTTTTGATATTTGTTATCCTGTATATATGCATTCCATACGAACGGATTCCCGCTGAGAATTGCCCGTACCAGAGAGTCCTCACCGCGGACTATGTTAAAATCGGTAAAATAGAGAAGACGGTCAAACTCCTCCTGCGGGATATTATCCATAAAAATAAATGTTAGATTTTTATGGACAACAACACTACTATAGGTATCGAAAACATCGGATTCAGATAAATAATGAATTACGCTTAATCTGCTTTTTTGCCCGAAAACAAGAATCACGAATGTTGTTTCTGCGTTGTCTTTTACAATACAGGAAATTAAAGCAGACATGTTGCGTGTATAGGTAAAAAGTGTTCCAATAACGCCGGAAAAAACTGGTGGAAAACGATAGTTGTATTTATCAATAACCCGGTTGAGGTATTCGAACCTGTTCGGAGTGTGTATCTCCTGCTGTGATGGAACATGGTAGTTGAGAATTACACCACCTGTATTCTGTGAAAAACCGGGCATAAAAAAATACTTTTTCAAGGAGCCTTCAGGCAGTAGCGACTCCATCATGTGGTATCCGTCAACCCAGTTTTCAGCACTGAGATATTCAAGATTGATTAATAGCTCACTTTCGTAATATGCCCGTTTCATAATAAAATCAGGTATTAAGCATCCAAATGCTTCAATAAGCAGTTTCGCAGGTTTATCGTTTGCATATTTTTCAGGTGATACTGATCCCGTGTGTATATAGGTGATATCTGCGATCGACTGCACTGCAACATCAGGATTGACCAGTGGATTTATTTTTGAGAATGTAGTAGGATCATCAACATATACGCGAATCTGAGCCTTCTGATAATGACGTCGTAAGGCTGTTGCAAAACGGTATACGACGCCAATATCTCCGAAATTGTCAATAACTGTGCAGAAAATATCTATAGTGGTAACATTCATATGTACTGTATGAGATCTTTCAAATAATGAGACTCAGTTTAGCCACAAAATACATTAAAACTTCATCGCAACAAATATCTGACAATCATCGGGTGAGATCTGCATACTGTGCATGCTTTTGTAAGCACCGTACTGATGAAATATCCTGTTGATAGAGACGGATGATGGTATTTAAAAATTATACTAAAAAATTTTTAATAAACTGTGTTTAATTTGTTAAAATTTGGTTCAGATGAGTGCACTTAATACTAACGTTTTATTTTCAAGGTAGTTGCAGCGGTTAAGTCTGGAGATATTTTTGTTGACCGGCAACAATTGTATTCCTGTTCTTCCCAAAAAGTGTAATACCAAAGCAGGCTCAATCGTTTTCTTCAATAGCGGTTAATCATGTACCTATATAATATAAATAACAAATATATAGGTGCATAAAATGATCAACTCTAATGTATATTTTTTGAAAACGGAGCTTTGACTGTATGAATTTTTATAAATTAGGTACTCTTTTAATTCTCGTAATGATTGCTTATAGCTATGGTGATATAACACTTCTTAACAAATACTCGCATAAAACAAATTTCAGCCTCGAGCAGTTGGTGTTTAAGGCGGAGTATATTCTCGCTGTCAAAAAAGACAAGCCATTTACAAATAAAAAAGTGATCAGTTTTGGAAAAGAGACAAAGTGTCCACCATATACTGTTATCAGTTATAATTTTGTAGTTCAGGATGTGATAAAAGGTGATAGTAAGATCCTCAACGGGCAGCGAATAAAAGTTAAGGAGCCATTTTCAGATATGGCATATACGATGCATTATTCTTATTACACAAAAGGATTCATGATTGAACCGTTTCTTGGTTTTTATACCAACGGTATCTCAATTGACAGTACGGAAAACATGCTTGTTTTTGTTGATAATCTTAAATCCAGCGATCCGGGATTGCTGACGTTGCAGTTCAGTATTTTAAATGCATCGGATAGGCTATCACAAAAGGATACGATACAAAAAATCCTTAATCGTCCACCAGGGGATATGAAACGTATGTTCCTGATGAAAAAATAGTGTCCTTTTTTACTAACATACTTAACATAAAGACACTCTTTCAATACTTGTTTAGCGTATGAAAAGATTTGTTCTGCTGGTCACCCGTTACGCGTCACCAGTCACATCTCCCTGCGCATTTTCACAATCCATACAACATACTCTGAATCACCAAGCTTACTATGATCCATCAGCCAGCCGGTTGCAAAAATCCGCAGTGCAGCAATATTAAGCCTTCCTGCATCAAAATCATCAAGAAATTGCACCAGTTTGTTGCCAAACTGTTCATGTTCTGTCTGATGCACTGCGAAACCGGGGAATTTATAAAGTTTCATAAGCTGCTCTTCACTTGCGAAATGAAAAAGTATATATCGCTCCATTTCGTCAAGATGATGTTTGATAATTCTTTTTTCTGTGGTGTTATCAAACTGCTCAAGCTTGTCAAATAAAGAGTAGAGGTATTCGTGCTGGTATTCCATTTCTGGAAAGTCAAGTGTATAGCGTTCTTCTTTGTGGTTCATTGTGATCTTGCTTTCTAATGTATCGTCGTTGTTTACGGGTATCATAATTCATTGCTGGTAACGAAAATAGTAATTATCATGATGAAACAAGTAAAAAATGATACAGAGGTTGTTTTTAGGTATGGTTTAAAATATTTTATCTCCGAATAATGGATGAATACCATTATTGTATCAGTCTCAACACTGTAAATATATATAGTAATAATACTATTCGGGATTCAGGTATGTCATTCGATTCACTTACAACCGATAGCATGCTTAGCTCCGTTGAGCAGGCTTCCGGTTTACTGCTTACCGGCTATACTGCACCATTTTCGAGTTATATCAACCGTGTGTATGAACTTCGAACCAAAGACGGTGTTAAAGTAATTGTCAAGTTTTACCGTCCAGGGCGATGGTCAACAGAGGCGATTCTTGATGAACACCGGTTTCTCTCGGATTGTGAATCAATGGAACTTCCGGTAGTACCACCGATGCTGCTTTCTGATAAGTCAACGCTTGGGACATTTAATGACATTAATTTTGCCCTATTTCCCAAACGTGCCGGACGTCAGCTTGAAATTAATGAATATGAAGACTGGGTACGGCTCGGTTCACTAATTGCCCGTTTACATTGTGCGGGAGAAAAGGCAACTGCACAATCGCGGGTAATCATTGATCCATCAAAAAGCGCTTTATCAGATTGTGACTTTTTATGCAGTTCTGTCATACCACCGAAATTTAAAGAAAAGTACCGTTCAGTCTGTATGAGTATCATTGAAAAAGCGATACCGGTATTTAAGGGCAAAGAGCAGATACGTATTCATGGAGATCTACATACAGGCAATATCCTGGATCGAATGGATGATGGTCTGCTGCTGATTGACTTTGATGATATGGCGATGGGGGTACCGGTTCAGGATCTATGGCTGTTGCTTCCTGAAAGAGTGCAAAAAGCGCAGGCTGAAATTGAACTTCTTATTGAGGGCTATGAGCAGTTTCGCGAATTTGATCATGGCAGCTTAAAATGTATTGAATTTTTACGTGCAATGCGAATGGTCTATTTTCTCGCCTGGTGCAGTCGTCAGCAGAACGATTTCCAGTTTAAAAATAATTTTCCGGAGTGGGGGAATGACTCTTTCTGGCAACGGGAAATTGCCGATTTGTCAGAACAGCTGGAGTACTGCATGGATATACGGGCGTCGGGGAATTGTTGAGGGTTCGCCTCTGCAAATGTGACACGCCCCCTAAATCCCCCGCAGGGGGACTTAAAGCATGAATATCTAATAGTGGTAATTTACATTTTCAAAGTCCCCCTGCGGGGGATTTAGGGGGCGCGGTAGGGATGATCGCACGCTTGTTCGTATCACCCATTCGAAATTACAATCAACTTATTCAATTTGTCAAGCGCTGCTCCACTGTCAATTGATTTCTGCGCCAGTGAAATTGCGTCAAGTGGAGTATCTGCAAGCCCGGCAGCAGTAATGGCAAATGCTGCATTGAGCACGACGATGTCCCTGTGGACTCCTTTTTTGCCATCAAGGATTGCTCGTGTTATCAAAGCATTCTCTTTAGCATCATCACCGGCAATCTCGCTGATCTTTACCCGTTGTAATCCAAAATCCTCGGGCTTGACATTATACGTAGTTACTTCACCGTACCGTAATTCGGAAACACGGGTGTCACTTGACAACGAGACTTCATCAAGCGGATCATTTCCATGAACGACAAACGCACGTTTTGATCCCAGATTGTTAAGAACATGGGCAAGTGATTCTGTAATAGCTCCAGAAAAAACACCGATCACCTGATTTGGTGCTCCAGCGGGATTTGTCAGTGGTCCAAGAATATTAAAAACTGTTCTGACACCAATTTCCTTACGGGGACCAATAGCGTGTTTCATTGCTGCATGCAGTGACGGTGCAAAGAGGAACGCAATTCCGATATCATTGAGGCATTGCTCCATGATTGCAGGTGCAACTGATACTTTCACACCAAGCGCTTCAAGAACATCAGCACTTCCGCACTTACTTGACACATTGCGGTTACCGTGTTTTGCGACCGTTGCACCCGCACCGGCGGCTACAAATGCAGCTGTTGTCGAAATGTTGAATGTATTTGCGCCATCGCCGCCGGTTCCGCATGTGTCCACAAGATGCTCTTTGTTGTTGCAATTGATCACAGTAGCCTTTTCACGCATCACACTGACAGCCCCTGTGATTTCATCAACGGTTTCGCCTTTCAATCGCAACGCGACGATAAATGCTGCGATTTGCGCATCAGTCGCCTCTCCACTCATGATCTGATTAAAAACTGCAGTTGCAGCATCTACAGAAAGATGCTGTTCTGATACTACCGTTTTGATGGCATCCTTTATATTCATGAATTATCCTTTACGATAAAATCTCATATTGTTTTAATAGGGTTAATATAATTGGTGACAAAAAATGTCGCCACATACGTGTACAGGAATGACGTGACTGGCTATTAGCTATTAGCTCCTTGCTCCTTGCTACTTGCTACTTGCTACTTGCTACTTGCTACTTGCTTTTACGAATTTTACCGAACCATAAACACTTTCAATACTACTAACTTCATCGGGCAATTAACTATAATAATGAATAACATCAGACAGGCTGGGGAAATGATCACACAAAAAAGAGGGTTGTATCAAAGATATAGTATTGTAATTCAATCAGTTATGCTGATTTGCATGTTGGGGTGCTTTTCACAGCTTTTTGCACAGACTGAGTCGTATCCAAGGCCGATCGCTATCAACTCCGGGAATCCGAAATATCCTTTCCCACAGTTTTTACCCTATAAAAATCCGACTACGACACTGAGCAATCTTGGTGTACGCTCTGGTGTTGGTGTTACTCATGCCGAGATGGAGCAGACAATCCGGGATGCATATCAAATTATGATGAACCGTACAGTTCGTCCTGGTGGCAGTGTTGGCGGAAAACCATATATTAAATATCGGTCAAGTCCGCAATGTTCCGAGGGTGATGGTTATGGACTTCTCGGGGCGGCATCAATGGCTGACAAAGAGACTTTTGACGGTATGTGGTTGTATATACACGATTTCACCTTGAATAAAGTGAAACGATATAGTGACGGTACAGAGACTAGTCCGGGGTATGCATACAGTCAGCTTCCGGGGTGGACCGGAGCCGGAGCGAATTCTGCAGCAGATGGTGATGTTGATATCGGGCTGGCACTTTTGACTGCGTATTACCAATGGGGTGAATTAATGGGTATTAATGATGCCAGTGGTCAGCCCATTTCGTACAAAAAGGAAGCTATTAATTTTCTTAAGGGATTGACAGATACATTATCCTACGCTGCGAGTAATAATTCGACACTTGTTTGTGGTGATATTGGCCTTGACGGATATATAAAGGGTGGTGATTCGTGGAATGAACTTACCGATTGGGCAAATGACATTTCACGTAGCGGTTTTGCAAAACCACCACAGCATTCATCTTCAGAGAAACAACATATCGATTACGCTGCTCCATCTTACTTTCGTGCCTTTGCAAATTTCCTTGAACGCGAGGATGCAGAAAAATACGCCTGGAATATATACCAGTTCCGCCGCGCTGAAGCGTCATCAGACTGGTTGATGGGGCAGATGCTTAAAAATGAGAAAATGATTCCGATGGCTGGATGGGTTGAAATGAAAGAAAATAATGTGCCGGAATTTACAAATATGGCTGATGGTGAGGATTTCCGTTGTGCCTGGCGTACTATCCTTAATGGTATGTGGTATGGTAATCCTGATTTCACATGGGACCCGGTAACGCATCAGGTAATGCAGGGTACACCCAACTCTTTTGAAAGTGATATTGGAAAACGATATGCTCGATTCCTCTGGGATAGCCGGCAGGCACCATGGAATTTACCGTGTCTTACCAATGTCGGTGGTGATAAAAACACAACTTACTGGGGACCAGAAATCTTAAAACAACAGTATACAACACTTGGTGAACCTCTTGGTACATTTCCACTAAACTGGGTTCCAGGTGTTGGATCTCCGTCTGCAGTGATTTCTCAGGACCAGGATCTGATGGCAGAACTTTATAGAAAGCTTGAAGTTACCTGGGATGGCAATGAGGGAGATGATCGTTATCTGAAGAGTGTTCCATTTTATTTCCATGGATGGTTTCGTCTGTTGGGTTTGTTGACTTTAACTGGTAATTATCAGTCACTTGATGAAATTAAAGCTACTACCAATATGAAAGTGTACTGTGCAATCAATAAAACCTTCGGTTTTGAGGGTGATAGTGTTGTTTACACATTTGACTATCGTAACTATGGTTCGCTTGATGCGCAAAATGTCAAAATTGTTGACACGTTGCATAAAGATTTTGTTTATGTCGGAAGTACCGGAGGCGGTGTTTACAATGCTGCATCGCATACAGTCACCTGGAATATTGGTTCAGTGAATGGCTTTAAGTCTTCAACTGGTGTTAATCCTACAAAAGGCAAGGTGTCGCTGACTGTTAAGGTCGGAAATGCGACGGTCAAACAATATCGTAACCGTGCGACAATAAGCTGCTCAAACGGAAGCGGGTGGACTTCTGATGAGTATCCGAACAAGATCACCTCTGTGATGGAACGAAACTATCTTGACATTGCGAAACGTGCACTGGTGCTTGATAAAAAGGCAAGTAACACCATGGTTAATCCCGGAAAAGAGCTTACCTTTTCGATTGACTTTGAGAATACTTCTGAAGCCGGGTGGATCAATGGTGGACGTTCCGGTGTTAATTTTGCCTATTCACGTAAAGCGTCAACCGGTAACGAGGCTGCAAGCAACATGAGATTTAAGCTGTTTCATGATGCCGACGAAGCATATATTGATTATGGGAACTATCGTGTGTCGTACTTCCTGTTTGATGCCGGATTGCAGTGCTATCAGGATTCGTCATCCTGCAAAACCGGATGGAGTCTTAATCCGACAATTGTTGAAGGTATCGAAAAAAGTTCTGTGAAGGTGCTTCACGAAAATATTATGGCCGGTTCTGATGCAAACGGAAAATGGAATCAGCGCATTATTGTACAGTTTTCAGATCCAACCGATCCGAATCGTACTGAAAATCTGGTTACGACCAATTATCATCTTGACTGGTACAGAGGTGTTACTGGGATGATTCATCGTGGGGGAACTTCTGTGCTTCGTGTGGTATGGGATCTTTTCTCGAGCAATTACCAACCTGTCGACTGGACTGATGACTGGTCCTGGGATCCTGATGCTATAGATGTTGAGGATGGAAAATACTGGCCGATAACCAACGATTGGACCGACCTTGATAAACCCGATATTCCGGTAACAACATGGAATCCCAAACAGTGTGATGATGCTTCTCATGTTGTTGACAATATCCTGGTCGAGGAGTGGGACGGGTATACATGGCGTCGCGTTGCAGGAAATGGTCCGCTGCCGGGTCGTGATGTTGCCAATGTGGTAATAAAGGATACAATTCCTGATGGGCTCGTGTTCAGCCGCTTTACCGGTGACGCACCGCTCGGGGTGAGTGCAAAAATTGACGGTCAGGTTATCACCTGGACTATTCCAAAAATGCAGATCAAAGAGAAAGGCTCTCTTAAATACGTGGTAACAGCTGCGGGAAACTGCCCGATGCAGAACAAATCTATTGTTGCCCGTTCATGGTTAAGTGCCGATAAAGAATCCGCAATCAGTGATAGTACGATTATAACGGTAACCTGTGATTCAGTACCGCCTCCTCCACCGGAACCGACAACATTGTATAAATTGTCAGACAAACCTGTTTACAGGCAGGGAGACACTGTAAATTACAAAATCAATTACAAACAGACTCACGGAACAATTATCACCGATGCAACAAATGCTGCTGAATGGATTGATAAAAGCGGGAATGGAAAGCTATCATTCAAGGGTGATACAATTGTTTATGATCAACAAAACACCGTAATGGTTCACAAATATGCATTTGGAAAGAATGGTATGTTTGGTGGAACAATCGATCTGACCTATTGGGATAGTTCGTCACTCGCAGTGCGTGTCAATGGTAATGAGAAAATTGAAATCAGAATGTTCAAGGATTTTGCTGATATCCGGATGAGCTTTTTCTCCAATGGAAAACAGATTGGAGGGAATCAGCGTTTTCAGTATAAGGCTTATCCTGCACCATTCAATTTCAAAGTTCGCTTGTCGGAAGATACTGTACAATTCTGGGGTGGTGATACAGCCGGGTTTCTACCCGGGGTTTCTCAGGATGGATTTCCGGTTCGTGAAGGATATGCAGGTGTGATGTCTCTTGGTGCAAGTAAAACAAAAATCTGGGGATGGAACAGTCACATGGATGCGGCCTTCGATGTGTCAATTCACGACAAACTGCCATCAAATCTGACCCATCGCTCTGCAGGCGGTACAATTGTTACCGGTACCAGTAAAGGAAAATCGTTAACTCCAAATTATACAAACGGCGATATCAAATGGGATATCATAAGCGGTGATACTCCACTGTCCGCTGATGATTCAGTTTCGCTCTGGATCAAGGCAACGCTTGATAATTGCTCTGGTGATACGATTCGTAATACTGCATTCACCAATATACGCGGGTGGCCTGTTGACAATATCGGAGCGATAAATAAAATCAGATGTTCATCGGGCGATGATGGAATACCGGATCATATCGATATTATCATTGACACAATAAACTTCAGCCGGACAAATGATCAATACCTCGATCCGATTATACTTGGATTTACTCAGAAAACATATATCCTGTATGCGGTTATTCGTGACAAATATGGGAAATTCGTCTCGTATGCAGATAATGCACAATGGAGTTCGTCAAATGCAAATGTGATGACTGTCAGTGGTGGCAGCAATAAATGGATCGGTACAATTACAAATGTTGGTTCCGGATCAAGTGTAATTACTGTAAGCGATAACAGCGTTTCAAAAAATGATACAATTACAGTAACCATTGGAGATGTTGGGAAGCCGGATCATATTGACATTGTCATTGACACAACAAGCTTCAACCGAACCAATGATGAATATCTTGATCCGATTACACTGGGATCAAACCAGAAAACATATGTCCTGTATGCTGTTATTCGTGACAAATACGGAAGCTTCGTGTCATATGCTGATAATGCTCGGTGGAGTTCCAGTAATTCAACTGCGGCAATTGTCAGTAGTGGTGCCGATAAGTGGATCGGTACGATTATAAAAATTGGTTCCGGATCAAGTGTAATCTCGGTTAGTGATAATAGTGTTGCAAAGAACGATACAATTACAGTTACTGTATTGACATCTGCAGTAGGGCCATCAATAAGGTCTGCTATCATGCGGGACAGTAATGGTGATCTCGTTCCGGATCAATTGGATGTTGTTCTGACAAGAGATTTTGAAGACGATCAGCGTCTGGATTCTATGGAAATTGAATATCAGGGAAAGAACTATGTTGTCAACTCATCGGCAATCACTAAAAATGATCTGAATTATTCACTGAGTTTTACATCAGGCAGTGGAAAAGACGGAACACCTTCAGGTAAAGTTACTATGTATATGACCATTGAAGGCGATGGGAAACAGAATGCAAAATCATTCAATGATGGCGTTGGTCCTGCCTTGACATCTGCATCTGTTTTAGAGAATAGTGCTGATATACCGGATATATTGATTCTTTCATTTTCTGAAGCAATTGTGCCATCAACACTTACCGGAAATCAGCTGCTGCTTATAAAAGGAACTGATACAACAAAATTGAATGTTGACAAAGTTGTATCACTCGAAAGTGATTCACAGATGACTGTGCAGCTTGCTGCGTCATCAAAACATCCACTTGATGGTGACAAATTACGGTTTGTTCCCGGAACTGCAGGTGGAACTGTTTCTGATATGAACAATAACCAGCCGCATTTGAATAACGAACCGGTCACAATCTCTTTACGTAGGGGACCTGCCGGTGTTGCAGATGCAACATATCTTGATGCCAACGCAGATGGGTACATTGACAGTGTGAGAGTAAAGTTCAAGCGTGCGGTAACACTTGATGAAATAGATTCAATCATCGCTGTACTGTATCTTCAAAATAAGACACAGGGTATTGTAGTTGACAGAAATAGAATAACCTTAATAAGTGATTCATTGGTGGGTTTTGGATTGAATGTGCGTTCTGTTCAGGAAGCAGTAAATACATCAATGATGATTGAATTGAAGATCGTGTTTTCATCGGCACCAACAAAACCGGTACTGACAAAGGTATCAGACAAAGCTGCTCCGGTTATTGTCTCGGCAAAGATTCTCCCGGGAGAAAATCTTGATGACGGTTCGGGAAGATTAAGCGATACGCTCTTAGTTGAAATGTCAGAAAAAGTATCCGAACCACTTGGGTCAGAACCATTTAACTTCATAAGTGGTAGTGATGGAACACGGTATTCTTTACGGTTACGAATGGTCAGAAGTGATAATGCCACCTATCGATTTGTAGTTGAAAATAATACTGATATCATGGTTAATAGTGGTGATTCAATCTGGATTAATTCAGTTGCAAAACTGTCTGATCTCAATGGCGCTATTCAGGATAATATTAAAAACAGACGTGTTGCACTATCTATTGTCTGGCCTACGGCTAAATGGAAAGTCGCAATCGGGCCAAACCCGTTCAAACCGGGTGAAACTGTGGTACCTGACAATATTCCTGACCGGGGTAAAGGATTTGGAACTGTTATTAAAGTCAAACCGACATCATCGGTGAACATTAGCAACGTGAATGTTACCTGTAAAATTTTCGATCTGTTTGGAAATGTGTTATTTGAGAAAAAATGCAGCAATCGAGGTGATAGTTTCTATGCTGTCTGGGATGGGTCAAATAAAAACAACAGAACTGTTGGAACAGGAACATATAAATTAGTTGTTGTTTGTGATGATGGCACCAATAAGGTTGTTGAGACCAAAAATATCTCTGTTAAACGGTAGAAGGCCTCACCCCCCAGCCCCCTCTCCGCAAGCGGTAGAGGGGGAGTACCTAAAAAAACAATCCATTTTTTTTATTATTTACCCTTCTTTGCAGCTTGTAGAGAGGGGTGTTTTTTTTTAAAATTACAAATTCCTCCAGTGGGGTCACGCAGCTTTGTGTGTGGCAGGCTGGCATCTCAACCTGTTAGCAAAACTCTTCTCCCCCTCTGCCGCTTGCGGAGAGGGGGCCAGGGGGGTTAATATCGTTAATTTAAGATTGACACGTAAGACTCGCCCCCTAAATCCCCCGCAGGGGGACTTGAAGAAATAGGCCAAACAAGTTATTCAGCTCTCAAAGTCCCCCTGCGGGGGATTTAGGGGACGAGCAACCGGCACAACTGCAACATGTCTAGGTTAAGTTAACGACATTGGAGGGGGCTGGGAGAGAGGTCGGGGAGAGATCTTCCAT
>JAEWVR010000008.1 GCA_023459055.1 Fibrobacterota bacterium
CGCAGAAACAATTGTCGTTGAAGGTAAAAGTTACCGAATGAAAGATCAAATCGAAACTGATTAATACTATTTTGTCAATACATTTTCAAACCGGTCGAAATGAGACATTTTCAGACCGGTGCCCGCACTGGCCCGTTCGTGGCAATTTACCGATAATACGTACCATGCAAGAACAAATTTATCGCATATGAATCAGATTAAAACAATAAATGACGATGAATTACAATCATCAACGATTTCATGGTTACGACACTCACTTTAATGATTGCTGTTGTTTTCATTCACATTAATCCCGATGTGAACATGCAAACAATTAACTATTATAGCCTAAAATGGGATGATTTGTACTGTTGAATTGGGCACCTGGTATGGTCGCATATTGGGAGAAATCACTGAAAAACAAAAATCCTTATTCGAATCAATGGGTGTCAAAATTCAATTGTTATAGATTTGGAGAACTTAGGTTATAAATATCACTGGCATCTTTCCGGTGGTATTGAACAGGAGTTGTTCCAAGAAACTAAATTACGTCTTGGCTCTAAAAAAGAGGCATCTTCTGGTTCCCCATGGCTTATTACTGGCGGATTTAGCCTGGAAGTCAATGCAGAATCGATAGCAACTAAAGATCTTATTCTCGACGGGTCATATTAATACAATACCCAGGTGGTCTTTCCATTGTAAATATCTCTTTATGAGCAGGATTCTAATAAAATTTATACATGTACTTCAATTTCGATAGCCATTTATTTGCTGCAATAGTATTTTATGAAAGCAGATTAGCTATGATTTTCATAGTCAATCTGTTTCAATTAAAAGAATTAAATATCTGGGATATATGCAAAAATAGTCACCAATAGCAGTCTTTACAACCTTTATATTTTTGACATTTTTCTTTAATAATCAATATGTTGCAATTTGTACTTTTGTTATAAATAGGATTAATATGTATATTTTTAGCGTAATAAGTAAATCATATCTACTATTGTTAAAATCCGAACGGGTTAAGTTTGGTTTTTTAATCATATTTTTCTTTTTTTCAGCATTAATTCAGGTAATTGGGGTTGCAAGTATCGCTCCTTTTACAACATTGCTGACAAATCCTGGAATAATTGAGACAAATAAAATTTTCGCAACCATTTATAACTATTTTCAATTTACAGATACAAAGTCGTTTATAGAAGCTGTGGCATTAGGCTCAATGCTCATGATGATTCTATCTAACGCTATTGGGGTTTTTACACTTTGGCTTACAATGCGTTTTTCAATTACTATCGGTAATTCGTTGCAATGTCGGTTGTATGAGAATTTATTGTTCAGGCCATATCTTTATCACAAAACAGTTAATCACTCTCGCTCTATCGCAACTATCAACAGTCAAGCTCCACGATTTGTTTATATGATATTGCAGCCATTTTTACTCTTAACAAGTAATATTTTTTTAGGTTTAATAATACTTATCGGGCTGCTATTTTTAAATCCGGTTATTCCGTTGGTGATCGGATTCGTTTTAGGTGGAGGATACTTTTCCACATATCTTTTTACAAAACGATTGTTGAAAAAACATGGGGACATTCTTACAGTACGAAATGTTGAAGTGCAGAAAATATTAACAGAAGGGTTTATTGGAATTAAAGAAGTAACATTAAACAAATTACAAAAAAATTTTATTGAAAAGTACAGATTCATAAACCTGAAAGGATTGAACTCCAATTCCATACTTGCTTTGATTGGAGATGTACCAAAATTTGTAATTGAAACGATCGCCTTCAGTGCCATATTTATTGGTGCCATCATTGCCTTACAATTCGAGAACAATTCGAGTTCAATTATTGTTTTTTTGTCAATATATGCCATAGCTGGTTATAAATTACTTCCTACTATGCAGCAAATATTTAAATCTGTTTCGTCATTAAGCGCACATGGTTCAGTAGTTTTTGAATTATCACAACATCTGGATACAAAAGTTGATATTCAATATGACAGGAAATTAGTTTCTGCGGAGACTATTAATGAAGTGAGGCTTGAAAATATTAACTTTAAATACCCTTCTGCAACTAATATTACCATAAAGAACATAAGTGTTTCATTTTCATCCAGGATGATTAATACAATTGCAGGTCATTCTGGTTCCGGAAAAACAACACTGGCGGATATTTTATTAGGTTTAATTCCACCTGATGCCGGAAAAATTTTAATAAACGGTAAAGTTGCGGATTCAGATATGATTACTCAGATGCAACAATCATGCGGATATGTTCCTCAGCATATTTTCATTCTGGATGACACAGTAATTGAGAATGTTGCATTTGGTGTTGACAAAAAAAATATTGACGAGAACAGAATAATTGACGTTTTAAAAAAGGCAAATGCTTGGAATTTTGTGCAAAAACTGCCCAATGGAATTCATACAAAGCTTGGACAAGACGGAAAGTTATTAAGTGGCGGCCAACGTCAAAAAATCGGTATAGCCAGATGTCTTTACAGAGATATAAAAATGCTGATCCTGGATGAACCGACAAGTGCATTGGATATAGAATCAGAATATGATTTTATGATGCTTCTTCGTTCATTGAAAGAGCAACTACTTATTATTATCATCTCGCATCGTCCCTCTGCTATTAAATGTTCAGATGTAATTACTCTAATTGAAAACGGAACAATCGAGGCTCACGGAACACTAACAGAGCTTAAAGAAAATAATCAGCATTTCAGAAGTATGCTTGAAAAAAGCAGTTTTTAATAGCAAAATGCTAATTGATGCAGATTACCCAATACTTACACGCTACTATTTCTCTTGACATATAATTTGTGAAAAGATTGTTTGATTTTATTTAAATGTTTTAAAATCGCTTTACTTAAAAGATAAGATGCTCTGATGTTTGGGTATTGAAAAAGAACTTAAATAATTCTGTCAAAGATTTGTCAAGTTTGTCGTAAGAAAGCAATGCTGCACTCCAGTTACAATTAACCTATTTCCCGCAGTTAAAAATCTTTAGATTACTATATTACTATCGTAATCAATGTGTTATTAACACCATTTCGTAAACAACACTGTCACCTGACGGGTGAATGCTATGCGGTTTACTTTTGAAACACCAAACAGTATATTTAATATTGACAGAACAAAAACATTTTAACTATTAATCGTGGGTTTGCCACACATTCTTCATTTCTGAGTAACTTAAAGAAAGCATCAAGACTTGAATGATGTTTTGCCCTTTTGCAAAAATGTTTTGAAAAAAAGTGAACCGTTCAAAAAAGATCTTTGATTTATTTCAGGTTTGTATTGAATGTTGATGTAAGGAAATGCAGACAGTGTGAAAACGGGTATTATTAATTGTTCTATACCAATGCAAGAGCACGGGCTAGGCCCTGAATTTCAGGGTTTATACAGCTTGATTAATATTGAAATTGTATCGTTGAATCCTTTGTTTTCGCAACGCGTAAGATAGTCTTTATTAAAACAATGAAAAATAAATTTAAAAGACAAAAAAGCATGAGGAATTTTAATATTCTGCAATCACTTCCTCCGCTATTACTGTACAGGTACGTATACAAGTATTATTTTAGAATAAGAGTGCACGAAATAATTTGCCCATAAGGAAGTCCAGTGGGCGACATTAGTTCGACATGTAAAGTATGTAATCATTCGCAGGACATTATGGACGGGGTTTATAACTTCATGACTACATACTTTACTAACACGTTGTCTGAAATGGTATGGTTGATATCAAAGGAAACAGGAGAGACCTATAAATCGCATCTTATAGTACGGCGGAATGCAGAAACACATAATGATTATAAGTATTCATTATCAAATACAGCAGTATATATACCGCTTCAACGTCTTGCATATATGCAGGGACAACGTTTCTGAATAGAACGAGCGTTTGAAGACTGTAAAGGCAACTGTGGAATGGCAGATTATGAGGTAAGAAGCTGGAATGGGTGGCACCATCATATGGCATTGGTTTTCGTGGCTGAATTATTTATGCTAAAAGAAAGAATTGACAACAGAAGAGTTTATACAATCAATATTGAACCGGCATAAAATACGACTGGCATTGGTAGATGCAGCAAAAAACGATCTGAATTCTCTATTATGAAATAAGGTTAAATGTATTCTAACAAAATAGCATTAAGGATTTAAAAAATGAAAATATTGATGATAGTTTCCCAATTGAATACAACGATCAAGGATGGTGGAAATATTCGTAGCTGGAAGTTCATTGAGGCTCTATCTCCACTAAATGAATTATCCTTAATTTACTTTAATAATGAAAAGTCTGATCTCCAATCGCCAATCTTTAAGAAGTACTTTAAGAATGTTTATCAATTGGCATATCCAAGTATTTCGCAATCTTATTTCGATAGACTACGTTTTTTATTTTTAGGTATTCCATGGGAAATTCAGCTAATTTTTTCAAAAGAGAATCAAAATCGTATTTTGGATATTATTAAAGAAAACCAGATAGATTATATACTAATTCGATATTTACCACTATCATCTTACTTCTGTACGCAAGGGCAATTGTCGTTATACCATAACAAGGTAATTGTTGATCTGGATGATCTTCAATTTATAACGAATGCACGGCAAATTCAAAATTCTAATAATGGATTTATTTTAAAAAATCGGCTTAAATTTAATAATTATCTATTGATGAAATATTATTTAAGAGTTATTCACTTTAAAAAGGTTTTTGTTTGCTCAGATGTGGACTATGATTTTTTAACAAAAAAGTTTAATTTTAATAATTGCACTATTGTTCCTAATGCAATTACTGTTGATGATTATGCCTCTGTTTCCAATTCCTGTTGCTCAAATTTCAAGAATATTCTGATTTGCGGAAATCTTTCATATCAACCAAATGAAGATAGCGTATTGTGGTTTGTCAATAAAATATTTCCAATAATACAAAAAAGTGTAAATGTAAAGCTCGTTATTGCTGGTGCAAATCCCAAAAATACAATTTATGAGTTGTTGAAATTTAATTCACAAATTGAAGTACATGCAAATGTTCCTGATATGAAAGTATACTTAAATAAAGCATCCCTTGTCGCAGTACCTTTACGAAGTGGTAGTGGAACACGTATAAAAATCTTAGAAGCAATGGCATCACATCGCCCTGTAGTTTCTACAACAATTGGTGCAGAAGGTTTGGGAGTAACTCATCAAAAACACTGCCTAATAGCAGATACTATTAATGATTTTGCTAACGAGTGTATTATGGTTTTGCAAAAACCATACAATTTTAATGAAATGATTAATAATGCATTCAATTATGTAAGAAATAATTATGATAGTTCGATAGTAGATTCAAAAATAGTTAGTGCATTTGCAAATTGAGTCAACGGTTGAAGTGGTAGACTTTTTTTGTATTTTTAACCCAATCTGTCCAGCACACTTTCAAGTGCCCGATGATAATTGTTAAGAAATATGTAAAAAATGCAACTATTGCACCTACTAAAACTGCTACTTACAAGGTAATATTTTGCTTGACAGATAATTTGATTAAAAAACATTTGACTTTTTTTTGAAATATTTTCAATATTGCTTTACTTAAAAGATAGGCAGCTCTTTGGTTTGGGTATTGCAAAAAAGAATTAAGCAATTTTGTTAAAGATTCTTCAAATCTACCACAAGAAAGTAATGATGAGCCCCAGTTACAATTAATAAAGGACTGTGTTTTTTTAAGGATTTTATATTTGAATTTTAAGGAAAATGATTTACTTTTAGTAAAGCTATCAATAACGTTTAAATGTGATTCAAAAGGAGATATTTTGGCCCTTGACGAAAGTGATTCGGTTTGCTTAACAACGAACGTAAGAGGATTGAGAATTAGACGATATTCAGATACGTAAGTTGACCTGATCCACAGATCGACATCTTCAGCAGTTTCAAGATTTTCATTGAATCCGTTTATTTTTCTAAATAACGATGTTTTAATCATTACAGAAGGAGTGGCAAGAAAGGGGCGTTGAAATACATCCTCAAATAAAATTAATTTCTGACAACATGGTCCAATTTGTCTTTGAGCTTCCAATTCATTACTAACGCCATTTTTTTCGAAAAAATATTCTAATTTTGTAGAACAAATCCCAAGATTTGGATATTGTGAAAAAATTGAAATTTGATATTCATTTTTTCTAATGTGCCAAAAATCATCAGAATCAAGAAATGCAATTAATTCACTTTTCGCAGATTTAGCACCAGTATTTCTTGCAGCAGCGGCCCCAGAATTTTTCTGTCGTATTAAAGTAACAAAAGGATAATGAGTTTCAACTATATGGCAAGTGTTATCTTTCGAGCCATCGTCGATGACAATAATTTCATCAACTGCCACGGTCTGATTGATAACTGAATTGAGTGCGCGTACTATTGTTGAACTTGAGTTATATGCAGGAATAATAACGCTTACAGTAAGTTGATTATTCATTTTTAGTAAAAATATTAATTAATGTGTAATGGTCGATTTATTTAAGCACGGACATTGTTTTTATGTAAAATTTCTTCTTATTGTTGGCTACATTGCCTTTTTTAGCCTTTTTTAACAAAGATAATTCTTCCGGTGAAACTCGCCAATAGAAATGGAACACCAAATATCTCCGAAAAAAACGAATCTGTTTTAAGTTGTTTTTTAAACGTTTCAAGCTTACAATTTACCTTAAAAAATCAATTTAGATCACGTAACTTTGTAAAATTTAAAGTTTAATGTTGAAATATTTGTACTTGTTTCTAACTCGACTTTCATATATATATCAATAATTGATTTCATTTTTTTGTGTAATATCTTTTTGGGACAAAAAATACGACCTCTCATTCTCTGTTAATTTTCTTACAAATTAAGGAGCCAATAGATTTTGGACTAAAATGATTATCAAAATAATCTGCATTATTTACAGCGATGCTTTTAATATGCTCTTTATTTAAAATAAATTCTTGTAGACGTTCTGTAGCTTCTTTATATGATTTTTGCGATGCGACATGTATAGTGGGAGAAACTTCGATACCTAAATTCAAATAATGCTGCCCATCTTCAATTGGTTGGGGCCAAAGAGTTAAAGGTTTACGGTCAATAGCTATACAAGCACCCATCGCAAAAAGATCAGCCATACGCCACGGACAACAATAATGCATTCCTAATCTGATAACATTTATTGAAGCCCGGCTGGATATTTCCCACAATTTTTGAATTTTCATGGGAGACGTTGTATATGGAATATTCCTTTTATCTAATCTACTTTTGCAGTTTTCTACATTTCCTGAAACAAGCAATGCTAAAATAAAAGCTCTACATTTAACTTCCGATACAGCCTCAAGCAGACGTAAATTATGTTCAATCCCACTAACTTCGTCGCTACCTCCCCAAACACGCACAACAAAACAGAGATCATACTCTTTTTTTTCTGAACGACATTGCTTCAAAAACTTTAGATGTGAAATAATATACGGATTCCCATTAGGAAGGGGATAAACTTTATCAGGATATCTTATTGAAGGCCAATAATTTGTTTTAAAATAAACATCAGCCCAATCAAGAAGTCCTTGTCCTCTAATATTTCCAAAATCCTGAGAATTAATACATATTTTTTTATAAGAGCCATCCGAATAGCTCACTATGTAATGTCCAATAGCAGAATCAAGTTGTCCATTTGATTCAACATTCTTGAGTTCTAAGAATTTTGCAACTCTGTCAATTACATTTCGTAAAACTGGTAAGAATCTAAAAATTGATGCCAGTTTTGTTGAATAGCGAATAATTCGTAACATTGCTGATAAAAAAGGCCAAAATGAATTGCTCTGTATTGAGAATTCAATACCATTCGCCTGGCAAAAGGTTTTCAAACTCACTTGGTAATATTTCTGATATTCAGTATGCGAATTATTATATGGGGCACTAAAAGCAGTTATTTTATAAATAGTAGGTAACATGATAAAATTAATTTACCTTTATGCTGAGATCTTCACTTTGAAGTTAAAACACATCGAATTTGTTAATCTAAAATTAAACAGTCGCAAATTCTAATACCAGCTATTTTAATTTTATTAAAATAATACAAAACCAAATCGAATATAAGAAGTAGATATTATTGTGTGATTAATTTCGATTCATACAGTGTTTTAATTAAATTGTTTTATTAAGGTAAACAGCATTTTATCAGAAATCAATTTAAATGAACAAATTAGAAGATTAAACACATATTATATCTTAACAAAAAGAAGCCAAACTACTTCTTAAAAAGGATTACATGTATAATTTAGTAAAGGTACGGTTGTATTATTTAGTAAAGGTACGGTTGTATTATTTAAGAATGCTACAAAATCTATTTTGCACGCGATTAACACTACCGAGCCCAGGAAACAAAAATAATATTTCTAAACCGTATGGTTTGTATTCTTTATACAGTTCTATTTTTGAAATGCTTGAATAAACTTCCAGCAGCAAAAACGATCTCTTCTGCGCACCTGGTAAAATACACATCATTTGCTGAATATGGATCATGAATATATACTTTTTTACTACCCGACCAAATACCAAGAGATGTTACCTGATTATCAGGATAAAGACAACTCTGTTTCCGGAACTGCTCAGGCTCCAAGCCAATTAAAAGGTCTCCGTGAGAGGTACTCTCCATCTACTCAATATTAAAACTCAGTTTATCGCCGATTTATAATCATTTCGAAGTGTTGATTCATCATTGATGTTTTTACATTTAATGCGATGTATTAACGATAGTTTGTTTGACAATAATTCTTGGTATGAAATTGGTGGCGTATCGAACCATATACCAAAAACCTGATCTTTATTGTTGAAATCAGAACATTTTAATCCCAGGTAGAAACTTATCAATGATATTATATTATCATCACCTATATAGCTTCTTTCAAAAATATAAGGATTGTTGATTAATTCACATTTAGAGAATTCAGAAACAAATGCTTTTGTAAGCATCATAGCTCCACCCTGAACATGATACCCATACTTGTAACCATTGGCTATTGCAATTCTAAAAATCTTTCTACGTTTATAAAAATTTGTTATATCCACTATTCTTTTATATTTTATAGCACTCAACATACTCATTACTAATGACTTTTTATGGACTTTTTTGATACGTGCCCCCCAATCAGCAAAATCATTGAGTCTGGAGTTCCCGTTTAAAGGCCAGTTCAAATAGGTACCACAAATCCCAATGACAGGATTCTCTTTTGAATATCGAGATAATATATCTGAGAATGGATTGATACAGATCACATCAGTGTCAACTTTTAAAATGTACTCATTATCAAAGTTTGTGATTGCGTAGTTCATACCAAACAAGAACCCTGCAGTTTGCCTATCGCAAACATATTTAGAAAATTTCGTTAAAGGATTATATAAAATAGTTAGACTTTGAAAAGAACTTCGGATAAATGACCAATCAGAGATCAATGCATTATTATCAATTACAATAATTAGGTTACATTTTTCTCGTACCACAGGTTCGTTTTTAATAATTGATTTGAGCAGGTCTAGAAAACGATTCGCTTCGTTTTCACCTGGGCCAAGTAAAATTAAAATAGAAAACAATTTATTTACTCCTGAATAATAAAACATTAAGAATAGTTCAATAAAAGTATTGCCTAAACCGTATGGCTTGTCTTCTTTATACAGTTCTATTTTTGAAATGCTTGAATAAACCTCCAGCAGCAAAAACGATCTCTTCTGCGCACCTGGCAAAATACACATTATTTGCTGAATATGGATCATGAATATATACTTTTTTACTACCCGACCAAACACCAAGAGATGTTACCTGATTATCAGGATAAAGACTACGCAGTTTACGGCACTGTTCAGGCTCCATACCAATTAAAAGGTCTCCGGAATGCACACTGCATTGATTTACCCTGCATGTTGAATGCTCCGATAGATCAAACCCTAATTCTTTGCCAATTAGAACCATACGTGGGTCCGCCGGGTCACCACCGCGGGTATCAAGTCCAAATGAACACGCATTCCCGCCACACTTCTCAATAACTGCTTCTGCAAGTGCGCTTCGACAGATATTCCCACTGCATACAAACACAAATCTTTTCACCCGCGAAAAATCGATTTCTGTAAAGGGCTTATACATCCCCAGATAAAAGATTAACTGATACTTTACATAACGTAAAAAACCTTTTTTCGACCCATACCGGTTATTTATAAATTTAATCATTCACATTCACCTTAGTATCACACCAATCTTCTGGAGAACCAATCAGAATTTAAACGATTCAAACCATCTCATGAGAACCACTATAGGCCATCTTCAAAGTCCCCCTAAAGTGACGCTTTCACATGTAGTGATGGCGGAATCTTTTAATAACCTACCTAAAACATCCCGATACCTTAAGATCATGGTTTCAAACGAAAATGTTACCACCACATGTCTTTTGGCTTCTGTTGTCAGCTTCGCACTGTCGCTCATAACAAGTCTTTGTATCGCATCTGCAATTGCTGCGGGATTATTTATCTCAACCAATATACCGTTGACATCATGTGTAACAATTTCCTCTGGACCACCACACTTTGTCGCAATCACTGGAACACCTGCAGCCATAGCTTCAATCGTTGCAATCGAAAAACCTTCTGATGAAGAACACAACAGAAAAATGTCCAACTGGCTTAGAAAATCCGGGGTATTATCACAAAAACCGATAAAATGTACATATTCACTTACTTTTCGCTCTTTTGCAAGAGTATATAAAGATTCAATCAGTTTTGGATGCTTATGGCCAGCAATAACAAAATGGATTTGCCGATCAATCATCCTTGATCGCAATAGCGCAGCAACTTCAATGAGCAAATTGTAATTTTTAGCAGGACGGACATTGCCGAGACTTCCAATAAGCAGTGCATTATCGGCAATTCCCAATTTCTTTAACAGAGATTTTGTATTGGTCCTGAAATACCGTTCAGTTTCGATCCCGTTATAAATAATCTCGATTTTTTTGTGTTTAAACAGCCCCCGAGTCTGTATGTACTCTGCAAGATTTTTACTTACTGCAACCAATTGACTAACACCGATTGCCATTATCCACTGCTTAATTCTAATAGCTCTTTCATCAGAGTTAATATCAACCTGGCCATGCAATGTTGCAACAAGTGGAAGACGACATAGAAAACACACTATCGAAAAGGAAAGTATTGAGCCCAGAAGATGCGCTTGTACAAGTTTCACCTTGTGCCGCCTGACAAAGCCAAGAAGCTGGATATAATAATTAATCGATAAAAAACCTGATGGTTTTAAAACATAATACTCTATGCTACGTTTTTTAAGCTGCTCCTCTACCCATCCCGGCCCTTTTATTAACGCAATGTTTTTATAACCGTCAATAGTAAGCTTTTCGACAAGGTTTAGAAATATTGTCTCAGCTCCACCGGGACCTGTGGTATCAATTGTATGAAGGATCGTTTTCATAGGTATTTGATATAATTTATTCTTTTACTGTAAACAAAAAAGGTTTCTTGTTAAAATAACTCTCTTTAAGTGGGAATACAAGAGTCTTTGCCGCACCCCCGGCCCCTCTCCAAGTTCAATTGGAGAGGGGAGTCTAAAAACAACAGGTACAAGGCCCCGATTCTGGTAAGAATCTAAATGAATGCATTCTGTGATGACTAAGTAACGCAGTATCTATTGCATTGCAAGTCGTGCCATAATCAGGGACCTGGTGCTGGTCATATCCTGATGCATTCCGATTCGTCGTAAACTGTACCTTTCGCTCGTTGCGCTGTTCCATCCGGTTTTTGTAGTCACAGCACTGGAATACCCTGCCATTTTAACCATTTGTGCGATTTCCTGAGAATAGCCGCCATTTGGATAACAGAAGGAAATATCAGACGGCTCTGCCACCTGTTCTTTAATAAGCCTCTCTTTTGAAATCCTTAACTCATCATGGACTGTTTGCCGGGATTCGGCAGTTAAAATCAGATGATTTGCAGTATGAGAACCAAATGTGACAAAACCCGAATCAACGCAGGTTTTTACTTCATTCCATGTCATAAAGGTTTGGGATGATGTATGTGAGCAACCTGCATATTGTGCAAGTTCATCAAGTATTTTTTTGATTTCACCCGTCGAATATGGTTTCAGCATCTTGATTACCGAATCAACACAGGAGATATAATCACCCTTAATCAGAAATATTTCCTTGATTACCGGACTCGTTCCCTGATAAGATAATATCTGTTTTTCATGGCAGATCTTTTTTAAAATTGCTGCACAAGTATCTGTCCAGAACTGCATATCAGTACCAATAAAATTTGTTGGCAGATACACCGTTGATGGCAAACGTGCTGCTTTAAGAACTGGAAATGCGTTTTGATAAAAATCAACCCACCCGTCATCAAAGGTAATTGCACATCGGGGTTTCGATGATAAATCGTCCTTTAGACAAAGCAGTTCCGAAAGGGGTACAACGTTGAAATAGTGTTTTAACACGCTGCAATGCATCAAAAACGTCTCTGGCCGGACATACATTCCGGGTTCTACATGCTCAGCAATTGATTCCGGTGCAATAATCCTGTGATACATTAGGATTACCGAATTCCCGCATTTCGCCAATCGTTTATACAGGGATTGGTAAACACCAAGCTTGTACTTTGCACCTGCAATAGTTTTTCTTGCTATCATTTTTAACTGTTGTAATGCCATGTAGTGAAGATACATTGTTACAATCTGTTTCTCAAAAATGAAAACAACTTTTATAACTTACATCATTTTAAAACAAGGTCAGAATAGGATGGACAACATTACACATAGTACTATCGGACTACATCATCATTTATATATTTTTAAGGAATGTCACGACATCATGATAAATGGTATACGCGTATTTTGTGCATACGCAACGCGGTAGAGACTACAGATGTTTGTTCACGGATTTATAAACCACAGAGAACACAGAGTAAGAATTTTTAGTTTTTAACTTTTTTCTTCTCCGTACCCTCTGTGTTCTCTGTGGTTAATTAGACTCTTCCTTAATTATCGAGTGGTATACATATTCACTATCGGTGGTGAATATTCTAAAATTGGTTTTACACAAGGATCTTTGTAACCACAGAAGGAATGCATCTCGTAATGGGACTTAAAGAATATCGCCCAGGATTGATTTAAAAGTCCTCCTGCGGGAGACCCTTGGGAATACTTGACAAGGCGACATTTTGGGAGTGTGTTGGTGTTCGTTGTGGTTTATCTTCTTATACAAAAAGGAAACCTGATATAAATGCATGCGTTGATTTTCGTCCTCTGGATTTCGATATTTCTGGCTTTTTTCGCCTATTTCGGCTACCCGCTGACATTAATGTTTCTTTCGTTATTTCGCCGTAAAAAAGTACTGCGGGCACCAATTACTCCTTTGGTTTCGCTAATTATTACTGCATATAATGAAGAAAAACGGATACGTGAGAAACTCGAAAACACAATGAAACTTGACTATCCGCGGGAGAAACTTCAGGTAATTATAGCTTCTGATGGTTCAACCGATAAAACACATGATATCGTTCGGGAATATGCCGACCGTGGCGTTGTACTCTTTGAGGTTCCGGATAGAAAAGGAAAAGAAAATGCCCAGGCACAGGCAGTCAAAATTGCCAGTGGCGAGATAGTTGTCTTTTCAGATACTGCGACCCGCCTTGATCCTAAAGGGCTGCAGGAGATTGTTTCAAACTTCGCGGATCCTCAGATCGGATGTGTCAGCAGTGAAGATAAGATGATTTCTGATGATGGCACTGATGTTGGCGGTGAAGGTTTTTATGTTAAGTACGAGATGTGGCTTCGAGCCCTTGAGTCGCGCTGTAATTCTGTTGTAGGATTGAGTGGCTCTTTTTTTGCAGCCCGAAAAGAGGTCTGTGAGGATTTCTCACCAAAGATGCAAAGCGATTTCCGCACACTTCTCAGCAGTATGAAAAAAGGGATGCGCGGTGTAAGTGATCCCAATGCGATCGGATACTATCAGGATATCAAGGATAAATCGCGGGAGTTTCAGCGAAAAGTTCGAACCGTTCTTCGTGGATTAACAGTATTTTTTAACCACCCGGAATTTTTGAACGTTTTTAAATTTGGCTTGTTCACCTATCAGTATGTTTCACACAAACTGATGCGCTGGCTGGTTCCGGTTTTTCTATGCTCTGCATTAGTCACCAATATCATGCTAATAGCAGAATCACCCCTCTATTTCTGGCTGCTGGCAGCTCAGGGTTTATTCTATGCCAGTGCACTGCTTGGAATCCTTTTTCCATCACTTACAAAAGTAGTATTTATCAAAATTCCCGCATTTTTCGTCGTTGTAAATGCATCAATATTTGTTGCCTGGATAAAATTTATTAAAGGAGAACGGGTGGTACTCTGGCAACCATCGGTTAGATAGCCGGAAATAACAAGCTTAGGTCATCCTCCCCTCTCCAATTCCTAGTGGAGAGGGGCTGGGGGTGAGGCCATATTTTCGGCGGAACAACTCTTCTTCTGAGAAAACAACCACTCAATAAAACCCGGCTCTTTCATTGCTTCATGCACGCAATAATGTCCTATACTGCGATACATCGTAAACTTACAATTTCCACCAACCTGATTAATTGCATCACACATCTCTTTATTAAGTATTGCAGGTGCAATATCATCAAATTCTCCACTAAAAGCCCATACGGGAATGTTTTTGATTTTTGCTGCAGTTGCTGTATCCGAAACCCCAGCCATTACAAACGCAGCTGCAAATAAGTCCGGGTATCTTGAAATCATATCCCAGGTACCTGAACCACCCATTGAGAAACCTCCAATGTATATTCGTGACGTATCGATAGGGTATTTTGAAACAAGTTCTCTGATTACAGCATAAATCATTTTCATTTCAACACTTTCTGGTATTAATAATTGTTGGTAGTGGCTGAAAGGTGTTTTAGTGAAGTCTGTATTTACCCATTGTGTTCCTTTGGGACATTGCGGCATAAATACGAATGATGGATGCATTTTTTGTACTTTTTTAGATATCAAAACAGATGCCACTCCGTCAATCTGACTAATATTATCAGAACCTCGCTCTGCTGCACTATGTAAAACAATCACAAGCGGGTACTTCTTATCAGCTTTAATTACTGGCGAAAAAAAACGGTATAGTAACGGCCGGTCAAATTGTGTTTTGCTAAACTTCATACCATTAGTCTGTAATTTATAAATTATTTTATGGTAAATTGGTGAAAGAACCGGCCGAAGGAAGTAAGCCATACAAAGTATTGAAACTACACTAAAAACAAGAACATATTTCATATCAGAATTCCTTATATATTAAGACATTACATGGCACCATAGTTATAATTTAATAAATATAATATGAAAGCAAATATGATTAAAGAATACTTACGGAAAATTGTTGAATTGACTGGGTATGAACTTCGTAAAATTAAAAACGCCTCAGATGAGGATTTATACATTTCACTCTTTGGTAAAGAAAGCGTTGAACAAAAAAAATTCTATAACATAAGTGCAGGTGGACATTTCGGTTTCGGCTGCGGGATACATCATCCGTTATGGAGGAATGTTGATATTGATAAACAATGGCATGGCAAAAGTAATTATAATCCGGAAAAAGATATAATTCATGATCTGCAATCATTACAACCATTACCAATAACAACAGAATCTGCGGAAATTGTCTATTCACGAGTTACAATTGAACATATAACCAATGAAGCTGCAATGGTGTTTTTCAAAGAAACAAAGCGAATTTTAAAAAAAGGTGGTGTATTTAGAATCGTAGCTCCAAACATAGATCTTGATTATAGAGCATATTTAAACGATGACAAACACTACTTCTTCTGGGGGGCACACAGATCTATCGAACAGGTTTTTCTTGAACACTTTGCTAATACAGGCCTTATAAAACCGGAACGATTTAAAGAACTACTTAACGAAAAAAAGCTGGAGGAGGTTTTAGATTATTGTACAACAAAACACAATATAGGCATTACGTACCATAATAGAGAAAAACATATCAATTGGTGGAATCCTGAAAAACTTGAGGGCATGCTGCGTTCCGCAGGTTTTACCACAATTTACCAATCAGCTGCCGAGCAAAGTACTTGTCCGGTTTTACGTAACGAGTATTATTTTGACAATGTTTTTCAGAAGGTTATGTTTTATATGGAGGCAACCAAAACTCCTTAGCATTTTCTTAATAATTCACCAACTTTTTGTGCTACATCCACCTGTTCAATCATATTACTGTGCTTGCAATTGAAATCATGAAATACCATTCCCCCCTTTACAAAATTTTCCCATCCCCTGTAGGGATTAGGATTTCCCTTATTTTGTAATGCACGAAACATTGTAATTTCACTAAAATATGGCTCAGGTTTATATTGCTCTGCAATATAAAGATTATTCTGTTCTATTAGCCAATACCGCAAACCATGAGGAATTGGTTTTCTTAGTTTTCTATATAATTCACATGTTAATCGTTTACGGGCATCACTAATTCTACAAGTTATACTATGAGCTATTTTTTTTATAATTGGTTTTCTTTTTTTAATTGAATTTGAATTTTTGGGAAGCCTATTTACAACATACGGGCAACCACTATCCATCATTAATAAAAAGTTCACATTCTCGCCCTGAGCTATTAATTTCTGTGCAATTTCAAAAGCAACTAACCCCCCCATTGATCCGCCACCTAACAAAAATGGACCGTGAGATTGCACCTGGAATATTTCCTGAATGTAGCATTCGGCCATTTGCTGAACAGAACTAAACGGTTTAGTAATCCCATCTAATCCACGACACTGAATTCCATAAAGTGGCTGCTCCGGTTCCAAATATGGTACAAATTTATTATAGTGCAATACATTTCCTCCAACTCCATGTACGCAAAAAAACGGAGTTCTATTACCTGTTGGTTTAATCGGTACTACATACTTTAAAGAATCAAATGTTGTGTGTTCTACGGTATCCTTCTTTATCTGTTTAAACTGATCTGGAAATTTCTCCAGGATAAGATTGCTTAATGCATCAATTGACGGAGAGGTAAAGAGTGTTGCGAGTGTCAGGTTGATATTCAGTTGTTTCTGCATTTTCGAAAACATCTGAACTGCTAACAGAGAATCACCACCCAACTCAAAAAAGTTGCTTGAAACAGAAAAATCATCTGTACCCAGTACCTCTTTCCAGATACCTTTTAAAACAGTCTGAATTCTTGCTTTTGGAGTCTCAGGTTCCTTTGACCCGGCTTCATCTGTTTGCGATACATCATTGGGTACATCTAATGTATCCATTTGAGGATTTTGTATGTTGGATATACCCATTCCATTATAAACATGTTGAACCGGATCAATCCAGTGTCGCTTTTCGTCAAACTGGTATGTCGGAATCGGGATGCGCCGGCGATTTTCGTTTGGACATGCTGCCTGCCAGTTAATTTTCAAACCGTGCTGCCACAATTGACAGAATGATGACAAAACAAACGCAGTATCGGCAATGACTACCTTCGGTTGACGAATTGATGAAAATGTCAGAACCTGCCTGGTGTTGTCATTCCCTTTTTGACCATTCAGGGCAGATGCAGTTCTGCTTACCAGCGTGCATAATGTATTTGACGGGCCGATTTCAATAAATATCCGGTATCCATCATTAAGTAGTGTTGTAACGCCGTCAGCGAACTGAACGGTATTGCGGATGTGCTTACCCCAATACGAAGGATCGCATGCTTCATCATTTTTAATCCACGTGCCTGTTACATTTGAAACAAATGGAATTGATGGTGCCTGACGTTTAAACTTTGAAACGAAGTCTGCAAACGGCCCAACCGCTCCAGCCATCAAATCACTATGAAATGCGTGTGATGTATGAAGTAGCCTGCACTCAATCTGCTGCTCCTGAAGTCTGCTTTGAAATATTTGAAGATTTTCTTCTGTACCGGCAACAACACAAAGATCAGGGCTGTTGACTAACGCAAGTTCAAGTGTCGAATCAAGCATTGGCCGGATGTCGTTTGCAGATTTACTGATACTAAGCATTTTGCCTGATGGCTGTGCGTACATTAATTTAGCGCGCTCAGAAATTATTGCTATTGTATCATCAAGGGAAAATACTCCCGAAATACATGCCGCGATATATTCACCGATGCTGTGTCCGATCATTGCTGATGGTTTAATGCCAAGTGTTTCCCAGTATTTTACGAGTGAATATTCAATAGTGAATAGTGCGGGTTGTGTAATATCAGTCTGCTGAAGCAGCGCACTGTTTGACTCGTTATCGGTAAAAATTATTTCTCTGAGGTCTTTCTCTGTATGCTTTTTAAACTGCTCAGAACAGTAATCAAATGCAGTTTTAAATACCGGTATATCGTTGTAAAGATCCTTTGCCATGTTTACATACTGAGATCCCTGCCCACTGAACATAAAGACAATTCGTTCCGATTCATTAAGCGAGACTTTGGTAAATGAGTCTTTTTCTGAAATGCGGATAAACTGTTCTATCGCATTTTGTGTTGAATCTGCAACAACAAATTGACGATATGGGAAGTGCTGTCTGCCGTACTGCAATGTGTATGCAATATCCGCAACAGCATCTGTAGTAGCAGGAAGGTATGATGTAAATACTTTTGCAATTTTCTTTATGGATCCCTGTGAACGGGCTGATACGGGAAACATGAAATACTTTGATTTTGAAGGCTGAGTCTGAACTCTTGGTGGTTCTTCAACAATCATGTGCGCATTGGTACCGCCAACACCAAGACTGCTTACACCGGCAATTCTGCGAGCATTGTCAGGGACATTCCACTCTTTTAATGCATCTACTACATAAAAAGGCGTCTTTTCCAGTTCAAGCAGCGGATTCGGTTGTGAAAAATGAACTGTTTGCGGTAACTTTTTGTGATACAACGCAAGCGTTGTTTTTATAAGGCCGGCAATTCCGGCAGCAGCGTCCAGATGACCAATAGACGCTTTTACCGATCCGATACCACAATATCCGGTTGCATTTGTATAGTGACGATATGCTTTTGTCAAGGCTGTAATTTCGACCGGGTCACCGAGAGGTGTTCCTGTTCCGTGAGTCTCCACATACGATACATCAGATGCATTGACAGATGCGATGTCAAGCGCACTGGTAATAACATCAGTTTGCCCATCAACGCCAGGTGCTGTATACCCGGCTTTCAGCGAACCATCGTTGTTGATTGCTGAACCTCTGATCACTGCATAGATATGATCATTGTCCTGTATTGCATCCTGTAAACGTTTAAGAACTACAATACCGCATCCTTCACCAAACAGTGTTCCATTTGCTTTTGCGTCAAACGGCCGACATACTCCATCAGGTGAACGGATATCTGCATCACCAACAACATAGCCATTCCACCATGGAATTTGTAAACTGACACCTCCAGCGAGAGCCATATCACATTGATATGTCAGCAAACTCTGACAAGCAAGATGTGTTGCAACAAGTGATGTGGAGCAGGCTGTCTGTACAGTCATGCTTGGTCCGGTTAGATTGAATTTATATGAGAGTCTTGTAGCCAGATAATCTTTATCACTGCTGAATAACGTTTGTAATTCAAAGTAGTTTTTTAACACGCCGGGATTATTGATTACATTATTTAATAGATAAAAATTCAGATTACTGCCGCCAAACACGGCAACCGGAAATTTGATTGCGCTTACATCGTATCCTGCGGATTCAATCGCTTCCCAGCCACATTGAAGAAACAGGCGTTGCTGCGGATCCATTATAGCGGCATCTTTAGGAGAAAAACCAAAGAACTGCGCATCAAACAGTTCCGGATCGGAAATGCGACCGCCTCTACGTATATATTTGGGGTTATTTATAACATCCTCGGGTACACCGGCTTTACGGGCATCATCAAGAGATACCGTGCCAACGCAATCCCGTCCCTGTACCAGATTATCCCAGAATTCCTGCACATTTTTCGCCATCGGAAATCTGCACGCCATCCCGATAATGGCGATTCCATCAAGAGTATCGTTGTTTTGTTCGTCCATATATCGATCAACTTTTAAAAAGGTTTATACCTGGTTGTGATTCGAAAAACATTCACCATTCCCAATTTCTTATTAGTCGTTTACAAACCACACTTTTTATATTAGTAATCTCATCGGTTTTGACATCCTGATACCTTGTACTTCTCTGTGTTCTCTGTGGTTTATCCAAATCAGTCTTATAAAACAATGCTATATGTAACTGATTAATAATTATAGTGTAACAGATTTATATACAAGGTTTTTTATTAACCACAGAGGACACTGAGAACACAGAGGGAAGAAAACTTAATAGATAAGTTTTCTTGTCTGCGTATCAGGTTACTTTATAGTTAATTATCCTATATATAACCATTTATCAATACAAGTTGCAACTCACAATCTACAATTCATCATTCGCAATTACAATTTCTTTTTTAACCATCTCATCTGATTTGTCATTTTTTTCTGCATTTGAATACGGTCTGAATGTTCAGTGCTACTAGTTGATTCGGTAGTTGAACTGTTTTTTACAGCTAGTGATAGTGTTCTGACTGTTGGATTTTCAAATAACGAAACAATCGATACCTGTTTTGAAATTGTATTCTGAACGGTATTGATAATCATACCGGCTATCAGTGATGTTCCACCAAGCTCAAAAAAATTGTCATCAATACCTACCGGTTCAAGGTTAAGGTGTGATTCCCAGATTGATGCAATTTTCTGTTCTATTTCTGATTCGGGTGCTTTATACAACTGTTGAAGTAATGGCCGGTCGGTTTTTGGTTCGGGCAGCGCCTTTTTACTAACCTTGCCATTGGCATTAAGTGGAAAGGAGTCGAGTTTTACAAATTTTGATGGAACCATATATTCCGGAAGATGTTTTGCAATATATTTACGTAAATCACTGACTGGTATGGCTTCAAATTCTGCAAGCAGATATCCGACCAGAATTTTTTCCGATTTGTCAGCAGTTTCTTTTGCGACAACAACTGCAGCTTTTACGCCATCAAAGCTGCAAATGGTCTTTTCAATCTCGCCGGGTTCAATTCTGAATCCCCTGATTTTCACCTGATCATCAACTCTGCCAAGATACTCAATCGCACCATCATCAAGGTACCGGCAAATGTCTCCAGTTTTGTATAGTTGCGCATGTGGCTTGTTTGAGAAGCAATCCTTGATAAATTTCGATGCTGTCAGCTCCTGTCTGTTAAGATACCCTCTTGCGACTCCAATACCACCGATATGAAGTTCACCGGGTTCACCTACTGGAACCTGATTCATTTTCTCATCAAGAATGTAGATCCTGATATTTGCAATAGGTTTTCCAATCGGTACAATTTTACGTGAATCGTTTCGTATACATTTCCACCAGGTAACATCAACAGCCGCTTCGGTCGGACCATATAGATTGAAAAGATCACAGGTGCATTTTGAAAAAAACTGTTCCTGAAGCACATACGGGAGTGCCTCACCGCTGCAAATAACACGCCGTAACGATTGAAGACGTGAGAGGTGTTCTGTTTCAAGAAAAATCTGCAGCATTGATGGGACAAAATGGATCGTTGTAATCTTCTCATTCAGTATTAAATTGTAAATGTATTGCGGGTCACGATGCCCATCAGGCAGGGCAATTACCAGTCGGGCTCCGGTGATCAGTGGCCAGAAAAATTCCCATACTGAAACATCAAAACTGTACGGCGTTTTCTGAATGATTACATCAGTATCGTTTAACGAAAAGCAATCCTGCATCCAGAGTAACCGGTTGACAATTCCGGCATGCGTATTTATTGCCCCTTTTGGTATTCCTGTTGATCCGGATGTATAAATCACATACGCTGCATTTTCGCATGATGCAACAGGAGACAAGTTATCTCCAGAATACGCTTTTAACCAGTCATCGGATAATGTAAAACTGATCGCGTTTTTGACACTTGAAAACGTGTTTTTATATGAAGGCTGCACAATAATATTCTCAAGCTGCGCATCACTGACAATAAACTGTTTTCGTTCATCTGGAAAGTCCGGATCTATAGGAAGATAGGCGCCACCGGCTTTTAGAATTGCCATGAGCGAAATTACCATTTCGAAGGAGCGATCAAAACAGACACCAACAACCGATTCTTTTGTAACACCGCATTCCCGCAGTTTGTGTGCCAGTTGATTTGCGTACCGGTTTACCTGATCATAGGTCAGGGTATTCGCTGCAAATTTCAACGCAATAGTGTCCGGCGTTTTACATGTTTGTTTTTCAAACAATTCACTAAGGGTGATGTTTAAAAAATAATCTTTATCGGTTTGGTTCCATGATGATGACACAGCACGGCTGTTTGATGGTGATTCGATGGTTTTTGTTTCAGCAATAGACATAAAGATTCTCTTTTTAATTGTGAACGAATATGAAAACGGTAACGGCTCAATAGTTATTTTTTCCTGTACACAACAAAAATACTATTCCTTCCAAAAAGTTATTCTCTAAGATGTATCAGCAATCTGTTGAGACTAACAATTAGCAAGTATACATTAAATAATCAATAAGTATACATATTTCAAAAATATTATGCTATTCTTATTAGCACGTATACAAAAAAAGAGTATCTTGAGCTGATTGAAATGTATTAAATTTAAGATAATCAACCAAACTGATCCAAATCATGGAGCACTGCTATGTGTGGAATTGCTGGTATATTTAGGAATCCGGGAGTAGGCAGGTCTGACAAAAGGGACCTTTTAAAGGGAATGATTTCACCGCTGGGACACCGTGGCCCTGACGGGTGGGGTATCTACTGCTCTGAAAATATTGCACTTGGACATACTCGTTTGTCAATAATTGATCTAAAGGGTGGAAATCAGCCCTTTATTACTGACAGATATGTGCTCTCTTATAATGGAGAGATCTATAACTATGTCGAATTGCGTGCAATACTCAGGCAAAAAGGTGTCACTTTTGTTTCGTCAAGCGACACTGAAGTGCTTATTAAAACAATTGAAGTATTCGGCTTTGATGGGATAAAGTTATTTAACGGACAATTTGCCTTTCTGTTATGGGACAAAAAACAAAATATCCTGATGGCGGGAAGAGACCGGTTTGGTGAACGGCCGCTCTATGTGCTTCCCCGCAACGGTGCTGTATTTTTTTCATCAGAGATGAAATCATTTGACTGCTTACCTGGATTTCAGCGGGAATATGATCCGGAGATGCTCCTTGAACATGGACTTTTATGGAATACATTACAGGATCAGACTGTCTGGAAAAATATCCGTTCAGTTGAACCGGGGACGTATGAGTTGTTTTCTGTAAACGATAATACTCATTCTGTAAGTAGGTATTATTCTCTTGGTGAATCGGTAAATACCTTTGCAATACCATCAACAATCGACGATGCTGAAGAACGTTTACGGGAGTTGCTTGATCAATCGGTGCGTCTGAGATTACGAAGTGATGTTCCGGTAGGTGTATATATCAGTGGTGGAATAGATTCATCAGTTATCGCCGCGATTACATCATCGATACAGGCAGATAAATTTAAAACATTTTCAATCAAGTTCCAGGATGCTCAGTACGATGAAAGCAGCTTTCAGAATGAGATGGTGAAACAGCTCGGTTCAGATCATGCCAGTGTGGAAATCAGCTACGATTCAGTAAAGAATAATTTTGCTGATGCAGTATACCATTTCGAAAGACCGGTTTTCAGAACTGCACCGACGCCGCTTTTCCTTTTGTCAAAACTGGTACGGGAGTGCGGTATTAAAGTAGTACTTACCGGTGAAGCATCCGATGAGATTCTTTTCGGGTATGATTCCTTTAAAGAATTAAAACTGATCAAGTTCTGGCAAAAACAGCCGTTATCACAGTTACGACCTTTACTTATCAAGAAACTGTATCCGCATCTTGTTCACTATGCAGACTCAACACAGTTTGGTTTGATGAAAACCTATTACGAGGAGTTTTTGAATGCATGTGATAATGAACTTGCTGCATCGGCAATAAGGGTCGCAAACAACATGATGGTATCGAATGCAATCAGTAAAGATACCGGAGTTGTTTTTAATAAAGAAAAAATACTGTCTCGTCTCAGGAAGATGCTTCCTGTAAATTACTCCGTATTTTCAGACTTACAGAAGAACCAGTTTGTCGAAATGCGTTCGCTTCTCAGCGGTTACCTGCTATCATCACAGGGTGACAGAATGACAATGTCGCATAGTGTTGAGGGCAGATATCCATTTCTTGACCATAACCTGATAGAAGAGATATTTTACTGGCCGGATAAGTACAAACTGTTTAGCTTTGAACAGAAGCATGTATTACGTCGTGCATACACACACAGAATTCCGGAATCGATAATAAAACGCCCAAAGCTTCCGTATCAGGCACCGGATATAAAGTCATTTGTCCGTACAAACGGGATGGAAGAACCGGCATCTGAATTTCTTTCAGATTCAAAGATTAAAGAATACGGTGTTTTCGATCCCAAATTTGTTGAACGGTTTACCCGCAAATTCAGTCAGGGTGTCCGGGAGCAGTATGGATACAGGGATAATATGATGTTTACTTTCCTGTTGTCATCACAGCTTGCACTATACTGGGCAAAGAATCCACGGCGGTATAATTTACAGGAAGAAAAAAACGTAGTCGATGTTGACGATTACACTACATAAGGGAGGATCGTATGGCTGGCAATTCAGAGGTACAGGAAAAGCTGCTTCAGTTTATCTGTCGCAATTATATTGTTGATAGAGAAGATATTATCCTTGATCAATCGCTTGTTGATCAGGGAATCATTGATTCTTTTGGTTTGGTAGAGATTTCCGGATTTTTCAAAACAGAATTCAATCTTGCTGTTGCAGAAAACGAGATGACCAGAGCTAATTTCGGATCAGTACTCAAAATGGTTGACTTTGTAAAAAGGAAGACGGAAGTATGAAAAAACGCTGTACAAAATGCATAATGTCGGAGTCCTTCCCGGGAATTTCCTTTGATGATCAGGGGGTATGTTCCTTTTGTAATGACAAATCAATATTTCAGACAGAAGAAACCGCTATTCAAAATGCGCAAAAGCAGATTAATCAATTGATTAGTGATGTCAAAAAAAATGGTCATACCTACGATGCAGTCATGTTGTATAGTGGCGGTAAAGACAGCACTTATACTCTTTCTCTTGCAGTAAACAGATATAAGCTCAGGGTACTTTCATTTACACTTGACAACGGTTATATTCCTGACCAGACATTTAAGAATATTACGACAGTTACCGATGCATTAGGTGTGGACAACATTATTTTCCGTCCGTCCAAAGAAAATATGAAATCCATTATTAAAGCAAGTGCACTTAATGCGGTATACCACAAACGAACGATGATGAGAATTTCATCAGTGTGTAACTCCTGTATTTCAATGGTTAATCTGCAGGCGTTAAGAATAGCCATAGAGAAAAATATCCCCATGATACTTGCCGGATTTACATTAGGGCAAATTCCGGTTAATTCCATTGTATATAAAAACAACTACACATTTCTTGAAGAGAGCAGAACTAAAAGCCTTTCTGTTTTACGGGATCTTACCGGTGACTGGCTCGATGACTATTTCAGTATTCCTAAAGAGCTTCTGGCAAAAGTAACAAGCTGGCCGGATATGGTTAATTTGCTGTGTCTTGAAAAAATCACTGAAGAACAGATTGTTGAAGCGATCTCGAAATTCGGTTGGCGTCCACCGGAGAACGTTGATGGCTGTTCATCAAATTGCCAGCTTAACACCTTCAATAATTATATTCACGAACAGGTGTTCGGCTATAATCCTTATGAACTGGAATTAAGCCAGATCATCCGTAAAGGTCTTCTTGATAGAGATACAGCTATCAGTAAAGTCGAAACGATGCTCCCTGACGTGTATGAGCGAATCGCCGATGATTTGAAAATTACTCAAAACGAACTTGAACGGGCAAAACAGAACTACCGGAAATAATGTCATAACTATGCAAATAATCATTCACACTATGCCAGGATACTAATTGTGAACGTTTCATTTCAGCAGCGTCAATTTTTCCTGCTTCAGAATCTTGATCTTGAAAGCAGTGCTTATAATATTCCTTTAGTTTTTACCATTGATGGAGCGCTTGATATCAGGCGGTTTGAACATGCCGTGGCAATGCTGTTTTCATCAGTTGACATCATGACATCATCCATAAAATCGTCAAATGGTTCGCTTGAAACTGCACTTGGTATGACTACGTTTACAAACCTGAACTACTCAGACATGTCTGGTTCCACACCAGAACAGATATTTGAGTATCTTGATCGTTTTATTACAAAGCCTTTTGTTATGGGTGAAAGACTTTATAGAACGGTCTTAATAAAACAGGAGCAAAACAGTTACATCTGGTGTCTTGTTCTGCAGCATAGCATTTCGGATTTAAAAACAAAAGAAAAACTGTGTGAGCTTATCGGCAATTTGTACATTAATCCGTCAACACCTATCCCTGAAACGGTAACAAATTATGCAGACTATGTGAAGCATCAAACATCCTGGCTTGCATCAGATAGTGCTGTCAGTCAAAAAAACTATTGGCAATCAGTTCTTGAACCCGTTCCAAAAATGTTAATGCTTCCAGTAGATAATCCCAGGCCATCGTTTTTAAAATTTAAGGGTAATGTAGTCTATATTGAATTCGATCAGGATACAACGCTAACAATTAAAAATTGTGCTGCACAGTATAAAGTGACACCATTTTTATGGTTACTCACATCCTATGCAATCGTATTGGGAAAATATGCAAATCAGGATTATTTTTCGATTGGAGTACCATTTACAAACAGACGCGATGATGCATTCAAGGAAACAATCGGATGTTTTGTCAATACCCTTCCTGTCACTATTGATTTCAGAGAACCTAGTACGGTACTTGATCTGATGGGTTCAATCAGAAAGTCGATGCTCCTGGGGCACCGCAATCAGGAGTATCCTACAGAACTGATTGTTAAAAATGCTCTACAAAAAGGTAGTTCGCCGGATGCCAATCCTGTTTATCAGGCAGGTTTTACATTTGAACCATTTGTCAAACTTGCTCTTGATGGCTGTGATGTCAATCAGCGATATATGCATCATGGCGGTAGTCAACTGGATCTGTTTGCATCATTTTGGGAAGATCAGGATTGTCTTAGCGGAGTAATAGAATATAATTCGACAATTTATCATGAACAGACGATAGAGCGACTCGTAGAGAATTTCAAGCATGTCGTTGTCGAAACTCTGGATAATCCGCAAATCGATGTTCATCATGCAGATATTGTGAGCAGGAACGAACGGGCTTTAATTGATACTTTTTGCAAAGGCAGGGATCAGTCTGTTACACAAGGCTCTGATTTTGTTTCCCTATTTAGAAAAAGTGTTGATATCTTTACTATAAAAAATGCAGTTACCTTTAAGGATAAAGTCTTAAGTTATATTGAATTGGACAAGATCTCCGATACGATAGCGAAATGTTTACTTGAAAGAGGAATCACGAACAATCAGTTTGTCGGTATATATCTTGACAGATCAGAAAGAATGCTCGCATCAATTATTGGTGTTTTAAAAGCGGGAGCTGCGTATGTTCCTCTGGATCCTCAATTCCCGAAAGACCGGATTGAGTTTATTTGCAGTGATGCATCGCTGGCAACAATATTAACAGAGCAAAAATACTGCGACAGTGATTTGTTTAAAAGTGAGCAGGTGATTAATGTGGATGCATTTATAAATACACCGCAAGACAATGCAGTTCCGACGCCATCAATTCACCTTGCCGATGCAGCTTATATGATTTACACGTCAGGTTCAACCGGCAAACCAAAGGGAGTGGTAATTACTCATGGTAATCTGGCAAATTTTATCCTGAGCATGCTTGATGATCCTGGTATCAGTGAGCATGACAACATTTTAGCGATCACAACGATCTCATTTGATATTCATATTCTTGAGTTATTAGTTCCACTAATTGCCGGATCGACAATATATGTAGCACCACGGGAAGCAATTTCTGATCCTGATTCACTTATATCATTACTTTCCAGGAATCCGATTACGTTACTACAGGCAACACCAACAACCTGGAAGATGCTTAATGCATCAGGATGGAAAGGTCACAATGGATTGACTGCACTGACTGGTGGAGAATCGCTGTCCAAAGAATTGGCAGTAAACCTTTTAACTAAGTGTGATAAGCTTTATAATATGTATGGACCGACAGAAACAACAGTCTGGTCAACCATGACTCAAATTACAAACAATACACCAGGAATATCAATTGGGAGACCTATAGCAAACACGTCCATCAGGATTTTAGACAAATGGGGAATGCAGGTACCGATCGGCTGTTGGGGAGAACTTTTAATTGGGGGTGACGGAGTTGGAATTGGCTATCACAACCGATCTGAATTAAACAGTGAACGGTTTATCCAAATTACAAACAATTTGATATCTGGTAAGTTTTATAAAACCGGTGATATTTGCCGATTACTTGCAGATAGTAACCTTGAATGTGCAGGGAGAGTTGACAATCAAGTAAAAATCAGAGGGATTAGAATTGAACTTGAAGAAATTGAAAATGCAATTGAAAGTATATCTGGTGTGAAGAATACTGCTGTAATAATAAAAAATGAACAGAACATATCGATTCTTGTAGCATGTATCACCCTTAAGCCATCTGTAGAACTTGAAATTAATGCAATTCGATTATTACTTCAAAAACAACTCCCAGACTATATGGTGCCATCAAGATTTATATTTCTCGAATCACTGCCAATGACCCCAAACAATAAAATTGACAGAAAAGCATTGCAGGCAATTGAACTCCCGAAGAATTATACAGAAATGATCTCAATCAGTACCAACACCGAAACAGAAAAGAGAATTACTGATATCTGGGTAAATAAATTATTCCTTTCTGTTCATACTCCTGATGATAATTTCTTTGATGCCGGTGGTAACTCATTACTTATTCTTACCTATAAAGATTTGCTTCAGAAGGAATTTCATTGTGAATTATCTACCACGTTGCTATTTCAATACACAACGATCAGATCACTGTCTGAATATCTGAACTCAAAGGGTATGAATGAATCCCTTCAGGCAAAAAAGGATCGTGCCTCTATGCAAAAACAAGCACTATCCTCTTTAAAACGTGTACGAAAATAGTATTGTAGATTCAAACATCATCGATTTCTGTTATTTTTTAACCAATTGCTCTTTCTAAAATTCCAATAACGTGAAGTGTAACTATACTATGAATTTTAAAACTATCACTTTGTTTTTTTCACTAAAAGTACTTTTATTATCTTTTATACTGTTTTTCTTATATAAACCACTAAAAAATTACCTCAATAAACATCTTAAAAACTATTTATGTATTCCATCAACCCTCCCGGATAGTACTGAAATTGATGCTCTTTATGTACTAGGGGGTTCTCTTAAAAGCACTTCAAGACATTTATCGTCCGTCTTTTTATTGCAAAACAAATACGATATAAAAAGAATATTGATTTACAATAATAATGATTCATCTGTATTGTATAAGAAAAAGAAGATAATCAAAAGGGTGGGAATACCAGATTCTGTTGTCTCTTTTTTTAATGTAAAGGATGGTTTTTTTGGAACAATGACAGAAGCAGAGGTTCTTTCAAATTATTTCATGCTTCAAAAATACAATTCCATTATCCTCGTTTCTTCACATTGTCATAGTCGAAGAGTAATGATGAGTTTCAAGCACTTTTTAAACAATTACTCAGTATCCATTTTCTTTGTAGGTTCAAATGACCAGTTTTATTTGAGAGAACTGGTACTTGAATTTATTAAAGTACAAATCTATAAACTCATTTTCCTTTTTAATGATATGAAAAAAAGTACATAATTATTTACCATTATATTTTTAATATAGAAATTCCATTCGTAATATATTTACCTCTTATATCCCGACAATGTATTTTATAATTTAAAACTGGATCCGTTCAAAATATGTTTTGTAAATTTGACAATTATGAATTTCAAAAGCGGAATATTTTACCTCTTTCATAGAAAATTGTCGTTTCGAAACCGCAACAAAATTTGACATTACTCACAGCTGTTTATAAGAATACTAATTCAGGAGATATCACATGTTTGAACCAAAAATCTGCGTCGTCGGCCTCGGGTATGTCGGACTTCCACTTGCTGTTGAGCTGGCGAAATATTTCCCTGTCATAGGGTTCGATATAAAAGAATCGCGTATTGCAACGTTAAGGAATTTTGTTGATCCGACAAATGAGGTTTCCACTGAGACTCTCAAAAGCTCATCGATAAAGTATTCATCAAATCCGCAGGATATTAAAACTGCCAATTTTATTATTGTTGCAGTGCCTACGCCAATTGATGATCACAAGAATCCGGATCTTACACCACTTTATAAGTCGTCAGAGACTGTAGGTAAAAACCTTCAGAAAGGTGCAGTTGTTGTCTATGAATCAACGGTGTACCCTGGCGTCACCGAAGACGAATGCGTACCAGTCCTTGAAAAATTCTCTGGAATGAAATGGAAATCCGACTTTTTCGTAGGGTATTCACCTGAGCGAATCAATCCCGGAGATAAAAAGCATACCGTTGCAACAATTACGAAAATAGTCTCCGGCGACAATGAAGAAACGTTAGAAAAAGTAGCACTGGTGTATGGTACTGTTGTAAAGGCAGGAATTCATAAAGCAGCGAGCATTAAAGTAGCTGAAGCTGCAAAAGTAATTGAGAACACACAGCGTGATATTAATATTGCGTTAATGAATGAACTTAAAATCATTTTTGACAAAATGGGCATTTCCACCAGAGATGTACTTAAAGCTGCGGGAACAAAGTGGAACTTTCTTCCTTTTGAACCAGGCCTTGTTGGTGGGCACTGCATTGGAGTAGATCCCTATTACCTTGCGTATAAGGCAGAGGAGATTGGTCATCACCCACAGATAATCATGGCTGGCAGAAGAATTAATGACGCAATGGGACGCTATTTTGCACGTGAACTTATCAAGAAAATGATTCATAAAAAGCTTAACATTATGGATAGCAATGTCCTCATACTTGGAATCACGTTCAAAGAAAACGTACCGGATATCAGAAACTCAAAAGTAATTGATATTATTCAGGAACTTAAAGAATTTGGTATCAATATCCACGTTTACGATCCGGTTGCAGATCCATCTGAGGTTGAGGAAGAATACCACATAGCAACAGTCAGATCAATTGACAATATCAAATACGATGCAATTATTCTTGCGGTAAAGCACCAGGAGTTTATTGAAAACGGGCCTGATTTTTATACGAAAAAGTTATCCGCTAACGGTATTCTCTACGATATCAAGGAATCTTTTGCGGGATAATGCATTACTTTAGTGAAACAATGAAAAAGGCGATTTAATTGTGAATCGCCTTTTTTTTATTCAGAATAACGCGCAGCAGGAAAGGCAGCTAAAATCTTTTATTTGATTCAAAGGCTTACCGATAATCTCTGCAATAGTGGTTTCATCAAACCCTCTGGAAACCAGATTCCTGATAATCTCAGCCTCTTTTACTTCCATACCCTGTTTCAACCCGATATTTAATCCCATTTCGACGCCATCACTAACCCCGCGATCATAGATTTTTTTTAAAAGTGCGGCGTCCTCCTGGACAAATGAATACTGAATTTTTTCCTGAAGCGTTTTTATATCATCGGGCTTGATTGTATTTGCAATAAAAGTCACAACAGATTCAAAGTTTTCAAGCTGTTTATCAAAATCGAGATACGAGTCAAAAACACCATCAACGATCTTAGGCATGCAGCGTAAACAGCCATCAGAATTGAGTGTTTGCCTGGATACGGTTAATAGCTGTTGAAGAGGATGCGGTCCCTTAATCAGATGTTCCGGGACTCCGATCAAATTAAACTCATTAAAAACAAACTCCGGTATAAACTGTTGTACACCATGCGAATCACTGAACAATTCCTTAATAGATCGGACCTTCGACCATTCTCCATCACGGAAATTCAACACCACAGGGTATAGAGCCGGGAATTTTTTATTTTCAGACTCCGATTTTGCAAAGGTATCAAGAAAATGCACAATTATTCTCAGTAACTGCGACCTGATTATCTCATTTGAATAGGGTTCCAGTTCACATAAAAAGTAAAAATAGGAACGATGATTGGCGATTTCAGCGGTATACAGAAGATCAGAAAAAAACAATTCACTACTTGTATTGATAAAACTATGGTGAAGCAGTTCGAGTGATTCAAGATTTGTTTGTTGTACTACTTGCGGTGACAGAAACTGCTCAATAAACCCCGCAACAACTTCCTTTTTTGTGAAGGCATCTTTAAATGCATTCTCTTTGTAAACATTTTTGTGTTTGGTCATAAAGAATATCCTACATATGATATATCGTTTTTTCAACCCGAATTTTAGTTACATTTTTATTACACATAAACTACTTGTCCAATTGTTAAGTGTAAGCAAAATAATCCGTGTGTCGAAAAAAATTACACCTAACTATTATTTATCAATGAACAACACCATTTAATGCCCTATAAATATAATTAATTAAACGGCACACTGATTGCTTATTAAAGGTTTAAATTACCATTTAACCTTTCCCTACAGGAGTCATAAATGACAAGGTATTTACTATCATCCATTGCAATCCTGGCATTATCATTAAGTGTGATGTCAACGCCTATCACATTTGAATCAACAGCCGGAGATCAGGACTTTGCAGCCAACCGCAACAGCTTTGATGTAGCAACAAATTTTGATTATTATGTATTCAGACAAGGAGAAGAGGAAACTGGCCTGGCTACAAATAGCAAAGGACGAGTCGATTGGAATTACATACTACCAAACGAAATCGAATCCGCACTTGCCGGTAGTGTCAGCATCAGAGCCTGGGACATTGACCCATCAGATAAAGTTCAGGTTTATTTTGATTTTGGCGGTGAAAACAGAGTATATGCAGGAATGCTTCAAGGAACAAATGGTGGAAATATTGACACCTGGGAGAGAGCAGTTGCCAACGGTAGTACATCAACATTAGGTGGATGGTCTACAACAACATTCGCACTTAGCCAGTCAGCTCTTGCATCACTTGGTGGGACATCCGGATTTACACTCTCATTGAATGTAATTGAGGAAGCATTATCATGGGCTGCGGTTCTGGACTATGCCACTCTTTCACTTACCTATGAGCCCGGTAAAGAGAATCCGGAATTTAATGTACCGGAACCAGCAATATTTTCACTCTTCGGCTTTGGACTCCTTGGTCTTGCAGGCATGAGATCAATCAGAAGACGTAAGTAATTTCTATTACTAAATCCATTAAAGAGGCAGGTGTATTATACCAGCCTCTTTTTTATCTCTTCGGCAGACACCTGTCGACTTTCTTTACACCTAATATTCAATCACAAACTATCGGTTGAGAGCTTAACCCGAAATCTCTTTCAAAAACGACACAAAACACGCAGATTCAAGCATATTGTGTACTCAAATTACACCACCTGTTAACGCCACTCATTTACGGCACGATTATTGCAATATAAAGCCTTTCAACTTTTTAGGAGGTACTATGACACTAAAGAAACTCTTTATCGCAACCGCAGCAATAAGTGCTGTATTGGCAGGCACCAGTTTTGGTGATGTTATTCACGAGACAACCAAATGGCAGAGTATTGGAAAAGAAACCATTAAAGATGGAGCAAACACCAATTCCGACAATGGCGTGTTTTATTCTCTTGACAATGGAACATCATGGGCTAATTTGACTGATATTACCGAGTTTACTGTTGGTCAAAGTGTTGATTTCAGAGTTGATATCTGGAAAGAATTCCAGGGTACACACTATTCAGATGTTGCTAAAGTCTGGATTGATGGTACTGAAGAAGCAAAAGGTGAGTGGTTGCTATCAGAAAATGGTAACTATGTTAAGAAAAACGGTACCAAATATAGTTACTACGACGGAAACGTTGTTAACACTCGTAAAGCAGATCAGACTTCTGGAAAACCTGAGTTTTTAGATTCTATGGTTTTCGCTTACACATTTACTGAAGCACGTACATACGAACTTGTTGCCCGTACAATGTGTAGTGATGATTTAAGGCAGCTCGTTAATGACTCAAAGCCTATGAATGTCACATTTGTAAACGAGTCAGGCAGTGTGGTTACTGAGAAAAAGTTCTACATTCCAACTGCAGCAGACTGGAAAGCATTCACAGCAACAAGTCCACTTTCAACACTTCAGGGTGAGATCGAGAAATACACATTTAAAGTTAAGGATGTACCGGAACCTACAATGTTGTCACTCATTGGCTTCGGCCTTCTCTCGCTCGCGTTCTTCCGTAGAAAAAAATAAGTAAGTATTATTTTGATATGCGATTGTTGAAAAAAGGCAGTGTTTCACTGCCTTTTTTATTTTGTATGATGAAGTGACAAGTGGCGCGTAACGGGTGACGAGTTTTGAGAAACCCTTGAGCTTCGAACAATTCCAACGTGTCACTCGTCATGTGCCACTGGCTACCCTTCTCAGCGCTTGTTTGATAAGTTCTGGTAGAGACTCTATTGCATAAAGCGGAATAGAAAGCACATTGTCATTTAGAGAAAGTGGTAGAAGAGAAAAACGAACACCAAGTGGAGCATTGTTTTCTTTTAAAAACAAGTGCATACTTTTTAATGTACCTGTTTTTCCGGATTTAACCTCAATCGGAATTATTTTGTCATTATATTGGTAAAGATAATCAACCTCGGCTTCACTGCCTGGAGTATTTCTATACCAATAAAAAAGATCCGGATCTTCATATGGTTTTTTAAGACTCAGAAGTTGCTGACCCACAAATTGCTCCGATACTGCCCCGCGATAGGCCGCAAGAAGATCTTGTGCAAGATATGTTGAACTATTAATTCCCATCGAATTTTGAAATAGTCCAACATCCAGAAACAGCACCTTAAAACGTCTCTTATTGACGTATGTATAAAATGATAACCCGGCACCGGATGTAGCAGAAACGCGAGTAATTATTTTAGCTTTTTGCAAAGCACCTATCACCTGCTTAACATTTCGGGATTGAACAGTATTATCAATTGCGGCATACGAAAATGTTGAACCAACTAAACCGGGTACTTTTAAAAATGTGTTTTCCAGCAGATCTCCATTAATCACTTTCCCATACTTTCCCAAATCCTGACGGTAATTCTGTAACAAGGATCTGTGTATCAGGTCGGTTGACAAAAATTCTTTCTTTGCAATCCAGTCTACAATAGCAGCGGGCATCCCACCAGAATACATATACATGCGCAATAGCGATTCACATTTTTGTATTACAGATTCAGGCATATCACTTTGCAAACCAAGTGTTCCAAGAAAGTTTCTCAATTTCTCTTCACCTATAGCAGTCAGGTATTCTCCAAAAGAAAGTGGCTGCAAGTTGAAATTCACAACTCTTCCGACAGGAATTGAGATATCTTCTGTTTTTTCAACAAACTCAAGCAATGAACCTGCTGCGATAACTGCAAGGGATGGCAATCTCTCATAAAAATAACGAAGTGATTTTATTGCTGAAGGACACTCCTGTATTTCATCAAGAAATAATAGTGTATCTTTACCACGCAATTCTGTATTGGCAGTAAGCTCTATTTTAGATACAATTTCTTCAGGATCCAACCTATTAAAGCAAGATTTAAATTCGGGACTTAACTCAAAATTAATTGTGAAATAATTTGTGAAATAATTTTTACCAAAATAATCCGTAAGCCACGTTTTCCCAACCTGACGCGCACCACGGATAATTAGAGGCTTGCGCAGAGGTTCACTTTTCCAGGTTTTTAAATATTCAATCAAATCTCTTTTCATAATATGAATATAATTAAATAATCAATAGTATGCTAAAATAAACCGGCTGTTTCAATCATTATCTGAATAAATAATACGGTTGTTTAATACATTTTTTGCAGATTTATTACGGTTGTTATCAGGAAGTGACTAGTGACGCGTAACGGGTGACAAGGCAGGACAAAGATTAAGGTTGGGAATGAAGATTGAATAAAAAGTTGTTTTGTCTTATTTTTGTTGACGTTTCCATTGTCGTTTTATATTTTATGGATCACTTGCAAAGAATCTATGCACCATTAGCTCAGTTGGTAGAGCAACTGACTCTTAATCAGTGGGTCTCAGGTTCGAGTCCTGAATGGTGTATTTAATAATAAAGCTTATAATGCAGTTTGTATTATAAGCTTTTCTTTTTTACCCGATTTGTTATAAGCTTATGGATACTTTTTTTGTTTATATTCTGTATAGCAGCACTGCTGACAAGTATTACGTTGG
>JAEWVR010000009.1 GCA_023459055.1 Fibrobacterota bacterium
TTCAGATTCCATCTCACGATGGACACCCTTGCCGTCCGGCTAACATTTCCCCCTGTCGGGTATGTAATGAACTAAGGGACATTCATCCCCGCATCATCGAGAAGAGCGCCCTGCCGGGCGCACATTAAATAAAAAAGGTGCCTTGATGCACCTTTTTTATTAATGTATAATCTTTAATCATAGCTTGCCAGTTGAGACTTGTCCTTAAGTGCAATTTTTGACTGGCTTTGCAATAGCACTCGCGCCAAATCCTTCTCCTTATGCCAGATATCTAAAAACGTATGTAATGAGGATTTGACTTAGTCACTGAAACTGAACTGATATTAAAATTGGCCCCGATATAGTACCGGAGAGCAATACAAATTTGACAAACTTCCAATTGACTACGTTGTAAGAACCTCATGAAAAACTCCCATGTCTCCTGAGCAATCCAGTTCACATTTGAGCCAGCATCTGTTGCAGTGCCCGAATGTCCACCCTGAAAAGAACCGAATTTACAGGATATCCTTCTTTACACCCAGTGAACTCTGTGGACTTATGAGTGCCACTAGTTGCCAAAGGTATTGTCGGCTCAGTTGTTAATCCGTTGTCTTTAAGACGATTCAGGAAGCAATATTTTCCACCTTCAGTGGTGGATTTTTGGGGATTGGTCCATGGACACCGATCATCATTTGTACCGCTTGTTTGATAATATGCTATGGGTTCGTGTGTGTTGGTAGGAAGATAGATAGATATTAAAGTTGGCCGGCGCATAACAGGCAACCGCACGTAAAACCTTCTGATGATTTGTTGAAAGTGAGTAAGTGAACATCGCGCCAAAACTAAAACCGGCACTAAAAACTCGTGTGGTATCAATACAGAAATTATCCTTTAAATATTTCTGCAGGTCGAAAAAGAGCAGATAATCATAACCCTTGATGTAAAAAATGCCCCCGGTATTGTGCCGGGAGCAATACAAATTTGACCAACTTTCAATTGACTATGTTTTTAGAACTGCTTTAAAAAGTCCCACGCCATTTGCGGCATCCACGACTCCCCGGCGGTATGTCCACCACCCCAGGTGACGACTTTTACCGGATACCCTTCTTTACAGCCTTTAAAATCGTGGACTTTATACTGACCGCTGGAGGTGGGTATGGTTGTCGGATCAGAGCAGCCGTTGTCCTCTGCATGCTTGGTCGCACAACCTTTTGCACCCGACCAGCCACAGGTACCATCGCTCATACCGGTTGTCTGCATAAAGGCAATGGGTTTTTTAACTCTGGTAGGAAGCCAGATAACACCATCATACGGAGCAAAGCAGACTACAGCGCGTAACTGATCCTGATGATTCAATGAGAGTGAGTAGGTGAACATTGCGCCGAAACTGAAACCGACGGAGAAAACCCGCGCGGTATCGATGCACAAATTGCCTTTTAAAAGAGCCAGCAGGTCCTCAAAGAATTTATGATCCTCTTGTCCACCCCAGGTACCATTTGAGTTGGGTCCCTGAGGAGCAACAAGAATGGCGTTGGTTGCAAGATTTCCCAACCTATAGAAATTATAGGCACCATCTGAGCGTGCATTATTACCATAAATATCCTGAGCGCTGGCGCCCATACAGTGCATGCCGAATATCAGGCGGTATGGATTCTTCGGGTCGTAATTACTCGGTAATCTTATCATATATTTTCTACTCTTTCCGGAGGTTGTAATAGTATACTCCCCGGATTTATTGATGGACCCCAACGTCTTGCCGCACCCCAAACTCCCGGTGGATCCTCCGCTGTTACTATCAAGGGAAATATTCTGCTGCATGCTTAATGATGTTATGGCTACAGATTTTGTCTTATATCCATTAGCTGTCACTGTGATCGTATCGACGACATCAGCGATTGGTGCAAGACCGGTACGGTTAAATGATGTTGATACTTCGCTAACAGGACTTAAAACAAATTTCCCATTATGAAGCGGCATATAGCGGAATGTTAGTTCCGACATACCAATTGCAGCTCTAATCACAAGTACCTTTGATGCATTACAGTGATTTGAGAAATCATAACGATACGTTCCTGCAGCTGCGTTCATGTTGATTTCCTGCCTGAGAAGTTTACCTTTCAGGTCAAAGATTTCGACCTTCACAGGTGATTGAGCACTAAGCTCAAACTGCAGCACACCATTATTCACATTCACCTTAATATCATTCATCTGCGGAGGAATGGCGGACAATTTCCTTACGGAAGTACTTACAAAAGAATACTTTCCATCAGTACCGGTTGTGTCCTTCATTTTTTGGCGAACCAGGGATACCACGGCATTGGAAATTGGTTTTCCAGTGGAGTTGGATACCACCCCCTGAAGGTTAATCGTTTGAGCGTTGATGGATAAAATGGCAAATCCGATCAAACTCATAGACATTTTTTTAATCATATGACTCCTTTTGATTATGTTTGTTTAATGCTATTTGTATATGTTTGTTTAATGCTATTCGAATTTATTTGTTGTATTACAGCAGTTTATCTACAAAGTTCCAACTATCTTTGAACAGATAAAATTATATGGTAGAAAGCCCGTACCTGAGCTCCATTGTCTGATAATGTAAATCAACCGATCACGTGTGTTTAAAACACTTTAGACAGTGTTTTATTTAGACGATGTTATATAGTATAAAATAGCGCTTTTTAAATTTATTGCATAAGAATCTATGGCATATCAAATATAAATGTACACTGAATGTGTACGTTACCACCTTAAAACCGAAATATGCACCAATCAGTATGTACAGATCATCGTTGTCAGCATTTCCATGTATCTGTTTTTGTCATATTCTTTGACTAATTTCTAAAAAACAGATATAATGTAAAATAGAAATTTTTATACCCTGAGATCATATCTACACTCTAACATTTTGAATCTATATACATTATCAGTTTATTAGATGCACCAACTATTACGGAAACAATCTAATGCGCGCTAACAATTCAGATAGATCCCCAACTGTAAATCTCAATCGAAACGGGTTTACAATTTATGAGCTATTGATTGTTATCATCATTATTGGATTAGTTATTGCAGTTGCAGTCCCTGCCTCGAAGCCACTTATTGAAAATATCAGACTTGTAACCACTGCCAATGCCATTAAACATAAACTCTATATGGCAAAAACAAGAGCGTTAGGAGATCCGTTAGTCCATTGCGGCGTTGTATTCGATACTACTAACAAACCCAACACCGTTCAGGCATTTCTTGATAATGGTATTCCTGTCGGGAACAACATGTATGATCCGTTAAACGATCATGTTTTTATGGCTCCCTATGTACTTCCAACAACAATTAAAATGCAGATCAGCGGAACGGTAAATCCGAATGTTGTTATTTTCAGAGGTGATGGCTCTGCAAAAATCCCCGGGTTGACGCTTACGATAACTAATGGGCAAAATAAAAGCAAGCGTATTACTGTTTTACCAAGTACTGGTAGGATTAAACTGTTCTGACAGGAGTGGTTATGATAAACTTGTCATATAAGGTACCGGTTTTACACAGGTACAGATTTTTTAAGAATCTTCCGGGAAACTGCGGTTTCTCATTACTTGAAATTCTTGTATCACTTGTCATTGTCGGCATAATTGGGGTAAGTATCATGACGCTTCAGACATCAGTCTGGAAACGCTCTACTACCTCAAACCGGTTGCTTGTGGCCGGTCAGTTAATCGAAAAACAAATAGAGTCAATCCGGATGACTATCGATCAAAATCCGAAAAGTAATTTTCCCCCCAAAGAAGGCTCATTGGTAGAAAATGGTATATCAGTATCCTGGAAAGTTTTGCCGGCCTACCGTCCCAAAGGAGCTACAACAACAGCATTGAAAAACGTTCGCCGATGTGTTTTCACCGCTACCTGGGGAAAAAACAAGGGGGACACATTACTGGTAACAACCTATATTTCTCAACTTTTTTAATCAAGTATGAAAACTACCAAAAATATATTTAAATCAGCGAATGGTTTTTCATTAATCGAAGTAATCGTAGCACTATCGATATCCTCCCTGATATTGATATTCCTTACCCGCTTATTTTCAGTTTCATTAAACAGCTACAACCTTCAGGAACAGCTTGCAGACATGAATCAAAATGCAAAATTTACAATTAAGGAAATAAGTGACATACTTATGCAGGCCGGAGCAGATCTTCAGATAATCGATTCAGATACTCTTGACAAAGATACAATAATTATTCCTGATGGAAGCAGTCTGCCGTGCTCTGGATTTAAAATCAAGATCAATCCAAGAGGCGGCGTATTCCAGATCCCTCAAAAAATAAAACCGGCAGTATGCTCAATTCAGGTAGAAAATGCATCCACATTCAGGCTTGCGGATAAAATTCAGAAACTTCCGGGTCCGAATTCAACACTACCTGTAAAAGTCTACTCGTTAATCAGATATGATTCACTAACAAACTTCGTCGTGTTCAGTCCATCTGATACATTTACGGAAGGGGATGCTGTAGTCTCATTTGTCTATAGTCACTATTATCTGAACGGAACCAATCTATGCCTTGACAATAATTCAAATATCATCGCAGAGAACATTGACACTATGGGTATTACATTTCTTGATGTTGATGGTGATCCGACTTCGGATTGGAGAAACATGCGCTCGGTTAGAATAAAAGTCTGTGCACGGACATCAATACCGGACAAAAAATATACAGGACATCCCGATCATTATCGCCGGATAACACTGCATCATGAGTTCCGGTTGAGAAACAAAGTCGGCAGCGGCAAACTCTGATGAAAACTATAAATATGAGTACTAGAATAATGTTACAAAAAAAATCAGGATTAACAATATGAAAAAGATTACATCGTCAATCAACAACCAGCGCGGAATTATTTCGATGGTAGTATTGGTAATGCTGGTGATTGTCGCTATTCTTATCTTGAACACAGTACTCAATTCACATATGAGTCAGACCACATCTAACAATTACAAATATAAGATTCAAACATTTCATGCAGGTGATGGATTAATGACACTGCTTGCGCAGGAAATAATAGATACAAACGAAGGATTCTATTTGAAAAATAATCTGAAGTCTTCAGATATAGGTTCACCTTCAATCAGCGGTTCACATTCATATAACGCTACAAAAGATATTGACACCATGAAAGCAGGTGGAATTGACATTTGGGACTATTCTGATCAATTCCATTATTATTATACCCGCATAAAGGGCGATCTTGATGTTTCAGTTAAAGTTGTATCGTTATCAAATACCCATGCCTGGGCAAAAGCAGGTATCATGATCAGGGAAAAACTAACCGCGAATTCAAAACATGCGTTCGCAATGCGAGCGTACAGTTCAGCAATTGGCTATAAATTTCAATATCGCAGAACCGATGGTGCAATTACAATAGACAGTACCCCGACACCATATCAGGATGCAGAGTGGGTTCGTATAAAACGAAAAGGTAATACGATTACGGGGTATCGTTCATCAAACGGAAATTCCTGGATTCAGGTATCATCCAAAACAATACCCTTGACCGATTCAGTCTATGTAGGATTAGCCCTGACATCCCATAACGCATATGCTAAAAATACAGCACTGTTTTCCAATCTTAAAGGTATGATCAGACGCTCCTGCACCGATTCCACGATCATTGGGACAGACAGTATTTATGTCAAGTATACAATTGACGAAGTGGGATCTGGAATTTATAATATGTCTACACTCTCATATAAACCGAGAGGTACTTTAAAAGAGCAGAATTTTGTAACATCGCTCAATCAGAAGATTTCCAGAGAACTACAGGGATCATGGAAATCGGCTTATGATGACAGTGTTTATATTCCGGTAACTTATTATGATATGCGAGCTGATATGTCTAATCCCGAATTCAATGTAAATGTCTGTATGTTGGACCCTTGTCCGCCATGTTATATGACATCGTCAACGACAGGTTACTATTTTGCTCACCTAATACAAACCAATGGGTTGACAGCCGATCGTAAGCCAATTAAAAGGACTCCCAATGCTACGTTCAGAACAAATTTTATGAATTCATGGAGTTCTTCATGGTATACACTATCAGCTGCAGCCAGAACACCATTAATGAATGATTATCCAAACTATAATCTGATAAAAACATTCATTTCATGGGATCCGACACCTTTTAGCTGGTGTTTTAATGACAGTATGCATACGTGGTTCAAGCCTTATGGTGATTCAACTGGTAAAACCGGCGTTTACACTTACGACTATATAAATAATAGATGGTCTGGATTAAAAGTACGCCCCGGATGGACTGCAGCATCAGGGCACGATACCGAATGGGTAACGCAACATTGGAACCCTAAACATCCATTTGCAAACATTGTTATGTATGATAGTCTTAAATTTAAGGAAGATCCTTTAAGACCGGGTGTATTTACTTTTGGAACCGAAGTTAACGATTCGCGCTATTTTCTGCAATGTTCAGCGTTTAGTTCCGAAGAATATCCAATTAAATTTATGCCTTTACAAAACCGTGGTTTCGGATTTGACTGCAGCAACAGGTACCCGGTAAAAGGTCCTGACACAGATTGTTTCAGAAGACAAAATTTTGGCTTTACAATGGAAATGCACCGAACTTTTACCTATAAAAAAGGACAGATTTTCGAATTTAAAGGTGATGATGATGTCTGGGTTTTTATCAATAACAAAGCAGTTGTTGACCTTGGTGGCGTATATGCAAATGGCGGAGCCTCGGTAAACCTGGATACGTTAGGATTAATAGAAGGAAACTCATATCCATTTGATTTCTTCTATTGCGAACGATGTGTGACTGGATCAAATATATTAGTCACAACCAATATGCTTTTTTTAACACCACCGCAGACATCGAAGCGTAACTGGAAACGCGATTATGGAAACATTGATTAGCAAAGAACGTTATATTTGTACCATTCACACACCCCCATCCTGGCTCAAAGCAGCCAGGGTGGGGGCGAGCAATCGGCCCAGCTGCAACATATAATGCTTAAGTTAACTGCATTGAGGTGGGAAGGTAAGAGGTATATTATGGATTTTAAAAGTTCACGAATCCAAACAACGTCACCGTTATCCATTTCAATACACAGATATCAATTTACTTACCATAACACGGGAACCCTGATTGATCTGAAGAATCACCGGGCCGCTATGACTGTTAGAAATATTAAATTCGTTTCTTCCTGCAATGTTTTTGACTTTCTGAGAAAATAGTGTTCTTCCCTGCAAATCACTTAGCAAAATCATCCCGGACATTGCTTTTTCTTTTTGACAGAACACACGAATTATTCCTCTGGATGCCACAACGTGAAGATCAGGGCCATTATTCTTTGTAATTACACCCCTTCTGACAGGATTGCTTTCCCACCTGGAAGTTGTCGTAGTTTCCCACTCATTGTCATCTGCAACATCGGATGTAGGATACAACTTAATAGCTACCACATTATCATTACCCTCTTCAGGTGCCTTCTGATTGAAATTATATACGGTATCAACAGTTCCATTTTTGGACTTGAACACAATCCAGTCAACATAAATTGCACCCCGAAATGCCTTTGAGTATGCCTGAAGTGCAAAAAAGTCAATGGCAGCGGGATCTGCCGGTACTAATGCATTTGTATCGGTGGTATTGGTGGATACCGCAATGCTGTAGGTCTTCCATGCATCCATTGTCACAGCACCAAGCGTCTTCTCGCGCCAGGTCCAGTTATTGGACATGGTTACCAGACTCAACGAAACATACCCGTATTTTGTAACACCAGATGAGTCATATGCGGACGTTCCCTTTATGTATGCTTTGACCAAAATAGAATCGTAAGGAGTCATATTTCCCTTGACAACAGGAAGTTTAACCTGTCCTCTGCCGGAATCTTTGGCAGAATAAAGAATTCGAACACTGTTATCGCCTGTTGCTACAGTATAATCACTCGCTGTATCCCCCGGAAATTTTGGCAGACCTGCAGCGCTTCTGATTGCGTTTAGTAAACCAAGATCATAAATTGCACCTTCGTTCTCTTTATTACGATCAAAAATGGTCATTGTCCCATCACCCTTGCCACCAGCATCCCATGCAATCGGAATCATTCCCCGACTGAGAGCTGCTTTTGTTACATAGTTATAGAAATGACGGCGTGACAATATTGACAGTTTAAGATTTTCACCAGTCAGGGTCAAACGTTTTAACGCACCAAACTCCCCTACTACAACCGGTATATTTTTATCGAGATATTTTGGCTTGACAAGATTAAACTGTGAATCAACATACGCCTCTTCTCCCCAGGTGGGATTATGGCTCACATCGGTAGCAGAGTGATACGCTTTACCCCAATAATAAAAGGGTACTCCCCATTCTGCAGGCTGACCCATCAGGCAGAATTGATAAGGATAAAAGTGCGCCTCAATCATAATCCTGTCTGCGATCTTATCGCCTGGTAATGTTGTGATCCAGTCAGCAGTGTGCTCAAAAGAGGTACTTGGCCCCTGAAGGATCAACGTTCTTGAGCTGTTGTTGCCTCCGGTTGCACGGACGGTATCAATAAAGATCTGATGAATTGTCATTAAAATTCCAAGGTTTGCCTGCTGATCAACTCCCGGTTCGTTTGCGCTTGCAAAAAGCAGGTGACGGTCATAGTCTTTAAACGTCGTGGCAATCTGTTTCCAGTAAGCTCCCTGCTTTGCTTTCATGGTTGCGAGCATTGCGGGGCGTGTCGCTGCCGAATCGATCTTTCCCTCAAGCCATCCATTATCCCAGTGAATATTAAGAATCACAAAAAGGCTGTCCTGAATCGCATAATCGACCACATTCTTTACCTGAGCCATCCACGCTGCATCAATCTCATGTGTGGTCTGATCAGCATGCATGTTCCAGGCAGCAGGAATGCGTACAGTCTTGAAACCAGCTGTTTTAACGGAATCAAAAAGCGTTTTGGTTGGGATTGGCTGCACATTGATCAGCTCCATTGTGTTGCCAAGGTTCCAACCTGCACCCATCTCTGCAGCAATAGACTTCGCAGTCGGCAGATCCTGAGCAATTGTAAAACCTGGTGATACTAAGGCAAGTGTGATTGTCAGCAGTGAAAAAAATAATTTTAGAGGATTCATAGCAATTCTCCAGTTCTTTAGCAGTCAAAATATCCAAACATTATTGGTACATCCAATAATAGGTCACTTATGTTCAAATCACATATTTATGCGAATAATATAACTATCCATGGAAGTCCTTCATGCTGATTTAATAGTAAGGATTAAAAAAATGTTCCATAAATTGGAACAGGATCATCTATCAGATATAATGTAATACACACATTAGAAGTCGTTTTTGGGTATATTCAAGAGGTATTGTGATAAATCAGGATTATTACTTTTATTAAGTGCAAGTATAGAACCTATGGCAAAACCAAAATCATCAATAAGAGTTTTCGATTATACAGATTACCGTATGTATCTCGGTGATTATTACAAGGATCAAAAAGCTCTGAACCCGTATTTTTCGTACCGCTATTTTGCGGGAAAGGCTCGTATCAGCTCAATAGGTCTGTATAAGGATGTTGTTGATAGAAAACAATCACTTTCGAGGCGTGCTATTACAAAGTTTTCTGATGCAATGAATCACACAAAACGGGAAGCTGAATATTTCGAAGCGCTGGTATTTTTTTCTGATGCTGCAACTATTGAGGAACGTAAGAATTACTTTGAACGGATGATGGCTTGCCGTGAATCGAAAGCACGTCTTATAAACAAATCAAGCTATGAATACTATACACAATGGTATTATAGTGCCATTCGGGCACTGTTGTCGTTTTTCCCGTTTGATGGGACTGATTTTGCATCGCTTGCAAACAGACTTTCCCCCCCTGTTAAGATTGAACAGGCAAAAAAAGCAATAGAAGTACTTCTGAAACTCGGTATGATACAGCAAAACCGGAACGGATTCTACGAACCATGTGACCAGATCATAACAACCGGACTTATAAGAAACAACAAACAGTCTCATGTATTAAGTATTATTGATTTTCAAAAAAGATTCCTTACTCTCGCTTCAGAAGCGTATGGTCGTTACACTGATCGTCATATGGATATGTCATCCATAACCCTGAGTGTATCACAGGCAACACGAAGATTGATAAAAGAGGAAGCAGCGGCATTCAGGAAAAAGGTACTCAGCCTGGCGGAAAATGATACACATCCGGAGTGTGTCTATCAACTTAATTGTCAACTATTCCCGCTGACAGATCCCGGAAAGGATGAATAGAATAATGCCCTCAATTGTCAAAAGAATAACTACGATCATACTTATCGGCCTTTTTTTCACATCCCTGAGATGTACATCACAGCAAACAACCGGAACCGGTGGAACAGGCTCAGAAACAGTAATCGGTAAAATAATCAAACAGGATGGCACTCCGGCTGATCTGACCGTCGTAACCTTGTACCCATCAGACTTTGACCCTGCAAAAGTGACATCATCATCCGTAAGTTATTCCGATACCACCGGCCCTGATGGCTGCTACAGAATGACAGTTTCTTCAGCGGTAAGTAACCATTATACGTTATATGCTGTCAACCTCAAACTGCGAACAAGAACAATTGTACCGGATATACAAATCTCACAGAATGGTGATTCTACACCGGTTGTGCCGGCAACACTTTACAATACTGGAAGCATCAAGGTTTTTCTCCCCGATATTTCTATTGACACCAGGGGATACGTTTACATACCGGGCACATCCTACCATTCATACATAAGTAACGGGTACGCGCTGATCGATTCTGTACCGGAAGGAACGATTGCACATATCTTTTATAACGATACAACCACTTCCAATCTGCCGCAGGACATTGCTCATAATGTCAATATACAATCGAATATTACATCAATCGTTACCGCTTCAGGAATTGTTTATTCTAAGAAAATATCCCTGAATACCGGATCTGACGGTGCAGATGTTCCGGAGGATGTTGTTGCATTTCCTTTACTCGTAAGACTATCAGACAGGAATTTCGATTTTACCCTCACAAAACATGACGGATCTGATCTTCGTTTTTCAAAATCAGATAACTCCATTCTTCCGTTTGAGATCGAACGGTGGGATGCAACTGCACAGAAGGCAGAACTATGGGTAAAGGTTGATACAATTCATGGTAATGACAGCAGCCAGTTTATAGTGATGTACTGGGGGGAAACTACCACATACCTGGCCAACAATAACACACCGGTATTTGATACTGCTGAAGGATTCAGAGGTGTGTGGCATCTTGGTGAAGAGGCTGCAGGTATTGGCACAATGCAACTGTACAAAGACGCAACCGGACAAAGTAATGGTGATGATTATATCAGTGCAACCGATCAATCGGGTATCATCGGCTATGGGCATACCTTTGATGGCATTGATGATTTTATTCCTCTTAACCACGGAGTGACAAATCTTTTACAAGGTGATGTAACTCTTGCGCTATGGGTCAATATACAGGATAGCGGAGGTACCATTTTGTCAAAGACTGACTCGACAAATAATTGGAATGACGGATGTTCAAGTTTATATTTCGGTGATGGCACCAATGCACAGCACAATACCAGTCTCAACGGAACGCGTCCGTCATTTGTCGCTTATGCAAATGACTATGCCATTGCCGGACAATCAATTGTACAGGGCACCTGGAGCCACCTTGTATATACCTGGAAATGGCATGGTGACAGTACAGGCACTGCACGCTATTTTATCAATGGTAAGGAAGTACCTCTGAGCAGAGACTCACTGATGCTGCGTGTCGGTGAAAACAGCAGGGCAACGATCAGAATTGGGCAACCTAATAATAATGAATCATACCATTATTTTAAAGGCAGCATGGACGAACTGCGAATATCATCAGTAGTCCGGAGTGCCGCGTGGATTAAGCTTTGTTATATTAATCAGAGAGACGATTCATTATTTGTACTGCACAACCAGAAATGATTTGCGTTACATACAGCACATGCTGTAGCGGCATACACCGAAAACACGTAATGGTTACTCTTTACAGAATACCAGAATCGAATTCGCCGGAATTACAATGCGTGCCGACGAAGAAAGCCCCTGCCGCGAAGGACCATCCACCTGAATCCGTCCGCCATTTCCGTGGACATTATGGTTTACCCAATTGTCAAAGACATCACTGTTGAAAATTTCATTCCATTCACCCTGCTGCGGGAAACCGATTTCATAGTGATACAATACCGCATCGTTAAAACTGATAACAACAACAATTTCCGGTTCACCAGCCAGACTGCGTCTGAATGCGAGAATTCTGTCGATGTTATGAATATAATAGGTATCCACCGAACCATTCCGAAGTGCACGATAATTCTTCCGTAAAGAAATAAGCTCTTTCATAAATTGATAAAAATCAGTGACTGTCTTGACTCCATGATCGAGACCATCCCACCACAGAAGGAACTGTTCCTGCCGTGAATCATGCCACCGCTTGGTTTCAAGCATCTCCTGCCCCATGAACAGCGTTGGTATTCCTGGTGCTGTCATGAGAATTCCATGAGCAGTCCGGGCGCGTCCGCAAGCATAAATCGACCATGCGTTATAACCATCTGCCAGCTTTGGAATCCGATCTCCCCTGTCTACCCCATCGCCAGCATAAACAATATCATGATTGCAAATGCAGGTGAAGATCTGGTCTGCTGAGAAATCATGGTGATGAATTGCATCTGCGATGGCATCCATTGAAACTGTCGCAGCCATACCATACGACGCCTGTTTTACAGCTGCACGTACTGATATCCTGATCCGATCGTGCTGAGTAGAATTAAATCCGGCTCCTCCATCCTGTACCGGTTTCACCACCCACGGATTGACACCCCAGTATTCCGCATTAAGTATAGCCTTCGGGTATTGTGCCAGTATGGTAGTGGTCATCTCCTGACAGAAGTTCCATCCGTTTGGAGCGCCCTCATAGTCAATCACGCTAACCTGATCGAAACGAAGCCCGTCAACATGTAGCTCATCAAAATAGAAAAGAGCGTTCCTGATAAGAAAGTCCCTCACCATAGGTTTTGAAAAATCAAATACCGGACCGCAATGATCATTATTGCAGAAGTAAAGGCTTGCATTCCTGCCGGGATCAGGTTTATCCAGATTGAAGATACACTGGTTGTCAATGGGATTTCCGGCATGGTTATAGACGACATCGCATATGACCGCGATGCCCCAGGCATGTAAAAGATCAAAAAGCAGCTTCGTCTGATTGTAACTTCCCCGGACCTCCTCAATTGTTACCTGCGGAAGACCCTTCGTCCGGAACAGATTGTTCGCTTTGTTAATATAGGTACGCAACAGTTTGACATCATCGATTTCATAATCCATTTCCGCGGAAAACTGGTCAACCCCGTTGTACCCCATACTGGTGGAAGTATTGAATTCAGCAATCGGAAGCAATTGAATCGCGTTGATTCCAAGATTTGACAAATGCTCAATACGGTCAATGATATCGAGAAATACTGCAGTTCTGTTAAGCCGATCGGGGCCCCAGAAACATCCGACATGCAACTGGTAACAAATGATATCGGAGCGCTCTGGCGCAGCAAAACCGGCTGCACGCCAATGGTAGGCATTAGAATCCACGATAACACAGTAGCTATTTGGCCAGGCTGGTTTATCAAAGGTCAGTTCCCGTGCGAATGGATCACGCATCATTTGTGCTATGCCACGTTCAGGATCTTCAACGTAAAACATATACGTATCCCCCGCTGCTGCCTCCTCTACGTGACTGCTCCAGATACCATGATCGTCTTTTTCCATTGCTGATGTTATGTCATGTGTCCATGAATTGAATGAGCCGACAACATATACATTCGTACAATTTGGTGCCCATACCTTGAACGTCACTCCCCCTTCAACGGAAACAATTGCACCAAAGGGTATTTCGGTTGCGGTTATCACCATACTATCCGGCATGATGAACCTCCTTTACAAAGAATGATGATAAGGGTCAGCAATCAGAGCTTTCTGAAAGCATGACAACACATTTTATTCATTAATTGTATGTGGATTATATCTCACCGATGAATTGATAGTTGACAGGATTCACCACATATAAAGTTTTATCATGGAAGTATACAATAGTTGCATGATATGTTCAACCATCTATTCGTGGTGAAGCACAAACCCTGCTCTGTTACGCTATCAATCACTGGCCGGAGAGGTTTTTCCTGACGGTTACCATGTGGTCAACATCTAGTGACTACGCATTTTGTAAAAAAATGTCTGGATTGTTTCCGTCGTACATTGTATACTAGTTACCTACGATTCATCTTGCGATGTTATCGTTTGTTGTCTACAACCACATCATCATTTGCCACGCAGGCGGATACCCGGCATTAACCCCAAACCATGCCGCCCCTTTCGCCTGTAGAAAAAGGAGTTCCTTATGTATTTGAAGAATCGGCCCCATCATTCCGTTCAGCTTGATCAGCATATTCCCGAACAGGTTTTTCCTCCCGACTTATCAATCAAATTTATTGCCAATCTTCTCAACAACTTCTGTACTACCTCCAATCGGATTTCCGATGAAGGTGTTACTTCAATACCGGGAGCTATGATTGCGAGCCCTTCACGGGAGGAGGATCCGGAGACCGATCAGAACTATGTTTATGACTGGACCCGCGATTCAGGGCTTGTAATCATGGAGATCGAACAGTTGATAGACGACTTTCGCTGGCTCAAAACATTGCTTGTTAATTATTATCAATTTGTCAGTGCAAGTTTTAAAACCTCGCAATTCCGTGATCAGGCGAAGTGGAAGATCGACGGTACACCATTTGTCAACTGGGGACATCAGGGTGACGGCCCGGCGACAAGAATTCTCGCCCTGCAACGCATCGAAAAGCATATACAGGATAAAATTGATTGTAAGGAATTTGACTCAATACTTGAAGAGTATCTCAAATGGGTACTTAACAACTACCAAAACGACACGGTTAACATTTGGGAAGAGGTAAAGGGGCAACATTTCTACACCTATGCCATCAATTACACCGCACTCTCCATGCTCGTATCCCGTCGGGGTTTTGAAAATTACACCAATCAAATTAATACCGCCATGAACGACATGATTACAAAGAGAAACCAGTTCATTCAAAATTCGTATGTCAAATCAAGCATCTCAAGCACCACAGCCTCTGGTAATGACCTGAATATTGATGTTATGTTCGCCTTATACCTCTCCAATGGCTTCGGGCAAAACCTCTCAACAGATACGTATCTGGTTACCATAGAAAAAATCGTCCGGTACTTTAGAGAGGAGTATACTATCAACAATGCAGACACAGCCCTGGGCTTTGGGATCAGCCTTGGCAGATATCCGGGGGATGTATACGATGGCGAGATGGGTAGTGGTATCAATGAGGGACAACCCTGGTTTATCAGTACACTGATTTATGGTACCTATCTGTACCGGCTTGTAAGAGAATACGCAGAAAACCAGCGCGATATCATTATTAATGATATCAATGCCGGCTTTTTCAGGTTAATCGGCCTTGATTTAAAAGGGACGATAACGTTCGGTACCGCAAAATACATTGAATCACTCACTAAGATCATGGATGCCGCCAACCGTCAGGTCTTTTCCTGCCGGAGACACTCCGATGGTGCACATCTGTCTGAACAATATAATCGCTACAGCGGATTCATGAGCTCGGTCAGAGATCTTTCGTGGAGCTACAAAGAATATTTTGCAGCTCAAAATGAATGCTCTCTGGCATATTCTGCAATCAAATCGATACGCGGTTTCGAAGCTGAGGCCGAGAAGAAATGGACAAAAAGGGGTAAGCTCCGCCCAAGCGGCCGATTGATAGTTGCAATGCAGGATGAGATGTAATACCAGGTCTTCATCCTGTACGAAAGACTTATCCAACACATTAACGGCCAAACAGATAAATTCTTGTCTGTTTGGTCCGTGTTGACTTCCACCCTGCACTGCAGACTCGATTATTCCTGATTTTAAGTCCCTCCTTATTTTTATCTTTATTTTTGTCTTTATTTTAATCTTTATTTTATGCTTATCCTTGTTTTTATCTTTATATTACAGTGATATAAGTTATATAACTATTTAAAATTTGCGCCGGCCTAAGAGCGCAATCTTAATGAAAGGATTTGTATATGATGAGGGGATCATTCTCAATTCTGTGTTGCACGCTTCTGCTGCTATCTTCAATTTCAGTAAGCAGTCAGGATAACCTTAGAACCTATGCTGATAAAATCGGTATGAACCTCGGTACCTGTGTATTCCATAATGCCTATAGTACAGATCAAACATACAGCAAAATTGTTAAACAGGATTTCAATACTCTTGTCGCAGAAAACGAGATGAAACCAGATGCGCTTCAGGCAAATAGAGGTCAATTCAATTTCTCCAGAGCTGATGAAATGGTCAAATTTGCAAAAGCAAACAATATGAAGATGCGAGGACATACTCTGGTATGGCATTCACAGGCTCCTGGTTGGCTTCAGAACCTGAAAGGGCAGGAGCTTATGAAGGCAATGAAAGATCATATCACCGGAGTATTAACTCATTACAAAGCTGATAATAAAACAGTCATTGAATGGGATGTCGTTAACGAAGCGTTCCATAATGATGGAACAAGAGGGGATCTGCGTAGCTCTTTCTGGTCAAATAATTTCGGTGGAGATTTCATAGATTCTGCATTTGTCTTTGCACACCAGGCTGATCCGGATGTTCTTCTTTACTATAACGATTACAACACCGCCAATGTCAACGCTAAATCGACTGCGATTTATGAAAAATGCAAAAAAATGCTTGCTAACGGAATTCCAATTCATGGCATCGGATTCCAGTCACATCAGACACTTGAAGAATACACCCCGGCATTTATGGCCAGCGTTAAAGAAAATTTTGACAGATTTGCCAAACTGGGACTAAAGATAGCGGTTACTGAACTTGATATTAGAATTACAACCCCGACAGACCAGAGTGAACTAAAAAAGCAAGCTGACTATTACAGGGAGTTTATGGAAGTCGCACTTGCAAATCCAGCATGCAGAACTTTTATGATATGGGGATTTACTGACAAGCACTCATGGGTGCCGGGGACATTCAGAGGTACTGATGATGCACTTATTTATGATAAAAATTTCCAGCCAAAACCAGCGTATACATCGCTGCTTGAAACACTTAAAGCATATAAACCATCAGGTATTATTTCTACTGGCAAAAACCAGAGAATTTCATCTGCCAACATGCTAAATATGAGTCAAAACAGCACACAGACACTTTTTGATCTTCGTGGTGCTAAAATTGGTACATACGCCGTTGTTTCAGGAAATTCATCAGTTTCCGGTCTTCCGCACTCAATGGCAGGTAAGACTATCATCACACAAAGCGGCAAACAATCTGTAATGATTCAGAATCAGCGCTGAGCCAATAGATCCAGCTGAAATTTTCTATCTGCTTCACCTGTTTTTATAATTTGTACCTTAAAATGGTCAATGATTATAAAAACAGGTATGAAACAGATCTGTTACAATCCACCACGATAGATATCCATCAATACATTAAATTCCGCATTCCAGTGCTATTATTGACACATACCGCCATAACTACATGTTCAGACAATTTTTTACAGATATATAAAAGCATAAAAAGGTAGATGCCTCAGCCCAATAAATTTATTGCAAAAAAAGAATAACTATATATAATCAACTTATAGTATTCAATTTGTAGTAGTGTAATCTCTGGACAAAAAACCGGTAATAACTATATCATTACTATTGAAGATTATCGTAAAGGAATTGATGTCATTAAGACAAAGGAAAAAAGTTCTTAATTGCAAACCTTCATTGATACCATTGAAAAAAGCTCAGAACAAGAGCTGTATTCACAGATGTTCTGGCCTGGATTTATAACTAATAAAAGAAAATTAATCATTATCATGGAAATTGTTGAATGGATTTCGTTTATCATGCGATTAAAAACAGGTGAATGGGTATCGGTTTCGAGCACGTATGGTAAAGGTACTTTCATTAAAATTATACACCTTTGTCCAGAGCAATAAAAAAAGGCATGCTATATGAAAAAAATGATTAGTATTAGAACCAAGCTGATTTCGGGTACAATGCTCCTGATTTCAGTGATTTTTATTCTGGTATTATCGATAGTCATTACCATGAATATCATGGGCGTAGAAAAAAACATTTCAAAAGCCAAGGAAAGTATTCGTAGTGGTCTTATCGCAAAAGGAATAACTCTTGTTCAGAATAACAGTATGGCAATGAGTGGTATGGCAGAGGATAATGCTTTCACCGCGATTCAGACACTTGTTTCTTCCACGTTAAAGATCGATGATGATTTAATTTACGGAATTTATTTAAACGATGCAATGATTCCCTGGGTGCATTCAACGATACAGAATCCTGATGGGGTAGTCATCAACCCGAAACCAATGACTGACAGTATATCTAAATGGGCATTTTTATTAAGCGCAGTTGCGTTTCGCGAATACACGCTTGATGGCACAGAAGTAATTGAATTTGCAGCACCGGTAATCTCGGGAGAAGAGAAGCTGGGAGTCATCCGGTACGGAATCAGTACTCAAAAAATGAAAGATCAGATCAGGGAAGTTCTGGCTTATACAAGGGCAGCAAGAAACCAGTCAATTTTAGTACTGATTTTATTCTGTCTGATATCACTGATAACCGGTTTCTATATGATACAAAAATTTGCTGATAAAATTACAAAACCGATAGAAATGCTGGTTAAATCAAGTGAAACAATTGCTAATGGTGATTATAATCAGTCAATATCGGTGCTCAGCAATGATGAGGTAGGTAATCTTGCACATCATTTCGAATTAATGAGAACGACAATCAAGCGCTATACCGATCACCTTCAGGATCTTATCAATGAAAAAATGCAACAGGTTAATGATATTCTCAACAATATTGATCAGGGGTTGTTTACAATAAATCTTGATGGATCCGTAAATAAAGAATACTCTGCACGGGCAAATGAGATTCTCAAAGTTGATGATATTGCATCACACAATATCAATCAACTGTTGCGCCTGGATTCAAAACAGAATGAAGCATTTTGTACCTGGCTTAATCTTGTAAAAGCAAAATACAAAGCACAACGCTGGCAAAAACTTGTAAAGCTGGCACCTGTTCAGGAACTTGAACTTATGCAGGGTGAAAACTCGGATCAGGAGTATGTTTCCATCTCGTATCAAAAAATATACAACAAAAATGGAGAGCTCTCAAAAATAATGGTTCTTGCCATGGATGTTACAGAAAAACGCATTAAGGATATTCAAATAGCAGCTGAACGTCAAAGGCATGAAAACGAGGTCAAAACAATCCTGGGAATTGCCAATACTCCGCCCGAAGAGATTGCTGAATTTAACGAAGATACTTTAGACCGACTGAAACAACTTCATCTGCAGGCAAAAAATCATTTGGATGGAGTTATTAAACAGAGGGAACAACATCCGGATGGGCCGGAATACGTTATCGTAAAAGAACAGATTGATATCATGTACAGACACATTCATACTATTAAAGGTAACGCTGGTTCCTATGGCTTTGAAATGGTTTCATTATATGCACATAAAGCAGAAGATATGCTTGAGGAATTACGGGAACCGGTAAAAATGAGACGGGAAGACAGCCTTGCTGCAATTAATGAATATCTGAATAAAATGGATGAGGCAATGCGGGAGGTTCATCAAAAGATAAAACTGGTTTTTGGACGTGACGATGAAATCACTGTTCGTGTTCCAGAAAAACGGATCCAGAAAATACAGCAGATGTGCACTGTTTTACGTGATACCGCAACTTCAGATTCATTGCTGCCATTATACAATGAGTGCATGATGTTAACCTGGAAACCGCTAAAAACATTAACGCGAAAATATCTGAAAAGTATTCAGAAAGCTGCGCGAGCGCAAAATAAAAACGTTCATTTTGAAGTTGATGAAGAGATGCGACTATACCCGGCAGAAGAGTTTACCGATATTGATGATATTCTGATTCACCTGATACGTAACTCTGTAGACCATGGAATAGAAGAACCGGAAGTACGGGAAGAACTAAATAAAGGAGTCGGCAGAATCAGATTTGAGTATAGAAAAACAAGTGAGAAACGGGTCATACTACTCTCCGATGACGGACGGGGAATTGATACTGATAAGCTTGTGGAAAAATCAATTCAAAAGGGAATTCTGACTGCTGAAATGGTTCCATCAATGAGTGATGAGGAAAAAATGAATCTCATCTTTCATCCGGGAATTTCAACTGCAGATAAAATTACTGACACATCAGGTCGCGGCATTGGTATGAATGTAGTGTTTGACAAAATGAAATCGTTGGGCGGTACTACTGAGATCAAGTCCCGTCTTGGTAAAGGAACAACATTCATTCTGACAATTCCTTGTCGTAATACTTAAGTACTTAATAGGGGTTAAATATTGTGCAATTAGATAATGATGTACGGTTAAAACTCGAGAAATGCAAAAACATTTTTTCCCGGATAGGTGTTGAGTGTTTAAACTCATTTGCCGGTATGACAAGCACAGTCGAGGAACCCTGGGCTATTCTTGAACGTATGCCGGGTAACTTTCTTCATAATATTATCATTGGTGCGGGAAATGATACATATCAGGCAATATTCGGAATCGGTTTTAAAACCGATCGTGATTTTGAGGCCATACCTGCTGATTCTCTTGATGAGCGTGTTGATGCCTGGGGGGAGTTGGCAAACACCTATTGCGGAATGCTTATGGATCAAAAAATTTTTATAGACAGTTTCGACATTCTGACACAATCAAATCCACAGTATACCAGCGGTGATATTTTTATCAGTAAAGCATGGTCTGTATGCGGTGCATTAACTGTTCCAAATAAAATAACTATTTACCTGGGATATGCAATTAGAAGGCAGTTTTTCTGTATTTGAGCTGTCAGATTATTTTTAGAATAGAGTGGTTTACTTAACAGTATGTAAAAATTTTTCAGGGAAAGATTCTGTTTATGAAAATATGTAATCCGTAACTGATTGGATGTATTCAAATGATGATTCTGTCTGAATAACGGGTGATGTAAGTGATTCTTATCAATCGACATTGACTATTGAGTTGAATGTTGATACCATTGTAGAACCGGCAGATAAGGAACTATATTAAAGTAAACTGATAGATGTGTCTGGAGAATTCGCACAATTAATTGGACAATGTTAGCAGATTACCTGTTTTTGAATCATAATGATATACTAATTCAGACGGTGCAGTACAATAGACAAAGGGTACCCTGTTTCTACCGCTTGTTTCCGGTGTTCATAGGTATCTTTCGATAAACAGGAAAAACATGTTTATCGGCTTTGCGATTCAAAAGTAGTAGATAATGGGTGGTCGTTATAGGAGGAAAATAATTATGCCAAAAACAGTAATTATTGTTGATGATTCAAAATTTCTTATTAAACAGATTGTGGAGTTCTTTGAAAAACAGTTAGGTTTCGAAGTTCTGGGAACTGGAAATGATGGGAACGAAGCTATTGAATTATATCAAAAACACAAACCGGATCTTATCACACTCGATATTACCATGCCTAACAAGGATGGAATTGATGCAGTAAAGGAGATAATTAAACAATTTCCTGAAGCTAATATCCTGATGATCTCAGCAGTTCGTGGTAATGCAATGCTGGAGTGTATGAGTGCTGGTGCTAAAGGATATGTAGAAAAACCCCTGAAGTTCGCAAATACAGAATTTGTCAATGATTTTAAAGAAACAGTAAATGAAATTTTTCAGTGATAATTGCATTTACATCAGAAAGTTCACTGGTATGCGAAGAAAATTGTTATTTCTGTTATTATTAACCACATCAGCAGTTTTTGCCCAGAAAAACTTATACATTTTTTATCCTTCGATTGTGCGTCCCCAAACAATTCAGGATAAAGTGGAAAAAGTATTTCACGGAACCACCGTTACTGTTTTCGGGCGCTATAATGACTTTTCTGCAAAAATTGAAATTGAACCACCGGACATGATTATCACAAAAACGATGCTTATCAGACAACTTGGTTCTTATACAACGGTATTACACGGTTATCGAGATGGAAAAAGTGAAGACAGTTATGTACTTCTGTCAATAAATCAGCCTGTCGACCCCAAAAGTATTACAAGCGAAACACTAATCGGGACAATTGACATATTAGGTAGAAATGGGATGAATACGTTTGTATCACAATTCTTCCCGACAACTCCCAAACTAAAAAGAGTAACCAAAATGGAGGACCTGCTTCCGCTGCTGACCTTTAATATGACTGTCGCCATATTGGTACAGGAACCTGCAGTTTCCTATTTCAAAGCAACATCCAATCTGAAATTCAATGTCACACCATTGCCGCAAACCAAAGATGGAATCGTTGCACTGGGGGTTAAGAATGGCATTGATCCGGAAAAAATCATTGTTTCTCTTAAGTCTGTCGATGAGGAAGTACGCTCATTTTTTGAGGTGGATTTATGGAAGTAGCTCAAAAATTTAATTCAATCCGCTGAGCGAGGTAAATATGTTACAGAAAATCATAATCGTTTGTCACTTGCTGATAATACTTTTGGTTAGTGTTATTTCTGCAAAAGACGTAATACTTGTTATCCGTAAGGATGGTAACGATTTTAAAGATGCGCTTAGAGGAATTATGGTTGAGATAAGAGAAGATTTCGAAGTTAAAGACAAGGTAATCGACAAAAAAACTGAGGTTAACGAAATCGTAGATGAAATTCATACAGCTAATCCCAAACTGGTTGTTTTAATGGATAATACTTCAATTGCATTATTTAAACGGTATCAACAGGGATTGAAAGAAAACGATCCATTGATTCCATCTGTTTCAATCATGGGGGTCTTGGTTGGTGATGCTATTGCCAGCCTGAAAAATGCGTCGGGAATTTCCTATGAAATACCCATTGTTACCAGTATTGTTAGTCTCAGAACAATCATAAAATCACCTATGAAAAAAGTAGGTGTTATGCATCGCGACTATCTCAAAGAATTCCTTGAACAAAACAGAAAGTTCTGTGAGATGGAAGGAATTGAAATCATTGATATCGCATTACCTAATAAAAGTGAAAAATACAAGTCACTGTTAAGAAACGGATTGAAAGATCTCATTGAACAAAAAAAGGTTGATGTCCTGTGGGTGCCAAATGACAACGAATTTCTTCAACCGGATATAATCCAGGATGTATGGATTCCAACTGCTAAAAAGTTTAAAATTCCTATTGTTGTCGGAGTAGAAGTTCTGGTAAAACCACAACTCGATTTTGGCACTTTTGCAGTTCTTCCAGACCACATTTCTCTTGGTTCTCAGGTTGCCGAAATGATCTATGATATCAGTGATAATAACTGGATGTGTAAATCAAACAGAGTTGATCCGCCATTGGCTGTTTATAAAATCATCAATGTGGTTCAGGCAAAAAGAAATTTCAATGTCAGGGACGAGGACCTTGGTTCAGTTGATAAAAAGGTAAAATAACATTTACAACACGTCAATTTTTAATAATCAGACAAAATAACGCAAGCATTTTCAAACACCATCATGTTTAATTTACCGGGAGTGAAATGTATGATTAAGTCTAAGGTGGCTGGATTTTGTATAGCAATTGCGGTTTTTGGCTTTCTGCCACAAGGAATTGCTTATTCTGAGGACGGGGGAAATGGGCAAAACAGTGAAACTGTTCTTGATGAACTATCGTTGGGTGATATTCTCTCACTGAAAATTACCACCGGATCATTTCTTGATCTCGATTTAAGCAAATCACCGTTAAGTATGACAATTATTGACAAAGTGATGGTGAGAACTTCCGGTGCACGCAACATGTCTGAGCTGCTGGACATTTACGTACCGGGATTTATTTATAATTTCAACAAGTGGAATGGTACGGTATGGGCTATGCGGGGTGTTTCCAATGACAGAAACACCAAGATTATCTATCTTGTCAATGGACACAAGCTGAATAACCAGACCCGTGATGGATTTACAAGTGAAACAGTACTCGGATTGCTTGGTGATATAGAACGGGTTGAAGTACTAAGGGGGCCGGCCGGGCTGGTTTATGGCACCGGTGCCATTGCAGGTATTATCAACGTGGTAACACAAAAGGCGAAAGACAACGGAAGTACATCAACAATCGCAGCCGGAACAGATGGATCACGATCGTTTGAAGGAACAATTCATGCAACACCATCCGAAAACCAGCAGCTTTCCATCGCAGCTGGTTTCAAAAAAAACTATGGCTTACCTTATGATAAAGTGCGGCTCTATGGACTATCCGGATGGCCATATACTCCCGGATGGACAAACGGGGCACCGGGTGATGGACGTTACGGATCGACTGATGGAAACTGGAAACTTGCAGGCGACTGGACCTGGGACAGATTTAATCTATATTTCAGGGCAACGCATCAGATTGAAAATTGTGCAGCACTATTTATTCTTGATCCATTTCCAGGAGTTCTTGGAACTCCACCTGAAGGAACATCCGGCAGAATTATTGATGGAAAAAGAGTCGAGTATAACGATCCCTACTGGAGTGGAACCGAAAGCTGGAGAAATAGCAGAAAATCATATATTAACGATGCGGTAATGGCTGAGGCTCAATACGACCTCCCGATTAATGATAATAATCTTGAGTTTACAGTGAGCTATGATCGTACAACATCCCGCATTGCCGAAGAACATTTGTCAAAATATCAACCGGATTATCTTCAGGCAAATGGTGTAATGTTTGAAACGTTTGGTGATGCCAGATATATGGCACGATCAATGTTCCTGTTGAAATCAGTACAGAACCTGCAGGCTGCTTTCGGCCTCGAATACCGCCTCGATGATCTGGGTCCGGATATGAACGGAATGAATCAGGTTGAGGAGTTTCCAAAACGCTTTGTTATTGAAGATACTACCTACCACACGTTTACAAACTTTGCAGAAGGCTTCTATGATATAACAGACTTTTTAGGTGCACATATGGGATATCGGCTTGATTTTCACACAAGAGCAATCATGTTTAATCCTAAGGCTGCTGTTATCCTAAGACCAAACCAGAAACATTCAATAAAGCTAATCTATCAATCGGCATCAAATAATGGAACAGTCGATAATTATGAATACAACAGATATCATGTCAGTAATGATGGTATTATCAATAAAGAACCGGTTGCACAAAACCCTACGATAAAACCATTTAAGGATAACACGCTGATGCAGCCTGCAGATGAAAAACTGATGCACAAGCTGAAACCTGAAAAAGTACACTCATTGGAACTCTCCTATGTTGGTGAACTGACAGATAACTTCACATGTGAACCATCTTTTGCATATGGGAAAATTAAAGACCTCTTTGGATGGTCGCAGGATCTTTTCAGAGTTGTCAATGTCGGTGAATATCAATATATCAATGCTGATATTGATCTCAAGTACACCTCATCCAGGTTTAAAGCTGGCGTAAATCACACATTTCAGCGTCCTGTCGGAACAGATCCTGATGATAAGAAATCGAATAAAACCTATTACATTTACGAAACCAGACAGGATTCTTTAACTGGTGAATGGGGCCATTTTGCCGGTTATAATCAAAATGGTGATTCAGTTTACGTCGGGTACTATTCTAAAAGTAAACCAATTGTACTGAATGTTGTAAAAAACCAGATCACTTATGATGGAGATGATTTTTTAAATATCCCGCGTAATATAACAAAACTGTACCTCACATACTCACCATTCGAATGGGTATCGCTAAGCAGTAATCTGCGCCTGTTCTGGGGATTGCCTGGCAGGGAACAGCTGATCAGGGATCAAAACGACACATCCAATTATGTTGGCTATTATCACGAAAAAAACAATCAGTCTTTCAAGAACTATTTCATGCACTCAGTTTCAAAGAAATTGAATCTAAGTCTGAATGTCTATTTGCCAAAAAATTTCGACGTTTCCATCTATGGCTACAATCTTTTAGCTAGTGATAACCATATCGATGGAAAATTTGATTATAATACAGTCAACACGTTAAGAGCCCAGCATACGTATGATCCTGAACAAAAAACTCTTTATTCTACAGATCAGAGAACCTTTGGTGTGAGCATTACCAAAAACTTCTAATACAGACATTTCAACTCCAGGGTAGAGTAAATCTCTACCCTTATGTTATTATAACCATATTTGCATTCTCAACTGAGAACACTTATCCAATCTGCAATTTTCACAAATAGTATTCTTTTTCCAATACCAGCTTACAATAATAATGGCAACACCACAAAGTAATAATGTAATTATGATATTCATCATTTTTCACTGGTATTAGCAAATAGTAAATCCAGCCGATCAGATCCGGGATATCTGTAACATAACGAATCAAGGTTAATTGCCACTGCACTGTATAGGATTATATTATTAACCGTATGTTAAAACTTTATATAACTATTGTTATATAATCAATTTACATAATACAATTAAAGGATAATGATATCAATCAATTATTAAAACAGGACTCAATCAATCGCGCCTCCCCCTCTTGCACCTGATACTGTATGCTGAAACTTAACATGCAGGGATCAGCGCCAGCTACGTGCTTCCACTTGCCCCGGTTATAACTTCGGTGATAATGTGTTTCCAGTATCTGTTAAGATCCGATAGATTGCGTTGATAAACAGTTATATTGATCAGGCAACACGCCTTTGTTAATTGACTTAGTAGTAACTTAAATAATGGCAACAAACAGATTGTTTTTAATCCACAAAGTCAGCCATGATGCATCGGATTATAATTTGAATTTATCCGTTGCTTCAACAAAACAGTTGCTTGAGGTAAAGGCTGTTGTATATTTTGATAAATAATTGAAATAGTTCATATATAGCCAGGGGGTTACGTTGATTGTAAAAAGAGTTTTCCTGATTAGCGCTTTAATAGGTATTACTACTGTTGCATGTATCGACATCCTTGACAACAAAGACAATTCTGACGACCAGCAATTTACAGAAGGCCTTGTAACGACAGATTGGTTATCTTCACATGTCGCAGAAAAGGATTTAGTAATCATTGACGTTCGGAGCAATGCTGAATTTGTCAATGGAAGCATACCAAATTCGATTAATATTCCCTTTGAAGTTCCAGTATCGGTATGGACCGCAATGAAGGGTGATTTACTGATCGAACTGCCTGAAATTTCAGAATTGTCATCAACGCTTGCGGAAAATGGTATTGACAGTACTAGTGAGATTGTACTGATAACTAATGTGCCAACCAATGATAACCCATATTCGCTAGCATCTCCAACACGGGTAGCACTGACACTTGCGTATGCTGGAATCACTAATACTGCTATTCTTGATGGTGGAATTGACAAGTGGGTAAGTGAAGGTAAACCTGTAACGAAAGATTCAAAAGCTATAACACCTGTATCATTTACTGGAAGAGAAGATAATTCATTGTTTGCAGATATTAGTTATGTAAAAGCAAATACTGAAAATGCATTGATTGTCGATGCAAGAGATGTTGAAGTTTACAAAGGAAGCGTAATAGAACCCTGGGCAAATAAAGCAGGACATATACCTGGTGCAGTATCTCTGCCTGCGCCTTTATTATGGAACACTGATGGAACATATAAAACAAAAAGAGAAATTGCATCAATAGTCAGCAATGTTGTCGGAGACGATCGCAATAGAGAGATTATTGTATATTGTGGTGTTGGGGGCTATGCCAGCACAGTATGGTTTGCCCTGACAAGAATTCTTGACTACAAGCATGTTAAAGTGTATGATGGTTCATCACAGGAATGGGTACAACAATACGATATGGAGATGACCAGTGAGCACTGATGCTATGAATCTAAAAATAGCGTTCTTCGAGGCTTTTTAATGTTTTCAGAGGGGGAATAACACTGAATTATTCCCCATTTGTAACTCCGACATTCTCAAATGACAACGTTTACTACCAGGTAAATTTTTCTACAGGTGCATATGGATCACGGGTCCACTCCTGAATCGATCCATCATACAGGCTGGCATTTTCATACCCAAGCACTTCTGATAACAAGAACCACCATGTTGACGCAAATCCTCCTACACCACAATAAACAACTATTTTTTTGTTATGACAAGGATATCCTATCACACCACGAGCCATTGCTGCCAATGTGTCACGCCCTTTGTACAAACCATCTGTAGTAAATACCCAGGGCGTTGGCAATGAAACAGCCCCGGTAATATGCCCGTCTTTTTCTGAAAATTCACGCGGTGATGTCACGCCAAAAAAATCCTGCGGAATACGGGCATCAACAATTTTCGCATTACTCAGATTACGCATTACAGTTTTTTTATTAATCAATACAGAAACATTGAACCTGCCATTATACACTTTAACCTCCGGCAGTAATGAGTATTGTGTCAGACCTCGTCCTTCTGCCACCCATTTTGTATAGCCGCCATCGAGTATTGCCACATTTGCGACCCCGGCATAAATAAGAGTCCAGGCGACACGGTTTGTCTGTGCCCTGTCATAATCATTTACTGAAGTATTTGCCAATACCAATTTTTTTGATGGATCGATACCCAATGCACCAATCTTCACACGTAAGTCTTCTTCATCCGGCAGTTCAAGAAGCAGTTCATCTCTAAGTGTCCACCACCCATCTGCAGGTGAGCTGATGGAATTCGGAATGTGTCCCTGATCGAATGAATCCGAGCTCCTCAAATCTAAAATTACCAGGCCTGTATTCAGATTGGCTCCTAACCATTCCGTTGAAACTATTGGCTCGATCTTTCTTTGGCACGCATTAACACTAGAAGAAACGCAGAAGCAGGTAATTGCCATTAGTGCAACTGTTTTGGAAATTGATCGTTTCATAGAACACGCCCTTTTAAAAATGTTATTTGTTCTATGCTAATTTTTTAATTAGCAACCTTTTGGTTTATTATTCCCTACCAATGGTTCAAATGCGTTTTAATTTAACAGGATTAATAGAGTACCTTTCAATCAATTTTCACGATGCATTATATTATTAATGTATATTAAACTTGTCAACTGTGCACTATATATCTATAGAATATTTCAAATCTTCATTCCCGTGATGAAACCAATCCATTCCAAACTGATAATGTACTAAAAGCAATTGAGTCCGCAAGAGAGCTGTAGAAATAACACTTGACATCGTACTTCATGTAAATTATTTTGCTTGCAAGGACTTTTTTCAAAGTTAGTAGCCATAAATAAAACATTTAGTAGCTTTTTAATTAAATAAACTTAAATTACCGGAATAATAATTACTATTACAATTAGAGATTATCATTTTCGATACTGTACTTGTTCAAGATAAAGTACATCTCAATTTGTTCACTGCAAATCTTTTATTTCAATTATCCACCGGAAACAATTAAAGCATTAGGAGTGGTGATGACTCATTACAAGAAAAAGAACGCATTGTTGTCGACTGTAACATTTGTCACATTCTGCCTCTTTGTAACTACAGCAAACGGGCAGGATGAAATGGAGCTTAATGGCACTGACATGAGCCTTGAAGACCTTGTGAATGTGAAAGTTACAATTGCATCAAAAAGTGAGGAAAAAATTTCTGATGCGCCGGGAGTGGTTTCGGTAATCACACAAGACCAGCTCAAACGTTTTGGCGGGACTACCCTTAGTGACGTCCTTAAAAGAGTACCAAGTTTTCTTGGAACGACAGTGTATTTCACTGACCGGTCAGTTATCGCATCTCGTGGTGATCAGGTTATGCCATCATCCAGCCATATCCTTTTACTTATTAATGGTAGACCGATACGAGAGGTTCTTGAGGGTGGAATTAAAAGTGAAGTTTACGAATCGTTTCCTGTAAATGTAATCGAACGAATTGAAGTTATCCGCGGCCCGGGTTCAGTTTTGTATGGTTCTCAGGCTTTTTCTGCAGTTATAAATGTTGTCACAAAAAAGCCTGACTACAACTGTGCGTCAGTTTCAGGTGTGCTGGGAGAAGGCCTTCAAAGTAACGTTAGTGGCAACGTTAATTATAAAATTGGTGATTTCGGATTTGTCCTGGCTGGTCGATATGGTGATAAAGGCGGCTGGAATACTAACTGGGTGGCACCAAATATGGCTGGTGGAGATGATACAGTTAATGTTACCATTCCCGATAAAGGACCGGGCGCATTTGCAGAATTAACGTTTAGAGGATTGCGCCTGATGTGTTCTTATAATCAATGGAGCAATCAGAATTTTGTACCTGATTATCAGAAATTTAAAGGGTTGCCATTCTTTCCTGAAGGTGATGCCACTGGTGAGATTACATGGAAAAAAGTTTTTGCAGATGCTGGATATGAACATAGTTTCTCTGATCAGTATTCATCCAGTCTCAATGCGACATTTACAAGATCTGTATTTGAAACAACAAGGTTCCCCTGGACTCGCCGGGATGCATTCGAACTCCTCGTTGAAGAAACAAATTATTTTAAACCGATTGATAATTTAAACATAGTTCTTGGTGGCACATGGACTTTTATGACCGGTATTGAAGGGGATGCCCGTTTTAAAGATATATTGTACAATAAAGACCACAAACAGAATTCATTCTCAGGATACCTTCAGACTGACTACCGTTGGGACTGGTGTAAACTGATTGGTGGTATTCAGATGAATAAAGTTGCAGATTTTGACTTTGACTTCAACCCTCGTGGTGGCGTAATATTTTACCCGTTTGAAAATGTTAACTTTAAAGCACTCTACAGTACTGCGTATCGTGCACCAAGTCTTGATGAACTTTATCTGGACCATCCGACAATGCGTGGACAGATGGTACCTCGAGATCCTAATGAACCAAATCAAACGAGAAAACTTGACCCGGAAAAAGTTAATACCTTTGATATAGGATTTAACTGCCAGGATGAAGATGTACAGTTTGGATTCAATGTATTTAACAGTCATATGAAAAATCTTATTTTTCAGGATCGTGACACTAACCACTTTCCAACAATACCAACCTGGGCTAATATTTTAGATGTCTCTATTTTTGGTCTGGAAGTGGAAGGTAAATATTACGTTTCTAAAGAGTTGTTTTTTGAAGGGTCAATGCTTTATCAGGAAAGTAAGGATAAGATAAGTGGCGAAGAACACGTTACACCACTCCCGGTATTCAGTGCAAAAGGCGGTCTCAGTTATATGGGACGTGGATTGACATGCAGCTTTTTCAACTCATACTGGCAGGCACTCGACAAGAAATATTCCAATACCCGGAATAAAACGATTAAATACTTTAACATGTTGAATGTTAACTGCTCCTACAATCTTAACTATTTACTGAAATCAACGACACTTAAAGATCTGTCACTGGTTCTTACGGTTGACAATCTCCTCGATGAGGAAGTATGGCTGCCAGCATGGGGAATGGGAGATGTAAGCAATAGAATCCCCTACAATGAAGGCAGAGTAATCTACGGCGGCATTAAAGTTACCTTTTAATAATGGTGGTATACCGGTTGTATCATAAACCGGTATATCTCAATGAGTTCAAGTTCAGCATAATTCGGATCGAAAAGGGTAAAAAAGGCAGTTAAAATGAGAACAACACTGGTCATTATTTTTCTATGTTTAGGTTTTGCTTCTGCGCAGGAAAAGACATCGTACCCGCTTGAAAAAAATGACGCAGTCTTTATCATAACGGCAAATGGCAGTATTTTTGATCAGGCGAGAAATGAACTTGTTAACGAGTTACGGGATGAGTTCACAGTCTCAATAAACGAGATTAACGAAACTGCTGCCACTACAGCAGCTGAAGAAATCGATGCATTGTTTAATACAAATGGTATCCCCAGAGCAGTTGTGCTCATTGGTAACAATGCAGTCCGCATGTATCTCAAATATTGTTCTCACCATAAAGAAAAAACGGCGTCGATCCAGGTTGTAACGATTCTTGCTCTTGATGTCCCCAGAGCTGTATCAGGCATCCCTAACGTAAACGCAATCTCTTATGAAACACCGATGGTTACCGCTCTGGTCAATTTCAGGCGCGTACTTAACAAACCAATCGGGAATGTCGGTGTCATCTACCGAAAAGCTTACCGGGAATTTATTGATAAACAATCACGTTTTTGTCGTAAAGAAAATATAGAGATTAAAGGACTCGAGATCGGTGATGATACCGGTAAGCACCCGGCCGAAATCACTGAGGCGTTGAAAGCATTATTAAAAAAAGAGCCAGTTGATGCTCTCTGGATTGTCAACGACAATATCCTTCTGAAGCCGGAACTCCTTGGCAATGTCTGGCTCCCGGCACTTAGAAAAAACAAGGCACCCCTTATTGTGGGAGTAGAAGCACTGGTAAATCCTAAATTAAATTTTGGTACATTTGCGGTTATTCCTGATCCGGTAGCTCTCGGTGAACAGGCTGCAGAAATTATCTTTGATCTGAAATTCGACGACTGGAACCATAGCGGAGTTATGGTTCACCCGGCGATCTCCACCTATTCTGTTCTCAATATGAAAAAAGCAACAGAGTTTACAGAGCTGGAAAAACTAAAAACTTTTGAAGTGTCCAAAGTCCTCAACTGAAAAATACTGACAACGTAATATTTGTATTGATATTTTGCACATTTGATGTATAATATTGTAAATTTACATTATCAGATCAGATTAAAACTTTTTCGACAAGATCAATTTTACAAATGAACTCAAGAAAAATTATCAGAGTTATTGCAATATTTCTGTTTGTAGCGAACTTTTTCGTGACCATTGCATCAGGTAATGAAAGGCTATATATTTTTTACCCATCAACGTTTGATTATCAATCAATGCAGGATAAAATAGATAGTACTGTACCAGGTGTTGCCATAACTGTTTTCAGCCGATTTGATGACTTTGTATTAAAAATGAAAGCAGAACCACCGGAAGCCATAATCACAAAACCAATCCTCATTCAGGAGCAATTCAGTGATTACGAAGTAATGCTCAATGGTGTTCGAAATGGTAAAACTGAAGACAACTATGTTATATTAACAATTGATAGTAATTTTACCAGTAAATCAATAACAAACGAATCAATTATCGGTATCATTGATATCCTGGGAAGAACAGGAATGAAAACGTTTGTAAATCGTCAGTTTTCAATTGAACCCAAAATTAAGAGAGTTTCCCGAATCGGTGACCTCCTGCCTTTTTTATCTCTTGATATTGCCACTGGAATAATGATTGAAAGTGTTTTCATTGATTATTTCAAATCGACATCTCAATTACAATTTACAGAAACGCCTCTGCCTGAAAGCATGACTGGCGTTATTGCCTTTGCGGTTAAAAAAGGGAAACAAGCAGAAAAATCACTCAGCAGTTTGAAACAGAACAAAAAAAATATATGTGAACCATTCTATATCCAGCAATGGAAATAACTGATCACACATCAACCTGTATTTCAAAACCGATTATTTTTACGTATTTTTGATTCCAGATTGCCTATTAGCTAAATAAATTATCATTGTAGTAATTGCAGTATAATAATTTTATTCGATCAGACACTCTGATATGGTAATTAAATCCGGATGGACACCATCTTAATGATTTAGTTACCATATTGCAGCCGGTTCCTAACGGAATTGCCGTTGGTTATTTTATCAGGTCAAACTCAGATGATTCATCTGTACTTTGCGCCTGCTCCATTAATAACGCAACGACACTCCCCTGCATGTTTCTTGAAAGTGGCTTTTTGTCAGGTATAAAATGGAACCTTCCGCTTCTCAGTGCGAGTATCTCAAAAACAGCCTGTTCAGCTATCTGTGTATTTGATATAGCATAGGTTATGAGTCCATCTTCGAAAAAAATTGTACCTAACGGATGATCAGTTTCAACGATCAAACATCCTGTCTTTTTATTGATATCCATCATTTGAAAGATTTCGGACAAGCTATCCCCCCCAATTTTCCCTTCCAATTGTGGATTCACCTTATCATCAGCTTGTTTTTTAGCATGTGCTCTTTTTTTAACAATAGATAGAATTTTATTCAAATCTGGAATGGTAAAATCAGTACCTAAATAAAACGTGCGGTCTTCATAATAACCAATAATAGTTTTTGCAGAATCCGGTACATTATAAAAGATCAAAATGAACTCCCCTGAAAACATCCGTTCTTTCAATATTTTATAAAATTTCACCTGAATATCAGAATCTAATTGCCAATCAACACAGATTACTTCCGGCATCTTAAAAAGCAGGAGGTCATTTATCTGATCAAGGTACTTAGTCACAATGGTATTGAATCCACAGTTTTTCAAATATTTAGAAAGTGCGATGGATTTATTCATCAATTCAGAATACTTGATATGCTTTTTGCTATCAGTAATCAGCAGGCATTTATTCTTGTTCTTATCATTACGCCTATTTAACAAAATATATGCAACAATTACAACAATGATTAAAGCAATAAGAATCAATATGATTGAAATGAGCACATTCTGAAATTGATTAGATTGATATTCCTGAGGAGGAAGTTGTATGCTATCAGAATCGGTTTGAAAAGTCCGGGCGGTTTCTATATCCTGATCCGGAGCAGGATTCTGATCCGGATCAGAATTTGCTGGAGAAAAGACATCATCATTTATCTCGTTGACATTCGTATGTGCAACCTCAACAGGCGCAGTTTTTTTAATTTCCTTTACAACTGGTGGTTTTTCTTTTTTACCTTTATTTTGATCCTGCTTTTCACTATTAACTGTTGGTTTTACCTGGACAGTCTTTTGTGCGGGGATCTCAGGTTCAAATGACAAATTTGTATTATTGTATGATGATCTTTCTTCTGATGCAATTGCGATATTGTTGGGTAATGCGACTGGTTGTTTTTCAGCAGATGATTCCGGTTGTATTGGAACCGCCACTTTTTGAGGTAGTACAGGAATAGCCTCGTTTTTGGGATGATAGAGTGCCACAATATCATTTTGTACATAATTTTGCTTACTTATTGAGCCATCTTTATTTCTGAAATAAAAGATGCTTTTATCAGTATAGATATATTTCTGATTAACATACCAGTTATTAGTTTCCGCACTATTAATAACAGACGCAATAACACCACCAATTGCTGAATAATGCTGTTGAATAGCAAGAGAACCAATCTTTGGCTCTATTTCATTAAAGTATTCTGCAGGTACTGCTACCGGTATGCTTAATCCGGTAAGAAGCGAAACCCAGGTTGTGTTGACATTCTGGTTGTTTATAGTTACCGGATCATCAAGAATAATAATACAATCAACGTTAAAAATTTCTGTAAGGTTTTTAACACTGGATTTTATGCTGCCTTCGGGATCAGAAGCAATAACCTGTTTATCGTATACTGTTACATTTAACTTTGCACCTTCTTTTTGATATGCCTGTGCAACCTTTACAGATTTTGATGAATAAACTATCCCGATATTTAAAGGTTTCTTCCCGGTTAGCTGATTGGCACACTCGATATATTGCCCAAGCTTTGTATCACTATTGATAACACAACTGTTCGAAAATCCACCCAAATCATTCTCAGTAAATTCACTTTCAAGTAAAATTGATGAAATCTGATTCAATTCCGGATATTTCAATTGAAGTTTCTTCCACACTTTAATCAAGTCCACGCTTGAGACTATGACGATCTTTGGAGAATTATTGTCTATAACACTTTTGATTTCTACTTCATTTTTTGAAATGATCGATACAATTTTAACAGAATTACTTAGTTCCGATTTAATTCCCATTTCAACTTTTTTATATCTGGGCCCATTAGGATGAAGATAAATAACACTGTTGGACTGACTGAAAAGCGAACATGCCAGTATCAATACAAAAAAGAATAGTTTATTCATACCTATAATCCCTATAGTTGTACTTTCATTGGTGTTTAACCTCGCATAATCTATTAAAAAACTGCGAAACAAGTACAAATATACCTTTTTTTTGGGTAGACATTATATAAAATAGAGAAGTTTTTATTGTTAATAAGGAAATTATCTTGCCCTATTTTATATTACAGCCTATAATATTTTTAATGGGGTATATCTTTTAGATTTTTCACCTGCTAATAAAAGGGTAACTATGGCCGCTATCAGTTATGCAACTAAGGAGATTAACGCGAAAATTGTTTATTATGGTCCTGGAATGAGTGGGAAAACCACAAATCTTCGAGTTATCTATGAACATGTCCCAGTCAATTTAAAAAGTAATATGATCTCACTTTCTACCGAAGGGGAAAGGACGTTGTTCTTTGATTTTCTCCCTTTGGATCTTGGTAATATTAAGAGTTTTAAAATAAAATTGCAACTCTATACAGTACCCGGCCAGGTTTATTACAATGCAACCAGAAAACTGGTGCTTAGAGGTGTGGATGGAATCGTGTTTGTTGCAGACAGCGCACCTGAAAAAATGCCGGAAAATATTTCCAGTCTTCAAAATCTCTACGACAACTTAAATGAGTATCGATATGTAATTGAAGATGTCCCAACCATTTTTCAATATAACAAACGTGACCATCAAAACGCCGTTTCCATTGAAGAATTGAATCACTACCTGAACCAGCGGGACCTGTTGTGGAATGAAGCTATTGCAAGTCAGGGTACTGGTGTCTTCGATTCTCTTAAAACAATCGGCAAACTTGTTGTAGATCAATTTAATAAAAAATATCTCCAACCTGCTGCCGCTCGACCAAGATACACTAATAACTACAGATCGCCACAATGAGAGGTAATATATGGAACGTTTGAGAGGACTTAATTTTGGTGGCTGGCTTAGTCAGATTGACGCTATTAAGGAGAAGGATCCTGAAAAATTCCCTGGTATTGACACCCACATGGAAACATTTATAGGTGAAAATGACTTTAAACAGCAAAAAACTTGGGGATTTAATCACGTTCGCATACCTGTTGACTCCTATCTGTTTTTCGATGAAATTGAAAAACCACTGGAACACAGATTTAAGAATATTGACAATGCAGTTAAATGGGCTGGCAAATCCGGCCTCAAGCTTATTATAGATCTTCATGAATGTCCTGGACATGATTTTGCAGAAGCTGCCAATATTGCGGTTCAGAAACTATTTATGGATCCTCAATATCTAAAAAAAACACAAACTATATGGTCTTATATTGCTGAGCGCTATGGTAGTGAAAAGCATACCTATTTTGAAGTACTTAATGAGCCGGTTGCTCCAACGGCACAACAATGGAATGACATTAAAGATCAGCTCTGCAAAACGATTCGAAAATATGCACCTGCAATTCCAATCGTCGTGGGATCAAACATGTGGAACTGGCCATCCACGTACAAAGACCTTACCCCGGTACAAAGCGATAATGTGATGTATTGTTTTCATTTTTACGAACCGATTCTTTTTACACACCAATTTGCACCCTGGATGAAAGAAGCTGAAGTGCAGATAAAAAGAGCCTATCCGGGAGATTACGGAAGTGGTCTTACAAGGAAATATGGCTACCTGGAATCTGCAGGAATTTGGAATAGGGATCGTTTTCTAAAAGATATCACCCCCGCTGCAGAATTCGGAAACAAGTATAATGTCCCACTTATTTGTGATGAATTTGGTGTTTATGCACCTGTTCCTATTGAATGTCAGAAACTCTGGTTGAGTGATCTTCTATCGGTTTTAAAGGAGATGAATATTGGCTATTCTTATTGGAATTATAAAAATCTGGACTTTGGAATAATCTCAAGAGGTGAGAAATTGCATGAGATTCTACCACAATATGACAATCCTGAAAGAATTAATTACGAGGTTCTTTCAATACTTCAAACATTTTAAGTTCTCTATCTACTGCAATAAGTAATTCTCAAGAGGAGATGTGCTAATAAGGTACCTCTCCTCTTCCCTCTCCTCTTCTTTTTAAAAACCGCAACCTCACACTCCCCTCTTTATTTTGTATTCAATAATCCGCACAGCATCCAGAATGCCACATTTCTGATATAACGGATAACCGGCAATAGTTGCGAATAAATCCATTTTATAAATTTAGCAATTTGTCAACTAACAAAACAGCATAATCGTTTACGGTATTTGATTATTTAACAGCATGATTATCATTTTGAGCTCTCCTGAAAGCTGCTAAACATCTTCCAGTCTTTACCTAACACACGTTTCTGCCCTGTGACCACGACTGTTCCACGCAATGCGATATCGATACTCGATTGACCAACCTGCACTTCAAATACACCAGGTTCGACGACACGAACATTCTCAGTACCAGTGAAACCAAGCATATCAACAGGAACGCTGAAAGACACCTTCTTTGATTGTCCAGCCTCCAACCTGACACGACCAAAAGCTTTTAGTTCCTTTACAGGACGAACTACCGAAGCAAGAACATCCCGAACATAGAGCTGTGGCACTGCGATCCCTTTACGTAAACCAACATTTGTAACCTTGCAGGAAACTTTTATTTCACCCGTATCAATATCGATTGTTTCTTTCTCAAAGACAAGTTCAGAAAGAGTAAACTTTGTGTAGCTGAGCCCATAACCGAATGGATAATGACTGCCAAAATGAAAAGCAATCGGGGTTCCTGAACTCTTAAACTTATGATTATAATAGCAGGGAACTGCACCAACATTTTTAGGAACTGACACGGTTAAACGTCCCGATGGTTCAATTGCTCCGCTAAGAACATCAGCAAGGGCATTGCCACCCTCCTGACCACCAGCGAAGGCCCATACAAATGCTGCCACTTTAGACTCAAGTCCCTGTAGATTATATGGACGGCCACTAATCATCACAACGATCACCGGTGTTCCTGTAGCAACTACAGATTCCAGCAATTGCTGTTGTACACCCGGCAGGTTAAGACTGTCCGTATCAGATCCTTCACCAATGGTTCCTGTTTGAAACAAACCGGCCAGATCACCAACACAGACAATTGCAACATCAGCGTTTTTTGCACAGTCTGCTGCAGCAGGAATAGTATCCGTTTTCATTGATACTGGAGATACTCTATCCATGCTTACTGCATTATCATGCTTAACATCACCAGGAAAGACCGGTGCCCCGTACTTACGTTCCTCAAGAATTTGTACACCCTGTTCATAGAGAACCTGTTCCTGGCCAAACACACGTCGAAGTCCGGCAAGCGGTGTAACGATATCAGATTCACGTTCGGTAACTTTACTAAGAATCAAATGAACCGGGAAACTGTAACCGCATAGCAAAGCCATTGGATCGTCTGCTACCGGACCAATAACAGCAATTTTTCTATCCTTTTTTGGAATCAATGGTAAAATACCATTATTTTCCATTATTACTACCGACTGTCTTGATACTTCCTTCGCAACTTCGATTGCCTGTGATGAACGTAAATTTATTGCGTTTTCATTTACATAGGGGTGTTCAAAAAGTCCTATCCTGAATTTTTCGGTAAGGATACGTGAAACAATTTCATCAATTTTTGCAATAGAGATTAAACCACGATTTATTGCTTCATTAATTTGTACTGCACAGTCATCACCAGGCAGTTCGATATCAAGCCCTGCATTGAACGCTAGCGCCGCAGCTTCTGCACGGTCTGCTGCAACATTATGATGCTGATAAAGAAGACTGATACCAATATAGTCGGCAACAATTATTCCGTCAAATCCCCACTCCTCCCGTAATAGTTTTGTCAGCAATTTGTGAGATGAATGACAGGGTTCGTTGTCGATGTCGTGATAAGCTGGCATTACAGAACCCACGTTCGCAGCTTTGACTGCCATTTCAAATGGTAAGAGGAATGTATCATTCAGCTCCTTCCATCCAAGGTTGACAGGCGCATGATTACGAGCACCCTCACCTAACGAATGACCGGCGTAATGCTTGAGAGTCGCAAGGAAATCCCTTTTCTCACCTTGCAACCCCTGCACATAACGAGTCGCCATAACACCAATTAAATAAGGATCCTCACCAAAGGTTTCTTCTGTTCTTCCCCACCGGACATCGCGTGAAACATCTAGAACTGGTGCCAGCCCCTGACGACAGCCCACACTTCGAGCTTCATTGCCAATTATTTCTGCAGCCATCTTAACCAGGTCGGGATTCCAGGTAGCACCATAAGCCAGTGCTGAAGGAAATAGTGTACCACCTCTGACCATTAATCCCACCAGACACTCTTCATGTGACATAACAGGAATACCTAACCGTGTTTCTTCTATCATGAATTTTTGAAGTCGATTGAGTGCTTTAACACCTCTTTTAGAATCAACACTATGGCTTCCAAGAGGTCGGGTAATCTGGCCAAGACCGTTCAGTAACATTTTCTTCAACTTATCGGGATCACTTCCCCCTGTAAAATCATCCTGGCGTGGAGTATGATTTCCATCTTCAGAAAGAATCAACCAGAAAGCATGTATCTGTGCGATTTTTTCATCAAGTGTCATTCTGGAAAGAAGATCTGAGACTCGTTTTGAAACTGGAAGTGATGCGTCCTTGTAAGCAAAAGTCATTTGTATCCTCCTATCCCATTTTTCAGCCAACAGGTGTTATTAAATATGTAAGGCTATTAGTTTTCCCAATTATCCATTTGTATTCAGGACAATGCAATATCTTCTTAATCAAACTAAGTTAACATGGAGAAGATAAAAAAAATGCCGGGGATATACGTTACATCTAAACATCAGTACATTTAGAAAAATTGTAAATCCCCGGCATTACTATAGAATTAGTATATAAATACCAATATCAAAGAGAAATATTTTCTCCAGATTCTTTATTGAATATGTGGCATCTGTCCATATCGAAGTGGAAAGTATATTTTTTCCCAACTTCAACGGAGCCTTTTGCTCCAATTCTTGCAACACATTCTTTTCCACTCATTGGGAAGTATATCAACCGTTCGTGGCCCAGATCCTCAATCACATTCACTTCTAATTGTATTGTATTATTTGTCTGAGAATCAATCACAAGATCTATCATCTCTGGTCTCAAACAGCACAATACCGGTTTTCCCATATAACTTTTAACTTTATCTGCTTTTTCTTTCGGAAGTGCAAAACGTGAATTTTCAATTTTTACAAAAACGGTATCATTTTCCTGAATTAGCTGAGCATCAACAACGTTTGCCTGTGGTGATCCTATGAACTTCGCTACAAATGTATTCTTTGGTTTATTATATAGATTGTGTGGTGTATCTACCTGTTGAATAACACCTTTATTCATAACACAGATACGGTCACCCATTGTCATAGCTTCAACCTGATCATGAGTAACATAGACAACAGTTGTTTTCAGTTTTAACTGAAGTTGCCTCAACTGAACACGCATTTTCTCACGCAGAGTTGCATCAAGGTTCGATAGAGGTTCGTCAAAAAGAAAAACTTCTGGTTTTCTTACAACAGCTCTCCCTACCGCAACACGCTGGCGCTCTCCACCAGACAGATTTTTCGGTTTCTTTTTTAATTTATCGGTTAAAACGAGCATCTCAGCTGCTTCCATAACACGTTTGTCAATTTCATCTTTTGGCATTCTTTGAGATCTCAATCCAAAAGCGATATTGTCATAGACGGTCATGTGAGGATAGAGTGCATAGTTCTGGAACACCATGGCAATGTTTCTATCTTTAGGAGTAACATGGTTAACCACCCGGTCTCCAATATATAACTTGCCGGAGGTTATATCTTCCAACCCGGCAATCATACGCAATGTTGTGGATTTTCCACAACCTGATGGACCAACAAATACCATCAATTCGCCATCGTTGACTTGGAGATTAACATCTTTGACTGTCAAAATTTTTCCAGTATAGGCTTTGCATACATTTTCTAATTTTAATTGAGCCATATATATTTCCTGATTGATATTAAATATTTTTTACGTTTAAAGTATTATTAATAGACATCGTTTATATCTTCACCATTATTTATCTATACTTCCACCAGCAATACCCTTGATAATAACTTTTGAAAATATTACGAATACTACAATGATTGGTACAATTGAAATAGCAATTCCCAAATATATAGCACCAAAGTCTCTGAAATAAACAGTTGAGTTTAACTGGTTAATTACCATACTGATTGTATACTTATTCGGTGTTGAAATAATAGTAAGAGGGAGAATATAATTATTCCAGTTAAACACAAAAGAGAAAATACCAATACTTGCCATTCCAGGAAGCATCATGGGAATACCGATACGATGAAATATTCTAAGCTCACTCGCACCATCAACACGCGCAGCTTGAATCAGAGCCAGAGGAATTACCGATTGCGTGTATTGTTTCAGAAAAAACACTCCGGCAGCATTAGCTGCTGCTGCAAAAACCAGTGCGGAAAGTGAGTCAAGAATATTCAGCTTGATACAAAGGTCAAAATACCCGATCAACCCGAGTGCCTGAGGAAGCATCAATGATGCAAGTATGATACCAAAAAGAAGCTTCTTAAACCGATACTCATAAAATACAATTGAAAAGGCAGTCAAGCCTGCGACATAGGAGCTGACTATCATAATTGCTGTACAGACAATTGCTGTATTTTTTAATCCGGTAAAAAGATCTAATTGGGATGTAATAGATTTAAAATTTGCTAAAAGATACTTACCGGGAATAAATGAAACGCCCGCATTAATATCTGCAGCTGAGCGTGTTCCATTAATAATCATTAGATAGAATGGAACAATACATATTAACAAAATTGCTATTAAAAATGCATAGATCGCTAGTTTTATTAGTGATTGTTTCATTTATCATCTCCAAGCATAAGACGTTGACTTACTTTCATGTAGATTACAGATATAATAGAAATGATAGCAAACATTACAAATGAAACAGCCGCAGAATAACCCATTCTGTTATAGACGAAACCAGAATTATACATAAAGACCTGCATCGTTATAATGGCTTGCTGAGGGTCACCCTTTCCCGTAAGAGCCGGGCCAGTGGACATCACTAATGGAATATCAAATATCTGAAGACCTCCGATAAGTGAGGTTACAACCAGGAATGTTAAAATCGGGAAAATAAGAGGTATAGTAATTTTAAAAAATACTCTTGCTGGTCCTGCGCCATCAATCTCTGCAGCTTCAAAATAAGATTGTGGAATACCAATGATTGCGGCCATGATTAGAATCATATTGTGACCAAACCACATCCAGGTTTGAATAGATGAAATTACGAATCGTGTATTTCTTGCTTCACCAAGCCAGAAAATATATTTGGATTTGTCATCACCAAATAGCAGTTGGTTTAGCGCACCAGTCTGCCAATCGAGAAAAACGGTAAAAAGAACTGCCATTGAAGCAGCTGTAACTAAATTCGGAAAATAAAAAACAGCTCTAAAAAGTCCAGCATATTTAACTTTGTATCGAATGTTTGTGAGAAGCACTGCGCATAAAAATGCGATAGTTAACTGGATCAGGAAATTTGGTAACCATATAATCCAGGTATTAGCAAATGCCTTCCAAAAGAAAGGGTCTTTTAAAAGGTTAACATAATTTTCTATGCCGATAAACTGTGGATCCTGATAACCATCAAAACTGGTAAAGCTCAGATATAGAGTTTGGATTATTGGGTACAGATTAAAGGTTAGAAAAAAGAGAAAAAATGGTAATATGAATAGGAAACCAATCATATTAATTTTCTTATACATCAAAACTCCCAACGTAAATTAATAGGTTTTGCAGAATCCATTATATTTCACTTTTTGATTTATCATACCGCTTAACTCAAAGAAGCTGCGTTGTAGGAACTACAACGCATCTTGCTTTGAATTAATAAAACTTTAAACCAAGTATGATTTAAAATATCCTAAAAGATTAGAAAAGAGTAGGATATGCACCCTTTACTTCTGCTTTAAATCCTGCAATAGCTTCATCTTTGGTCTTCTTGCCATCAATGTAGTTGTAGATTGCATTCATGAAGAAACCACGGATTTTCTGCTCATACATACAAACGATATCTGCATTTACAGCAGGTGCCTGTGATGCAAAGAATTCGTAGTGGTTCTGACCAGCGAGGAATGGTTCTGAGAATTCACCCTTGATTTCATTGAAAACAGTCTGGTTTCCGACAAAGTCACCAGTTGATTTAGCCCACCATTTGAGAGTTTCTTTATCAAGAGTCATCATCTTAACAAGTTTCCAGGCGAGATCTTTATTCTTGGATTTGCTATAAATACCTAACCATGTACCACCCCAGAAATATGGGTTAGGACCAACTGTCAAGCCGTAATCACCAGCTGCATCAGGTGCATTTGTTTTAAGAACATAGTGAAGTCCCCATGTTGGAAGAACGTATCCGAAAACTTTACCGTTTTTCTTCATATTTTCTGTCCAGGGAGCTGACCATCTGTTAAGATCTGCAGTCAATTTTTCATCACGAAGAGTTTTAGCAATGTCAAAATAGGTAAGGAGTTTTGGATCGATTACCAATTTTCCATTTTTGTCCATAAAACTCTGTGATTTAGCTCCAAATGCATATTCCTGATAATCATCGACACCAGCAATGATTTTTATTTCACCGTTACTTGCTTTTACAAGTTTTCTTGCTGTTTCAATGAACTTTTCCGGTGAATTGAGCATTTCTCCAACTGCTTTAGGATCGTCTGTTCCCAGGTACTGTTTTGCAAGGCTTCTCTTGTAGAAGAAACCACCTGGAGTAGTCTGCCATGAAAGTGCACGTAAAATACCTTTTGAGTCTGTACCCATTTTTACCTGATATGGAACAAGGTCTTTTACATCTGCATTATAGGGAGCCTTACCAAGATCATCCCAAAAACCTGTTTCAACGATTTCTTTTACAAGTGACTGTTCCCCAAGGAATACATCAGGAGCATTCTTGTTTGCGCGCAACACTGGTCTGAGTTTATCAAGGTACTGTTCGTTTGGAACAGTAGTGATTACAACCTTAACCCCAGGATTCTGTTGCTCAAAACGTGCAATCGCGCCATTTTTCTCAAGCTCATTGGTGAACGTCCACAAATTTAGTGTCGTTTCCTTTGCAGCAAAAGCAGATAAAGAAAGGCATAGAGCTACACCGGTACAAAATGAAAGTCTTTTCATTGTACTTCTCCTTACACTTAAGTGATTAAATTGTTAAAACAACCTTTTTCTCTCGAGTGACAAAACTGCTAAACAGTTTTAATACTCTTAATTGTAAAACTAAATATTGGTACAATCGACTGCAACTTAATTTATAAAAAAAACTAAAAAAATGCACAATTTTTATTAATATATTAAACATAAATTGTCCATAAATAAGCCCACAATCGAAAACCAGAATTAAAAGTACATTAACGTTATTACAAAAAAATAACGTACAAACTACAGATACTCGCTTATAACTCCATTTGAATGCTGGAACATATAATCTGATTTGACATATCCTCCTTTCTCCGCATCCAAATACGTTATAGAGACGTACCAGTAGAAAAAAAACGCTTACTTGATTCAGAAAATAATTGATTGTCTATAATTTTAACTGAAGCTGCGGTCGGGGGACAAAACTATAATAAGAATTTGGCTTTAATACGGATAATTAAATAAAACATCAATGCAATATAAATTAGCACTACAATCTCATGTTTGTAGTGCTAATCTTAAACGTGTGGCAATTGTAAATATATACAATCAACTGGTGATAACCGTTTATTAATCAATATTACTTCACCATGTCATACATCATCGACCACTCCTGAGCCGACCCGTCAAATACCCTGACATTTTTATAGCCGAGAATTTTTGCCAGTGTAAACCAGACTGTACCCGCGTAACCACCCACACCGCAATAGACAACAATGTCGTGGTTCTTGCCATCGCCGATAACCGAACCGGCAATTTCCTCAAGTTCAGAAAGCGGTTTCATGGTTCCGTCAGTAACATTCCATAATGATGCAGCAGGAAGCGATACTGCAGTCGGAATATGTCCTGGTTGCTGTGCCCACGGCTCAGTAATTTCACCTGCATATACTGCAAAATCGCGTGCATCAACAAGAACAACTTTGCCCAATTTATTCTTGACAAAATCAATATCGACAAACATGTCACCCGCATCCTTGTATCCAAAATTAACTGCTGTAACAGCGGTTGTCTGAGTTGATACAGGTTTTCCTTCACTGGCCCACTTTTCAAATGCGCCATTAAGGACAGCAACGTTCTTTACACCGGCGTAAGCAAGTGTCAAGGCAACGCGTCCCGGAGAGCCAAGTGCATATGGATTCGCTACAGGAAGACCGGTTACAAGGACAATGCTACTGTTGCTTGTAATTCCATACTCACCCAGAGCGGTTGTAAGAGCAGATATTCCGGGTAATTGAACCCATAATCCTCCGGGTCCAAAATCTGATGTAGCCCATACCGACACAACGTCAAAAGGAATATTAATTGAACCAGTTATATGACCGGCAGCATATTCATCAGGACTTCTGACATCAATGACAATATACTGATTATTATTCAAGTTTGAATAAAGCCAGTCAGTTGAAACAACATTTGAATAAGTTGCGACCGCAGCACTCTGCTCGTAGCCAACAGGGATTGATTGTTGGGAACAACCCAGCCCTGCAACAGCAATTGCGGCCGAAACAAAAAACAGTAATGCGTTCTTCTTGTTCATCTTAAATCTCCTTACTTGTTGTTAAGCTGATGAATTACATACAAAATTAAAATGATATTGTGCCCCAAAGGCAGTATTTTTTTATCTGTCAGTTTAATATAGCTGTCCGCACAACTCCTTTACAATTGTTCTGAAAAAAAAGATTTGCATAGACCAGATAACACCAACGTTAGCGATGACCAGTAGACAAATGTTATAGATAACGGCGACCTCAATCCCCTGTATCCGTGAATTGACTACATATACTTGAATAGTTATACCATTGAATATTGTATGATGATGTTTGTCTTCCAGATTGGTTGGTTGACGCAAGATACTCCGGTTCATCATTGTTATTATTATTAATACCGGATCTTTAGAACACCCGGTTATCATTAAAATAGAAATGCCCCCAAATAAAGCCTCAATCACATTGTTATTCATAATAAAGTCCCTATTTAGTAATTGAAAAATTACTGTTATCACCAGCTGATTACAATATATAAATCACTTTACTAAATCCGAATTAAAAGTAACCAGACCGATAGTGTGTTAAACACTAAGCTGCAGAAAAGAGTTTTTTAATCAGTAGTAATGCAGATGTTTTTCGCTTTACGATGTGAGATTACACGAAAATAAACACAACCCCGACTGTCACCCGATGATCTTGTTCCTGCTGTTCTGCATGACGTTTTGACAATGCGCATTACATTCATCATAACTCCTTCTCTACATACTTTTATAAATAAGATGGCGGGAGGTGTGGCCATTCCATTTTTAACAATCTGATGATGCCTTTCCCAAATTATTTCACCAAAAGAGTTGTATTGTCATAGTGAAAGCACTATTTTAAATTCATAATTAGAAACGTTTAATACCTATCAACCAATCGATATATAAAATCAAGGGAGTAGCCCTTGCAAGAATCATTACTATATCCTGTCAATTAATTCCCCGAGTTTCAAATTTGAGAAAAGGAGAAAACAAATGAAAAGCCTTAATGATCAACCTTATCGTAACCTTGATAAGAGGAGATCAAACATTTACAGTCCAGGAATTCTTTGTATGATCGCTGCATGGGCCATGATCACAATGACCTCAAACGAAGTCTTTGGATCAGCTCAAAGTGCAAAGGATAATGGCACCGGGGTACTGCTCGGTGTGTTTCACGAAGGATCGCAGACAGATCTGAAACCCATTAAGGAATTAGAAAAAGGACTAAATAAAAAATTCGCATCAGTTATGTGGTTTACCGATTGGACAACAGGTTTCCCTGCTGCAGATGCCAAGAGAGTCTCTAAAGCAGGGTATATACCACACATTGCATGGGAACCCTGGTCCTGGGAAAACAAGGACCTGATCAAGCTTCAGGATATCCTTGACGGAAAATGGGATACCTATATTAAGACATGGGCCTCAGAGGCAGCGAAATTCAAACGTCCACTATTACTTCGTTGGGCTCACGAATTCAATGGAGACTGGTATCCCTGGAGCGTGCCGAAAAATGGTCAGGATCCACAGGCCTATATCAAAACATACCGTTACGTTCACGATATTTTTAACGCTGCAGGTGCAAAAAATGTACAATGGATCTGGTGTTTTAATGCAACCAGTGTTCCCTCTCAACCCTGGAATGCACCGTTTGAGGCGTATCCTGGCGATACCTATGTCGATTGGGTTGGAATCGACGGTTATAACTTTTCCGGTACAGATAGCTTTAAATCCATTTTCAAAACAGCATATACAAAGGCATTCTCTTCAGTCAAGAAACCTATCATGATTGCAGAATTTGCTACCGCTGGGGCGGGACCGGATAAAGCAACATGGATTGCTGAAATGGCAAACGATCTGAAAACACTTTTCCCGGCTATTCGCGCAATCACATGGTTTGATATTAATAAAGAGAAAGACTGGAGACTTTTCTCAAGTGAAGAATCAAAAAATAGTGCAAAAAAGGCATTTGAGGATTCCTACTTCTTATCAAAATCATCATTATTTAAGACAATCCCTGCACAATTTTCAAGCTATCATGAAAGCTATCTCAAAAATCTGGAGTCATTGTCACCAAAGAAAGTTCTGATGAAAGCATCTGCAATAGAGTTTCCTGACGAAAATGACATTGCTAAATTGGAACCCTATTGGGCAAAGAGCACTCCGCTTACTATTACGTCAGCAAAAGGGGAAGCCGATCTTCATGGTAAAGTCCACCTGGCTTATTCACAGAAGTCGCTCTTTGTACGGGCAGAAATTGCAGACGATTTTCCGATGAATAATGATAAATCCGGGGGGGATATATGGAATGGAGACGGTCTCGAATTATGCATTTCTTTGGATAAAGATGCGGATCCCGGAAGAGAATTCTATGGACCAAAAGACTTCCAGATTGGCATAAGCCCTGGAAAACCAGATCAGGGAATCAAACCATCAATCTGGGCATGGGGATCATTAAAAAAATCTCCTGATGGAGCAGTCATCGATGTCCAAAAAACTTCATCAGGATATCTTATTCAAGCAATCATCCCATGGGCTTCACTTGCCTCCGATTTTATTCCGCAAAAGGGATGGGAATTAGGATTTGACTGTGCGATCGATGATGCTGATCAAGGCTCAAAAGATCGTCAATCGCAGAGCATCTGGTGCGGTGATGGAAATTTTTATGCCAATCCATCACAATGGGGGATACTTACACTCGAATAAAACATTCAGTAAAAACCGCCGGTAATCGGCGGTTTTTTATTTTGTTAATTTTCAAGAACCCAGTCTCTCATCCACAACAAGTTTTTATTTATAAAAAACATATAACGCTCCCACCAATTGACAATGAGCAACTAATATTTTCACTACGTCAACGTTGTTTACTCTTGCCACGTTTTTCCTCTTTTACTTTATACAATGCATCATCTGCAAGTTTTAGCAATGTGTCAATATCAAAATTATGTTCCTCTCCGGATGATGCCATACCAGCGGAATAATCAAGCATCCATGCGTTCATGTTTATCTCATTATACTCGTTAACCAGTTGATCAATTCTATCCTTAATTTGCTCATAGTCTTGTACTGTACAATCAAATGCCAGTACGGTAAACTCGTCACCACCGATTCTGCCGATGACATCTGTTATTCTAAACGATTTGTTAAGAATATCAGCCATTGTTTTAATCGCAATATCACCTTGAGCATGACCATAGATATCATTAATCTGTTTTAATTTGTCAAGATCAAAAAAGATGCAGATAAAACTATTCCTGTTTCGCTTGGAAAGAGCAATATGCCGGCTTGCGGTTGACAGAAAGCCACGGCGATTCAATAGCCCGGTAAGTTCATCCCTGATAGAGATCTGTTCAAGTTTTACATTCGCGAGGGATAGTTCCTTGAGTGCATTCTGAAGCTCTGATGTACGCTCCTGTACCATTTCTTCAAGTAAAATTCCATGCTCCCGCTCATTGGCAATCATATCCATCATGTGTAATGCACCGTCCAAACTGCTGCGGATCGTTTCGAGAAAAACCGGAATGTGATCAGTGGGGTCGGTAAGAAAAAAACCTATATCCGAATCTGTCTCAAATAATGGCAAACAGATTAGATTAAACGGTTTTTGTAATGATGAAATTCCATTGGGCAATAGCAGATTTGATCTGAATACAATACCATATTCATCGGATGAGTTGTTATAAAAAAGTACTGAATTATTTTTATCTTTATATCGGGAAATTACAAACTCTTTAATACCAACATTAATCAATTCTGCATGCAAAAATTCCCTTAACGAATCTGGGTCTGATATCTTTCTGAGATCATCAATGAAATTGTAAAGTTGTTCTTCCGCTTCCTGACGCTTTAGTTGCCGTATCTCAAAATGCTCCTCACTGATTGTCAATAGCATCTGCCAGATTCTTTTGTGAAGATCTGGTGGAAATTCCTGTGCTTGTTTATTGAGGATATATACCAGAATGGAAAGTATTTTATCGAGCATATAACCATTTTTTAAAAGATGAAGGATTTGCTTCTCAAGAAAATCTAATATTGATGATTGATCTGTATTTATAATGTTAACAAAATGTTTTTCATAAAGTGTAGTATCCAGATTATGTGCATCATCAATTTCTGATGATTTAAGCGGAACAGAAATACACCCACATGAACGTCGTAGAACCAGTCTACTGGGTAATAAAACAGCAGTTCCCGGTGCAGTTTTACCCTCAATAATATCAATTAGTAACGTCAAAGCGCCTTTCCCAAGCTCAAAAACCGGTTGTCCAACAGTTGTCAATGCCGGTGAGCAGGCACGGGCGCTTATGAGATTATCGAATCCCCCGATGATAACATCACCAGGAACTTTTTTTCCTCTGCGAATTAATTCATTCATGGCAAAAAGTGCCATCTGATCATTTGCACCAATCATTGCATCAAAATGATGCCTTTTAATGTCCATGATGTTTCTGACAGCGGCAGTTCCGCTCTCTGGTAAAAACGTTCCTGTAAACACAAGGTCCTCGCAATAAGGAATACCGTGCGCCTCCAGTGAATCTTTATATGCGTCATATCGTTCATCAGCATCAGAACTTCCTTTTGGTCCCCTGATGAATGCAATCTCCTTTCGGTTATGTTCTTCTATAAAATGGTCAACCAGTTCTCTCATGCCCATTTTATTATCAGCACTAATACTGGATAAACCACTTTTTTTATATCCGATATGAACCGATGGTATCGCAGCAAACCGGGAACAAAAAGTCAGAAATTGCTCCTCAGTAATAAAATTATAGAGAGAACCGGACTGGAAAATTATTCCATCAAAGTCATCAGTATTTATGAGATCAAAAGCCCTGTTTCTTTGGATATCATTGAATCTGGGGTCATTTATATTGCCACCACCAACCGTTATAAGTGATACGCCCAACTCCGACAGAGCACATTTTACGCCAGAATACATTACGTGGCAGTACTCGGAATGGAAATTATTTGCAAGAAAAGCAATGGTATACGGTTTTGAATGTGCCATTTAGAAATTATACAACGAAAGATTGTGAATGCCAACTATGTTGGAATCAGATTGGGTACGATATATTACCTGTCAGCGATGGAATTAATCCGATACCGATATTGTATAAACTCTCAGGTGTCGTTGTACCTGCACCAATAACAAACCGAATCTATATCCCCCGGGGTGTGATTGATGAAATTAAAAGAGTTTGCGAAAAAGTAAAGGGATAGGTACAGGTGTGATTACATGCAATTAAAACATTTTAGAAATTATTTGTTGAGATATTAAGCAGATGTATTATAATTGACAGGATTATAGTTTGATTTTTTAAAGATTTCTTTATATCGTCAATAAAGCCACTCAGCTGATCTTCTTTCACGCTCTATGCTGCAGTTCAAGTAAAACATATTACCATTATTTTCTACTTTTTAGAGTTAACATTGTGTATGCGTATGATATTTTAACTTTTACTTCTAACAAACATACTTGGAGATTTACTATTTTAAAATTGATTTTTGTAAATAACTACAAAACATCTTTACAGGAGAATAGAATGAATAAAGTTATTCTTTTAATGGTAGTCACACTGTTAATTACTGAATCATTTGGTAAAAAAATATCACATTTGAACAGTGATAATGCTGCTATTGAACACAAAATAGACAAACTTCTCAGCAAAATGACTATCGATGAAAAAGTCGGCCAGATGAACCAGTATAATATCAACCCTAGTGTACCCGGCCAAATTGACGATATCAAAAAAGGTTTGGTGGGTGCAATGCTAAATGTTTCCGGTGCAGCCAACACCCGTGATTTGCAGAAGTTAGTAATGGAAAATTCCAGAATGAAAATTCCAATGCTATTTGGTCTTGATGTAATTCATGGATATAAAACTATGTTTCCGGTTCCTCTGGGCGAATCGGCAAGCTGGGATCTTCAGGCAATAGAAACATCAGCCCGTGTTGCTGGTACCGAAGCTGCAGCTGCCGGTATTCACTGGACCTTTGCCCCAATGGTTGATATTGCACGTGATGCCCGCTGGGGACGCATTATGGAGGGAGCCGGCGAGGATCCATATCTTGGATCACTTGTTGCAGCAGCTCGTGTTAAAGGTTTTCAGGGTAAAAATTTAAAAGATGATAATACCATTGTGGCATGTGCAAAACATTTTGCTGCATATGGAGCAGCCGAAGGTGGCCGCGATTACAATACTGTCAGTATTTCAGATCGCATTTTGTACGAAACATATTTACCTCCCTTTAAAGCTGCTGCTGAAGCTGGCGTTGGAACTTTTATGAATTCATTTAATGAATTTGATGGCGTTCCTGCTACCGGTAATCAGAATCTTGTTAATAGAGTACTTAAAAAGGAGTGGAAATTTCAGGGTTTTGTTGTTTCCGACTGGAATTCGATTGGTGAAATGATAACCCATGGTGTAGCAAACGATAAATATGAAGCCGGAATGATGGCTGCAAATGCTGGTTGTGACATGGATATGGAAGCAAGCGCTTATCGTGAGCACCTTGTAAAACTTGTAAACGACGGCAAAGTCTCCAAAAAAACAGTCGACGAAGCCGTTCGTCGTATTCTTCGCATAAAGTTTAAACTCGGATTATTTGATGATCCTTATAAATACTGTGACGAAAAACGTGAAAAAACACAAGTTCTTACAGCTGAACATCAGGCGGTTGCCCGTGATATAGCTCGTAAGTCTATTGTTTTGTTAAGTAATAAAAAACAGGTACTTCCTTTAAATTCAACTATTAATTCCATCGCAGTTATAGGACCGTTAGGTGATTCAAAAAGAGATATGATCGGCAACTGGAAAGCAATGGGTGAAGCAAACGATGTTGTCACAGTTTTGGAAGGTATTAAAGCTCAGGTACCATCAACTTCTAAAGTGTTATATGCAAGAGGATGCAGTATTCAGGGTGATACAGCTGATATTCCCGCAGCAGTAAGTGTGGCTCGCGAGGCCGATGCAGTGATTTTAGCTATTGGAGAATCCTGGAAAATGAGTGGTGAAGCTCACAGTCGTGGGAATATTTCTATCCCAGGCCGTCAGGAAGAACTTGCAGCCGAACTATTTAAGCTCGAAAAACCAGTTGTAGTACTATTAATGAATGGTCGCCCGCTGACAATTCCCTGGCTGGCTGAAAATGCTCCATCACTACTTGAGTGCTGGTTCCCGGGAACACAAGCCGGAAATGCGATAGCTGATGTTATCTTTGGTAAATATAATCCTTCCGGGAAACTAACCGTTACATTTCCCTATTCAGTAGGCCAGATTCCTATTTATTACAATCATAAAAACACAGGAAGACCAAAATTGGACGAAACCAATCAGTGGGTATCAAAGTATGAAGATATACCTAATTCCCCCGTGTTTCCTTTCGGATTTGGTCTAAGTTACACTACATTTAACTATTCCGATATTCAACTCAGCGCAAAAGAAATTAGTCTGACCGATACATTAAAAGTAAGTGCCGAAGTTAAAAATACCGGTAAATACGATGGTGAAGAGGTAGTTCAGTTATACATTCGCGACCTGGTGGGCAGCGTAACCCGTCCTGTAAAGGAATTAAAGGGATTTAAAAAGATCATGTTGAAAGCCGGTGAATCACAAAATGTAACGTTCAGATTAACTTCTTCCGATCTGGCATTTTATACCCGTGATATGAGTTTCAAGGCTGAGCCTGGAGAATTCAATGTTTTCGTAGGAACAAATTCAGAGGATTTAAAAGAAGCTATGTTTACGCTGAAATAGATTACTGGTTTTCTATAAAAGCCTGACAGGAGAATTCCGGGTCAGGCTTTTACTTTAACAGATTGGGCATTCACATGCATCAGCAGGAAAGATTCTGATTAATAATCCCGCCACTCTGTGCAAAGTAAAGATCATTCAGGTTTTACAATTAATGATGCCTGTTTTCCCGGTGTTTGCATCACATATACACAATGGTTCTTTCCTGCAGTAATATTCTGAACTAAGCCTGCCGGGATTTTTTTTCCATCCATGGTATACAACGAAGTGAGTGTAGTGTTCTGAAGGTTGCTTATAGTTAAAGCATTCTTAGCAATTACACCAGTCCCCTGCTTTCTAAGGAGTTCAAGCATTTTGATGCCGTAGCGTTTTCCAAACTGGCGGTAACTATCTGCAGTGAAATGGTATTGATCAGATCCTTTAAGCCCCGATGATGAAATAACATAAGCGGTGTTTTTCATGGTTTCAGCTAATTTCTGTACCTCTCCACTCGGGCTGAGCAAATCACCGGCAAGTAGTGGCGTTTTGGATGCATCAAGGCCCAGATCATTAATCAAATTATTATAGACAACCTTCACCTTATCTTGCCAGCCACCACTGCCGGCATCTGTTTCACCCTGATGGAGTAAAATGCCTTTAATCACACCATCTTTCTGAGCTGCCTTACCCATTTCAACCAGACGTCCATATGGATTACCATTATATTGGTTAGCAATATCTTTCATCCATTGTGGTTGGCCTGAAATATACGATTGATATTTTGATTTATCGAACATATCAATAGCACAGCCGGCAACAGACACATTGATAATACCGATTTTAATCTCCTTTGGAAGACTGTCTACCAAAGTACGGCCAAAATAGTCACAGGGAGTGAGCCCGGTAGAGCTTCTGCACAGTGGTGGAGTTGCTTTTGTCCATGTTCCTTTTGTCCTGCTCTTATCCGGCCAATCAACAGCTGGCAATAACTGAAAACGTGCATCCACAGTATTGTCCATTGATTCAGGTCTCGCATTTCCCTCCATATTAGATTGACCGAATGCAAGAAAAATATAAAAATTTGGATCCTGTGAGAATGCATTACTGGAAAGCAGTGAGACTGCAAACAAGGCTGAAACCACTATTGTAGCACTTTTCTTAAAAAAATTTGATCTAACCATTCTGATTTCCTTTCATATTAAAAACCTGGCCTGTATGTAGCACTTAAGATTTGATTACATTTATTTAAAAGTGTTATTACATAGTGCTAATATATTTCAATTTTTTACAAATTTCCAAAAATAAAAACAATAATATATAGTCAATTGCTCTCCATATATTTTGTCTTTTTATATTTTTATTTCCATAACTATTATTTTTCATAGTGTTACATAGCACATTGCTCTTTATATATTAGTATTTTATACAAAAAGCCATAAACCATATCGAACAATCCATACCAGGTGTTACATGATTTTTCATGTAACTGCACTATCAGTTACAACAATAACTGCTTACGGCAGAGTACAATGTGTTTTCTGGTGATTATTAGACGAATGCAGGTATCAAATGCAACACATGCTCTAATTAATGCTGCACAATTTACAACCGCTCCCAAAAAAGATACAACATTCTCTAAAAGTTTAGTAAACCCGTTGAATAAGCCAAACACAAGCACTATTTTTTAACTTCAGATACAAAAACGATAAATACCTATCAATATTTTATCGCCGGATTCTTCCACAGTATAAGGTCTTTCGATTTTGTACTTTGATTTATAATCATTATAATATGAAGTCTTACTTATAACCATTCAGAGGAGAAGTACATGACAAAAGTAATAACCGGTTCATTGCTCTTTTTGTTATCGTTGAGTAGTGTAGCAGCTGCGGATTCGAGCAGTGTTGCAGGTAATGCGTTGGATTCCAGCAGCATTACTGTAAAGTGGAAATTGTCAACACAGGATGCGATGTGGAGTGATATGCCTGATGCACAGTCCCTGGTTTCAGATAGTAGCGGTAGTGCTGATATTCTGGTCGATGTTGATAACCTTAAGCAGACAATCGACGGATTCGGTGGCGCATATAACGAAAAAGGATGGACCGCATTGTCACTATTGTCTCAGGAAAAGCAGGATGAGGTTTTAAAAGCGCTATTTGATCAGGATAGCGGAGCGAAATTCACTATCTGCCGAATTCCTATCGGTGCAAGCGACTATGCCGAGAGCAGGTATACGCTTAATGAAAAAAGAAATGACTATGCAATGAAAAAATTTTCAATCGCACGTGACAAGGAAAAACTGATTCCCTATATAAAAGCATCGTTAAAATATAATCCTGAGATGAAACTCTGGGGTTCTGCATGGACTCCACCGACATGGATGAAAACCAACCGTGATTTTGACAGTGGAAATTTCAAAAACAAACCGAAAATCTATGATGCCTATGCGTTATATTTGAAAAAGTTTATCGAAAGCTATAAGGCTGAAGGTCTGGAAATTTACATGGTGGCAGTTCAGAATGAGCCGACAATACTGACCAAATACCCGAGCTGCGCCTGGGAGCCGGATCAGTTTCTTGTTTTTATAAGGGATTATCTTGGACCATTATTTGAAAAAAACAACTTGTCGGGCAGAATCATGCTTGGAACGATCCAGGACGGTAATTTTGATGCCTACCCCAAAACAGTATTAAGTGATAAAAAAGCGAACAGCTATGTCAGTTGTGTTGGCTTTCAATGGGATGGTGTGGCCAGTGTTGCGAAAACACGAGCATCATATCCTGATAAAAATATAATGCAGACAGAAACCGAATGCGGAAACTGGCACTGGAAACCAGGGTTTGATCCGGATAAACCCCAAAATGACTGGTCATACGGTTCATATACGTGGAATAAAATAAAAACCTACTTTGACGAAGGGGTAAACTCCTACTTATTGTGGAACATGATTCTTGATGAAGAGGGAAAAAGTATCGATGCCGCACGCCCCTGGCCGCAAAACGCTGCTATTGTTGTGGACAGAGCAAAAAAAGAACCGGTTTACACACCGATGTACTATGCTATCAAGCACTTTTCTTACTATGTCAAACCAGGTGCAAAATATACGTCATTGAAAGAAGGCTACCGCAATGCAATAGCCTTTACAAATCCTGACGGAGAGATTGTTGTAATCGCTCAGAATGACCTGATCAATCCTATGGAGAAATTGATACGTGTAAAAAACACTACAATAAAAGTCAGTTTACCGCCACGATCATGGAGTACGTTTATTTTTCCAAAAATGTAAGTTTGAATTGACAAAAAGAGACCTCACCCCCCGTCCCCCTCTGGTCCTTCGACCACTTCGATGCGTCGTCCCATAGGAGAGGGGGAGTAAGAGAAAAACACCAGGAGACATATTGTTATGTCAAGTTTTTCTCCCCTCTCCTGTGGGAGAGGGGCCGGGGGTGAGGTCTCATTTTCCAGCGCAAGTTGGCAGGAAATATCCGTTTTGCAACATGTCAACAGCATTACAGCCCGGATCAGTGAATGGAAAATTCAAACAACAGCTGTTCCATTCTCTTATTGCTTATAACGCAGACCGTAACCAAAGGGGTAAAGTCCCTCTTTACCATCACCAACGTTGATTGGAAGCTGAGCCATGTCTTTGGGCCATGTAAAGGATAACTTGCCGCTGAAATCATAATCACCGTAGAGTACATCGGCAATTCCAGGACCAGCCATCGAGCCGGGAAGCCATGCTGCAACGATCGCATCGCAATCAGCCTCAATCTCGCTAATGATCATCGGACGTCCGCTGACAATCACTGCAATCACAGAAATTCCTTGCGCTTTAAGCTTTTTAATTTTGTCAACATCTGCTTTCGAAACCGACAGGTCTTTTGAGTCGCCAAAAAATTCGGCGTAAGGAACTTCTCCAATAACGACAATTGCCTTTTTAGCTCCGTCAATTGCGCTACCGTCATCAGAATAGAGCACAGAGGCCCCGGCAGTCGCAGTAAATGCCTCCAGAATATTTTTCCCTTTCACGGCAAGACCGCTGGACTTTACCCGTCTCGAATTTTGCTCAAGTTGAGCCACCAGCGGTTCGTATTCGCTATAACCACCCCAGTATAAGGTCCAGCCACCGCAAAGAACACCCATGTCCTTGGCTTTTGTTCCGACGATAGCAACCTTCTCTGTTTTTAATAAAGGAAGCGCTGTATTTTCATTCTTTAGAAGAACAAGACTTTTTCTGACTGCTTCACGGGCAACATTCATATGCTCATCACATCCAACAGTGTTCAACTGGCTTTCGTCAGCAAGCGCCTTCTCGAAGAGACCCATTTCAAACTTCACCCGCAGAATGCGTCGAACAGCCTCATCAATACGTTCTTTTGTAATAATGCCATCTTTGACATTCTGCGGAACATCGACAACAAAATCCGGATATTCTTCGGGTATCATTATCATGTCCATTCCTGCGTTTATCGATTGGGCGAAGAGATTTTCACCTTTCAGTTCTTTATGCCCCGCCCAGTCCGAGATAATTATACCGTTAAATTTAAGTTCCTGTTTAAGAACATCGATCCATTTCTTGTTACCGTGCATCTCTTCACCACCAATACCTGAAAATGAAATCATGACAGATGCTGGTTTTTCCTTTAACGCTGCGACATAGGGTGCCAGGTGTATTTTGCGAACATCCTCGTCAGAAAGTGTACTATTTCCTCTATCGATGCCATGTGGCCCACTTCCCCATTCGGCACCACCGTCGGCAAAATAGTGCTTGACACATGCTGCCATCGAGTTTTGTGCAGCACGGTTTCCGTTTTCCAGGCCATGTACATAAGCGATACCAAGCGCAGAGACGATATCAGGCGATTCAGAAAAACTTTCGTAAGTACGCCCCCAGCGTTCATCACGTGCAACAGCGACACAGGGTGCAAAATTCCAGTGCAATCCGGCAGCTCTTGATTCTATCGCGGTAATCCGTCCGATCTTCTCAACTAGCGCAGCATCATTGGTTGCTCCCAGTCCGATGTTATGGGGAAACACCGTCGCGCCCTCTATTTTAGCGTTTCCATGAACAGCATCCACTCCAAAAAGAATTGGAATGCCCAGTCGGGTTTGCATCGCAGCTTTCTGGTATTCGTTATAAAAATTCAACCAGTCTTTAGCCTTTAATCCGCTTCCCGGATGATCGCCTCCCCCGACAAGAATTGAGCCAAGCCCATAACTTTTGGCATCTGCTGGTGAAGCCACATAGACGACAGCCTGCGCCATCTGTGCTACCTTTTCATCAAGCGTCATGTACGACATAAGGTCATCAATTCGCTCTTCTACCGGCAGTGACGCATTCTTATATTTTGCCTCTGCGGAAATTGCTTCGACATTCTTTCTGGTGCTGACACATGAAAATGTAAACACTATACTGCAAATCATAGTAATTACAATACACGGGGATACTCTTTTCATTGATTTCTCCTTTGGATTAAAACGTTAATTCTATATTGTAAAGCCGATAACAAACTACTAAATGACAAATAAGCATTCTGATGTTAGTTGAAAATTTTCTTATAGAACAGACATACTTTATTAATATCTAATAATTTTTATTGAAATGTTATGATTTATATTTCCGTAAAAAGAAAGAAATTGGCAGAAATATTACTGGGAGATTAAAATCGCACGAATTCTGAGAGCTCATTGCCAGCGAAGCATTTTTCCAGATGCAAGCCGGGATTGCAGATCCCGGTTCAGGATTCCGGGAATGCATTGGAATATTGAGTAATGCAAAACCCGGAATTGCTGTAATATTGAATATGCTAAAACTTTACTTATACGCAGTTACAGTCTCAATAGTCCCGTCTGCTCTGTACTTAAGCTCCGTTACTTTCACGCAACGCAGGAAAGTTTTGCCACCTGAAAGTGTGCTGTCATGATAAAACAGGTACGGTTTACCGTTATATTCACAAATTGAATGATGAGTGGTCCATCCGATTACCGGATTTAAAATAATACCTTTAAACGTAAATGGTCCGTAAGGATTATCAGCCATAGCATAACAAATATAGTGAGTATCACCGGTTGAATAGGAGAAATAATACTTGCCATTATGTTTGTGCATCCATGAAGCTTCAAAGAATCTGCGGTTGTGATCACCAGCGAGAAGAGGCTTACCGTTTTCGTCAAGAATAACAACATCCCGCGGTTTTTCGTCAAATTCGAGCATATCGTCTGTTAAGCGGGCAACCTTGGCGCAAAGTGCCGGCTGATCATCAGCGGGCTCGAGTTCATAGGGCGATTTTACATCGGCAATAAATTTGCCGGTCTGCCAGCGTTGCAACTGACCACCCCAGAGACCACCGAAATATAAAAACGCTTTTCCATCGTCATCAACAAATGAGCACGGATCGATACTGAAACTGCCTTTAATGGCCTGTGGCTGTGCTTTAAAAGGGCCTGCAGGATTTTTACTGGTTGCAACACCAATATAAAAAGCACCATCATTCGCTCTTGCCGGGAAATATAAATAATATGTTCCGTTTTTGTATGCTGCATCGGGTGCCCACATCTGTTTTTCCGCCCATGGAACGTCATTAACGTGCAATGCAACACCGTGATCAGTGGCTTTTGTGTCAGTCGGACTATCCATCGAAAGGATACGATAATCATCCATACAAAAGTGACCACCAAAATCGTCTTCAGGAACGCCACCATCGATATCATGGGATGGGTAGATATAAATCTTGCCATCAAATACGTGCGCGGATGGATCTGCTGTGTAAATATGCGTTACCAGAGGTTCTGATATGGGTTTTAAATTGTTTTCGTTTGACATATTCTGTTTTCCCTGTGAATAGTAGTATCCCTTATGAACAATGGAATATAATTGTGGTATTTATGTAAGGCAATAGTATACCGGTTTTATGGTAACTTATGATTCTTTTACTATGTTTACTAACATTGAAAATTAAAATGAATGGGCGACCATGCACAGGTAATTATACACAGTCAGATTCATATTGTAAAAATCAGGAATGTCAAAACTTTTATTATCGAAATAGCCATTGAACCCTGAACATCTTGACTGTTGCAAAAAGGTAAGCGGTTTTTGAGCGTATAACCGTCTACTTACTGCTTTAGGAATGGTTTAAAAGTTTCTTGTTGATTGATTTAAAGAGCAGATTAATTCAGATAGAAATGATATACTTTGCAAAGACGATATGTACTCAATCTACAAAAGGGGAAAAAATTGAATACTAAAAATTTCTTTCAATCATGCCTGTTTATTGCTGTTCTACTAACCTCTACATTGTTGTCACAGACAGCAACTCCTCCTTCAACCGGTGATGGTACGATTTCCTCGCCGTATCAAATCAGTTCCATAGAAAACATTCAATGGATAGCTCAGACACCCTCAGTATGGAAGAGTCACTTTATACAGATATGCGATATTGATGCATCTGTGACAAAGCAGTGGAGACGTGAAACTGGCAGGGGCTTCTACGAGACATTTTCCGGACTTAGGCCAATCGGAATTGATTCTGCATTCAGCGGAACCTATGATGGCAACGGGTATGTAATTGACAGTATGTATCAATATCTTGAAAATTCAACAAACACTGGCCTTGCGCTGTTTTCTCAGATTTCTGGGGCCACCATAAAAAATCTGAAAATTACTAATGCCATAATATCAAGTTATTACTATACAACGTCTATTCTTATCGCTAATGCAAGTAATTCAACCATTAACAACTGTACTGTATCTGGAACAGTATTAGGTGAAATCGATATAACCGGTGGTTTAATCGGCAGGTCAATAAATTCGACAATATCAAATTGCCACAGTACAGCTACAGTATCGGGAGGAAATGGTACCGGTGGACTGATCGGCACATTTTCAAAAGGATCTCTGGAAAAAAGTTCATGCGTGGCACAGGTTAAAGGTGTAATGGAAACCGGGGGACTTGTGGGCATTGTTGGCTCCGGGAGCGTTATTCGTAACTGCTTTCATCAGGGAACAGTTCGGGGTAATTATAGTGTAGGTGCATTGTTCGGGGTTATTTTCAGTAATGTAACCGTTAAGCATTGTTACAACTCGGGTTTAACTCTGGATGAGAGTATGTATGATACATCTGGATTGTTTGGTAATTTGGATACAACAGGTACAGTTCTCGAATCTATTCATTGGGATGCTACAGTAGCGCACCTGCCCAAAAGTTATCAGGGAAGTAATAATCCAGGCAACACAACAAGCAAGATGTATCAACAAGCAACATATACAGGATGGGACTTTGATTCAGTCTGGACAATTGAAGAGGGAGTTGGATACCCTCAGTTGCGTCAAAACAGTGGCGTTATGAACGTTCGGCAGAAACGCTCATCTGCTGCAGTTGTTCCTTTTACTATTGTAATTCAAAACAACCGGTTACTTATTACTGAGAAACTATATTGCCAGGTAACCATAATGAATTTACAAGGAAAGATCTGTATTAATGAACAGGCTACCGGGTTACCACTTCATGGTTTACCGAATGGACACTATATCGCAATTGTCAAAGAAATGAAGAATGCAACGTATACACTCCGGGAGATGATTGTACCGTTTACACTTTTCAGGTAATTCAACTTTGTTATTATTCCGGCAACTTAATATTACCTAAATTGAACGATACCTTGACATAAAAAAACACCCTTTGAGGCGTTTCATGCAGTAGATTATAGGTTGCTGAAGCTTATAAGCTCTGAATAATAACGACACTCAAAAGGTGATAAGATGAAGATAGGTTCTGACAGAAAAGAAAGCAAGATCAGTGGTGTTGAAATTACTTGCGACACCCTTTCCGGACGAGGTGGGTTGAGTTTTTTGTTGCGATACATTGATAACACTGGTGTTTGTTCTTTGGTAGAAGAAAAATTCGGCCATCTGCGCAAAAGCAGCAAAGGAGAATTGATCAGCGAATGTGCCCGCCAGTTTATGGCATTTTGCATGGATGGTACCAATCACTCAGTTGCACGGTTTGATGAACTAAAAAAAGATCCCGGATATGCAGCTGTACAAGAGCGGACTGTTGCGGAGCTGCTTAGTACGGCATCTGTAAAACGCTTTTTTGGTAAATTTAACGGTACTACCTATGCATCATATCGGACAATACTCAATGAACTCTTTGTCTGGCGACTTAAGCAAGAGAAACCAAAAGTCATCACCTTGCATCTTGATACGATGGTACTCGACAATAATGATGCAAAGGTACGTGAGGGGTGCAATGTCACATATAAAAAAGTACTCGGTTTTCAGCCCCTTCAGATCAACTGGGGCCCGTATATTGTTGATATGCACTTTCGAAGCGGTGAGAAGCACTCAAACCATGGTAATGATGCAAAGAATGCTGTTGCCCGATTGGTAAAGCTTATCAGAAGTCGGTTTGATGAAAATGTACCAATCATTATCAATGCAGATAGTGGTTTTTTATCAGATGAGAATTTGCTGTTCTTTGAGAATGAACTAAAGATCAAGTACGTTGTTATCGGAAAACTCTATGCATCAGTGTATGATGCTCTGAAGGCAGCAGGTAAAATCAAAAGTGGACGAGTAAGCGCAAAACGTGCATCATGGGTATGCTACGACTTTACAAGTAAACTTGATCGGTGGAATACATCCCGTCGTACTATACTGACAACTCTTGTAGCCGAAGATGAACAGTATGTACTTGAGGGCATCCGTGATACGGTCATGTATACCAATCTTGGAAATAATGACCTGATGGATTGTGTACTGCATATGCGTCAACAGAGTGAACTGATGAAGACAGAGGGTATCGTGAAACTTGCGCATCACAATGGCGAAGAAGAACTCAATCACCGATCAATCAAAGTGTTTATGGGGAGTGAACACTTACCCTTTACAAAATTTGGTATGAACGGTGCATGCTATGCACTGATGGTAATCAGTCACACTCTTATGGAATCGTTTCGCAAAGATGTTGCAAGTAAAGTCCTACCAATTCGTTGTTACGCAACACGGGTACGTCGGGAGATAATTGATATCGCAGTAAAAATCGTGCGTACCGGACATCGAACCATTTTGAAGACTACTCGTGCAGTGTGGGACAACCTTGATATAGGTAGTTTATGGGATCGGTGTAACAGTCAACTTGCAATAACTTGATACATCGTCAATTCCGAGTTGTTATGTATAGGGTGAGGTAGCTCTACACGTGTGCATTTGTCAATTTTTTGCGTAGAGCAATCTGAAATCTCAACAAAAAATCTTGCCTGACGTAATTTTCGGGACTACAAGTCTTGCCGTACAGTCAAAACTATTTTTCAGAACTGGGTAAAAGTCGTTTTTAGATATAAAAAATCGTTTTCGGTCAAACAATCGTTCGATTTAGGTATTACTCACAATGTAACGAAAGTTGTCGGATTTCTTAATAAAAATGGCCCATTGTTAATAACCGTGGGGAAATAGTTAATTGCCGGAGTAACAATATACATTTAACTTTATTTCTTATGGAGAATTCAAATCGTTTTTCTGTTGTTAACTGTGAACCTGTTGACAAGTTTCTATTGAACATCAATCCGTCAAAGTAAAAACACGCACAATACTTTTCCGTCAACCCTTAAAGAATTCAATAACCATTGGAGAAACCGGTGTTACAAACATCACTCCATAGAAACCAACTATGGGATTCTTAAATTTTGTATAGAACATGTGATCAGTTCGCAAAAAGACCAGTGATCCGGCAAACAGTGTTACCTTTGGAAGTACCACACGTTTCTCATCCCGTAAAAACACCACTCCCGCACCCCCGCCTCCGATTAATGATGAGTATATTATATTACTTTAAAGATTTTCACTATGACGCTATTATGCAAAGTGAAATAACCAAATGGCTGAACCCATCTTTTTGAAAACACAGATGGCAGGTTCCATTTTAGTAAAAACCACTAATCAAGATTTCCATTTTTGGACATTTTACGATACCAACTTCAGTCAAGCAGAAAGTTTAGAATCGGAGTTATGTTTTGGTAATCTTTCTTTATCAATTCCGGATGTATTGCTTGTAAAGTACCATTATTACAACTATACGATTTTTCAGATATCTCCGAATATGCAGCTAATCCAGCAATTCCTGAGACGCCATAACCCCATTGAACGGGACCAACATTGGAAAATGAAAATCCACCAATAGCTCGTGAACACCAGGAATTCCCAAAATTTTCTGCCAGGACTTCATTAGTACCCAATGGTCCTTTAGGGTCTTGCCATGTAACAGTTCGGTTTAACTCCGAAACCCAGTTGTCCCAGGAATTAAAACTGATCATTGTAATATAATGCGGCCACCCGATTCCCCTAGCACCATATTCCAAAAACTGAAACCCTCCATTACCACAGTCTTTACCCCATGAATTCTTAATAATCCAAGCGCCATTCCCTCCACAAGCATTATCATCCCAACCAACAATTGTGACATTGTGATTTTCATCCCAAATGCTTTTTTTACCTCTTAGTTCAGTTTTACTTTTATCATCGTTATTAACGACGATTGAAACTATTACACCACTTTTTCTAGTAAAGAGGATGCTCTTGATTGCGAGTTTCTCTGCAACAGTTGTTAAAAAATAATCATTTGCAACCAGATATTGAGTTAGAGGATCAATATCACCTGGAACGGCGACATAGTTTACAATTTTAACTGTCGGCTTTGAACATCCTTCTTTATTTTGCTCCATAGGTATTTCGTAACCACCCATACTCGCAATCTTTAACATAACCGGTGCGGTCTGATTAAGACTATTGTCCATATCAAATTTCTTATATAATTCCTGTTCGCAAAGATTTACATCGTAATCAGATTCCGGGAGGGTATGCATCAGTCTTTTTTTGACTTCAACTTCCAATGCTGCAACAATAGAATATGGAACACATGTATTTCCATCCTGATCATCAACATCTGATATCAAATGATAATCACGTAAATCAAATTGTACAGGATATGGATCTGGTGTTACCCAGGTAATAAACTTATCCGCAACATCCATTGTTATGTCTGTTGATTTTTCTGCAAGATACGTGGAACTTACAGTGGTCACATCGCCAGTCAATATAGCCGTCATTGCAGTCACAGGATTATTCTTTATCCAATTCCATATTTTGTTGAAAAATCCTCCTGATTTCGCTAAACCTCCCGATTGCTCTTGCGGAAAACTTTCAATCACATATGGTTTCCAATAACTCTGAAGGACTTCCATACTTGGTGACTTTGTACCTTGTGCACTTATCAAACAAACTACAATTAGTAAAAATTGTATTACTTTAAACTTATTCTCATGCAGATTCTTCATAGATTGAATTACACCTTTCTTGTTTGTATACTTTTTATATAATCTGATATCTTTGCATTATAAATATGTCAAGCTGTGATTGATTTACTTAAAGCAAAACTATACACGTGGGTACAATACATACATACAACTTGTTATACTGTAATTTACATAAGATTTGAAATGGTTGCAGTCATTGCTTAAGTGAAACTAATATCAAATACTGCTTAATCAAGTAATAGTTGCATCAAAGATTGAATATAATTTTCTGTACGACGAGTGAAATCAGTCACAGGTAAATATGAATCATTACCACATCCTGTGTATATATACTCAATTACACTCCATTTATTATCTGGCAAGTTTGGGTCATAAGTATCGACCCATGCAGCCGCACAATACCCTAAACAGTTGTTTCGATAGTTATGTGATGTACTTGAATATTCTTTAATCTGGTTCTTTGAATCATTTCCGTTTTGCAAGGCACCACAATACATAACTTTAAATCCTCTTGATACAAAACGGTTAATTGCTTCATTGCTATTATAATCGGATCTGGTCAGAAAGTCAAGTGGATTGTCAGCACGCTCAACTTTGCCATGATAATTCCATAAAATTGGAATTATTCTTTCTTTAACTTTTGATTTCTGAGATTCGGTAAGCCCAGGCAAATCTATAGCTCCGCTTAAAGTGATTTTATCACCATATCCCTTTTGTATCCAAAGGGGAACACCTCCCCAACTTTGATTGTCATAAGAATCGCCATAAATCATTATCTTTACATTTGTACCATAAACCTGCTCAGCTTGCGATACTCTTCGGTAAAGCTCATCAGCCAATAGCATTTGATAAGCAGACTGCGTGCTCAATCCTGCATTAATTTTTGTTTGGATATAATTGATATCAGCCTGAGACGATTCGCCACGTGCTAAATTGCCTTTATACGGATACGCTGTCTCGCACTCTGATCCAATACCTGCAATTATACACCAATTTAAAAATTGTGGTTCGTCATGACCAATGTGAATGAATTCAAGAGGGTAATTGACATTCGCATCTGAAAATCCCTGCTTGATTGCATCGAATACTTCAATAATACTTTTATCAACTCCGTTTGGTTCAGGTGCCCAGGAATTACTTCCCTCATTAACTGTGGAAAGATTATCTGTATAATTACATATAGCGTTAGTAACAAGTTGCGGATTTTCTCTATTGCATGTAATTGAATTAATTCCAATATCTGGATTTTCAAAGTCCCGAAGTGTTTTCCATCCCAGGGACCATTGAGAACTCATCTGAAACATTGGGATTAAACGCATCTCCCGTTTACTTAGTAAGACACATGCATTTTTAACATCATTACCTAAATTGTTATAAACATCTTTATTTCCAACAATATTGTCAGTAATCCTAAAATCGAATTCAACAATAGCATAATTATACCTGTTTTTAAATGCACGTTCAATCAGTGCATCGCAAAGCTGCCCATTATTACAATATAGTGCTCTAATTGAATTATGTTCCATTGTAGAAATGTAATTTTTAGATGCAGCACTTAGATTCATTGCGTTTGCAAATAAAAGCGATACTAATGAGAGCCTTTTTGTAAATTTTTGTAACATTTTATTTTCAAGCTCTTTTTGTTTATGGTCTTTCGATTGTTTTTAATTAGTATTTTAAATAGTACCTGTAATCTCAGACTTCACTAACCACGATCAAAAATCAAGATTTACGATGAGTCTTAGAGGCGCTACAACATCATCTTTGCTGCTTTATGTTGAATCGTAAAGAAGGCTGGTTCCAAGTTATAATGGATTTGTAATTATTATTACAATTAAAATCATTTTTCATGAAACCACCATTTAAAATTAAATGCGAATACAACCAATTAATCAAGTAATAAATTTACAATTGGTATTAGACCTTTTGAATACTTTCTATAAATTTTTACCAGGCCCTCATTGTTTGATCTACCAGGCAAATTTGAATACTGTTGTATTTCTTCTATAGAAGTGTTTATATTTTCTGCAGTTCTTTTCCATCTTCCTGAGGATATTCTTGATAGTGGTGGTTTCTGATATGTTGCACTGGCACATTTCGGAATCCATACTGCAGCTGCACATACGTCATCTACCCATCCCAAATCTGCACTTCTTCCCCAAAATACTGGGTAATAGAACGGATCGTTACCAGAATCTTCCAAGACATATTTAATATCGAAATCTTCCGGATACAGGATTTTACCTTTTCCATCAACAGATTCTGGACAACCAGTTTCAACATCTGAATATTCACCTGGATAAGGGAATAATCCATGACTGCCAGTTCCTTGCATTGCAAGATGATTTGCATAACCACCAGAATAAAGCACTGGATGGTTACCAATTAAGTCGAATCTTCCTTCTTTACTTGAAAAAGAAACATATCGATGATGAAACAAATAGTCCATTTTGTCAACAGTAGTACGATCATTTTTATTTACATAAACATTTACATTTTCCCAATCACCTTCATGATCATTTACATAATCATTAAATGGTGTAAAGTAATAATACTGAATTATATAATTTTCTGTATTCTCAAAAATAGTAGCATATACTGTAGGTTTGTAATTATTACAGTATTGATCATATGATTGTTTCCAAGCATTAGGATTATCACCAGGCCAATCAAAAAACTGATAGTAAGGATACCCATATAGCCCCTGCCCTCCACTACAAAAAGGATGTGAACTGCAATTTCCAGGAGATGGCAAATAACTTTTCATTTTGTATAGTGGCTCTTTACATGAAGGATCATCATTTGTAAGACACAATTGACTATTTGTAATATTTTTTGCACTTCCATTTGTCCAATACATTCTTCCTACAGGCAATAGGTTGTGTAATATATCTTTTCCCCCAAGACCATGATTGGAAACAAGTGTTTTTCCATTAAAACTGGTTAGAAGGATTTGATACTCTGCATGATCAATCATAATATCGAGTGGTTCCGGCTCAATCTGATTGCCATTACTGGTAACATCCCTACTATCAAGAATCAATATTGGTAAATGTGTTTTAATAATCTCTCTTTTTAAATCATCTGTTATACCATGCACTGTGTATATACAACTTATTATAAATAACAAAGCAATAAACTTTTTTTTGTAAATCATCATAATCTCAATTTGATAAAGTAAAATGGTTGTAGTTGTATCATTTTAATAGAATTATTCATTTAATGAAATTAGTTGCTATTTCTATAATTTTCCTTTAATTTTTAGTTTTAACTCTCCTTTTCCAATTAATTATATTTACAGTAAGGAATATATTCTTGCTTGATTTGATTTCTATCTTACAATTTAACTTATATAGTACATCATAAAATATGGAAATCATTTATTATTGTATTGATGTCTTTAAAAAATTCTTTATTACTAGTCTAAAAGATTTATTATAATCGGTAATAAATCAGATGCTATCACTTTGTTGATCTTAGGTGTGTTGTCTTCCACAATTTCTTTAATGAATGTAAGAATTTCACCGTCCATAGCAGACATATGGTCATTACCATTTGCCTTTACATATATTTTGTCAAATGGCGAATGTTCTGCCATTTCTTTATATGTTAAGTTCCTATTATAAATCCCCTTTGTTTTTGCATAATTCATGTTTTGTAAATCAAGTGCAGACTCTAATGGGACTAAAACTGTTTTATTAGAATATCCGGGTTTCATACTTAACTGGTTATCAATATTAGGATTATAAGAAAAACTACCTTGATTAAGATCTTGAATATCACTATAAATGTGATAATTAAAAGTTGTGAAATCTGCAATATATTGATCTGGTACATATCCATTATACTTTAGATTACCATTAGAATAACTTATTGCGTAGTTTTTACAAAGTTTCGGATAACCATATTTATTTCCATACTTTTTAATACTTGCATAAAATTCATCATGCCAAACAGAGCTATTCTTTCGAGCAGCACTCACATTTGCATCCTTTATTGGACACCCGTTAACAAATACACCATTTCGAACCCAGTCTTCAACTAATCCTATATGATAGTATTGTGTTTCTCTACTTGATGGTCTGGATAAAAAACCATTTTTATATTGACGTGCTGTTCCTGTCCCACCAAAGAATGGGAAAGATGCTAAATAATCAGGGTAACTTGCTGCAATTGAATATACTGCTGCTTGCGCTGTTAAATTAATTTGAACTCCTTGCTGAGGCGCATCTAATGAAATAAATTTTTTTACAGGTAATGATATCCCTTCAGTCTCAGCTTTAGATAACGCTAACCTTCCGATAACACCACCAAGACTTTTGCCAATTAACACAATCTCACTATACTTAAATTGTCTGACTAATTGTTGAATTATCGATACAGTGTTTTGTGCGTTAATGTAAATTGAGGCTCCAGAATCTTTCCAATCAACAATATATAAATCACGATTTGTTACTGTTCCTATCATGCGATATTTCCCCTCCAAGGCTAAACCTGAAAACTGGTTTAACGCATCATTTCCTTCAAGGAGCAATATTGCAGTATTGGAAGAATTTGTATTAGATGCAATGAAAGGGTCTTTAGATGCAATTAACTTGTCACCCGTATTACAACTAATAATATTCACAAATTTTTCATTTGATGCTTTAATACCGAATTTAGTATCTTTTGTAAATGTACTACCAGTCGCTTTGTTTATCATTTTAAAATGAACTGCGTACGTATAACCTGCAGCTGCTACTTTATTCTCTTTCGTTAATAAATTCCATGTATCACAAATGTAGTATGGAATTTCATCAACAATTACAAAGTTTGGGATTTTATTAAAGTATAAAAGATTTCCAACATTATCATAAATGGATAGTTCCATATCGTAGGTACCAGTTTTATTTTGAACATAAAATCCAATTCCACTACTACTTTGTGTTGTAATGTTTAATTCTGGCGTAAATTCTGTATATTCAACCGAATATACATTCATAAAAATTAATAATAACAAACAGAACAATTTCTTCATTATAATATTCCTCCTGATTTGCTATAAGAACCTATTAGACAATTTATAAAAGTTAGACGTCGTTTCAAAGTTAGTAACAACCATTTTTTTAGAAATCATTATATATTCAATTTGAACTGACAATGAATTGCCTGTAACAGTTTGCCATTTAAATTTCGGTAATATTTTTTACTGCTATTGACAACCAATGCATTAATTCTTCTTCTCTCTAGCGTTTTCCGATTGACCGTATTTTTTTACAGACCTATTTTACTTTCAATAATATTTGATGTTATCGTAATAACTTATCCAGTTGCTATACGTACACTCATTTTAGGTTCTGGACTTTTCAAACATTCTCGCTTAACCCGTCAAAGAACGAAGAGCACACCAGCACACATGGTACGCTCTTTGTTCATTTATTATTTTAATTGCATATTCATTGCTTAGGGTAACAGTTAGAAATCCAACTAACATTATTAGCATCTGGATTACCACTCAGCTCAAATGCGTAATAAGTATTTGAACTCTTGGCTGCTAGTAGGTTGGCTATTACAATCTTTAAGTTAGGATTACTGTTCACATTACCTAGTTTTAAGAGATACCATCCCATGCTTTCACTTCCAACAGTATATGCAGACCCTTCATTAGTAATTGTTTGATTCTTATCTAATATAACAGAAACATCACCGCTTGAAAATGTCTCTAACCCTAAAACATACCCAATAACAGTTGTTGCTGTTGTTGGCATATCAGAAGCAAAAGTTGCATGCACACCGATAAAACAAAATAAAAAAACGATTAGTATTCTTTTAATCATACGTTTCTCCTTAGACTTAAGTTTATTGTTTTAATTAATAGGTTTATTTTTATTATTCTGTAGCATGTGAAATCCAATTAGTCAACAGACAATTTAAACACTTGTTACCGTAATAATACATCCAATTCACATCAATTAAATATGCGTTTCCTTCAAGTTGACAATCCCTCTTATCAAAAAAGGAATTCAATAACCTTGAATCCTGCTGCCTAATCTTTATTTTTTATTTCTTAATCTGTTTTCCGTATAAAAACTCCTTTCGCTTATCATTTTTTGTTTGAAACACTTCAAAAAAGTCATCTTGATTATTAAATTTATTCAAAGCTTACAGACATTTTAAATTTACACTACTAAAATACTCAGCCTATACGCCTAAAAACGCAACAACTTGTTGCGTTTTATACACTTTTTTTGTTAATCCGATAGAAGCATATTGATAATTGCAGAAATATCAGTTCTTTTGAGACTGTTCAAAACTTTATTCGAGAGATTATTATCAAAAACGATATGACGTTGACGTAATGTAAAATCTGCAAGATATAGCTTATCGAATGGAGAACTTGTTCTTGCTATTGCATCAAGTTCTCTCTGCGTTGACGGAGCATGAATATTAAGAAAAGTGTTTTTTTCGATACCCAATGCAGAATATAGAGGAATATGTGTTGGTTGAAACCGGGTTTCACCATTTATTGAACATTGTGGACGAGCTGGTACAAAGCCAAGATACTGAGAGGTAATTGCGGATGCTCTATCAGCAAGATCATTAAAAATCTGTACATTCCCGGCAAATAAATCAATATATGATCCCGGATACATATCCTCATCCCTTAGGTAAATATCAGTTCCATTTAATTTTGTAGCAAATGTCCCCTCAATCATATTACAGGGATATGGCCAAATCCAACCGGCATCTGCAATTGCAATTTTTTTCATCCATTTTGGATAATTTCCCATGCTTTGAATAAATTTAAAAAAATCACCATGAGCGCTACCATCATTATGTGTAAACAACACCTGTCGTGCAGCAACACAACGTAGATCATATACTACAGCGGCAACATTCTCATACGTCAAATAATTTTGTACATTGTCAATTTTATTATCAACGATAGAAGTCAATTTTCTTTGAAAGTCAAGGCATACCTGTGCACCCAGCTGCGGTGAATCAATAGCTATATACTTTTTTACATTACGCATAAAAGAAAGATCGTTTTTTTCTCCAATCAGCAATGCGATTCGTGCACTTAAACCACCAAGACTGTATCCGCCAACAATAACATTAGTGCTCTTACTGCAAACATATTCAATCACCCTGAGAAGATGTTTTGAATTGTCAATAATATTCCCGCCACCATTACTAAAATCAACAAATATAATATCGAAGCCTTTTTCCTGCATTGTACTCATAAATTTATACCCTGCAGGGGTAAGAGAATTGGGAATATTCTCCATAATTTCCTGGATTCCGATTCTATTTCTTGGATCGATTCCATCAGCAACAATAAGTGGTTTATTCCAGGGGTCATTATCACCATCACCTAAAATCACATAAGCAGTTGCATAGCAATTCTCTGAAGAATAAATAGCTTCTGCATTTGTAACGTTAACAATCATTTTCATTGCAGGATTATTCATAAGTGATGGTAGCGATTCATAACCTTCAGTGCATGTTGACGGTTCATAAGAATTAATATCTGAAATGCGCTTGCGATAAGATCTGACAAACTGTGTTCTAATCCCGTCAAATACTTGTACACCAGAGTTTATAGTTTCCTCAACAATTTTTACTGATACCCCAAAACTGTTCCAAGTCGTTTTCACTTTTTTAATTATTTCCGGTACTTGAATAACCTTATGCGCAGCAACGCGCTGTTGCTGCCACGCAAGCCAATGAACACCGGGCTTAGTGCCTATTTCATTAAAATTATTAATATATTCTTCTTTTACAGTATACGATGATGATTGATATCTTGATGAATATACGTTATCCATATTTTTCCCGAGTGCCCCAGAATCCGGTACTACCGGCACTTGAGATACTGGAATTGATGCTTTATATTCACTACTAAAACTAAAGCCGGCATCAGACTCCGGAGTATTGATAGTGTTACCAGCTTCATCAATACAAACAGTACTTGGTGTAAAAGAATAGGTAGTAAAACAAGCAATACAAACAAATGCTGTAATAAAAAACACTTTTTCCATAAAAGCTCCGTTCTTATCTTTTAGAAATAATGATAAATTACAATTTATAGAACCGGAAGATTCTCAAACCAATAGTAGAATACTATTTGCGCATAGTATGCAAAACATTTTTTTAATAATTTCCAAGTACTTATAGTGTTAAGAAGATTCATTAATTAAAGCCGTACAATAAAAACGAAATTGTTTGTCCCGATTAATCGTTTTAATTACGTTTTTTTTCATAGTATGATACTATTTTTCCGCATAAGCTCTGCACATTTCATATTTTAAGTTCACTAACCAGATCGACAGGGGTTCTTGTATTGTCCTGTTTTCACTTTTAAACAATTTGGTATTTCATCGCCGTTTTGATTGGATTACTGAGCATGATATCAAGAATAGTACTTGTAAAAACAATCCTGCTGTTTATATACAATACATTTTTTATAGCTGCAAACGGAGTAACCTCCGGCACAATAAAGAGTCCAGATATTTACAACCTTGCCTCAGTGCTTTCATATTATAAAGACACATCAAATACTCTGTCTGCAGACTCTATCTATACAAAATACAAATCGAATAAATTTACCCCATGTTCGAACGGTATTGCTAATTTTGGATTTTCTATTGTCCCGATCTGGCTTCATGGTTCAGTTCGCTCCGGTTTGTCAGAATCCGTTAACCTTGTACTTGATATCGCTATACCCGGACTACATAATGCTGACTTCTTTATCTTTTCAAACGGTTCAATTATCGCATCTGCGCAATCAGGGTTCTCACTCAATATCCACAAACGTGGTACACCATTCAGGAATCCATCTATCGCATTCCTGTCAACTCCTAATACAACATACGACATTCTGATTAAAATTAAAAGTGAGAATCCGATTATTGCACCTGTCTATCTCAGAGAACATGATGATTATGTACTGCACGATAACAAAAGAGAATTTGCATTGGGATTTTATTTTGGAATACTTGCTATAATGGTATCATACCATCTTTTTATTTTCTTTTCAACACAAGAAAAAAGCTACCTCTGGCTTGTTCTCTTTACTGTAACATTCGGTATTGGACAGATAACCGCTGTTTATGGTTTTTTAAGCTATGTTGGATCATTTGTTCCAGGGGATTTTCTTCGATGGTTACATTCGATAAATTTCCTTGCTCCTTATTTTGGTATTCGTCTGTCGCGCGAAATGGTTCAGGCTAAAACGCATGCTCCTTTATGCAATGTAATTCTCAAAGTACTGCAATACATTCCTTTAGTACTTGTACCACTATCACCATTCATGTCCTTTATGACAGCAGAAAAATTACTGTTACTCCCCAACCTGTTACCACTTCCTTTTTTGATATATACTTCTATTATAGCAATCCTAAAGGGCCATCGCGCGGCAGTATTCTATCTTTTCGCAACGGTAAGTTTTATCTCTGGCCTTGCAGTTTATAATCTAATGTATGGTTTTAACCTTTTTCCATTCAATGAACTTACCTACTTTATTCCAAATATTACATTTGTCATAATGCTGCTTTTATTCTCTTTCGGTATAGCCGACAAAATCAACATCCTCAAACGAGAAGAAGCAAAGGCCCGTGAACTGGCGATATTTGAACTTGGTGAAAAGGTTAAAGTACAGGACGAGAAAGCTCTTGTTGAACGGGAACTTGAACAATCACGCAAGATGGAAGCAATTGGTCGTTTACTTAGTGGTATTGCTCATGACATGAAAAACTTTCTCAGTCCCATTCTCGGGTATGCTGTTCTTATTCGTAAGCAGGCAAAAAACGATTCAGTGATCACTAATACATCTGAAAAACTTGTTACCGCAACACAGAGACTTAATGATCTTGCGATAACACTTGTCAATGTATCGCGAAAAAATGCACCCGGTACTGAACTTCTCAGTATCAACAATCTTATTTCCCAGACAGCATCACTACTAAAACACTCAAGCCCATCACACATCAATATTAAAGTACAACTATCACCAACGGATTATTCCATATCTGCCAACCCCGGCATGCTCCACAGCGCACTGCTTAATCTGGGTGTTAATGCGGTTGACGCAATGCCGGATGGTGGAAATGTTACTATCACAAGCTCCACAGAATCACTTGATACAAACCATCCCGCATGTAGTAAGTTTGGTATAAATGGTGGAACGTTCTCAACAATAACTGTTAGTGATACCGGTAGTGGCATTGATTCACGTGACCTTGATTATATATTCGAACCATTTTTTACAAAAAACAAATCAGAAAAAGGTACAGGGCTCGGTCTTACCGGCGTTTACAATTGTGTTAAGGTACACGGTGGTTGCCTTGATGTACAATCGGAAGTAGGAAAAGGTACAACGTTCAGGTTGTATTTTCCGGTAAGAGAACAAAAGGGTGGTTGAGGGTATAAGATCATTAGTTGTTCAGTCACTCACCTTTAACTCCCCCTCGCCTCATGGGAGAGGGGGTTGGGGGGTGAGATCATTTCCAAAAGCATTACTTAACAATATTAAAGCCCACATCTCTTCTCCAATTCCTTTTGGAGAAGGGGTCGGGGGATGAGGCAGTATTGATGTCAACCGATTATTTTTACCCGCTATTTAATAGTGTAAATATTCTTATCATTGATGATGAACCACATCAACTTGACTTTTACGAATCTATGCTTACATTGCATCCACTCTATAAAATCCATAGAGCTGCAAATGCGATAGAAGCAGAATCCTTTCTAAAATCAAAAAAAATTCATCTCTGTACACTGGATCTTGGTATCAATGATCTGAAAAGTGATGAATACTATCTTTTAAAACAACATGGTTCAAAAATTCCGTTTGTAATAATCAGTGGTTCCAACGATATTGAACGTGCATTCAAGGCATCATCACTTGGTGCAGCTGCACTTCTTTCAAAACCAATACTAATGACCGATCACCGGTACTGGAACTCACTGCATATATCATTTCTTAACAACACAATACTACCGACATTTCCATTAAATGCAAACCCGATTCTCAGAGAATTTCGGACCATAATTCAGAAGGATCTTCCTGAATCAGTTTCTGACTGGGCAGCAAAAACTAATGTAACCGACTCCTATCTTCGTAAAATCTGGGGAGAGTGTACATCAAGTTCACCCAAAATGCTGCTTTTTCTATACAAAATGTACAAATGGGCATTCGAATGGTACGATAGTGTATGCATCGCTGATCTTAACAATACACCATTATCCATCAGCGAACCTGATTCCGGCGAACATCGCAAAATGATTCAATATTATTTACATAATAAAAACGAACTTGACATGATCAAGGATAGATAGTATTGTCAATTAAAATTCTGAAACTACAATCGTTACGCGAACTGCGAAGCTATCCGCCATACGATTGAAATAAATCTATTTGGGTATGTACTTGGTTGGTGTAAACATCATTTTTGAAACAAATAACTCAAGCACCACTGATTACTCCGTCGCCTCTCTCCCCAGCCCTCTCTCCACTCGTGGAGAAAGGGAGCAAGATACTGCGATTTATTCTTCTTCCCCCTCTCCATTTACTAATGGAGAGGGGGACTGAGGGGGTGAGGCGATATGCGAATCGCTGAGTTTTCTCACACCAATAAAGTGAATACCCATATAAACCTATTAACTCCGGATAATTCTCCATACTTCTTTTAACTTGATTTGTATACATTTAATAATCATTATGTAACATAACTATCACTTATAAATAATTAAGCTCTATTGTAGAAAAATGTGATTATATTATACATAAAATGAGTGTTACTCAGCGATTAACCATTCCAACAATATTTCTCAATTTTCAAATATACAACACCATAGAGTTGAATTTTTAACTATTTTTATCATGGTTGTAAAACTTCTAATAATTCACACTGCAGATCATTGCAAAAAATACACAAAGAAAGGCAATACAACATTAACAAAACACAGGTGAACAAAACACCGTGTTACAATCAAATTTTTATCATTCTAACGTATCTAAACTATTGACTTACATCGAGGGGGCAAGATGAAATTCAAGAAAATCGCTACTATCATATTGTCGTGCGGAATCGGGGCTGCAGGTGTTGCAGATGCGATTACCGGCCGGGTAGTTAACAGTAACTCTAACGGATTAGCCAATACAAAAGTATGGCTTAAAAACAATCCATCAATCAGTGACTCCACTGATAATGACGGGAAATTTTCTCTTGAATTGGGAAGTACCAAAGTAATTTCCGGTCACGCAACTACCAGACAAAACAGTTCTTTCAATGTACACAATAACCGGATCATGTTTTCACTTCCAATCACACAGGCAATTGCGCTTGATTTATTTGACATTGAGGGAAAACGGGTGACATCACTTTTCAGTGGTATTGCCGGACCTGATATGATTTCCATTGATCTTAACAGTATCACAGTACCTTTGGCATCCGGAATGTATATACTGAAATGTACAGGTCACAATGTAAACACAACGATGCAGCTCAATAACAGCAGCGGCAGTTTTCAGTTAACAAATACAGACGTTACCGGAAACGGCGTTGTCTCAAAAGTTGCAGCAGTCTCAGGACCGGACTCGCTCATCGTGCTGCGAATGGGCTATGAAATTAAAAAAATTGCACTGACAAACGTCGCTGCACAGGAAGTTCCTTCAATTACACTTAATCTTAGAACCTATAAACTTCAACCAACAATAAACGTCAAACAAAACCGTTCAATTGAAGTCCATCTTCCTTCAGATTATGCAGATCTTTATGTACTCCCTGTTCTGTACCTTCTTCATGGAGGCGGTGAAGACCGTACTGCATGGAGAACAAAAGGAAACCTGGTGAATACGCTGAATAGTTTTCAGGGAAGGGATAAGATGCAGGCAATGATCATCGTTACTCCCGATGCGGGTGGTAACAATGGGTATGGCAATTACGGCAAAACTGCAGATCCATTTTATACCGATTTAACCGTTGATATCAGGAACTACGTCGAATCCAATTACAAAGCAGATACATCACGTTTTGGACGGGCTATCTCCGGATTCTCCATGGGCGCCATGCAGACACATAATCTCACCCTGTTTTATCCGGAACTCTTCGGATACTCCTACCCGATATGCGGAGGGCTTTACAAAAGCGGCGGCTTTACTGAAGCAAAAATGAGAGCTGATGTAGCAAGTGGTGCAATCGATACTTCCCGTGTTCACCAGCTAAAAGCCTACAAGCTGCATTCCAATGAAACAGATATTGCATGGACTGACACGAGAGACTTCGACAAATATTTAGGTACACTAAAAATCAGGCATACCTATGATTTCACCTCCTATTCAGAAGGTGGCCACACGTTCAGTTATTGCAATGCGGTATTTCAGAACTATTCTGATGAAATTTTTAAATGACAGATAGAATATTTTAATATTTATCATATGGTCTTGACTTTGTACGCATTTCAATGCCACACACCTTCCATGATTTAATGGTGAAGGGGGTGTGGATATTTTGCGAATTAAGCGTCTCGCCTGTCGCTCGACGCCCTTTTCCCTACCGTACCATTTCTCAAATTGACAATTTGTATAATTTACATGTAAACCCCCTCCTCTCCATGTTTTAATGGAGTGGAGGGACGAGGTGGTGCAATGTCGTTAACTTAAGATTTACACGTAAGACTCGCCCCCTAAATCCCACCTCGCCAGGTGTTCCCAAGGGGCTCCCGCAGGGGGACTTGAAGAAATAGGCTAAACAAGCTATTCTGCTCTCAAAGTCCCCCTGCGGGGGATTTAGGGGGCGAGCAACCGGCACAGCTGCAACGTGTCAAGCTTACGTTAACGACATTGCACCCCCCGGCCCCCTCTCCATTGACATGTGGAGGGGGAGTGAAAAATGGAATTCGATCCTAAATGTCAATAATAGCAATCGGTCTCCGGTCGAAGTCGAAAACCCCATTTTTTAAATGTATCACATTACTGGACTAATACGTAGCGGCGATCATCTGATCCCGTACAGTATCTCAAATTCATTATCTTTTGACCTGTTTGAAATCCAGTTTGTGTAGACTTCCCTGTTCTCCCTTTCTTTTTACTAATTGACTCACCAGTATCTTTATGGTACACTTAGTACTATGTAGCAAATCGGTTAATAACTCTTATAAGACATTGAAATTAAATATTGTTACAAAAAAACAATTTCTGACAGCCGTGGAGTTGTATGAATATTTTGCAACGTTTATCAGAAATTCATGAGTTGCCTACTCTGCCCGAAGTTGCATTTCGGATAAGTGCCCTTATTAACTCCAATGAAGCAGACGTGTCAATGCTATCCCGGATTATCGAACAGGATCCGGCACTGACAGCAAAAATTCTTAAGGTTGCAAACTCATCATTCTACGCTGCTCCGGCAAATAAAATCTCATCAATCAGACTGGCTGTTACACGAATCGGTTTCAATGAAGTAGGCCATATTGCACTGGCAGTGTGCTTTGTCAGGAATTTTACAAGAAAATCCAACATTCTTGATTATAAATTATTTTGGAAACACTCCCTTACTGCAGCATTTCTTACAAAAATGTGCGCGCAGTCCAGTGGTATAGAATTTACATCAAAGGATCACCACAACTTCTTCCTGATAGGCCTGTTGCATGATATAGGGATATTGATTTATGATCAGTTTTTCCACGACACGTTTGAAGAAATCATGAACTATGCATTAAAAAAAGAGATTTCGTATCAGGAGGCGGAACGTGAGGTCGTTCCTCAGGAAACTCATGCGGTTGTTGGTAGTGCATTGCTTGAATTATGGAAACTTGATCTATCCGTCACAAGCAGTATCAGGCATCATCATACACCGGAAAAAGCACCTGAGCAATTCAGCGCAGCATCGATGGCCGCTTATTTAAGTGAGTACATTTTATGTAATTCGCACCTTGGATCATTTGAGGGCTTGATTACAAACGGCAAAAAAGATATCCTTGATACATTACAGATGACACCTGATATGATGGCAGGGTTTCTGCGACTTGTTGAGTATGAGGTAGAAAAATCAGAACTTGTTCTGGCACTGGAATCCACAGGACCAGTGTTTCAGTTAAGGGGCGTTTAAACGTAAGGTGGCAAAAAATGGATGTTTCGTACATCAATCCGTTTATTTCAGCAACGATCGAATGTTTTAAAAAGATGATCTTTACAGACGTGACTCCAATGAGTCCATCACTGAAAAATCAACCCTTCCCTACATATGACATTTCGGGAGTTATCGGGTTGAGCGGTGAGGCACAGGGGTCGATTTCACTCAGTTTTCCTCAGGATGTTGCAATACGGGTTATTTCCTCGATGTTAAGCGCACAGATCACTGATAAATCACCGGAATTAATTGATGGTATCGGAGAAATTGCAAATATTGTTGCCGGTAACGCAAAACGTGGATTGTCAAAATTCAATTTGTCAATTTCGCTACCCAATGTAATACTGGGACGAAACCATGTAATCGGAGGTCAGTCAGGTGTTCCAACGATCATTGTTCCATTTACATCAAATTTGGGTTTTTTTTCAATGGAAGTAGCACTGAAAACAAAATAACAGGAGATATACAGATGAGAGTATTGTTAGTCGATGATTCAGTTACAATGAGACGTATTCAAAAAACGCAGATTAACTCACTTGGTATTACTGATGTTATTGAAGCTGGTGATGGTGAGGAGGCATACAGAAAACTCAATGAGAATATGCCGATAGATCTTATCATGCTTGATTGGAATATGCCGGTTATGGACGGCATTACACTGCTTAGAAAAGTACGTGCCGAAAACAAATTTCAGGCTGTCAAGATTATCATGTGCACATCGGAATCCGAGAAAACAAAGGTTGTTGATGCTCTCAAATCAGGGGCTAATAACTATCTTGTGAAGCCATTTACACCTGAAGCATTAAAAGAAAAACTCGGTATCTGATACTATTTTAAAGAAATCGGGTAAAATCCCATGTTAACACTGATGTTGTCAGATTCAAATGCCCACGAGTATCAGGTTCTGGAAACAGTCTTTACACAACATCAATTCGCAGTTATCAGGTTTAGCCCATCATACCAGTTTTATGTAAAACTGCTTCAATACTCTCCTGATATCATTATTATGGAGATGCCTCCTGTTTGTAAAGATCATCTCCATTTTATCGAGCTGACACGAAAGCATAAGAAACTTGCAGCAATTCCAATTATAGGGTTTGGTGATAGTATTGATATAATGGTGTATAACTATTATCGTAAGATTGGTGTCAATTCATATATTGTCAGGCCGCTCAAATTTTCCGTTCTTACAGAACGCATCGAAATGAATCTTCACAAAAAGGTGATATTTGAGAAAAAACACACAATTGCTCCATTACAGGATGACTTAACATATCTTTTCGACCCAGATGTACTTCCTCTTAAAAAAATTGAATACATTACGGACAGAATATCAAAGTTGCTTGCATTCCCTTTTACTGCAACGAAAGTTATGAGTCTCTCAAATAGCGATACATCCGGTGCAAAACAGCTTGCACAGGTTATTAATGCAGATCCCACAATCAGCGCGCAGATACTAAAAGTCGCCAATTCAGTTTTTTTTGTAAGCCTTAACAGAAGAATTAATTCTATTCATGATGCAATTGTGAGAATCGGTTTCAGCGAAACAAAAAGGATTGTTTCAAGTATGGCAATTATGAACATGTTCGACAGAAAACTGCACAACGCAGGATTTGACAGAACCGAATTCTGGTATCACTCCATAGCATCCGCAATCGTTTCCGAACGTATTGCACGCAGAGGATCATTTGTCAACCCCGATGAGGCATTTCTCAGTGGCCTGCTTCATGATCTGGGAATTCTGCTTTTTGATGAATACTTTCCCCAGGTTTTGTGTAAATTGCTTGAATCAACTACTGATAATGCCACAAGTTTTATTGCTGAGGAAAAGTCCATGATGTCAATTACCCATATCGATGTTACATCAACCCTTTTTGAAAAGTGGAAACTACCAGCAAATATCACAAAAAGTATTACCAAAAAAGAAAAATTCAGGACATTTTCACGTGATATGGTTGAGGAAAGTCAGATCGCAGTTTGCATCGGTATGGGAGAAACGCTTACTAAAACGCTATTTATTGGCAAAGAATGCGATCAGGTTGTTGAACCAATAGACAACGATATTTTTTCGAATACAAGTCTGCCTGGTGGTTTCAATGAATCATTTATCAAAGAAATTGATAATGATATTCTCTTCTATCAACAATTTTTAAAACTTGAAAAAAATGTCTCTGATGATGGCGTGCAGAATATCAATTCACTCAAAGTTGCACTTTTGAATCTTTCGAAGGATCTGTTTGTTCCACCAGCGGTATATCTTCGAAGAGAAGGTGCGACAGTAGTGGATTTCTCAACCTTAGAGATTGAAACACTGAGCGGTCAGTTTGATCTGCTGCTGATCTGGTGCGAAACCGAATATTCTTATGAAGTAAACGTTATTACATCAATACCGCGACGTGTTAATGACGCCCTGAGTGGTATTTCAACGAGCACTCTCCCGGTAATACTTATCACAAGTCAATCATCACCAAATGCGACAATTGAACACGAGCATGTTAGCCTGCTCCCCCACTCAATGGATATGAGGAAATTCGACAAGGCACTTTCCGAAGTGTTAAGCGGAGGAGCGTATAATTACTTTAAGGAATACAATACTAATTTGACAAAAGAAAAATTTATATCCTGAATAATTCATGTTTTTATTTTTAAATACCTGGTTAAGTTTCTGAGCCCTGACTGTAAAGCAGTGGGTTCTCGTTTGCGTATGAAAAGAATGCCCTCCCTTACGGTCTGGCCTCAGAATGAACAATTTACTTGTTTTTAGGTGCATTCATTCTATCGAAAGCTTGAAAATCGCTTTTAACACTTCCGAATCCTCATCACATCCTAATGGTGCGTGAGCATCTGATGGTAAAAAAATAGCAAAGGTACCTGATGGAACAGCGAAACGACACTGCGGTGTATCAGCAAAAAATTGTATATCTTTTTGTGCATTAAAAGGCCCGTCATCATGAAGGTATTCGTTGAGCGGACTCCAGCCGATTATGTCGGTTCCATATAAAACACACTGAATATCAATATAGCGCCGATGTACTTCAAGCTTTAATTTATTACCCTTGCCTTTATTCATCCCCAGGGAGAGATATACCTTGTCACCATCAAGCTCATAACGTCCATGAGGTGTGATGAGAAGGTCGTGTGATGCAAGATACCTGCAAACTGTATCAATACCTTTATGGAGTGGTTCGTATAACCGTAGACGCTCAATCAGGTCGAATATCATCTCTTTTCTCCGCCTTTTTCTGCATTGTCAGCCTGAAGTTTTTCTTCAACTTCTTTCAACTTGGCCATCACGATTTCCTTGCTGACAGGTTTTAAAATGTACCCCTGAATCCCGGTTTTTAGTGCTTTGAGTATCGCAGCTCTGTCATGTATTGACGTAATCATGATTACCGGGATATTTTTTGTTGATGGTGTTGTTTTCAGATGCTTTACAAAGTCAAGTCCTGACATTTTTGGAAGGTTCCAGTCTGTCAGGATGACATCAAATTTGCTGTTAAACGCGAGCGGAATCGCCTCTTCTGCGTTATCCACCGCAATAAAATCAGTATACCCTATCTCACGAAGCATTTTAACCATCAACATTCTCATTGTACTGGAGTCATCAATCAGTAATATTTTCATGCGTTAAATCCATCAGTGTTTTCTCGTTTTCTGCATTACCCAACGTTGATTTGAGTAACAGGTCGCGACCTGTTACTATACAAAAATTATATAACATTATAATCTATGTTTCAATTTATTACTGGTTAATGTGATGTTTTAACACAATCCGGTTATCTGCTGTTTTATTGGTTTCCGGTAGGGACACGTCGACCGGCAACCGCATTTTCCAGCATTGCAATTTTCTCAACTACCTGCCTGAAAACCTCTGTTACATTTTTTATTTCTGATTCCTTGTTCCTCATTCTCCATAACGATTTAAAGCCACTTGTCAGATCAACTGCATCCTTTATCAGCGCTGATGCATCAGGTATAGTATCACATGGTTGATTATATTCGCGGCATTTCTTATAAAAGAGCAGCTCAAGCGTCCACCTGACAGCATCACAGGACCAGACCATTTCCCGATATGAAACCGATACTGTGTCATTTGTAGATTGTGTATATCTGCCAATATCACGACGGATTGCATGTGCTTTTTGTATGCTATCAAGTAACACTGCGAAATCAAGTTCTTTTACCTTTTCCTCCTTGTTCCACAGACACTGAAGCCCGTTAACCCATCCGTATATATTACCAAAATGGTAAAAATTGCAAAGACTGCCAAGCTCACGGACTCTTGATATTATCGTACCTGTGAAATCGTTCCACTCCAGCGATGACACTGCGGCATCGAATTTGACATCAGATTCATACGACGCACTATTCCACGCAAGTGATGCCCCCAGAATCAATCCATGAAACGAATTTGAAAGAAAATTGACATGACCGCAATCACCCCAGTCGGTATTTAATACCCCGAGTGCATTGTACTTCTTTGCAAATGACACCATTTTACGAATATTGTGTGTTGCTGCAGTAATATCATTTGCAAACCTGCTCCATCCACTTACGCCTGGACAGACATACAACGGTACTCCAGCTTTGGCAAAGGTTGCTGTCGTATCCTCGGTAACATCTGCGGCGTATCCCCAGTTCAGGTAGATGGTATCTTTTGGAATTTCCTGTATCAATTCCGGGTGATGCACAACGATATCACCCCAGAACATTGGTGTCTTTCCCCTCGATTTGACATGTGCGATTATTTTATTCAAAAAATCAACATACAACCTGCCGTTGCCATACTCTGATGCATACTCTGCATTTTTTCCTTTGCCAAGATCAAATGTTTCATCACAGCAGATATTGAAATATTTCGATGAAAACAGAGGCAGATATTCATCAATCATCGACTTGACCAGCAGCAAACTCCCGTCATCAAGAGGATTAATCGTATAGTGTGCCATTCTGTCCCAGAGATCATACTTCTTCTCAGATCCCCGTACATCCAGTTCGTTAAGATGTTCAAGACGCTTTACACGTAACAATTCATACAGATGACCGAATGTTGCCATTGAGGGAACAAGATCGATATGCCGCTTTTTACAGTAGGTATCAAGCTCAAGGATTTCATCAGCGGTGATCGGATCCTTCTCCATCCAGAGCTCGGGAACGCTTCTGAATGCAAACGAATGTTCGACATACAACTGAAGCTGGTTAATCTTATAGTGCGCACATTTGTCAACAAGTAGTTTTAGGGTGTCAAGCGTTGGAACCTTACCACGGGTGATATCATGGTAAAATCCCCGATGTGCAAAATCAGGCTGATCCTCTATTTCAAAAAAGGGAATCTCGTTTTTGTACTGATGTACAATCTGCAGAAGTGTCTGGGCTGCGTAGAATGATGCCCGTGATGAATCACCATCAATTAAAATACATTCCGGTGAACTGGTGATCGAATACCGCTCACTAACACTCTGCTGTCCGGAAACGATCCTTATCACCCTTCCAGAGGTGTTTAATGAATGTGTCAATTCAACCGGACACATGAGCTGTGTGCTTATTTTTTGAGACAACAACCGCGCGGTCTCTCTGTCTTCACTGCAGTCAGACATAACCTGGATACCAACACCCGAATCAATTTTGAAATGTCCGTCAAAGAGATTAATTTTCTTAACCATCGGCAAAAGCTGCATAATGAGACCTTTCTATTTAAAATGCGATCATCCGAATACCAGCAGATCAGGCTTTTAATACAGGATCTGTACAGCGAAGTATTATTTGTAAAAGAATGCAACAAAGAACTATTTACACCATCATCTCTTTGAATTTTAACTTGATACCCATCTTTCTACAACATCAATTATTGCATTAATCGCGAATGGTTTGGATACAAAATCATTCATTCCTGCATTCCGGCACTCTTCACGGTCAGAGTTCATTGCACTGGCGGTCATTGCGATAATGGGAATGGATGGATTCAGCGCTGTCGATGTGAGACTTCTTATTAATCTGGTTGCTTCGATTCCATCCATCTCCGGCATATGAATATCCATGAAAACGAGATTGTATTTTTTCTGTTCCAGTGCCCCGATAGCTTCGATTCCATTTGAAACAATATCAACTGTAATGCCGATCTTTTCAAAAATCTTTTTTGATACATATTGGTTAATAAGATTGTCTTCAACAAGAAGAATCGTGATCGGTTCATTAAATTGTTGGATTATGGACTGTTTGTTCGATTGTCTGGCACTATGTGCAGATGGTAGATTTTGTGTAGCTGTTTTCTTGAATACAACATTAAAACTGAAGGTAGATCCAACTCCTTCGGTACTGACAACATCAATTGACCCGTTCATCAAAGTGACAAGACGCTTCGATATTGCCAATCCCAGGCCGGTACCACCGAATTTTCTTGTATTTGATGGGTCAAGTTGTTGAAAATTATTAAAAAGCAAACTTAACTTTTCTTTTGAAATCCCAACACCTGTATCTCGAACTTCAAAATAAAAAGTACAATTGTCCGAAGTTTCTTTTTGTAGAGAAACCGATACTGTCACCGAACCATTTGATGTAAACTTGATTGCGTTACCAATCAGGTTGAACAATATTTGACGAAGTCGTACAGGATCACCTTTTACTATCGTTTTGTCGGGCTGACTATTATTGACAGATATAAAAAGTCCCTTTTCTCTTGCTTTGGGATTAAGCATATTGACAACATCATTAACAGATGCACGAATATCAAAATCAACTTCTTCAAGATCGAGCTTATTCGCTTCTATTTTAGAGAAATCAAGAATATCATTAACAATAGTCAGGAGATCCTGACTGCTTTTCTGTATGATATCCAGGCCAAACCGCTGTTCTTCTGACAAATTCGAATTAAACAGCAAATCTGTAATCCCGATAATACCATTCAATGGCGTCCTTATTTCATGGCTCATGTTAGCAAGAAATTGACTTTTTGCAATGTCTGCAGAATGAGCCTTCACAGCCATCTCTTTAGCATGTGTAATTGCCTGCTGAAGCTGTTCATTGGTGTTTTTTAAAGTTTCTGCTGCAATTTTACGTTCTGTAATATCGTGGAAAATGTAAAGTCTTCCAAAGTTCTCACCATCAGTACTAAGCACTGGCGCTGAATATCTCTCAAGAATAGTTCCATTAGTAAGTTCAAGCTCATCCATAGTAGTCTCATATGGATGATCCTTTTGATACTCAATCTCCTGAAGAAATTTTTCTGGATTTTTGGTCATATGCACCACATGTTGCACTTGTCTCATTCCGTCGGGATCGTCGAGAACACATTGAGGAATCTGCCACAATTCTACAGCACGTCTGTTCTGAATTACTTTCTGACCATAATTATCAACAACAGTAATACCATCAATTGATGAGTTAAAAAGTGCTTCAAGAAGTGCATTCTTCTGACGAAGAATCGCTAACGTTAATTCATTATCTGCATCTGACGAAAAGTGAGTCATCATTTTTTTATTATCAAGCGGCATAAGTTTTTCCATGTGTGTGGTGAAAATTTAGTCCCTATTGTCCAGTAAAATATATAATACTTATAACAAGTCCTACTGATTAAAATGTTTTACCGGCACGATTCTTAACGAAATACCGGTTTATCGTTTTATACCAATTTCAGGCTGTACTTTTTTTAGTGGAATTTTCCATGTATATTCGATATGATTTCGACAGTAAGAGAAAAAATGAAGGGATAACCATGAAAAAGTACTGTTTTCTATATGTGATTGTAATGATAACTTTTTTTTGTGCAACGGTACAATCGGAAACCACGGTTTATTCTTATAAGACAGATACGATTCGTGATCCGTCATCTCAGCGTGATCGGTTATATATCATCCGACCTGAAATCAAACAGGAATATCCGTGTGTACTTTTCTGTCCTCGTTTTGGTAGTGACAATCCGGCAGATTACCGTGGATTGATTGAGCATATTATCAGTAAAGGTGTCCTTGTAGTATTTCCTGTTTATGAAGCCAATACATTCACCCGTCGAAGTGTAGAAGTGGGGCCACGGACCGATGTAATCTTTTCACTCGTCGCGCGTGCAACTAAAAACCTTATCGACACAACAAGGATTGGATTTATTGGACATAGTTATGGTGCAGGAATTATTCCTGCAATTGCAACCCGTCTTATGGATCGCACAGGTTGGGGAAGCAATGGATCGTTCATCTATCTCATGTCCCCATGGTACTATCCGGGTACATCATCGCGAACACTTGAGAACTTTCCTAAATCAACAGATGTCATTGTGCAGGTATTTTACGACGATAACATAAACGATCCCCGTATCGGTTCCTATTTCTTTCAGATGCTCAAACTTCCATCTAATCAAAAAGAGTTTCTTGTTGTTCCATCACCACCAAATGCAATTCGACATAAAAGCGATTTTCAGGTTCCACTCAGCGCTGATGCATTTGGGGGTAGTGACGATATCCTTGATAGTGCCGCAATCTACAAAATGATTGATTCTGCATTTGCAGGAGTTTTCGACAGAAAAAAATCAGCCCACACATTTGCATTCGGGACTGGTTCAACCAGGAAAATTCCTTTAGGAAATCAGGGTGATACATCATTTGTGATGATCGCAACTGATAATCCCAGACCATACCTCTCATCCAGACCTTATATTAATTCATGGATTAGCCCGCGCAATCCATTTGTTGATGTCACAAAGTTTCGAAAAGCACGTCGCATGTACGTTAATTTCAAACGCCAAAAAGTATCCAATCTGCTGGCGTACTCAATTGACAAAAAAAAGCAGGAATCTGCACCGGAAGAGGGTGATCCGGATATCCTTGACAATCCGATTGACAGCGGTTTCGGAGCGGATGGTTCCTACTCTGTAAAAGCTGATTCAATCATTGACAAAAGGACCGATTTATCACCGGCGTATTTTTTCAGACCTGATACCAACGCTACTGTAAAATGGCCGGTAGTTGTGTTACTTCATGGTTATACCGGTCAGGACTACACGTTCTTTGAACCCTATATCTCGCATCTGGTAAGCAGAGGTCTGGCGGTATTGTACCCAACCTATCCAAAACTGCCTGTCGCCTCTTCAGAGTCCCGTGTTGATGACAAACTTACAATAATAAAAGCAGGTATCGAGCTGCTTTACGAACGATTTGGTGACAATCTGGATACGACCCGCGTCGGAATACAGGGTCAGTCGTTTGGTGGCGGAATGGTTCCAGCTATAGGCTATCATCTGCTTTCACAACGGGGCTGGGGCTCGAATGGTGCGTATTTATATATGACTGCCCCCTGGTATTGCAGTGGCATCAGCAGCACTCAGCTTGCATCACTGCCACAGCATACAAAAATGATAACGATGATTTTCGATGAAGACCGGATCAATGATCATGCAATAGCGGTTGATATTCACAATTCTATCAAATTACCATCGGAGAGTAAAAACTACATTACCCTCTACAGTGATTCGATTGACGGAATGGTTATGAGGTCTGATCACTATGTCCCCTATGGTACACAGTACGTTTACGGACAGGAAAATTATCTTGATTATTACGGAGTTTATCGTATTGGTGATGCACTTGCGGCATACGTTTTTAACGGTTCTGCGGAAGGAAAAGCAGTTGCGTTCGGTGATGGAAAGGATGGACAGCTGTATATGGGAAAACGAATTGATGACTCACCCGTCAGGCCTGCCCGAACAACCCGTACACCAGTCGCAATGCATCCACAGGGAGATTATTTTTATCCATGGGATAACTCGTTGAATCCGAGGAAGCGCGCAAGTAGCAAGTAGCAAGTAGCAAGTAGCAAGTGGAAAGTAGCAAAGTGGAAAGTGGAAAGTGGAGACGCGTGGCGTCTCCTTACTGTCTTGTCACGTGTAACGTGTCACTCGTCACTTCTCAATACGTCAATCCGTGCCCGTACGGATACATGGGCTGAACTTCCGAATCACCTACATTAATAGGAATCTGCCCGGACTTTGGCCAGGTCATTGAAAGTTTTCCTCGCGGTTTGTAGTCTCCAAACAGTACATCTGCCACCCCCTGACCTTCAGTGCCGGGAAGCCATGCAGCAACAATCGCGCTACACATGGGTTCGATATCGTCAATAATAAGTGGCCGTCCGCTTACAATCACTACAACAACCGGGATTTTTGCATCGGAGTAGCTTTTTATCAGGCTGACAATATTTGATGGCACCCGTAATTCAGTATCATCACCATACCCTTCAGCGTAGGTTTTTTCTCCAAATACTACGATAGCAACATTTTTACCACTTGTAATTGCACTTGACGGAGAGCTGGTTACCTGTGGTGATAACGATTGTATACCCTGAAGAATCGTTGTTCCTGATGTAATCGCACCGCTTCGTCCCTGCCAGTCCATGCTCCATCCACCGCATTGTAAACCAATATCATTTGCATGTGTCCCGGACACCACGATGCTCTGTCCCTGTTTCTTAAGTGGAAGAACCGAATTATCATTTTTAAGGACAACCATTGATTGACTTACACACTCTTTTGCGACAGCCCGGTGTGATGCCTCCCCGACCATGGGGATAAGTGTTCGGTCTGCTAACGGTTTGTCAAATATTCCAAGGTGATATTTAACCCGCAGGATTCTTCTCACAGCATCATCAATACGTGAGACTGGTACATCATTTGAATTAACAAGTTTAGTAAGCGTACTGATAAAGGTACGGTACTTATTGGGAACCATCACCATGTCAATTCCTGCATTTATACCAAGTTTAATCGCTTCATCGTAAGTCATTGTTTGTGTTGTGTCAATGCCGTCGTAATCAGATACAATAAATCCCTGAAAACCAAGCTCCTTTTTGAGGACATCTGTCAGTAGATAGTTGTGATAGTGCATTTTTGTGCCATTAAAACTACTATATGATGCCATCACAGTAGCTACTTCTGCACGTATCGCTGCAATATATCCTGGAAGATGAATCTGTCGTAACTCATCTTCAGAGATGCGGGTATCACCCTGATCCAGATTGAACTTTACACTTGAATTTAGTGACGTTCCGCCATCACCGACAAAATGTTTTGCACACGCAGCAATCGATGTATTTGACGAAAGGATAGTCCCCTGATAACCCCGAACAGCCACATCGGCCATCAGGGATGTCAACTCCGGAGTCTCGGCAAATCCCTCATAGGTCCTTCCCCACCGTTCATCACGGGGAACAGCAATACATGGTGCGAATGTCCACCGGATTCCTGTCGCAGCAACTTCAATTGCCGTTATTTCGGCAGCTTTCTTTACAAGCGCAGGATTCCCGGTACAGCCCATTCCAATATTATGCGGGAATAGTACTGCATTTTTTAGATTATTATGCCCATGTACGGCATCGACACCGTAAAGGATTGGAATTTTACGAGGTGTTGCGAGTGCTTCTTTTTGAAAATTGTCAACCATGTCAGCCCATGCTGTGGGAGTATTTTGTGATGGAGTGCTTCCTCCCCCGCTTAGGACCGACCCAAGAAACAGCTCTTTGATCTCATTTGGTCCAAGTGTTCCACGCTCTGCCTGGGTCATCTGACCAATCTTTTCTGCAAGGCTCATAAGTGCAAGTAGCGAGTCTACTTTATGTTCAATTACATCCGGTTGAAGAATAACAGTATCCACACTTTCGGCATCAGCAGGAACTACTTTCATTCTCGATGTAAAACCGAATTTTTTAACAGTGATCGTATCTGGTTCAGAGAATATACCTAAACGTATACTCTGTGCTACAGGAACACTTCGTAGTGAGTAGTTGCCTGATAGCAGTAATTTTCCGGTTAAGTTTACATTATCATACCTGATTGAATACGCAACAACATTATTTCTGATAAATGATGTAATATTAACTGACGATGTATGATTCTGCTCACAGTGCAATTTATTTCTGAACAGTGTACGTCCATTTACAGTACTAAGATGAATTTCTGCGTTGGTTGATTTTGGAAACGTTAACGATAGTACTCCTTTATTCACCGTGATAACAACTGCTGCTGCATGTCTACTAAATTGATTTATTATCGATGTTTTATCAAATCCAAAATTCCCATCTTTATCAGAGAATGTTGTTTGCGAGTACTCTTGTAAAATGAGATTTCCATCTTTATCATACACATTAGTTGGAGTGTCCGATTTCAGCGTGATCTGTGCATTGGGGATCGGGGAATTATTTATATCAACAATCTTGCCTCGTATTGATGCATTCGTAGATACTGATATCGCCGCAATTAGAGCAAGTGCAATTATTAGTCGGATCATTCTTCCTCCATCTTGTATTTAAAGAATAAGCTCTTTAAATAATGTATTATAATTAGTGGAAAAATTCCTGACTATCGGTTGAATAATGTTTGTTAGTCATTTAAGGTTCTTACTCAAATACTCATCAGTAGTTGTTACTGTTGCATAGAAATAATTTAACGCAGCCAGAAAACTTGTCTGAACCTGATCTGCATTGACATACTGCCCGTTAACATCAAGATCTTTTGTAGCACAGGCATCCCCTATTAAAGTGATACTAAATCCATAATCTTTTGCTGCCCGCACAGTTGCATCAATACACATATGGGTCATCATTCCACAGATAGCAAGATCAATAATTTCATTGTCCTTTAAATATTCAAATAGTTCAGTATCTCTAAAACTGTTTGGATAGTGTTTGACGATTACTTTTTCAGTTTCAAGAGGCTTTACAGAATCATGAATTTCAGCACCTTGTGTCCCCGGCAGAAAAAAGGTTGCTGTTGGTCGGGTCGCTATATGCTGTATATGAATAATTGGCAGGTTACTATTTCTGAATGTTTCCAGAACATTTTTTGCATTGTTACTCGCAGCAAACGATCCTGTAAGTGGCATCGTGCCATGTTCAAAATAATCATTTTGTATGTCGATTATAAGTAGTGCTTTTTTCATTTGATCAAGTTCCTGTCGTTAATGTGAAAAGTAATTGTTTTTAAAAAAAATTACTGTCTTTAGTGCTTTCGAATTTCATCTCGGTATTTGAATATTATAGTTTATTATGTGACAGTTAAAAGGGGCGAAGAGGAAGAAAATGAGTACCGACCCAATTGACAATTCTGTCCTCACCCACTGTCCCTCTTTTAAAACTTCGATCCATTCCATTCCTCTTCAGCCCAGGCCTGGAGAATGGTATCAATGGTTAATAGCGAACCGGAAGGTATTCTATCGATTTTTTTTCTGGATAGCTTTACAGAGTTCCATGTAGATGAATAATAGATTTTGCGTGTTTTAAGTAAATCCTTAACTTCACTAAGAGTATCACTGGTGAGCATCGGAATGATTATTTTCGGTTGTATCTGTTCAATCCATTTTTGGGGATACTCTGATTCAAGATGAACTTCGCCCCATTGACTCAATGTTGACATAAGGAGTACATGACATCCTTTGATTTTGGCAAGTTGATCTTCAGTCAGTTCCGGCTGGCCCAGCATACCGAGGTTGACTATTGTCAATCCGCCAGTTTTGACAATGATTATAAAGTTGGCTGATGTTTCATTGGAAATCGGCATTGAGATCAGACGAGCTGAAGGGATCGTCTCGATTTTTGCATCTGACAGGTTGAATGTTCCAGTGTTAAGATGCAGAAGAGGACCTGGAAAGCTGTCAACGAAGTCCGAGTTGAGTGTTTCGATCATATGTCCACTTGTGCCCCGACCACCTGTGCTGCCTGTCCAGAACCGGGTGAACAGCAGATCATTAGTACTCACCAGACCATCAGCACTGTCTGGGCTGCGTGAGACAGCATGTCCATCGCGTGCGTTTATGTAGACAATATGTCCCTGGGGAGTTTCTATTTCATACTGCAGCATGTTACTGAAACGGATAATTACTGACGGCGAACCATATCCATCAAAGATCAGTAACATTATCGAGACAAATACAATACTTGTAATGGTTTTCATGGCTTCTCCTCTTGTCTAATGCATGTCCATTTTGTCACCATTCTATCAAAAACAACTTATTCAAATCTCATGTTGAGGCATTTAAGACAATTGTCAGCTGTTTTGATTTATATTACTTGCAAGTTTAATATAGTGCCTGCATTGACAGTATACAACTATTCTGATTAAATTTCCAGAATGACGATCCTCTCCCCTTTCCCGTCTGATCCTGCTATGGATTCAAATACTTAAGCCGGATTTGTAAAGTGTCAATGTTCTACAAAAAAATGCACGTCTTTTATCACTGAAATTAAGTATACTACCTGTATGACAAACAAACGACCCAATATCTATCATTATAACGACTACAGGAAATACATCGAAGATTTCCAGAAATGGGCATTTTCTCAGGATCGTAGCTACTCAAAAAGCCATATGACCCGACTTCTCGGTTTACCTAATTCCCGGAGCTTTCTGAGTGATGTTCTACGTGGAAAACGGATTTCTGCTACCTTTGTTGAGAGATTTATTGTTCTTTTCGGATTTGATCCTGATGAGGCCGGATTTTTTCTTGCGCTTGTACGATTCAATCAATGTGAAAATGCATCGGAACTACACCAAGAGCATTCCACTCGTCGTTTACATTTAAAGACCGTATCTGGGTGATTGCCGGACAATCCGGCAGCAGCGTACTGACTGGAGACATCTGGCGTACAGGTATATATCCAAGATGAAAAGAAACTCTTAAATTTTAACAAAGGAGTGCTTATGATACGTAACCTGATGTATTGTGCATGGGTTGTTGCACTTTTAGTAAGCTTATCCACTGCCGGGCAGTGGATCGGATTCGGGCAGTCAAATGATTTTAATGAGGATGGAGGAGTATCTTATGTAATAGGTCATGATGGAAAGATATTTCTCGTTGGTTACGATCTGGTAGCAGGTGGACAGCCGATCAATAATATTGGCGTTTGGGATGGAATCCGCTGGCGCGATACAACCACTGGTATTCCGAGGAATTCTATTCAATCAATATTAATTGACAAAGACGGACAGCTGATTGTATGCGCAGCATTAAAGTCTGATTCTAATAAATATGGCGAATACAGAAATTGGTTGATGCGCTGGGATGGTGTTAAATGGAACCCATTAGGTGGAGGACTTGAAGGGGCAATAGCAATGACAATAGATTCTGCCGGAACAATTTACGCGTGCGCAAAGTTGTATGATGAATTTCCTATCAGGAATGTCACTGTAAAATATAATGGTAATTCCTGGGATACAATTGGGGAATATTTAGACTGCCGTTATGGGAAAATTATATTCGATCATCAGGGTACACTTTGGACGTGTGGTTCATTTGATTATGTTGGTGAGGTACCTGCTGCAGGTGTAGCCCGCTGGGATGGTAACAACTGGGAACCTATGAGTACTGGCCTGGTGCCACCTGGTACAGGCAATAAAAAAGTTGACGTTCAGAAACTACTTTCGTGTAAAGAAACGATTTATGCAATGGGTGAATTCTATACTATAGCCCCGGGTAATGTATGCGGATTGGCGAAGTGGGATGGTACCTCCTGGCAGAGTGTAGGTGATCTATTGTTTACATCTGTAAACTCAATTGACGCTGATAGCCTTGGGAATTTGTATGTGAGCGGAAGTATAAAAGATTCTCAGGATAGTACACATTGGATAGTTGCAATGTGGAACGGTACGCAATGGAAGCAGCTTGGTGAAATGGATGAAGGAATGGGAATACTTATAGTTGATCACTCAGGAAAAGTATACGGATATTCGAGTGTGTGTTCGGGGCTGTCAGTCTGGCGTGACAATAAATGGATACCAGCGGCTATCGAAATCGGATTGAACGGACAAGTAAGCTCAATTTTCGTGGATTCTATACGCGGGTATGTGTATGTAGGGGGAGATTTTAATGCTGCAGGTGGAACAGTCTTACATGGTGTCGCCAGATGGGATGGGCAGAAATGGGAATCTTTTGGCAGGGACTCATATCATTCGGTTACAGCAATTACTGGAAATACAAAAGGTGAAATAGTTATAAGTACCTGGGCGAAAAGTTCTCAAGTATTGGTTCGTTTTTCGGACGGTATATGGGATACCATTGGACAGTTCAACGTACCAGGCAGATGTTATGCACTTGCATATGATGTGACAGATACGCTGCTTTATGCCGGAGGATCATTCGATTCTATTGGCGGTATAGCTGCACGAAACATCGTCTGTTGGGACGGAACCTCCTGGAAAGCGCTCGGTACGGGCATAAGCGGTGACTATGTCGAAGCGATTGTGGCTGACAGAAACTGTAACATTTACGCTGGAGGATCATTTGAGAGAGCCGGATATACAGTTGCACACAATATCGCAAAGTGGGATGGTACATCCTGGCAATCCCTTAGTAAAGGTATCCGGAAGGACCCCAGTAGTTTTCACCCTGTCAGTGCGCTGGCGATTGATGATGGTGGAAATCTATATGCCGGAGGCGAATTCTCAGAGGCAGGATTCGTGGCTGCAAATAATATTGCCCGCTGGGACGGAGCCAGATGGAACTCGCTCGCAGAGGGAATTACTTCTAATTTTAATGGAGTTTCAGCACTTGCCCTTAATCCGGCAGGAATTCTCTTTGCCGGAGGGAGTATCTACAGCGCAGGTAATGTATCTGTAAACGGAATTGCACAGTGGAATGGGCAACAGTGGAGTTCTCTTGATGAAGGCGTCCAGGGATCTGTATATGCACTTTTTTGCGACAATACCACGTTGCATGTCGGCGGCATTTTCAATAGGGCTGGCAAATACACATCCTTCAATTTCGCACAGTATCGTTTCGGGGAAACAAAATCACGCACTTTACATATTGACATAAAAACATTGTCAACCGTTTCATTCGATAAGCGAAACATGGCATTACTCTTTCACCTCAAAATGAATACCAGTGTGCAAATTGACATTACAAACCTTATGGGTAAAGTGGTAAGAAGTACGCATGCAAAGCTATCGCGTGGAGACCATCACGTTCCGATCACCACAAATGCTCTTCCGTGCGGGGTATATGTCGCCCGGGTAAGGGCTGGAAGCAACATGTCAGCATTCAGGTTTATAATGGAAAGATAGCATTTTCAGATTGATTAAATAAAATCTGTTTGCAGGTTATCCTGACGCTTCAAGGCAAATTTAAAAGGGCACATGACATCAATTGTGCCCTACACTGACAATTACAATTTGTAAATATACCGTAGTTTAATTCAGAAACTGATCAACAACATGTGCTACGCCATCATCTTCATTCGAAAGGGTAATATAATCAGAAGCTTCCTTGACTACAGGTTGTGCATTTGCCATTGCAACACCCATACCTGCGAACTTTATCATGGAGAGATCATTAAAGCCATCACCACAGGCGATCATCTCTTCACGTGTGTGACCTGTATGATGGAGCAATTTTTGCAGAGATTTAGCTTTGTCAATATTTAATGGAACCAGCTCCAGAAAGAATGGTTCACTTCGGTAAATACTCATCTCATGTCCAAATGTGGTGTTCATCACTGTTTCCAGTTGTTGTAACGTCTCCGGTTTACCAACAATTAAACATTTTGGCACCGGAAAGGAAACTGCATTGGTAAAAGAATCAACTTCTTTGATAACCATCTTGTTTAGAAATGCTTCATAGAGGATATATTCATTCTCAGAGGTTTCTGAAATTATGTGTTCATTTTGATATGAGATAATCTCCACACCGTTTTTTACCGCAATTTCGTGGAGCAATGGAAGTTTATCACTACTGATTAACGATTCGTGAATAACTTCTTTTGTTTTCCAATTAATGATGGTACCACCATTATACGAGAGAATATAACCGCCAAATTTTGCAAGTTTAAGCTCTTCAGCAAGAGGTACAATACCGTAGGTCGGTCGTCCTGAGGCCAATACAATGGTAATACCTTTCTCCTGAGCTTTAATTAACGTAGATCTGGTTCGAGTTGTAATCTGTTTTTTCGAGTTGGTCAGTGTGCCATCTAAATCAAGAACTAACAGTTTGTATTTCATATCGTTATTATAATTTCCTTCAATTAAAATATTAAACATACACATGTTCTGGAACTATAATTAATACATGCTCTTGTGAGCTTTCCGAAGAACTATACCCTAACGCGGTGTACTGTAATTGTGATGGGAGAACCAAAATAGAAAATAAATGAGGTAGTTGTCAAAGAAATTAACAGGGTTTGCATACGCGTATGTGACCAACTGTTATATGTTTCATCATTCCATCGGTTAACATTGAATAAATGGGTGCCGGATATTCACCCTTTGCTACTAAAAACAAACTGAAACTGTGGATCCGATTACTTTACAGTCAAGTAAATTCTTTCTACTGACAACTTAATTCTGCATTCTGATTTCTCAGCCTGCATCAGCAGACAATAGTTGCATTCAAAGATGAACCAATGCATAATTGAACAAAAATGGATACATTGGTTGCAAGAAAAAAAATGAGCACAATGCAAGGATAGCAGCAATGCTGAATAAAGAAGAAACTCACGTGGATGAGTACAAACGTGTAGAAAAAGCATTGCGGGAAAGTGAACGGGATTTGATACGCGCCCAAAGTATCGCAAATATCGGTTCGTGGCGTTTCGACCTGAATTCGGGTATGGTGATCACTTCTGATCAAACCAGAAAAATATATGGAATTCTGGAAAATGATGTGACTATCAGACGCGTTCAAACTATTCCGTTGCCAGAGTATCGTGAACTGCTTGATGCAGAGTTAAAAAATCTTATTGAGTCCGGTCACCCGTACAATATTGAGTTTAAAATCCGTCGTCCTTCAGATAATGCGATCAGGTACATTCATTCCATTGCAGAATATGATTCCGAACAGAATATTGTATTTGGAATACTTCATGATATAACTGAACAGAAATTAGCAGAGCAACAACGCTGGGAAAGTGAAAATCGGTTCCGGTCGTTTGTGGAAAACGCTAACGATATTGTATACGCAATAACACCCGATGGAGTGTTTTCTTATATTTCACCTAACTGGCTTGACTATTTGGGACAATCCCCGGAGAACGCTATCGGTACAAGGTTTGATCTTTATGTCCACCCTGATGATATTAGTTTATGCCACGAATTTCTTGAAAGAGTGTTAGATACAGGTAAAAAACAGAGTGGTGTTGAATATCGTGTCAGACATAGTGATGGCACATGGCGATGGCATATTTCTAATGGAGCTCCTTTACGCGATAACTCTGGTGCGATAACGGGCTACATTGGTATTGCACGTGATGTTACTGATCAAAAAAAGATGGAAGAAGCCTTGCGGGAGAATGAAGCCATGTTGCAGGCAGCCCTTGAAAATAGTCATATGGGTGTAGCTATTGCATCAGCACCGGATATCAAGCTACGGTATATCAATGATACTGCACTTCGAATCCGGGGCAAATCGAAAATGAACATAGCTGGAGAGTTATATAATCAGGAATATTTTAAGAACTGGCAGATATACCATACGGATGGACACCCGTTCGAATATGATGAAGTACCGCTAGTGCGGGCTATTACGCATGGCGAAACGTGCAGTAAGGAATTTATTATCAAGCGGGATAGCGGCGAAGATAGAATCGTTTGGGCAAATGCAGCACCAATATATGGAAACAACGGTAAGATTGTTGCGGGTATTGTAGTGTTTCTTGATGTGACCGAGACAAGACGGCTCAATGAACGGCTTAGACAGGCTGAAAAAATGGAATCTATCGGCACACTTGCCGGAGGCATTGCTCATGACTTCAATAATATCCTCGGTGGTATAATCGGTTATGCGGATATGTCTCTTGATGACGTTCCTCCGGATAGCCAGTTGGCAAAGAATCTTCAACGCATTCTCGATGGTGGTGAACGGGCGAAAAACCTGGTGCGCCAGATACTCAATTTCAGCCGCCGTGGTATAGAGGAAAGAACGCCACAATACCTTAGGCCGGTGCTTAAAGAAGTCATCGGGTTGTTGCGCGCAAGCCTTCCATCATCAATTGAAATAAAGAGTAACCTCGCACATGACACAATCACCGTTCTCGCCGATCCCACGCAGATTCATGAAATTATCATGAATCTTTGCACAAATGCTGCCGACGCAATGAATAACGAAAAAGGTGTGCTTGAAGTAACCTATAAAGAAATATTGTTTGATAAGCCAATTGAAGGACGAGCTGGAACTGTACCACCAGGAATGTATTCAGTCATACGTGTAAAAGATAATGGCTGCGGTATGGATGCAATGACACAGAAACGATTATTTGAACCGTTTTTTACTACTAAACCTCCAGGTAAAGGCACCGGAATGGGTATGGCTGTTTTGTATGGCATTGTGCAACGTCATGATGGAACGGTTACCGTAGAAAGCGAAGTGGGAAAAGGAACCACTATTGAAGTCTATCTGCCAAAATGTCAGGAAGTGTGCAGCGTAGCAGAGAACAATGTAAATACACCTCTGGAACACGGTACTGAAAGAATTCTGTTCGTTGATGATGAACAGGTGATAACAGATATGACCAATGATCTTCTGACTAATCTTGGCTATACAGTAACAGTTTTCAATGATCCGATCCAGGCGCTGAAAACATTCAGTGAGATGCCAAATTCCTTTGATGTCGTGATTACAGACCAAACGATGCCGCACATGTCAGGTATGGATCTTGCAAAAGAGCTCCTTGAAATAAAAGCCGGAATTCCGATAATTTTATGTACCGGCTATAGCAGGCTTGTGGATGAAGAGCAGGCACTTGCGACAGGTATTGCCGGTTTTTTATCCAAACCATTCCGTCAACGTGTCATTGCACATAAGATCCGCTCTGTTCTCCAAAAGAAAGGTTGCTTTTGATGAAAAAAGTCTTGATAATCGATGATGACGAGAGTATGCGTACGATGTTGCTGCAAATGATGGAACGTGAAGGAATTGAAGCAATCGGTGCCGGTGATGGAAAAACAGGATTGCTGCAAATTGATACATTCCAACCAGATCTTGTTATAACAGACATAATAATGCCCGGAATGGAAGGCTTGGAAACAATAATCGAACTACGCAGAAAGCTTCCAAAACTACCATTAATTGCAATTTCCGGAGGAGGAAGAGTTGGACCTGAAACGTATCTTCCAATGGCAAAGCAATTTGGTGCCCGTCATGTATTCACAAAGCCTCTGGATAGAAAAGAATTTATGCTTACTGTCAGGCAATGCCTGAATGAAGAAGAGTCATAAAGCCGAAATGCAATTTCAAAACTTGTGTATCATACACCTCGTTTTAAGAATTTGTCACCCGTGACCTGCCACCAGTTACTTGCAGTTTGATTTTTCTATCTTACAAACAAATACTTGTCAGTACGAGATAAACCTTGACAAAAAAATACGTTGTTATACAGCCGTTAAGACTGTATAACAATGCATAAAAGCAGATAATCAAACGTTCAGATTGATTATTTTAAAACTTCTCACTGCCAAAAATTTTCCAGTTTCCTGTTGCATGAAGCATACCAAGCATGTAAAGCAATCCATCATAATAGATGTATTGATCATCTGTCGGAGGTTGCACATTCCAAAGATCCTGAGCAAATTTTACGCTCAGCAGTGTACCATCAGACGCTTTAGCGGTGGCATAGTTCGCTGCATACGCATTCATCGCTGCGAGACCTGGACGCAAACCGGTTTTGTTCTGATTATTGTCACCATATTTTGTATTGCCATCAAGTGACCACAGAGGCCAGTAACCTTTGGAATCACGTTTTTTCTCCCAAAATCCAAGGAAAGTATTGCACCAGTTTGTGATGAAAGATTTGTCAGTACCGGAAGATGATCCACGCCAGTCACCATAATCTGCGCGGGCTGCACCATTAAAGTAAAGATCTGACATCCATATATCCTGAACAATATTCTGAGCTGTTCTCCATGCATCCCAGTCAAACGGAATATTTGTAGTCGGGCTTCCTACCATAAGACCAGTTGATGTATTTACACAACCAGCCAGATGGCTGCGGCCTCTTTTGGCACAGTTTGCCCAGTCTGATTGATGGTTTCCGCTCCATTTTGAAAACAATGTATAAAAAGCAGGTAAAATGTATGATGGATCAACCGTAGCATTGCCTCGTACGAATACCGGTAAGCCATTGTTGAATGCACCGTTAGAAAACATTGCATTAGAAACTGCATCTGCATCGGATTTGTACTTGCTGTCACCCCATCTTTGGTGTGCGAAATGGAGAGCCATAATGAACCACTCTTCACCATCGGTAGCATAATCATTACCTTTTACAGAGCCGCTTGGAGTACACTGCCAGTTGAACATCCCATCGCCTCTTCTCATATGATTTTTTGTCCAGGCCCATATCTTATCAAATTCACTCTGCATATTCATCTGTACTGCGATCATCATACCATAAGACTGTCCTTCTGATCGTACATCGTCAAACTCAACGTCCTCGATATACGCTTCTGAACCATTATCATTATAAAGCTTGCTGCCATTAGGTTTATTGGCACCGTTTTTAAAATAAAGATTTATCATACTCTGAATCTTTGCATCACATTCCGTCTTGGTTTTTCCAAGTACTTTTGCAAACAGATAATCGCCACCGGCAGCGGCTGTATCCATTGTAATTGCAATATCATCAAGCTCATAGGAACTAAGCGGATGTTTCACAGTAGTATACCCGGTTTTAGTGATCACCAGCGTATCAACTGCTTCAGCGGCTGCTGAAGCATAAGAAATGAATGAACCTGATGTCTGTATTTTAGGGTCGCTTACAAACATTTTATTCCCGGCTGCAGCAATCAGTCTATAGCTTGCTGTAGTTTGATCAATCGTGATGTTGAGGGCATAAAATCCCGGTGCGAGTGCGGGCAGTATGTATGACTGCATACCTGGATTCATTGTAGCAAGAGAACTCTCAACAACCCTTTTTCCATTACTCGAAAAAAGAGCAACTGTCCCTCTCTGAGCTTGTGCAGGAATGAAAAAACGGAGCTGATTTCCCTGAATGGCGACATTGCCTATCCGCTGTGCCGGTGCCCTGTATGCATAATCGGTGTTGATCGCAGTGGTATTGTTCAGTGTAAACGCACCGCTTTCATTTGTGGTATCTTTCATGGCAGAATTTGAAACCAGCGATACGATAGCCTGTGGAACCGAAGCTCCCTTGCTGTTTTTTACCGTTCCGCTTAAGTTAATCGTCGGGGCAGCCTGTGCTAACGCCGTGGCGGTCAGTACTGCTGCAGGAAACAGTGCAGTTAAACGCATTTAATACTCCCTTGTTACTGAAATAGTTACTTAATGAAAACATTTAGCCGATAAGCAATTTGATCATTTTTGCTTACAGATTGGTCTACTCACATATGTAATATAAAGCTTTAATTGAACTTCTACCATTTTTTGTTATGAAGTTTCCGTGAAAATCAACAAGGAGCGATGTTCCAGTTAGATTTCTTTAAATCTTTACAAAGTTTTTTTATTTCCTAAACTCAACTCTCATATGACACTTATTTATATTATCGTTCAGAATAATTTTGTGATACTTTTTTCTATGGAAAAGTTTAAGATGAGCATAAAAAAAGCTGTTATTACTGCTGCGGCAAGAGGAGAAAGGCTGTATCCTGTATCTGATACCGTTCAGAAATCGATGCTTCCAATCATTGATACCGACGGGATTAATAAGCCAATAATTCAGATCATTGCTGAAGAGGCATTCTCAAGCGGAATTGAGGAAATTTGTATTATCTGCGCTCCGGGTGATGAAACAAAATATGTTGAAAGCTTTAAATCACTGCATAATTCTCTTATTAAAGCATATAGGCATAAAGAGTGGGCACAGGTTCAGGCTGGCAACATTCAAAACCTTCTTGAGCGCTGTAGTTTCAAGATTCAGGAACAACCAAAAGGGTATGGCCATGCGGTTTACCAGGCAAGAGATTTTGTAAAGGATGATTCATTTCTTCTTCTATTGGGTGATTATCTGTATGTTTCAAATTGTAATGGAAAACGCTGTGCAAAACAGCTTGTTGAAATTGCTGAAAAAGAGGATTGTTCTGTATCTGCAGTAAACCCTACAATTGAACACCTGATTCATAGATATGGAACACTTACCGGAAAAACTGTTGCAAATTACAATGGCGTTTACGAGATCGAAAAGATACTCGAAAAGCCATCAGTAAGCCAGGCAGAGCTTGAACTTCAAACCGCAGGACTTCGTTCCGGGTATTACCTCTGTTTTTTCGGGATGCATATTTTTAAACCGGTAATATTTGACTATCTTCAGGATGCAATTGGCACCGGAAATGACAAGGTTCTTCTTACTCCTTCTCAACAGACACTTGCGCAAAATGAAAAGTATCTCGCACTTGAAATGTCAGGTACACGATACGACACAAGTAAGAGATTAGGCCTTTTACAGGCGCAGATCGCACTTGGGATGTCAGGGTGCATAAAAAACGAAGTGCTCGGTTCAATTGTTCAGATCCTTGCAGAAACCGAGAAATCGCACTGAAATTCACCATTTCATATGACATGATAAAATTGAAATGAAACACAATCACACAGGCATGTGGAATTTGAATATCGGGAATCAAAGCATATGCCGAATCATGAGTAAGTAATTTTTATGAACCAGTTTATTGATACAATAATTTCCACAGATCCTCTTGTCCGCAACAGGCCGTTCCACGATCTGTGCAGCAACAAGTCAACATCAGATCTGCTTAAAAGTTTTCATGAGCTTGACATATTTCGCAAATCGACGCCAAATCTTTACGAGAGAGTCAGAGCATGTATTTTTCTCTACGCAGGTTACCGGTTTTTTCTTCAAAAGTCAAAGGATATCTGTCAGACTGGTATAATTCCAGTAGAAGGTTATAATGGTATTCTTAAAAGGAATTATGAAAAATCGATTGATTTATTCAATTATGAGCTTCGATCAAAAGGCGCTAATTCCAATATTTTCAGCTGTCTGGCAGAAAGCTACCATCACCTGACATTTCAGATACTTGCAGATCAGGTCCGTAAAAGTGTCAGATCGAGCAAAGGAAACCAGTGGATGTTCCGTGTGGGCCACTATGAGGAACACCCGTTACGTGTTCATCCTAAGATGCTTCATCGTTCCTGCAAAAATGAGCTTTTCCCATTACTTCAGGAAAAAACCCCGGTTCGTATGGATCTTACACACAGTGCATGGTCGGATATTTTTTTCCTCGGAATGGACTATCCTGAAGGTGCACGAGTAATAAATGTGTCAATTGATCTTGGTGTATTCGGACGCGACAAAGAGGTAAAAGCACCTCTTGAAACCTATTTCAGGGTGATAACAGAACCGGTCATACGACTCACATCACTTGATCTCAAAGCAACAAAGGACATTACTGAACTCTCGGATCTTTTCAATTTCGGTAACGATTACCTGAGCCTGATAAAAGCCGCCATAATCGCTTCCGGCGTTATTCCACCATCGTTTGAAGGTACAAATAACCAGATAAAGGACATACTTGGTAAGATAGTATCTCCTGGTTTTGGAATTGAACTCGTAACAAAAGTCAATGATATTCCAAAAGGTTCACGACTTGCAGTGTCGACAAATCTTCTCGGATCCATGATAAGCCTTCTCATGCGTGTCACACGTCAGACGCAGTCGCTTGAGGGTCTATTGACTGAACAGGAGAGAAGGTTGATTGCATCACGGGCGATTCTCGGAGAATGGCTCGGAGGATCAGGAGGAGGCTGGCAGGACAGTGGCGGTATATGGAATGGTGTTAAAGCAATTGAAGGTACGCTTGCAAAAGAGGGTGATCTTGAGTATGGAGTAAGCCGCGGGTGCCTTCTTCCGAGGCATCACGTCCTTGATAACTCGAGATTACATGAAAAATTCGAAGAGAGACTCAGTTCATCGCTTGTCCTGATGCACGGAGGAATGGCATCAAACGTCGGTCCGATACTTGAAATGGTGACTGAAAAATATCTGTTACGATCTGTCAACGAATGGGCTGGCAGACAGGAGACCAATTCAATTTACGAAGAGATGCTTGAAATCCTCAAAAAAGGTGACATCAAAGGACTTGCCTCGCTTACAACAAGAAATTTCAACGGCCCCATAAAATCAATAATTCCCGCTGCCACAAACCATTTTACTGAAACGATCATTGCAAAAGCAAAGGATGTTTTGGGTGATGACTACTGGGGTTTTCTCATGCTTGGAGGAATGTCCGGTGGAGGAATGGGAATGTTTGTCAATCCGGCAATTTACAGTGCAGCTAAAGAGAAGATCCTGCACATTCTCAGGGAAACAAAGGATTCGATGGATGAATATCTGCCTTTTGCCATGCAACCGGTGGTCTATGACTTCAGGATCAATCACAACGGCTCTGCTGCGAAATTGTTTACAAAGAACGAAGCCATTCTTACCGATGCATATTATTCACTGCATATACCTCTTCTTGTAAATGCCAATCCGAAAAAGCTTTCCGAAATCAGAAAGAAAGAGATCGACATTGCCACTGCAACAAACACTGGAAGCGAGGCTTCATTCCAGATGCTCAGATCCATGGTATGTAAATTTTTTACATTTACAACCGAAAACGGTACTGACACCAATGCGCATAATGAAGAAACAGAACAAATCAAGAAAGAAAATGGATTTGACTATATACAACATGAACAGATACGACAGGATCTTATCAAGGGGCGTATTGGAATCGCACGCAACAGGCTGCCGGCAGAAACGATCATAGAAGATGTGGACAAATCTGACATCACCATACTTTCTGATCTCAGAGATACAGAACAATCCGGTTTAGACCTGATCTCATCCGGTAAAATTGCCATTTTGTGTCTTGCTGCCGGTGTCGGAAGCCGCTGGACAAAAGGGGCCGGTGTCATAAAGGCACTGAATCCATGTATTGAGATTTACGGAAGACACCGGTCATTTCTTGAAATTCATCTTGCAAAAGCCAGAAAAACCGGACTAAGTTGCAACCGCAGCATTCCTTTTATCGTCGCCACAAGCTACCTTACTCATAAACCGATAGAACGGATGCTTTCATCAAACGGTAACTATGGCTATAACGGAAAAGTGTACCTGTCACCGGGCAGGTCGATTGGCCAGAGATTCATTCCGATGGAACGGGATCTAAGGTTCCTCTGGGAAGAGATGGCACAGGAACAGCTTGACGAAAACAAACAGAAGGTCAGAGATGCCCTTCGGGAAGCACTAATTGACTGGGCGAGAAAAAACGGTGAAGGCAGCGATTACATTGAAAACATTCCACAACAAAGGCTAAGTCCGCTCGGGCACTGGTATGAAATTCCCAACATGTTAAGAAATGGTGTTCTCGCGAAAATGCTGAAAGAGAATCCGGGGCTTGAACACATTATGCTTCATAATATTGACACATTGGGAACAGACATTTCTCCAGGTGCACTCAATTACCATGTACTTAGCGGTAATGCTCTTACCTTTGAGGTAATTCCGCGCCATGTTGATGACCGGGGTGGTGGTCTTGCACGCATTAACGGCAAAGTCCGCCTTCTTGAGGGGCTCGCGCAGCCTCACGATGATGATGAACTTGCGCTGAGTTACTACAATACACTTACCACATGGATCAATATCGACAAACTGCTTTCACTTTTTGGAATCGGGAGAGCTGATCTTTACACATTGGAAGACAGCGACATCGCCGAGGCTGTACGACGAATCGCACGGCGAATGCCGTCGTATGTCACGGTAAAAGATGTAAAATACCGCTGGGGTCATGGTCAGGAAGATATTTATCCTGTTGCCCAGATTGAAAAGCTATGGGGTGACATGAGCGCCCTGCCGGATCTTAAATGCGGTTATCTTGCAGTCTCCCGTATTCGTGGTCAACAGCTTAAAGACCCATCACAACTTGATGCCTGGATTACTGACGGCAGCAGAGATTTTGTCGCATCACTTTGCAAATTTTAACACGTACATCACAATTGCAGTTTTATCATAGGTGATCAGGCCCGGAAGAAAACTAAATCCCCAACATTGATGCCGGGGATTTAGTTTTAAAAGTTACGAAGCGTATACACCAAGTGTCTGATCTGCGATCAGATCCCATGAGAATGATTTTTCCACAGCCTGACGACCGTTGCTGCCCATCCATCGGGCGTGGTCAAAGTTTGCAAAGGTTGATCCGATTCCCCATGCAATTGATTCAGGGTTAGCGTAAACTTTAAAACCATTAACATTATGCCATACGAATTCTGTCCCATTATGCGTTGCAACAACCGGTTTTCCAGCAGCCCACGCTTCAAGAACTACAATACCGAAAGGTTCATTTCTGCTTGGAACCACAACGACATCACAAGCCTTATAGATATCAACAAGCTCTCCGCGGGAAAATGCACCGTAGAATCTGCATGCATGCGCTACACCAAGATTCCTGGCAGTCTGTTCGATCTGCCCTTTCATGTCACCTTCACCGGAAATAATAAATTTCGCATTCGGGTGGAACTTAAGGATGTATGGAATCGCTGAAACAAGAAGATCCGGTCCTTTTTGTGTACTGAGTCTGCCTACAAATAACGCTGTCGGGTCCATTGGCCCAATGCCATACCGGGCTTTGATCTGACCGGGATCAACAAAACCGTTGAACTGCTGGTAGGAGATACCATTTGCTATGACATTGGCTTTCCAGTCAGGAACATTGTAAATCCATTGTATTTCGTTTTTCAGGAGCTGAGAAACGGTAATGACTTTATCGGCACAAAATGTTCCATGACGTTCATGATCCATAATCCGCTGAGCACGACCTTTATAAAAGTTATTGCCGCAGCGTCCATATTCTGTTGAGTGCATTGTGATAACACCCTTGCGTCCCCGCCCCTGCTTGATCCAGACCATTGCATTTGATGCCATCCAGTCATGGGCATGAACAATATCAAAATGACCACCCATGTAATGTTCCTGATGATACACTGCATCAACAAATGCTCTGCACATATTATTTACATCATCAACAATATCTGCGCTTCCGGTATATGGAACGCGATGGTAATGAACACCATGAATGTTGTCATATTGCCAGTCCCCATTCCACCTCATTCTGGTAAAAACATGGACTTCATTTCCCTTTCGTTCAAGTGCAGCGGCAAGTTCTGTCACATGAACTGCAACTCCACCAAGAGAAACCGAATGAAGCGATTCCCAGGCAAGCATAGCAATACGCATAGTACAACTCCCTTCACAAATTCAGAATGTAGAAAAAACGATCCTGCGGGATATAAGACGAGCAGGAGATTAACCAGAGAGGACGAGTTCAAATTCAAGGAAGTACAGCAATTATCCAGTCTGTGTATTTTCAAGATAATTAATGTATTGGGGGGTTGTCAAATTGGAGGGGCAGGAAAGAAGTGACAAGTAGCAGAGTAGCAAGTAGAAAGTGACAAGACAATTAGGGGACTGCAATAAATCAGATGCCAATTATGTTTAAAAGGTAGAATACCACAGTTAAAAAGTGATCATATAACTTTTACACAAAAAATATACCTTGGTCAAATTATGACATTGTCGACAACTGTTTCCCCACTTCCCACTCTGGTCACCCGTCACTTCCTCCCCCTATCCATTGCAACCGCGGCAAAAAGTACAGCTACTGATACAAACAACAGTATCCACCCCCACTGCATCGAGTATACTGATTTGAAACTGGCTTTAAAAAAACTGTTCCCTAAGGTGAAATCATCTATTTGTCCATTTAGTATGAACAGGTGATAGAACAGTGTAAGTGTAGCAAGGATTGCAGGTAACCAGAGAAGTTTGACTTTACCAAAAAAGGTAATCACTCCTGACAGGAATCCAAGCATTAAAAGTAAAACACCAGCTCCGCTCCACTTTGCTATAAACGACATATCACCGCCAAAAGGCTTGTTCACCACTGGAGTAAATACTGAAATTATTAATAGGATAGATCCGATAAATCCGATCAGGTTGTTTCTTTTTGTGACATCCATTTTTTTTGTTCCTGTAATGATTTCTTGAATGTTAAAAATTTAAAAAAGAAAATAATTAAACGGAATGAATGCTGAAGAGAAAAATAACGAGTGATTTGAATTCTAATACCATTCCGGGGTCAGATCGTAAGGAAGAAGGGATTTCTTTCGACAAGGTAAGCCCCCTCAACTACAGCCAGGTAGCAGGTTTCACTCCCCCTCTCCATCAAAATGGAGAGGGGGTCGGGGGGTGAGGCATCTCCCGCCAGTAAACCGGACAACCCACTTGTGAGTATCATATTCAGAATAGTATCTTACTAAAAATAATCACCTGATCACCTTAAAATGTAGGTTTCGGAATGAATAAAAGCGTATATGCTGATCTCCTTAATGAAATTATACAAGCTCACACTGATAAAGATTGTTTCCATATCAAACGTAATGGCCGATATACAACCTGGAAATATCGCGACTTCAACAATGACCTTAATGCACTTACAGATAATCTAAAAAAACATGGACTTAAAAAAGGTACCAATGGTATTGTCATCGGTGAAAACTCTCCGGAATGGGTTATTGCCTATCATGCAATACTCCTTACTGGTGCTTGTACGGTTCCAGTAGATCCTAATATTCCACCAGCAGAGATAGAATCAATTCTTTCTATTACAGAAGCAAAGGTGGTTTTTTGTTCCAAGGTTTATATTAACCTGTTCCGGACTTTAAAAGACCAGTATCCGTTCCTTGAAAAGATTATTGTGCTTGAACCTGATTATGCTGAAAAAGAACCGACCTTTAAAAAAATTGTCAGTCAGGGTAATGCCAATAAAAGTGCATTTTCGATAAATTTTGCCCCTGATGATCCCATGGTGATCATTTTCACCTCAGGTACAACGGGTAAAGCAAAAGGGGTCGTCCTCTGCCAGAAGAATTTTACGGTGGTGACCCGCTATGGTATTCCCCGTATGAAATTATCATCAGTTGATACAGTTTGTGCAGTGCTCCCGCTGCATCATGTTTTCGGTTTCGCAGCGTGCATTGCCGGTCCGATTCTGGCAGGAATGGATGTGGTGTTTGTCCCTCAGCTGAAGGGACCGCTTATCCTTGAGGCGCTTCAGGATAAAGGCGTAACAATGCTTCCCGCAGTTCCGAAAATGATCGCTCTTTTCTATGAAAGCATTATGCACAATGTCAAGAAAAAAGGACCAATGGTACAATCAATGTTTGCAGGAATGAAAACGATCTCAGCAACCGTTGGTGAGACACTTGGCGGTGGATTCAGACGGAAACTTTTCATGTCAGTTCATAGCAGTTTCGGTGGAAAACTTAAGGTAATTGTTTCCGGCGGAGCGGCACTCAACAAAAAATACTGGAACGGATTTCGTCAACTTGGATTTAATATCGTCGAAGGCTACGGGCTAACCGAGACGTTTGGCCCCATAACTCTCTGCCCTCTCAATAATCCAAAGCTTGGATCTGTCGGCCCCATACTTGGTGAGAATGAAATAAAGATTGCCGATCAGGATGCAAACGGCCGCGGCGAAATTCTTCTACGGGGAAATTGTGTATTCAAAGGGTATTATAAGAATCAGACAATTACCAATGAAGTACTTGACAGTAATGGATGGTTTCATACAGGAGACCTCGGTTACCTCGATAAGGAGGGTTTTCTCTTTATCAACGGTCGCAAAAAGGATGTTATTGTTCTTGACACAGGTAAAAATGTCTACCCTGATGAACTTGAAGATTACTACGGAACATCACCGATGATCGAAGAGATAGGAATATTCGGTATTAAGCAGGATGAAGGAGAAGTTGTTGCAGCAGCCATCGTTCCATCACCGGAAGTCCGCAAGAATAGTTCTCTTATGCAGGCATCTGATATGCTCTTTGAGGAACTGAACAGACTTGGAAAAGGGCAGCCGATACACAGAAAAATCTCCGATTTCGTGACAGTGTTTACTCCTTTGCCACGAACGACAACAAAAAAACTCAAGAAACCTGAACTGGTTAAACTTTATAATTCAATAAAACGTAAGACAAATGTCAAAGGGGTACCGGAGCAACTTTCTGTCGTTGAAGTTGTCCTGATGCAGACCGAGGAATTTGCAAAAATCGTAGATTGTATTCTGCATGTTGCGCCAAAACTGGATCGAAATATTATTACACCGCGGTCGCATCTTGAAATAGATCTTGGCCTTGAATCATTCGACAAGATCGACCTTCTGAGCTGCACCGAAAAACAGTTTAAAGTGAGTATTCCTGAATCGATTTTCAGCCGCATGGAAACAGTCAACGATCTTGTTTCATTTATGCGCGATCAGAAGTTCTATGGTATTCAACCGGCGATGGATCGAGTGCTCAGCCTGCGTGACAGAATTCTTGGGGATCAGATTGATTTTCCTCTATTACCGAAAAGCTCTGTGCTTAAGCAGGTTGCATTACCAGTGATCCGCGGATTTGTTTCCGGTGCCAATCAGTTCTCCGCACAAAACGTTGATATCCTGCATACTATCTCGTCTCCTCTCATTTTTATTTCGAATCATAGTAATATTCTTGATGCATTCTGGATACTGCATTCAATCCCTGAAGCACAAAGAAGAGAGACCTATTTTATTGCAGAACCAAATGAAAAATACCCAAAAATTCCCTACTCATTCCTTGATGAGCACATTATCAATGTCGAACCACCTAACGATCCGATTCAGGTGGTAAAAGTGTCACTGTCGATTATTCGTAACAAGCGTAATCTCATCGTATTTCCCGAGGGTCAGATTGCAAAAAATCCTACTGCTGGACCATTTAAATCAGCAGTAAGTCTTCTTGTCAGGGAAACCGGTGCAACAATAGTTCCTGTTAATGTTGACAGTAAGCAAAACAGCTGCAGGGTGATATTTGGCACTCCATTCTCAGTACCGGAGTTACTATCCCGAAATACTATCAGCAGGAGTGCATCCCCGGATGAGATTTCAGATTATTTACGATCTGTTGTTGTTGGGTTGAAGTGACTTGCCCCCTCCCTGACCCCTCCCGCGCTCAAGGCCGCGCGACCTCCCCCGTAGAGGGAGGTGTAATTGTTTTGAAATTAAACAACTTACATTCCTTTGGGAGAGTACGTTCTTTTTATTATATTGATAAATAGCCATAATTCCGAACCCCGACTGTTAAGAAGGGGGTTCCTTGTTCCCATTTGGAAAGATAACCATCCCTTGCGATCAGGCCCCGGATTGAAATAAACTGCTAATGTTTTAGTTGCAACGTTTTGTTTAACCACAGAGAACACTGAGGACACAGAGAAAAATGGTAATATAAATGTTTTTTCTATTTTTCTTTCCTCTGTGATCTCTGTGTCCTCTGTGGTTACTAACAATCCTTCTTGTTCTGAATTATTTTATGTTTGAAATCTATAGCAATTGTTTATTCTTTTGACAAGTTCCAGATCGACACAGATGGCATTAAACCTTTATACCAGCAACCGAATCGAATCCCTGCTTCCAATTCTGGCAGATATTGTTCGACAACCACGAAAATCTATCTTTCAGGAAGAGGTAATAGTTGTACAGAGTCGCGGTATGGAACAGTGGTTGTCACTGGAGATCGCCAAACAGTTAAAAATCAATGCATTTTGCAAATTTCCCTTCCCTACTGCCTTTTTCAATAAGCTGCTTAATGGAGATCACAAATTCAAAGGCGACCTTATCCCTTTTGACCCCGGACTGCTCACATGGCGTATTTTCAATCTGCTGCCATCACTGCTTGATGATCCGGCATTTTCTCAACTTCATTCGTATCTGGTTGATAATAGAGATATTAAACTATTCCAGCTCTCGAAAAAAATTGCTGATATTTTCGATCAGTACACAATGTACCGAACAGACATGATCGAGCAGTGGGAGAAAAATAACGGTGACATATCGTGGCAAATGCTTCTGTGGCAAAAGCTGGCCATCAATGTTCCCGCGCATCGCCTTCATCTTAAAAATATGTTTATCAATACGTTAAAGTCATCAGAGGGACATCCGGATCTTCCTGATCGAGTCTCGTTCTTTGGAATATCATCATTGCCGGTGTTTTTTACAGACATGATCGAGATACTCGCTCAATTCATTGATATTAATTATTTTCTGTTAAATCCCTGCAGTGAATTCTGGGATGATATCATTTCTGAACGTGAACTCAACCACCTAAACCGCAAGCGTAAACGACTTCATAAAAAGGCTGTTGATACCACCATTGAACACTATGAAACACTTAATCCGTTGCTTAGCTCATTTGGGGCCTATGGACGGGATTTCCTCGCCCGGCTCCACGGTGGAAACACAGACGAATCGTATACACTGGTGACTTCCGAATCGGATTCGCTTTTACAAAAAATTCAAAATCAGATAGTTATGCCAACAGAAGTGATTTCGGAAACTCTTTCTCCAGCGGATTCATCAATACAGATTCACTCCTGTCACAGCAAACAGCGTGAGATTCAGGTGCTTCATGACTTCCTGCTCGACAGCCTGAACACTAACCCCGATCTAAAACTCTCAGATATCGCCGTTATGGCACCCGAGATCGGAGAGTACTCGTTATACGTCTCAAACGTCTTTAACGGCTCCAATGGGCCTCAAATGCAGTATACGATAACCGACAAGACGATTCAGGATTCTTCACCGGTATCTGTGACTTTTCTTGAGATTTTGGCATTGGTTACATCACGATTTACATATACATCAATAATTAACATATTGGAAAATGACGCAGTTAGAGAGAAATTTAACCTTTCGCTTGATGAGATTGTCCAGATCAAGAACTGGTTGACTGAGACACAGATCAACTGGGCGCGGGATTCAATGCATAAAGAATCACTTAAGCTTCCCCCTACCAGCGAAAACACCTGGAAATCCGGTATCGATCATCTCCTGCTCGGATTTGTCATGCCTAAGTTGGATTCTGTTTTATATCAAGGTATTACCGGTAATGATGTAATAAGCTCCAGCACATCGGCAGAAACGTTTGGCAAATTCTTAACCTTTTATAAATCAATTGAGGCTATCACTGCAACACTTTTAAAATCATATACTTTGGTTGATTGGGTCAGAATTATCAATTCGATGATTACAACTTTTTTCGTTGATACCGAAACCACACAATCTGAACTATCGACTCTCACAAAGATCACTGAACGGCTGATCAGCTACACACAACACATTGAATCATCAACGCAAAATACTGATAATAAGCTTGTTATATCATTTGATGTCATCCTGGCATGGCTTAAAGGCGAGGTGGCATCAACGCGGATCAGCCACGGATATATGAACGGTGGGATCACCTTCTGTTCACTGCTGCCGATGCGAGGTATTCCTTTTAAAATCATTTGCTTAATCGGTATGAACGAGAACGTTTTTCCACGACGTTCAAGCGTAATGTCCTGGGATCTCATCGCAAGCCGCCCCCGAAAAGGTGACCGCTCCATTGAAATCGAAGACCGGTATGTATTTCTTGAAACGATCATGAGTGCCCGTGAGAAACTTTATATCAGTTACCTTGGACAGAATGAACATAATGAGCGGGTAGCGCATGCTTCGATATGTGTGGAGGAATTAGTTGGTTATGTGGGGGGGGTGGTAGCAGGTAGCAAGGAGCAAGTAGAAAGTAGGGGGAATCCAGAATTCAGTAGCCAGAATCCAGTAGGCAGTAGTAATGAGATAGGAATTGGGCTGGTTCGGAGGCATAAGCTGCATGCTTTTAATGTGGCCTATTTTAGAGACTTACACTCTCGCATAAACGCACACCCCCTTCAATCTCGCCTCCAGAATCCCACCTCGGCATGTGTTCCCAAGGGACTCCCGCAAGGGTACTTTGAAAATGATACTGGACCAATTGGTTCAAATTCTTCAAGTCCCCCTGCGGGGGATTTAGGGGGCGTGGTGTCAGGGGGCGTGAACACGAGTACAGATACAGACACTCTCTTCAGCTATAATACCCACGCTTACAAAAGCGCTATAACACAAATAAATTCAAAAGGTAATTATGATGATAAGCCTTTTATTATTCACGATATTCCCCTACCCGATGACCATAAGTTTGAAATTACCATTAATGACCTGATTAAATTCTACAAGAATCCGTCTAAATACTTTCTCAACAATGTGTTACGTGTTGAATTCGCTTATCTGGAAGAAGCTGTGGATGATGTCGAGGCGTTTCGGCTTGATCATCTGGAGAGTTACGGTATCCGTCAACGGATCTTTGATGCAGTCTTTAATTCCAAGGGTTCTGAAAAAGAATTGTATGATTATTATAACGCACTGAATTTATTGCCGCATGGACAACCAGGCTCAATCGAATTTGATAAGATCTACAAGGATGTTCAGTTTTTTTCCAGACGTGTTGCAGATTACTGCACAACCACTCAGCTGGAGAATCCTGATATCGATTATACCTTTGAAAACATCTTCGTGTATGGAATGCTACGGCCAGTATTCAAATCAAACCTGATCGTGTGTCGTAACTCAAATGAAAAGCCACAGGATCTGTTAAGCGCCTGGATTCAACATCTATTTTTAAACACAATAAAATCAAACGATTATCCAAAATCGACAATCCTCCTTTCAAGTGATACATCAAGAAGATTTAATCCAGTCAATGACCCGAAATATCACCTTGATATACTGCTTAATTATTTCAGGGAAGGCAATATCCGGCCGCTGCGATTCTTTCCAAAAACATCATCGGCCTATGTAAGCAAATTATCTTCAGGTCGGGAAAAGGCACTGATTAATGCGACTAAAACATGGTCATCAGACGACTTTAAGTCATTCGGTACAGAATCGGAAGACCGGTATATCTCGTTATGTTTTGATGCAGTTACTACGTTAAACAGTGAGTTTGAAGCTATTGCATCACAGATCCTGCAGCCGATGTATGATCATATGACTGACGCTGATGGAGGTAACAATGACTAACAACGTTATAAAACGATCACTTACACCATTCAACGCGGTTACATCACCCCTCTGTGGCAGCAATCTTATCGAAGCGAGTGCGGGGACTGGTAAGACATTTACTATCACGCGTATTTTCATGAGGTTACTGCTTGAGAAACGACTCCCCCTGTCATCAATACTGGTGGTTACGTTTACCGAAGCCGCCACCTATGAACTCCGTGAGCGTATCTATCTCTATTTAAAAGAAACACTTGCAGCGTTTACGTCAGGTAGTTCCGATGATCCTGTGGTTGGAAGTCTGATCACCACAATCGCACCCACAGATGCCATCGAGACTCTGAAAACTGCACTTGCATCACTGGACACCTGTCCCGTATACACGATCCATGGTTTCTGTAAAAAGCTACTGTCGGATTTTGCATTTGAAAGCAGCTCAACCTTTGATCCGGATTTTATTAAAAGTCAAAACGAGTATGTTCGTCAGGCTGCACAGGATTTCTGGCGGATCAATTTCTATGATGCCGTTGCAAGCTTTGTTAAGTATATCGAAAATAAAAAGATATCACCCGTGACATTCGAAACAATCTTTACTAATTATAACAATCACAATTCTGCCCGAATCATACCCGACTGTTCACCTGTCGATTATGATACAGTTGAATTACGTTTTCAGTCACTCACTGAACAGCTTGTGAATCAATGGACTACACAAAAAGCCGACATCATCGATTGCCTGATAAAATGCAAGCTTTCAAAAACCAGCTATGGTGATTCGAAAATTGCTTCAGGCGCAATGAAACTGGATCGCATTGTCGCAAACGGCTCTGTTACCTTAGGCGACAAAAAAGCACTAGAACTGTTCTCACTGACAAAAATAAAGAAGAGTTTCAAGAATGGATCGCAGCTTGTGGATCACGATTTTTTCACGCTCTGTGATGATCTCCTCGAATGTGTAACATCACTTGACACACTCTACGAAAAACAGCTTGAATATCTCTATAGTCAATCGATTAGCTATATAAAAACGCATGTCGCTGATGCAAAAAGACGCAGCAACGCGATCTCCTTTGATGACATGCTTAATAACGTGTATCTAACTCTGCAATCATCACAGGCCGAACAGTTCAAGGCGCAGGTGCTGACTAAATATCGTGCAGCACTAATTGACGAATTTCAGGATACTGATCCGGTGCAGTATGGAATTTTTAAGCAGCTTTTTGTTGAAACCATTCCCCCTGAAAGCACACGCCCCCTAAATCCCCCGCAGGGGGACTTTGAAATTGAAGGTTGGTCCAGTGGTTCAAACTCTTCAAGTCCCCCTGCGGGGGATTTAGGGGGCGTGCTTTCTGGGAACGATTACCATAAAAATGCTACAATCACCTTTTTCATTGGTGATCCGAAACAGGCGATTTATAGTTTTCGGGGTGCGGATGTCTTTACCTATTTGAGGGCATCACGGGAGGTTGGATCGCACTTTACGCTTGATACCAACTACCGCTCGGACCCATCACTGGTAAACGCCGTAGTACAGATTTTTTCGCAGGCTGAGCAACCGTTTTTTATTAACGAAATTGATATTGCACCAGTAAAAGGCGGGATCACTGATGTGGGAAAGATTACTTGCAATGACATCGAAATAAAGCCATTACAACTGCGCTTTATGCCGGATAATAAGTCATCAGCCGTGACCATTATGGATGATGTCATTTGTGAAATTTCACGGCTTATTGCTCACGGAACTATCGGTACGGAAAAGATCAGTACGTCACATATTGCGATACTTGTCCGCGGTAATAAAAATGCATTCACCTACCAGAACGCGCTTTCCAAAATCGGAATCCCGTCGGTGATCGCTAGCAGTGCGAGTGTGTTTTCAACGACGGAAGCTGATGATTTCTTTCAACTGCTCAGTGCAATCGCAAAACCGAACGATGCGCTGATTAACGCGGTGCTCACCCTCCCCTTTTTCAATTTCAACAGTAGTCAGATTTTTAATCTGTCGAACGATGCAAACGAGTTCGGTAAGTGGCTTGCGCTCTTTACTAATGCTCAGGTTGAATGGTATGCTGATGGGTTTGGGGTGATGATCAACCGATTCTTTCGGGACATTGATATCGAACAGACAGTACTCGCTCAGGTATCGGGTGAGCGGAAGATTACTAACTATTATCATATTAAAGAGTTACTGGAAAAAGAGGCAATAACCGGACATGATCGTCCCGGCGCACTGCTCGCATCCTTATCACGCAGAATCAAGGAGACGGAGATCAAAAGCACAGCTCCCGATGATGAACTTATAAAGCTTGATACGGATGATGATGCAGTTAGGATCATGACAGTACATAAAAGTAAGGGGCTCGAATTTGATATTGTCTTCTGCCCGGATATCGGGATTACTCAGTCGGTGCGTAACAAAAATCAGGAAAACCAGCCATTTATTGTCCACGATCAGGGTGAACCGTTGTATGTATTGGGCAAAAACGAGATTGCACAACATAAGGAATCGCTCTGTAACGAGCAACTTGCCGAAAACCTGCGACTGCTCTATGTTGCGCTTACCCGGGCAAAATCGCTCTGTTACCTCTATTACAATAACTCAAAAAACGCGCAGACATCATCGCTTTCCTGGCTACTGTTCAGCAACCAGTGTGCAGTAAAAAGTGTGTCATCGCTGGACACCGTTACTAATGATCAACCCGCTGAATTTTTCTTTGATGCGCTGAAAAAACAAACCTTGCTCAGTGATGCAATTGCAGTTACAACGGTGCCAGAGAAGGTCACAACTGCATACTACTCTAAAAAGCGCACAAATGAACACGACGATCTTGTTGTGCGAAAATTCACCGGTAAGGTTGCATCACCCTGGAAAATCGCAAGTTACTCTCTTCTCGCCCACTCCGGCACATTGCAGCCGCAGCATTTCGAGATGCGGTTTGATGAACGTGAGTTCGCACTGAATATTCAAAAAAGTGCTGTTGTGAATTTTGATATTTCCTCGTTTCCAAGGGGTGCAAAATCCGGAACGCTGCTTCATGATATTATCGAAGCGACGGATCTGTCGGAAGAACTTGACGCGGCTATGGTGGAACTTGTCACGGCATCACTTGAGAAAAAAGGGTTCGAAACCACCTGGGTAACGGTGATTACCGACATGCTCACCACGCTTCAGAAAGTCCCCCTGAAAACTGACGATGCGGTTATGACACTTGGTCAGATCGGTAAGGAGCATTGTATCAAAGAGATGGGGTTTTACTTCCCGCTCAAAACGGTGACACACCGGGAAATACGGACTGTTTTTGAGGATCAGCAGACGCTCTTTGGTGATATTTATACAGCGGAAGGGTTGAGTTTTGAGACGCTGAGCGGATTCATAAAAGGCTTTGTTGATATGATTTTTGAACATGATGGCAGGTTCTACATAATCGACTGGAAATCCAATTACCTCGGCAATTCAATCCAGGACTACACCCCCGACAAACTCCGCCCGGTGATGAATAGCGAGCACTATGTTTTGCAGTATTATCTGTATACCGTGGCACTTGATCAGTACCTGCGGGTGCATAAGCCGGGGTATTCCTATAAGAAGCATTTCGGTGGTGTGTTGTATCTGTTTCTGCGGGGATTGAGTCTGGAGGGTGATTCGGGGATTTTTTATGATCTTCCGGATTTCGGGAAGGTTGAGGCGTTGAGGGGGGTGCTTTTGGGGTGATTGTACTTGTTTTAAAATCAAATTCGTGTCAATTCCTATTTCTTTTTATTTTCAAACAATATTCCAATAAATTTTCACCTTTGATAATATGATTATGCCTTCAAATCTATTTTCAAACACTCCAATCAAGGTGAGATATTTTGATATTGTGAAGTAAATAATTGGATTTTTGTTCTACATATTTGATACCTTGGTAATCATACACAACAGATTTACATATTGCATATAATAACTGTTCTCATTTATTGGAATTTGCTACAACTATCGTGTTGTAATTAATATTTTGTGTATTTTGTTTGTATATTCTTGAGTAGCCGCTCTCAAACGTCACTTTATTCATTGCGATTGTTGTATCAACAAGTATAACGTTATTAGATTTTAACTCTAAATTTAATTTCGCTGTTTGTGGAAATCTATCAACGTACTCCTTGTCTCCAACTGTGATAATTTAGAATATTAAAGTTCCATTATCTAATAAAGAGTCTTCTGTGATGTCTGCAGTATTATCCATTTGGTCAATAGTAATCCAATATGAATAATCACCAACAATTGCAGTACTATCATTTTCATTTAGTAATTTCCATTCAAATTGCCACACTTTTGAAACGGTTTGTGAACACGAACTAAACAACACAAATCCTACGATTAAAGAGTAAAAACTGAAATTTCTACAATGCATTTTTCCTCATTTTTAATGTCAGTAGTCATAGGGTTCTGAGAATACATTAGAAACTTTTAAAAAAATGCAACTATCATTTGTAACCATGTCTTCTATTTCGTTTATGTTAAAATTTTCAATTAAAGGTCATATTAAATGCCAATTTCGACCACAATCATCAGAGCGATACAAGCCTTCGCCTTTAACAAAAACAGTATTTCCGATTTTAGCAAATCTCTGTATAATACCACCATTACTTTCACCTGGACCGGCAGCTTCTCATTTACATGGGTGGAAACACCCCATTATTTTTTAAGTCAGCAGGATGCTATGATTTCGTTGCCTTTGACTTATTTTTTTTAGACGAGACTTTTAACCAGCTTGCTTTTTCCCGATAATAATCCCGTATTTCAGAAGGAGATTTTCCTTTAGTCTCTTCATACATTTTATCACGAGTGTCTCTTACAAATTGTACTGTTTTAAAATCATTCATGTGTAGTCACCTCACGAGGAGAATGTATTGACAATTGTCTGAATCCATATTCAATGTTTACTGCATTAAATTTTGCAATCTTGTCATAATGAACAATATGTTTAAAATTCCAACTGACAAGAATATCTGCATTGTTGACTGTCGCTAAAGCAATATGAACCATATCATTTTTATATTTCTGTGTCAGTATTTTATGCCCAAGATATGCATCTGTAAGCATTTCAACATTCGAATCGATTTCAAATATTTCTATATCATATTCAAATAGCTCTTTGTACTTAGACTTTACCTTTTCAGGTGCACTGTAAAGTTCAGCAACAACAATGTCTGATGTAGCGACCTTAAAAAAACCACTTTTAATATCGAAAAATAATCCGTTTGACCATTTTTCGAACTCAATATCAAAACACCCTCCAATAACTGATGTATCAAGATAGATTAATGGTATTTTCATATTTTCTCAAATCTTAAGAGAATGTTCAGTTAAAGTATCAACCTCAATATAGCATCCAAAAAAAATGTAGTCAACACATAAAGAAATGGGTATCAAGAGTTCTGCATTCCAGAAAAATCATGTCAATCATACTAATCAAACAAATCAAGGTTCGGACACTTTGCGAAAGCAATCATCAACAATCGTCTCCACAGTTTGAATTCACGCACAAATCTCCGCACATTGCCAATGTCTAAAAACATCATCCCTACTCCGCACACCACCACATGTTTTCAAACTGTTCTTAGTCTTAACCCCTTAGCGATTTCAACTGTTTGAGCGCTGTTGTTTCAAGTGATGTTACTGATGACACGTATTTTGTAATTCGCAGAACGAATGCTGGTGTAAGGTAATCGAGTTTTGAAAGCGCGTTTCGGCAATAGGAATAGTATAAAAGTGAAAGGCCCTTCTTTGTCCAGTCTTTCTTGGGCCAGCAAGAAAAACTGGTCTGGGGATTACAAGGGGGAGAAACGTCCCTTGTTTTCGCGAAAGCCGCCATGATCGTCTCTACTACCGCTCGGCGACCTTGATATAACAGTGTCTTTCAATCAGGAGTATATAAAAAAATGCAAGAAATGAAACAATTTATCTACATGTTCAAGCCCAGACGCGAGAACTTTCTGCAGACAATGACACCAGATGAGATGGCAGCATTTGGTGGTCATTTAGAGTACACGAAAAAGCTTTTCGATGATGGATTGGTAATCCTGATGGGGACATGTACTGACGGTGGGTTTGGAGTAGTAATTTTTAAAGCAGTTTCCGCCGAAGAAGCTCAATCGATATTTGACAATGATCCTGCAGTCAAAGCAAGAATTGTCCATGCGGAGCTACATCCATATAAGATTGTTGCGTTTAAAAATCCTTGACCTGTCCCCAACTTCTATTCAGCGTAACTCTGCAATGGGTTACACTAAATATCCCGAATAAGCGATAACACCAGATCCGTACAGAACTGGTAATCAAAGGGTGGACCGCCCTTTTCTTCAGTTGACATTATAATTTTTACGGGCAGCAGGTGCATGCAGTTACAGTATCATCCAAAACTTGCAGTGTAAAGTATTTTTTCGAAAAGATAGTGCCAGACAGTTGCCCCGCCCGAAATCAACACCTATATTACACAAAAGTAATATAGATCAAATCGTCTATCAGCCTCAGGGGGATACCTTACATGTCTGAATCTTTGCAACTCACATACAGACCATTCAAACCGGAGGATGTGGCCCCTCTGACCAGGATCATGAAAGCCGCCTTCGACGAGGACTCCCGCCGCCATACTGACCAGGCGGAAGGCGGGCCTCCCGGCTACGACAACGGCGCATTCCTCCGTAAATGGGCTCTGAACCGTGCGGCCAGCTCGTTCGTTGTGGAAATTGGTGGCAAGGCAATTGGAGCCTTCATAGTGTGGATCAGACCAAACAGGGAAAACATTCTCGGCAACATCTTCGTTGATCCTGCCTTACAGGACCGGGGACTGGGAGTTGCCATCTGGCGGTGGATCGAAGCAAGGTATCCTGACACCAGGGTCTGGAAGACAGAGACTCCGACCTTCTCAAAGCGTAACCTGCATTTTTATCGAGACAAATGCGGGTTTGAGGTGACTGGACAGGACAACAGCAACGACCCGCCCGGTGGAAGCACCCATTTCACCAAACGAATGCCAGGTTGAACCGTCCCATCCGAATCAGCAGGAATCACTGGCAAAATTAGGTTTTTAAGGGTTGAGGTTTGCAAGAGTCGACACAACCCTTGTTTTCGCGCAAACCGGCAAAGTATGTTATTAAAGTGTGTATCGCAGCTTCTACTCGACGACCTTAACACTATTTGATTGCATTCATTCAATACAATCAAACTCCTCCGGCGCCCTGTCTGATACTTTTTTTAATACATTGTCAAATTTGTTCTTCTTTCCTTTTTTTGCCCGTTCTTCCAGATAATCTGCCGCATTCATCACAGATATTTTTTCTGTTAATGCAACTGCGATAAATTGATTTATCGAAACGCCATCAATTTTTGCCAACTCTTTTACTCTGGAATGAATTGAATTTGGGAGACGAAGTGAAATGTTGCTCATATTATACCCTCTTCTTGAGTATGTTCAAAAACGCTTTAGGAGTTTTGGGTTGCAATTTGGTTTCTTTCTTTATCTTAAAATCCTTGATGTTATGTGTAACGATGTAATCAACATTTGCGTGAACTCCAAGTTCAAGAATCATTTCATCATCAGGATCATTTAGGCAGGGACGCCAAAAAATATCTATTTGGTTATGCTTAACTCCTACAGCGCACAAATAATCAATGACATCATCTATATCTTGAACTGTTAGTTCTAATAATTTCCTTTTTTCCTTTAATTTTTCTTCATATTCTAAAATTAAAGGGACTGATACATGAATTGTAAAATTGCTCTCTCCAATTAACGACAATAACTTATGTGATGCATCGTTTGAAGAATACAGCGCTGAAAATAACACATTCGTATCAATTACAACATCAAATGTTCTCATAGTGATATTATATATGATACCAAAAAATCGAATCAATAGTTTATGGAAAAATTATAACGATTTTAGAAATGAATTCCCAAAAGCCAGTATCGTTGGAAATGACCGCGTTGTGTTTGATGTACCTGGGGGTGTATTCCGTTAAATAGTCAAATGTGAATTTAAAATGAACGCTGTATTCATCAGGTTTTTCAGAACAGATAAGGAATATGATAAAATCGATAACTGTTAACGATTTCTTCCATAGAAAAGCATACGATTTTAAAAAAACACAATATTCCTTAAAAAAAGTGTTATTTTCAGAACAATCAATGTATGTATTACGGGGGTAATCTACAGAGTCAAAAGGAGATGACAATGCTTAAATTTCGATTCGGAGCATCAGTCAGTCTAATTATGCCATTACTGGGTATTGTGCTATCCGGCATGGTTGCATCAGCAGAAACCTTTACCTGGAAAAACGTTGCTATTGGCGGTGGTGGAGGATTTGTTCCAAATATCATCTACAGTACCGCAAAATCAGATGTTGTGTATGCACGAACCGATATGGGTGGAATTTATCGCCGTGATACCGAAGCAAAAAAGTGGATTCCGCTGACCGATTGGGTCGCACCAGAAAAATGGAACCTGCTCGGCGGAGAATCGGTTGCAGCAGATCCGGTTGAACCCAATATTCTCTATATCGCAGCAGGAACCTATACCAATGACTGGACCGACATGAATGGTTATATACTCCGGTCTAAAGATTACGGTAACACCTTCGAAAGTTTTGAACTTCCCTTTAAACTTGGTGGAAATATGCCCGGTCGCGGCATGGGTGAACGTCTTTCGATCGATCCGAATAGTAATAATATTCTTTATTTAGGGGCACGTTCCGGCAAAGGACTATGGAAATCCACCAACTCAGGAGAATCCTGGGCCAAAGTTGCATCATTTCCGGTAACCGGCGATTATGTACAGGATCCCACTCTTCCTTACACTGCCGATCCGGTTGGTGTTGTGTGGATCACTTTTGATACCCGTTCATCAACAAAAGGCACACCATCATCAAGGATCTTTGTCGGCGTTGCTCAGAAAAAAGGACCTACCGTGTATGTAAGTGACGACGCTGGCTCAACCTGGGCAGCTCTTGAAGGCCAACCGCTTGGTGGCGCTACCGATTCACTTCACATAATGCCGCATCATGGTGTTATTCGTGACAGTGTGCTATTCATCCCATATAGTAATCGTTGCGGTCCTTATGATGGCAACTATGGTGAAATCTGGAAATACAATATCAATTCAAAGACATGGACAGATATTACACCGCACACACATGAAAAAGATGAGGCCTGGGGTACAAGTGAACTTAAAAAAGAGGATTGTTATTTCGGCTATGGCGGTTTCGATGTTGACTATAAAAATCCAAACATCATCGTTGCAGCCACACTAAACAGCTGGTGGCCGGATGCAGCGCTGTTTAAATCAGTTGATGGTGGTGCGTCGTGGACAAAAAGTTTCTACTGGACAAGCTACCCTTCTGCAAAATTCAAGTACGAAATCCAGCCGGGTTTCCCCTGGTTGAACTGGGGTGTGACAACATCAACCTGGCCGGATGTTGTCTACCCGAAGCTTGGATGGATGATAAGCGGTTGTGTGATCAATCCGTTTAATTCAAATGAGCTTATGTATGGAACCGGGGCCACAATTTACGGAACTGAAAACTTTGGTGACTGGGGTGATTCGACTAAAAAAGTTATTTTCAAATCGGTTGCACAGGGTATTGAGGAGTGTGCGGTACTTTCGCTCGCAGTTCCTCCGATCACTTCAGGAACCGGGTCAAACGTAAAGCTGGTAAGCGGTGTTGGTGATATTGGCGGTTTTGCCCATACAGAGCTTCAAACCCCGACACAGATGTTCCTTACTCCACGATTTACATCAACAACAAGCATTGACTACGCGGAACTTGATCCAAAGCAGATGATCCGTGTCGGTACTGCATCAACAGACCGCTATGAAACGCCCTGCCACATTGGTAGTTCCACGGACGGCGGACTTTCCTGGACAAAGGTATATGTCAATTACGATACTACGTACATAAGTGGACAAGTTGCGATGTCTGCAAAAGGCACGACAATTCTCTGGGCTCCTAATGGTAAAGTACCGGTATATGGATCACTTTACGGATTAAAAGAATCCAAATTACCTGTGGATGCATGGGTTGCTTCCGACCGTGTCAACGATAGTCTGTTCTATGCGTTCAAGGATAGTATTTTCTATTCAGGAATGGGTGAAAACTTTACAAAGTCAGAAAAACTACCGGTCAATTCAAGTAAAATTAAAGCGGTTCCCGGGTTTTCTGGACATGTATGGCTTCCGGCGACAACAAAAGGTCTATGGTACACTGAAGACGCTGGAAAAACATTTAAGCAGATTGACACAACTATAGTACAGTCCGCTGATGTAATTGGATATGGAAAAGCTGCACCGGGCGCATCATATCCGGCTATTTATATAACAGGTAAAGTATCCGGAAAAACCGGTATATTCATGTCCAAAGATAAAGGCGAATCATGGATAAGAATCAACGATGATGCTCATCAATATGGATCAATCAACTACTCAATTACCGGTGATATGAGGCAGTACGGAATTGTATTTGTCGCTACTAATGGCCGAGGCATTGTTTATGGTGTATCTGATGGTAGCAGTGCCATCCAATCAAAAATTTCTTCACTTCCTAAAATACCGTTTATTAAAAATGCCGGTAGTGTTGTAACTGCACAGGGAGCATCACCCTTAAGACTTTTTGATCTTAATGGAAAAGTAATGCGAAGTAGTATTTCTGATGGCAAAAGGGCTCAAATAGATCTTAAAGGCTTATCTAAAGGGATCTATATTGCGCGGTCAGGTGCTAACGCGTTAACAGTTATTGTCCGGTAATTTTTTGCAGGGGTGTCAGAGAATGATATCCCTGCAATTCCAAACACCACACCTTGCACAAAACGACTATCCCGTTGTATAATATATATATGAAAAACATTTATATATTTGTACTGGCCCTATTCTGTTTATCAGGTGCAAAAACAGATACTTCCATAGTGGTAAAATTCGGTACCAATTTTATTCCTCAAACAACAGATCAGGGTGAGGTACTTACAGTTACCTCTTTTGCATCTGATTCCTCATCGCTTTATCTTTATGATCTTTCGGACAGAACTATTGCTATTTTTAATCCGGAAGGTATTTTCTTAAAAAAGATCCCCCTGCAGACTATCGGGAGAAAAACCTATGTCGGGGATGACTTTATTGTTCGAAAACAGCAGCTGATTTTTCTTAACACTGTCGATTCAAGGCTTGAATATTTTAACATTGATAACGGTGTGCGGCTTCTGAGTATTGAATGTCCTCGTGAAATTACGGGAGTGACAAGTGAACGTCGGATGCGGAAAGTTAATAAAATTTTTCTGGATAACGGGCAGATCTATCTTGGTAACAGATACTTCGCTTTTTTGTTTGATGAACCTGCAGTGCTTGCAAAAAAAACGCCTGAAATTAAACCGTTCGCGTTAAGTAAAGACAGTTCAATAGTAATGCTTTACAACCAGATTCGACCAGTATTTTTTAAAAGCAATTATCTAAAGTGTGATATGCATATGCTTGAATATAAAGCACCACGTACACAATTTTACGGAAAACAGACTGCAGTACTAAAAGACAGGCTGTATTTTTGCACTACTACGGATTCATCAATCGACATTTCATTTGTTAAATTGACGGAGTAGTGATGCGTGTGTATCGTTTAATATTATTAATTTTCCTGATAATATCTGCAGGTTACACTCAATATACTGTTGATAGTGTAATTGCATTATCCGACAGTTGTGTGCAGATCAGATGGACTCCTGATTCAATAAATACAGATGGATCATGGTATGAGCAATACGGGGCAACCTGTACCGGAGCTGACACAATTTACAAGCATTGTGATTTTCTTCCGGGAGTTGAGTATAGCGGCATCCCCTACTCCTATGGTGGTGAGGATGCCTGGTATACGTTCAGAGATCATTTACAGAAAGGTTTTCTTGCCGGATCACACTCTTGTCATTATAATGTCTATGGTGATCCATCAAATAAGGTTACCGGTACAGACTGCTCCGGTTTTCTCAGCTTTGTCTGGGGATATCCCCGTGTGACTACATCAACTTTTTATTCCGGGAGTGCATTTATAACAATACCAATTACTGACGTCAAGCCTGGTGATGCACTCATAAAAGCAACTTCAGGTTGCGGATATCACGCAATACTCATTATTGAAGCAAATGATATTGAAGAAGTTGTAATAAGCGAAGCATCATCGACAGTTTTCGGATGCCGTGAACGTGTTGTTGATTTGTCGACAAATGCATGGCAGTGTTACAAAGCAATACGGTATCCTAAACTTGAAAGCCGCAGCCGACCAGTTACAAACTTGACAAAAAACAACATATTCACCATTCAAAAGATCAATTCGATTGGCTATAAGATATTTTTTCAACAACCACACAGCGGCTCAATCGAAATGTTTACGATAAATGGCAGAAAGTTATACTTTAAAGTGCTGAACGATTGCGACAACCTTTTAATAAAAACCGGATATACCGGCATTATCGTATTTCGCATTACAAATGAATTATCAAAAATTCCTGTAATCATGGCGACACTTCGATAATTCGATATTATGATCGTCCATTCTACTTGTATCAACTACGGCATTATAATACAATATTTGCAGAACACTTTTTTAAATACAATTCTTTTTTGCATGAATATAGTTGTCTTACAAGGATACTCACTATGATCAGTGTGATTGTATGTTCCCGTTTAAATCCAGCCGATGAAACACATAAAAAAAACGTAATGAACACAATCGGAAGTCCATGCGAATATATTGGTATTGACAACCGCGACAACACATATAATTTATGCAGCGCCTACAACACCGGAGTATCCCGGTCAAAGGGTGATATTTTTGTTTTTGTCCATGAAGATGTATTTTTTGTAAATAAGAACTGGGGTGTTAACCTTATTGACAAGTTTACAGATTCATCAGTTGGTCTTGTTGGTGTTGCAGGAACCCAGTATCTGTTCAAAAACACACCCGGATGGGTTGCTGCCGGGAGACCATGGATTAAGGGACATGTTATTCACGAGACACATGGAATTGATTCAAGGGTTTTAACGGTTTTTTCCTGGGATGATCAGGATGCAGATGTTGTTGCTGTTGACGGTTTGTTTTTTGCAATTCGAGCATCATTGTTTTCGACAATACGTTTTGATGATATCACGTTCAACGGATTTCACCTGTACGATATGGACATTTGCATGCAAATACAGAAGACACACCGCCTTATTGTTACAAAAGACATTCTGGTCAGACATCTTTCCGGTGGAAGTTTTGATACAAAGTGGCAATCATATGCAATGGCATTTTTAAAGAAGTACAGTAATCGCCTTCCTGTATCATGTATTAATACAGTTCCTGATCTCTCAAAAAGAATTCACTTCGAAAACGTAAATTTACACAACGCAACAATGTAAATTTGTCAATCACTACTGACTACTGGATTCTGGATTCTGACTTCCCCCTACCGTCCCTTTTCCAGGCGTTCTGAGAGAAACAATGGTAAACGGCTGTCTTTAATCTTTTTTTGTGTAACAGTATAATCGTAGGGTATACGATAGATAGTAATGTCTCGCGTTTCCGAATCGTAAACACAGTAACTTGAACGTGAATCGAAATCCCGCGGCTGGCCGACACTACCGACATTTACAAGATAAAAATTCTGTTTGTCGGTTTTTATCGTATGTTCTGCGTGAAGGATAATCCGGTCATCTTCCTGGATCATTATTGATGGCCAGTGAGTATGACCAATAAAATTGAGAGGAAACATTAGACTGTTGAATGCCTCAAACACAGCTTCTTCACTATCAGGAAATACATATGCCCAGTCCTGAGGATTTGAAGGTGACGAATGAGTGAGAAACATGTTATCTTTTTCAATTGTTAGTGGCAATGAACTAAGAAATTCTTTTGCTTTTACTGAAAGGTTCTGCTTTGTCCATTCCATTGCAGCAAAAGCGTAGTAAGTGAAATTTTGTGTATCAATTTTTCCGATAGCCGCATAATCATGATTTCCGGCAACGCAAAGACTTGATTTCTCTTTAACCAGGTCAATACAGCTTTCAGGATCAGGATAATAACCGACGATATCACCAAGACAAAGTATCTGGTCAATTGCCCTCCCGTTAATATCACTTAAAACAGCCTGGAGTGCTTCAAGGTTTCCGTGGATATCTGAAATTATTGCATATCTCATTATAACACACATTTCCTTCAGCCATTGTCATATAATGGTTGCTGATTACCTGTTTCTTCATCGTATACCTTACATTTCCATCAAACAACGCTAAACTCATATATTATATTATTGTCGTATTTTAAGTGCAAATACAAATAGTATGTCCTTTTAGAATTTAGACATAATATACAATCCGGCAATCGCGTCGTATAACGACTAAGTCATTGTAATTGAAGGCTACTAAAAACATGTCAGAAATTTATGAATTTGCTAATCGGGTACGAACAGATACATTCGATGAAAAGGTACAGGAGTTCAAAGCACGAATTCTTCCTGCATCAACAGTATTGATATTGACACACGATTTTCCGGATCCTGACTGCCTTGCATCTGCATTCGGTATTTCTCATCTGCTATCATTCTGGGGTGTTAAGTCGTCGGTAATATCCTTTGGCGGCTTTGTCGGGCGTGCAGAAAACAGGGCAATGATTCGTTTTCTCAACATCAGAACTGTTCCTTTTGTTCTTACCGAAGTCAATGATTTTGATAAAATTATCCTTGTTGACTGCTTTCCGGGACGAGGAAATGTCTCACTGCCATCACAAACTGAAGTACATGCGATTCTTGATCATCATCCAAACGATCCACCACAAGGCAGCACAACGTTCTATGATATTAGAAAAGACTTCGGTGCAACATCGACCATTGTTACAAAGTACCTTCTTACTGCACACTGCCCTATCTCACCAAAACTTGCGGCAGCACTTTTCTATGGAATCAAGACCGATACCGGAGATATGCGTCGTGAAGTCGCACAGGATGACCTTGATTGCTATAAATTTTTATTTGACATAATGGAACACAAGTTACTGTCCAGAATTGAATCACCCGACAGAGATATTGAATTTTTCAAAGTATTACAGTCTGCAACGCTCTCAGCTATTAATTATAATGACATTGGTTATACACATCTTGGTAACGTAACTACACCGGATTATGTTGCAGAAATGGCGGACCTTTTTCATAGTCTTGAGAAACTTGAGTGGATGATCTGTTCTGGAATTTTCAAAAATCAGATTTTCTTCTCAATACGATCAAAAAATGATGATACTGCCGGAATTTTCGCAGAGAAAATTGCAATGATTTTTGGCGGTAGTGGTGGTGGTCACTCCCGTGTTGCAGCAGGACGGGTACCATTTGATGCCAATGATGCCAATAAAGTGCTTGGGAGATTCGAATATACACTGAAAGATGTTTTTAATATTATTAATGTGCCGGAAGAAAAATTAGTAAAATAAAGGAGTTACTCTATGTGGGAATATACCGATAAGGTTCGTGATCATTATATCAATCCTAGAAACGTAGGTGAGATTGAAAACCCTGATGGACTTGGAGAGGTTGGAAACATATCCTGTGGTGATGCATTGCGGCTGACATTTAAACTTGACAGTGATAAAAAAATTGCTGATATAAAATTTAAAACTTTCGGTTGTGGCAGTGCCATCGCCAGTGCATCAGTGCTTACTGAAATGTGTAAAGGTAAACATATTGACGAAGTTAAGAAAATCAAGAATAAAGATATTGCCGATGCGCTTGGAGGTTTACCAAAAGAGAAACTTCATTGCAGTGTTATGGGTGAAGAGGCTCTTGAAGCTGCTCTAAAATACTACGAAACCGGTGGTAAGGTTTCAACACCTCCTGAAAAAGAAGGTCGGGTGGTTTGCCACTGTTTCAATGTTACAGAAATTGAAATAGAGAAGGCAATTCGTGAAAATGGGGCAAAAACACTCAACGATATCATGAATCTTACAAAAGCAGGTGGTGCTTGCGGTAATTGTCATCAGGAAATTCAAACCATTATTGACAAACTTACTGGCGTAAATCAAAGTATTCAACAGAAAAGTACGGGAAGAATGACAATGCTTCAGAAGGTTGACAAAATCCGTGAAGTACTCGCATCTGATGTACGGCCGATACTTGCTCAGGATGGTGGTGATTGCGAACTTGTCGATGTTGATGGCAATGATGTGTATGTGACATTAAAGGGTCATTGCAAAGGTTGCGCATTCTCAAACAACACACTCTATTCCGTAGTGGAACGTAAACTACGAGAAAAAGTTTCAGATCAATTAAATGTGAAACCTGCATAAACATTCAGGAGCGGCTCTACACCGCTCCTTATGTTATATGCTTCAGACCCATTGCAAGTAAAACTATCCATTTGCCGGTTCACGTCTTTTTTTCTTCCTTTATATCAAGATCTTTCTTGTCATACAATAAAAACCACGCTGCAAGATATGTAATAATCCCGGGAAGCCAGCCTGTAAGAACAGTTACAAAGACAAGGCCAAGCCGTATCTTGATCGGATTAACACTTAAAGAATCAGCAATTCCGGCACATACACCCGCAATCAGAGCGTCACTTTTTAACCTGTACAGTTTTTTCATATATCAACTCCATAGTAAAAGATTATCATTGACAATTAACAATAAGATCTCTATTCACACAATACATTCAAGATTGTACAAATCAGTTCTGCGATGTGACAAGAACGGTAGTTTGTTTCGCGTCTGTTCAATGCATGACAAATCAATTTCTGCATAGACAATCTCCTCCCGTTCCTGAGCTTCGCATAGGATCTCCCCCCACGGATCACATGCCATCGAATGTCCATAAGCTGCATATGATGTTGATGGAATCCGTCCCTGTGATGTCGCAAGGACAAAAAATTGATTTTCAATTGCTCGGCTGCGAACCATTGTCGTCCAGTGTGCAGAGCCCGTTATAACATTAAACACTGATGGTATAAGGAGTATATCAACCCCCTCTAATGCATAGAGACGGGAAAGTTCCGGAAATCTTATGTCATAACAGATCATAATTCCAATTTTACCGAATTGAGTGTTAACAATCGTAATTCCATGTCCTTTTGTAAACACCGTAGATTCACTGACCTGAAGCCCCGCAATTCTTGCATCATACAGGTGACATTTCGAGTACTCCCCTGCTATAAAGCCATCCGGAGTGATCAAATGCGACATATTGTAAAGCATCCCGTTACGTTCTACCACCATAGATCCGGTATTGATACAGATTTCCTTCTGACGGGCAATCCGGGTAAATGTTTCAAGATAACAGTTCTCTTTTCCATGAATACCTTTAATTTTGTCAAGACTGTATGGATGATAAAACATTTCAGGAAGACAGATAAGTTTTGCACCTGACTCGGCCGCTTCTGTAATCATCTCACTTGCATGAATCATTGATTGGTCAGTATCAAATGATGGTACTATCTGGCAAAGAGCTGCTTTAAAACGCATATATCTACCTTTTTAATATTTCACACGATTTACAATATTACGATAATATACACTGTTGGACAAGGATGCATTTTAGTATTTTATTCAATAAGCAGGTGTATGACAATATACCCGAGCTATTCATATGTGTGAATTGTCTAAATTACACAATTGTTGTACAATTCATCGTTTCATGTAAGGAGTTGTTAATGGTTGTAACTACCGTATTGGTCCATGTTAAAGAAGATTTTATTCAGGATTTTATAAATGCATCCCGCGAAAACCATTTGAATTCAATAAAAGAAGCAGGAAATCGTAGATTTGATGTTATTCAAAGTACTGAAGATAGCAGCAGGTTTCTGCTCTATGAGGCTTATGAGACTCCTGAGGATGCTGCTGCACATAAAAAAACTGTACACTATGAAAAATGGCGCGATACTGTGGCTCCATGGATGGCAGAACCGCGCAAGGGTGTCCCATATATATCGGTTTGCCCATAGTATCTTTTTTATATAAAAGCCGGTATTAGCATGTTCACAAGCAGGAATCAGGTATGAAACAATTTGATTTTTTAAGAACACCAAAAGTACTTTTCGGAGAAGGTGCTATCGAAAAACTTGGTTCCATGGCACGTCAATTTGGAAGCAATGTACTGCTTGTTCATGGCAAACATTCATTTGTGTCAAGTGGCTGCAGGGATCTGGTTATTAAATCACTTCTTGATAACGACCTCTCTTTTTTTGAATATGAAATACCATCAGAACCATCACCACAGCTTATTGATGAAGCAATACGTACTTTTGGAGAATGTATTGTCAATTGCGTAATAGCCGTTGGTGGTGGAAGTGTGCTTGATAGCGGGAAAGCAATCAGTGCAATGCTTCCACTGCGTGGTAATGTAATAGAATATCTTGAAGTTGTCGGATTTAAAAAAACTGATGGTAAAAAAGTACCGTTTATCGCTGTTCCAACGACTTCAGGTACCGGTAGTGAAGCTACATCGAATGCCGTTATCAGCAAAATCGGTCTCAATGGTTTCAAGTGCTCGCTGCGTCATGAAAATTACATTCCTGATATTGCCATAATTGATCCAGGTCTTGCACTCTCCTGTCCTCCACAAATCACTGCCGCTTGCGGTATGGACACACTGACACAACTTATTGAGGCATATGTTTCACCGAAAGCCTCAATGATGACCGATTCACTAATAGAGAAAGTTATGCCTTTAGTTAAGACTAGTCTTGTTAATGCAATAAAACAGGGAGACCGGAATATTGATGCACGTTCGTCAATGGCATATGCATCATTCATATCAGGTGTTGTTTTGTCAAATGCCGGGCTTGGTGTTGTACATGGAATTGCATCAATACTGGGTGCAGCCTACCCCATTCCACATGGTGTTGTTTGCGGAACACTGCTGGCGCCTGCAACAAAAATCAATATTAACAAAATATTAAGAGAATCTCCCGGATCATCCAGCCATTCCAAATATGTCAATATTGCACGAATGATTACCGGTTCACACTCATCAGATTATAAAGGTTTATGCGAAAAACTTATTGACGAACTTGAAAGCCTTACCACCTGTACCGGAGTAAAAACGTTTTCTGATTATGGTGTGAATCCTGATCATTTTGATTTTTTGCTGAATAATCAGAATTGTAATAAAAATAATCCGGTGCAACTTACAACAGATGAAATTTTAGAATTAATCTCATACCGAACTAATGTAAATTTACATAACAGGACTAACCAATGATTAAAAAACTTTGTATACTTCTTCTCAGTATGTTTACTGTTTCAGTAAACGCATATGATATTAATCTGCCTGTTCATTATGACACTCTTAAAAATGGTCTACGAGTCATAATTGTTCCTGATACCAATGTTGCCGTGGTTTCATGCAGGTTGTATTACTTTGTTGGCTCCATGTACGAAGGACCGGGGACTACCGGACTATCTCATCTATATGAACACATGATGTTCAAAGGGACAAAAACACTCGGAACTACCAGCTATCAGAAAGAAATCCCGTTTATCAGGTCTCTAGACTCACTAGAAAAACAGATTTCACGTCTCAAGACGGACATGGATACAGACAACGATACTTTAATTGTTTCGCTTGAAGAAAAAATAACAACGATTCTTGATAGACAGCGTAAACTGATAAAAAAAGATGAGATCTGGGAACTATACCAGAACAATGGTGGTACAGAGCTTAATGCCTGGACTGGTGACAATATGACTGCATACATTGTAACCTTGCCCAAAAACAAAACTGATCTATTCTACTGGATTGAATCAGATAGAATGAGAAATCCGGTTCTTCGTGAGTTTTACAGTGAGAAGTCTGTTGTCATAGAAGAACGTAAAATGCGTTATGAAAATCGACCTCTGAATAATTACTGGGAACGTTTGAATGCATTGTTTTATGTAGCTCACCCGTATCGTCAGCCTACAATCGGCTGGATGTCAGATCTTGAATCTTATACCAGAGAAAATCTTGAGAACCATGTCCTAAAGTATTATACCCCAGACAACGCCTTGATTGTACTTGCAGGGAATATTGATCCCACAATATCAATGAAAAAAATCAAACAGTATTTTGGGACTATTCCTCGTGCAAAGGTACACAAAAATGAAATTGCCACAAGGGAGCCAGCACCGATTGGTGTTACATCCTTTGTCATGTATGATCAGTCAAATCCTCGAATTGACATGATTTTTCATACCCCGGGCCACCCTCATCCGGATCTTTACAAATTAGATATTGTCGACAGAATACTAAGTGGTAAAACAGGGCGATTGTATAAACGTCTGGTTACAGAAACGAATCTCTGTATTGATGCCGGTGCTGGAAATGATTCCAGATTACAAAATGGAGATTTCAGCTTGTATGCGGTTATGAAAAATGAGACTAATCCTGACTCTGTTGAAAAAATACTTCTTGAAGAGATTTATAAGATTTCAACAACGCCTCCAAGTATCGCCGAAATGGAACGTGTCACAAACGAGATCAAGATGTCTTTTGTATCCGGATTGAACAGCCTTGAGGGTCTATCTGACCGTCTTGCCGCGTATGAAAGGATGGGCAGCTGGAAAGATATGCTTGCATATCCGGATATTATTGCATCAATAAAATCAGATGAAATACCATCAATTGCTAAAAAATATCTCAATCCATCAAAAATGACTATCGGCAAGCTGCTTTATAAAGAGAACTTAAAATAATGACATTTACAGAAAGAGCTATTCATGGTTAACTATATATACACATACTTATTAAAATTCATCATCGTAGTCATAATTTTCGTTTGTACTGTTTTTGCTCAAAACACGGAAATACCATTACACCCGAAGTATCTAAAATATGATTCACTTAATTGGACGGTTCCGACCGGAGAGAAGTATCGTACAGTATTACAAAACGGTCTCCGAACCTACATTGCATCAGACTCCTCATTGCCACTTGTAGAAATAAGTGGTATCGTTCGGTATGGTTCATTGTTTGACCCTGATGACAAGGTGGGTATGGCAAGCCTTGTCGGAACGCTTATACGTTCAGGTGGTACGGAAACAATTACGTCAGACTCTTTGGATAATATTCTTGGACAAAAAGCAATCAGTATCAGTTTTAGTATTTCAGATGATATGTGTAATTTTAAGGCATCATTTCTTTCTGAATATACCGACACATCTCTTGCACTTTTAAAACAGATGCTCTTTAATCCCGCGTATGAACAGAAAAAGATCGATCAACATAAAGCAATATTCATCGAATCTATTAAGCATCGTTTTGATAATCCAGGTCCAACTCTTAGCTTTGCGTACGATAAACATATGTATCAATCGACAAAAAACAGCCGCTTCGCTTCAGCAAAAACCCTTGCATCGATTACCCGCGATGATCTTTTGATGACACATAAAAAGTACTTTAAATCCGGTAACATGATTCTTGCTGTAGCGGGTTCTTTCGATAGAAGTACTTTTATTAAAAAACTTGAAACTCTTTTCCCGAAAAGTAACATGGTTACCGACACAACATTCCCGGTTATTCAATGTAAACCGGTATTAAAGTCACTTGTTGTCAACAAAAATATTTCTCAGGCATATGTTCGCCTTGGAATACCCCTTTTTAAACGCCCCAACGATGATTTTTATCCGGTAATTGCTCTAAATGAAATTTTTGGTGGTGGAAGCTTTACATCAAGATTAAGTTCAAAAGTCCGGTCTGATGAAGGATTGACATATTCAATTTACAGTGTTGCAGAATCGAATTATACCATGCAATCAACATGGTATATTACTTTTTTTACTACTTCAGAAACATTTTCAAGAGCAACCGGGCTTATTTACAAAGAGCTGGACACTCTTGTAAAGTACGGAGTAACAGATAAAGAAGTTTCTGATGTTAAGTCGATATTTCTCTCTGAACTGCCATCCATGTTTCGCACTCCTTTTGACATTGTATCTAATTACGCAATGAATGAATACAATGGCAGATCCCCGGATCATTATAAGAATTATGTTGATGCAATCAGGAAGCTTTCAAAAGCTGATCTTGACACTGTGGCACGCAAATATCTTGTAAGAGAAAACTTCTCAATTACCGCAGTAGGTGATACAAGTAAAATTCTCAAAGCAAATGATATCCTTTTTGATATAACAAAAAAACAACCTCACAAAGTAGTTAATGTCAATGTTCTTAATGATATGCCCTGATTCTTAACGATGGAGTTGATCAAATGAATGTCGCAATTGTAATTTACTCAAAAACTGGTGCAACCTTTAATGTTGCACGAAAAATTTCATCACTATTAACTGATGCAAAGATTAATTGTGATATCATTCGCCTTGAAACAAAAGATGAATTGCGTCCACGATTGAAAAATGTTACTATTTCGACGAAAGTAGATCTGGAAAAATATGATACTGTTATTTTTGGTACACCCGTCTGGGCTTTTACAGCCGCACCTGTTGTTACTGCTTTTTTAAATGCAAAACCTGTTTTAAAGGGCAAGAAAATTCTCAATTTCATAACAATGGGATTACCTTTCAGATTTTTGGGTGGAAACAATGCACAGCGACTTCTGGATGTTCTTACTTTGGAATGTGGTGGAACAGTCATACAAAATGGTGGAATAATCAACCAATCATCAATGCATAATAGTTCCAAAACTGATGCATTTGTGAAATCAATTGTTGACAAGATTACAAAGTAACAGTTAGTATTACTTGTCATCAGTTTTTATTGAAAGAATAAAATGTTACACAACAAATTAAATCGGTCGCAAACCGGTATCATATTATATGGAATTACTCCTCCCAAGCTTGATACGGATGATGATAAAATCGCAGAGATAGCAGAAAAACAGTTCAATCGCCTCCGTAATCTTCCTGTTGATGCGCTGGTGCTGTATGATATTCAGGATGAGGCTGGAAGGACCAGTGCTGAACGTCCGTTTCCATTTCTTGCGACAATTGATCCGTTATTGTACCGTGAAAAGTACCTTTCTAAATTGCCTTATCCGTCAATTATCTATACATGTACCGGCAAGCACACGGAAAACTCATTTATTAACTGGCTTAGTCACCCGGCACTATCAAAACATTTGTCAGTTTTTGTGGGCTGTGCAACAACAAAGCAGACTACGCAATTATCGATGAAACAAGCGTATGCATTACGTTCCAGTCATAATAATGCACTTACCATTGGTGGTGTCACCATTCCGGAACGTCACATTAATAAAGGTGACGAACACCTTCGAATTATTGACAAACAGAAATCCGGATGCACATTCTTTATTTCTCAATGTGTTTATAATCTTGATGCATCAAAAAATCTTTTATCAGATCTGTTTTACTACTGCCACGATAATGATATTAAACAGCCGGCGATGATCTTCACGTTGACACCCTGCGGTACTTTAAAGACATTACAGTTTATGGAGTGGCTGGGAATCAGTATTCCATCATGGTTAAAAAACGATCTGTCACGGAGTGGCAACATTCTGCTAGAGTCGATGAATATTTGTAAATATATTGCAAGCGAGCTGACATGTTTTGCTAAAAGCAAGAACATCCCAATCGGTTTTAATATTGAAAGCGTTGCAATACGTAAAACTGAAATTGATGCATCAATCGAATTGTTACATTTTGTAAAAGGCCTGTTTCATCACGAGCAGGATAATTTATGATGATAAAACAAAGAATACTTTACTCAATTATTTCGTTCATTTGTCTTCTGGATTAGTTGTTACAGTTTTTTCCAAATTCTGCAACTTCGTACTTGTTGCGGATTTCATTAAAATACGACTCCAGCTGCATAAATACTTCTGTAACAAGTGGATCAAAGTGGTGTCCTTTCTCATTTGATATAATTGTTACAGCTTTCTCATGGGGCATTGCCTCTTTGTAAACTCTCTTGCATGTCAATGCATCATATACATCGACAAGTGCAATTATACGTGCAGAGAATGGAATTTCTTCACCTTTTAATCCACATGGATACCCTGTTCCATCCCATTTCTCATGATGATAATGGGCAATACATTGCGCCATATCAAGAAATGATTTATCACCAAGCTTGTTTGTTATCTCCTCAATAACATTTTTTCCTATTTCGGAATGCCCTTTCATTACATCAAATTCATGAGGATCAAGTTTACCCGGTTTTAAAAGAATATTATCAGGGATTCCAACTTTTCCGATGTCGTGAAGTGTTGATGATAACATGATATCATCAATATATTGATATGTTATGTATTCTTTGTATTTTTCATGTTTTGATAGTGTTCGTGCCAATAGAGCTGCATATTCCCTGATTCGTTCAAGATGCATTCCAGTATCAGTATCTCTGAATTCAGCAAGTTTTGCAAGACCGGTAATAGTTGCTTCCTTAGTTTTATTGATTGTCACAAAGGTCTTTTTGACACCCCAGATAAGCATGCTGATAGAAATGGAAAAAACAACACAAATAAAAAAGATATTGAGATTTGTAATTGCCCAGTGTGGATATGGAAAATCTGAAATATCAAGGTACTCCCACGAAATACCGTGGTAAAAATGCAAAATTTCTATCGACATCATGATACAGAGTGTCACTAATGATGCTATCAATGATGCCCTTATGTCAATAAATAATGCTGTAATAAGTACCGTAATCATCAGAAAGTAATTCCCTGTACCTCCGGGTCCATGAGAAATCTCAAGCATTGTTCCAAGAAAAAACAATACAATACTTATCAGCATAGTTCTGGTTTTTAATGAGATTGGTTTGAAAAAAAAGATAAATGATAAAGTACCTATTGCAAATGTATAAAGAATAGCTAATCCATAGTCTTTACAACTTACAGCATAAATAAAACTTGGAATATAAATCGCAAATCCCACCGACAACATCATCAGGAAAATCGTACGGAAAATTACTACCTGCCAGTACTCAATCGAATTCGGATTGTACATTCTACCGGAATGCTCTACGAAGTTAATAACACTATTGTATAAAGATTTGAATAATTTTCTCATAAGTACATTGATTCTATATCTATTGTGCTGTTTTTACAATATCATTTTTACTTGAAAACGAACTAAGAATAAAAGGTGACGCTATAATGACCAGTGAAAAATCAATATGTTATAATTATTTGACAGATCAAATTCTAAGGTTTCTAATTTAGTAATTTAGTTCGGATTGATATATTGAAACGGATGTATAATACACTATGCTTGGGAATATTTGAATAGTTGGTAAATGAAGTTGAACAATCAAATAACAAATGACATTCGGGATTGAAACAAATAGTATTTGTAAACAACCCCTTAATCAATTCTTTTATCGCCGACGTCGTTGTGCTTTTTCAAAAACAGCATTATCATCGGCATCAAATCGTCCACCTCGTTTTCTATCTGCACCACCTGCTGATGGTTTTGCCTTTTCTGCGAGAGGTCTGCGGTTATCACCGGACTGTTTTAATTTGGCAATAATATGTTCAGCTTCTGCAAAGGGTACAGTTATAAATGAGAAATTATCAAAAACCTCGACATCATCGATAAGCTTCATCGGTGTACCAGCTTTCTTTACGATAAATTCTACAAGGCTTCTCTTTGTGAAATCGCTGGAACGTCCCTTTGCAATGTACAGCCTTGTTCTACCGTCAGTTTCAGTAAAGACATGTTCTTTAACAGTATGCCTTCCAACTGGTGTCAGTTTTCTGTAACTGCTTTTGTCAAGAACTTTTCCAAATGAATACTTTAATACTGATGCAATAATATTACGAGGTTCAACATCAGCAAGCAGAGTATCTGCCCAACTATGAAAGCTTCCTTTTTTGTCATCAGATAGTTCCATCAAAGCACGTATCTCGGTATTAATTCTTTCCATACGGGCATCAACAATAGCTTCAACAGCTGGGACTTCCTTACGTTGAATACTTGCTTTGGTAATACGTTTGATAAATCCAAGCTTGCTGAATTCATCCGGAGTGACAAATGTAACAGCAGTACCCTGATTTCCTGCGCGTCCGGTTCTTCCGATTCTGTGAATGTAACTTTCCGGATCCTGAGGAAGTGAATAGTTGATAACATGAGAAAGATTATTGATATCAATACCCCGGGCTGCCACATCTGTAGCAACAAGCATTGAAATATTCTGTTTACGGAATTTGCGAAGAATAGATTCCCGCTGCGCCTGTGAGATATCGCCATGCAAACCTTCTGCAGAGTATCCCCTGTCAATAAGTTTTGATGTCAGTTCATCAACTTCGATTTTTGTTCTGCAAAAAACAATACCGTAAAAAGTCTTCTCAATGTCAACAATACGGCAAAGTGCTTCAAACTTATCCTGACGTGCTACTTCAAAGTAAATCTGATCTGTAAGATTAGTCGTAAGGTTGTGTTGTGCTTTTACATGTTTATAATTTTTCATGTATTTAGAAGAAAGTTCTTTGATGCGTGCCGGCATTGTCGCCGAAAAAAGGCAAACTCGTTTTTCTTCAGGAGTATGCTCAAGAATCGCTTCTATATCATCAATAAATCCCATATTAAGCATCTCATCACCTTCATCGAGTATCACATACTCAATCTTATCAAGTATCAGCGTTTTTCGTTCAAGATGATCAAGAATGCGACCGGGAGTACCAACAACAATCGATACGCCTTTTCTCAACTTGGCTAATTGAAGCTCCATTGATTGTCCGCCGTAAATCGGTGCACACGTTATATCGGTATTACCTTTAAGTGAATTAATCTCCTCTGCAATCTGTATAACAAGCTCGCGTGTCGGAGCGAGAACGATTGCCTGAGGATGTTTTGAATGAGGTTTAAGGCGTTCAATCAGCGGTAAAGCAAAGGTTGCCGTCTTACCTGTTCCTGTTTGAGCCTGAGCAACAATATCGCTCTCATTTTTGAGCAGCAGAGGAATAGTAATTGACTGAATTTCAGTCGGTTCCTCAAAGCCCCTCGCTTCAAGAGCTGTCAATGTTTTCTCTGTTAAACCCAATTCTCTGAACTTTTCCATGTACTTCTTTCTTTCTGTTTATACAACTTTTCACAGATATATAACCATCATACACCTGCTACTCCAAGCCGTACAAAATAGGTTATGTGCAGATGAATTCCGTAAAAAATTGTAAATTCTTATAATTTTCAATGAACTAAGTATATCGTAAAACTCACATTTTGAGTATAAATTCCTCTTTCAAGTTATTGATTTGATCATAAAGCTATTGGAACAAACCATATTTTAACAAAATTGTGTATTTTTCAGGCATGGGATTGAGCGATTTCTTATATTAGATCAGTTATAGCATACCAGTAACTGATTTTAATATACAAGTCAGTAACCTTATCTTTCTGTATTGTTTATTATTGACGAAAGGATGTAGTATGGATAATGCACCTAAAATGATGACCGCACTTATTGCGACAATTGAATCACAATTAAAACTAATTGAAAAAAACAATGATGCCAACCAGAAAAAAGCCATTGCCGAGACAGTAAATCTTCTTTGCTGTTCATATAAAAGTATGACCGAGTCTTTTAGCAACATGTATGGTACATTTAAAGATTTTGATGACGATGATGATGATTTCATGGATTTTATGGATGATGATTTTGACAACCGCGATGATGACTTCGGAAAACACGACTTCGAAATCAACAATAAAATTAAGACTTTCAAAAATGGCAAAGGAAAAAAGTCCAAAAAAGACGATGAAATCCCGTTTTAATTTATCATGCACTGCACATTCTTTTTGTGAAAATGGAATATATTACAAACTCTATTAAAGGGACCTGCCGGCAATGGGAAACCGGGATCTGATTTTATCCTATATTACTATTCGTCGTACAATTGGAATACTTGGTATACTTCTTCCTGTTATCTGTCTTGCGGGAGGATATTTTCTCGCACACGAACCACTAAAATCGTCAATCAGTCTTTATTACTATACAAATATGCATGACGTTTTTGTTGGTATATTATTTATGGTTGCAATATTTCTGGTTACCTATGAAGACGAACGAAAAGTTGATGATTTCCTGACAACAATTGTAGGATTTGCCGGTTTTGGTATTGTAATCTTTCCATGCAAAAATATTTCGGAACCCATTAGTCATATTGGTACATTCCAGCTCGCAGCACCCACATCAGATATGATTCATCTCATCTCGGCATCAGTATTTTTTATTCTGCTCGGCTTCAACTCAATCTTCATTTTTACCCGTAAAAAAAGTGGTGTAAAGAGTGATAAACGCAATGAATTTATCCGAAATTTTATTTATATCGTTTCCGGTGTTACCATTCTTGTATGTATGTCTATTCTAATAGTTTGTTATTTTACCCAGGGAGAATGTGGTTTCAACAACTCTAACCTGCCAATCATTTTTGAATCAATAATGCTTTTTGCATTCGGGATATCATGGCTTATAAAAGGAGAGACATTCTATAAAGACAGGGAGGAGAAGCTTCAATAATTTCAACTTTTTTTTGAAATAAATTGCTTTTTCAATTTTACCGGTTATATATTACTGTTACCTACATAATAATCCTCATTGCAAGGTCCTCTTGCAGACAATTTGGGTGAAGCGGAAGGCGTCGGGTAGTAATACCCGGCGCTTATTTTTTATTTGGGATGCATGTAGGGGATGATCGCGACCATCCTCTTCATGTGTCTCGACAAATCCACTACCAATCAATGGGGAAATAATCTTTTAGAAATTTGCCACACCAATGCTTGCTGGTATTTATCCCATCAAAGAATGGATCACAGACTCTCGCAGCACCGTCTACGATGTCAAGTGGCGGTTGAAAATCATGAAGTTCCTGTTTACGTTTTGCGAGCAAAACCGGATCTTCATCGGTAACCCATCCGGTATCAACAGCATTCATATAAATTCCATGTTTTGACAATGCCTCTGCAGATGTATGTGTGAGCATATTTAATGCTGCTTTAGCCATATTTGTATGCGGATGTCGCTCATCTTTTTTCCATCTGAAAAATTTTCCTTCCATCGCAGACACGTTTACAATATGTTTTTGTCCAGTATACTCCCTTTTCATAATCGGAATAAGTTTATTACATAAAACAAATGGTGCAACTGCATTGACAAGCTGAATTTCAAGCATCTCAGCTGTCGGAATCTCGTCTTCACCAAGTCGTAATCTCCAACTGTTAGTGGAGCGCAGATCGACCTGTTGCAAATCAGCGTCAAGTTGACCAACAGGGAATACGTCTGCTGTTGACATCGAGCAGTCGTATGAATATGGCACCTGAGAAAGCTTTGCTGCAGATCGTATACCAATACCAGGCGCGGTACCATTCCATGCAACGGGAAGTGCCTTATCACCTGCTGAATCTGTACCTGTAAAGCTAAGCAGATGTTCAGTACAATCCTTGTAGTGTGAAAGCAGAGACTGGGCTGACCTTGGAATATCCTTAAAATCAAGGGTCTCATTTGCCATAAGATGAGCATAAAATCCCGGAGGACGCCGAACAGTCTGCGCTGCATTGTTCACAATGATGTCAAGTCTCGAGTACTGTCGTCCGAAAAAATTGCAAAACAGTTCAACGCTTGGAGTGTGACGAAGATCAAGCCCAAAGATCTGCAACCGCTTACCCCAAATATGAAAATCCGGTTCTTTTGAGAATCTAAGTGCAGAATCAACAGGAAAACGCGTCGTAGCAATGACTGTCGCTCCTGCCCGTAACATCATTAATGTTGCATGATAGCCGATTTTTAAACGGGATCCGGTTATAAGAGCAACCTGATTCTCAAGATTAGCAGTCTGAAAACGCTTCTGGTAATTAAATTCGGCACATTTTTCACACATAGTATCATAAAAATGATGAAGTTTTGTAAATTCAGCTTTACATACGTAACATGTTCTGGGTGAATTGAGCAGCGTATCAGAATCAGATAGATTCCGATTATCAGTTTCAATTTGATTTGGTGCAATAAAAACCTGATTTTCCCTGGCTTTACGAATGCCGGTTTGTGCACGTGCCTGGCGCTCCTTTTGAATAATCTGAAGCCTCTTAAGCCGGTTCTGTTCCTTGTTTATTTTCTTTTTTTCCTCTCTGCCAGGCCTCGACAGCTTTCCCGCAGCTTTCAGTAATGCAATCCGCTGATCATTAGGTAATTGAGCAATTACTGATGGATTATCAAGCAACAGCTCAAGTGTATTGATACAGGAAGTAATCTGATGTAAGTCTAATTGTTCATCAATATTCATTACCATATTCCATTGTTAAAAATAGTTATCTTCAAAAAATACAAAATTTATGATAGAAATAGAAATATTTTTTTCACCTGTCATGAGTTTACTTGAGAGAAAAAACAACGTGGCTTTTGTCTGATTCAATGATGGTTACATACGCAATACTGTAGTTGTTCTGAATGCAGAACCGAATGATTTCAGGCTGATATGCTTTTGTTTACTTTTTTCTCAGTTTACCCATGATTTTTTCACCATAAAAAAGAAAGAATAAGCCACTCACAATAAGAATGCATGATGGAATCAGAAAGGGAACAGTTTTTTCCTGACCAATAAAAACACCAATCAAAACTGCAATCACCGGATTAACGAGGGAGTACGATACAACACGATGATTTGGTTCATGTTTTAGTAAAAAACCATATGCGCAAAACGCAACTGAACCAATTATTGTAAGATAAGTAAGCGAAAACCAGGACACAGGACTTATTGTGCTTAGTGGTAGTGTGTGGACTGGATGAACAAAATTCCATGCGATAAATGATAATAATCCCGCAATTACAGATTGAACACCTGTATTCATCATAACATCACCCGGTAATGGGACTTTCTTACTTAACGTAGTGCCAAGCGCCCATGAAACCGCAGCAGCAAACAATAACAAAGTGAAAGGATTAAGTGATGGTAGAAATGTTTGTCCATTGCTTAGTAATAACCATGTACCGGCAACTCCAATGCCTGCTCCAAATAATGATACTGATAATATTCTCTTTTTTAAAAATAATCTATCAAAAACCAGTACGACAATCGGTACCGTGCTGATTAACAACGCAGCAATATAACTGTCAACCTTCATCTCCCCTATTGTTACCAAACCATTTCCACCAATAAGTAAAAGAATTCCGATTATTGATGAAAACAGAATTTGCATTCCAGTAGGAAGTACGTTCTTGATATTCTTTCGATTTATTAACAATGTGTAGCTAATTAATCCTAATCCACCAATAAGAAAACGAAATGCAACAACATACATTGGCGGGATTGTGGTAACAGCAAGCTTGATAAAATAATATGTTGATCCCCAAACAATATAAATTGTTGCATATGACAAGATAATTCTAAACAACATTTAGTTATTTCTCTCGTTAAAGATTATTTATAGTTTTTTTTAAGGTGAATGCGTGAAAAAATGAAAGCTGATAATTAAAAATTATTATTCATATACAGAAACGATATTATATGTTTTCATTTTCAGATATAGAGTTTTTGCATTGATTTCAAGAATTTTTGCAGCTTTACCCCTGTGTCCGTTTGTTAATTTCAATACATTAAGTATATGCTTACGTTCCATTTCTTTTAGCGACCATGATGATCCGGATTCAACCATCATTTCCGGTGGTGGTGGTAATTCTCCGATTTCCTCATCTGAGACACTATCAGTTTTCTTTTTGACACGAAGGAATGATAAATCATCTGCACTGACTATTTTTCCCTGTGCCAGAATGCATGTGCGTTCAATAACATTTTTTAATTCGCGCACATTTCCTTTCCAGTCATACGCTTTTAAAAGTTCCATTGCACTTTCGTCAAACTCTTTTTTAAACTCCTGAGCAGCAAGAAAGCTATTGACAAGAAGCGGAATATCATCAATTCTGTCCCGCAATGGGGGAATGTTTACACACAATACATTTAAACGGTAATAAAGATCTGCTCTGAATTTGTTCTCCTCAACAAGCTGTTCAAGCGGTTGATTAGTTGCACAGATGATACGCACGTTAAGCATTATATCTTTTGTACCGCCAACACGCCGTATTTCACCAGTTTCAAGAAAGCGAAGCAGCTTTGCCTGAAAATGCATCGGGATTTCTCCAATTTCATCAAGAAACAGTGTACCACCATCAGCAATTTCTGCTAAACCACGTTTCTGTGTTTTCGCATCAGTAAATGCTCCTTTTTCATATCCAAACAATTCACTCTCAAGGAGAGTTTCAGAAAAAGTTGCACAGTTAATTGCAATAAACGGTTTATCATGACGCGGGCTCATATCGTGAATTGAGCGTGCAACAAGTTCCTTTCCTGTACCGCTATCACCAAGTATCAACACTGTAGATTGTGTTGGAGCAATACGCTCAAGAATCGTCTGCAGAGCAATCATAACTTTGCTTTTACCAACAAGTTTTCCTCCATGCCCCTTCTTAATAAGCTCATTGCGAAGAATTTTCAAATCAAGCTGTGAATGTTGATGCTCTATTGCCCTGTCAATCTGAATTATCAACTCATTGAGCGTGTACGGCTTTCGAATGTATTCAAATGCACCTAGTTTCATGCTCTCTATAGCACTTTCGAGAGTCACATTACCAGTAAGAATTATAACTTCGGATGGTATACCTTCGGATTTGATTATACGAAGTACCTCAATACCGTCCATTCTTGGCATTACAATATCAAGTAGTACTACATGAAAGAAATCTTCCCGCAGCCTTGCGAGTGCATTTTCTCCATCAGTTGCAGTTTCTACAACATATCCGGCACGTGATAATTCACTGCTTAATAATAGTCGAAGACTCGCTTCGTCATCAACAACAAGAATTTTACCTTTACTCATATTCTTTTATCCGGATATCTGTTTATAACCAGTTATAAAAACGATGTCAATAATCTGCATACTTAACAAATTCAAGTACAACTGTAGTTCCATGCTCCCCATCACTACGAATATCAATATTACCGTTAAGATCTTCCATTATACGGTGACAAATTGCGAGTCCCATTCCAGTGCCACGTCCAACTTCCTTAGTCGTAAAAAACGGATCAAAAACCTTGTTGATGATATCCGGGCGTATTCCGGGTCCGGTATCTTCTACTTTTATGGCATAAAAACGGATTTCGTCTCTTGAATGTGTCTGTGCAATTTTTATTTTGCAATCTGTTTCGCAAAAGTCAATACAATTTGTAAGTATGTTAATAAATAGTTGTTCTATTTTTGCAGCATCGCCAGCAATAATTACTTCGCTTGATATATGCTTTTCCAGTACTACTGCTGCTTTAACGAATTTATTGTGCATCAACTTGATAGAATTATCAATACACTCATTAAGGTTTACAGGACCAGCCAGACATTCACCACCCTCGCGTGCAAATCTTGATAAATTTTCGACAATATCTCTGCATCTCAATGCTTCAGTATTGATAATATGAAGGTATTGTTTAAGCTCACTTGTTTCCATCTCTTCATTATTATCAAACCGATCCATTATTGCACTCGAAAAACCAAGTATTGCAGTCAATGGATTATTCATTTCATGTGCAACACCAGACGCAAGAGTTCCTATTGATGCAAGACGTGCCGATTTGTATAATTGACGTCTTGCTATTTTCTGTTCTTCCTGAATTTTCATCTGACGGGTAAGATCTTCCATGGCAATAACAATATTTAATCCGGTATCGTCATCCCCAATGAACACCGCTGTCAAATTAACAAAAATTACTTCATCAGTTTCTTGTTTTTTAAGATGAAAAACACGTTGTTTTACAGTCCGGAATCTTTGTAATGTCCTGAAAAAATGCTCCAGTACCGCGAATTCATCATCTGCAAAAAGTTCGTAGATACTTTTCCCTATTATCTCACTTTTTGTGACATTGAATTTTTGACGATAGAAGCTGTTGCAGTCGGAAATTTTCATTTGTGAATCAAGTGAAATATACAAATGAGGAAAATTCTCATACAGTAATTCAAAACGCTGTTTGGAAACAGACAGGTCTTTATGTAAACGGCTGTTTCTTAGCAGAGATTTAATTCTTGCAATTAATTCACGACTTGAAAACGGTTTTGTGATATAGTCATCAGCATATGTCAAACCTTCAATTTTATGATCATCACTATCAAGAGCACTTATCATGATTATGGGAAGAAAATCAGTTGAAATCTCCTTAATCTTCTCTGCAATTGTAAAACCGTTCATATCCGGCAAGAGGACATCAAGAAGCACAATGTCTATATGTTTATTTTCAACAATCCTGATTGCATCCTCACCGCTTGTAGCCATGATACAGTTATACCCATTGCATTCAAGCAGTGTTTGCATGCAATGAGTTACCTCCGTATCATCATCAACAAGAAGGATAGTAGGCATTCCGTTGGTTTTAGAAATTAAACTCATGTAATTTCCTGTATAAATGAGTCAACGCTTTTCCCCTGTGACTTATCTGGTTTTTCTTTTCTGATGACAACTCAGCAAATGTCAACGTTTCATGTATTGGTATAAATAACGGATCATACCCGAATCCCATTCTACCCTTCTGTTCGAAACCAATATACCCGTCACAAGTTCCTTCTGATGTAATATAATTCGAGATTCCGGTTTTAAGGACCATGACACATCGAAAACGGGCAGTTCTCAAGTTGTGAGGAATTCCGTTTAATTTTTTAAGTAACAATAAATTATTAGCTTCAGTATCACCCTGCACACCTGCATATCTTGCACTATAAACGCCAGGTTCACCATTCAGGGAATCAACCTCAAGACCACTGTCATCAGCTAATGCCCACAAACCGCTTCTATTGAAAACATAATCTGCTTTGATAAGTGCATTATCAAAGAAAGTCTTACCTTTTTCCTCAATGTCAGGCACCGGATTCCACAAATCGGACATAGGAATAATCTCTAAAGGGAGCTCCTTAAGAATTTCCCTGATTTCAGAAATTTTTCCTTTATTTCCTGATGCGACTACTATTTTTCTCATATAGTTTGTTTACTTCTCACAGCTTATACTACAACAATATTAACAAGTTTACCAGGAATGACAATTACTTTTTTGATTGTACCCAGTTCGGTATATTGCTTTACCTTTTCGATACCGAGCGCTGTTTCTTTCAATTGTTCCTGAGATGCATCTCTTGCAATAGTAAACTCACCACGCAGTTTACCGTTTACCTGAACAACAATTGTCACCACCTGGTCAATTGTCAATGCATCATCCCATACAGGCCAGGGAGCGTCAACAAGAAATCCATCACCATCAAGTTTTTCCCAGAGCTCATCACCAATATGCGGTGCATACGGACCGATCAATTTGACAAGTGTAATGAGATCTTCTTTTGATGCTCCATTATTTCCAAGTTCATTAATATATTCCATCATCGCAGCAATAGCGGTGTTGAATTTCATGTTTTCAATATCGTTTGTCACTTTTTTAATTGTCTTATGACGAAGTTTAATATTGACAGAATCTGCAGGAGCCTTTGATGCATCAAATTCATCAACCAGCCTGTAAACACGCTTTAAAAATCTGCTGCATCCCTCAATAGCGCGCGGATCCCATGGTTTTGGTAATTCGAATTCACCCATGAACATTTCATACAAACGAAGCACATCAGCACCATATTTCGCAACAACTTCATCGGGATTAACACCGTTCAACATGGACTTTGCCATTTTTTGAACTTCAACTTTCAATTTTTCTCCGTTTGATTTCAGATATACATCATGTTCCCTGAACTCAACTTCGTCAATTGAGTGATACTTTCCAGCTGCGTCCTGATAACTTGCGGCAAGTACCGTACCCTGGTGACGCAATTTTTTAAATGGCTCTTTTGTTGAAACATACCCGAGATCATAAAGCACCTTATGCCAGAAACGACTATAAAGCAGATGTAACACGGCATGCTCTGCCCCACCAACATAAAGATCAACATTCATCCATTGTTTTTCAGCCGTTTTTGACCATGGCTCGTTTTCATTTTGAGAATCGATGTAACGGAGATAATACCAGCAGGATCCAGCCCACTGAGGCATTGTATTTGTTTCACGTTTCGCATTTCCACCACACTGAGGACATGTTGTTGTAAGCCATTCATTGATGGTTGCAAGCGGAGACTCACCGGTACCTGATGGTTCATACTTTTCTACATCGGGAAGCATTACCGGAAGATCTTTTTCAGGAACCGGGACAATACCACACTTATCACAATGAATAATCGGTATTGGTTCACCCCAATATCGTTGACGTGAAAAGATCCAATCTCGCAAGCGGTAACTAACAGAACCCTTACCAAGACCTTTTTCTTCAAGCTGTTTTGTAATTTTTTTCTTTGCATCAGCGGTAGGTAGATTGTCAAGATCACCTGAATTTACGGCTATACCTTCTTCTACGAATGCAGCAGAAAGGTCAACAGATGATCCATCAATAGGCTTTACAACCTGAATAATAGGGATACCGAATTTTGTCGCAAATTCAAAATCACGTTCATCATGAGCCGGAACCGCCATAATTGCACCTGTTCCGTATGTTGACAATACATAATCAGCAATCCATACTGGTATTTTTTTACCGTTTACCGGATTAACTGCATACCCACCAGTAAAAGCGCCTGTTTTTTCTTTTGCTAATTCGGTTCTCTCAAGATCACTCTTTTTGCGGGCCGCAATTTGATATGCTTCGACAGTGTTTTTGCACTCATCAGTTGTGATTTTGTTTACAAGAACATGCTCTGGTGATAACACCATATATGTCGCACCGTAAAGTGTGTCAGGACGGGTTGTAAATACTTTTATTTTTTCTCCCTTTGCATTACCATCGGCAACTTCAAAAATTACTTCCGCACCCTCTGATCTTCCAATCCAGTTTTTCTGCATAAGTAATGTAGATTCCGGCCAGTCAACCTCTTTAAGATCTTCAAGAAGTCTGTCTGCATACGCGGTAATTTTTAGAATCCACTGCCGTAAATCTTTACGCTCAACCTGTGTTCCACAACGATCACACTTACCCTGTGCCACCTCTTCATTTGCAAGACCGGTTTTGCATGATGGACACCAGTTTATCGGCATTACACCCTGATAAGCAAGTCCCTTTTTATAGAGCTGTAAAAAAATCCACTGTGTCCATTTATAGTATTGTGGATCCGTTGTATTGACTTCACGATCCCAGTCGTATGCAAATCCTACAGCATTTATCTGCCGTTTGAAATTTGAAACTGCTTTCTCAGTTGTCACACTGGGATGAATACCTGTTTTAATTGCAAAGTTTTCTGCAGGCAAGCCAAATGCATCCCAACCCATCGGATGAAGCACATTCCATCCCTGAGAACGTTTAAAACGGGTTATAATATCAGTTGCAGTATACCCTTCGCAATGTCCTACATGTAAACCAGATCCGGAAGGATACGGGAACATATCAAGTGCATAAAATTTAGGTTTATCGGGATTGTATGTCGTTTTATACAACTTTGCATCAGCCCATTTTTTCTGCCATTTTGGTTCTATTTCGTTCGGACTATAAATACTCACCTCAATACTCCTATTCTATCGTTACTATATTTTTTCTCTGATTAATGGTATCGACTTTGAAGATCCTGATCAATCAAAATTGTTTTTGAAATACTCAATAGTCTTCTTTAAGCCATCCTCAAGCGCAACGGTTGGTCTCCATCCAAGCATCTCATTTGCAAGAGATATATCAGGCCGTCGTTGTTTTGGATCATCTGATGGTAACGGGTTAAAAATCAGTTTTGATTTACTATCTGTCAGTAAAATTATCTTTTCAGCAAGTTCCCTAATTGTAAACTCGCCAGGATTACCGATATTAACCGGTCCAAGGAAATTGTCCTTGTTCATAAGGCGTATCATTCCTTCAATATTATCATCTACATAACAAAATGAACGTGTCTGTGAACCATCACCATAAATAGTGATATCAACACCTTTTAATGCCTGTACGATAAAATTTGACACAACGCGACCATCATTGGGATGCATGCGTGGACCGTATGTATTAAAAATTCTCATCACTCTTATATCAACTTTATTCATACGATGATAATCAAAAAAGAGAGTTTCTGCAACACGTTTACCCTCATCGTAACATGAACGTATGCCAATCGGGTTTACATTTCCCCAATATGATTCCTGTTGTGGATGTACATGAGGATCACCATATATTTCTGAAGTTGATGCCTGCAAGACACGTGCCTTGACACGTTTAGCAAGTCCAAGCACATTAATAGCACCCATTACACTGGTTTTAATTGTCTTAACAGCATTATACTGATAATGCACCGGAGATGCAGGACATGCCAGGTTGTATATCTGATCAACCTCAAGAAAAACAGGTATAGTGATATCATGACGCAACAATTCGAAGTTGTGACAATCCATGAGATGTTCAATATTTTTCTTTCTTCCTGTAAAGTAATTATCAAGACATATGACATCATTTCCTTCCTTTACAAGACGATCACAGAGATGAGAACCAAGAAAACCGGCACCACCTGTTACAAGAATTCGTTTACATCCCATTTATTTCTCCTGTATAAATTAAACTGCTGTTATTTCCACATCTTCCATAAGCTGCCAGACCTCGTTACTATCAATGACACCGGGACCTTTATGAAGCGCCTTGGATGTACCGCATGCAACTGCGAGCCTGCACATCTCTGAAAATGAAAACTGACGTTGCATTGCAACAAGTAAGCCTGCCACAAGTGCATCACCACACCCAACAGTATCTTTTGCATTAACGCGAGGTGCATTACACAAAAGGCAATCATTTCCATGGACTGCAATCATTCCATCTTCACCAAGCGATATAAATGTATATTCTATGCCCATATCAAGAAATCGTTTTGCTTTTAACGCAATATGATGCACACCTCGAATCTGTTCCGCAAAGTATTCTTCAAGTTCATCAAGATTCGGTTTTATCATATGAGGTTTTGCGCGTATTCCCATTTGCAATGCATCATTCCTTGAATCAAGCATTACCTGACATCCGGCTTCTTTACAGTATCGGATCAATGAACCATACGTATCATTTGTAAAACCCTGAGGTAAACTGCCACTCATACAGTAAATGTCACCCTGCTGTAATCCTTTTTTAAAATGACGCTCAAATTCGTATTGAATGCTCTCAGTTAAACAGCTGCCAGTGCTGTTAATGTGTGTTACTGCTCCATTTGAGCTTTCAATAATTGTTGTATTGATCCTGAGTGATCCGTCAACCGGCATCAAGTCAGCCTCTATTGCAAGATGATCCACGAATGATGTAACCTGTTCAAAGTTACTGACAGGTACAAGTCCACGAATACAAACTTTTTCACCAAGTGATGAAACCACTCGGGCAACATTTAATCCCTTACCTGCAGGTACAGTCATCGACTTTGTGTCCACATATGTCGACCCTGAACGGAACTGATCAAGTGTATACAAACAGTCTATTGATGGATTAAGTAAAGTACAGTAAATCAATTACAGTATCAACCTTGAAAAAATTAAACTGCCATTCAGGCATTTATTCCCGAAACATGGCTAAACTACTTAAAATAAGTTTTTTACAGATGAAGCTCCAAAGGAATTCAGGAGAATTATGGACCATGCAATGTTGAATTGTGCCGGGAAATTGTTATTTCGTGCGCTTTCACTGGCTTTGATTGGAGTAAAAACTATTGGTTATCAGTAAATTTCTATATTAATTAAGAGAAAGCAGATCCAGTTTTAAATTAAAGGCAAAAAAGCCGATCGACATATAGCCAACCGGCTTTTTACAAACATTCGAACAAGAAAACAAATTTAAGGAGTTATTTCAAATCAACAGGATAAACACCGTTTGTTTCGAGATTGCCCCGGTTCTTTGAAAAATACACTGCCGAATCTTTAAGGCTGTCTTTCAAAGCCGAAGCGGAGTCTTTCTGTGCAAGAGTTTTTACTTCTGAAACCGGTTGTGCTTTCTGAGCAAACTCCTGGTTTTTGGCAGTCTGAATATTTAGGACAAAGTAGCCTACAACAGCCAGACCAAGAAGGAAAAAACTCAAAGAGTATACGGTTTTCTTGACAAACCCTGAAAAGATTCCTGCACTTGTATACTGTTTTTTAGCAGTAAACAATCGTTTTAATTCAGTATCCACTTTCTCTGAAGGAGTTTCTGATAGAATATCGGTTGTAAAGAATGAACTCTTCTCAGACAAATACAAATCAAATTCACCTTTACATTCCGCACACTGACCGAGGTGCTCCTCGTACAACTTAGTATCCTGTTCACTGAGTTCTGATGAACAGTACAGTAAACCGGCTTCTTCCCATTTATTGCACGCCATCGATCCCCCTTTTTTTGAGTTCTTTTCGAATGTTTTTCAGTGCGAGGCGCATCCTGCCCAGCGCTGTGTTAATAGGGCAATTCATTATCTCTGCGATTTCTTTAAATGGTACACCACCAAGTTCCCTTAACAAGAAAACCTCCTTTTGTTGGGGATCCAGTTCCTCGACCGCAGCATTAATAATCTTTCGTAAATTTTCGTCAGAAAGCTGCTGATCTGGTGCCTCTATTCTACTCCCAATTGCCCCTTCTGCATCCTGCTTGTGATCAGTTTCCACCTTCGCATGCCTGAAGTAATCAATTGTTCGTTTGTGAGCTATTCCAAAGAGCCAACTCAACAGGTTCCTTGTTCTATCAAACTGATCTGCATTACGTAAAGCTGCCAGGAAAGTCTCCTGGAGCAGATCTTCTGCGACTTCCCTATCATTGGTCATACGGACAAGGAATCCGAAGACCCGGTTCTTATATTTGTCATAGAGCCCTGAAAAACCTCTGGGATCTCCTTTGAACCACAGATCAAATAACTCTCTGTCGTCTTCACCTGTTTGTTGTTCTTGCATATTACTACGTCTTTTCCGATTAAATTATTGTTTATTTTTAATTTTTATCTGTTTTTTTTTGAAATATACTCTGAATCAATATATATAGTAATATAAAATATCTCCACAGCAGGTACAATTCCCAGAGAGTACGTCGAGGACATTAAAAAAGTGCCAACTAATAGAGTTTTTAGTTGATAGAAGAACCCAGTAAACGCCTACTTTACAAAACAGCGATAAACAGAACACATATTTTTAACATACACAGTGAAACACATTTATAACAAAAATGTATTTCACTGCCCCATCAAAAACATTTGCAGATAATCATCCATTAATTTGTCTTTGAAAGCTCTTCCTTTATAAGCAAATTGTCAGGATCCATCTTGTATGCATTTTCCAGATGAAGCTTATACCCGGTGGTATCTTTCCGGATTTTTGATATTTTAGCCAGTCCTAATTCTGCCAAAGCAAATTTTTTATCTGATTCAAGAGTACGCTTATAATATGTTTCGGCCCATTGGATCTTACTTTGAAGCAGGTGGGTTTCAGCACGCTCAAAGTATGAATTCGGGTAATCCGGTTTGATAAATGAAACTTCTTTATACACCTCTATTGCCTCTTCATATTTTTTATCATCCCGTAACACTGCTGCTTTTATCATCTGAGCATCTATATTTTCCGGATCAACAGCAAAAATATTCTCAAGTGCATCAAGTGCCTCAGCAATTTTTCCTGCGTTTCTATAAGCCTGTGCAAGCATCATGATATGATTCTTATCATTTGTTTTCTCTGCAACAGCCTTTATCTCAGCAATCGCTTCATCCTTCTTTCCGTTTTTCTCATATAGCTCAAACAGCGCAATTCTTACATCAATATTGTCAGCTGCTTTTTCTTTAACTTTTAATAGAAGATCATTTGCTTCAGATGTTCGTCCAGTCTGTAAATATCCCTTAGCAAGGTTTGCCATGACTACTGGATCACCACCCTGTAAAGTATTCGCAATCTCAAGATATACCATGCCCTCGTTTGTTTTGTTTGTTTTTATTAATAAAATGCCGAGATTTTTGTTTGCATCAAAACTCTGAGGATCACTTTCGGCATACCGTTTGAAAGCCATCAAAGCATCCTTATCACGATTCTGCTTTACGTATACTTTACCAAGCTCAAGCCAAACCGCAGGTACTGACGCACCAAGTTCAGTAACTCTTTTTAAATACTCAATTGACTTACCCATTGTCTCGCGACTTTCTGAAAGCAATACACCAAGACGCAGGAAATTTCTGTAATCAGCAGGAAACATCCTGCTATTCTCCTCATAATATTTTATAGCACCAGCTTTGTTTTCCATTTCCGATAATAAAGCTCTTTTATAAAGAACATCCGGATCTTTACCACCTGGTAATGCGACTAATTCCGTTAATGTCTTTATAGCATCGTATTTTTTATTAACCTTTTCATACGCATTCGCTAGCATTAGCAGTGTTTTTGCCTGAAAGGCCGGTTTTAACTTTCTCGACTTCAATGATTCAAGTGCAGAAATTGCTTTAATCGAATCGCCTGTATTTACACATGCATCTGCATATTCAAACATTTCATTATCAGAGGTTTTTGTAAGCGCCATACCATAGAAACGTACTGCATCTTTATATTCTTTATTCCGGTATGCTTCAGCAGCAACTTTCTTGGCGATTACCGCATTGGATGAATCTTTTGACAGGTAAGTCTTGTAAGCATTTATCGCCTCTGTTTGTTTAAAACTGCGTATATAAAGATCACCCAATTCTTTGAATTCATTAACAGCCTTTGGATTCATCATGATAATCTGCTCATAGGTGATAATTGCACTGTTTACATCACCAATAACAGCCTGTGATGCAGCAAGTGCATTTAATGCGTCTAAATTTGATGGTTCTATTCGTAATGCATTCTGATACATCTCAATTGCCCGCGGCATCATATTCTTCTTCTCATAAATCAATCCAAGGGTTGTATAAGTTCCAGCATCAGCCTGATTCGATCCCACAAGCCCTTCAAGTGCATTAATGACTTCATCCTGTAAACCTTTTGCATTGACAATCTCTGCATACCTTTTTAAAAATCCCTTTGATGAAGCATTTTTCTTTAATGCAATTCTATATTCAGAAAGAGCGTCATCCATTTTGTTATCATTATAATACAGATCACCCATCAACCCATGTGCATCAGCATTATCAGGTGACAGCGTGAGATATTTTTTCAAGTAAACCATAGCCTGAATGTTTTCTTTATTTGCATTTGACAATTCGTATAATTTATAAACAATCTTTCCGTCTTCAGGCTTTAAGACAGATAACTCTTTATACATTGTCACTGCCTCAGTATAATTTTTTGTTTCTTCAGCATAAGCAGCGAGACGCATTCTTGAATCAATATTCTGACCATTAACACTAACAATCTTTCTATCAACTTCTGCAAGCTTGTCTTTCTGGCCAAGATTCAGATAACACTCAGCAAGCGATGAAAGATATTCCGGTTCGGAACGTTTTTTAACAATGATTTCAAACTGGGTTTGTGCATCTTTGTAATTCTTTTCTCCAAGCAATATGTTACCAAGAATAATCCGTGCATCAACAAGATCCCCATTCATTTTAATTGCATTAAGTGCTGACGTCTTAGCCTGAGGGAACTGATTCATATAATAGTTACTGATGGCAAGCCCCTCTAACGCATCAGCATTTACCTTTAGAGAATTACTTTTTTCAAACATTGCCCTGGCATCGATATACTTTCTAACTTTTATATTGTAGTTTCCAAGGTTCAGATAAATTCCAGGATCGTTCGGACTTAGCATAACCATCGATTCGAGCACACTCTTAGATTTCTCCGGCATATTGGCCTTTTGATATAAATCCGCAAGCCGTGCGTATGCTTCAACATTTTTAGGAGTAATGGAAATGACTTTTTCGAGACTTGCAATTGCATTTTTTGAATCATTTAATCCCATATAAGCATCTGATAAAAGGAAATAGCCATCAGGTACAACAACACCATTTGCATCATTCTGGACAATAAAGGAAAGATACTTGAGTGCTATGTCATAGTTCTTCCCTGCAAGACGCGATCGTGCTGCTTTTTCTCTTGCTATAAGGGCCTCTTTTGAACCTGTTTCACCAAACCTGCTTATTGCGTTTTCGTAAAGCGTAATTGCTCCTGATGGGTCCCCGGAATTGTTTTTTGCATTTGCAAAATTGTAATAATCTCCACCAGTCATCAATCCGGATGAAACTTTCTCATATGCTGCAGCTGCTTCTTTACTATTGCCAAGTTTTGTATATGCCCGCCCAAGCTCCAGATAAGACTCTGTACCCGTTCCTTTTGTTATTGCATCCTTAAGAAAAATTATTGCAGAATCTGCTTTACCTGCTTCGTTATAAGATTTTCCTATTTTGTAAACAACAGCTTCACTGGATTCCTTTTTATAATCTTTTGCAAGCAGGGGAGCTGCACGAATGTAATCTTTCTCGTTGTAATAAATATTTCCCAGTTCTCTATTTGCAATAGCATTCTTAGGATCATTCTGTATTACTTTTTCAAGTGCAGTTTTTGCATCAGCAGAACGATTCAACGCGATACATGCTTTTGCATACTCCCAGCTTGCTTCTGCAGTAAAATTTACCTCCAGTGCTTTCTTTGCCATATTCAACGCTTCGTTTGGCTGATTCATAGTATTGTAAACTGTCGCACAACCAAGTAGTGACTGGTAGTCGTTTGGGTTTAATCTCCAGGATACCAGATAGCAGGCAAGCGCCTTCTCATTCATGCCCAACGCGCTGTTTGCTTTGGCAATTTTAACCCACGTTGCAGCATCACGATCGGATATAGCGATCTTTTCATCAGCATAATCCAGTGCGGCTTTATAATCACCTGCATTAAATAGCTTATCAAATGCAGCATCAGCAAATAATCCAGATGACATCACACATAGTAGCGTTAATGCCTTAAACATCCTGTTTTTTATTTTTTTATCTGACATGAACCCTGCTCCTTTTTTATCTTCATTAATCACAAATCGTTATATATTAGAAAAATGGTAATTATTCAAAATATTTGCAACCATTTGCCTCTCTTAATGAGATTATTCTGTTCTCCAGAAACACCCATGAAAAATGTTCCCCCGGATCAACTTTAATATCCTTTCGTAAACCATCCTTAACTGCTGCTTCATTAGCAACCATATCATGACCTACAAGTTTAAATGTTCTATGAAATTTATTTTCCATTAGAAGTATTAATGTAGCAAGGGAATCGTACTGAATTGACTTAAACCCGCTAATCGCCGTTGCCATTAACTCAATACCGATAGAAAAATTATTAACAGCAGTACGATTATCAGGGTGAGGCATTCTACTACCACCACAATGCCAGGCTTTTTGAGTCTCCGGCACCAGTTTGTAAATAACCCCGTCTCTATCAATAAGAAAGTGACTACTTACACCAAAATCACAAAAAATTTTCATAATCGTTCGAAAATTGTACGGATCATCAGGTGTTATATCAACAGCACTAATGTAATGAACAACAATAACGTCTATGATTTCACCGTCTCTGTCACTCCAAAGAAACTCTTTTCCCGATTGTTCGATCAGGATTCCCAGAGGCATTCCATTTATATCAAGATTATTATTTTTATCAAGAAGACAATTGATAATTTTCATGTAGACACCACTATCCCAGAATTGACAATTGAATTATTGTAAATATACTTACGGATATGTAAATTATCCATCATCACTTGAAATAACTTTTCTAATTTTTCAAGTTTTACCATTTCATGTTACTTTGTTGTTATACCAGCAAACCAGTCTACAGCCTTAAGCTCTATAATACCATTAAACAAGAGTGTTAGTTCTCTATTCTAACTTGTTTTATTATAACATTATGCCCATTATGAAGCAAAGTTATTCACACAGAGAACGAAATATTAAAGTATCTTTGTATAGTGTACACTATGCAGTATTAGTATAATGTGACATATTATTTTAGCATTATTATCCTTTTCCTGAAAGATAACATTCGCGAGGAAATTTTTATGAATTCTCAAAAAAAAGCAATAATAATTACAGGTGCAACAAAACGCCTTGGCTTACTCTTCGCAAAAAAGTCACTTGGAATGGGATACTCCGTAATAATGCACTATCATTCTGAAATAAGTGAGGATTGTTATTCACTCAAAGAACAATTTGACGATGACATCACATTTATTCAACTTGATCTGGCAGATATTCCTGAAGATTTAATCACCCGGTCTCTCAATATAACGGACAAAATAATCGGTCTTGTTAACAATGCATCAATATTTACACAAGGTAATTTGAGTAATCCATCAGATTTTATGGAGAAATTTTCAATTAACACTCTTGCCCCCATGAAATGTTCCACTGCATTTTACAAACATGTAAAAAATGGATGGATAATTAACATTACTGATGCTAATATAAAAAGACCCAACAGTTCATTCCAAAATTATAGGATATCCAAACTTTTCCTGGAGGAAATTACCCGTCAACAGGCGGTGATCTTCGCACCTGATGTTCGTGTAAATGCGATTGCACCCGGAGCTATGCTTCCGGCACAACATGAAAATGATTACTTCGTATCACTGCGTGATACAGTGCCATTAAAATCCATAGGTAACACCAGTTCTTTAATGGACACCTACGAATTTTTAATTAATAACGATTATCTTACCGGACAGGTGATTCACGTTGATGGAGGTTGGAGCCTGCTTTGATCTTTTGGAAATTCTGATAAAAGCATTGGAAGAATTCTTTCAATAGTTTTATCTATTTCGCGATATGTCTTCTTATATAACCCAAGTGCTCCACCCATAGGATCCTTGACATTATGTTTGCGGTTACCTGTTTTTGGCCAGGATCTCAGCATATAACATTTATCTTTAACAACAGGAAAAAACGAGTAAAGATACTCAATATGAACGATTTCCATCACAAAAATCAACGAGCTGCTGATTAGCTCATGAGCGACTAATGTTCGGGATCGATGATTTGAAATATCAATTCCGTTCTTAAGACAAACCAGGCTGGAAAGTGGTGCCGGCTCTGAATTTTTAAGTCCATGAGTTCCCATCGATGAAACCTGAATATGAGTAATGCCTTTTTGTGCTAGTTTGCTTCTAAGAATTCCTTCTGCCATAGGACTTCTGCAGATGTTTCCAGTACAAACAAAAACGATCAGTGCCATAAACCGCCATTTTCTAAATAGAACTCGCGAACCTGTGAAATGTTCGCGAATGGGACTTTTAATTGCTATACAAAAATACTATTTTAATTGCTAACATTAAAAGGAGAATTAAAATGTCATTAACTACTGAAGAAAAAGGTCTTATCGCAGAAGCACTTCAGCTCTATATCCAGGTTGCATCACAGCAGGTTCCACCTCAACACGCTCAACAAATTGCTACTATAGCAAAGGGTATAATCCGAAAACTTGATACACTTGGTGCATCGAAAGGGCCGGGAGGAAACAAACCCAACGGTATCACTGACGAATGGTTTAAAAATGTCTGCGAGACTTGTGACAAACTCACTGCCGCAGGATGTTCTGATAAGGTAACAGAGAAATATCCCGGAAAATGTGATCCGATTCTAAAGTTTGAACGGGAAAAATTTCTTGCAACTAAAAAACAGTAGTCAGTTATTATCTACCTTCCACAAATTTTAGATGCTCACAACATAGTTGCAGATCCTGATTATCATTCAGGATCTGCAACAGATTAAGCAACTTACCGTTTTTTATTTCCTGGTATACCCTTATATTGATCTATCGCTTTTCTACCTGCCAATAAGCGATTTGTGTAAAACGTTCTATGGCAATATCTTGTGTATATAGCCCACACTCTGCCGTGAAATGTATGTTCAAAGTAATAATAGGTTGATCATTTTAACCTTACTTCATCAAACAAATACCGGCATTTGCAGCACCATATAGCGAAATAGAATAATCCATAATCACGTATACCGGTACTTTTTTCAATAATGGTACAATATTTTTATTGTAATTTTTTTCGAATATTGACATAAACAAACTGTTTTCTTTTAGCCATTTTAGATCTTTCGATACTGTTCCACCCGCTAAATATAAGCCTCCAAACGGAAGTGTCGTACAAGCAAGATTACTTGCTGCACTTGCAAACATCCTGACATATAACGACATAATGGCATGACAGTGTTCATTTATTGATGCACCTTTTGAAATCCTGCCTGGTTTATCAGTATCTGCAATAGCATCAATATCTGCGATCAAACCCGTAACTGGAATTTTCTTTACATCTTTATAAAAATGGAAAATATTTTTAACACCCTGACCACTCACGAAAAGCTCAAGTCCAGGTGTACAACCGATTTTTTCTTTCATATAGTTACAGAATGCATAACTTTCATCATCAAAAGGAGCAAATGCCACATGCCCCCCCTCCGATGACGCAGGAATATAACTTCCATTGTGATAAACCAGAAATGAAACACCAAGCCCCGTTCCCGGCCCAATCACCGCAATTGTCGCCTTCTGTTTATCAGGAATTGAACCATCAGTATGTGCCAACTTGACAATCTGATTCTCATTGTCAATATCAAAAGTCAGAAGACCGTAACTAACCGCAAGAAAATCATTGATCAGTAACGTTTTAATTCCTAGTTTTTTTTCTATCTCAGCACCATCAATACTCCACACACAGTTAGTCAAATTGCATCTATTATCGACAACCGCTCCGGCAGCGCTGATACAGCATCTTGATGGTGTGAGATCGGATCTTTTTTCTTTTGCAATTTCCAGTACTTTTTTCAACGGATCTATCAGGCCGTTTATTTCTGATGATGAAAAAATCACTTCAAGAATTACAGTGAAGATATTTCCTTTTTGTGCAACAATAGCAAGGTTGGTATTCGTTCCACCAACATCACCGGCAAGTATAATATTATCAAACTGACAATCCGGATTAATCCATTTGATCTGCATTAACATACCCTTTTTTTAATATTCATTCAGTTATAGTTGACATATACTGGCGTTTACTGTTAGTAGTAAATCAGTTCAATCAGGTTTCAATAGTCCTGATTGTCTCTCCTGTATCTTTAAACTTTAAAATCTTAGTATTTTCAGGTAGTGCATCCTGAAACATTGTTCCCCATTCAATCAGACAAACTCCATCACCTGCAACATATTCATAGAAACCTATTTCAAAAAGCTCATCACTATCTGCCATTCTGTAAAAATCAAAATGATAGACAGGCATCGACATTGTCTGATATGTATTTACAATCGTAAATGTTGGACTTCGGACTGCAGACCCACCAAGCGCAGCAACAAGTCCTCTAACAAACTCAGTTTTACCAGTTCCGAGATCACCATCAAGAGCAATAACATCACCTGGTTTTAAAGTTTTTGCAAATTCGGCACCAAATTTACGTGTTTCCTCAACAGATCGGCTCTCAAACACCATAACTACATTCCACCACCACTTTGCAACGGTGAAAAGATTCCGACCGGCATTATTATCTCTTCCATGGAAATACCACCCTGTTGAAAGCTATTCTTATATTGACGGTGATAGTGTTCAAATTTTTCATGATGAATAAAATAATAATTTTCCTTTGCGATGATACATGCAACATCATCACCAAATTTCGGAAGACCAAAATGTGTTGGTTCACCAAGGTACAGGACAGTTCTTTCATCGCATGAGATCTCTTTGCCGAACTTGTATCGATGATTTTTTACCCAGTCAGATACTCCATATAACTCAGTACCCCTGCTGCAGGATGTACTTCCGTGGTCAGATGTAACTACTACCGTATAATCAAGTTCAGCAAGCTCCCTGAGTAAATTAAGCAGCGATGACCTTTGAAACCAAGATTGCGTCAATGCCCGAAATCCGCTTTCATCATTAGTAATTTCCTGAAGCATGCTTGATGATGTTCTGTTTTGCATAAGCAGATCGAAGAAATCAATAACAAATGTCATTATCCGGCTTTTCCTGCATTGTTTGACTCTATCAAGCAACTCCTTGGCATCTGTTGTTGTTTTGATTTTTGTAAACCAGGGTTCATCAACAGGACAATCTATTCCTTTTGTTGCAAGCTTCTGTGACATCAATTGCGATTCCATACGGTTTGCAACAGAACTATCCTCGTTGCCATCCTTCCACAAGTCAGGACATCGTTGTGCAATTTCTGCTGGAAACGCACCAGCAAGTAGTGCATTCCGTGAAAATGGTGTTGCGGACGGAATAATTGAAAAAAAGTAACCACGTCGAACATCATAAAATTTTTTCAATGATTGTTCAATATCATAATATTGATCAAGACGCATCCCGCTCAATACAACAAATGCAACTTTTTTATCATCATTCAGTAACGGTACCAGATACTTGTCAATGATACCGGGTGCCATTGTAGGGAGTGGGCCAATCCCACGAATCCATTCTCCATAATGATCCATAATAAAATTTGAAAATGCAGTATTACACTCCGATTTCAATCCGGCAAGTGTTTGTCTCAAACCTTCATTTTCAACAGACTCAAGTTCAAGATCCCAACGAACAACACTCTCATACATTTTCACCCAATCCTGAAGACTAAGTTTTCCGGAGAGTGTCTTTCGTAAATCTGTATAGCTGCGAACAAATTTCTGGGAAATTTGAGAAGACATGATTCTCTTTGAATCAAGCAGGTTTTTACAGACAAGAAGGATCTGACTTGGATTGACTGGTTTTGTCAGGTAGCCATTGATTTTTTTACCAAGAGCATCCTCCATAACCTGTTCTTCTTCACTTTTTGTAACCATGACAATAGGAAGATCAGGAAGGAAATCTCTTATTTCCTCAAGCGTGGTTAAACCATCCTTACCAGGCATTTGTTCATCAAGCAGCACTATATCAAACTCTTTGGGATTTTCCTGAAGCATCTGAATAGCATCATCACCACTGAACACTGGAATAACACTGTATCCACGTGTTTCAAGAAACATGATATGAGAACGAAGAAACTCAATCTCATCGTCAACCCATAAAACTTTTTTTCTTCCTCCCGACATTACATACCCTCCCGCTTATCCATGCGTTGTTCTGTTTTCAGCCGGTAAATCAATAAAAAATATTGTACCTTTGTCTTTTTGCGACCAATTTACATAGATACGTCCGTTGTGATAATCTTCAATGATGCGCTTAGCTAGTGTCAATCCAAGACCCCACCCGCGTTTTTTTGTTGTAAATCCTGGTGCAAAAATTGTTTTCTGATTTTCTTTCGAAACACCTTTTCCATTGTCGATATGATGAATCCGGATAATATTTTCCTGACGTAAAAACTCTGTTTTTATTTCTATTATACCGGAATCCCTAAACATTGCATCAATTGAGTTTTTCATTAGATTTTCAAAAACCCACTCGAGCAAATCCCTGTTAACATCAATAGGACCGAATTCTCCAAAATTAAACTTAATCTCTATCTTTTTCCTTAATAACGGAAGTCGAACTTTAAAATAAGTCGCAACCTCCTTTAAAATTTCATTTATATCGCAAGGTGCAAGAGCCGGCACAGAACCTATCTGACTAAAACGGTTTGTTACTTTAGAAAGCCGTTTCAGGTCATTATCCATATCATTACAGATCCTTTGCAATTGACTTACAAGAACGCTTGCTTCAATAGGCGGATCTGCATCCTGATATGTCCGCATATACTCAACCCATCCCATTAAAGAAGATATTGGAGTTCCCAGTTGATGTGCTGTTTCTTTGGCAAGTCCCACCCACAGATTACTGCGCTCAGTCACCCTGATAATTCTAAAAATAAAATAAATTATCAGAACAAAAATTACTCCTAAACCTATTTCAAGGAACGGTAACAGATAAACAGTGCGTACAAACCGGTCATTTCCAAAAAAAAGATATCCTGCTTTTGCCTTGTTATCCTCATTGTAAAGAGGTCGGGGATGATACTTTTTCTTAAATTTGTCAATGCGTTCCTCAAGGTCTTTCCGATTCTCAGGGGTTAATTTTCCAAGTTCTTTCTCACTGTAAAGAAGATCTGTGTAAACTTTTTCCCAGATAACCGGCTTGCCGGAAGTATCAGTAACCATTAAAGGTGGGCTGCTCTCGCCCATCATTTTTTTTAGAGCCCGCGTTGCATCTTCATAACTCATGTTACTTGCAACCATCGTTTCTATGAGCGCAGTATACGCCTTGGTCGCACCAATTGTTTCATCACGTAAATCCCGTGTAACAAAGAAAACAATTCCAAAATAGAAAACAAGTATTGCAGCACCGAGGATAAAGAATATTTTACTGCTGGTTGCAGACTTTATTTTCAATAACAGGAAATAAAGTCCCGATCCAACAGCAAGTTGTTTCAGCGTTCGATTCAACGCGCGCCAATCTCCTTCAATCCATGCATATACGGTTGAAGAACATCTGGTATACGAATTGTTCCTGCTTCTGTTTGATATGTTTCAATTATTGCGACCAGAATTCTTGATGTTGCAAGTCCACTGCCATTTAAGGTATGCACAAACTTAGATTTATCACCACCAGCTGGACGATACTTGATATTCATTCTCCGTGCCTGAAAGTCCTCAAAATTACTGCATGATGAAACCTCAAGGAATTTTTTTTCTGCCGGAGCCCACGCTTCAAGATCATAACACTTCGCAGCAGAAAAAGACATATCACCATCACATAGAAGAAGCACTCTGTATTTTAATCCAAGCGCACGCAATATTCCCTCAGCATCGTTACGTAACGCTTCGTGTTCCTCATAGCTCTTTTCCGGAGTCGTAAACTTAACCAACTCAACTTTGTTAAACTGATGTACACGGAGATAACCTTTAGTATCTTTTCCATATGAACCAGCCTCACGTCTGAAACAGGCACTATACGCGCAATATTTCTTTGTAAGTTCCTGCTCTGTTAACGTTTCCTCCCTGTGAAGATTTGTTACCGGCACCTCTGCTGTTGGTATGCAGAATAGTTCATCCTTCTCCATGTAATACATCTGCTCCTCACTCTTGGGGAGCTGACCAACACCAAAATGACTTTCCCTGTTTGCAAGGAATGGTGGAAATATTTCGGTATAACCATTCTTTACAGTATGAGTATCAAGAAAGAAATTAATGAGAGCACGTTCTAGAAGCGCACCCTGTCCCTTAAGTACAGGAAAACCTGCACCTGTAATTTTAGCACCTCTTGGAAAATCTATTATATCAAGTGCAGTCCCAAGCTCTATATGATCTTTGGGTTTGAAATCAAATACCGGTTCAGTTCCCCACTCTGATACAACGACGTTGTCTTCTGCACTGTTTCCATGAGGAACGCTGTTATGCGGCACATTTGGAATACGTACAAGTATATAATCAAGTTTTTCTTCAGTCTCTTTTTGCTCATTGTCAAGATCCTTGATCTTATCGGAAACCTGTTTCATTTCATCAATGAGTATAGTTGCATCCTTTTTGTCTTTCTTCAGCCTGGCGATTTCCTGAGTTTTTGTATTCCGAAGATTTTTTAACGATTCAACCTCTCTGATAATATCCCTGCGTCTCGAATCAAGGTTAATAACAGCATCTATATCAACAGAATTTTTCTTGTTTGCAGCAGCAGTCCTGATCTGATCCGGATTATCCCTGATCCGCTGAATGTCTAACATTTTAAGGCTCCTCAAATAATAGAAATATTACTTACAACAGATTAACCGGACTTATCAACAAGGTTAATTGCTGTTATAAAGAAAAACTGTAATCAGTCTGTATAATATATATAATGTGCACTCTGGAGTCGAATTGAGAATGTGCCGGATTATGCAACCTGCAGGAAAAATGGATTGGTCAGAAAGATTTCAAACTATTAACATTGTCCATGTATATCTGACGATAAAAGAACAATTTTGGGTCGGTTATCCGGTAATTGTTTTTACCAAAAGTAATATCGCTTCGTGTCTGGGATTTAATTCCATAGCCAAGATGAATGTGTGGCCCACTTGTACGCCCGGTCATCCCGACTGTCCCAAGTACATCACCAGCTCTTACTTTTTGGCCGTTTTTAACCAAACGCTTATCCATATGTGCGTAAAACAGCACCATTCCATCATTTACAACACCAACAACATTTCCTGCTGTTTCATTTGTTTTAAGCACAATTTCACCATCTGTAAGAGAGTGTACTTTTGCGCCAAGCTTTGATGCAATATCTATCCCATAATGTGGTGATCCACCACCCATTCCACGTTCGCACCAATCACCGGTTATATATGCATATTTATCATTCACTACTTTCATGAAATAGTTGTAAACCGGAACAAGCTGTTTCTCACCGGAATTGGATATCCGCTGCGGTGGGAAAAAAGTTACTGCCAAACCATGCGGTATTGAATACACTGATGAGATCTTTTCCTCACCATCAAGGCGAGTCATGTTGTGAGTAGTTACAACCTCTTTGATATACTCATTAACTTCACTTTGCGAAGGAACACGCGCCCTGAACCGGCAAATCGCATATTTTGCGATCTTATAAATCGATTCCCCATCACTGAAAGTATGCGTAAACACTCCACCATCCGGTATAACCAACTGCTGAGGTGCCATTGGTCGAGGGGCAACGCCGCCATCAATAGCAGGCTGATTAATTCCTATTAACGCAAGAATACAACACGCAGCAAGTATTTTGGGAACAAATGAAATTTTACTAAAAGTTATTTTTTTACCAGAGGTCTCAGGTACAGTGTTCAAGACATACTGCACCTGTTTAGATAATTCATCAAAAGCTTTTGTAACAGCCCCATATTGCTGGTATTGCGAAACCGGCAAACCTTCATCCTGAGCATTACGTACAGTTGCGGACTCGGGTATTTCAATATCAAACATAATCGACTGAGGTAACAGTGAGACACCCGAACTTCCATGAAATGCAACCTGTTCACATAAATTCTCAAGATACTTCCTGTTTTCAACCATTGTTTTAGTTTTCCCGACCAGTTTGCTATCCTGCTTTCCGAAAACCTCATTTTTTACAATTCGGATTTTAATTGCTGGATGACGGGTCGAGAGCTCCTTGACATTTGACAAGTAATCCCTGAGGCTTTTGGTCGACAATGCGTTTAACGTAACAGGAATGAGATTGAGCGAACTGTTTAAATACAATGTTTTTGTCAATGAATTCCATACTGATGGTGTATCAATAACAATATACTTGTAATATGCCCTGCAGATTTTTAAATTGTAAACAAGATTTTGAAGATGAAAAATGGTCGGAACTTTGAAAAGGTCTGTTCCCGCCGGAATGAGATCAAGACATGGTTGGATTTTAACAACCAGCTCTTTGATATAACCATTGCCATAAACCTGATGAAACAACTTTTCTTCGGTTTTTTTTATGAACTTATGCGCTTTAGTTAACGCAGACTCACACCCATCCTCACAAGTATCGATTGAATACCTTCGTCTCAATAACTCCCACGAACTATTCTTGATTGTTTCGGTATCATGTCCTAAAGCTACACTTGCACTCCCTTGAACATCAAGATCAATAATCAGCGTTGGTCCACGACGCGACAATGCAGCAGCAAGGTTGGTTGCAACGGTAGATTTACCAACCCCACCCTTAATATTTGCGATATGTATACTGCCGCCTGTATCAGAATCGGCAAATATCAGTGTACTTTTAGTTCTTTCGTTCATACTGACAGACTATTAAAAAGCCTTTTTTTTCCGGTTACATTTCTACATAATCGAACCTCAAACCGGTAAAGCAGCAGTATAACAATCTAATCAATAATTCTGCTGCACCAGTTCTGAAATCGCATTTATATCTGCGGGTTTCTGTAGGATCCGATCTTTTTCATGACGTGTACGATCTTGAATAAAGTACATGTCCTCATCTGCATTATATAATATGACTGGTGTATTTTCAAGTTTCTTGCCAATCTTGAAATAGTTGTAAATTGCGCGACCTTTTTTCCATGTTTCCATATCAAGAATCAACAGATCCGGTGATGATTCATCAATTGATGTTATCAAATCATTAGATGAATAAAGATCAACGGCACCTTTGTGATGCTTCTCAATTGCGGTTTTTAACTCTTCTCTTCTTATTCTGGTATCATCCATTATTATAATTTTCATTATTATATCCTTTATAAAATATCAGTTTATATTACTTTATGGTGACTAAAATTTCAATCAACCACCGATTTCAATTACTGCAAGAAGATTTTCGGCTTTCTGATGATACTCTACCGCATTTGTGTCAGCAACGATTTTCTTGCAAAGATCAATTACCAGATTCTTATCTGAATCTTTCTGAAGCAGAGCGATTTTCCAACGGATAGCACCATGACGATATACAACATTTTGATTTGCAAGTGCTTTATTATAACTTTCTATTGCAGCAGCAACATTTCCTTTTGCCTCATAACAGGCACCCAAGCCCTCATATGATTGTGCACCAATAAATTCTTTTTCTTTTGACGAAATCTTGTAATACTTCTCAGCATCATCATATTTAGCAGAATCAAGATAAAGTCCTGCTAAAAGAAATGCACTTTGCATCCCCTGTGCTGAACCGGGATATTTATCAGCAACAATCTTAAGATTTTCTGCTGCTTTCGCCATCTGTTTTGCTTCATATTCGACCATAGCAGTTCCAAATGCATTCTGAATCTTTATATCATTGTTTTTGTTATAAAGATTGATACCGATATATGCTAAAAATCCAACAATTATAATAACAAGCAGATTGAGAAGTTTTTTCTGATTTTTATGAAGGTAGTCTTTTGCATTCAACAGAAAATCCATCACTGGATCATCTCTCAACTCCTGCTTTTGCTTGTTGTACTTAATATCCAAAATTAGGCCTCCTGTGTTTAATCATTGTAAAATTAATTTCATAAAATAAATTATGGAAAAACTAAAATGATGAATCATATTAATGATTTGGACCTAAAAAATACTTAAAATCATAAAAAAGTCAAATCATGATCAATAATTTTCAAATTGAAGTTTTTATAATAATCCTGTTTTTTTAGAATTCATTTAGCAACTTATTTGTCAAAACTATATAATATTTGTACGATTGCAGAAATATTACTATTCTTATTAGTTAATTGTACTGCTGAACAAATTCTGAATTATAAGTTCGACATTCATGTATTGAACAGCTGAGGTTTAAATGATGGAAGAGTTAAATGCGTTTGAAGACCCTGTTGAAAAACTAATAGTTCAGCTTAGAAATCAGAATGAGCTTCTTAAGACACAACTCATGAGCTCCTCAATGATTCATGAACTTACAAAGGTTCTGCACACCTGTACAGACTTTGAGGGAATTACAAAAACGGTACTCCTTGCAATGCAGGAGATTCTTGAATTTGATAGAGTAATATTATTTGAAATAAATCAGCAGACATTCTCTCTTAAACCTCAAACGTGGGTTGGAATGAACGATTCAGAACTATCCACAATCTCTATCCCTCTCGGTTTTGAAGGGGGCGAAATTACTGATGCACTCTTTTTAAATAAACATATTCTTGTAGAACAACCCGACAAGAATTACGACATGTTGGCATCCACTCTGAATTCATCAACGTATCTTGTCATTCCATTGGTGTGTAAAGTCAGTAAAAAATGCTGGGAAGCGAAAAATTGTACAAAAAAAACATGCCCCGCATATGGCGGTTTTAATCCATATTGCTGGAGTATTCAAGGTAGCGGGCTTATGACAAACACTACCAGTGAAAATGATCGGCGTGCGGCGTGTATTGCTTGTCCCTGCTTTAAAGTTGAAGGTGTATTCTGGATGGACAGAGCAAAGAGTTTTAAACCAATTACAAGTGACGACATTACAATTCTAACTGCAATTATCAATATCGCAGGAATTGTCATAGAAAACTTCAGAATGCTGAACGCGCTTGACAAAGCAAACAACAATCTTCAACAGGCAAATGATCAGCTAAAAGTTGTCAATTACGATCTTCAGGTTGCGCAGTCAAAAATCAGGGCTGACCTTGAACATGCCAGATCAATTCAACAGGGCCTTCTACCCCAGGATATTTCAGATACTTCACATTTCGCTGTTGGCGCCAGATACCTTTCCGCTGATGCCGTCGGTGGTGATTATTATGATATTTTTACAATTAGTCCCGGCCTGTATGGAATTATTGTCGCAGATGTATCAGGGCATGGCGTAGCCTCAGCACTTATTATGTCAATGGCAAAAGTTCTCCTTAAAACATTTTCAACCAATGAACCGTCACCGCAAAAGACATTGGAAAAAATTAATGAAACATTTCTATCTGAAATTAAAACTGATCATTTTGTAACAATTTTTTATGCAACACTTGACACTATTAGCAAAAAACTCCACTATACATCAGCAGGACACTGTCCGATTCTCTTTATCAACAAACACAATAAATCGTGTGAAACAATTAAAGCAGACGGTCTGTTTATGGGGGTATTTACTGATATGATGCTTAGTGAGGCGTGTTTTGACTATATACATGGCGAAACACGCCTTGTACTTTATACTGACGGAATTATTGAATCAAAGAATAAAGATGATGAAATGTATGGAATTCATCAGCTTGAAGCAATTTCACTACAATCATTAGACAATAATCCACGCGAAGCCGTAGACATAATACTCAACGATATGAAAATTTTCTGTGGTGATAAATCTGTACCGGAAGATGATATAACTCTTCTGGTAATTGATTTATAGACATACAACTTAGTAGACAAAAACGTTACCCTGCTTATTTGCAAAGTAACGTCTCTTTTCCACAACGATTAACAATCAATCGCGATTATTAAACCGGATATTATTAGAACCTGTATTTAAATGATACGTTCACAACATCAAACATTCGCATTGTGTTGTATTCATAAGAAGCGTCAAAATCAATTTTATATATTTTTAATCCAAGACCACCTGTAACTTTCCAGGGAGTAATGGTTGGCGTTTCAATTTCTTTTTGCATTCCCACACGAAGAAATACCACTTTAAAAAGTTCCTGTTCAATACCTCCAGCCATCTTCCATGGTTGATCATCTGCAAAAGGAATCTGGCCATCAGCAATAAGAAATGTTGAATATCCGACCTTAAATGTTCCCCCCATATGCAAGGTTGCAGCATTTGCCTCAAAATAATTATGTCCTGTTGATACATTTTTCCATCTATTGACAACTGGAACATCCCTGAATGTCACACCATAGCGAATCTGATCAGATAATTCAATAATTAATCCAAGATCCAACCCGAATCCAAATGAACTGCCACTTACAGCACCTTCACCAGTGCCATTCACCCTGTTGGATGCAAGTTTAAGGTTAACACCGGCAGATATCGGGCGAAGAAATGGAAGTAATTGATGAAATTTGTAGGCAAATGATGATACAAAGTAAATTTCCTGGAAAATATTATCCGGATCTGTACACAACAGAAATGTGTGGCCAAATCCGATTTCGCGTGTAGCTTTATTTACATAAGATGCAGCAAAAAGGTTTAATCCAAACCTGTACTGATAGGCAATAGCTGCATCAGGTCCGCTAACCCAGGCTATACCGGCAGGGTTATACAATCCACCGTAAGCATCATCAGACGCCGCAGTGTATGCATTTGCAAGTGCTGCAGGGCGGGCAAAAATTGGTATCTGATCTGCGGATGATGGAATACCAGATAGATCTTCATCATCATTATATACAGCACTCAATTTATTCGCGTCACCTTCAACAGCATAGTTGATAATTCCCCACAAGAGACCTAATCCAACAAATCCTGCTGATGAAAGAAAAAATTGTTTTTTATTATCAATTTTGGGACCAAAATACTTTGTAATATGTAGTGTATCACCAGCCTGGTTTCCATGTAATTTAGCAACGGCAACTTTTAGTATTTCTGTCGATTCAACCCCCGGATCACCAAGAATATTGACAGATCCAATTGTCTGACGAAGTGTAATGTCAATCAGTGTCAGTTTGATACCCACCCGTTTATCACTAATATCAATTGATCCGAACATCATTCGATTCATGCCAAGTGATTTTCCAATATCAAGCACACAACGAGGATCCCTGCAATGCATTGGCAGTTTTTGATTAACTTTTGTAAGTGCATCAACAATCTGTTCCTGTTCATACGATTCATAAAAACCAATTTCGTTGATAATTGTTTTTAATTGCAACGATGCGTTTTTTGCAATAGCAGTATCGTTACCTGTATTCTCTAATTGCAGAATACCGATTTTCACTTTATTATCACCAACCTTTTCTTCACTTGCAACCTGCATGGTCAGTGCCAAAATTATTATTACGGCTATTCCAAATGATTTCACGAATTCCTCCGTTTTTTTCAGCGTCATTATAATCAGCCTTTTTTTCAGATGTTCAATTAATTACTTCATCAATACAACAGGTTTCATAAATCTGTAAACTTTTTTATCAATTTCTTCTGTTCCGGTCAGTAAAACAAAGTACCGGCCATTCCTGCACATTTTATCACCTTTTGGAACAAGCACTGTCTCGCCATTTGCGCCATAAGTGATTGGAAGACGTGATGCATTTATTGAATTCAGTGAAACACGCCCATCCCACCATACCTGATATGGATTTGTGCTCATATTGTCAATATTCATCGACCAGACAAGATCTCCAACCACATTGTAAATAGCAAGTTTTCCGTTGATCTGATTCTTTGTCTGGATCTGGAATGAAATACAAGTACCATTATATGGTTTTGACGGGTCTATCTGGCCCATATTTACATACGGAGAAAATGCATTGGGACTGATGTTCAGGTATCCGGAATTTGACTCTTCTGAAAGAATTGTATACTTGGAAAAATGTGTAAGCTTAGCTCCTACAACAGAATCTTTTACAAATGAATTTAATAGTAAATCCCATTTCAGGCTATCTTCATTCCAGCATCCCAGATACATTTTATCAGACGATTTTACATTTTTGCCTGATGGTAAATTAAGCAATAGTTCAATACTGTCAAGTGATGTATTCAAGGCGATATTTTCCAATTGTTTAATTTCAAACGCATTTGATGTAACAATCTTGAATTTTCCAGCCTTTGTCTCAACTTTATTACGTAAAGTATCCTGATTTACTTCAACAATTCCGACATCTGTACCGCTGACGATATTTTTAGGAAATACGATAGAGCATCCTCTCCCGTTGCTGGCTGTATCAGGTACATTTTTATTTACAATAACAAATCGGACCATCAATCCGGCATCACTGCTGTTATCGGATATATATTCTCCCAGAACATTGTTCGCCTGTGCGTATATGCGTACTCTCCCTATAAACTTATTTGATGGTTTGAAAACACCAGTCGTTGAAATCATACCAGCATTTTTAGGATAAATCGACCATACAGGTGAAATCTTCAGAGTACTTCCATTTTCATCAAGACCAGTAGCCGTGAATTCTGCCTTGTCAACTGCTGAAGTTGTCACTGGATTAGGATTTTGTGCATCAATTCTATTAACTCTGACTGCTTTAAGTGCTGTTCCGGATACATTGAACGGAATAGTCTGTACATTTGCAACTCCATGCATAAGTTTAATTTTTGTTGTATCAATAGTAACAGTCAGGATCACCGGAATTGCTGTTTTAGTTGTACCAGTCTTTACTGAAACTGCGATTCCACTGGTTTTCATCAGAGTTGATCCTTGTTCGTTTGTTAATGCCCAGCTTACACCGGAACCATCAATAGTCCCAACTTCCTGAAACGATGATGAAACATAACCTTTTATACTAAAGGGGATTTCATAGGACATCGGATAAATTAATGTATCCTTTGAAGACGGCGTTACTTCAAATTTTGAAAGGCGACTGGTATCTGGTTTTACATATGAATAATAACACTCCTGATCTGATCCATAAACATCACTACCCCTATACCCTATAAAATAGTACACTATAGTACTTCCATCCTTTTGAGGAAGTATACTGAATGTGTACGAAGTTGCATCTTTTGTTGAAATTTTTGATTCAACAAAAGATGTCGCTGATATGTCCTTATACAGTAATTTTACAGAATCAAGACTGTCTGAGTACCTCAGTGAAAACTGCGCGAATCCGTTTACTAGTGAAAGTGAATCAATTTTTCTGAATGTTAACGGTAATAAAACTGTGTCAATATGTATGGATTCGGAGTCAACAACATTAAACCGGTGATAAGAACAATCAATAACCGTATCACTCTTTACATCGAAATTGATTATATACGTTCCAGTACCTGCATTTCTCAAAGTATCCATCAAAGACAGTGTTTTATTCATTGGCGATTTAATTTTAATTGAACCGTCATATGATGCGCTCCACGATATCTTTTTGTCTCCGGTTTTCATATGGAAATTAATTGTACTTTTATCTGGTTTTCCACTAACAACCATCAATGAGTCACTCCCTGCAATACTGTCAAGCACATAACCATCTTTACCGGCAATAAGAGTATAGTGCCCATCCATAATACCTCTTATTTCAAAAGAACCATCTGAAGCCGATTTACCTGTTGCGACAACCGTACCATCTGAAATTCTTATAATATTAACAATGCAATTACCAAGTGATAACCCGTTTGTCTGTCGGATGTACCCGTTTACCGTTGCAAAAGCATTTAGTGTATCATTAAAATTCTGAGTTGTTTTTATTTGAGTTACAAGTGTATATGGAGCTGCCTTTGCAGCATATCCGTTTGCGGACGAATAAACCAGATATGTTTGCCCGCCTTGCAAACTTGTTTTAAAATCACCATATGTCGGATCCGATGTCACCTTTATTGTATCCCCTCCACCTGCCTTCACAAAGACAACTGACGCATTTGTAATTGGAGCGTGTACGTATTCATTAGCCGAATTTACCCATGTTTTTCCGTATATAAAGCCATTTACCACAGTTGCTCCGGGTTGCATCGAAATTGATATCTCCTTAGAGTTAACCAGATCAATTACTGTACTGTATGATGTAAAGCCTGTCTTATCTGCAGTAAGTGTATAGGTACCTGACGGAATAGAGAATGAAAATGTCCCATTCTGAGGTGTTGATGGAATTTCGTCAACCTGTGTACCACTTTTATACAGTCTGATCTTTACGCCTAGTATTGATTCACCACTAGTATTCTTTACAACACCAGATAATGTAAATGGATTTTTCTGCATTGTTATCGTACCAAAAAAGAGATTCTGTGCAGAAACCACAGTTACCTTTTGTGGCAAAACTGTTTTATAACCAATAATTTGAGACCATATTCTCCAGTCCGATCCAAAACATTTAAGTATAAAGTTTCCAGCGGCATCAGTTTTAGTCATGATAGTGTCGTTAAGATCAGAAACGCCATACACCGATACAAGATTTATACCCTTGCCCGCTTCGTCAACAACTTTACCATAGACAGTAGCTTCAGGGCGCTCAAGATAAAATGTTTCTTCAAGTGTTTCGCCATCTCTGATTGTAATTGTCCTGGTTTGACTCTCAAACTCGTTTGCGATTGCAGTAATTCTGTAGGCACCTGTAGGGCGTTTTCTATCAAGATTTCCACTCATATCAGTATAAAACAATAGCGGTGCTTCAAGGGAACCATCAAGCACGTCAACTTTAATCTGAACAAGACCGACTTTGTTCTCAATCTGTTCAATTAAACCGTCTTTTGGGACCCTGATTAACTCTCTGGTATGGATTTTCAGAGTACCTTCGGGCGCATAGTATTTAAAGCCTGCAGTATCACCAGTTGAACCAGCCCCCTTTTTGTCAACCGCAATGACATTCCAGACATACTTGTTACTTGTCAGTGTCGTAGCGGCATCTATTTCCACACTCATCGTATCGTTTTCTGTGGATGCACTTACTTCTGTTTGCCAAACAATAAGCTGTGCATTTATACCTTCAAACTCCGATCCGATGTAAGCATATATTTTATAGGTATTTGCTGAATCATCCAGATTTGTCCATTTAAAACTGAATTTTTTATTTACATCAGATGTCAATTGTACATTATTTACCGGATAAACTGGCACCGGTTTTTTCATTGATTTGCCTTTTATTACAAAATTTCCTGGTGGCAATTTTACTTTTGTTGATGAGAATGCAGCATGATTTCCGTAATTATTGAGAACCATCCATGTATATTTTTTCCCGGGTGACAGAGGTGGTGGATCTGCAGTAATTGTACGGGATGGATCTGGCGCACCATAAACTATTTGTGTATTAGGGGTTATCGCCTGCCAGATAATGCTTAATCCGCTCAGGTTTACTTTTCCGTCTTCGCTTGAATCAATTGAAATTGCCTCATCAGAAAGAACCACATGATAATATGGGACCCCGGCATTAGCTTTCCACTGAAATGTCGGTGTCAATTCTGTTATTGAATCTTTGGGGCCAATCCAGTCTACTGCATCTGGAGACTCAATCATCAACACAAATTCATTACTTATTAGCGTATCTGCCTTTTTAACAGGTGTTGTTGTCGTACATGGAAATGCAACAACACAATAGAATACGCCAAAACCCATTTCAGGTTGTTCAGCCGCTTTAAATGCAGTTCCGCGTTTACTTATAGTACTACTCGCATCAAGTATATTGTCAAGAGGTTTTTTTGTTACAGAATCTAGTGCAGCATTTTTTACAGTATACCGGTAATTTTTTAAATCGCCGCCACCGGGTGCTCTGTCATAGTAGATAGTTCCTGAATCCGGGGCAGGATATCCCAAACGTGATAGTCCGGCCCATTTTACCCATAAAACTTTAGATGATGCCTGCGCGCCAACGGGAGCATCAACAATCAGATACTCTGTTGTTTGTGCATAAAGAGAGCAAGCACTTAACAACATAGTAATAAATGCAATTTTTTTAAAGGTAAGCATGAATGATCCTTTCATACATTTTTATCAAATCAGAAATGATATACAACACCGGTTTTTAATGCGGGTAATGGCAGAACATCCAACTCAAGATGAAGCTGCAGTTTTGTACCAAGATCTGTTCCAAGGTTAAGAACAGGAAGCATTGCAGATTGACCCATTTTCATATATGGCAATTTTTTCCCAAGTAAATGTTTCTTTCCATTGTATGAAACATCAAAAGATGTTATACCAAGATTGAGAAATGAATTGAATAGACTTGCTTCAATCATAATTACATGATCAACAGAAATACCAACATCAATTACAATTGTATCAAATGTTGTATCACGATCACTATTCATCTCAGTTGCAAGTTTCTGCTTTGCGATATTATCAAGCTTCATATTAATGTCGCCGAATAATTTAGTATATGACAACCTTAAATGTTTCGGCCATACATCAAATGAAAAGGATAGACCTGTAGGCATTTTCCAAATCAGGTCAGCATCATTACTCGAATAAACCAGACTATCTGTAGCATTCGATGTAAGTCCTTGCATTACTTCCGGAGATGTCATGGTTTTAGAATCTTCAAAATCATATTTTACCTTGAATGTTTCAGGATCAATCAGGAAGGGAATGGAGTATTTAGCCAGGAACTCACCTTTTGCCCTGGTGTCAATTCCAAATCGTGCTACGGCAGAGAATCGCCAGGCTTTTACAGCAAGCGTCGGTGACCATACTTCTGTTTCAAAATGACCATATGCACTTCCATAAAGTTTATCGGATGGATAATCAACAAATCCCTCAACTGAAGGTATCTCAACCTCTGATGTACTTGATTTACTGCTCAAATCAAGTGTATACTTCCCCATCATGTCTACATCAACATTGCCTCTCAAGTCAAGACTGAACAAGTGCCGATGAAGGTTCAGGGCAAAAATGAAATTTTTATTTAATCTGTATGCATATCCAAAAGTCATTGTTTCCCAATAGAGACTTAACTCAACAGGAACTGTCAACGTTCCACGCAAAAGAAAATTTACTCCATCTCCAAGATTTGAAGGATTAAGGTAAATATCAGGATTTCCAAGAATGTTCTGATACTTTAAGAACATGTTTTGAACATTGGAAAATGATCCGACACCACCTAACATCGGTACATCCACCCGTACTGTAACATTCGCGTTTTGTCGTGCAGTTGCATTAATTTTATAATCCGCCCCGTTTGAAAAAATTGACGAATCGTTAAGTAATGAATCCACACTTTTTACAAGATATCTCAAATTCTGAGTTGTCTTTAAAGGTACATTAAAACCAAAATAAGCATTTGGATATTCAAATGATACATCGGTTGGATTTCTTAACAAATCGTAATTAAAGCCAACACCAATTTGCGCATTGAATGATGGCAAATTTACTCTTGCATTATATGCGCTATCAATATCAATCTGTGCAGCCAGATTATTGGCAATAGCAAAAACAATTAACAATGGAGAAAAAAGTTTTCCCATGAAGATCTCTCCTTTTAAACTACCAGAGGCATGATTTGCTTCTCTTGTCATATTTACCCGGTTTGATAGAAAGTCAGAAAGAACAATGATATTTGTAAAAATTTACATATAGAAAGATTATATTGTCATTGCAATAACGAGTCAAGTTTTGCAAACTTTTTTTTTTACTATTTTAAAACAGGAAAAATGTCACATTGTAATGTTTTGATTTACAGATAAATAACAGATGAGGAATACAGAATCAGAGCCATTATCACAACCGAAATAATCGGTCACATTATTGAAAATGGTAATATTGATTGTCAGTGAAACAGATAAATCAATAGCAGATCATGAAACAACTACATTAACAATTGAAAAGCATAAGCAAAGGACAGAATTGTCTGCCCCTATACCTATTGTTACTACGAATATTTTCTACACAGATGCAGTACTCTGCGATGACGCATTCTGAATTAGTGTATCAGTAATACTTTTCTTTAACTCATTTGAATACTTAAAAAGCGGCACCATTCTTTTAAGTAAAGGGACCACCTCACCCGTCTTTGGATTTCGAGCTGGTCTGGGTTTTCTTGTTTTAGTGTAAAAAGTACCGAAACCTCTAATTTCAATACTTTTTCCGCTTTCTAAATATGAAGAGATACTCTCAAGCATCTCCTCAACAACGATTTTTGTATCGGCCTGAGTTAACCCAGTAAATCTTGATACATCAGCAATCAGATCATGTTTTGTTGTATTTGACACAACACCCTCCATTTTTTAAACGGGAAACTCTTACAATATCCGATGTAATCACATCAAAGTCAAGAAAAAATTTTCTTTTTTGCAATTTTTTTCTCGCTAACGTTTTGATTATACAGTAAATAATTAATCACCATCAGGATTATCAATAGTTTTCCACTCACACGAACCAATTTCATAACCTACTTATTAATCACTATGTTACGTATGAATTGGCACAATAACAAAGTAAACTATTAATTGAAAATGTACCAGAATTATTTTAAATTAAAAATGTTTAATTTTCAATTAATTTCCTTTATTTAATAATACCATAATCCCTGTTAGTAACAATCGCTTATATATCACACATTCTACAATCCTGTTTTCCAAGCAGCAACCTGAAATAATCAGGCGACTGAAAATGAACCTCGATTTTTTGATATTCTGCATTATGACTACTTTGTGATGTATCCTGCAAGAAGACTTCTGAGAATTCTTTTTTAAAAATAATTTCACTGAATTCACTTGAAACAATATTCGAATGATGCTTAATTGATCGTTTCGCATTATTGTAAATATTCTGTAATCCAGGCCATCCACTAATATTTTCTTCAAGAATTGTCAACCACTCGCTGCGCATTTTATTATCAGAGATAATTAATTCAATAATTGACTTTTGTATACATTCAGGAAGCACTGCAAAGTCGATATACTCCCCGTGTATAAAGGATTTCTTAATCGACCATGGTATTTTTTTTTTAAAACACTCAACAAAATACATCTCATAGCATTTAACAACACGCTCAGTATCAATCCATTTTACAGGAACAGGCAAGAACGAGTACATCGATTCACCATTCCAGCCTTCAGGCATATCAAGTCCTGAATTCTTTCTCGCAATGAGCATTTTTTGCTGTATCCATGGTTCAAACAATGTATATCCGAATCCTTCGGCAACAGATGTTGACACAATATAATCAGTAGCAAGCATAATGTTTTCAACCGGTGCTTCATCATAAGCATTATGTAAATCACATTTTTTAATCACATCGGTCATGACAGGAAGTCTGTTTTTACTGATAAAATCAATCAGATTCCTATAATGATTAATATCCTGCTCAGAATTACCGGATGGACCGGTGATCAGTGATGAATTGAAGAAAATACAGCTTATGAGTATTGCTTCATAAATATTTTTTCGTGGGATTATGCGTACAGGATAATAAGCTATTTTTTTGTGCTTATCAAATGGTAACTGTTGCTCATGTGCATGATACCATATGGAATTACGTATATAGTCAATTTCTTTTGAGTTTATATCAACTTTTGTACAATTTACAGGATTAGAAACCATCGACGCATTAAAACCGCATTGACACATCATACGCATCGCATTTTCGGATGGAACAACTATCTTTACAGGTGCATCAATGCAATACATCTGTTTTTTTATATCACTCTGAAATCGCTCGACATCTCTGATTGCATCAATGTCATCAACTCTGCCTTCTTCCGGAAAATCATGAAAAACGCTGAAAAATGTTACTGTGTCCAATGTATTATTTTTTGCACAATTATAAAATGCAGATGTCAAGGCAAGGTTTTTGCCCAGAACAAGATTATGAGCAATGACGATAACACGTCCATTATTGTGCTGCTCACAAATACATTTTTCCAAACCAGACTCGATTTTCTTCCGATCATTATAAAAATCGTTTTTCCCTTTATACTTTTTATATTCACATTCTTTGACATGAACAACTTTTAAATTATTATCACCTGTGAACTCATATTCATTACAAAACACAAATGAATTTGATATACAATTTGTCAATTTATGAAACACTTCTGAGTACCTTCGTATTACAGTGGTTACCCCTCCGGTACGTAAATGATAATGAACCTGAATTAATGATTCAATCATGATTTTCTTTTATTTCTCGGATGAAAACTCCGGTGAACCTCACAAAGGTATTCTCTGTCAACATGAGTATATATTTCTGTCGTTACAATATTAGCATGCCCCAGCATCTCCTGAACCGTTCGTAAATCTGCACCACCCTCCAGAAGATGTGTCGCAAAAGAATGTCTAAAGGTATGCGGAGAAACATCACTTGTAATTCCGGCACATTTTGCGTAAAACTGTATAATTTTCCATATACCCATTCTTGACAAAGCTTTGCCTGATTTATTCAGAAAAACAGTACTATCGGTATGTGCTTTGACAAGCTTTGTTCGTTCGTTTTCATAGTAAACATGAATCCAGTGGGCAGCAATATCACCAAGTGGAACAATGCGTTCTTTTGATCCTTTCCCGGTGATTCTGACAAGATGGTCATCAGGGATATATTGTTCAAATGTAAACGCAGCAAGTTCAGACACCCGCATTCCTGTAGCGTAAAGCGTCTCGATCATTGCCCTATTCCTTGTTCCTAACCATTTACTGGTATTGACTGATTCCAGAATTTTCACAATTTCGTCGACAGAAAGTACTGATGGCAGGTATCGGGAGTTTCTTGGAGTTTCAAGCATCTCTGTAGGATCAATACTGATCGCACCTTCTGAGGCAACATATGCAAAATATCCCCTTAAGGATGAAAGACTTCGCTGAATTGATGTTATTTCAAAACCTAAATCATAAAGGACCCTTATGTATTCAGAAAGTACATCATATGTTACATTGTCAATAGACTCTATGCGCTTCTGTTTAAGAAATGCCCATAATCGTTCTAAATCATACATATATGATGATGCGGTATTATCACTCAGAGTTCTCTCGAGCCGTAAATATGTGAAATATGATTCGAGATATGGTAACTCAGTCATTTGGATAATATCCTGTTCTATAAATACGGATTGGCTTTTCGCTCTCTGGCGATTGTCGTTCTCCCGCCATGTCCTGGACAAACGACTGTTTCATCAGGTAGAACCATTAATTTACTTTTAATACCATTGACAAGCAATTCCTCATTGCCACCAAGTAAATCAGCACGACCTATTGATCCGGCAAACAGGATATCACCACACAATAGGTTGTTTCCAATAAGAACTGCTGTTCCTGCGGGACTATGACCAGGCACAAATATTACTTTGATTTTAAAGCTGCCAATTGTCATTTCACCTTCAGTCAATTCACATACTTCACCTTCATAAGTAAATGGTAAACCGATCATGAACGACCCGTTGAATCGGGGTTCCTTCAGGAGGATTTCTTCTCCTTTGCTGATATACACCTTTACATCGGGATAAACATCAACAAGTTCAGGTATTCCCATAATGTGATCAAAGTGACCATGAGTAATTACAATTGACTCAAGAACAATGTTATTATTATTTATAAAATTTACAACTTCGGATGGATTATCTGATGGATCCACAAGGAATGCCTTTTGGTGTTCATTTACAACAAGGTATGCATTGGTTTCAATTGGACCAAGGATAAATTTTTCAATTGCAACAGTCATTATTGCTCCAATCAGGTATAATTATATCTTTCACTAAGAGTTATCTACTTTTTTATGCTATCAACAAGTGATGATTTAAATTCACCTGCAAAAATTACTTCCGGTTCAAGCATCACACCAGTTCTATCAAGGACTGTCTTTTGTATCAAACCTATCAACGCTCTTACATCTTCAGCAGTTGCATTCCCTCTGTTTATAATGAAATTTGCATGTTTTTCTGACACCTCTGCATCGCCTATCCGCATTCCTTTAAGCCCGCAGGATTCAATAAGCGTTCCAGCATAATTTTTTTCAGGGCGCTTGAAAACGCTACCGCAATTCGGGTAATCAAGAGGTTGCTTGTCACGTCTTTTGGTCTGTATTTCTGCGCGCTTCGAAATGAGAATGTCTTTAGTACATTTTTTTTCAAAATTAAATGAGGTTGTAAGAACTATTGATGGTTTACGTTTTAAGAAACTTGTTCTATATCCGAATTCCAATTCATTTTTCTTGCGGGAGCATATCTTTTTTTCTTCAAGATCGTAATAGGTTACAGTATCAATTGTATCCTGCAATGTCATCGAAAATGCACCGGCATTCATAATAACACCACCACCAATAGTCCCAGGAATTCCTGTTAGTTCCTCCATACCGCAAAATCCAAGATCAATAACCTGATTGACAAGTTTATTTAGCATTAAACCACTTTCTGCCGTAACCTGATTATTGCTCCACTCAAATTTATTGTAATTCTCAGAAAGATTTACTACTACACCAGGCCATCCCGTATCACTGATCAGCAGATTAGACCCGTTTCCAATTATAAGCAGCGGGATACGCCTTGAATCTGCCCATTGTACTATTTCAAGGATATCATCAATTGATGCCGGCTCGCAATAGAAGTCAGCTTTTCCACCAATTTTATAGGTATTTTTATCTTTTAAAGAGATGTTTTTCTGTACAACCATATGCGTATCTGTTTACAATGTATAATCAGGTATTTTACTATAAAATACATACCGCATCGTTTAATGGCAATCACACATGGTCGTTATAACCAGATTATAATTAAAAACTAATTGATATTTAAAATATGTGAATGTTACAATACGTCTAAGATATGCTTCTCTCTTAATTATATCATTAACAATATTTTAAGGTATATTAAATGATTGTTTTATAGGAAGTTACAACATTGAAGCATGTGCATAACACTTTTTGGCAAAGAGATATTTGAAAGGAATATCGATATGGCACAAACCCATTATCCAAACAATGACACCAGTGATGCATTTTCTGATATGCCAGAAAGAAAAAGTACTCCTGATAAATCGACACGCACCAATCATGTTGTCAATAAAAATACGGGTACTGGAAATGTGAATATTGATACAAAATCCTCCGGTTATACAGTTAAGAAGATCACGTCATCGTACCAGACAGGCTCCAAACCTGATACAAAAATCACCGGACTTAATACAATTTCGATTGATACCGAGAGTTTTACTAATACATCAAAGACTGATAAGCCCATATTGTCGAAGATATCCATCGAAACAGAATCGTTTTCTGCAAAAAACATTTCTGTTGCAAAGGATAGTTATCCTCTCATTATTGACGAAACGGATCATTATGAGACTGCTCTGCAGCAACCACCACAACCGATTTCAATAAAAAAAGAAAAAACACCATCAAAAGAACAAAATATTTCTATTGACATATCTTCAACCTTCTGTAACCCCCAATTACCATCAGATACCAAACAGGAATCTCTTGGTACAGGAAAAGTCGTCTCAATTCTGGGAAGTGGCGGGATGGCAAGAGTCTATAAAATCTGGAATGAAAAGCTTGAAATATATCGTGCTGTAAAGATTCTATTACCAACAAATCAGCGCGAACTATGGGATAGATTTTTAACTGAAGCTAAAATTACTGCAAAATTGCATCATCCGAACATTATTGAAACATATGACACTGATGAATGGCATGGATTACCAACAATTGAAATGGAACTTATTGACGGAGACACCATCTCTACACTTCTATCAATGCACCCCATGGTCCCATCGCCAGTCTGTGCATCAATTGCATTGCAGGTTGCACGGGCACTTTCCTATGCACATTCTCAAAAGATTTTAATATATGGGCGAGAATACAACGGGATAATTCACCGGGATCTTAAACCATCAAATATTATGGTTACAAATACCGGAATTGTCAAGTTGATGGATTTCGGTGTCGCTCGTCCAATTGAAACAGGTTTACATACCATTTCAACTGATAGTATCGTTGGAACAATTCACTATTTTTCACCAGAACAAATAAGTGGTTACCCTATTGATACACTTTCTGACGTTTATTCTTTTGGTGCAGTTCTTTACGAATTAATTTGTGGCCAAAATCCATTTCCATATAGTAATATGGTAACAATGATTCAGGCTAAAACAAAAAATCAGTTCAAACGTCTTGAAGAATATCATCAAAAAGTAGATGACCGTTTGTCTTCTGTTGCACAAACATGCATGCGGACTGACAAACGAGAACGATTCGCAAGCATTGACTTTGTCAAGAAAATCCTGGAAGATATACTGAGTTCATACAACATGGGAACACCGGAAGAAATCATTGCAGCGTTTTATAGAAATCCACAGCAAATACAGATAGCTTTCGAACAGTTCTATACAAGCAGAATTCAAGCTGCACCTAAAGCCCCGATATCACAACGTCAAACATCTTCATTTGATATTAAAAATCATCAACCTGAGATGCAAACTTTTAAATCATCGAAACCGGTTTCAGAGCCAGGTATAGAAAGTACCGAATGGGAAATAAAAAGGTCTGGTAACGTAAAGTCTTTGATAATTGCTGCAATAATACTCATATTGGCTGTTACAGGGGGAAGTTTTTTCTTAAAACCAAAACCTAATAAAACAGATTCGATAATAACAATCGAACAACAAGATGCAAAAATTGACATTCCAAACAATTGAATTACTATCGAACAATCATACCATGATTAAACTTTTTCGCTGTACCGTATTATAAAGGATTCAGTATCATGATGATCGGGAAAAAATTAAAAGAGCTGCCAGACATAGTTGGTGTAGATAATGACAAATGTGTAAACTGTCATAATTGCATCAGTGCCTGTCCTGTAAAATATTGCAATGATGGAAGCGGTGATTACGTAACTGTCAACCCATTTATGTGTATTGGATGTGGAAGTTGTATCAATAAATGTTCGCACGGAGCGCGTTTCTGGGTAGATGATTTTGAACGCTTTATAGAAGATTGTCAAGGCAGACAGAAAATTATCGCTATCGTAGCGCCATCTGTCGCCGCTAATTTTCCCAACACATATATGCATCTTAACGGATGGCTTAAAAGTCTTGGTGTTACAGCTGTATTTGATGTCAGTTTCGGAGCAGAATTAACGGTAAAATCATACATGGAATACCTGAATAGCAAGAATAAAAAAACACCAGTCATATCACAACCTTGTCCTGCAATCGTAACATATATAGAAATGTATCTTCCGGACCTGCTGCCTTACCTTGCACCGATTGACAGCCCAATGCTTCACACAATGAAAATGATCCGTAAATATTTCAATGAGTATGATGATTTTAAAATTGCAGTCATCTCTCCATGTCTTGCCAAAAAAAGAGAATTCTATGAGACAAAACTTGGTGAGTATAATATCGGATTCAAATCGATCAGTAATTTTCTCGAGAAAAATAATATTGACCTGAAACGATATTCACCTGATCAGTACGTAAATCCACCAGCAGAACGTGCTGTCGGCTTTTCATCACCAGGAGGTTTATTACGCACCGCAGAACGATGGTCACCGGGAATCAGTGAAGTATCAAGAAAAATTGAGGGTGAAGAAGTATATCAATATCTTGATAAGTTAGAAGAATCAATTAAAAATCAGACAGCCCCGATACTTATCGATTGTCTCAATTGTGGGCACGGGTGCAATGGAGGCCCTCTCACAATAACCGATAAAAAATCACTTGATGATATCGAAACCTCAGTAATGAAACGATCTCATCAGGTTGAAGCACTCTATAATTCGTCAATACAAAATTCGCAGAAGTCGATTTCATTACATGATCTTAATGAAATTCTGAGTAAATTCTGGGAACCAGGTTTGTATGAACGTCATTATTCCGACATGAGTATTAACAACCGTATAGTCATTCCATCGGAAGATGAGTTATGGAAAATTTTTAAGTCAATGAGAAAAAACTGCGTATCAGATTTGTATAATTGCAGTTCGTGCGGGTATGGCTCTTGCGAAAATATGGCAATAGCTATTTATAATGGACTCAACAGACCCGACAATTGTCATTTCTATCTGGCTGAAGAATCCAAATTAAAACATGCGCAAATATCTGAAAATGAAAAACGTTTACGTACAATTCTATCAACTACATCTGCCGGATTCTGTCTTGCAGATGAAGAATTTAAAATGATAGTGGTCAATCCATCATTCTGTAAGATTATCGGTATGGATAAAGACAAACTGATTGGATCGTCATTCCTCAAAAAGCAATTTGAACGTTGTTCTAATGGCAACAGCTATTCATCAGAAATCAGAATAAACCGGCCAGATGGTGGCACTGGAATGTTTTTATTTATTGCGAATCCTTACTATGATGAGCATAAGGCACTTGTTGGTTATTTTGCGATGGTTATCGATATCGGGAAATACAAAAAAGACACTGGATCAACAAACGTCCAATTTACAGGCGACATTTCAGCAGCAAAAAACGCCTGACAGAGCAAATATTTTCCGGAATTAAGGTGAAGTAATTTTTACTTCGCCTTTTTTTCGTTTAAAAAAAAATGGATGCCTGAAGAGCATCCATTTTTATTTTAAAGCAGTTATCAACCCATTCACTCTTCTGATTCCCTTTACGCGGGGAAGCTCGAGAATCAGAGGCACACAAGGGAGGTGCTTGAGTTACCGGGTTTCTTTCATTATTTAGTATCGGTTTATTAATTGATGCACTTGAGCTTTTTTTCTTATTTTTTTCTCTTGCATTTATTTCTATTTCATACGTAATGTTATGTATGAATTTCCATAAACAGAAATGCTGGATATATATTATCAATATTTTACAATTATTAATCCACGATCACTGTGACATTTAGGATTATGAGAACAATTTTTAATACAAGCAAATGATTTCACTTGAAAAGCACAGAGAGCATATATGATTTATAGATTTTTAATGAACACTAATAAAAAGCTGTTTGACTTTCGGATTCAGTTTACTATTCTACTAATTTTGGTTTATTTTTTTACAATTCATGCTGGAAAAACTGTTGAGGGCACTTCCAGTCGTAGTTTAAACGGTTATACATATCAATCGATTTCAGAGTTCGAACAACATATCAGGAAATCAGTTTCTGACAAAAAAAATAATTCCTCTCCAAAATACGGAATAAAGGAGCAATTATCCCAGGCGGATTTATTTTATTTAACCAAAACATGGGATCTGTTGTCAACCGCGACAAGAAATGAATATCTCGCTTTAACTATCATACCAGATTCTGCAAGTGTATTTACTACACCTGGAAATCATTTCGAGATCTATTATCTGCCATCCCATGTGGCATCACATCTTAACGGCGATAATTATGGCTTTGATAGGAGTTCCTGGCGAATAAAACGTTCACTTCCAAATGGAATCCCCGATTATATTGATGAAATAGGATGGGCACTTGACAGCTGCTGGGAATTGGAAGTCAACAAATTCAATTTTATTGCACCGATTCCATATAGGGATAACAAATTCCAGTCTGAAAAGTATAAAGTCGTAGCCTGCAGCACATCTGATGCTTTTGCATATACATATCCATTTCCGGTTTCTGATACAAAGATTTATCCTAAAGGGTGGTCGAGTATTATTGATATTTCAACAAACTGGACTAAACTGGGATATGATGCCAATCCACTTGACGCTATCAGGGTAACCTGCGCGCACGAATTTTTTCATGCAATACAATTCAGCATGACATGGAATGTACTTGAAAATTTCAATCTTACTCTTGATGATTACCCACTTGCATGGCTTGAGGGGACTGCAACATCAATTGAAGAAATTGCATTTCCGGATGTAAACGATTACATTCGTTATTCATCACATTATTTCAGTGCACCGCACCAACCATTTCTTCATGATAATAATGTTACAAATGGTCTATTTTATTATGCAAACTCACTTCTAATGCTTTACATATCCAAAATGCTCTCACCATCATCTATTGAATTTCCCAGAGCTATCCTATTCAATAACTACGAAAAACAGCATCCTTTTTATTCAAATATAAGAACCGTTTCCAGGAACTTTTCTAAACAATGGACTGACATTCTCCATAATTTTCATGTCGCATCTTTTTACTCGGGTAAGTATGCTGATACATCACGATTTCTCAATGATGCACAAATTTTTGATACGATAACGGTCAGGGACGATTCAATTGTTTATTCTCAAACGTTAATTAAAAAAGTATTGCCCTATGGGATGAGATTATTTACGCTGAGAAATACTAATACATTTCCAATAGATTCCTTGCATCTGATATTTGAACACAAAAGTCAAAATACCATTTCTGCTGCAGATGTCCCCTGGAGTGCATCAATTTTAAGAATGCGTACCTCAATAGATACATCAATTTCTGTATCACTTGACAATAATGGTGACGGATATCATACAGTTTATTCAATTGCTCCTAATGAAAGAATAGTTGCAATTGTCACAAATGGTCATGCTCTTGAATCAAAAGACTATGGTGTTTCATTTAACGATTGTACTGATAATTTTTATTCTTCTGATACGATAAGGTTTTCATCTTTTGCATCTGATTCACAATCATCTGCGACAGCCTTATTTAAATTAGACACAACGATATTGCCATGTGTCCCGTCACTTGATTTGGTAACCGATAAAATCTATTACGAAAAAGCGAACTCAATGTCATTAATTTTAAAAAGTACACCTTTTTTATTTTTATATCCTCATTTCTGGCAGGGTAAATCAAGCTGTGTTTTCTCAATAACTGCAAAAAGAGTAGCTGGTACTGATTGCGATGTTTACAAATGGAATGAGCTTCAGGAAACATGGGAGAAATCATCCGGGTTTACTAATGTAATTACTGGTGATTATACGACATTTACAACATACACTCCTGTTTCCGGACTTTATTCGATTGGAAAAATTGTTGACGATGTTAAAATATCGGTATATCCCAATCCGGTTTCATTAAAAAATGGTACTGTAATTTTTTCAGGAAAATCTATAAAAGCCATTACAATTTATGATGCTTCCGGGAAATTGATTGTCAATAAAACCCACAATGTGCCCATTCCTTACCAATGGGATTTACATACAATATTTAACAGATCTGTTGTTCCCGGATTATATTTTGCAGTGGTGGGATACGAAACGGGTCTGAATGAACGAAGCATTTACAAACACAAAATTATGGTTACACCATGAAAAAATTACTTCTTTTATTTTTTATTTGTATTGTTGTCAACTGTTCACTGATCAACAAAAAAGCATACTCACCATCCGATATAGATGCATCGAAACAAAAAATCTATATCGCACCTGTCCTAAACACAGCAAATTTTGATTCACTTCCATCCTGGCCTGCTGATAAGAAAAGAGAAAGTGCTCTTTTAAAAAAAATCGCCGGAATCAGAAAAATACTGGTATCAAAAATAAAGCGAAGTGATTGCGCCAGTACAGTCCAGATTGTCCAGAATAGTGATCAGCCGGATTTCAGGGTATCAATAACACTCTTATCAGTTTCCTTAATCAAGGATTCCCTTACAATCCCGCTTAGAGTTGATATCGAAAACATAAAAAGTGGCTCAATCCGAACTTTTTCAATGAATAGTACGGGTACATACAGAACCCGGGTTCAAAAAAACAGAACATCGGTCATTGACAGCCTTTTTTCACGATACCAGACATCATTTCCGTATACAACCATTATCGGCTATATCTGTAACAATTAATGTACACTACTGCTTCAGAACTACAAAACCTTGACCTGTCTAAGTGAATATTATACAATAGCTATAAACGTGATATTCACATTTTTGGCGAATATCAGGGTAAATAGTTTTTAAATGCTGCATTTGATGTGGAGGGAAATAATGCCACTGTCTGTTATGTCAAATAACAACTATGATGTCATTTGTCTTCAAGGTGCATATAACCTTGGTTCACTACCCACATTAACACCTCAGTTGACATCATTTTTTCAGGAGCATACTCAAAAAGATCTTGTTATTGATTTGACAAATGTAACTACTATCGACTCAAGTATATTACGTGTTATATTAAATTTAAAAAAACGTATCGAGTCCACAAACAATCGTTTTTTTCTAATGCATCCATCTGAAGATGTTATTACTCTTCTTAGCGACTCCAACCTTGTCAAAATATTGACAATAGTAAATGATTACAGCGAACTTCAGAGATTAATTGACAAGTTTTCATATGACCGGTACCTCCCCTTTACATATCAGGAGAAGGGTTTGAAACGCCTTCGCTGCTCCTGCGGTGGATGCGGTTCAAATAATGTCACAGGATACCTTCTTTCATTGAATGACTACGCCTGGAAATGGCGTGATAATGATATATTTCCAAGTTCAGAAGATTCTTCCGGAAATTTTTTCGACTATTATAGTATACTTCCTGTTATATGTACTGATTGTCTTATGTCTTCAATAGATATTTCATTGTTCAATATAATTGGTGAAGATAATACGATTCATTATAAATCAATACTTGATGACAAAACAAAAATTCTCATATCCAAAGCAACAAAAAAAAGACGTAAAATGATGGAGGCTGGAGGAATAATAACAGAGAACTATTTTTCATTTCCGCGAAACCGTCTTACAAGCTTTCAGGCGTATATCCTTGCAGAATCATGCTCAAAGGCAGTTTCGGTAAATAAAGGTAGTACAGATCCTTTTAATATAGGATATTTGAATTTTCTGGCGATGCAATTTGCACCTGATGATCTAAAAGAGGAATTAACAAACAATTGCAGAACCTGGCTCACACAGGTTATCTCGGAGCCAGCTCCATTCACAGCACTGCAAATGGCTCAGACATACTATATTTTGTTAAACGTTTCACTTACTGTAGAACGTTATAAAGATGTAAGTAAATTTTTTACTGACTTTTCATCACTGATTGACACGCTACCAGAACAGGATACAGAATCAAACGAAATTACAAATCCGATTTTCTGGTTTCGTAAAGCCGAGCATATATGGCAAAGGGAAATAGAACGTCAATCAAGTGCTCTTAAACTATAATAAAGAATTTAAAAATCAGCACTCTACTGTCAATATAACAAAAGCCTGAATACCATCTCCTTTTCCAAACGCAGTCAATCCCTCACCCGTTGTAGCAGTAATACCAACATGATTAATGTCTAATCCTAAAAGCATACCTATTGATTTTCGCATTTCAGGTATATGCTTTGACAAATGAGGACGTTTGGCTTCAATTGATATTGAAACATGCACCATTCGGTATATGCCAAGCGTCTCAATAGCTCGTTGAAGATATACTTTACTATCAGTTATCCCCTGCTTTAAACAAAGATCATCGCTAACTTTACCCAGAATATTAGTACAACTTACACCGGAAATTGCATTGGTAATAGCGTGTAAAACTACATCTGCATCACTATTCCCGTCAAGTCCGTTGCAATTATCAATCGTAATACCACCAAGAATAAGCGGTTTATTATTTCCATCAGCAACGAACCTATGTGAATCCTGTCCTATTGATGAAATATTCATAGAATTAAAACACCTTCATAATTAAAAGGGCACTGGTATAGTGCCCTTTTTGTTACAATACATTCATTTACTCAATAAATAACCATGATATGTGAATAAACTAAAACTTCCCGTCATAAGTTTCCGGATTTGTAAGTTTACCAAATGAAAATGTATATCCAAGAAGTATATTAGGAGTCCATTCATCTTTTTTGTTGAAAACATCAGGAATGAATATGCCCATAAAATCTACTCCTATCGTTACAGAACTGTGTTGACCAGCGAGAAATGCTAATCTGCCTGATGGCCCCATGAAATAATATTCACTTAACGTTTTAGTTGTATCAGTAGAATAATTACTGCTATAGTTTGATGATTGGGATACTGAATACGTTGAGCTCAATTTACCTACTCTTCTTTTTGCAGCCCCCTGCAAACCTACTCCACCTTTAATCCTGCTACCGCCAAACATTCCAAAGGCACTATATTCGACAAAAACATTTGTTTCTTCTCCAAAAGTAAGTGGGTAACTGATTCTCCCCTTAAATCCTTTATTTGGTTTGCCGGCACGAATTCCAAATACCCAGTTGGCTCTGTGTGATGTTTTAAAATCATATGTATTGTATTGTGTGGCGTTATATTTTGCAACAGTATCATTTTTTTGAAAATTATCAAGGTACATATATCCAATTCCAAAAGTAATACCAATATTCTTTAAACCCCATTCATGCTCGAGTGTAAAGAAGAAATCCTTGTTGCGTTTAAAAGTCGAACGTACTCGCATTGTGTCTGCTGTAGACATTGGAAGTGCAAATTTAAACCGTGCCTGACCGACTGATGTTGTAGGAATAAGGCAGAATGCATCTATACCCCATTCACTTTCTGTAAATCCTGCATCGTTTAACACATAACGACCAACAAGCCCAACAGTTAATCCTTGCACTGTACCATGATTTGAAACTAAAGGTTCGTAAACTGTTTCTTCATCATTTTCTTTATATTCTTTAATAGATGCGATCTCGGTTTTCTTACTGTTTCCATCAGTACTGTTATCTGCAATTTGAGGTACAATAAGATCTTCTGTAATATTCTTTTTCGTTCCATCTGAATTATCTACCAGTTTTTGCTCTGCTAAAAAAGCATTACGTGCATCAATAACAACATTTTCTGATGTTTTCTTTAAAAAATTGGTTATGTCTTCTTTAGACGAATATTCATTTGTCCAGACAGTCTCATTTTTTTGAGGGATTACAGCTGAGATTGTGATAGTAAATGTATTGTCCATTTTGTAAAAGCTTCCAATAAACGCATAATGCACACCAAGAGTGTTTGCCACTGCAACAGCACAAACTCTGTTTCTGCAAACAGAGTCTTTGACAATTGATGTATTACGAAAACCAGCTAAAACTTTATCCTGAGAGACAAGATCAATCTCAGGTACCGATGTGAATGCCTCATTGATTTTTTTTACCAGGTTGTCTGCCTCAGAAGTACTGACACCAATTGTTTCAAATGGAATAACAGCAATGGTTTTCTTAATGTTATCTTCTGCAAAAATATTTAATGTAAAAATAACAAAAATGATCATCACAGGTCTTAACACTTGGGGCATCATATCCTCCATTAAATCGTATTGGGTATACAAAAGCATCTATAACCTATATTTATTTGTGTTATAAGCTATTATGTAAATATAATATTGATAAGTACCACGGTTCAAAATAATTTTGTAACCGGTTTAATAATAGACATGTGCCCGTTCAGGATTCTGTTTAATAAATTTCAAACAGTACTTATACGTTATAGGTTGATGATGATACATCCCCCCCTCTTCCAGTCCAGTTGGTATGGAAAAACTGTCCGCGGGGCTTGTCAATTCTTTCATATGTGTGCGCACCGAAATAATCTCTCTGTGCCTGAAGCAAATTAGCAGGAAGACGTGCTGTCCGGTATCCATCATAAAAGCTGAGTGCTGCACTTAGTGCCGGCACAGCAATTCCTAGTTCTGCAGCAGTAATAATGACTTTACGCCATGAGACTTGACATGAATCCATAACAGACTTGAAGTAGTCGTCCAGAAGAAGGTTACTCAAATCAGGTTTTTTATCAAATGCATCCTTAATTTTTCGCAGAAAAGCGCTTCTGATAATACAACCACCGCGCCACATAAGTGCAATACCACCGTAATTCAGTTTCCATCCGTTTTCTTTTGCTGCTTCACGCATCAGCATATATCCCTGGGCATAAGAAATAACTTTGGACGCAAAAAGTGCTTTACGAATGTGTTCAACGAATTCTGTTTTGTCACCTGTAAACTTAGTACCCGGACCACAAAGAATTTTTGATGCATTAACACGCTCGTCCTTGAGTGCAGAAATACATCGTGCAAATACAGCTTCCATAATAAGTGTTAACGGCATCCCGTTATCAAGGGCGCTGATACCAGTCCATTTACCCGTACCCTTTTGTCCGGCTGTATCAAGTATTTTTTCTACAAGCGCTGTACCATCACTATCTTTATAGCCCATGATATCACGTGTAATTTCAATAAGATAACTATCAAGATCGCCTTTGTTCCACTCTGCAAACACAGCATGCATTTCGTCACTTGTCAAGCTAATACCATCTTTCATGAGCTGGTACGCTTCGCATATAAGCTGCATATCGCCATATTCAATGCCATTGTGAACCATTTTTACATAATGACCAGCTCCATCTTCGCCTACCCAGTCACAGCAGGGTTCACCCTCTGGTGTTTTTGCGCAAATTGACTGAAAAATATCTTTGACCAGCGGCCAGGCCTGCGGATTGCCTCCAGGCATTATTGACGGACCAGTACGTGCACCTTCTTCACCACCGCTAACACCCGTTCCAATGTACAGAATACCTTTTTCATTAAGATTTTTTGTACGACGAATGGTGTCAGGATAATGAGAATTACCACCATCAATAATTACATCACCTTTTTCAAGATAAGGAAGAAGAGTATTAATAAATTCATCAACAGCACTTCCCGCTTTAACCATAAGCATAATCTTACGGGGTCTTTTTAACAAACGTACCATTTCATCAACAGAATGCGCACCAATAATAGTACGCCGGCCTTTCGCCGCGCCATTGATAAATGCGTCAACTTTTTCGACACTGCGATTATATGCAACCACAGTAAAACCATGATCATTCATATTAAGAATCAGGTTCTGTCCCATAACAGCAAGTCCAATAAGTGCTATATCGCCATTTGCGTCCATTTTTGTATCTCCTTTTCAATATAATCAACGATTGATCTGCCGATGACCAAAGTATCTCTATTGCTTTATTTACATAGAGTCAAACGCATTATTTCCTGTACATAGTCCTGAACAGAGTGATTTACAATTCATTCACCGGCCAGCATTACATCAAGGCCTGCGCTTCTGTATTTATTTACAATTGCACTATCAGCCTGACTGTCTGTAACAAGTATATTAACATCAGAAAAACCGGCAAACTTGGCAAACGATACCTGTTCAAGTTTCGTATGATCAGTCACAATTACCTTTTTTCCTGCACCCGCAAACATTGCCTCTTTACACTGTGCCTCAGCAAGCGTTGGTGATGTAAAACCACGCTCTATGGAAACACCCATTGCACCTACAAAAGCAATATCAACATGTATTCGCCTCAAAGCTTCAATTGCCAGTGAACCAACAAGTGCCTGACTGACAGAGTAGACATTTCCGCCTGTAAGAACGACTTCAATACCAGTCTCATCCGCAAGCTCACTTCCAACCATCAGAGAATTAGTAACAACTCTTATATTCCTGCGTCCTTTCAGGTGATATGCAATCAGATGCGCAGTAGAACCGGCATCAATCATCACTGTGTTATCCGGTTCAATAAGCTTCACCGCAAGTCTTGCGATTCTATCTTTAAGATCTTTCGCAATAGTAACCTTGTGTTTGACAGGGACATCAATAATACCAGCTTCAGTTGCAGCAACAGCACCACTATGAAACCTCCTGCAAATACCGATCTCCTCAAGATGTGTCAGATCCTTACGGATAGTAACCTCAGAAACATCAAAGTGTGCAGCAAGATCTGTTACCAGAACTCTCTTTTTGTTTCGAATTAATTCGGCGATATGCGTATAACGCTCTTTATAATTCATGTGATTAAAACCACCGCTTTGGTAATCGAATGAAACTTTCAATTTGTTTCGAATACTATTGAATATAGGCTTTTTTTAGGGTAATAGCAAAGTATTTTTTTGTCTTCAGTTAAAATGCAGTATCGTTATAATTTTGACTCCAGGTAACAATAAATTATTACATATATTAATATAACAAATTTGCAAGACAGAGTCTGAGTTTACGGAGTAATGATATTTAAATTTTGTTGAAAAAAACGGACTGAAATAATAGAATATTCAGATAAGTAAATTTTCTCAATAGAAAACAGTGTTACACTGTTTTTTATTGAATGTGATAAACAGTATCGCATTTTAAAAGAGTCCATGATGCACTCTGAGCACTTACACTACACAGTCTGCCCAATCACAGGACTTGAGATACTTGAATGTCCTGAATGGACAGATATCAAAATTTGTGAAGACTATACGCTCACCATCAAATTAATTGACAACAGAATAATCTGGCTAATACCGTCCGGGAATATGTCGAATGTAGATATTGACATGATTTTTGAATATCGAAACAGAATAATTAAGGAATATATTGGTGATCGGCCATATGTTGAAATCCGCTCATACAAACAACTGTATGGCCTTCCTGCATATGATACACGAAAAAAACAAACAGACAACTGGTTAAACTCACCGGGTAATTTTTCAGGACTCATAGTTCATGATGTCAGTTTTTTTATAAGCCTGATATTCCAAACTGGAAAACGATTTGTTTCAACTAAAGTCAAAATGACTATATGTCGAAACTATGATGATGCAATCAGGCATGCATTAGTATTACTCAGTAATGTTAATCAGGAATCCACCGAGAAAAAAGTACTTACGGACGAGATATCAATTGACCAGGTCATATTTGATCCCTTATGGTTTACCGGGCAACAAAAGCCTTTTTTCCAATGTAAACAAGGCCTGATTACCGGCAGACTTTTTTATTTTGCGTTGCAGGGGAAAGTTACAAAAGAAAAAAAAGAAATTATTTCCAGAAAGACTGATTTATTATTTGGAAGCGGATATCTCTCAAATTCATCAATTCATGCGCTTCTGAATTTGTCAGGATTCCGGATTTATAATCCTGCAACATGCATCGATTTTTTTAAATCGATTAAAGCAATAATGAGTAAGTATTATTGTGATTTACAGACAATATTTCTAATTAAACCACCACCAATTGTTAATTTATACGTAAAATTATATGCACTGATAAAGAATATCAGAATAGTATTTTGTAAAGACGAAAAAACTGCATTCAATTTGATAAACAGTAATAGTTTTCGCAATTCATGGGAATCTGATAAATTTATTGCAATTCGTCAAAGCGAAATTAACAAATTGATTGAAACGATTGGTTCTCTTTTCTGGGATACCAGTATCAAGGTTTCCGTTCCTGCAGATTCACCACTTCGTGGGATATTTCAATCAATTGAGCTGATGAGAGGTGACTTGCTAAAATCACTTTTCCTTCAGGAAGAGGAACATAAGGCAAGGCTGAATCGTGAGCATGAACTTGAAAAAGCTCTGGCTGAGTCTGAGCAAGTAAAAAAGGACTTGATTACTCAAACTGAAAAAGCGAATGAACTTGCAAAAAAAGCTGAGCAGGCCAGCATTGCAAAAAGTCAGTTTCTTGCCAATATGAGTCACGAGATAAGAACACCCATGAATGGTATTATTGGTATGAGTGGTATTTTACTTGACACAGTATTAAATGATGATCAGAGAATGTATGCCGATGCAATCAAGCGCAGTGCAGATAATTTACTCCTGATCATTAACGACATACTTGATTTTTCAAAAATTGAAGCCGATAAGCTTGTGATCGAAAAAACAGAATTTAATCCCAAAACGCTCCTGGATGACACCACACTTTCATCTGTTTTTATCATGAAAGAGAAAGGGCTTACATTTTCCAGTTCCATTTCGGAATACCTGCCTGAAAACTGTATCGGTGATCCGATTCGTATCTGGCAGATATTGAACAATTTACTTAATAACGCAAGTAAATTCACACATCATGGAACAGTAACACTTTCAGTAGAGTGTACAATGCAAACTGAAACCAATTGTATAATCAAATTTACAATTACAGATACCGGTATTGGGATACCAGACAAAATGCAAGATCAATTATTTAAATCCTTTACACAAGCAGATCCTTCAACAACCCGACGTTATGGTGGAACCGGATTAGGCCTCGCAATCAGCAAGAAACTTGTTGAACTTATGAATGGCGAAATCGGATTTACAAGCAAGGAAAATGAAGGTACCACCTTCTGGTTCACGGTTCCCTTAAAAAAATATAAAGAAGATAAGGTGAAACAATCCACTTTAGAAAAAGCAATTTCAGATATTCCGACAGACCTGAAAAAAGAATGCCGCATACTTCTTGTTGAGGACAACTATACAAATCGTCAACTCGCAACTCTGCAGCTTAACAAACTGGGATATTCACCGGAAATTGCAATCAACGGAAAAAATGCTCTTGACATATTAGCAAACACAAAATACGATTTAATTCTGATGGATTGCCAGATGCCGGTTCTTGATGGCTATGAGGCAACCAGAATTCTTCGCGAAGGTAAAAGTCCTAATACAGCAACACCAGTAATTGCTCTTACAGCAAATGCGATGAATGGTGATATGGATAAATGTATAAATCATGGAATGAATGATTATCTTGCAAAGCCGTTCTCTCTTACAAATCTAAACTTGAAAATTTTAAAATGGCTGACTGCTTCGAAATCTGATAATACAGAAATGGCTTCCGATCAGGTTCCCGGTGAATTAACGAACCACGAGTTAAAAGTGTTTGATTTTGACTCATTAAACCAACGGCTTGGCGGTGACACGATGCTAATAAACCAGATTGTCAATTTATTTATAAAAGATATTCCAGGTAAAATCGATCTGTTAAAGGATTCTCTGACAAAACAGGACTTTCCCACAGCCTCATTCTATTCTCACACAATAAAAGGATCTGGTTTAAATATTGGCGCAGCACGCATGAGTCTTGTTGCAGACCAAATTGACAGGCAGTTAAGATCGGGAGTTACAGACAGTATTGAAGTACTTACTCGATCACTTGAATCTGAATTTAATAATTTTGTAAAAGAGATCAATCGGCTAAACATCTACAGTTAATGGTAATGTCGGAAGAACATCTCCTAAAAGACGTTTATTAAGACTTTTTATCCATTGTGCCATATCCTCAGTAGATTCTATGGCATCAATATGGGAAATACTTTCAGCGGCCTCTGCTATACTGATATTCGCAATCAGTTCCTTTATAAGAGGAATATTTCTTGGTATTACACTAAAACGTTTTAAACCTAATCCAAGCAGCAGAACTGTATGCATCGGGTTACCTGCCATCTCACCACATATTGACAATGGCATTCCGTTGTCATTTGCACATTTAATTGCATTGCGAATTATTCGGAGAAACGCAGGCTCTACCGGATTATAAAGATAGTTGACTTTAGCGTTATTTCTATCAGCAGCACTCAGATATTGAATAAGATCGTTGGTACCGATTGATGCAAAATCGATTTCCCGCATAAACGTGTTCATTTCGAGAATAGCCAGAGGGACTTCGAAGAGAACCCCGATGCGAGGAATCTTTACACTTAATTTGGTTGCAATCTGTGTAATGAACGCTTTTGCCTCTATCCATTCCTGAAGTGTTGTAACCATAGGCACCATTATTGAATAATCAAATCCAACCCCTGCACGAAGAATCGCAGAGACCTGAGCCTCAAAAAGTTCTTTACGTTCCAGGAAAATGCGGATCGCACGCCACCCCATGAATGGATTAAACTCAAGCGGCATATCAAAAAACTGAGGAACCTTGTCTCCTCCAATATCCATTAGACGGATAATGCAGGGTTTTTTGTTTGTCTTTTGTAATATGCTCCGGTAATAAGAATATTGAACGTCCTCGCTGGGCATATCTTTTCTATTTGACAACAGGTACTCCGTACGCACAAGCCCTATACCATCAGCACCATGTTCGTTAGCATCATTTACATCATCGGGGAGTGAGATATTGGCAAGCACATCAACCTGAATTCCATCTTTTGTGTAAACCGGTCTGCGCCATTTTTCTTTTAGTGCCTGAAATGCATTTTCATCAAAAGGTTGTTTTTTATACCTGGATAATACAGTCGGAGTTGGTCGTATATAAATATTCCCTTTTTCGGCATCAACAAGAATCTGATCCCCAGGACGAATATTCTCGGCAATATTTTTGATACCCGATACAACCGGAATTGAGTATGAGCGGGCAAGAATTGCTGCATGTGATGTTTTACCACCGCTTGCTGTAATAACAGCCTGAATTTTACTTTTATCGTACGATAAAATATCAGTAGGAGTAAATGTTCTTAAAACAACAAGAACCACCGGTTCAATAAACGTTTTTGCCCTGCCATCATCATTATACAAATAGGAAATTAATTTTTCACAAATCTCGACCATATCACTGCTGCGTTCTTTAAAATAAGCAGTACCCGCAGCCTCAAACCGTTTTATGAATTCATTAGAAACGAGCCGTATTGCAGTTTCCAGGTCGTAAAGTTTTGTTGAAATTGTCTCTACAACCTGCCCGATAAATGCCGGATCATCCAGAATGTGTTCATAAATATTAAGTATTGACGCATCAACTTTTGATGAATCACTGCTCATATCAGTCATATACTGGCGGTAATCTTTTTTTGCTTTTTCACGAATTTCATTAAAGCGCATTACCTCATCACCAACATCCTGGCGTGAGATAGAGACAGTAGACTGCTGCTGAACTGCTCTTCCGACAAAATAGGCAGATCCAAGCCCCCAACCGGAAACAACGGGAATACCAGTAAGCTTAGTTTCTTTTTTCATAATGAAGGAACTTTCCAGATCTCCTGCGCATATTCGCGAACTGCCCGATCACTCGAAAACCACGCTGAGCGGGCAATACTTAACAGCGATTTCATATTCCATATCATTGAGTCACTATAAGCAAGATCTACAGCATCCTGAGCCCTTACATAATCATCAAAATCAGTTAATACAAAGTAGCGGTCTGTATCCCGGATAGATGATAATAGTGGAAATATCGCATGTCCGTCAGGAACTGATGCAAGTGTTTTGTCGAGCAGTAAAAAAATGCTTTTTAATCGATTATCGGAGTTGATCATATCTGCGGGTTTATACATTGGCATTTTCATTATTTCATCAGATGTTTTTCCAAACAGGAACATGTTGTTTTCGCCGATTTTTTCTGCAAGTTCAAGATTTGTACCACAACGGCTTGAAATAGCAAGACAATTATTCAATGCAAACTTCAGTGAAAATGAACCTGATGGTTCAAAAGAGGCGGTTGCGATTTGTTCATTCAGATCTGCTGATGTAATAATTTTTTCAGCCCAGCTCATACCAAAATTCGGAATAAAAAGTATTTGAATGTACCGACTCGCAATCTGATCATTATTTATCAAATCAGCGACCAGATTTATCAGGTGAATGATCTGTTTCGCCAAATAATCTGACGGAGACGCTTTCCCAGCGAAAATATGCACTCTCTTTATTTTTGGAAGAACTCCATTACTAATTTGAATATATCGGTGGAGTATAAACAAGAGATGTAAAACTTGCCTCTTATACGGGTGAATCTTACCGCAATGAGCATCAAAGAGCGCATCTGTATTAATTTTCATTGACGAAAATTTTTCTACATTCTTTACAAAAGATTCCTTTGCCGTTTTTTTAATATTCCTCATTTCAAAGAGAAATGCCATATCGGCTGAAAATTCTTCCAGTTTCTTTAACTCTGACGGATTCTTCTCCCACTTATTTCCAATTTTTCTCTCAATAAGTTTAACAAGTTCCTTGTTAGCACACAACAACCACCTGCGATGTGAAACACCATTAGTCTTATTGTTAAATTTCTCAGGAAAAAGGTTCGAAAATTGTGGAAATAATTTGCGGGACAATACATCAGATTGTTCTATTGATACACCATTAACCGAAAAAGCGCCTACAATCGCAAGATTAGCAAGTCGTATACGCTTCACTTCACCTTCTTCAATCAAAGAGAGTTCCCTTACAATCTCAGGCGATAAATTAAACCTGGTTCGAAGTGATTCAAGATGTATCTGATTGATATCAAAAATGATCTGCATATGACGAGGCAGGATTTGTGCGACTTTATAAACCGGCCACATTTCAAGATTGTCTCTAATAACTGCGTAGCTTGTGTAGGCAAAAATATTCTTAGTTACAGCCCATGCTTTATCCCATGGCATACACTCCACATCAACCAGCAATCGCATCATTTCCGGAATTGCAAGTGCACACCTGCTTCCGTTTAATTGAATGACAATCTTTTTATCGAGGTCATCGAGTGACGAGTTCCTTACTTTATATCTGCGGATAATATCCTGCAATGCTGCACTGATAAAGAAGAATTGCTGTTTCATTCTTAATTCAGTAGCACGCCTCACATCCTCATCAGGAAAGAGAACTTTTGTAATTCTTCCAAGTTGAGACTTTTCTTCGCATGCCCGAATGTAGTCATTATGATTTGCATAATCCGGTAGGAACTCCTCTGACGCCCTCGCAGACCAAAGTCTTAGTGTGTTCACAACATTATTTCGAAAACCAGGTATTGGAAAATCGTAAGGCACTGCATGAATCAGCTCTGTACCATTCCATTCGGACGGTGAAAGCGTTGATCCTGCAGGTTCAACCGGTTTACAATCTCCTGCAAATTGTACCGTACATGAATATTCCGGCCGTATTATTTCCCATGGATGCCCTCTATGAAGCCAATCCAGCGGCCGCTCAACCTGAAGCCCATTCTTTATATCCTGTTGAAACTGAGCATAGTCATATCGAAGACCATAGGCCATCGCTGGTATTCCAAGTGTCGCCATGGATTCAAGCTGACATACTGCCTGACGCCCCTTACCAGTGTTTCCAAGCTCAAAATCATCTTCCTGTGCATATATTTCATCTATAGAAAAACCCAGAGAGCGCACCGCATTTGTTAGCGGTTCCTCAATCCCAAGACTCATCAGGTTTTGATGAAGACTTTTCCCAAAAACATATTCCATTGATAAAAAATAAACGCGCCTGACATTGTTCTCACCATAATTACGCTGTGTCTGGATCCAACTATCTACCATTTCACTGCGTACAGCATACGCCAAGGCCATATACTTGTCATTTGCAGTAGCAGTATTTTCATCTTTAGCTAAAAAATATCTTAGATATCGATAATAAGATTCTTTTAGATTCTTGCTCTCCATATCACTCCTGATATTCCACCAGATCACTTGGTCGCAAATTATTGTAGCTGCAACATTAAGCAAACACAGAACTTATTTTTATATGATAACGTATTTTTACCGTGAGAACAACAGTCTACTATATACAACCGGTTTCAAGTTTATTTTAAAACTGTATAATAAACGCTTAATGATAATGAATAGTGTTTACACTATCGGCATTCAAATTGTAAGTATACATCTGTTGCATGATCAAAGCACTAAAAAAATGTAAGAGATTGAATTTTTTAATTGTTCAGAAATTTTTTATCAATTTATTCAAATTTCTTTCTTGCGCACACAATGACAATCAAATTATATTTAAGCACTGTTTTTTTGGAGGGATGGCCGAGTGGCTTAAGGCAGCGGTTTGCTAAACCGCCGTACGGTTTACTCTGTACCGGAGGTTCGAATCCTCTTCCCTCCGAATTAACATTTTTTACTCCAATATCATCTATAATCAAAATTAGTCAAATTACCAGGTAGTTACATCGCTTTATCAACTAAAGATCTGAGATAATCTATACCTTCATGACCATTTTCAATCCTGTTGATTATTGTGCGTGGTATATTTTGTATCCCGTGAATAGCTCCGGCAAGAGCACCTGTCATTGCTCCAATTGTATCTGTATCACCACCTAACTCTATTGCAAACAATATTGCATCGACAAACGAATCTTTGTTTCGTATAAGAGAGTAAATTGCAGCTGATACAGCAGAAAGTGCATCCGAACCGTTACCTATCGTATCGATAACTGTTTTTAGCGTTGCATCATTTCTTATACAATAATCAATCTGTCCCAGCTTAATTTTAAACGAGCTATCGATGGACAATTGAAACATCATTCTGGTCCACTCTGATGGATCAATTTTATTAAGGGCAAGCAGAGCAGCATACGCCTGCAATATAGCACCATCAATACCGATTGGATTTGTATGTGTCAACTTTGAAGACAACTTGACCTGCTCGAAAAGAAGGTTACTCTCTTCAAGTTTGAAAAAACAACTTATCGGGGCAGCCCGAACAGCAGCTCCATCTCCATAACTGCCATCACCACAATAGAGCGACTCTGCGGCGCTTGAAAACGACTCGCCATCACGCCATCGCTCAATGACTATGAACATACCTCCACCATATTTTCGCCATGGTGTATACCTCTTCATAATTCGAGTTCCCAGAGAAGCCTGGTTTATCTCACCATTTTCAACCATCTCTTCCAAAACCGAAATATTCATCTGGGTGTCACCAGTGTATAATCCGGAGATCTGACTGAGAATTGAATCAATATCAAGTGGAGCTATCGATTCATTCGAACAGCCATCAAACTTCATCCCTAATGCATCACCAATACATGTTCCGTAAAGCAAACCGTAGGCATAATTTCTATCGTAACAGATTTGACGTTTCATTTCTCATCGTTAAGGTTGAGGTCTGAAATGAAGTTTTTTTACATCCAGGGTAATCTGGATGTTGTTTTAATATATTTTAAAGGCTGTTGCCGGACAAGTAAATGGTTTTTTTTACAGCGAAGTAATAAACTGGTCTGTGTTGACCTGAAAGCTTTCCGGATTGAGCGAGCATTCGATTTTATTTCCTACCCGCTCTCCATCAATCATAAGATTACGGATATATGGCGAACTTAAACGGCTTCCATGAGAATCGAAGAGTATCATCACATGAGGAGTCAAAAGACTGTTCCTGTTTATTTTCACAACTATTCCCATTTCCTGAGACACCAGTTTCACAAAACTGCCAACAGGGTAAATTCCAAGCATTTTCGTAAAATACTCAACAAGTGTTCTCGAATACTCTTCATCGCTTCCTTGAAAAATCAGTGCAAGTGCTTCCTGCGGAAGACAGGACTTACGGTGATTTGTTTCACTTGTAAGCGTATCATACACATCAGCTATCGCACAGATCTGTGCCATTTCATCGATCTGTTTGCCTTTGAGCCTCTGAGGATATCCACTGCCATTAAAACGTTCATGATGCTGCAAAATAATGTTAAATGTGGTATCAGGTACTTTTAGTGACATTTTTTTTACTATGTCAACACCTGAAACGGGATGTTTTTTGATTTGTTCAAGTTCATGCATTGTATAGGCACCACTTTTACGTAAAAGATGCTCCGGAACCTTTACTTTTCCGATATCATGCAACACACCACCAATACTTATTTCAATTATTTTATCTTTAGAATACCCCAAAGATGATGCAAAGGCAGCCATCAGCACAGATACATTAACAGAATGAACATATGTGTTATAGCTATGCTTCTTAAGCTGGCAAATTCTAAGAGATACATCATTGTTTTCAAGGATTTCCTCAACCATTTCCTCAACGGTATTTACAACAGTCTGCATTGAAAATGCCCTGCCGGCCCTGATATCACTCAGCATATTTCTAACCGTGTATACTGTCTTTTGACGTACATTAAACGCCTGCTTCAACTGTTTTTCATATTCTTCAAGAACATCAGTTCCGGCCGAAGCATCTTCAACAACAATTTTTGGCAGCTCAGGGAAACCGTTTAAATCTGTCTTTTTTTTAGACTGTTCAGGAAATGCATTCTCTTTTGGAGTGTCGAAAACATCTACTGATTGTCCTTTACTTTTCTTTACATTTACAAACAGGTACGTTACGCCCTGCTTTTTTAAACTCTCAATTTCATGATAGCCGTTGATTAGCGTGTCTGCGCTGAAAAGAAGCAATTCATTCTCATTGAACACATCCTCAATGTACATACCAGGTCTCAGTTGTGATACTGATATTTTTTTACTGATAGTCTCCATACACGCAGTCATTTCTGTCGGATAATATTTTTTTGATTAAACGATTAAACTTCAGTTTGCACAGTAATAAACTGAGCCTTATTATTGATTATATCGATAAGGAATAACCCAATGCAATTAAAAATTGATCGAAGATTGGAGATTTATTACTGAAGCAGCCTTATACTACCAGCGACACTTAAAAACACTACAAATTTTATCAAATAATCTTTCAAGCATCAACTGACGACGATACTTTGACTCATGGTTGACTTCAAAAGCAATGTAGCCAATTAATGAATCAATGGCATCAGCCCTCCCAAGTAAAAGCATCCCATCATTTACCTTGATCGCATTTTTTACAACACGAACCGCATCCTGATCAAGAATTGATATCTGTCGAAGTAGTTGAAAGTCCTTAAAGGAGAGATGTATTTCACAAAGATCATCGGCCTGGTGGTCATCAGAGGTTTTAATATGGTTCTTTTTCCAGGGGATTCCTTTCCAGGAATTGATCGTACCATTATCACCACAAACCGGACACCACCATCTTAATTCAGCAGGAGATTCCTGAAGTTGTACACGAATTAGTCCATGGCATTGTTTTCTTTCCGGCCGCTTCCTGCAGCGTAAACTCGTATCGACTTCAGCACCCGGGGGAGCAAGGGTTGATGCAGAAACAATTTCACCCAGAAAAACCGTTTTATAATAATTTATATCGGTTTTCGAAATTGTACCGGCATTATCGATCTCGAATTGCGCCAAAGCAGCTTTAGCCATTTTTTTTCTCCAAAATTTTTAATGACTACAAAATTGCAAGGCTTTTCAAATACACCGGAACCGGAATCAAATACACAAACTTTATTACCATTTTCAGAGACACAAATGTAACAGTTACATTAGTTAAAGTCTCTTGAATCGGCAACATTCCGGCAAATTAATCATACACACTAACGAGCACTTGCATTGCATATCAGATATAACAAGTACACCCATTATACAATTTTTACCACGATTAAATATAATCATATTTAATAAAAAAGAAAAGATTTAGAACAAAATTATGTTCTCTAAATAATTGATTCTTTTAAATAAACGATTAAATGTTTTCAATTTAATCTAATAACTATCACAGAACAACTGTTACCTGATCCCTGAGACGCTCAATTGCCATTTGTAACATCAATGAATATTCGTAAGTGGAGAGACACTTGAATGCTGAGGCTGCATCCAGAAACATCGGATCTCTTCCCTCTTCCGGTTCCCCATCAAAGCCTGAAAATTGATACAGAAAAAAAGTAATATGTTGTATTTCATCCAGATACTCAACATGAAAGTCATGTAAAAAACCAAGATTTATTCCTGTGGCTCCACTTTCCTCTTTAAGCTCTCGTGACGCCGCCTCTTCCTTTGTTTCACCCTTCTCCACATGTCCCTTGGGAAAGATCCATTTACCAGGATTTCTTCGTGATTTTTGTACAAGAAATTCGAGTGTAGTGCCATTAATTCTAAATACCACTGCCCCGGCACATGAGACCCGTGGCCTAAAAATTTTTCTTAATATTTTCATCTAAATCCACCTGTCTGAATTTTATCTAAAGATACATTTCAGGTAAAAGTATTGTTCTAATAAAAAACCCGTTTAATTAAAAAGTTACTAATAATAAATAGAGCTGTTTTAAATCGTTAATGCGTCATATATTTTCTTGAGTGTTAAATGTGCAGGTTTGCGAACGTAAACAGCTGCAAACCTGCAGCTACAAATAAATACGGGAGGGTATTTGTGAAAAAGTTTTTCTATTTTGTATTGTCAGTACTTGTTATTTTGAATGCATCTTGTTTTAACGAAAGCCGTTTTGGAAAAGTTACATCACCTGATGAAGCATCTGTTTTTTCGCAAAAATCGGATTCCTGGAAACCGCTTAAAAAATCACATCCAGTATTTTACGGCGATACTATTTTATCAAAAGATAAACCGCTCGAAATTTCATTTGCCAATAAAAGCACACTGACTCTTGAACCAAACACAAAACTTATTATCATTGATTCATCAGATAAGAAGAATCACTACATATTTCCGATTGTCTTTTATGGTGGTGTAATCTCTAATGTAAAGCATAAAAAGCCGGACGATTTTACGTATATTGTTTACACTCCGGTAGCATATGCACAACCTAACGGGTCTCATTTTTATGTTTCACATTCAGTACCATCAAATGTTACTGATGTTCATTCGTATGATGGCAATGTGATTGTCTATAATCTTTCAGACTTTAATGAGCCAACAGATGTTAACCCCGGATATACTACAGTTGTTAATGTATCCGGTTCTCCTATACCACCGAAGAAATTAAAATATGACCAATTCCGCAGGATTGGTTATATGATTGAGCCTGAAATGTGCAAACACTACTGCGTTCTTTGGGGTTTTCCGGTTATACCTATCGCTGTTCCGGTTGCAGTACCGGTCCCGGTCGTGGAAGAAAAAATTGTGGAGGAACGTGTTATCGTTGATGATCACAGGGATTACAATAATCATAATCATCAGCCTCGCAGTAGAAGCAGAGTTAACGTAAATGTCAATGTAAACGCGAATGTTCCCGGATTCGGTCTGCCAATGCTCCCTGTACCGGTAATGCCAGTACCTGTGCCACATCATGTTCCTCGGGCACATTATGCACCGGTTCCCGTTCCACCGATTATTGCACCTGTTCCGGTACCAGTTCCTGTTCCAGGTCGCCCTCATCATCATAGGAACGATAACAATAATGGCCACAGAAGGATTGGTGGACCACCAATGCCAGTACCTCCAGTACCCGTGCCCGGACATGGACCAAACCCATTCAGACGTTAGTGTTCAGAGGAAGTAGCAAGAATCCAGAATCCCGTAGCCAGTGGGAAGAAATCGATCCCCCACTGGAAGCTCCCCTCTTGATAAGGGGGGATTACTTTTTTATCAGATTAAACCATCCTGCGAGGGGATGATATTATCAGGTTACTATTTATAAAGAGCCTAATTATTTCATCAAGTCCCCCCTATATTCCTGCGGAAGATTCAGGGGGCGAGTCCTGAATTTAATTGATTATTTTCCCTGCCAACTATTCCCTTTTCTGTCTAATGTTATATATATTAATAAAATATGTTTCTGCAGATACATATCTGTATTGAATAATTTATAATAATTATAATTTTATCATAACCAACAATACTGGTGAAAGGGAGCTTGATGAACACACACACACCTGATATTGAATGCTTGTATGGAGAAGAAAATAGCCGTGCAGAAATTGCAATTGCAAATGGTCAGAATCAGGAAGCGGCCCAGATACTTGTGAGTATAATTGATAAAGATTCCAATAACTGGAGAGCATACAACAACCTTGGAATTATCTCATGGTCAACATCAAAGTGGATTGATGCCTACCAGTTATTTACAAAAGCAGTTTCACTCAAAGGTGATTTTGAGGACGCACTAGTTAACCTGTTTGATGCTGCACTAAAACTCAGGAAAATTGACGAGGTCTCCCCGTTATTCAACGCTGCTATCGAGATGAATCCATTGTTAAATGATGTCAGAATCATATATGAAACAATTATCAGCATGAAAGATGAGATATACCAATCAAAACGGGCATTAAGTATCGGATTTTATAGTCCAGTTCTGGGTGAAGCTGAGAAACTACTTGAAGAGGGAAACTATTACGCTGCTGCAAATAAATTCCTTGAATCTGTTGATACTGATGGTCCCAATGGTCCAGCGTATTGTGGACTTGGTATAATTTCATTTTACAAACAGAAATTTCATGATGCATATTCACTTTTTATCGAATCCATTCGACTCAGTCCTTGTGATCCGGAGACCTACCTGAATCTGCTTGATGTTTCCAGGGAGATCGGAAAAACTGATGTTGCAAAAGAGATATTCAATATTTACAGAAAAGAATTTCCTGAACTTGAAGCTATTGCACAGAATTTCATTTGACTTTGTAAACAGAATAAATGAACAATTCGATATTTATTTATATAAAACAGCATTTTCTGTAATCTATTCTCAGGACTAATTCTTATAGCATGAAAAAATTGTTATTGCCCGTTTTACTGGTATTTATTTCATTCAACAGCTATGCTGAAAAAACAGTTTCCGGTTTATACCTTAAACAATCTGCAGGCGGGTCATATAATCCGATTGGTGTATTGATTACAACGCATCTGTTCTACAGAGTACCATTAATAAAAAAGGATGGCATTCTTTGGGAATCATCAAAAATTGATTTGGGTTTCCACAACGATCTTTCACCGGCATTTGAAAATCCCGGATTATTTATTCAAATCGAACCTATTGCAATCTTTGACTGCAAATTCCAGATAAACCGAGTACATTTATACAAGCAACTCGGTTTTGGCTATATTTCCCTTGATTCAGCATCAAGCAGTTATTCTCCGGATTCAATTAAGGATCGCTCTCAGTCTTCTAATAACGGCTACTGGATTAAAGTGGCCCCTACCCTGAAACTGATGATAAAAAAAATGATAATTGCAAATACGTTTTCTTTTAATTCCATAACGATGGATAAAAATGGCTACTACGTTGAACGTCTAACCAATACTTGTCTTGATAACGATGACATTCTGCTGGCAAACGACATTTTAACGCTTTACGAATTTTCAAAATCGTTTATTGCAGGTGCAAATTATTATTCAAACCGGGTACAGTCAACCGGCGCTGCAACACATCGCCTATCACTAGCAGCGATCTATGCTCATGAATTTAGTTCAAAGACCGATTTTAATAGTGTGATACTCGCAGGAACGTATTTCAAACATGATTTTCTTACCTGGAAAGATCCTTACATTGCCTTGCAACTTGAAATTTCATATAAATTCAGGTGAGTGCGTGAGATTTTATATTTTTTTTAAAAATAATTAACAAAGTTGTTGCGTAGTATATGTACAAAAGGTATATTAAAGCATCTTAATAAACAAAGCAGTTAGTTAAGTGTTTGAAATACAAAGATTTATCGCGGGGTGGAGCAGTCCGGTAGCTCGTTGGGCTCATAACCCAAAGGTCGTACGTTCAAATCGTGCCCCCGCTACCAATAAATGAAAAAGGCTTGGATTCTGATCCAGGCCTTTTTTTATTTGTTAGGGTGGGATCAGATGCATAGCGTTGTTCAGCACCGAACGGCAGTGAGATACCACACCTTGCGTGAAATCGTGCCCCCGCGGCCTTTCTCACCGAATGTTATTAGTACATTCTTAATTTCTTTCTATTCCCAATCTCTTATCCAGGCCTTTTTATTTATTGTGCAGCCGCATTCGCAAATTGTCCGAACTGTGATGTGTATGATTTTTTTGATATACATGATTTTTCTTGAATTGATAATTGTAATTTGATTTGATCCCATAGGGATCAAATATTTATAGAATTCATGAGAACAATAACAATCCGAGTCCCGTAGGGACGTTATATTAATTTACCTATAAACAAAATTCCAAAGTAACAACTGTCAAGTGTGATTGCGGAGAAATGTAAGATTGCATGGTTCTGAACAATATTTACACACCAGACATTGAAAACCGGAACCGTAGCACAGTACCACTGCTATCGTAAAGCATGGAGTTTCTCCCCCTGCAACCCCGACCAGTCCTTTCTTTCCGGGGCCAATTCACCGGTAAACCGGTATTTGAATATTATATTTTTATTAGGTACCAAAAAGACTGGACAAAGAAGGGCCCTTTATTAAAATGAAAATTGACTGTCCGACGCGCTTTCAAAACTCGCTTAATGTATGCAAAGATCTGCTTTGCCAGTCACTCGTTACACGTTACCAGTCACTGCGTCTTGCGCACCCAACGCTCAAACAGTTGTAATCGCTTTCATATTGTTAAGACAGTTTGAAAACATGGCGGTGATATGCGGGATTGTAAAGATGTTTTTAACATTGTCAGGAGGTAGACATTTGTGCGTGAATTCAAACTGTTTTGAATAATGGTTTGTCCTATTTGCTCTATTTGTTGCTCTTAAGCGCTGCAGCCGCGAAATATACCAGACCGGGCCGCGGGCCCGGGCAAATTCGATCCCATCATCATTCATAAGCACTGAAAGGGCGGAATACCTGTTGCGCAGTCGCATTCGTAAATTGTCCGAACTGTGATTTGTGTGATTTTTGTGATAGACATGATTTTTTATTTGTTATTGGGCCTGACTAAATTTCAAAACTGGAGAAAAAAATGATAGCTAAAAAGATCAATATTCTATTCGAATACTATGTTTGTTTTAAATTTCAAATGCAACTCACCAAACTGTTGTTGCACCTGGTTCACCATCTCAAAAGGCAATAATGTCTGCGAGTGAAAACGGGCAGCGGCATTTATTAGCCGCTGCATACTATTCTGATCGCCAGCCGTGATTCGGACAGCGCTGTCTATTTGCTCAAAATTATCTCGTTGAAAATATTCTCGTAGAGTTCCTGCTTACCACTTGTCAAGCCGATCTTGCCGTAGGTGGTCGCGAGGGCGGCGAGTTCGTCGAGCTTGAAACCGCCTTTTGCATACTTCGCGCCATTGCCGGAATCGAAGGATGCATAGCGTGATTTCAGCATTGCGGGAATGCGTCCGTCGTCGATAATCGCCTGTGCTTTCAGCAGGCCGTATGCGAACATGTCCATGCCGCCGATATGAGCTATGAAGAGATCAGCTCCGTCGATCGAGTTGCGGCGCACCTTCGCGTCGAAGTTGAGTCCGCCTGTTTTGAATCCACCCATCTTTAGAAGTTGCATCATTGCCATTGTCGTTTCGTATACGCTGGTCGGGAACTGGTCGGTATCCCAACCGGTTCTTGGGTCGCCGCGGTTTGCGTCAATCGAACCGAGCATGTCGTTGTCAACGCAAACGGCCAATTCATGGGCAAAGTCGTGTCCCGCAAGTTCGGCGTGGTTCGCTTCGATGTTCAGCTTGAAGTCTTTTTCAAGTCCGTTGGCGCGGAGGAAACCGATTACCGTTTCGGAGTCGAAGTCGTACTGATGCTTTGAGGGCTCCATCGGCTTGGGTTCGATGTAGAACGTTCCCTTGAATCCTTTTGCCCGTGCATAATCCCTGGCCATGATGAGCATACGGGCCAGGTTGTCTTTTTCGCGCTGCATTTCGGTGTTGAGGAGACTCATGTAACCTTCACGTCCGCCCCAGAATGTATAACCTTCGCCGCCGAGGTTTATTGTCGCGTCGATAGCACCTTTGATCTGGCTTGCGGCGAGGGCCACAACTTCAAAGTCGGGATTGGTCGCCGCGCCGTTCATGAAGCGCGGGCTGCTGAATACGTTGGCGGTTCCCCAGAGCAATTTCACTCCGGTAGCATCCTGGCGTTTTTTCAGGCCTTCGGTGATTTTCGCAAGATTTGCGAGGCTTTCGTCCGGTGTTTTCCCTTCGGGCGAAATGTCGCGGTCGTGCCAGCAGTAGTAGGGAGTACCGATCTTGGTGATAAATTCAAAGGCTGCGTCAGCTTTCGCTTCGGCGTTGGCCATTGGGTCATTCGAGACATTCCAGGGGAAGTCGCGTGTTGCCGAACCGAAGGGATCTCCGCCGTCTCCGCAGAAGCAATGCCAGTAAGCGGTTGCATAGCGGAGAATATCTTTCATTTTCTTTCCATTAACCATTTTATCCGGATCATAATACTTGAATGCGAGCGGATTCTTGGATGAAGGGCCTTCATAGGCAATTTTGCCGATTCCCGCAAAATACTCTTTGTTTCCCTTGAAATAAGACATAGAAACCTCCATAAAAAATGCTATCCTGTGATACTTTAAAAAACCTTTTTGTTTTCTTAAAGAGTTATATAGAGAGGAGCGAACGCTCCAGGATACCAATTGTACTCGGTGTAAGCCTTATCATAGGCAGCAACCGAAGCCGAATCAGGATTGATGATACCGTCGTCGCCGAAGCAGTCATGGGCGTCGGTCAGATCGCCGATGTTTACTTTTTTTGCCGGTAAACGTGTCAAGGCACCAGAGAGCTTGAATTGCACCGCACATGCCGGACTGATAGACAAATTGATTGTTCAAGTTTTATTTTTTTTCTTTGCAGATAATCATCTCACACGTTATTTCTCTGCATTAGTCATCTTGCTCCCGATCGATGCACATGTGGAATATATATTTTTCTGCTTTAGTGTCAAAAAGGTATAATAAAATCGGCAACTTTGGGCAGGATACCCTTCGTTTCAAGAACATAGTGACAATGTGATACAATAAAATCTTCGGTCTTGCAACGGATTCTTTACATTTAAGTAATGTAGTGACAAAAATGGCTGTACCTATTTTGTGGTTTTTATTCAAACTAGAATCCTCCACGTAGCACAGTGTGTCATTGTGCGGCATTTACATCAGTGAAATAGTACAGTAGGTAAATGGTCGTCGAGCGGGAGTCGGGACGACGTTCTTATATGCTGTACCTTTTTGCTAACGTAAAGCATGGAACTTCTCCCCCTGCAACCCCGACCAGCCATTTCTTTCCGGGGCCAATTCACCGGTAAACCGGTATTTGAACATTATATTTTTATTAGGTACCAAAAATGCTGGACAAAGAAGGGTCCTTTATTAAAATGGAAATTGACCAATCGACGCGCTTTCAAAACTCGCTTATCGTACGCCAGGATCTCCTTTGCCAGTCACTCGTTACGCGTCACCAATCACTGCGCCTTACCCACCCAACGCTCAAACAGTTGAAATCGCTTCCAAATTGTTAAGACAGTTTGAAAATGTGTAGCGTTATGCGGAATTGTATAGAGGTTTTTAACATTGTCAAAGTGCCAGGATTTGTGCGTGAATTCAAACTGTTTTGAATAATGGTTTGTTCTATTTGCTCCTAAGCGCTGCAGGCGCGAAATACTCCAGCCCGGGCTGATGGCCCGGGTATAAATGAACCATCGATTTTTCATAAGCCCTGTAAGGGCGAAATACATGTTGCGCAGCCGCATTCGCAAATTGTCCGATCTGTGATTTGTTTGATTTTTGTGATTTTATCCTGACCATTCTCACCAATTCATCTTTCCTTTTTCTAACCTTCGAATCCAACCATCATGTAGTTGATTCCATATGCCACTTGATGATCCTAACTTTGCAGCTTGTCGCGGGTGACATAATGGTATTAGATTGATACTGGAACCTGCAATGCTCATTGCATGGATTCTACCATAAGTTTCATGCGTTGTTCCGAATTGTGACAGTTTTGTAAATTTACTATTTGCATAATATTTCAAGAACCAGCATATTGGCAAATCCCCCAGTAAAATAAGCGTTTCTGCTTTGGAATCTTTGAGTTCTTTTAAAATACGATCACGTTGTTTTTCAGAATCGAGTTCCTTTTTATCAAATACTGGTATTGTTGCAGGCGGAAGTTTTTTTTGTGTTGCTAATGGTAAATAATGTGTGTTAATTACTTTTTGCTGCTGCGGATTTACACGTGATTCTGGTAATAAGTCACAAAGCCAGGCATCATTTCTATCGATTCCAAGAGGATAAAGATATAATTCATCAAGTGCCCGGCCTGATGGTCCATTCAGATCTTTATTTGTTGGTTCAACCAATTGCCCGCATTCTGGTGGAACATGAATCTGTTCGATTATTTCCTTTGCGCCATCACCACGCCAGAAGATGTAAGGTTCACTCGCAACTGCAAGTGCATTGACTCTTTGCTTACCATCGGCACCAATCCAGCGTGCATGCACAGCACTGGCATAAACGCCAAGAACAAACACTTTTTTGGGAGTACGATCTGTTTGTTTGACTGCACTTAATTGATTTCCGAATGGGAATATTGCGTTAGTTGTTTTGCTTTCATTAAGAGCATTCATTTTATAAACTTTTCTTTTTTAATTGACTCTAAACCCCATATTACATTAAAAACATCTTTAACTGCTTAAATAATAATACATTACAATTCCCAACACTTATAATTTGTGAATGAAATAATACATACTATTTCATTTATCACTACCAGAAAAAATTCCCAGTTTCTGCAACTTATTTTTTAACGTCTCCCGAAACGCAGTTCGACCATGTAAGATAGTTTCAAGATTGATCTGCAGTATTGTAACTGACCTTTTTCCGTCTGCAAATTTCCAGGTACTGTCAAGGTGAGCAAGATCGGATTGAAATGGATACATTAGTACCACATTGTCAACATTATAGCTTCCGGCGTAGGTATACATTTGATACAGGTCTGCCTGAGATACGCCCATTTTACGTTCTTCGCCATTGAGTAACTTCCACTTTGTATCAAGTATGGCGATTCCTTTGTTCGTTTTAAAATCTTGAATGAAAATATCCGGTTTCATTGTGAATAGTTGCTCTGAGTTATGATACAGAAGTTTTTTCTGTGGCTTCTGAAGCAGTACATCATACTGTTCACCAATTGCCTTTTTCAATTCAACACCAACATATTCCTCGAAAAGTGTATTCATCGAAAACATCAGACTGATTGATTTTGCATTTCCACTTACAACGTCCGGACTCATTCCTTTCAGGAACCACCTGCATTGTGTAAGAATTTCTTCCCAGTCCTGATTTATCCGGTTGAATGTAATACGACTCCAATCAGAATCATTTGGATGATAATCCTGTACATCGGTAAATACACCATACAACGGTTCAAGTTTCTGCTGTACCGTAAGTGATTGAGCAAAATTCAAAAGACATTTAAGCGTTCTTTTAATAACCCTGTTTTGTAAATTGTCAGCCTGAAAAGAATCGAATGTACAAAATACCCGCTCATTATGTGCAGAATTATGCCGAATTTGTTCAGGTATTGCAATTTTCCCTTTTACCGCTGTGCAGTTTTCGGATTGAACAACATACGTATGGAACATTCCCCGCCTGAGGGTATTCCAGAGTTTTTCTGCAAAAGCAAGGATAAATATGTCAAGGAGTATATGTTTCTGCAAATGCAGTGATGCTGATCCCATATTGTTAAGTTCTAGTTTTCTGACCGCTGCAAGCATTCGTATAAGGATATTCCTGCTTATCCCCTTATCAGTTTCTTTTCCATAGATCTTTGGCAATACTTCGAGATTCAGTTCACCCAACTGAAGTACGCCACAGTAACCACAAAAACGAAACCTGTTTCGTTGCCACTCAATAAACGTGCACCTGGTTGTCTTGCATAAATTGTCAAGATATGCCAATTGTGAATCGGTAAGAGAAAATGATTCACCCTCGCCTATCCACTCATATTCAAGTACAGATCTGTTTTCCATTGCTACGCCTGATATATTTTTGAAAACGCTTGTGCCGGCATTTTTCCTTCTGCAAGCAAAGGATTAACTCTGTAATCAACACGGGTATCTATGTCGTCATGATCAAACCCAAGAATTGTTGATTCATCAAGTTTTTCCCGTATAATCAACCGTGCGGTTGCACTTGTATCCTCACGCTGCTCTTTTGATAACTGTTCATCATGCTCACCAAGGACAAGTACGATTTTTTCCCAATGATCATAAAAGTATTCCTGAAGCAGTGGGATAATTTTTGATGAAAAGCATTTGTTAAGATCACTGAGATTTTGTACATTACAAAAATATGCATGGCCGAGTTGAAGGTCTCTGCCTGCGAGAAGCTTGATTCGATTGTTTAATGCAGATAAGAGGCTTCTCAGATTTATCGATCCATTTTCAATCTGCCCAACACCATCAGATCCTTTAATAACATCCGGTTCAGGCATCAGTTCAATAAAATCAAAACGCCGGCGTAATGCAATATCAAGCAGTGCAATACTACAGTCGGCAGTGTTCATTGTTCCTATGATGTCAACATTGTGAGGAATACCGAAACTGTTACCGGAATACGGGAGTGTTACCTCAACTGCTTTATTACTATCAATTATCTGGCCATTTTTATCATAATGAATGCGTTTGTCTGGTTCGATCATTGTAATAAGTTCACCAAAAATTTTGGATATATTTCCCCGATTTATCTCATCAATGAATAATGCATACCGGTTTTTCGGATCAAGACGCGCACGATTACAGATTTTTAAAAAGACACCAGGCCGAATATCATAACTGATCTGTCCGTTATCATTACATACCGGCCGTAACCCCTCGATAAATTCCTCATATCCGTATGATTGGTGAAAAGTGACAAATTCATATCGCTTTACAGTGGTTACAGTTTGCTTGTTTTTATTTAACAGCATATCGATTGATTCTGCAGTATCTGGAGCGTTACTTCGCCAATTTTCAACGAGTGACCAACTCGAGTCTTCATTTTTGTCAAATACGAATGGCTGCTGACGTTGGGTTGAGTTGACAGTTTTCGAATCCTGAGGAGTGTGCATTTGCAATGTACCCCAGATTGTTGCGCGTAGATTTTTACAACTGCTCAGTGCCAGTTTCATTTGTACAGCATTATGTTCTGCAATCTCTGTAACCGAAATCGTATTTCTATTGCTTTCTGCCATTGTGTACAGTATTACTTCCCACCAGGTAGCATTAGTGACAAACTCACGTAATGATTCCATTTGAGAATCACGGGATGATTCAACGGTAGATACATAACGTGGGATCCAATTGTTAAATATCTCATACGTTTTACCGGTGCCTGGTGGACCGTAGAGAATAACGTTTTGTGGTTGATAAATTTCCATATAGTTTTTTTCCAGAGTTTCAGAATTTGTTTCCTGAACATAATCTATTATTTCACTTTTATTTTTAAATCCAATAATGGGCTGAACATTCGACTGTGTTGGTTCACTGTAGTTTCTAAAGTAAACAAAATCTGATGTGTTCAATGGTTCTGACAACCTTGTCATTTCATCAATTAAATATGCGACTTTTGCTTGTTTCCCATCATCATTATAATCATTAAATGATTCCTTATATTCCGCAGCATCAGACCAGTCTTTATTTTTATAATCTGCGGCTTCTGCAAAATCAATAACATTTGCTCTATATGTAACTTCTTTTTCCTGAGAAAAATAGAAATAGAAACTGCCATCATTCTCTATTTTCTTTCTTAAAGCTTGTAGTGTTGCATTTGTGCCAGTAGGCCGAATGTGCCACCACATGACATAGGTTTTATGTGTTTTTAATTTTTCAATCGCAGCATCTTTCCACTCATAACTATCGCATGCGATTAGTCCTGTAATATCAGGTTCTTCATTTTTACGCCACCTGCTAACAAGTGGCTCACTATAGAAAGATAGCTCTTTTGTTTGGTATTCTGATTCAAGCTTTTTTCTCAAATCAAGTAGATGTTGATCTATTGCAACAAGCCTTATTTCTTTTAGATTTGAATCTGGAACAGAATTAAATGCAGCAAGTATTTTTCTTTTTTCGTTAATTGATGAATAATCTTCATATTCGTCTGGAAACAAAAAATAACTTATCATGTGACGAAATTGTCGTCTGTCACTTTCCTTAATTTCAACCAGCCATTCTCCCCAAGCCCAAGCATCTTTAAGAATAGTTGTACGATACTCATCTTTTTCTCCAAGTAATGTTTGGAACATCAGAATAGAATAGCGTACTTCATACCATAACCCGGTTAAATAAGCCTGACCGCAGCTACCAACACCACGAAGTACATCATCGGTTAAGTATAATTCAGGAATATTCTCATTTAGTCCAGTCCAATTCCATAGTGTTTTAATTCGTTCCCTTTTAGTTGCAACTTTCCAGTTTTTTTGATATGGGAAAAGTAATAAAAGCCAGATTATTTCGGTCATAAGTACTTTTGCAGCGATTGATGCCGGTTTGATCTGCTTCTCAAGTTTATCCCAAAATGTATTTTCTGATTCATCTAAATTTTCAACAAAGTACTTAACGAGTTCGGAAAATGCTTCGGGCGTCCAGCTTTGTACTGTTGATGAGAAAATTGATTTTTGTGAACCGAAAACCTTTTCTTTCCATATCGTAACCACATTTAAAATCGGTTCTATTGAGTATTCTGGATGATATCTGCTCATAGATGCTCCATTTGGATGTTATTCTGTTTACTAAACAGATAAATTAAATAATTGACATCTAACTTTATTCCATCTATTATTTTAATTTAGCTCAGCTACCAATGTGTAGTCAGAGGTGACCCTAACGCCCGGTCTGAAGGGCGTCCTTCTTTTTTCTGCTTTAACACAATTAACCTTTGTTTACCTGTTGATTTTTTAAAACTCTTTTGCCGCCATTTGTCAACTTGTACTTTTGTAAACGACTGTTAGGTTTTTCCGGGATTGTCTGCTCAATTTTCCTATTTTCAAGCAATTGACGTATTGCTTCATTCAACTGTCCATCCGGTTTTTGCTTTCCGAGAATTTTTGCGATTTCGACTTTTCCATACTCATCGTTGTTTAGAATCGTCAGAACACGCAGTTCAATTGAAATTGCTGACTCTGCCTTTTGACTCTGCCCTGACTCTGCCTTTTGACTCTGCCCTGACTCTGCCTTCTTTAGATTTTCCCGCTTTGGCCTCGAAGTCATTGTTGATTCGTGAATTGGAATTGTTGTAAGAAAATAGGTCCGTTCATCATCGGTTTCGAAAATAGGTGCAGGTGAACCATTATTTTGACATGCCCGCTTAATTTTAGGAATTCCTGTTCCCCTGCCTTCTGTCAAGCTTAGTTCCTTAAGAAAATCACCAATTCTTCGATTTCTGTAATCCCGTGCAACGACACGCTCATTTTTAAGTGCCTTATTGTCAACAGGTGGAACTGGTCCTGGAAATGATAGAATTTCTATTCGATCCAGCCTGACACTGATTTCGATTGTATTAGGGATATCGTAGCCCCGATGGTATACTGCGTTTGCAAGCGATTCCTCAATTGCCTCATATGGATAATTAAAGAAACGAATTGCTTTTGCATTTCCGGGAATCTTTCTCACGTACTCTGAAATGTGCATATTTTTCAAATAGTTTAACGATTCAACCAGCTGCAAATGTACAGGCCCGGAAAATGTTTTTTCAACGAAAGAGTCCCCTATGTCATCATTGTATTCAACAATCTCTATTCGAGCACCAGTAAAATATTTTTGTGGGTTTCTGCAAAAAAACAAAAGACCTGCATTGATTGGACGAAGCATTTCGTCAGGCCCCCGGGCGATTTGTAGCTGACGGCAAAGATCTTCAACAGGTAATTTATGAGCAGTATGATAAAGATCACTACCAGTCTGCTGTAAAAAGGTACGAATCAATCCTACATCGATGTCGTCAAGTGATGCGTTATGATTGATACGATCATCATAAGGGACTTTTGCAGTACAATTTAAAAGGTCCAATTCTGTTTGCCCACTAGCCTTTACAGTAGTAGACATTCTTCGCACATAGTAAGCAGATCCAGCTTTATTGTCAAGTGATACTGGTGCTTTGTATGGTCGGACATCACCACCCGGACACCATAAGATTAAAATGTGTTTTCCGTTATATTGTTCTGGAAAAACGATCGGAAAGTAATGGGGATATATTCTGTTGCATAGTTCAACCAATTTTTTTTGTATGGCATCAATCTGATCGGCATTTAGTCCGATGGGAGGTAATACAGGTAAACCATCCTTTTCTGCAATACCTATAAAGATATAACCACCACCGATATTGTGAAGATCATTTGCAAATGCACATACTGTATGTACTATATCCTGAGGATTCCACCCGGATTTGTATTCTATTCTTTCTGATTCTATTGTCTTACCAGACAGGATTTGTTCAAGACTTATTGGCAACGGCACAGGATGACTCCTTTTGGTAATGTGACATTTGGTAACTGACAATAATATACAAAATGTATGGATTCATTCTAACTCCCCATGTTCCAGCCGATCCCAGGCCTCGAGCACCAGCCTCCGTGTACGATACTCGCCGAATTCCCGCATCTCTTTATCTTTTAATACACGAAATGTTTCTGAGGGATAGTCTTCACCGAACAGATCTGATGGGTCGAGAATGTAGCGAAGCTCGTCACGATTGAGACCATAGAGTTTTGCGTAGTATGCGTCAAGCTCGGCACGCAGTTGTGCTCTTCTGTCAATGTTGAACGTAAATGGTTCACCATCGTACCCAAGGTCGTGTGCAAACGATGTGAGATCGTGGGATGTGAAAGTGAGTTCGAGGACTCGAGATGTAATAAAATGAATATCTGTATCATTGTATTTTGATGGTGGAAGATTCACGATTTGTTTTTTATAATGATATTTTAAGTGAACACCACCTATCTTTTGACGAGTTACATAGTCGTGAACAATAGAACATTGATCTGCAAGAAGACAGGGTAAAATTTCTATTGTTTGGTTGGGAAACATTAATAAAAAGGTGTCTCCTACAGCCGAAATAGGAATAATTCCAGCAATAACAGTTCGTTCGTTTGTTGCATTTGTAATATCCCGCCAACCTAATAGCCACTTCATTAGCCATTTCTTTGACAGCAATGCATCATCAATATGTTTTTGATGTACCCAGTATCTCGGAAGTGCGACCGCATTTGGATCCCGTTTCTCTTCTGTTGTCATATCCCGTGTATCTTCACCATTAGCCCCATAGGTAGCCCAACGATGATCGTATTGATGCACCATTTTTGCTTCGTAGAGCGGCAGATACTGGTCACTCCCGCATGAAAATACAGCGCCTTGAAGCTCGCCGCCCATCGATTCCAATTGATTACGGGTTTTAAAAAGATGGCTGTCCGTTGACATATCAAATAATCGGGCAAATGAAATACCCCAAGGATTACCATCTTCTCTGTTTTCGTCAATAAGCACTGTTGAAGCACGATAGATCTTTTTTGTCAACTCTGCATCATATTGCGACCGGAAGATCGGACACGTCCTCGTATTAGGGTTGAGAAGAGCAATATCGGCTCCCGAAAGTGTGAATTGCCTACGATTATCCTGCATCTGTGATGTATTAGTGAGAAAAAATGAAAAGCGTGCTTCTTTACATTTACCAATTGTTAAGCAGCAGAATTTATAACTTCTGTGAACACCTTTGAACATTGCATCCCGATTTTCAAAATCAATTAAGGAAACAAGTTTCTCATTCTGGCTTATATAAGCAAAAAAGGCTTTAGTAGAATCATCTGTTGCTATACCGGATGGAACAATAACACCTGCTCTTCCGGAATTGTTGACAATTTGTGAAAACAGTTCAGCAAAAAGAGCGTATAGATTTACATCACCAACTCCGGTAAATGGAAAACGTCCACCCTCATCTTTACCAACGTGTGCAAACAGACTTGCAGCTTCAGCTTCACGGCGTGCATTATTAAATTCCAGATAGATTTTTTTCTCTGCATCAGAAACACCCGGTGCATAATCTCTTGACGGAAAGCAGTTTTTCGCAAGCATACCCTCCGCAAGCCATGCTATCCGCTGTGCCCGCTCTGCTTTATTTTTTGCTTCAGCAACCAAAGGGCTTCGTGACGCAAAAAATTCCTCCTCCTGTAACTTGATACGCTCCCATGGCGGATTCCCTAAAACGCAATCGAAACCACCTTTTTTAAACACTTCAGGAAATTCAAGATGCCAGTGAAAAAAACGAAATCTGTCTGCTGTATCCCGAACCAATTTCGCACTATCCTGACTCAACGCAAGTCCGCCACGAATTTTAAGTATATTTCCGGATGTCGGAATCACACTTTGTAAATTTGCTGTTTTATTAATATAAAAAGCAGCAATGTAAAGATCTTCTTTAAGGCGCATTTTCTGACGTGCGTTACTATCAAGAAATTCACGGTATTTCTGCTCTTTACGGTTGATATCATCAAGGGTATCTTCCGGCATATCCGACAGATCGAATTCCGGCAGTACTTCCTCTACAACTGTTTCAAAGAGATCTGTAGCAATTACTTTCTCACTTTTAAGTTCAAGCATCTCCCGATGCGATTTATTTTCTTTTTTAAGTACCGTACATACTGATTTGTCATCACCGGACAATGGTTTAAATGCCTCATCGGGAATTCCTCTGTCTACTACCGCAGGGTCAAGCACACCAACCAGCGCATTGCCACATCGTATATGTGCATCAAGAAACGATAACGGTTTTCCCGGTTCAATCGCCTCAAGCCAGAGCGCTGTTCGTGCAAGCTCTATCGCCATGGGATTAAGATCGACACCATAAATACAGTGCGAAATCACTTCGCGCAGTGCATGTCGATACTGCTTATCGGTTGGCTGATCGGGTGCTGCACTACGTACCGCATATTCTCCAGCAATTCGACGTGCTGCAGCAAGAAGAAAATGGCCTGATCCGCATGCAGGATCAATTACTTTTATGAAAAGCAGTGCATTGACAGTATCAGACGCCTGTTTGTCAAGTGCATTTTTAATAACCGGATCAAGCGCGGATTTAATCAATTCCTTAACAAGTGAATCTGGTGTATAGTATGATCCAGTCAGTTTACGGGCATTTCCTTTTGACAGATCATCACTGCCTGCATAAACAAAACGCCACGGTCTGTTTTCAAATTGAATTTGCGGTACCAGTTCAAGGAGCGATTCATAGACACTGCCAAGTTCCTCACTATCCATATCACGATAGTTAATGCGTGTAAGCGTTGCACCAAGTTTAAAAAATGACAAATGATGCAATGCAGTAAGCAACGCCTGATTACTTATTGACGAACTATCAATATCCGGACACTGGTCCGATGCAAATAACCCTCCTAAAGCAGGAAGTGCAAGTTCTTTTTGACCATGAGCAAGTGATGTGAAAACGATTTTCAACTGTTGCCAGCAATCGCTGTAATCATCCTGACGTAATCGTTTACGGGCCTTTTCCCTTAAGACTGCACAACTATACCCTTTATGATAACGCTCCTGAATATCGGGAGGCGACTGTGGATCAAGCAGTAAACCCCGTTCTTCGGTGGTTGACAAAAAGATTATCCTGTATACCAGACGTAAAAGCTGTAATTGATATCCTTTAATGTCAAGTTTGCCGGTTTCGATACTGTCCCGAAGCAAAGCATTATCCTTATGCGCAAGAAAACCATTACCAAGCGTTTCAAGGGCACTTGTTACACCAATACGTAATTTTTCAACAACCCGTTCACCAGTTCCCAGTGCTTCATCCCGCCACTGTTCGAGAATTGATGACAATGCGCCATTTGCAACGGGAGTTAGTCGGCTCGCATGCAGTAACTGATACATAAGCGCAAAATCGGCATATAGCTCTTCAGTAAACATCATAGCAAAATCTATCTCAAGCCATGCCGGACGTGTAAGACTGTGATTATCGCGATAAACACGAAGGAACATTCCATTACAGACAAATCCATAAACGGCCGTATCCATTGCATTTAGATATTCCTGCATTAATGCTGATGGTGATCGGCGTCTTCCATTGTCTCCGAATTGTGGCTCACTTTTATCAAATTCATTTTCAGGTCCGATACACAAAACCGGAACAGTTCCTGCACATGCCATTCTGTTGACTGAAAATATTCTGTCATCAAGTATCTGAGGTTCCACTGGAACCATGTCCTCATAACCAAGTATTACCGCAAGTAGTTTATCATGCCACATTGTAAATTGCTGCTGATCATCACTACGATTTTTTACTGCACAATAGTCCTGCCATAGTGCAGCAGCCATGCGGTATGCCCGTGCTATTTCATCACGTAAACGAAGCCCTTTTGGAACATTATAGTCAGCGTCAGCAGACCACTTTGCTTTACCGCTGCGCACAGTGTCAATCATTACATTCGGAAATATCCCACCTTCAACCTTAATCGACTGAAGTACCTCACGATTAATCATCAGTTGCCTCCTTCCGGTAATGTCTGAGCTGGAACGAGGACAAAAACGCCGATGATATCAGCAGGCAGGACGGGTTCAACAGCATATGATCCGCGGGCATTTGCCGCTTCACGTACCCTCCGGTGATCACTTAAAAGCTGTTCCGCGCGTTCTTTTGCAAGTGCATTAATCTGTGGCGTAATTTGTGGTATCATGTCAAGTGCCCATTGAACCTGACGGCTCTTGAGCGTATCAGCCATATCACGAGCAGGTGCAGCATCAAGTATCATATTAATTTCATTATCCGGCAAAAGCATACCATTTCGTACACCTATTATTACAGCTTCTTCAGCAAGCATCATTGTCGGTTGTGCAAACCGGTCCCGTTTAAGCGACAGCTGACTTCGTAATCGTAAAAGGTATATAACCGTACGTGATACAACAGATGTGGTAAATATCGCACCACATCGTGAGATCAACGAAGTATTCGATTGTGTCAATGCAGTTTCGGCAATAAAATCGGCTATTGCAGTAATTGCCGGATGTGTACGATGTACAAATGCACCCTGTTTTGGAGGGTAATGAAGATCAAACCGCTGCGGAAGTGATGCAGTTTCGATTCGTTCGCGAAGTGCAGAAGGCAGGTGTTCAACCGGAAGATGCCATCCTTTATCTGATGTGTCAAGTGGTGCTGCGAGCGCTTTTGCAGCATCACTCACAAACTGTGCAACATCGGCTTCAGTACCAAGTGCTTTCATAGCCTTGTCCCATTCCGGAAGTACCTCACCGGGTTTAAGGGAGCGCTGAGCAAAGCGGGTAGTGTTGCGCTTCGCAGTTTCCCTGAAACTCTTCCAGTGTGCATCAAGATAACTCTCTTTTTGTATATCAAGTCCAAGCACACTAAAGAAATCCTCCTGAACAGAATCATCATCACTTTTAAGCAGTACACCGCTAACGATAGCCTGTGTCAGTTTCTCCTGATTTTCAGGCATTGAAACAGGTACACCGAGTTCTTTTTCTATCACTTTGACTTTTTTTAGTATATTGTCAAGTACAATTCCATCAACTGGGTTGTCTTCACCATAAATCATAACCATACGCACTATTTTTGAACGCTGCCCAAATCGGTCAACACGCCCTTCCCGCTGATCATGGCGTGTAGGATTCCATGAAAGATCGTAATGCACAACAGCATCAAAGGTTTCCTGAAGGTTTATACCTTCGGAAAGACAGTCTGTTGCAACGAGGATAGGTTTTGTACCATTAAGTTCGGCAATTCGTTGCTCGCGTTCATCAGGTGCAAGTTCGCCAGTTACCATTTCCACACGCATTGTTTTGAAATGCTGCTGCAGCTCTTCAAAGAGATAACGGGCAGTTGCGATATATCTGCAAAAGATTACCGGAGCGAATCCCTCTTTGACAAGTTCACCGACTTCTCTGATCAGTACTGAGAGTTTGGGATCATGTTTCTGCCCCAACAGCGCTGATGCAGATTTGATCATTGCTTCGATGTTCGCTGTCTGATTATTTTGGACCGTTCCCGGTTCAACATCGGATATTATAGCTGTTTCATCTTCCACACCGTCAAGTATTGAATCAACGGGTATATCGTCCGGAGTATCATTATCAGGTGTAACAATTGTTCCGGATAGAAATGCATCCATACGTGTTTGCAATGCACGGACAGCTGCTGCAGGACTTGACGAAACGCAACGAAGAAGTGCAAGTGCAGACCACCATGATAAACGCTGCTGGAACGATGTCCCGTCCTTTGCGTTGATAATAATTGACCGGGCATATTTTCTTACATCACGATAAAATGATGTCCAAGCAGGGGATAATTTATAGGTCGGGTCAGGTGTTTTTCTCTGACGATCGGGGAAGAGTGATGTATCCTGCCACTCTTCGATATCGGCACGGCGACGCTGTACAAAATGATCAGCAAGCCGTTTTCTGAGATCATCACGCAGATCTGAAGCAATCATAGTTTCCGCTGATAAATTTACAAAATCGGTATGCAGCAGTGAAAGCAGATTTGTAAAAGAATCCTGATCGCCACTATGTGGAGTTGCTGTAAGAAACAACATGTGCCGATCGTTTTTTTCAGAAAGCTTTCTAAGAAGCGAAAACCGTTGATGCCGTAGCGTACCGCTTCTGCTGCATGAATGGGCTTCATCAACGATTACAAAATCGGGACATGAATTCAAGAATTCATCACTGCGTTTACTTGACTTAATATAATCAAGTGAAATTATGGTAAAATGAAACTCTTTAAATATTGATGTACCATGCGGTAATCCACGTTCAAGCCGGCCAACTGTTGCTGGTCGTACGATTTCTGCCTGGATGTTGAATTTCAATGCGAGTTCGCGTTGCCACTGGTCACACAAGTGAGGTGGACAGAGCACTGCCGCAGAGTCAATTTCTCCACGGTCAAGCAACTCTCTTAAAACCAACCCGGCCTCAATGGTCTTTCCTATACCGACATCATCGGCAATAAGTAACCGGATAACTGGTTGTTTCAGCGCCAAAAGAAGTGGCACAAGTTGATACGCCCGTGGTTCCACTGCAATATTGCCAAAGGATCTGAACGGTCCGGCACCCGCACGTAATTTGAGCATTAGTGCCTGTTGCAAAAGTCTGACAGCACTCCGGTTCCCGGGCTTTGATGGATCAGGCGGGTCAAACGTTGCGGGTTCAACTGTTTCGAGAGGAAGAAAAATTCGTGTAATATCGGTGTCTGAACCTGAAAGCGGACGCAGCGATAATATCATCGTGTCCGAATCAGGAAGAACCACCCATTCCCGGCCTCTTGCTTTAACAAGTACACCGGGATTATATGTTGCAGTAACCATTAGTAAACTCCATTATTCTACAGATGGTGACCCGAAAATATCAGGATACGCAGCGCATACATGCTCCCACTGCTCTTTATCCTGTGGAAAACGGATCACCATATAACCATAATCTTCAAGCTGTGTCTGTTTTGTTGTGTCAATTGTCATCTGATACTCTGATGCATGATGTACACCATCAATGAATATGAGTGTCTGATGTTCCGAATAGGCAAAATCGGGTCTGCATAGAACTTCCGAAATTGTAAAGTGTGCCCTGTCGGGAAGAATATACCGTTTTGCATAAATAAAGGCGAGCCACGCTTTTTCAAGTGATGAGCTGCAAAGTGTGACAAGCTCGGTGTAATGATGCTCCCGGTTCCCTGCAGTGGCGCCAACACCTACATCGGCCGTGACCATCTGCAATAGGATTTCAAGCACCTGTTTATTTGTTCTGTCAATTATTGCATGTTCCGGCTGGTTGTAATACGATAAAAGACATTTATAACATGCTATTTCGCAGATTGTATTCTGTGCATTCTGTGCAAGCAGATCATCGACTGTCGGAATGCTATCTTTATGTAAAGAATAGTGCATTAGCTCAAGTGCTTTACGTGCAACACCGCCAAGAGCATCGCGCTGTGTAGCAAGCCTTGTCAATACACCGGCGCCACCTTCGGATGCTTCATAAAAGAGTAGTGCCTGACGATTATCGCGATCTGGAAGCGGTTCTGCCATGAGTTCACTTTCCTCAAGCTGATACAGCGATTCAATAGCACGTTTGAGTGCATATTGCAGTGTAGCAAGGACCTGAGGCTCAAGTTGTTGATGCACTCGCATAAGCAGCACATTGCGGCGGTCCTCAGTATATGGGCTTATCCGTTGTACAACACCGGTTGCCGTTTCGTCATCCTTCGCAGAATCATCATTGCCAAGCGGATCTTCACTTTTGCTCCAGAATCCGGTTGTTGCATTGATATTAAATCCGAAGATAGATTTCTCTTTCCTGCGTTTCCAGCCGAAATTCATTCTTCGCACGGTTGCTGCCGGGCCGCATTGAAGCTCAATTATTTCCTCACCATTAACCGTAACCGTACTCACCCTTCTATTAAGCTTTCCGTCTTTCTTTACAAATTGAACAGTCGTACGGAGATCATATCCCTGACGCAGCCGTTCTTCTTCATCACATGTGATACGATTTGCTTTACGGGTACTTACATTTTCAATTCTGTAAAGATTGTGAATTATGGATGCATCAACAAGTCGCGATTTACATAACACACAAAATTCGTCAGGCTTCTGTTCACCATAATGTCCATACCCGCAAACGCTGCAAACACTTACCTGTTCTGTCGGCAACGCACTCTCGGCAGCACTATCACTATTTCTGGCGGTTAGTATCACCTGACGTACACGATACTGTGCACCTTCATGATAAATAAGGCTATTAGGCCCGAATTCAGAAATAGCAAGAAAACGTGGTCTTGACAAATAGCTATCATATTTTTTCTTATAGCTTTGTGCAGGAATGTAGGCGCTTACGGGAAGTCGTGGGAAATTATATCCCGGTAAAAAACCTTCCCCAGCAAGATAGCGATACGTAGAGAAATCTGAATTCTGATTTGGCCGTGGTTCAAGCAGCAGTTTTTGTTGATTAAAAGCTTCATCATGGCGCCGTTTTGCTGCATTTCGTTCTTTCTCTGAAGCAGCCGGATTATCCATAATTCTGCGAGTTTCTTCCATCTGACGCCGTGTCGCTTTGTAAATATCACGCCACCGTCTGAGTGCATCATCAAATTTACGAAATGACCGGTGTAAAAGGGATACAAGCCACAAGTCAACCGATTCGTCAATTGGTTTATCATCAGCAAGCCATAATCCTATTGCCCGTTCGAACTCTTTTGGGGAGATCATTTTCATAATAGTACGTGCACGATTCAGCGTTGTTATTCGTATTGTTTCCTGGTCAAGCTGATCCTGAAAATGCTGAAGGAGCGGCATTGAATCAGGTTGATTCATGTCAAGCATCTCGTTAATTGTTGACGGCAATTTACAACCAGTAGAAGCAAGCCATGTTGCGTGGATATGTGCTGCAAGAAGATCATCATTGCACAAATCAAGTGATGGCGGTATTACTTCACCGTGAATCATGCGAACAGGATCATTAAAAAAGTACTGATCATGTGGACTTTGTGCAGCACAATAGGTAATAACAAGTGCCGGTTGACCACTGCGACCCGCGCGTCCGCTGCGCTGCGCATAATTCGCGGGAGTTGGCGGCACATTTCGCATATACACCGTATTGAGTGTTGCAATATTAACACCAAGTTCCATTGTTGGGGAACAGTATAATATCTTTAATTCACCATTCCGGAATTTATCCTCCCTGTCTTCGCGTATTTCACTTTCCACCTGAGCTGTATGTTCATGGGCATGTATGGAATGAAACAGTGTTATACCCTGCGTAAGATACGTGGCAACATCATCATACAACCCTGAAAAGAATTCATTGGTGACAGAATAGCGATCATGGATGATATCACCCTGACAATGTCCATCACCGCGTTTCCATATCAGCAGATCACCCTTAAGTTGATATCCTTTACAATTTCTGTCAAGTTTTGTTTCGGCAAGATACCCGTGTTCGGTTGCGACATCGATTATTTGTCTGACAATCCGGTTGAACTCCTCTGTTGTCAATTTGAGATCTGAGCGTTCCCATACTGATGGTTTTTTAAGATCAGTCCCTGCTTTGCTTCTAATACTTAACGATTCAAGTGTGTCATCAGTTCTTAAATTAATTGGTTTACTTCCAACAATCATCATTCGTGATGTAGCAATATCAGCATCTTCAAAAATTCCCCATGGTTCTTTGAGATAACTTGCACTCTGTGTTCTTATCTGTTCACGGGTCATATCAGAAAGGTGATGAGAATGAATACAGAGCTTTCGTCTCATATCATCAAAGATAATGGTGAGTACTTTCTTACGGACTGCAGGTGATGCATTTTTCAGCAGTGAATCACAGTTCTGCCAATGCGCATCGCTACATAGATCATCAATTTCCTCATAGTCAATTTTAAGAAGGCCAAGCTGTTCAAGATTCGGACTATTGTAGCGCCACCCTCTGCGTAAGTCAAGATAGAGACGATGTCCCAGAACGCGACGTATTGCGTCCTCTGCTCTCTTTTTGTTAATACCTCCGGTTACATTTGGTTCCTGAAGATATTCGGCACGGATTGCCACATTGTCGGAATCAAATTTCAATGCCCTGAACACTTCATCAGCAAACGTATCTTCGCGTAAAAAACCATCAGGTGAATTTGAAATTGCAGCAAGAAGAGCACTTCTTAAGAGCAGCATCTGCATGAAATCATTAAAGTGCCCTGCCTGCAGAGATGCATCCTGACGGTTATCGGTAAATCCGAGCAGTTTACGGGCAGCATCATTCAGCTTTACTTTTGGATCGAGAAGGTAGCGCATTGAGTTCAGTGATATAATTGTTGTTGCAGAACTACGTCCTTCACCGCTAAGGCCAGGTAGTTTGATAGCATCTTTACCACGGTCATAATAAACGCCACATGCCGGACAAAAACGGAATGATCCGCGAAGCACTAGACACCGCATACCATCAGCCTGCACAAGCCCATCAGGTGCAACATTGATTACTTCCGGAATATATTCCCGAAATGAGGATTTTACTTCAGTAGGATTATCAGGGTTGATCCACATTTCCGGGACATTGTCACTCGACTGTATATCTTTCCAAACAAAACCGGGATCCGGCATGATAAATGCATTACTTGTATTCTCATCGTCAATACTCATTTCATCAATAGCACGAGGTTCAAAACGCCAGGGTGATTCGCATTCCCATACAGGATGAAATTCCTGCCCGCAATGTCTGCAAAAATGGGTTGCAAACAGTCGCTTTGAGCGGTCACTTCCCGGAAGGTAAACCTGACTTGACAGATCACACGACCGTTTCGATGGATCTTCGATTGTGGCATACAAAGTACCTGCACCGGAGATAAACTGGTGCAATCTGTACGCAAAAAATGGTTTGTCCTCATGATTACGTGTGGTATAGGCAAGGAGAAGAAATTTCAGCAGATAGTCTTTACATTGAGCACTATCAAGTCCTGTTTCCCGACTGAGCTGCTCCACAATTGCTTTGACCTGCATAGGTTTATTACGTATCCAGACAGAATCCTCTTTTGTCAAACCGATACAGGCTTCGATCCAGCATGCAGCCGGATGTGTTGTAAGTTCGTTATACGCGAGTGTTTCCGGTACTCCATCCATTACTGCTTTTTGTAAACTTTTGCTGTTCCATCCATCATTACCGATAGTTTTAAGTTCAAGTGTCTCCCCTATTACATCCTGAGGATTAACAATTGCTCCAAAAAGTGTTGATGCAACCGAGGCGACCGTTGATGCACGTTCGATTCGTTTTCCTTCAGTTGCCATAGTAGCAGAAGTACCGATCGTGAGCACGTTCGGGTTGAGTGCTTCACGAATTCTTCGCACAAGCAGAGCGACATCTGCACCTTGACGTCCGCGATAAGTATGGAGTTCATCAAGCACAAGGAATTCGAGCCCGTTGCAGTGTTCAATGATTTTTTTATCTTTATCACTATCCTGCCGGGTCATCAGCAATTCGAGCATCATGAAGTTAGTAAGGATAATATCGGGTGGTGTTTGCGCCATTCGAAGGCGCTCTTCCTCACGTTCCTGTCCGGTATACCGACCATAGGTAACTGGTTTACCCGATGCGCCAAGATATTCATCAAGTTCATCAAGTTGACTATTTGCAAGTGCGTTCATCGGATATATTATTATGGCACGGGTCCTTGGTGTTTTGTCAACATCTTTGGAAGCAAGAATGGAATTGACAATAGGAATAAAAAAGGTTAGTGATTTACCAGAACCGGTACCAGTGGTAACAACATAGCTTCGTTTGGCTGCTGCAATATTGATTGCCTGTTCCTGATGTAAAAAAAGTTTCAGCGATTTTTCATGTGGTGTTCCACGGTTAATTCTGAAAATTGATTCTGTTTTAGGATGCAAAACTCCATTATTAACATATTCGCCAATAGTTTTTCCGGGTACAAAGGAGGGGTTCAACTGTAGGTATGGAGATGGCCAGTATGTTTCGTTTGCATAGTGTGAATCGATAAACGACCTGATATCAGGTGCTGCAGGACGCACAAAACTGGTTGTAAACCGCTCATAATCTTTTACAAGCTTATCCCGGAATTCAAATACATTCATAACGTTTCCTAAGTTGGTATACCGCAACGTCACCCGGTTGTGAATAGCTTAACCGATTGAATCTCAATATGTTATTGATTCAAAACAACAACGATGAACAATAATCAGTGTAAGAATCTACTGCCTGATTTTATCATATGTACAGAATGATTTCTACGTAGTTTAATGATTTATAACTCGATATGTGTAGTAATATAAACGATTGGGCTTGGGGGAACAAGGGTGTGTCGGGGGTTTTTGATGGTGTGAAGGTGGATTGTTTTAAATCTTTATAGATCTTTTTAATCGAGTATAATTTTTTTGATTATCTTGTATCCCAGGTGTAAAAAAAGGTTTATTTGAATGCATGGAATCTCTTTTCACCTGGATTTTGCTAGCAATGCTTACAAAGAGTCTGTATAGCATTGATAAAATTTACAAAAAGATGACAAATTTATTTCAGAACACCCTCCAATTTCAACGTTTTGAGCTAACTGTTTAAGCGATTGTGATCCATACGTTGCTCTGTTATTTCCCGTTTTTTCAAACTCAACAAAGTACCACCCAAACAACCAGTTACGAATCACAAGAGCTACATCGACAGATCGGGATGCAAAATTCACTCAATTTACTACTCATCAATAATGCGTTTGCCCGACAAACCATCGAGCATTTTTACAAGACGAATTTTCCGTTTGTTCTGTTCACGGATTTGTACTATATAATTTTTGAACTCGTTATCCTGCCCGTTTTTTTCATTAGCCTGGATATCCGGTTTAGATAGCCAAGTGCGATAGAATATTCTTTCGGATTTGTACGATTGATGTGGTTCTCAGCGGCCATTTTCCAGATTCCAATTGAACGATCCGGATATTTTTCTTTAACTTCATCCGCGATTTGATCACTGATACAGTTTCCCCATCCATAGCCCCAGACTGAATGATTCTTACGGGTTTGTTCCTTTTCATCATAGATTCGAAGCGCTTCATCAATATTTTTCTCAAAAAGTGCAATTTCAATTAATTCAGTCGTAAAGGGAGGTTTCGAATACCCACGAGTCGAAGATGCAATCCCTGTTTCGGGTAACTGCCATTGTACACTGCCAGCTTTAGGTCGTGTTCCGTTTGTAAGGAATGATATAATTGCAGGTCGAACCTGTAGCCAAAGCTTAGCTTTTTCGCATGCTTTCTTCAGATCCTTGTAACCTGACAGAGACGGACATTCAAAGAATTCATCTGCTTTTATAGCAGCACAAAATGATCGATCACCCTTTTCTGAACAGATCTCAAGGAGCTGTCTACGGAGCCCTGAAGCCATACCCGGAAAATTTTGCTGTGTTGCCATTATTCCCTTTTGGATCCATTTTTCAGCATCATCTGTTCTTCCGGCTTCTCTGAGTACCGTTACAAGCCGATCATAACTTTTCGTTATAGGTGCTTCACGGATGCACAATTCGACTTTTTCCTTCGACCTGCCTGCATGCTCGAGCGCTTTGATAATACGGTCAGTCAATTTATCACGATGGTAATCACGGCTGAATTCCGATCTGTCGTTTTTAGGGGAGTAGTCTTTAAGTCTAAGTAAAAGGTGGTCAGCAACGGTACTCCAGTCGCATTTACTGAATTTCTTTTTCCAGAAAACTTCAAGTCCTTCTGCCATTGAATATTCATCCGCCATCTCCCAATCAAATGCCTGTTCTATTTTGTCAACATTGGTAAGCGAACATTTTTTCAAGGCATCAAAGACAATTGAAAGCACATCGCATATTTCCTCGATAGTTTCACTCTCATCATTGCTCTGCCCCGCCTGTTCCATTCCTTTTGTGTAAAGTTTTTTTCCAAGCGAGATAATTTCATCGTATTTGCCAGCATCAGATAATTTCTGCAACCCTTCCTTTACCCTTGAATAATCCGGACTGTATCCGGAATGATTCCAGTGATTACTCCATCCAGGCTCACCTGCTGCGTTGTCTATCTCTTTACTAACAGTTTTTACCTGTGCTGCTACTGATGGCGATGATAGTTTAGCTTTGAATGTAAGATCAAATCCAACATCAGGATTTGATGCAGCGATATTTTTGATAATTGCAAGTAGTTCCTCCCGTTTTTTCCCCTGGAGAAATTCATCAATCGAGGCGGATGGTTTTCCCTTTTTATTCTTTTTTGTTGAGTCAATATTTTCTTCTATGTCACTCTTGTAATCATCATTCCAAACATAATCTGATTCGTCGGACCAGGCAGTTTTACCTTCTTTGATCAGTGTCAGTCGCTTGTCTTTCGCAGCGATTATTGGAATAATAGTTTTCTTTTTTAGCATTTCCAGATATTCGATAACCACAGCAACCCCATGCTTGCAATTCACTCCATACTGGCAGGTGCACGAAGATGAAAGAGCAGCTCGATTGACCGATACCATAGTAGCATACCTGACTGACCCATCCACCCATGCCACAAGCTGATTTTTCTTTGTTATCGCCAGGTCTTCAACACAGCCAGATTGCTGATACGACTTGCCACGAGAAAGAATTTTACTACCTACCCAATCCTGAATATCCATCCAGGTTAAATCAAGAAATGGGTTTGATATCTTTTTTTCTATCTTTTTTACCGGTTTCAAGCATTCTCCTCTGCGTCAAGTTGCTGCCGTTTCTTATTTCGAAGTGGGTTTCTGGATCATTGTATCTCAGCCAGGTTTGTATTTTATCAGAAAAAATAAATTATTCGAATAGTCGAGCAAGTGAAAAGTATTTTAATGAATATTTGGAGGAATCGCAATTTAATAGATATGTTTGACTCTGCACACCAAAACCTCTACAAATTGAGAGAGATGAGACTGATATTTTAGTCTGTACTATTCCAGGAAAAGTGGTCAACTATTTGAGCGGGATCGGACGTTCAAAATCACACATCACTAATAAAAACAAAAACAACCGGACAAAAATGCGGACATTATTTTGAAGTATTGAATATATTTATTATTTTAATGCATTGAATTATCAGATATTTTTAAATTAACTACCGGAAAACAAACCGGTCAAAAAATTGACATGGTATAAATGCATTCAATAGAACCATTGATCGTTTCAAATACAGAACTTCAGGCCATTGCTGATGCTGTTTTAGAACAGACAAGACAAATAGGGCGTAGCCTTCATCCCGAAACAGTAAAAGCTGTAGCGAACCTGCTGCGGACAGTGAATTGCTACTATTCAAATCTCATCGAAGACCATGATACCCGCCCGGTCGATATCGAAAAAGCAATGAAATCTGAGTTTGCCGAGGATAGCAAAAAACGGGACCTGCAAATGGAGGCTCGTGCACATATTGAAGTCCAGATGGAAATAGAACGACAAATAGCAATCAACCCGGAAATTTCTATTGTTTCAAAAGAGTTTTTATGCTGGATCCATACTGAGTTTTATAAACGTTTACCAGCGGAATTTCGTATTGTATCAAATCCTCATACTGGTAAAACTATGGAGGTTATTCCAGGAGAATTAAGGCATTTTGATGTTTATGTTGGTCATCACAAACCACCAGCTTTTACAGATATTCCAACATACCTCACTCGGTTGAATGAGGTATACAATCTTCGTTCACTAAAAGGTAGTGATACGCTATGTGCTATTGCAGCTGCTCACCACCGGGTCTTGTGGGTACACCCTTTTGGTGATGGAAACGGGCGTGTCGTACGGCTTATGACAGATGCATCTTTGATGAAATTGGATACTGGAAGTTATGGCCTCTGGACTGCATCAAGAGGTCTTGCGCGTAAAAGGGCGGAATATCTGGACCTGCTTGCACATGCAGATTCTCCTCGAATCAATGATTACGATGGTCATGGTGCACTTTCATCCATTGCACTTGTAGATTTTTCAAGGTTTTTCCTGAATACTTGTCTGGATCAGATTATGTATATGCGAAAGATGCTTGAGATCGATTCACTCGCAGAGCGGATAAAAAGCTATGGAGAAATGCGACAAAATGGATTGTTACCTGACAGAAACGGAAATAGTGACCGTGATTCACATTTTCGCAAAGAAGCAACTCACCTATTACACCAGTTGGTTTACCGTGGTTCAATTGAAAGGGGTCGGATTCCTGCACTTTTAGGTCTTGAAGAAAGGACTGCACGCAGAGTTGTGAAATTTCTTTCCGATGAAGGATTTATAGTCAGCAAGTCAAGTAAAGCACCACTTTGTATAGCAATACCAGCACATGCTGCACCATACATCTTTCCAGGACTGTTTGGTTTATAAAGGATAGTAATTTATTAGGCTGGGATGGTGTTTTGAATATAAATTATTAACATATTGGGAATATTCCCCGTTTTCAGTACATTTGATTATGAATCAATAGGATTTAAAGAAGGCCTATTTTAAGAGAATAAATCTATGGTAATTCAGAGAGCACCATGGAAAATATTTTTTTGTATAATCAGTAATGAAGCAACAGGACAACATGAGTACACCCCCACGTTAGAACTAAGTATGAAAAGTATTACTCATTTTTTTGGGTAGTTCAGTAAATAACCATTAGTGAAAAGGATAGCCTAATAGATGAAATTTGATGGCAAAGCATTTACCCATTGCACATTGGAAGAAGGATATGATTTTATCATAACTGACAAATGGAAGAAGAAAAGACTTTTTAAAATCAGTACATTCCCCTGCCCTGGCGGATTGTTATCTGAAGCAATTGAAGTTGTAAAAAACAATAAAAGTGAACCATATGAATTTTCAATTTTGTCCCCATTTGATTCTGATATTGAATATGCTGAACTGCAATTAAAAGCGAAAATAAAAAGAGGAATTAATAAAAAATATTTATCATCCAACCATGGATTCCTGACTTTAAAAGATAACGATGAACTTGTCGGAAGAATATCCTGGAATAGCGATCCCGACAAAACAGACGATTCAATGGTGCTGATTGTTGACGGGAAAAAAATCACAAAAGAAGTTTTCTGGAGAATATTGAGTCAATATGAAGGTTGGACTTTTAAACTTACTATTGTAGACAGAACGAAAGAATGAAAAAGATACAATGAAGCACGTTGCTGAGAAATAAGCTTTTTAGTCCATTAACGCGCTTTAAATTTACATGTAATAATTACCATTTTTTTAAATAGATACTTATTTCTTGTAAATGATCCATAAAATCAGGTTATTTGCAAAAATAAATTTATACAAACAGGTATTCCAAAAAAAACAGGTTAAAACATCCATAAAATGAAATCATTCAAAGAATTCGAAGAGCGGCTAAACTCGTCCATCGCGCGAATGAAGGCTATCCCTGATGAATATTATGAGCCAATGTATGGTTCGATTATTCGCCAAGTTGAGGCTGCTGTTCAGCACTTTACGACAGTGCTTACAATTATGACATTTGCGTCCTCTCTCGCCTATTCTGCCTTAGCAGTACTTTAAAATAGCCCCTAATTTAATATTAAATTATTGCAAATTCTCTAATTTTATAGCAAATTAGTATTTAAAACATTAATTACGAGTGGTATATATGCACAACAAACCAATTGGGTCTCAACAACTTGATACTGCCCTATCAATGCTTTCCGAGCTTTTATCTTTCTATGATAGTGAACCTGTTCATATTGTTGTATGCGGAGGTTCTGCACTGATAACAACAGGCTTCAATGATGTCATTAAAAGAATTATACAATAAACTTATCGAGATACAGCTTACCCATCTCTGGAATCAGTGGGCACTGCTTGGTGTTTCCGGCTATGGCAAAAAAAGCTGCAACCAGACTGAGTGCGAAGAGAAAAAACACTACAAATACTGATGATTTATCAATACCGGGTTTTAACACTGATAAGTATGGTTTTCCGGGATGATAATACACCATAAATGGTCCATTTGATTGCAATGTGTCAACAAATGCTTTTGCAGTATCAAAACCACTTGAGCAATCATAGAATGCAACGGTTCCACCGGTATAGATTCTTCCATTGACAGTATACGTATATTCAACATCTGGTCGGTAACGTCTGTAGCCGAATTCACTGGAGTTACTCTCTGTAACACCCGCAGATACAATCAATTGACCCCTGATTTACCCGATAAGCAATAAGAAAAATTACCGGTCCCCAGAAAAAAATTGGTAGCGGAATATAATACCAGAGATTCTCTACTCCCTGAAAACGAAGAAGTACCTGAATAAGAACACCTGAGAATAAAACGATTAATGCAAACAGGACATAAAGTTTACGTTGTGAGTGCGACAGCGTGAATTCTGTACTTGATTCTTCCTTTATATATGCTCTCAGTGATGATGGGATCATAATACAGTTAACTCTCTTGGGTCGAATTGTCAATTGATTCTTTTTATTTCCTGTTCTAAAATAGTGCCTGCATTGGGCAGCGACAACTGGCAGATAAAATTTTTGCTGGAAAATAGTCACCATCTTCGGAGCATGGAGTGATTCCAGTCTTCTTTGCCAGACTTATTTCAGAGTTTCCATTTTATTCTAAAATATGAAGTACAGCTATTTTACAATAAGCTATTATCCTAAAATAACAGCAAATAACAATAATTGGATTCATAGCACAGTGACAAATTCAAATTTGTGGTAACTTTGTAGTAGTTTTTCATACATATAAAAATATATTTCACTTATTAACAATGCATTACATCATAGAACATTGCTCTCATAATCCAAAGGTCATACGGTCAAGGCATGCCTTTACTAACGATTTATAATGCATCAAGAGAGATTTTGAAGTACCTTGCTATTTTGGAAATTTTGTTAAACATGCGATATTGTTAAATCAAGATCCACTAAGAAAAAAATATGGCACACTGTGAAATACAATTATACAATTTATAGAAAACTATAATTTTAAAGGAGCAATGCATGATTCACAAAATGTTTCTGTTTTTATCACTGTTACTTGTCTCTGTATGGGCTATAAACCTTAATAATACTATTTGGAATACCAACTGGAATGTCATGTCGTTCTGGCAGGTTCAAAACCAGGTAAGCGCAGAATATATGTACGATGGGGGAATTATTACTGGAACAATGTTCGGTGATACGCTTCGGGGATGGTGGCGGGAACATGGTAATGCAAAAGAGTGTGGACCGGAAAATACCTGGTCAGGCCCTCTTGTGTTCAAATTTTCCGCTGATGGAAAATCCTTCACCGGCGACTGGGGCTATTGCGATTCTGATCCAACCAAACTCAATCCGGAGAGCAGTGCATGGACTGGAACTATAAAGGATGGTGTTGCGTCTTACACTCAGAAAGAGTGCGAAGATGCAAATCGTTTCTGGTGTAATGGTGAATGTAAACTGGTACCCTGCGACAGCGCAGTGTCAAAAGATGCCTGCGAAAAATCCGGCAGATTCTGGTGCACAGACACGTGTAAAATGACATCCTGTACTGAAACATCAGTCGTGAATCCCACGTTCAAAGGTACAATATCAAACAAAACAAAATCCGCTATTACCAATCAAAAAATTGGTGCACTCTTTGATCTTCAAGGTAAAAAAATCCATTCTGCTGTAAACGGAATCAGTATTTATATTGACGAATCCTGTATTAGCAGAGCAAAGGTTACGATATTACCATAATAACAGTTCACTTGATTAATGCAGCTCACAATCCCGAGCCTACGTAGAAAGATTACACCATTAAGACAACTGTACGTGGCTTGAGCTTTGTTGTAACTGATCGGACCGCTGGTGTCAATCCCCGGACACAGCGGGTCTATGATTGGACAATTTTAATGTTGATACTTGTGATGCTTTACCTCAGTTATTTACATATTTACATGGTATTTAATCCGGCAATCCGTTTTTTTTGAAACAGGTTGTTTCGTTTTTACTACTTTAATCCAATTCTGATGATTATTTTTATCTCAGTAACGTTTTGCTTATGTTTTTATAAAAAGGAAATTCAAACTATGTTCGCCTTTAAAAATCATGTTCTTAAAGGGATTGCAACACTTTTTGTAGTAACAAACTCATTAAGTGCTGCATATAATTACTCCGAAGCATTTGAAAAATCAATCTACTTCTATGAATGTCAGGTGTCCGGAGAAAAACCATCCTGGAACCGATGTGAGTGGCGGGGAAATTCAGCCCTGAAGGATGGTAAGGATGTGGGGATTGATCTGACGGGTGGATGGTATGATGCCGGCGATCACGTAAAATTTGGTTTTCCTCTGGCCTATACTGCAACAATGCTGGCTCTTGGTTATGTAGAGTATGAAGATGTCTACGTAAAACAGGGCCAGAAAGAGCATTTTCTCAATAATTTACGATTTGTTAATGATTACTTTATCAAATGCCATACCAGTAAGTTCGAATTATGGGGGCAGGTCGGTAACAGTCATTTGGACCATGGCTGGTGGGGGCCTGCAGAAAAGATGACTATGGAGAGACCCGCCTATAAAATTGATACACAGAAACCCGGATCAGATCTGGCGGGTGAAACAGCTGCTGCCATGGCAGCAGCGTCAATTGTATTTAAAAAATCGAATGATGAGGCCTATGCACAAAAGCTGCTCAAGCATGCGGTTGAATTGTATGAGTTCGCAGAAAAATACCCGAAGAAGTATCACGAATCAATCGACAATGCACAAGGATGCTATCAGTCATGGAGCGGGTGGTATGACGAACTGGTCTGGGCCGGAATCTGGATCTACCTTGCATCAAAAGATGCCTCCTATCTTGATAAAGCTGAACGTTACTACGATTCCCTTGGAGTTGAAAATGGAACCACATTAAGAAAGTTTAAATGGACACACTGCTGGGATGATAAAGGATACGGATCATATGTATACCTTGCCCGACTAACCGGTAAAGCAAAGTACATTACCGATGCAGAGCGGTGGCTGGACTTCTGGACCTGCGGAGTTGAAGGTACTAAAGTACCGTATACTCCCGGAGGGCTGGCATGGGTTGACAGGTGGGGAGTATTGCGGTATGCAGCAAACACATCACTTTTTGCGCTAATGTACAGTGACTATCTACGGGGAATCGGTGGTGATACAGAAAAAATTAAACGATACAGTGACTTCGGAATCAGTCAGATCGATTATATATTGGGAAAAAATCCCTCCAACAGAAGTTTTGTCTGTGGTGTCGGGAATAACCCTCCGGTCAATCCTCACCATCGTTCAGCACACGGGAGTGAATTATTTGTTATTACAGATCCGGTAAACAATCGTTTTAAACTGGATGGGGCGCTTGTTGGAGGACCAGATCAAAGTGATAAATACACTGATGACCGTAACAATTATGAGATGAATGAAGTAGCCACAGATTACAATGCAGCCTTCACCAGTGTTTTAGCCCGGGTAATCGGTGGTGAAAGTGCCGGTAACAACAACATCACATCAATTGAATCGATACAAAAAGTATCTCTTCAGAATCAAATCAGCGTAAATATTCGACCAGTTAACAATCAGGAAATCATCTGTGCATTTACACTTCCGGAATCATCGCCTGTGACCGTATCACTCTTCGGTATTGATGGTAAAAAACTCGCATGTCTTGATGATAAAACATTTACATCTGGTACGCATTCACTACGCTATACACTGCCAGCGACATTGAACAGCACATATATTATCATGGTGAAAACCGGAGAAAATCGTTTCTCAAAAATGGTGACCTTATTCTAATCTTGAGTTATACTCACTGGTAGCAATAACAGCTACCAGATTTAGTTATTCAGAAAGGGTGTGAAAGGTGGAAACCTTATTTTACAGAATCCATATCCTGACATCCGTTGTAGTCTATACAGTATAGGATGAGAGGATATGCCGGGCGTACCTTTTCGTGGAAAGCAGAAGTGCTTATGTTGCGCCTGCGGCACTGTTAGTGGCCCGTATCTCCTTCCGCCATCATCACATCATGTAGAAGTTTCACGATCGTACTGTGATCATATTTCAATGCTAAATCATACGCAGTACTCCCATCAGCCCTTTTTGCATTAACATCAGCGTTTGCCTCAAGGAGTAGCTTCACGACAGATACGTGACCATTCTGTGATGCGAACATAAGAGCGGTGGACCCATCAGTTCTTTTTGCATCAACATCAGCGTTCGCCTCAAGGAGTAGCTGCACGACTGGTGCGTGACCATTCTGTGATGCTAAATACAGAGCGGTGGTCCTATAAGCAGGAGTTTTTGCAGTAACATCAGCATTTGCCTCCAGGAGTAGTTGCACGACTGATTCATGACCATTCGCCGATGCTAACATAAGGGCAGTGAACCCATTAAAAGTATTTGCATTAACATCAGTTTTTGCTTCCAGGAGTAGTTTCGCGACAGATGCGTGACCTTCCTGCGCTGCGAACATAAGAGTGGTGTTTCCATTAGTAATTTTTTCATTAACATCAGCTTTTGCTTCCAGGAGTAGCTGCACGACAGAGTCGTGACCTTCCTGCGATGCAACCATAATTGCTGTGGACCCACAATTAATTTTTGCATTAACATCTGCTTTTGTCTTCAGTAGAAGCTTCACGTCAGATGTGTTACCTTCTCGCGAAGCTTCATACAGCCGGGTAGATAATTCAGTATTCTTTTCAAAACAACTTAATGTTTGGAAAGACACTAATAAAACTATACTTATTAAGAAAAACGATTGCAGGTTTCTAGCCATAAGCACTCCGATGTATAAATTGTAAAGAAGTATGATAATGTCAATTTTCAATCGAATTCTTTATCTTTTGTTATACTTATGAGAAAATTATTATCATCCACCAATAATAACATACAAGTCATCAAATTCGCGAAAATACTCTGAGAATAAATTCTTCCCTCTTACCATGACATCTCCTTAAAAAGGTACTTGAGTCCAATCTGAGCCCGTTCATTACAAAGTTCTCTACATGCTGAAATCAAAAAAAGGGATTCGGAGTATTATCAACTGACAATGATTATAATATAGCAGCATGAATGGATCATTGGATAATTTTAAACCCACATGTCCGGTCACTTTACTTATAGTCAATTTCACACCTGCCAGCCTGCATTCTGCCACGGGGAAAAATAATACGTACGCTGCCACTGTTATTTTGTGATACAGCAGCATTGAAAAGAACCGGAAGTGCAAGCCGGTCATGGGGATTGGCACAACAATACGGAAATGATTTACGCTTAACGCTGCAGGGAATAAATATAGAATCATTTTGTGAAATCATAATCGAGACATCCCTTGCTTTTCCGGGAAAATATACAAACAGTCTGACTTCTGATACAGATCCATCACATTTGTATTCAATAATATCACCCGAAGACCCTTTCATCCGATGAAAATCATACTTGAACCGGTATGGTTTCTTATTGGTAAAAGCAGACCCCTTCACATAATGGTATTTTTTACTTGACGCAATAAATTCGTCAACAAGCGTATGATGCGTCACCAGAACCGGACCGACAATGTCTGATGCCTCTGAGTATCCTGCTGAATTGTGTGCAAACATGCGGTAGAAGTATTCTCCATCAAGTGAAACGCTGGTGTCGCTGAACATCGGGCTATATGCAATAACGGTCTCATCCAGTGAAGAGCCAACAGTATTCCAGGGGCCATCAGGGGATGGTGAACGTTCGATTTGATACCAGAGCGCGCCCGTGGATCCCTGCCAGCTGATTAAAGATGGGTGCGTTACTGGTAGCAGATTCGGAGGAGACGGAGGGCTGATTGGGGGAAGACCGAGACCACGAATGGTGAATGCACCCTTACGAACTGCAGTCAGAATCGCTTCCTCATCAACCATTTCGTTACGGAAAAAACCACCTGGCCAATGCAGCCCCTCACCATGATGCCAGGTAAATCCACCATTACGGTACCGGTAACGAAGTGACCAGATACAAGCACCTGAAGCTGAAGAATTGATAATGCGCGGAATTACTTCCTCTGTTTTTTTCAATGACCAGCCCCATTCACCTGCGATATATGCTTTTTTTTCTCTGATTTTACGAATATCACGGGAAATTCTGTGTGCGCTCTTTTTGTAGTAATGGTTTGAGACAATATCGATATTTGGATCATCAAGAGCAGCAGAACGTATACCATAATTGCCATCCATGATCAAATGGTTGGAATCGACCGATTTAATGAATTCGGCCATCTCCCTGAGCCATTTACGGGAAGTGTGCATTTCATTGCCTGTTTCCCAGCAGAGAATTGTCTTGTCATCTTTATACTGAATTCCGGTTACGCTGTTTCGCCGGTTGCAAATATACCTTACCAGATGGCGATAATCATTTTTTACACTATCACTTTCGAAACGGAAATTACCATTACGCAAACGGGCAAATGTTCTTTTTGCCCCCCACCAGGGAGGCCCTTCAAGTAATGGAATGATTATCCGGATGCCGTATTCACTGGCTATAGCGAGCACCGAGTCCATCACCCTGAATGCGGCTTCATCATAGGTCCGCCATGATGTCAGGTGCTCCGGTCCAATCACCGGATCACGGCTTCGATGCACTCTTAAACAATATTGACGAATCACTGTACCTCCTGCCTGTTGCACGGCTTTCATTGCGTCATGAATCTCGAATGCAGAAGGGAGTGACCAGTTATTGGTATTGGTGAATGCGTAATCATCCTCGAGAAGATGCAGATTGGGAACATTGAATGATATAAAACGAAACAGCGTATCACCATCATATAATCTGTTTCCATTACGGGAAATGAAATGCTCAAATGCATTCGCATGCATAGTACAAAAAAGGAGCAGATGAAGCATTGTTAATAAAAATTTGAAGAAATTGTTTTGTTTCATAAGTCTTATTGTACCAGTAAAATAATCAGGTACCATTTTGGAAAGGATAAATAAAGTATTTATTATAGTCTTAATAACGTAATAAGTTGATCAGTTTATCAAAACTAATTAATTGCCGGGGACTTTTTTGAAGCATTCAATAATTGATAATGGTTATGAAGCATTATATTTAATTGACTACCTATTTGATTTTGCGAATTGCAGGGCAGGGTTTAATTTTTTGACCCGATCCAGCTTACCACAGTATGGCAAATTAACGATAATTTTGCGATAATTAAGAATCAGAATTTCCAATATGTTATTATCCTGAATGTTACATAACGGTATATTTACCCGGGAATTATTTCCCGTTCGCGCACCTTAGTCCAGTCGTCAACAACTATAAGCCTTGGAGACATACCGATATCCTGTAAATCAGTCAATGTCTTGAAATAAAAATACCGTGCGCTGAAGTGAAAATAACGGTGGCGAACCAATTTTATCATATTTTCAACAAGATAATTTTTCCAGACAGGTTTTTCAGACTCTTTCCACTGTTTTTGCGGGGTAATTCCCTTTCCTCGACCGAATTCCCCAAGGTACCTGTCTAATCCAACCAGTGCGCACTGTTCACACCATGCAATTTGTTCGGTTGTCAACTCTTTCCTGATGTCTTCGAGAAGTGTAAAAGATCCTAGAGCATCATAATTTCTCACCTCTTCTCCACGTGAAAATTGTCCGAAGGCTTCAATCCACGCCTTAATCTTTTCGGTATTCCCCGTTAATGGAGTAGCGGTCACTTTAAGCGGCTTCGGAAGTCGAAAGTTTAAACCTTCCTGTTTACCATAGTTCATCATGATACGTAAAGGGATTCTATGATAATCACTTAATATTTTTCTACGGGTCACTTTCAGTTCATTGAAAAAATTTCCTTCCTCCTGTGCAAACCATTGGTCCTCTTTTTTTTCAAATTCATCAGGAAAATACCACCCCTGATTGATAAGCCAGTTGCGATCATTTCGCACCCGTCTATTCGCAGCCCCCTGTTCAAGGGGGTTTATAATATCTTCATCAAAAACCTGAATATTCTCCTCTACTTCAACCGGATTGTATCCACCCCCGATATCACTATGCGCACCGGGAAGACTGAGCTCAACTTTCCTCGCTTCAGATACCCTGCTTATATCTGTCAAGGGGAAATTTTCCCGATACTCATCCGCCGCGGTGAGGTGGACAATCTTCTTTGCAGAACCAACTGCAGTCAGATGAAGTCCCTCTGTATCATTTCCATGGTCGATACCATGCGATGCGACTGTATCAAACAATCCAGCAAAACGTACTTCAATACTTTTAATTTGCGGTTTTACTTTTTTTATTTTGTCTTCATTTGCATCAAGAATTACACGAAGCCTCATTTTCTGTGGCTCGTTACGGTGTTCCTCCAGAAGTTTCCAGACGAAATACCGCGCTGCAGCAGAACCACGACTGAATCCAAACACATCAACCGTCAAAAGATCAATTACCGGAGTATTAAAATCGTAAAGAACTGTCCCCATACTTCTAAATGCATCATTCACTTTTGTATCAACACCATTAATACCCATGCCCAAACTGGCCCCAATCACTTTCTCATCTTCCTGCAGATGCCTGGTTCCAATCCCGTCAATGTACAATTTTTCATGTTTCAGAAAATCCGTATTAGCAGTATCCGTATTCAGACTGTCAAACAATAGAGCGACATTTGAAAAGTCACTGAAGTAGCTATCCCATCCTCTTCCCGGTCCCGACCAGTTTACAATATCCCCTGGACCATGAAGATTAAAAAAATCATCACGCTTCTTTCTATAATATTCAGGATTGGCTTTTCGGGCCAGAATATTTCCTCTATTGTTAAGTGTTCCATCAAAGAAAACTGAAATCCTGTATTTTTTCAGTACTGGAGTTATTGATATTCCAGCACCCGTATATTCCGGGTCTGTAACTTTAAAAGGACCGACATTGTAATCCGAACTGCATTCTTTTGCTATTTCGGGTTCCCATACGGTTGGTACCTTACATTCATTTCCCATTTTTAATCTCCAGAGATCCAGGGTATTATTATGCTATTTGCAACATTCTGTACGTCACATCCTTAACAATTGGTATTACCGAACCGTCCTCGGCCAGGATTTCAATTGTAAACTTAGAGGCATCATCTGTAGGTGCATCGTTAAACAAGACAAACACCGAGTCTTCCTTTTTACTGGCAAATTCAGATATTTTTTTCTTCTGATCATAATTGCCGGACCTCGTAAAAAGATGTAACGTGAGTGCCGATTTTTCTGCAAGATCCGGGGAAAGCCCCATATGTATCCACACTGGCCCTTTTTTTACAATTGGGAACCTTGGTACAAATGGTACCTTGGGATCGCAGGGAACCAGCGTGCCATCAATACTCAACCTTTTAACAACACGGGTGTCAGACTTGAGTCCTTTATAGTAAAGCCTGAGTGCTTTTTTCAGTTCATCACCGCTTAACTCATCGTACAGTTCATCTTCAAGACTGAGCTCCCCGGGATACTGCCTGGCATAGGCCCGCGCGAGTGGATTCATCTGCCCTTCGTCAAGCGCCTTCTGCAAGACATCATATACAGCGTCTTCATCGGTACCACCAAACAATCCTGCATTGAAGGCTTCGTAAAGCCGACTGACCCATGAAGGATCGGAAATATCGGTTGACGACGACGTTGACTGTGATACTTCATAAAAAAGGTGTAACGCCTTTTTAAGTTCATCACCACTCATTTCGTCATACAGTTCGTCTTCCAGATCAGGATAGTTGGCAGTAATAGCGCCTATCTGCCCATGAGCCTCCATCAGTACCGCATATACTTCATCATCGTCAGTACCGATGCCAGAGAAGGCATCCTTGAGACGTGCTATCCATTGTTCGCTGTTCGATGACATACCGGGTGCCTCTTTACCTGTTTAATTGCACTTTTAACCATACTCACGCCCATTATAATGCATTTCTGTTATATCTGCCTCTAAAAACCACCACCACCAGGTCTAATCTCCAAGCCGTATAAGCAGATCCACAATATTAGTCAACGTTGAATCATCCCCTGTTACCGATTTAGATATTTCTTTTGCTTTTTCCAGATAAGCTTTATGGCGTCTGCACTGATATTCAACCCAGGTTGCAGAACTTGCCTTGTCAACTTCCGCAGGGTTCGCTTTTGCCCAGTTTTCGATGAGTGACAAAATTTTTGCATGATGGTTAAAACTTGAACTGGTATCCATATGCTCAGGATGCACAAAAAAGGTTCGGGCAAGATCCTTGACTTCATCAATAGACCGGAAGCCCTCCCATGCATCTTTCATAGCACCACCCACTGCCCGGGCAATTTCGACTGCGCAGAGCGCTGCTGGTTCATGCAGCGGATGATTATCATGATCTTTTGATAATTGACTATGAGTAGCGTTTTCAGGATTTGCAGTAAAACCCCCAAATTTTGTCTGAAAATCATCAATCGAATCGGAAGCAAAGCGTATGACTGTTCCGAGTGTAAGATCGATCATTTTCATGGCTTTCCCGATTGTCCGGCACATGAACGTTGAAGCCCGGGGGTATTCCTTGCCGAGATCTTCCATTACCTTCATGGCAGAATCAGTATTTTCACTCCATTTCTTATCAATATCTTCCATCAGTATTAGTGCCAGTTCCGCACCCGCTGCGCGCTTACCTGGGATGCATTCTCCTCCATCAATCATGAACTTGGTAATCTCGAAACTCAATGTGGCAATCGTGTCAAGACTGCCAAAAACCCCGGTTACTATCGGATAGTGACCATTACTCATTTTTTTTGCCCAGACGACCACTTTTGGATACGTACGCTGTAACACCACTTCAATGAAGTTGCTGTGGGCATAAAAATCTTCGAGTACATGCAAAGCTGCACCTAAATGCCGAAACCCTTCAGGGGACATATTTGCTGCAAATGCTGCATCAAGTTCATTTTCCACAAATTCCATTGATGTTATCGGCCATGGCCCGGTAGTGGCAATGTATTTTTTCAACCAGGTGTTCGCATCAATAGCAAGTTCTGGTGCACCAGGTTCGCTTCCCTGCCGGAAGGGTCCGAAATCCGGGCCTTTTGGGTCAAGACCGCATGGATTGTCGATATGTTCTTCAGGACGGTAGCAGCCAAGCCGATATTCATCAACACGATAGATCCTCTGTCCACTTGCATCCCTCTTCTGTCCGAAATGCTGACGAGCGAGATAATCCACTACTCTGGTAAGGGTTTTTCGGGTAAACGAAAACTCCTTGTTGAACATATTAAATTTACGTTTAAGGACAAACGGATCAACAATTTGGGAGTAATCACGCATCCAGTTTCCAAAATAAATCTGACGTCTCTGCTCATCGCTAAATCCGATTTCATCACGCAGAACAAGTTCTATTCTCTCGTGCGCATACGAACAACACCCCCCGCTGCCAAGACCCGCGCCAAAATATTCATTGTCAATATCCCGATCATCACGGTCCTGCTCGTGCTCATTAAGCCACCTTTCCACCGCCCCGGAAAAGCCACTGTAATCAACCTTAAGTGTAACGTCCTGACCATTATTGTGATAGACACCAATATCCATAGATGTTTTATTCGGTACATCCCAGTAGATCAGCAGGTAGGCAAAACGTGACCCTTCATCAAGATCTGCATCTCCTTTTACCGTAGAATACTGGAACCGAAGCCGGTTATCGACATGATGCCCAAATTCCTCCACCAGAATAGCCAATGTTTTCCATGCATCATCATCACTGGTTTGAGCACTGTTTACAACAGGCTTATAAATTTTTATTATGTTTTCATTCTGGTCGTAGGCTCCGTCGTGCCCGCTGATACGTGATTCACAAAGCATAATCGGAGGATTTTTAAATGATCCCCCGAGAAGATCATTCCGTAATAATTTTGATGCTGATTCAGGAATGTCGTATCCGAAAATGTTTGCACACCAGATAATGAACTCTTTCTCAGACATTTTTCCAGCAAGTTCTTTAAAATAGCTATAGGCAAACGTGCTTGTCAGTTTCTCTTCGACCGTTTTATTCTCATTGTCAACATCCGAATCGTCAGCGAAAGCTGAATAATCCGCACTACTACCCGAAGCATTTTGAGCAGCACCTCCTGTTTGTTTATTCCCTGCAGAAGTACCTTGCGTCACAATCTGCCCCGGATACGTCCCCCCGTCGTGCCAGTCGGCCATTTCCTTTTTAATATTATCGAGGTTATAAGGAGGGGTCCGGCCGAAATATTGTTGATACGCTGCCACCTGTTCGTCAATTACATTTCCATAAAAACCGAGATTGTTAAACCGGTGGCTGATGGCAGGATCGTTGCAGTCGCATACGTCAAGGTCAAAGGAGTTTTTCCAGTAGTATCTGCTTTCCGGTGTTTTTTTTTCGGCATCACCCCTTTCCCACTCTAGGTCGAGCCCTTTTATGTTCCAGTCAGAAACGGGAATGTGCGCCACACCATCTTCATCGCATTCATATATCGTTGACGAATCGCCGATTACTCTGCACTTTGCTCTGGGTACAGGATCCTTGTGCGGGTCGGTTAACCTGATAAGGACATGCCTCGACAAATAGACAACGGCATCCTTATCGTCAACATCGCCATCACCGTCCCAGTCGTAACGACGCCAGTAGGATGCTTTCTCATTTTCCATAAATCAACTGCCCCCCGTACTTGACATAGCAGTACTGTTCACTAAATTTCGGCTACAGTATTACAAGCGCGACTACACAAATCGCTGTTTTGTCTTTCTCAAATCACCGTATGGCACACTTCGGAAAATATTTCTCTTACCTCCATCGCTACGAATCACTTCAAGCGAATAGGTTTCGTCCATGGGCGCCTCCTCAAAGAGAAGCACAACCGTTTTCCCATTATCATCAGTATAGTTGGCAACCTTCATTTTTTTATCGTAGGTGCCCGAAGCGGAGAAGATATGCAGTGTATCGGTGTTGTTCTTCGCTTCTGCCGGAGTGTGCTCCACCCGAATCCAAATCGGCCCCTTCTCAAACTTCGTCTTCCCGAAACTCGCATTCGCATCCAGCTGCAGATGGGGTTCCAGAACAAAATCCTCAATCGCACCCGTAAACGAAACCGCCACCTCCGCAATCGCCCCGGCAACCGTACTCAGCGATGCCTTGACACTCTCAACAGCGTCAGTTGCGGCATCGACCGCACTGTTCACGGCGCCGGTCACTGTCCCCACGGCATCATTGACCGCGCCTTTTGCGCTGTCGACCGCACTATTGACAGCAGATTTAGCACTATCCACCGCTCCGGATACTGCACCGGTTGCTGCGCTGGCTGCACTTTTTGCTGCAGCGGCAACATCAACTTTAGGCACTTCGACCTTGGGGACCTCTACTTTTACATTCAACCCAAATCCCATATATCTCTCCTACGCAGCTGATTTGTCAGCCTGTTTATTTGCAGCAAATCCCGATACCGTTTTCGCTGTTGGATAGACCAGCCTTGAAACACCGATTTTGTAGCCTTTCATTTCAGAACTGATCGTATATTCTCCGGCTTTAAGCCCGAAAAATGAGACAAAGCCATGTTCATCAGCAGTTGCATTCCCGCTTGTCGGACCCTTTAGTGTAACATTGGCAAAAGGTGCAGGCTGTTTCTCGTTGTCAATAATCTGAATGTGTATGCCATGGCATTCAAAGTCAACGTCCTTTGATACCTGTGAGAGCCAGGTTGGATACAGAGTAGATCCTTCGGCAGAAATATTCTTATCAGGTCTGGGAGAAATACCATTTTTAAAGAAAAATACCTCAAGCCTGCGATCGTCGGAAACAACTCCAGATGCTGTTTCTGAATCTTCAAAATGTCCTTCACATCCATGTGCAACAGGAATGACATCTTCCGCAAGAGTGGTATCAGAGATTCCCATATATGCTTCTATAATTGCCTTGCGTGTTTCGAAATCCGCCTTTCCGTCAACTGGGAGTTTTAATCCCTTTTCTTTATTTGCATACTCCTGAAAGCCCATAATTGCTTTTCTAGTTTTTTCATCAGTAATGCCTGATGCATATCCTTCGTAAAGAGGTGAACCATCTTCGGGAAGCACGGAAAGCATGAGTTGAATCTCCCGTGTTCCCCATCGTGAACGAACACTTTTATCTGGCCCGAACCAGTTGAGCCAAATACTGGGAATGGATTTAAGATATGCTCCAATAATCTGCGCGCGATCATAAGCTATGTCTGCACCTGCAAGATCCTCGTCACTGCCTGCATGTCCTACGATGAGTACTTCATCTTTGGGATCACTTTTATGCATATCAATTATTGTTCTTATACCTAGCAACCCCTGAGGCAGCAGGAAACATTTATTGGCATCAAAAAGCATGCCTGTCAGGCGGGCACGCCTTGCTGCCTTTTTATCAAGAATTATAGTATAGGTATCACCTTGTAAAAGGCCATTGATTGAGGACCATTTACCTGTTGCATAGTCAAAAACCGGGATAATTTCAGGCATTCAGTTCTATTCCTATCGCAATTATTATATCTGATTTTCTGATTGTAATTATTCCTCTATTGTCATTTCCAACCCGATGGCTGAACCTTTTACTTTCACTTTATACGCATCACTTAACAACATAATGATACTATTATGCCGCAAGCTCTATGCTCACTATGTCAATTTTGTCTGATGGACTTTTGTAATTATCAATTATAACCGTCCCGGTTTTATCACTGACAAAAGATTCTCCACTGGCAAGTTTTACGGTGACACCTTTGAGTAGTGTGCCGTCCTTTGCCTTGAAGACAAAAGTTGTTGTTTTTTTAGGAATTTTCCTGGCAGCCGCTTTTTGTGCATTTCGTTCTTCCAGCCAGTCGGCAAAATCATCAGTCAATGCACTTCCTTCTAAAATCGCATCCACCTCAGACTCTTTACGGGAATGAAATCCGAGCGAGAAGTTCCACCGATCAGTAAAGCGGAGGTAACCATTTGGACAAAACCATGTGATCTTATCGTAGCGAAGCGTTACCTCTTCCATATGCACATTACGTTCAAATTGTCTGTCCTTGATGTTTGGCATTACCATCCCGATGGAGGAAATTTTTACTCTTTCGAGAATGTGCTGAAGATATATCTCATCTTTCTGAGTCTTTTCGTCAAACTTATACCAGTCGATTGTTACAGAATCCATTATTGATCCATGGGTCATATGCTGGTATAGTATCACCGATGTACTATCAAGTTCCTTATAGAATGAAAGCGGGAGATGTTCACGAATGGGATTATTTGTAAAAAGCTCCAGTTCCTTGAAGAATACTGCATGTTTAAAGGATATCACAAGTGAAGAACCGTCTTTACCATCCTGAACAGAGGAGCCTTTAAGTGCTTTACTATTTACCATAAAAGAAACATAGGCCGGTGTTGCCATTCAGTATTCCTTTCAATAAAGAACTGCTCTTCTACTGAAATTGATGCAATGATTTACAATATAAAGTGCGATGCCAGTTACAGGCAAGAACTGATTTCATTTTTATGATGTTAATTTTCCTTTAAAATTCTTGATAAAGTTGTATCAGCCAAATGCATACGCTATTTTAACGCTCTAAATAAAAAAAATCTAATTACCTATCATCTACATAAGGAAATCTCCATGAAACAGCACACACTCATCATGATGGTTGCACTGACGATTATTGCCCTCTCCTGTTCCTGCGGTTCGGATGACACCGTGGTTGATACTGACCCCAGTTTCACCCATATCACAGATTCGTGGATTCCCCAGGTCTTTTCACTTGACATGAGTAATTACTGGCAAGCGCAGGGAATTACCCATGACGGGAAAAACTATTATCTTTTACCAAAACCAGCCGGGGGCACAGCATATTCGCAGCGTTTCAACCCCGCGTCGAAGTACTTCCAGTCATGGGTCGGCATATATACCGTCAGTGACAATGACGGGAAAACATACGGCATTTCCGACGGTGTTCTCGATAAGGACGCCGTCATAAAGCTAGGTATCGCCGACCAGACCGGCTGGCTCAGGGACTTTGCAAAAATTCCCGCGCCCCGCGTCCTCCTTGACGAAACTGTCCCGGTCACATCGGAAGTAGTCACCGTGGACGGAGAACCGGGCTGGAAACTCTCCTGTCGTCTCATCACTCAGGCGGATGTCGGAGACGGAAACTATCAGAGTAACATCCCGGAACACCTTATTGTCCCTGCCACCTGCTGGAATAACGCAATTCAAAGCTATCAGGAAATAATGATGAACATCGTGTTTTATGTGTGGTACTCTCCTGATAATGCCGAGCTCAACATGATCTACCTCTCCTCCGCCGAATACTCCGACCTTACAGGTACTACCCACAATTACCTTCCGCAATTACTTCCCGAACTGGAAGAAATAGCACGGGGCATCACGGTACGGCAGAAGTAATGTCTATACGACTTTATCAGTGAAGAAAAACGATTCTCTGCTTTATATGCAAAGAATCGTTGTATACTACTCAAAACTGCCTTATATATTAGCGGCCGGCATTCCATGAATCGGTATGAATAAGACCGCCATCGGTATATTCCCAGGTAATTTCAGCATAGCGGAAGCTTACTTTTTCCATGTGAACATACTTTTCGAATTCTTTTGCCTTTACATTATACATAAGGGGTTCAACTGCTGATACCTTTACATCTTTAAGTGAATGAGTGAAATAAAGTACTTCATCACCCTTTTCGTCAATTCTGTACCAGTCAAGTTTCAGTGTCGGGAACGACTCACCATTACATACTGCTTTGTAAAGCAGTGGTGATGACTTATCGAAAGCTTTAACGATCTGGAAAGCCTCGTGCTTTCTTACGCCTGTAAGTGTTCCGGTATCCGGATCTGTTGGAATACGAACTTCATGATGAAACTCGATAACCTCAACACTACCTTCACGCCCTTCAACAACTGAACTTCCCTCAATTTTTCCACTCTGGCCTTCAAGCCACATGTATGCTGGAATTGGCATAGCAACACTCCTTTAAATGAAACGGTTTATACATTTTACCTACATACTGTAAGTTTTTAGTTTGTCTCTCTGTCAAATAGCATTGTGTCATTTTCACTGACAGCATTAAACAAAGCAATGGTCGTGCCAATAATTCAATCCTGATTCTGATTTATAATAAAAAGGTACATCACAACTCATAGTATGTTGTTTTACAATATGTTATTAGACATACTTAAAGATAAACAGTATTGATTACATCTCTGAATTGAGTATACTAATAGAGAAAAAAGGAATATCTTTCTAAATATAAGAACAATTTATTTTTATATTAAGAATTCAATATGGGACTACAACTAAAAATCGCACCTACAGAAAATACTAAGAATATTTTTTATGGACTATCAAGACAATCATGATAGTATTTTATTCTTACCCGTTATTTATGGCGAAAGTGTTTCTGTCTTATTTATGACGAATGTATTTCTGTCGGGTATATCAGTTATCAACCTGTTGAAGAGGTACTGTTATGGCTATGTATCCATTGATAATAATCATGTCAATCACCGCGCTTTTCAGCCTGGTTTTTCTGATTGCAACAGTGCGTGCGCTGATAAAATTCAGAATCTTCAGAGTTATTCAAAATACGATTCTGGTACTTCTTTTTACCTCGCTTACCGCAACCTGCACCGTTCTCTGGGTTGCCAATCATGGCTACCGGTCGCTTCTTCATGAGGAGTGTGCTGCAACAATCACTGTTGAACCAGCCGGGAAACAGCGTTTTGTTGCCCGTGTAGTCTTCCCTGATGGAAAAACTTCAGAGTATATTTGCGGAGGTGATCAAGTGTATGTAGATGCTCATATTCTGAAATGGCACCCCTGGCTCAATGTGATCGGAATTCATACCGGCTACCAGCTTGAAAGAATTGGCGGGCGATATATCTCCATCGATGATGAAAAGAACAAACCCCATACAATGCACGCTTTATCTGAAAAACGTAAAATCGATATGTATCAACTCCGGATGCGATGGGTGGCACTCAAACCGCTGGTTGATGCAGAATATGGTTCTGCGACATTCATTTATGCTGATCATCATGCAGTATTCAAAGTAATGGTGTCTACCAGCGGACTTCTTGTACGTAAAGAAGGAGAAGTACTCTGACAGATCCATCAGTCTTTACCCTTCAGGCGGCGGATGCTATTTTATGAACTTTGCTACTAAGTAATTAATCCACGAATCGTTAAACTGTTATCAAAGGATTTAAGATGAGAAAAGTGGTATGGATTGTGGTTGCATTCTCTCTGATTGTCTGTAACTGTGCACACTGGCGTACAGTTGTAGGCGGGGCTCTCGGTGCAGGTACTGGTGGGGCAATTGGCGGTGTTATCGGGAAAAAAGCGGGCAATACTGCTGCCGGTGCAATTATTGGTGCAGCTATCGGTGGAAGTGCTGGAATAGCAATCGGTGCCTATATGGATAAACAGGCTGCCGAGATACGAAAGGATATCAGAGATGCAAAAGTAGAACGTATCGGTGAGGGTATCAAGATCACTTTCAACTCAGGCATTTTGTTTGATATCAATTCTGACGCACTCAAACCGGTTTCACAGCAGAACATCAATCAGCTCGCTGCCGTACTCAACAAATACAAAGATACTGAGATTCTTGTGGAAGGCCATACCGATTCAACCGGTTCCGAATCACTAAATCAACAATTATCTGATTCCCGTGCCAATTCAGTGTCACGCCAACTGAAAACTCAGGGTGTTTCAGGTGGAAGAATCACTACTGTTGGCTATGGTGAGAATCAACCTGTTGCGGATAACGGCTCGCTTGAAGGACGTACGCTCAATCGCCGGGTAGAAGTTGCTATTTTTGCAAATAACAAACTTAAAAGAGCCGCAAAAGAAAACAAGCAACTGATGTAAGCAGGTACTGCCCATGTTAAAATTTTGTTAAAATAATTGTTACATAGGCAGTGATGGTACTTATGCCCAGTCACAATGCAATCAGACCTCCCCGAAGTTGGGAAGTCTGATTATTTAATAATCAAAAGTATACCACAATCCTACCTCAATTCGTCCGGTTTTACGCTCTGATGAATGCATACAATTTGTTCCACAACAATGTCTTGCGTAAACCACTAGCATTGCTTTCCTTTATACTCTGAGTTAAAAAACAGTTAAAAACATCACACTCACGATCATAATAAAAATTAAGGATGGCAAATCTGCCATTTTGGAGGTACAATATTGGAGGGAGGAGATGCTTTTTTCATTTTATCCTGGAGACACTTATAATTTTTTAACACGTTCTAAAAACTTTATCACCACATCACAAGGAGTACACTATGTCAAGAATTCAACGTATTATGCCCAACCTCTGGTTTGACTACAATGCAGAAGAAGCAGCAAATTTTTATGTTTCGATTTTCGAAAACTCCTATATCAATCGTATAATTCGTTACGGGAAGGCAGGCTATGATATTCATGGAAAAGAGGCCGGAACTGTTATGACTGTAGAATTTACGCTTGATGGACAGAAGTTTATTGGGCTTAATGGCGGGCCACATTTTCATTTTAATGAAGCCATTTCATTAATTGTAAATTGCAACAATCAGGATGAAATTGATTACTATTGGGATAGACTCTCTGATGAGGGTGATTTGTATGCGCAAAAATGCGGATGGCTAAAGGATAAGTATGGTGTTTCATGGCAAGTAGTTCCAGCTGACCTTCATGACATGCTTAGCGATCCGGACACCGAAATGGTACACAATGTAACGAATGAACTTTTCAAAATGAAAAAAATTGACATCAAGACACTTAAAGAGGCTTATGAGTTGGTTGTTTAAATAGTAGTAAGTAGTAAGTAGTAAGTAGTAAGTAGCTTTACATTTTGATTTTTACTGCTTACTGCTGAATTTTAGATTTTTTTCTTGCACACCTCCAAAATGCATCGTAACATACATTCCGCCTACCCATTCATCGCTTTCTTCTGTCAGACCATGTTCAATGTTGAGTGAATAGTCGCATCGTTTTGTCAAGCCTATCACCTGAATCCGTGCAACTGAATAGTGTGCGAGTTTTGTACTGCTTAGTCCATTATACATCCCGCTTATATCACATTGCAGTGCCAGATGTGGTATTACCTTTTTATAAACCGACAAACCATAGGGTATTTCATCAGCCTGACCTGAACCACGCTCATATTCAACAGGACTTCCAAGCGGTACCAAACCGATTCGTCCGGTCAGGATTAAGGTTGTGTCAATTTTCTTTGACATCGTAAACAGAAGCAGATAATCGGCAACACCGGTACCAGCACCAGCAAGACCGTTACTTTCATCGTAGTTATGATCATTATCCCAAATCGTAAATGGTTTTGCACTGGAAAATGCCACTCCTACCGTGAATGCAATCGCCGGCAGATATGTTCTTTCCTTTAGTAAACGCATCTTTGTTTTAAACCTTGGTGTTTTCCCACCTGCATTATGGACACTCTCGTAGGGAAATTCAACAAACAGGTCGGTCAGGTTGATTTCAAGCTCAATAAAATTACAGGGGTAAATGATGAAGGTAAGCGGCATCGTGAGCAGTAATCTTTCCTTCCAGTAATCATTTCGTACCAAAGGCATCTCTGATGTATAAAACGCGACAAATCCGGTTTGAAAATCCCATGAACCGGGGCTTTTAAAGTATGCGTCACTCATCCTTGAATACATATAACCGCTCTGATGACCAAAATTGAAATTACTTTTCAATATTGTGTTTGATGTATCCTTTGCAAAGATGTTTGCACAGATCACATAACAAATAATAATTCCAACTCCGTGACGAAAAATAATAATCATTCGAATCCTTTGTCGCCGTTTGCAATATACTTTTTCGCTGCAGATTGAAATATATATCCCGGATTGTATAAAAATCGTAGATACAACGTTTGACAGTAATAATTAGCGGAATCTAATACATGTGAATGTTCTTTATGGTGTGGACGTGTTGAACGTTGGTAGTGCATATATACATTGCAGTTTCAATGATCACCACAATAATCTATCACCCCATTTTATATGGATGGACCTCGCTGATCCCGTTGGAAACATCGTAGGTTTTCACATGTATTGACAAAAGTGCATACTCCGGATTATCAAGATATTCTGCAAGTGATGGATGACAAAAAAGGAATAGTTCCTTCGTTGCTGTTGCACCACTCAGATTCACCACTTTTGCAAGTCCTGTTGCACTGACAGCAAAATCACCAGTGATTCGCTTACTGGAATGGGGTCTGTGATCAACAAGTATGGTAACAAGTTCACTATTTTCCATATTCTTAAATTTGTCGGTATGATGTTTTGTCAGGAAAAGAATCGTTTTGAGATTATTCGTTACAGTAAAAGGAACGATGATTGCCTTTGGCATGCCATTTTCAACAGTAGCCAGTACACCGAATAATTGGTTTGTCAATACTTCATAGATCTTACCGTACAATTCACCTTCATCCATAATCTAATCCTTTCCAATTTCATAGAATAGAAATTATCTATCCCTTGTAATCATTTTATTAAAAATAAGACAGTAAAGTATGTGAATCACGTAATATTAACGCTATAACCATTCACCTTTGATACAGATGTTTTTAAGCTCTTCGATTATACCATCTTTTTGAAATGCATAGCAACTTTTTTTATCAATATGTAACTTTTTTAAACAATTCGTTGAATAATATATGTACATGAATTATTTATTAGAAAACTCAAAGCAGTATCACCGGGTTTGGATTAATTGATTGTTCAACGTTCACCTGTATCTAAAAAGGATTTTTTGTGTCTATGAACATTAGAATTTATGTCGTCGCGACTGTCTTCAGTGCTTTATTAATAGTTTCTACCGGCTGTAAAGAGAAAAAAAAGGAAAGTGCACCAGTTGTCAGCAATACAACAACTACTACAGCAAAAACAACAGCAACAACGAAGGATGATACTCAAAAAAAGGATTCAGAGCAAGGTATAGTCTGTGTCTACGAAAAGCATTATATCAAGGATAAACCATCAAAGGACGGTAAGTCTTTTACATCCATAAGCAAAGGTGAAACGATACAGGATCTGGGTGAAACTGTTACAGATAACACTGAAAAGAAGCCTGTTGTGTATTACAAGATACGTCTTTCAGACGGAAAAGAGGGCTGGGCACCAGCATCAGGAATACGGGTAAATGCAACAGCAGCAGTCTTTACCGTTACCGCATCTGTATACTCTCGCCCGGATCTGCTAACGATTACTGATGTCAAAATGCAGCCCATGTACTTTGTGGCAATTACAGAGCGTAATGATGACTGGGCAAAAGTCGCCTGGACAGAAGGATATACACCAAAAGAGGGATGGGTAAAAAACAATGCTTTGACAACATCAAAAGAAGATGTTGCTACTGCAATACTAATTACCAGAAAGCTTGATGCGAAGGATAATATTCCAGCAATTGACAAAATGAAATCACTGATTGCAGATGCCCCCTACCCCGGCTCACTATTCATTGAAGAATTGAAGAAAAAAGTTGAATCGCAGGAAATGGCGACTTCAAATGCCGCAAATGCAACAATTTCAACAACCGATGAATCAACTGACACAACAACATCTTCCAATGAATAAATACTATTTTGTATGATTGAGCAGATTACAGATCTGCTCAATCTCAACTTATATGCAAAAATATTTATACATATGGCTTTTTAGTACAGGATTCTCTAATGGCACAGCGTAAAAAACATGATAGACCAAAAAAATCTAACAAAAAAGAGTCTTCAGATTCACCAGCAACTTCTGAACAGGGAACGCTGACGCAACGTCTCAAAGCGATTCAAAAAACGAATCTTGAACATAATACTGTCTCATTGAATCGTAAAACATTGCTGATCCTGCTTGGTATTCTTGGAATTACACTTTTCTTTATCGTAAAAATGTTCATCGTACCGGTGATTCTGGCACTCTGTTTTACCACACTCTTTTATCCGATGTATTCTTTATTTTTAAAGATAACCCGCAATAACAAACCGATATCATCAATACTATGCTGCCTTGCGCTGTTTTTTGGCTTACTTATACCTACATATCTTCTAATTCAAATGATTGCCAAAGAGTTAATTCAATTTTACGGTACAGCAGAACCGGTTATTAAGGATCTAATTCATAAAGGTGATGAAAGCAGTTTTGCGAAACTGTTAGAACACCCTCTGCTCGCATCACTCCATTCAATAAATATCGACTGGCAAAGTTTACTTTTCAGTGCATTGAAAACTGTCGGCGGCTATGGAACGACACTCCTGAATAAAACATCCACTGAAGTGTTATCACTTATTTTGACATTTGCCATAATGTTCTTTACCATGTTTTACCTCTTCCTTGACGGTGAAAAATTACTACGAAGACTTCAGTATTTAAGTCCGTTACGCCATGAGTATGATGAACTGCTGTTTAAACGTTTTCTTATGATATCAAGAGCTACTATCCGCGGAACAATTGTTATCGGACTGGCTCAGGGACTTTTAGGTGGCCTTACATTTCTTGCTGTTGGAATAAAGTCGTGGCTGCTCTGGGGATTTGTCATGGTCATGTTTTCCCTGATTCCCTTTACAGGTGCCTGGATGGTAATGCTTCCTGCAGCACTGTTTCAGGTAATCTATGGCCACTACTGGAAAGCCTTTATTATTACCGTAATGTGCATTCTTGTTGTGTCTACTATTGATAATATTCTTCGTCCCCGCCTTGTCGGCAATGAGGCGAAAATGCACGACCTGATCGTTTTATTCTCAACACTTGGCGGTATCGTAGTCTATGGAATCATGGGATTTATAATAGGCCCTGTAATTGCTGCTCTTTTTATGACTGTACTTGACATGTATGGAATAGAATATGAAACAGAACTTAATAAACATGAAAATCAATAAACAGCTCTAATAGCAGGCATATTATTTTTTCTTATACAATCAACAGGATTACATGATGAATTGTCCAAAATGCAGTAGTGAGATGAGTATTATAAAATACGATTATGTTCAGATTGACAAATGTCCAACCTGTAACGGAATCTGGTTTGATCTTATGGAACGTGAGGATCTCCTGGAAATGAAGGGTTCTGAGATGATTGATACACCCGTTTTGCAAAAGCCGGTTGAAACCGGAAGTAACGTGGAAGTTAAAATCAATTGTCCAAAATGTAATGTCAAAATGCATGTTCTCCATGATATACTTCAGAATCAGATTGAATATGAGCAGTGTGGTTCCTGCAGAGGCATATTCCTTGACAAGGGTGAATTTACCGATTTAAAAGACTTCAGTTTTGAAGATTTTTACCGGTCATTAAAAGCATAACTGTTGTGGATACAACACGTATACACGGCATTATAAGTGTTCTGTTTGTTATTCCTTAAAATAGACACCATAATGTAAAATTTTACATTTCCTGTCCTTCAGCCTCATGAGCTTCATATACCTCATATGCTGTTGACAAAAATTCTTCAGCGTGTTCGATATCAGTTAGCCCTTCGCAAACAATTTTCCACATATTAGCATGTGTATCAATTGAATGAAGCACACTCTCAGTAATAAACGAAAAGTCCTGCATATCCCAGTCCTCACCCCAACCGGCATTAAAAGTAATCTGATAATGGTTTTCCGGATCATTCTTATAGATCATCATTGATGGCGGATTACCGCTGAAACGGGTATTACCCAGTATTTCATGTATGATCGGGATATCTGCTGTTTCGTCAAGCGACAGAAAAAATTCATTATTAATCATCCAGTGATCGGTATAACACTCAATCTCGGTTCTGCATACCGGTTCTTCGTCATCAAAAAGCATAAACGACAACACCCTTAACAACACCGCAGTGTCACCACTTTCGATGTCAGCTTCAAATTCAGGCTCAAGTTTAAGTTCGAGCCCTTTGACATGATTTTTTATTTCATCCCACAATTTCAGAAGTACGTTATCGATTTGCGCTCTTTTATCAGGATTTTCAATTCTTATAACTCCATTATTTTCGTCGGCCTTTTCAGCAGCATCAAGTATCCAGTTTTTAGCCATAATTACCTTTATTTTTCAACAAGTTATTTGTTTTCTTACTGTGCAGAAATCCCTGCAAACACAATGCTATTAAGATAATTTCCAATGGCAAAATAAGCAAATGGATATTGTAGTATATACAACACTCATAATGTTCAATGTACGCTCCGTAAAATACTATAGCGACCTTATGCGTTTGTTAACATTAACAATGATTTATAATTGTTTTGATACTGGTGATTTGCATTTCTGTTCTTTTTATCATATATTTAAATAAGTATGAGTACTTTATTACATAAACGGAATTCAACACTTAGTGTTTTTGCTGCTTTTTTGCTGTTTTTTTCATCTGAAAAATACGCATCATCAGTATTTTCTTTTTTTTCAGAATCATTTCATTTACAAGATACAACAATTACCCAAATTGATTCTATCAGGCATTTTGTCATCGGTGATTTATTCGTATTTTGTACAGATACCCAGAATACCATTTCTGATAGTGATCATGAACATTTAACGGCTAATTTTTTATCACGAACTTTATGTCAAAATAAACACAGCATAATTGCCCGGCTGGTATTACAATACAGACAGCTCTTTTATCACAACTCATTCACTCAATTCCGTCTTGATATCAAACGTTCAAATCTGCCAGCATATCCAGCCTGATCAATACTTAAACATAGTACCTTTTAATCACCACCTGTATCTGACGATTCAGGTATTAAGCGTTTACTTCAGAGTAATGTAAATACGTACTGTCTCAGAGTCATTTCAACACTCGATACATTTACTCTACACAGAAACATCTGAAAAACTCTGTAGCAGACTGCTTTAGCTTGTCATTTTCACATTTGATACAAAGGATACGTGTCATAATGCTTAAGCAATTAACACAAAAAATAATCAGTTTACGCGATCGTATTGAGGGTCACCAGATAATTACTGATCTTACACAATTCAGGGATCATTTACAAAAAATACATACAATCGAAAAACGGCTACACATGAGTACTGATACGCAATTAGCACAGTATTCAAGACGTATAATGCATTTGATCAATCATTTGGATTATCCCGATATATTTATTGATGTCTTTTATGCCCTCGTTTCTGAAGCACTACGACGAACACTCAATGTTGAATCCTTTGATGAGCAGATCATGGGAGCAATTGCTTTACACAAAGGATATCTGATTGAAATGCAAACCGGTGAAGGCAAGACATTTACTGCTATTTTTGCAGCCAGCTTTAACGCGTTGCGCAAACAGGGTGTTCATATAATCACTTTCAATGATTATCTTGCAAAACGTGATGCATTATGGGCTAAAAATGCCTATGCACTTCTTGGTTTATCGTGTGCATATATACAGGATTCGATGTCTTCAGAAGAACGACAAAATGCCTACAGTGCAGATATCACGTACATGACAGCAAGAGAGTGCGGATTTGATTATCTTCGTGATAGTGTATGTTATTCTGTATCCGACCAGGTACAACGACCATTCTCGTATGCAATTATTGATGAAGCAGATTCAATTCTCATTGACGAATCAAGAATACCGCTTGTAATTGCTGACTCCGGTGCTGATAACGCAACTGGTATTGATCTTTTTGCCATATCGGATACAATAAAAGAACTTAAAGAGCATGATGACTATAATTCAGATCCCTACAGCAGGAATATTTATCTTACTGAAAATGGACTTATCAAGTGCGAAACGATGCTTCGCTGCGAAAACATTTATGAGAATGGAAATAACTATCTTCTATCGGCTATTCAATCAGCACTTCATGCTACATTTCTATTACATAAAGATAAGGATTATATTGTAAAAGGTAATCAGATCGCAATTGTTGATGAACACACAGGACGAGTGGCACATAACCGGCGATGGCCTGATTCACTGCAAAAAGCAGTTGAAATAAAAGAGGGAATCATATCAAGTTTGCACAGCAGGATTCTCAATACTATTACATTGCAACATCTTTTCAGATTATATCCCAAATTATGTGGTATGACTGCAACGGCGCAGGATTCGTGGGAGGAATTTAAAAAATTCTATAATCTTGACATAGTTGTACTTCCTAATCATAAAACTTGTATCAGGAAAGATTTGAACGATAGGTTGTTTGCAACAAAAGAGGAAAAATACAAGGCAATTCTTGATGATATCTGTGCTAATCATGCAAACTGCAGACCGGTTCTTGCCGGTACGCAAACCATTACAGAATCGGAATACATTGCACAAATGTTAAAAGAACGAGGCCTGACATGCACGATTTTAAACGCAAAGAACGATTCTGAAGAAGCATTGATTATAGCAAATGCCGGAAAACCGGGAGCCGTTACCATCTCAACTAATATGGCTGGAAGAGGTACTGATATTAAACTTGGACCAGACAGTCAGAAAAGCTACCAATTAGTAAAAAATAATGGTGGTCTTCATGTGATAGGTTGTGGCAGATTTGAATCCAGACGTATTGATAATCAACTGCGTGGACGTTCTGCGCGTCAGGGTGATCCCGGTACTTCCTGTTTTTTCATGAGCCTTGAAGATGATATGTTCCGGAAATACCGTCTTGACGAATTGCTGCCTTCACGGATGAAAAAAAATGCAGCAGATTCCAGGATTCAAAACCGGCCGGTGATCATGAACGAAATAAATAGAGTTCAACGAATTATCAGCGGCCAGAATCTTGACATCAAAATAGATCTGTATAAATACAGTGCACTGCTCGAACAGCAGCGAACTATTCTGTTTACTAAACGCAAAGAAATCCTCGAAACTGATTCTGCATCATTTTTTTTTAAAGAACATGATCCTGATATGTACCGGAAATTATGCAATGTTACAAACAGTGAGAACCTCTTATCTATATGTCGCACTATTCATCTATCGGTTATAGACAATTGCTGGTCTGATTATATTATGGCGATGCTTGATATCAAAGACAGCATTCACCTGCAGCGCATTGGCGGACAAAACCCTCTCTTTGAGTATCGTAAAATATCGCTATCACATTTTGGGTTACTCCTTGAAGAGATCGATAGCAAAGCAATTGAGCTTTTAAAATCTCTCTCCCGGGAAGATATCCTGAATCAGTCTTTTCAAAAATCATTAAAAATTCCATCAGCAACATGGACTTATTTTATTAGCGATAATCCTTTTGAACAGTATAATTTAATAGACATTGGTACAAATGCAGCATTATCGTATGGTGCACTGTTAACGTGGCCTATTTTTATGGTATATGCAATAATAAAAAGGTTTCAAAGGAAACGAGATGTATAATCCTAAAATCCGCAGTTGGATCGTGGTGCTATGCGCAAGCTATTATCCCATCTTGCATTACAAAAATGCTCACCATACTGCACCGAGTATGCCTGCGCTTTTTGTAAAACAATCTGTAATAATATCTTGTGCATATCACTCACGCTCAACCGCGGGATTTAGGATAATTAGCGGCAATACTCACTGCAGAATTTATTTACCTGCTTGCGTAAAATTGGTTTGTCAAGAATTATTGCACCATGCATTTTCATATGTTCGACTTCGATGGAACTTTTTCTTGACGAACAGGCAAATATTCTTGTGTCGGGGAGTAATATTTTCGCTGATGCAAAAGCATCCATTACAAGATTGTAATCACTTGGCGGATCAATATCGAGAATTAAATTCGGAATTTGATGATCCATGCAAAAGGTAATCATTTTTTCAGGATCACTCAAAAAAGCAATCACTGTTTCGTTACGAAGCATTTCAATCATTGAATGAATAAACGGACACTCTGTTCCGAATAAAACAACCTTGACAGTATCCGGAGACAACTCTGTATCATCAGATTCGAGCTCTTCTTCTTCAACATTGTCAAGCTGTTCCTGACGTTTTCTCAGACGATCCCAACGGTTACGATCAATTATTTCAAGCAGTTTATCAAAGGATTCTTTGTCGAGTTTATTTGAAAATGCCATAGTTCAATCTCATTCCGGTTCTGCTGTTCCAATCTGAATGAACGGTTGTAACTCAGGTACATTTTTACAAAGTTTATGTGCAGCTGCCGCCAGATGTTCTGCATAACGGAAATGAGCTCCCATACCGGTTCTCAATTCAATTTCGTAAATGAATTTATCAGCATGCGTTGAATGTTCGAATGCAACCTGTGTACCAAGATGTAACGCATATACATACGCAGCGGCATTATCACGTTTGACAAGTTTATTCAGAAATGATGCAGTTTTGTCAAAAAGCAGTTGCTGCCGTTCATGAGAAACGCCTTGAGGGAGGTAAAAACCAACCGGTACCATTGGCGTAAATCTGTATCCACTTCTGTGACGGTTCAAATCGCGTAGTTCAGCTATTGCCATATTATTCCATGCAGCCCGAACTACCATTCTCTTGACTGTAGGACTGCATGTACTGTATCTGTTCACTTTGCCATTGAACGAATTATTCAGTGGAATAATCTCACCAAGAAAATCAGGGTAATTTCTTTCAACAGCAATAAATACATCATCCCTGACACTTTTATATGATATACCATTTTTCTTTATTGACTGTACTGCATAGTCAAGAAGCAGCGATGACTGTGCAGTACTTGCAGCATCAGGAGTACTGTGCCTGACCATACGGGGAACAAACTTATTGAGTTCTGTACGGATTTGCGCCGCACATGCATGGGCTTCTTCAAGCTGCAGCGAATCGAGAATTTTAATGGTTTCAGCCCACACGCGAGCAGTCATAACATAGGCAGCATTTGTTCGTGTCGCAAAGGGTATAAAATAACGTGCTCTGTCAAGTGCATAGTTTTTTCTCAGTCGATCAGCAACTTTCGGAGTTGCATTGGAAGGAAGTCTTACAACTGATGGATCCCGCTGTGCATCTGCGTCAAGCCTGTCGTAGACATCCTGATACAGTTCAAACGACATTCCCATAATACCAACCCACTCTGCCGCAAGATCATCAGGAATACCGATTGACTTTGGATCCGGAAGGCTGCTTTTGTCAAGCTTGATATACCGTGTGCTTGACTCCTGACCATCACACAATTGTGCTATCTCGAAAATCTTATATGCAAGGTACATTGAGCAGCCATCAACAACAATCGCAATACCACCGCTCATTCCTGTAATTGATGCATGCCCGTAATCAACAAACCTGAAAATTGCATCAACAGCTTTATCCGGATCATTCCAGTCAATTGACTGAAGAATGGATTCAATACCCTTGTTTGACCGGGAATACTTTGCAAGGCAACTTGCCAGTAGTTCAGGAGTTACTGTGGGATTATCTTTCGCCCCAGGCGGAGGAACTATACCGATTGCAGTGACTTTCATGCACATTCCCTGATGAAAATAGTGACTGATAATTCGTAATTAGTTACTGGCTCAACATACATATAAACATGATACGGGCAACGAAACCTCGTTACCCGTCACATGTCATTTATTACACTGTATTAGTACCTGTAATGGTCCGGTTTGAATGGCCCCTCAACAGGAACACCAAGATAATCAGCCTGTTTCTTTGAAAGTGTTGTGAGTTTCACACCAATCTTCTCAAGATGTAAACGAGCAACCTCTTCATCAAGTTTCTTTGACAAGAGATATACACCTGGGTTGTAAACATCTTTATTTTTCCAGAGATCAAGCTGTGCAAGCGTCTGATTCGAGAATGAATTAGACATAACAAATGATGGATGTCCGGTAGCGCAGCCAAGGTTAACCAGACGGCCTTCTGCAAGAAGATAGATCACATGCCCATCTTTATATGCATACTTGTCAACTTGTGGTTTGATTGTTGTTTTCACGATGCCAGGCCATTTGTTAAGTGCTGCAACCTGAATTTCATTGTCAAAATGACCAATATTGCAAACAATTGCCTGATCTTTCATCTTTGACATATGCTCAGCGGTAATAATATCAACATTACCTGTTGTTGTAACATATATATCTGCGATACCAAGCGTTTCTTCAACAGTAGTCACCTGATATCCTGCCATTGCAGCTTGTAAAGCACAGATCGGATCAACTTCTGTAACGATAACACGTGCACCAAAACCACTCATTGACTGAGCACAACCCTTGCCAACATCACCATAACCGCAAACAACAACAACCTTTCCAGCAATCATGACATCAGTCGCACGCTTGATACCATCAGCAAGAGACTCTCTGCATCCGTAAAGGTTATCAAATTTTGATTTTGTTACAGAATCATTAACATTGATAGCCGGAACAAGCAGTTTCTTCTGTTCCATCATCTGGTAAAGACGATGAACACCTGTGGTGGTTTCTTCAGAGACGCCGCGCCATTCCTTAACAACCTTATGCCAGAACTGATTATCCTTTTTGTATACTTCCTTAAGCAGATTCTTGATACAACCCTCTTCATGGCTCTCTGATGGTGAATCAACCCATTTATCTCCATTTTCAAGCTCGAAACCCTTGTGAATAAGCAGCGTTGCATCGCCACCATCATCCACAATAAGGTTCGGGCCCTTGAATCCATCAAAGCACAACGCCTTAAACGTACAGGCCCAGTACTCTTCAAGCGACTCACCCTTCCATGCATAGACCGGAATACCTGCTTTTGCAATACCGGCAGCAGCATGATCCTGTGTCGAGAATATATTGCATGATGCCCAACGAACTTCAGCACCTAATGCTTTCAGCGTCTCAATAAGAACGGCAGTCTGAATAGTCATATGAAGCGATCCGCTCACACGTACACCAGCAAGCGGTTTATCTTTTGCATATTTTTCACGAATTGCCATCAAACCGGGCATCTCTTTTTCTGCTATTTCGATCTCTTTACGTCCCCATTCTGCAAGACTCATGTCGGCAACAATATAGGGTGAACTTGCCCAGATATCAACTTGTGGTGCCATCAGCAACTCCTTATTATTAAATTAATTGTAAATATTCAATGTGCTTAAGAAAGTAACAGTTTACCACACAACTACCTGGTGTACATGAAATTATATGCCACGACGTGGAAAACCGTGTATAAAATAATTCAGGACGGGCGTGTCAGACAATTACTTGATACGTTCAACAAACGCTTTGATCTCGGAAAGAATGTCATGACGCATACCATAGGGGGACTTAATGATCAGGCGCATGTCATTTAAGGATATATGACGTGGATTGATAAACGGTCGAAGAAGTCGCATTGGTAAATGTGTTGGATTTTGGATCAATGCAAGCGGAACACCGCTGTTCACAAGACCGCTATTGAGCTCTCTGGTCGATGCAATTTTTGATAATACAAGCATCGAACGACTTGTTTTTGCAATAAATTCAACCAGACGCGGAACGTTGTAAACTTTTGGATTATCAAGCAGTCTGCACATGAGAGTATCATTACGCAAACCCATCATCACCAGTTCCTGAACAGAATACGATTTCTTTACATCAAGCTGGATACTTAGTCTGTCAGGACCGATCAGGTTATTTATTGCCATCGTATTAAAGTTGCCATATATTGTTGATCCATGATAAATAACTCCCGGATCAGCTAATACCGTATGAAGACGTTGTGATTTTTCACCAACATGTATCTGAAATCCTTTTTTCGATGAAAACCCGAGCGCATTCGAAATCCATTCAAAAGGTGAACCCTTATTATCACTTAGAAACCGAACGATTGATGTCACAGCCGCAAGACGTGTTGGAGGAATCATGCGGGTACGCTGTGTGAACATCATTTTTAACAGCGATGCAACCAGTGGATTGTCACGATCAAGTTTTTTTATCCATTTATATAACTGATCAGATTTCATCGTATACTCAAATGTCAATACAGGCTCACCAACCGGTTCATTACGTGAAATCTTTGTAGCAGTTTCGAGCATACGCTGTGACAGCTCATCGGTGGTACTTAACAATGGGAGTAATTTTGCCATTTTTCTCATATTGTAGGCATCGGTGTTTGTAGAAATCCAGTCACTCTGCATTTTGAGTGCCATCGATTCACCTTTCATGAGAAGGCTTAATTGAAGATACTCCCTCTCACTCAATCGTTGTCCTGATTTCATTTTGTTAAGCCACGATACAGCAACCTGCGATGCAATATCGATTGAATCGGGCGAACCAAGTTTACATATCTGTGATATTGTGTTGTAGGTATGATATGCTTCATCGGTGAAATTATCTTCACGTAAACGAATACCGGTAAATACCTTTCTTAATCTTTTAAAGCGTATGCTATAATTGATCACATCGAAATCTGATTCACGCATATCGAGAAAACAATAGAGTACATATTCAAGCATTGATGCTGATGGTGGTTTTTCAAGAAGGCATAGAAGTATTTCTGTTGGCTCAATGGATTCTTCATACCTGATAAAGAGTTTCGCAATCTTCTCCGATCCATCAGAAAACGGTTCCGAGGGCAGCAGCGTTTTATAAAACTCACTTACCAGTTTATCAACCATCGTTGAATAGGTTTCGCGCAAACATTCCATAACAACTAATCCCTCAGGTAGATAAATAGTTTGAGTATAATTTTAATTATATCAATAAATTCCATTACTCTATTCTAATTATAACTTTAAAGATTTGATTTTTAAACAAGTTTGATGATTTTTTTAAGAGGCCTCACCCCCCTGGCCAATGTCGTCCGGGTAGAAATGGGTGATTTCTCACCCAAAGCCCCCACAGATCCGTACGAGCCCAATTAAGGCATACGGTTCCTCAGTGTTATGGTTTCACTATGTAACGTAAGAATGAACTATTCTTGGTGTTGACAATGGATACCTTTCGAGAAGTTTGTTGAATGTCTCCCATTTCAGATCCTTCTTCCGTGAACGACGATTCAGCTCTTTAAACCATGTTCGTATTGTCTGGTGATAAAATAACCCCAAACTTCTGAAGTTACCTGTTATACCAAAGTAGCCATAATGTCCGTTTAACTTCTGACACAATGTTCTCTTCTGGCTTTCCAGAGTATCATGGCGATTGTTCTTGCACCATTGACGGGTCGCCTTTAATGCTCGTGTCAACCTTTTGGTAGATGTTTTACGTTTAAGCACCCACCT
>JAEWVR010000010.1 GCA_023459055.1 Fibrobacterota bacterium
GTAATATCAGTATGAAGCAGCTCACTTAAAAACCCTTCCAATACACCGAAATTTGCCTTACTGCGTAAAAGCCGCTTTATCGCCCAGTCAAAACTTACTAATTTTCTACCCATTTGAAAATCCTTTACTGGATTGTGAGCGTCTTATATAAAGTACGATTTGGCGGAGATTGTATGAAGGGAAAAGATGTGACAAGAGATGAAAAAAAACATCTCACGCGGAGGCGCGGAGATCGCGGAGTTGAAGAATAAAAATATAATAGGAAGAAATCAGAACAGGCTAACAACCCATTTTCCCACACAGTCTTAAACCCTAACTTTTCCTCTTCCTCTCCGCGAGCCCCGCGTCTCCGCGTGAACCCCTCCTATTTCTGAAATTCCCCAGCATTCCACCTCTTCAAAAAATTCTGATAAGCCAGCGTAAGACCATCTTTCATAGCAATCTTATGTTTCCATCCGAGAGAGTGAAGTTTTGTGCAATCAAGCAACTTCCGCGGGGTACCATCCGGTTTTGATGTATCAAATTTGATCTCACCCTCATACCCTACAGCCTCTTTTACCATCATGGCAAGGTGCTTAATTGAAACCTCTTCACAGTGTCACGCGGAGACGCGGAGAGCGCGGAGTTTAAGAATAAATAAATATACTATAAAGAAATAAAGATAGATAACAACTCATTTTCTTACAAATTCTTAAACCCAATTATTTTCCTCTTCCTCTCCGCGAGCTCCGCGACTCCGCGTGAAACTCTCTTATTTCCCAAATTCCCCAGCATTCCATCTCTTCACAAAATCCTGATAGGCAAGCGCAAGGCCATCTTTCATGGAGATCTTATGTTTCCAACCAAGGGAATGCAGCTTCGTACAATCAAGCAGTTTCCTAGGAGTTCCATCCGGTTTTGATGTATCAAATTTAATTTCGCCCTCATACCCGACAGCCTCTTTGACCATCATTGCAAGATGCTTAATCGAAACCTCTTCACCAGATCCGATATTCACAATCTCACCATCGTCGTAATTCTGCATAAGATAGATGCAGGCATCAGCTAGGTCATCAGAATAGAGAAACTCACGAAGCGCGGAGCCGGTTCCCCAGATTGTTACGTTAGGCGCCTTGTTTACCTTAGCTTCGTGGAAACGACGGATGAGCGCAGGTAGCACATGGGAATTTTCAGGGTGATAATTATCGTTTGGTCCAAAAAGGTTGGTGGGCATAACACTGATATAGTTTGTTCCGTACTGCCGATTATAGCTCTGACACATGATAATCCCGCCAATTTTAGCAAGTGCGTACGCCTTATTGGTTTCCTCAAGTGGTCCGGTTAGGAGAGAACTTTCGTTCATTGGTTGAGGAGCGAATTTTGGATAAATGCATGATGAGCCGAGAAAACATAGCTTTTTTACACCGTTTTTGTAAGAGGAATTAACGACATTGCACTGAATTTGCATATTACTGTATGCAAATTCTGCAGGATAGGTGTTATTCGCGTAGATCCCTCCGACTTTTGCGGCAGCGAGGAAGACGTATTCTGGTTTTTCGGATTCGAAGAAGGATTCTACTGCCTCTTGGTTTTGGAGGTCCATTTCGGCATGGGTTTTAAAGATAATGCTAGTATATCCTTGTGATTGAAGCACTCGGATAAGTGCTGAGCCGACAAGACCACGATGGCCGGCGATGAAGATTTTTGATGTTTTTTGCATTGTTATTTCCTTGGAATCTATTGTGTTATTTCACTAAATATATTTGATCAGTTTTCATAAAACAAGGTCTTGATCCCTGTTGATAAAATTCAATTCAGAATAACAAATATTTTTAGAAGCAGATTAAGTGACGTATCGAGGAATATTCATCATTTCAAGGATTGCAAAAGGAGATTATACACTCAGGCATACTACGACATTAACAGATTATACACCCACACTTGTCAAGCTTCATGTTGACGGAAATAAACCAGACACTATAAAGGATACACACCAATTCCTTGAAATTTGCCTATATTATTAGTCCTGTTTTTTTTCGCTTATAAACGTTGGTGGTGAAGTGTTGTCCTTGGATTGAAGTGTAAGTAGTTTTAGATAAAATTGGAAATAATATGTCAATCAAATTTTTCAGTGTATAATTTTGTTCATTTCATGTAATACGGACTCTGTTTCCGGCACAGTACAGATGCAGTACGGAAAAGTAAAAAATCAGAATTGGATATCGGCAATACAGGAACATTTACAGAAGTTTCAAAAACCGACACAACAATGGCTAAGGATTCAATACCCTCTTAAGGCAACCTTCGATGTTACTTAAATAACAAAAAGTGATTGACACATTTTCTGAATTTGATTTGTCAATTACCGTTACAAAAAACTGACAAATCAGACAATCAGACTACAGATTCACATTGAAAAACACTATATTTTATAGAATTGTTTTTAACAATACTAACGGTTTTTTCACCGGGATTTACCAGAATCGTATCACCAGCCAGTTTCATTAAAGGTAAATCATCATGATGATCTGTAATAATTTCAATGTTTTTACCAGTACAGGCAGTATTAGAATGAATAATTTTTTGCACAGAAATGCATTTTTGCTCTTTAATATTTTCAACCCAATCATCGGAGATAAGCGACGATGTAGCGGTAATAAATGTAAACCCTAGCTTTTTACCAAATGGGATTGCGTATATATCCGGTGCAGCAGTAGCAAGAATAGTTATTTCATTCCTAATACTTGAATAATGTTCAAATACTTTTTTGTTGATTTTTTTTTCAAGAAAATCAACAAATCCTGATATATTTATATTCCTGGAGTATTTATTTGTTATCCTTAATATCTCTCTTTTCATTTCAGAATGTTTACACAATCGTAAATATCGTTTCAATGTAATTTTAATTATTGCTGCAATAATTTTCGGGTTATACCAGAAGGTTTTCACCAAAAATTTCATCCAGCAATGAAACGTATTAACGTTTACGAATGTCAAATCAAGATCAAAAACATGTATCTTTTCACTCATACAAATCTATCTTTACCTTTGTAATCAGATGACCAGGGGAATCGAACTAATACCTGATCATAGAGCTGATAATCCGGTAAAACTACCGGATTATCAGTTGTACAAACAACACAAGCTGTTTTAATAATTAAATCCGGATATTTTTCCTTCATCTTTATGCATATTTTTTGCATAGTTTCGCCAGAATCTATTGCATCATCTACAATTAAAGCTTTTTTATCACTGGAAGCCAATTCAGGAACATTAATATGAAATTCATTGCTATGATTGCGCTCTTTTTTAGCCAGTTTTTTTGCTTCATAAACTCGAAGCATATTTGTTATAAAATAAGGCAGCGATTTTACGACTAAGGGGAATAATTTTGATTCTTTTTTTGCAGTGCTTTCTCTCTGCAGCTTTACTTCATAGTATTTTTTTTTTATGAATAAATTATTCTGGATAATACGTTTACCAACATAGCTTCCTCCATTTAATATACCTATGACAACATCAGGATTAAAAGAAGAACACTTATCTGAAAGTTGATCAACAGTCTGATCAAACTGAATACTATTTAATGTTATAACTTTCATTAATCAACAGATCCTTCTTATTATGCATAAACTACTTAAATTTGTGGTCAATTCTTATTACGCTTAACGTATTGATATTACTTTACACATTCATAACAATTTTATTTTTATCAGGACGATTTATTTATTGCCTTCAAAAAATTTCACATATATCAATTTCAGAAATGAAAAAAGAAAAAAAACAGATCTATCCCTCAAATAAAGCCGCATCTCATTTAATGCCGATAAATACCGGAATTTATATGGTACTTTCTTTCGGTCTTTATTCCAACCCCGGCAATGGTATGCAACCATATCTTCAAAAAAAATCAAATCCCATTTTTTCTTTCTTATACGCAAAGACAGATCAATATCTTCCTTATACATATAGAACTTATTATCAAAAACCTCATTACCATTAATAAGTGCATCATTAAGGGCATCAATGGAACAAAACATCAGAGCACCACATATTGCAGGAACTTTTTTTATTCCATCAGGCTTAAAGTGCTCAATTTTTTCGCCTTGCATCTTATCAAACCATTTACCATATGGTGTCTGGTATAATCCAATAGAATCTATTAGTCCGGTTGGTTTATTACGCTGAATATCATAACCAAATAACGGACAACTTACAATACCAGTTTTTTTGTCACTGTTATTGTTGAAATAATCTATACACTGATTAAAAAAATCAACTGGCAGAAATGCATCAGGATTTAAAAAAACAACAAAATCGGCAAGGTCCTTAACTTCCAAAAAAGCAATATTATTAGCTTTACAAAAACCTGCATTTTCAGATAATTTTATAACTTTGATATCAGTACTGGTAAATTTGTCAAGATATTCAGAACTCAAAGAAGAGTTATCAACTATATAACAAATAAATCCAGTATATGTTTGGGCACGTACAGATTCAACACAGCGATCGATATACTTTTCACTGTTATATGTTACAATAATTGTAGCTATTTTTTTCAATCTTGACCAATCTTAATTATTTGTATCAATAAGTTCTGTAAACGATTTTCTGGTTTTTATAAAATCAGCAACATTGTCTTTCAGATTCTCACTCATTGTATTTAATTGGGGCCAATCATTTAACAATGCAACTATATTAGAAGCGCTTTTTAAAGCATTATTCCTAAACAATACTGGCTTAATCTTTACGAAGTCAATTCCATTTAAAGCCTCTGATGTAGCAGCTATAGGCATAAAATAGGAAGCAGCCTCCAGCACTTTTAGTTTTATTCCCGAACCCAATATAATTGGACAAGTAAACAAATCAGATTCTATGTGTGCTTTATGAAGTTCACTATCAGATACAAAACCTCTAAAGTCAATATTATGAAGAGATGTTCCGTTTAAGTTGTTTTTTATTGATTCCAATTTTGTGCCACACACGATTAATCTTATATCCGAATCCATCTTTTGAATTAATGGAAAACACTCTTTTACAAGCCAGATAAGAGCATCTTTATTGGGATAATATGTTGAAGCACCAACAAATAATATGGTTTTTTTATTTAAGCCACTCCATTGTTCTTTTTTAGGAGGAACGAACTCAGGAAAATTAATTACATCCATTGATCTATATTTATGCTTTAGATTATTCTCATCAACAGAAGAAATGGTAATAGTTTTTCTTATTTTTTTTAAAACTGTTTTTTCGTAGTGGGCAGTTTTCAAAAATTCAATAAGATAAATTAATCCTGTAAATGATAAAAGTTTATGCATTGCATTGTCATAAGCTACTTTACCTTCTATGTTCTGGCATATATAGCATACATTTGATTTGCTCCAGTAAATTTTAGGCAACAATTCAAATGAAGGTAAATATTCGAGAATAATTTTATCTGGCATTGATTTACTAATGATCTCATCTACTTTGTCTAACAATTCACTGTGTTCTCTTACTTTACATATTCGTGGTTTACTGGAAAAGAAAGCCAAAAAAGCATCTTTAACTCCAGATAATCCATCACCAAGCCGCTTGATTTTTCTGCTGAAATAATGAATTTGGACATTTGGTGCATCATACTGTTTTATATTCTCGGACCGGTCACCATCAACATCGAACATTACCAGAGTAATTTGATATTTATTTGATTCGATCAACGAACTTATATGATTATGCATCGCCTTCTTTCCACCAGTATTTGGTGGATAAGGAATTTCAGGACAAATATAGATCAATTTAATCTTATTTATACTATGTTGCACAACTTTTTATTTCTATGGTATAAGGTTTCAACAATCTTAATTGCAAACCAAAATAAATGCAAAAAAGATACATTGACAAAAAATTCACAGCTCCAGTAGAAAGTAACGTGGGAATAAAAGCTGCAAAAGTTATCCCGACCTCATTTATTTTATTATTGTTCTTAAATTGTTTGAACAGACTAAAAATAAAAAATAAATATCCAAAAACCAAGATTAACCCGCCATCTGAAATTAATCTTCCGACAAAACTATCATCTGTTAACTTACCGGATATACCCATTCCAATACCAAACAGAGGATTCGCAATTAAAATATTGTAAGCATCAAGTAAATTAAGAATATGCCCAACAGAACTAGTTTGTGCGGAAAATGCATCCACAATAAATAATGATAAGCCGACAAGACTTACTAATATTATTGGAATTCTTAATCGTTTTTTATTAAAAAATAGTACGGTGCCAAAATAAATCAAAATTGATACCATACATCCTTTTGAGTGTGACATAAAAACTGCTATCAACATTAGCGCAATTAAAAGGAGTTTGCTTATCTTTTTCCTTACATTAACAAAAAGTATTAAGACCATTGAAGCAAAAAAATGGCCAAATATGATAGGTTCTCCTATAATACTTCCATATCGGTAATGATAAACTCCTGTCTGAGAAATTTTATCAAACACCCTAAATACATTTTCCACTTCATACTGATTATAATACCCGACAAATCTTCCGTCTGATCGCTCAATCGCAAGATCTTGTCTGTATAGATAATAATCAAAGTAATTCATCTTTCCCCAAAATGAATCAGGTGATAATAAAATTTCTACACTTAAAACAATCATAGATATAACAAAAATTGTTTTTAAGGCACCAATAAACAGTCGTTTTTTGATATAAAAGAATCCGACTAGAATACATACTCCAAAAACAGCATCATTTCGAATAGCTAAAATCACTGAAGCTATTGGAACGCCTCTAAAAACTGAGATCACCGAAAGAAAACAAACTATACATATAAAAATTATTAAACCCTTTAAGACCCGAATATTGCTTTTTTTAAAAATTGATAAAGTAATTACAGCAAACAGACACATTAAAATGTATACTGCCTCTTTTAATAAATTCTCCGCAGTTGTTGAAAACGAAAATCCTAAATTAAATATAAGTAATCCAGTAAACTTAGAAATTACAGGAGAAATTATTATTATTAATGCCAGCAGAGAATTAAGCATAAGCTATTTGGTCTATTTCTTCGTTTTCTTAAATAACTATTACTGAACATACAAATTAGGTACATTTTTATTTCAAAGCAAAAATTAAACTGGCAACAAATTGCTTAAAAACACTAAAACCAATCTCATCAGTTTTTAACTGTGTCTACATTATTTTTATTTATAAATATTCGCCCTGTTTGTAAGTCAAATTTTATTTGCATTGACAATAGAATTATAAACGTCAATAGTTTTGTCCGCAACAGTCTTTGAATAATAATGTTCTACCGCATACTGTTTTGCCAATAGTCCCATTTTCTCACACCTGTTTTTGTCACTTAATAATTCCTGTAAAGTATTTTTTAATTGTTCTGCATTTGATGGTTCAACGAGGTAACCAGTCTGATTTTCTACAATCATATCAGGTATTCCACCAACCCTGGATGCCACAACAGGTTTTCCAACTGCATGTGCCTGTGATATAACAAGCGGAGAACTTTCTGCAAATGATGGTAAACAAAGTACCCAACATTTAGAAAATTCCTCTATTAATTCGGACTGTTTTAAGCCACCTAAAAAAACCATGTTTTTCTTATTAATTAATTCTGAATGTTTTTTTTGTATTGAATCTATATACTCTGGATCTGCATCCATATTACCAACAATACGCAATTGTACTTCAGGTAAACATTTACATAATTCTTCCATTGCCTCTGTAAGTATATGCAATCCTTTTCTGTACCTTATCAATGCTACGAACAGTATTGTCGATTTTTCTGAAAACTTGCTGGATACATTAAAATACTGATCATCAATTGCATTACTTATAGTATAGATATTACATAGAGAATTTCTGTTTTTAACTAAATTTTCAATTTGCTTACTTATAGATATCACATTAGGTATCTTCTTTGTATAAAGCTTCTCAAGTCCAATACAAATCTTCATATATACTTTTTCTTTTAAGGTTGATTTAGAAACTGCAACCTTAAATTCATTTTCGAATATCCCATGAATCGTAACTACCTTTAGGGTTTTACATCGCAACGCTGAAAATATAACATCTGGATATCCTTGTGCATGGAGAATATCCGGATTAATCTTTCTAAGATATTTTTGTATAGCGAAATAAAGACCACTAAACAGAAATAATGAATCAAACCCTGCAAAATATTTTTTAAAATGTATAATTGTTATATTATCTTTCCGTACCACGACCTCCTTGTCAACTTTACATGGAGATAACACATATACATCTAAAGACGGATTATTTCTCATACCCTCAATTAACCAATAAACTGCATTGATAACTCCACCTTTTGAAATTAAATCGCTATCAGCGAGAGGATATTCAGCTATAATTGCAACTTTCAGTTTCTTACTATTCAATGATTTTCTCCTATAAAGACTTAAATATTGCCTGAGCTGTCTTAATTGAAAAGGCTTCAGCACTACGCCCAAGTATTCTATTTAAACGTGAAACATCAGGACACAAATAAGGACGGTCATTTGGTCTCTGTTTTTCAACTACAGACTTTATCTCGACATCAACTTTTGCGGCTTCTTTCAAAGTATTAAGAACATCACCAATAGTCTGAACATGCCCAGACCCAATGTTCACTATTTCTATACCGTCAACCTGTAAACACAAATCGACAATTATTTCAGCCATTGATTCAACATCAACATAATCTCTCAAAGGCCAGAGATTTCCAACTTCAATAATTTTTTTTCCTTGTTTTATCTGTTTAACAATTTCTGGCAATAAATGTGGATTAGTTTCGCGTGGACCGGCAGCATTAAATAGACGACCAATTACGACTGTTTTAAAAGCATTTAGATTCTCGAAATATTTTGTACAAACCTGTTCTCCAATTAACTTAGTACAACCATAAACATAAATTGGTGATACCGCGTCAACTTCACGATGCGGGAAGAAATTTGGAGGATAAACATCACCAGTAGAAGCAAAAAACAACTTTGAGACATTCGTTTTTCTTGCTGCCTCAAGAATATTTATTGTTCCTTTAATATTCAGATTCATGGCTTCATATGGATTTTTCTCACAGAAAGGAATAAAATGATGAGCAGCAAGATGTATTACTAATTCTGCTTTTTCAGTTTCGAATATTTCCATACAGCCATCAAAATCCAGGATATCTTTGTTGTAAACTCGTGGATTCTTCAGTTCTGACCAATAGTTTTTACCTAAGCTCATATTATCAATCACAACAACATCACATTTTTTTCTAATTAAACTATTTACAACAGAAGAGCCTATAAATCCACATCCACCAGTTACAATAACTTTCATTTTTTTACCTCATTCTTAAAAACAAACAATTGTTTCTCAGGATCACTATTGGCTTTTAAAAAGCTCATTAGTAAAATATAATTCTTTATCCCAAATAATTTCTTTAGTAAGTAAAGTCCATTTATCAGCATTCGTTTTTTTCTGTCAAAACCAGCAAGCTCTTTTCCCCTCAAGTTGGTAATTACCTGTTTTTTTTCATTTATAATCAATCCATTCTTCTGAAGTTTATTATAGAATGATCCTTCTGATATAGAAAATGGATTATCAAACTTTAGGTTTATTGCTCGATAATATCTACGCTGAAATTGAAATATATTAATTCCATTTTCAAAATTATTATAAAAATATGTACTTTTTGATATTTTTTCATAGTTATTATTATATAGACATTTTGCATAATCATAAAAAATATCTTTATATTCAGGCATATCTTTCAGAGTAACTGTTGTTTGTCTCCCCGGCTTCGTAATTGAATCTGGATTCTTTGGGTCAAAACCTGTAAAATGGAAAAATATTAGAGGTTTTCCATCAACTAAATAAGTTTGTTTGTCCTTTGTTAACTTGCGCTGATGCATATTGCAATGTGAAATATTTAACCCAGTATGTCTTGTAATATGCACCCCTGAATTGAAATACGATGGGATAAGATCCATCCATTTCTGATCCACATGCAACGCATTTTCTCTGTCTACATAACATTTATCTTGTAACCTTTTCTTCCACCATTCGATCACCTGCAAAGCCTCTGGTTTATTAGAAAATGCTGCAAATCCTAAATTGTATATGCCAACAAAAAGTATTGTTTCTTCACGTATGGGACCTGAATCATTAAGATCCATTCTTGTAAAATGAGGAGTCAGGATTAGAAAGTTGTCATCCAACAAATTAAACACATAATCTAATGAGTTATATACATAAATATCAGGATCAAGATATATAACTTTATCATATTTTTCATGCTTAAAGAGGTAATGAAAATAAAACGGTTTTACCGATGTAGAGAATTCCAGAACATCGTACTTAAAGGCAAGATCCTTGTAAATCTCTCTCTCAATAGTTTTAAACTCAACGATTCTATGCTTTTCTTTTTGTAAATCTATAAAGCCATCAACTTCATCTGACAATAAAATTGAAAAGTCAATATCTGGGTGAATTTTCTTTATTGAATCTCCTAACGTTCTCGCATGTGAGAGATAGTTTTTTGCGCATATTGTAAATACAGCCTTCATTAATTAATCCTTTACAGTTTCTATAACCTTTCAAATTTTTCGTTAAATTCCATTCCAAACTTCTTTTTCTTAATTATTAAATAAAGCAAAGACAAAATACCATAGGTACATTTTGGAAATTGCATCAGTAACAAATAGATATATGTTTCAACTTTATTCTTTAAACTTGAGTCAAAATAATGCATTCTTGCTCTATAATGAAAATAGCTATGTTTCCAACCGATATAATCTTTTGATCTTAATGCCGAAAATAATGTTTCAAAAAACAACTGCCTTCGGTTTAAAGAATAATTAAATAATGCTAATATCTTCCCTGCTAATAATTTTCTGGTAATTGAATTCATTGGTAACTCAAGTAGAATTGGAAGACTTAGTGCTACATTAAACAAGGAGTTACCGGACTCCTCTTTTTGCCAATGAACTACCTGCTCGGAACTGAATAAAATGTTAGAATCATTATCTTTCAAATGAAAAAGGAGCATTCCAATATGAAATCCTAATGAATAAATATATTGATAACCTATTCGAATATGTTTTTGTAAGACTTCTACTTTATATATCCCAGCTGAGATAAAAAGAACATTACTAAAAGAGTCCATTTTAGTTATAAATTCATCACTTCCATGAGTAATGAATGACTGTGATCTTGTAAACCTATCCACATTGGAAAAGAAATTAATGAAACAGCAATCATGATTTTTATCTATTTTGTCAAGTACAATATTTAATCCATTTTTTAATACCAAATCATCATCACCTAAAAACCATATCCACTCTGACTCACATAATTCTAGACCTCGAAGCATATTAGCAGATGCTCCAACATTAAATTTATTTCTATGAATTGAATATTTAACATCTGCATATTTCTTAAATAAAATACCCAAGGTCTCTTTAACAGGAATTTCAGAACAATTATCCATTATCAACAATGTACAATCCTTACAATCATTTAATTGAGGGAGTAAGTTGATAAGTCCTTCATATAATATATTATTGCGATTATATGTAGGAATTACGATTGTCAACTTATTTTTTGCCATCTTTACACATCTTTCTACAATTGGACAATCTTGAACTGAGCTAAATAAAAATTTCTTTTCTTTATGTAAACAAATCCATATGCAAATAAAGAAATCCATGTGATCGTAACGTAACTTATCAATGTAATAAACATTGATTTGTAATACCCCACTCCAAGCCATACTGAACCTATAATAAGAATTGCATTTATTAAAGAAATGAACATAAAAGGCTCGTTTTTAAATGAGCGCAGGTACATAGCCCAGTTACTGATAATTACCAATGGCGGAATAAACATCATTAATAAAAAGATTTCACCAATTGAGAGTATTCTGTTATTTAAATGTATTAAAGGAAAAACTAAATGACATGTCAAGACAACTACTACAATCAAAAATAATGACATTGACAATTCCTGAACATGTAATTTTCGAATCAATATATCCATCTGTACTAAATCTTTTTTTGCAGCAAGAGCATTCATCATAGGTAATTTATTATTCCCCCATAATAGAGCGACCCCTTGAACTGCAGTAGTAATTGCCAGCGTCATACCCAATTTTCCACCCATCTCCGCGCCTAGGTAATAGACCGTGAGAGGAATGATCGATTGATAAACAAAATATCCTGAAATAGCACTAATTGTATATCGCCATTGAAAAGAGAACATCTCTTTAAGCCAATTGACTTTATTTATAATCTTTGAATTAAACACACCTGTCCAAAAAAGCTTTTCTTTCCAATAGTACATACACACAGAAACAGTTATGTTGATACCATTACTAAGTCCCAATGCCCATATTTTAAAACCTACCATCAAAAATAACCATAAGGATAAGGTACTGACGATTATTGAAATTAAACTTACCTTTTGTACAAATGCCACTTTATGACAACCCATTTTAATTGCACCAAATAATGATACTAATAATGAGCCAGCACCTGTAAAGGAATAGAAAAACCATGCAAGGATGGTATTTAAATCACCTGATGTTTTTTGAAAGTAAAAACATCCAAAAATCGACAGAAAAAACAATGCGATTAATATCAATATGAAATACAATTTAAAGGAAAACTGAATTAGTGAGTTAAAACGATCCTTGTGATTATCCAGTCCAACAATCTTATCATTTTCAATTGATTTCAGATGAGCAAATTCATGACTTACAAATTGGGTAATAATTGAGGTAAACCCAAGTTCTGCAAAAATTGTAAGGGCACCAAGACTAATAAATGAGTACCAAAAGCCCTGCTCCGTTAGAGTAAGAACTCTTGCAATTACAATTAAAGTTATTGGCCCCTTCAAAAAAGAAATAGATCTAAACAATAAACCATATAAATTAGCTCTGTCCAGATCGACAATGTGAACAATTTTATTTATAGATTTTGCAATTTCTATCTTATTTATGGTTTTACTATTAGCCATTTAATTAACTTAATTTTAAACACTTCGTTTCGCTTATAATGTAAACTTGCTATTCCGATTTTTAATCGAACACAACATGGTGTCAATTCATTTAAACTTATTAATTTCCGATTTGTGTTTTTCAGCATGTAAAAAGAAAAAATTGGTTTCTAATGTATCATCTGTGATCATATCAATTTTACTTAGCTTTTCTTGATTTAAAAAATAACAAGCATATCCCAGATCTTTAAACCATTTGATTACATCATTAGGATGGTAATTGAATTTGGCAGACCACTTTCTTAACAGTTCAGTAAAAATTATTGGTTTGTCTCTTTTAATTGTTTCATAAGCTCCTTTAAATGCTAAAAATTCTGCCCCTTCAACATCAATTTTTATATAATCAATTTTTAGATTATTTTCTTTTATAAAAGTATCAATACGTTTCAATTTGGCTCTTATTTCTTTAACCGTCGAATTACCTGACAGATTTTGAAGGCTGGAATTCCCGCAACCTTCCGGATAAACGTAAAAAACCGCATCTTTATCTTCATCTGAAAAGCCTATATTGAATAGATTATCAGTTGGAATCTTATTTAATTCACAGTTCTCTGTCAACATTTCGAACGTTTTTGGTATAGGTTCAAATGTGAAAATATTCAAATCTTTATAATGTTTTTTCAAATTTATTGTATACCAACCGACATTTCCTCCAATATCAAAAATTGTCCAATCAGGTTTAATAATTTTCTTAAAAAAATCCAAAATTTCATTTTCATATGTTGAAAAATTCAAAATTTCTATTGGGATTATTCGTCTGTCAGGATATTGTGCAATTAAATGTACCGTATCATTTCTTGTTGTAAGAACCACTTTCCCATCTGTAATTTCAATCTTTTTGATATCTGTACTTCCAATATAGTCAGCATAATCAAATAAGGTTTCGTGTACGCTATACATTTTTTCAATAAAGGTGCTCTTGTTAAATTCTTTTTTCTGAAAAGACTCTTTAATTTCTTTTAATTTCACCTAAAACTCCTAATCGTTCGATAAAAACTTTCATTTATAGTATATTTTATATTCCAACCAAGTGATTTAATTTTTGCATTTGAAGGAAAGTGGAACTTTAATGGACTTTCCAGATAATCGATGGATTCATGTCGTTTTTCACAAACAACGTCAATTTTTTTTTCAGGAAATAACCCTACAAGCAAATAGGCTAGTTTTGCAATAGAAATGTTTTCATCACCTGCTACGTTATAAGCTTCTCTATTTAATCCCTTCAATAAAACCAGGAAAAAGCCAACTGTTGCATCAGCGATATAACAAAACACTCTTTTTGCAGATCCATCGCTTTTCATAACAATATTTCTATTGTTAACAACATCAAAAACAAAATCAGCAAAAACACGGCCATCATCCTGACGCATCATTGGCCCAAATGTATGAAATGGTCGCACGATTTTTACTGGAATTCCAAATTGGTGACTCCAGCAAATACACATCGTTTCAGCCATTCTTTTACTTTCTGCGTAACAGCTTCTTACATTAGTTGGGTCAACGTATCCATAATCAGTTTCAGAAATATTCGATTTATCATCAGATACCTGACCGTAAACTTCACCACTGCTAAAAAGTAAAAATCCTTTAACTTTATTTTTAAGAGCAAGCTCCAATAAATTTTTTGTTCCTAGAATGTTGGCATTTAGCGTTCCAACCGGGTCAACTCCATAATATTTTGGACTTGCCTGGCTTGCTGCATGAATGACAAAATCAACTTTTTCAAAATATTGTATTGGAGTACAGACATCCTGGTTGATTAAAACAAGATCAGGTCTACCTTCGTAATATGCAAAACGTTCTTTTGCTCTTTCCAGATTTCGTACGACTCCAACAACTTTAACTGGATTGCCCAGCTTCCGACCATTCAACTGAAGAAGAGTATCAACCAAATACGATGGTAACAAACCGTTCGCTCCAGAAATCAATACTGTACAGCCAAAAAACAAGTCCCATGCCAGTGCATTTGAAAGAATGTAATCTGTATCTTCCTTGATGATTGTATTAATTTGTTTCATATTGTTTTTAAGCTCTCATCTTTAAACCACTCAATCGAGCGTAGTAAGGCATTATTCAATGAAACCTTATTTTTTAAATTTAAGTTTTCAGCTCTTCCAATATCAGGGATGAGACGACTGATTTTATTTGTTGCAGGTGCAATATTTGATTGTATTTCGATTTTTTGAGGAAAAAAAGAGGCAATTTTTAAAGCCAAATTGTAAAGAGAAATCTCTTCAACAGAGCCCAAATTATAGGCTTGACCAGATTTTCCAGAAACTAACAAAGTCAATAACCAATTAACCATATCACTTGGGTACATGTAGCTTCTGATTGTACAACCATCTCCAAGAATTCTAATTGGTCCGCCATTTAGAGCCTCAGAAATAAAGTTATTAATTGCCCATGGTCTATTAAGTCGTTGATATGGACCAATAAAAGCAAACGGTCGAGCCGTTACAATCTCCATTCGCTGCTGTGTTCTAAATATACTGCACAGAACCTCAGCCATTCGTTTACCTTCAGTGTATGTAGACATTGCAGTATTGGTATCAGGCCCGCCAAGAAATTCTTCCTTAATCCTATCTAATTCAATAGGTTGTGACCCATATATCAAACCTGAACTTATATTGAGCATTCGCTTTAAATTCGGTAAACGAGCTGCAGTATCAAGCAATGAGTTTGTACCATTTACAATGGTTCTGAATACTTTCATTGGATCTGAAGCGTTTAGACGATTATCTGGAGATCCTGCAGCGTGAATAATGTAAGTTATGTCTTCAGGCAACTCGTAAATACTTGCTAACTCATTAGAAATTAAAGAGATATCATGTCTCGAAGATAGGTGTGGTGCGATTTCTTTAAACTGATAGGCATGTCGGGAAAGAAGGTAAAGCCTGATTTTAAATGCATAATTATCATTTAAGAACGTAATCACTTCACTGAGCCAAGATCCGATAAAACCAGTACCACCAGTAATCAGAATTGATGCTCCTCTTAGGTTTTCAATTTTCCCTTGTAGTTCTTCGCTAATTTCTTCACAATCATGTGTAATTATTCTCAATTGTTTATCTGTCATTTCTTTTTTCCTTGAAGATTTATTGCAACTTCAACAATCATATCTTCTTGTCCAGCGACGATTTTCCGTTTTCCGAGTTCAAAAAAGACATCGCGGGGATCGACATTGAATTCTTTCGAAATACGAGCGACATGTACTGAGAACGCAGAAAATACACCAGATAGCCCACTGACAATACTAAGTGTTTTAATTGTAGGATTATTTTTAACAATTTTATTTTCTGCCAAATCTGCTGCATCTAAAATACCATAAAGATCAATACCTGTTGAATAACCCATTTTTTCCAACACGGCAATCAGCACTTCCAACTGAGCATTTCCTGCTCCAGCTCCAAATCCCTTTATAGTACCATCCAAAATCATTGCTCCAGCTTCAACGGCAGCAATAGAATTGGCAATAGCCAGACCAAGATTGTTGTGTGCATGAAACCCAACAGGAACACTGATTTTATTAACTATTTTACTAATTCTCTCTGTAACATCCGCAGGAATAGATGCTCCTGCAGAATCCATAATGATTACTGCATCAGCGCCATAAGATTCCATTTTGACACATTCTTCAACCAGCACATCTATCGGGGCCATATGGCTCATCATAAGTACCCCAAACGCATCTTTTCCCATTTTTTTTGCATAATCGATATGACGGGCAGTAATGTCAGCTTCGGTGCAGTGTGAAGCGACCCGGACAACATCCACAATATCAATTACTTTTTCAAGATCTTTTTTTATAGTTGCGAATCCGGGAATCAGATGTATACCGAGCTTACTTTTTTTCAGATTTTTGCGTGCTGCCTGTAACATATCTATATCAGAACACAAACTCTCACCAACCTGAAGCGATGAAGCGCCAAGCCCATTTCCGTGCCCAACTTCAACTATTGGTACACCCGCCTTTTCAGCAGCGGCAGTATATGCAGCAATCTGTTCAAGAGAAAGCTGGTGCTGTACCGCATGAGAACCATCACGTAATGTGGGGTCACTAATCAGTATGTGTTTCTTCATAAATCCCCCTTTTTACTTTGATTTATAGCAAATTCCTCTGCCATGGCTACTGCTGCACAGTTAATAATATCCAAATTTCCAGCATATCTTGGTAGAAAATCTCCCAGCCCCTGGACTTTCACCATTGTAATCAGCCGCCCATTTTCAAGAGTTGGTGGTATGATTAACTGGTATCCAGGTACATATTGCTGAATCTTGGTAACCATTTTATCAACCTGTTCACAAATGCCTGAGATATCAGGATCTTTTACTTTCACAAAAATCGTGGTTTGCATATCAATACATGGCTGGGCAGGATTTAAATTCAGAATTGCTTTAACTTTTGTACATCCTGAGAAATTTTGATTCCCTTCCTCTGTAGTTTCAATGTATTCATCAAGATTTGCTCTTGTAGCTGGTCCCGCACTTCGTGATGCGATGCTGGAGACGATTTCGATATATTCAATATTTTTTTGAACAAGTGAAATCGCATGAGAAATAGGAATTGATGCCTGGCCTCCGCAAGTAACCATATTAACATTTGATGATTTCAGACAATCAGTTAAGTTAACAGCTGGTACACACATTTCGCCTATATGACTGGGCGTCATGTCAATAACAAATTTATTTAAACCTCTTAAAATGGGAGCATGTATCAAGTGATCCTGTGCGGATGTTGCATCAAAAACGATATCACATTCAGTTGGATTGTCTTGAATCGCCAGAATTCCCCTATCAGAAATTTTTACACCCAGATTGATGGCTTTTTTAATACCTGGAGAATCAAGCCTTCGTCCAATAAACAAACCACATGATAAATGTTTTGACCGAAGGACTTTTACTAAAAGATCTGTACCAATATTTCCACTACCAATAATCGCAACTTTTAGTTTTTTCAAATCTTGATCCTTTATACCTAATCAAACTTTTTATTTTGTTCGTATTCTTCACGAGATAGAAATGGAAACATATCATCAAATGGCATTGAAACCATTTTCCCGTTTTCAAGTTGTTTTGATGCAACCCTTGGAATTAATAATTGGTTTTGCGGGGTCATAACTTCACATAGTAGATTTCCATTATAATTGATAACTTCATTAATAACTTTTTCAAAGTCATGACTACTTGAAATACGATAATACGGAAGACCAAATGCATTGGCGATTTTTGACATATCCGGAATCGTAACACCTGTTGATGGACTTTCTCCAATCAGATGACCTTTACAAAAATTATTCTGAGTGTGTCGTATTAGTAAATATCCATTATTACTTAACATAATGATTTTTACTCGAAGTTTATTCGATACGATAGTTTGAAGTTCCTGAAGATTCATTTGAATTGAACCATCACCTGTTATGCAATAAACATCCTGATCAGTAACAGCTGAAGCCACACCAATTGCAGCAGGCATATATCCCATTGTCGATAGACCACCTGTAATTAAATGTCGTTGTCCTTTCTTTACTTTAAATGCTTGTGCATGTACATGAAAGCAGGAACCTGTATCAACTAAAAATGTTGCTGATTCTTTCATTTTTTCAGAAAACAGCCGCATAAAATGATACGAATTCATTCCATCTGTCTCATTGCCGTATTCTGGCAGATCCACCGGATATTTTTGCTTCCAATACCGTGTGCGTTCAAGCCACAGACTATTATCACATTTAATCGCGCCAGATTGTTTCAGCAGGATTTGCAAAAATTTCTTGGCATCACACTTAATACCAAGATCTGGTATTACAGATGGTTTATCAATTTCTTCCTGATCGATATCAATAATAACCTTGTACGCCTTTTCAGCAAATTTATGGTATTCATAACTTACAAGTCCAATACCAAGCCTACAGCCAATATTTAATAGCAAATCGCAATTCTGAACTGCAAAATTTGCAGTTCTATCGCCATAGGTTCCTGGGTGTCCTACAAAAAGTGGATTTTCAAACTCTACAAGATCAAGCCCTAACCGGGAAGTACAGATTGGTATATTTAGTTGTTTAGCAATAATAAGTAATTCTTCAATTGCATTCGAAATTCTAATTCCAGCTCCAGCGAGAATAAGTGGTCGCTTTGCTTCTCTCAATTTGGTAAGTACCAGCTTTACCATTTCTTCCAACATTGAATTATCAGTTGCTTCAGCTTCAGGAATAAAGCTTTCGTATAAATCAGGGTCAAAAATCATTCCTTGAACATCAACCGGACATTCTATCCACACTGGGCCCACTCTTCCAGAAAGTGCCTTATATATTGCCTTTTCGACAGAGTATCGTACAGTTTTTATATCATCAAGCATTACTGCAAATTTAGTTACATGTTCAAAGATTGGGAGAGTATTAAAACCCTGAAGTGCAAATTGCCGCGTTGCTGTGACCTTTGCAAGTGCTGCTTTGGATTGTCCCGCAACAATCACACATGGTGAATTATCGACATATGCACCAACAACTCCTGTAAGTGTGTTTAATGCACCTGGACCTGCAGTGACATATGCCGCACCCAGTTTACCCGTTTTATAACGCGCATATGATTCCGCCGCCATTACAGCACTTTGTTCATGATGACAACAAACGTATTTTTGTTTTTTATGGCAATACAATGCATCTGTTAAGTGCATAATCATACCACCCGTAACCATGAAAACTGTTTCAGCACCTGCATCATAAAGTTTCGAAGTTATAAAGTCTGCAACTCGCATTTCCATATATAATTCCTGCTTTAACTATTTTTCCATTTAATGATTTGTTCGACACATACATCTCTAAGATCTTTTCCAGCCAAGTACTTTTGTGACCATATAACAATAGACTCCAATGTTGCATGCAGATCCCAATGAGGACACCATTGTAATCTAGCTTTCGCTTTTGAACAATCAAGTTTTAAAAAGTTTGCTTCATGAGGTCCATTATTACCAGTCACCTGATACTTTGCATCTTGTCCCCATAAATTACATAACTTTTGAACAAGAACCTCGACAGCCACACAATCTCTCTCTTCCGGCCCAAAATTCCACCCTTCAGCGTATTTAACGCCTTTATCAAACAGAAATTCAGCAAGGAGCATATAGCCGCTAAGTGGTTCCAAAACATGTTGCCACGGGCGAATTGAATGAGGGTTTCTAATTCTTATTGGTTCACCATTCGAGAGTGCTTTTATACTATCAGGAACAATTCTATCAACAGCCCAATCACCTCCGCCAATAACATTCCCAGCCCTTGCTGATGCAAGGGCTACACCATGTTTTGAGTAATCATCAGGATTAAAAAACGAACTGCGATAAGCTAATGTCACCAATTCTGAGCATGCTTTACTATTTGAATAAGGATCATATCCACCGAATGGTTCATTTTCTCTGTATCCCCATTCCCATTCTTTGTTTTCATATACTTTGTCAGTTGTTACATTAACGACAGCCTTAATACTTTTCACCTGCCGAATCGCTTCGAGCAGATTAACAGTACCTAAAACATTAATTTCGTAGGTTTCTACTGGATTTATATATGATTCTCGAACAAGCGGTTGAGCTGCAAGATGTAAAACAATATCTGGTTCAGCTTTTTTTATAGAATTAAGAAGTAATTCCCTATTTCGAATATCACCTTCAATTGAAGTTACCATCTGGTCTATTTTAGCCAGGGTAAACAGATTAGGTGTTGATGTTGGAGGCAATGCAAAACCTACTACTTTTGCACCGAGTTGATTAAGCCATATTGATAGCCATGAACCTTTAAAACCAGTATGACCTGTAATAAAAACTCTTTTATCCTTCCAAAATGAATAATTCATCACAACCAAACTTTCCATGGAGCTTTTTTCGATTGCCATAATTCCTCAAGTTTATTTTTATCCCTAAGTGCATCCATTGGCTGCCAGAAACCATTGTGCTTATAACCCATCATCTGGTTGTCTGCAGCAAGTCGTTCAAGTGGTTCCTTTTCAAAAACTACTGAATCATTATTGGGTATATAATCGAAAACCTGAGGCTGAAGAACCATAAATCCACCATTCACCCAGCCACCCTCAGAAACGGGTTTTTCCTGAAAACCTTTAATAGAAGAATTAGCATCAATATCTAAAACGCCAAATCTGCCACCTGGTTGTATTGATGTAATGGTCGCCAGTTTACCATGACTTTTGTGAAATTTTACCAGCTCAGCAATATTTACATCAGAAACTCCATCACCATAGGTGACCATAAAAGGCTCATTACCAATATATTGAGCAATTCGCTTAATCCTTCCACCCGTCATCGTGTGAAGCCCGGTATCTATTAAAGAAACTCTCCAGGGCTCAGCAGTATGATTTTCAACGATATGCTGATTCATTCGAAAATCGAAGGTCACATCGGATTCATGCAGGAAATAATGATGAAAATACTCTTTTATATAAATTCCTTTATATCCAAGACATACAATAAATTCGTTATAACCATAATGGGAATAAATTTTCATAATGTGCCAAAGTATCGGCTTTTCACCAATTTCAATCATCGGTTTTGGCTTCAAATATGACTCTTCACTAATGCGAGTACCAAATCCTCCTGCAAGGATTACGACTTTCATAGTTTACCCCTGTTTTGTGGCAAGAAATTTTTCCAGTACATCACCGGTATATTTAATCTGTTCTTCTGTAAGTCCGGGGAATGTTCCAAGAAAAAAGGTATTATTCATAACTAAATCTGTATTTACTAATTTTGATGCAACGCGTTTTTGAATATCCTGATACGCCGGTTGCTTCAGCATGTTACCGGCAAAAAGGTTTCTGGTTTCAATCCTATTAATATCAAGAAAATTGGTAAGTTCGGTTCTGCTAAATCCTGCGTTTTCTTTTACCATAACTGGATACGCAAACCAAGCAGGATCTCCTTTTTCTGTAGCAAATGGAAGAATAAATTTATCTTCCCATTTTCTAAAACACTCATTCCACAATTTGAAGTTGTTTCTTCGTTTTGAACAGAATTCAGGAAGCTTCTTAAGTTGTTCGACACCGATAGCAGCTTGCATATCTGTTACTTTTAAATTATAACCGATATGAGAATAAACATATTTATGATCATATCCAACTGGCAGAGCCCCATATTTACCGGTAAACCGCTTACCGCAGGTATTGTTTTCTCCTCCGTTACAATAACAGTCCCGTCCCCAATCTCTAAACGATTTTACCGCTCTGGCAATAAGTTCATCGTTTGTCGCGACCGCCCCCCCTTCACCCATTGTTATGTGGTGAGCCGGGTAAAATGAAAAACTTGCCACATGTCCAAATGTGCCAAGTTTTTTCCCATCGTAGGTCGAACCAAGTGCATCACAACAGTCTTCAATTAACCATAAATCTTTCTCTTTTACAAGTTTCGCAATTTCATCGAGGTTGTATGGATTTCCAAGAGTATGAGCAAGAAAAATTGCCCGTGTTTTAGGTCCTATTGCTTTTTGCAGCTGTTCTACATTTACATTATATGTACCAAGATCGACATCGACAAAAACCGGTATCATACCATTTTGTATAATCGGATTAACCGTTGTAGGAAAACCTGCAGCAACAGAAATAACTTCATCACCAGGTTTTAAGCGTTTTTCCCCCAGCAAATGGGATGTAAGTGCTGTAAATGCGCATAAATTCGCAGATGATCCGGAATTGACAAGCATTGCATATTCAAGATCCAGCATTGATGCAAACTCAGATTCAAATTCTTCAGAAAACCGACCTGACGTAAGCCAAAAATCAAGACAAGAATCAACAAGAGAAACCATTTCCTTATCATCAAATACTCTACCGGCATACCTGACAGGTGTTTCACCAGGTATAAAAGGCTTTTTTGAAAACTTTACAGCCTGATATTCTTTTACAAGTGACAATATTTCATTTCTAAGCTGTGTTGAATCTTTGTTCATGTGATCCCTTTCTATTTTTTGGCTATTAGCTGTTCGGTATTCGGTATTAGCCAAGAGCTAACGGCCAAAAGCCAACTGCCATTAGATCCTTGCTATTTGCTTTTCGTTATTAGCCAACAGCCAACTGCCAATAGCTAAAAGCATTCCTACCCCAACACCCAACAGCTAATAGCGAACAGCCAATTATTTTACTTTATTAATCAAAGAATTAATCTGTGCCTGCAACTTATGCAGATCTTCTATTAATTCATATATTCCGTTTTCTCTAATCATTTCTAATTCGTTAATTATTAATAATTGTGTTTCTAACTCAAATGCCGATCCAAGTGCGATTTCAAGGAAATGTTTGAAATCTTTCTGGCTATTTCTGCTGCACCCTTCAGCAATATTTGAAGGTATTGAAACTGCAGCACGACATATTTGACTTGAAAGACCATATTTTTCATTCTGTGGCATCTGCTTGTTTAACGAATATACTTTTTTAACTATCTGTATAGCATCTTTCCAAATTATTAGTTCACGAAAATTTCGCATTGATACTCGCTGTTAGCTGTTAGTGATTCGCTGTTTGCTGTTCGGTATTCGCTTTTAGCTAACAGCCAACTGCTAATAGCCAAAAACCATCTCTTCTCATTCCTACCCAGCGGCCAACCTTATTTGCTATTCGGTTTTGGCTATTTGCTATTCGCCGTTCGTTTTTCGCTCTTCGTATTTAGCTAAAAGCCAACAGCCAATAGCCAACAGCCATCATCATCACTCCCAAGCGTCAACTTTTACACAACTTGAATCAATGCCTTTTTCAATCAGACCTGCATTAAAATAATTGATCATTTTTGGCGGACCTGAAAGAAAGTATATAGGTTTTGTATATTCTTTTGAAATATTAAATAAATAATCTAAAGGTATGGTACCTTCAAATTGTGCTGCTCCATTTACAAGCTTTGGAACTCCTGCCTGCTCAACAAATAAATCCATTGTGAACTTAGATGAATCCCGAATGGTTTTTTCATAAATATCTTTAAACATTAAATGTTCCGGTTTTCTTATACCGTAAATTAACTTGACATTCTGTTCCGGAAAATCTGCTATTTCTTTTTTAACAAAGGGGATATATGGTGACACACCGGTCCCACCAGCAACAAGTATTACATCCCGTTTTTCTGTAAGCACAGACTGAACTGTAAAATCTCCATATGGTAACTTAAGCCAAACCTCTTTACCTGGTGCAAGATGGTCCTGCATTTTTGAAGTATAGCATCCCTTGACGCTATATATAACAGTTATATCATCATCCGAATGGTGTGATGCAATCGAGAACACTCTTGATTCAGGCCACCACCCGCCCTGTGGATCGTAAGGATCAATTGTCAAATGAAGAAACTGTCCCGCTTTGAAACGTGGTAACCGTTTTGATGGTATAAGGTTAACTTTGTAAACACCATCACCAAACTTTTCGATATTCTTTACTGTTGATGAAATTTTTATTGGATTTGCCATATATACATTAAAACCCCAAAATTGACTTTTTAATTTTTTTAATCAACAAGATATCCTCTTCAGTCTTCTGCCCACTTGACAACGCATGAAGCACAATCACAACCAGAATGACCACAAAACTTAACCCAACCCCAAAAACCATTGGAAACAACTTCTTCTGCTTAAACTGAAATGTCCGTATTGCAGGATCAACCACCCTAAAGGCTTCTTTACTAACCACCATTTGCTTCTCGAGCTCATTTGCAATCAGTGTTTGCAGTTTCTCACGAAGCAATGGATCTGCAACAGTCATAAGTTGTTTTTCAAGATATGAAACATTCTCTTGTGCTTCAGATAGAACATTTTCTTTAATGTAAACATTCAAATACTCAAGGTATTTCGCAAGGAGTGTATCACTAAAAGTGGAATCTTTACTCTCGATTTTAATAGTCATTGTATTGTTTTTATTGATCTCTTTTTTAAGTAAACCACTATTGAGCCCAGCTCCGACAAGCAACAGATTAGGCTTTACAAAACTGTCATTCCAGTCATTCTTTGTTGTATCAAACCATTTTGCATAAACTTTAGGGCTTTGTACTTTTGTAATCATTGGTAAGAGATCATACTTTTCAATCATTTCAGCATTAAATTTCCGGCTCCCCAAAATCAAATCAATCTTATCCAGTCCCGGATTTGCACTAATATTCAATTGACTTGCGACAAGTCCACTAAAAGCACCAAAACTTGATAAGTTGGGTGTTTTACTATTTTCGTTTTCTTTTGCAGCAATAACCGCTTCAGCAACATACCTCGGACCCATTTTCAATGCCAGTCCATACCCAAGCACAAGTCCAAATATTGCAGCACCAATTATCCACCATTTGTTTTTTACGAGCACATAGATGTATTCGAGGAGGTTGATTTCGTCGGGATCCGTAGAGGAAAGGTTGAGGGAGGAAGGTTGAGGTTGAGGAGGAGAAGAAAGGGAAGACGAAGACAAAGAGGACTGTTCGCCAGTTGTACTTTTTGAGAGAAGCTCTTTATTAAGTTGTTCGTTCATAATTAATGGAGGCCAAGGATAAGGCTGAGGTTGAGGTTAGGAAAAAAGCTCTTTTCTTGGTTCTTCCTAAACCTTAACCTTAGCCTTAATCTTAATCTTAGCCTTTGCCTTCCTAATTTTTTCTTTCTTTAACTGCTTTAATCAACCTATTAAGTTCAAAAATAATTTCATTACACTTAGCAATATGTGTATTTGTTACTTCATCAGTAAAGTACTTTATTTTATTACCATATATATGCTGGTTTTTCAACTCGTACGTCGAACCTCTGGCAATAATATAAAACATACTCTTGTCTTTGCAATGCTCTCTTCCAAATCCTTCGGCAATATTATCGGTTATCGAAACCGCAGCTCTTCGCATTTGTGATATAAGACCATAATCCTCACTTTTCGGAAGAACTGATGTTATACCATGAACACTTACTGCCAAATCCATAGCCTTCTGCCAGACAGGCATATCTTCAAAAGAATCCATCATTTTATGAAGAGAGAAATAGGTTAAGGTTAAGGCATAGTAAGCCTTCGGCTTTGTAAATTAAAGTCTTTATACTGTTAATTATTTCAGACATATTTCCATTTTCCTTAACCTTAACCTTAGCCTCTCTTTATCTTCCTCTTATCCCAATGCCTTAGCTAACTCTTTGTCACTTCGTAAAATATCATTAACAACATCAGTCAAATCAGTTTTCTTTTTACTTGCAATTTTTTCAACAAACTGTAAATTATCAACATCCAAATAAATAGGAATATTTAATTTCAAATTCTTTTTATAAAACTTACCCTTAGTCGCACCGGAAAAATCGTACTCTTTTTTCATTTTTCCAAACCTCGAAAATAGTTTGACTCATTTTTTGTTGCTTTTCTGGCAGAAAACAGTCTTACTAAACAGTAATTTTTCTTTTCCTCAACAAATGTATGACAAACAACAATTAAAATTCCACTTGAATTTATTCCCATAGTGACCCATCTGTCTTCTTCATTGCTGTGTTCTTTGTCAAAAATTGTTAATGCATTTGGATCTAAGAAAACAGTTGCCGCAATTTCAAAACTGATTTTATGTTTTGCCTTATTAATTTTGGCCTTTTCTGGATCCCACTCAAACTGATAGTGCACTTTCATTCCCATACTTCAACCAGGATCTGATAGTAAGAAAAATAGCTTTTCAAAACGTTTCATTCTCAGTTCTTCCTTAACCTTTTTAGTATCTTTATCTGTTAAAATATAATCTCAGTACAATAAGTCAGGTATATATTTAGAGCTGATTAATTCTGAAGCTGAGGTTAAGAAAAACCATTCCCTCTATTAGCCTTTTACTTGATAGCGTTTTCAACAAATTGTTTAAATGCTATTAAGTAGTCCCGGTATTTTTCCGGATCAACTCCAGAATCATCCAATATATCGTGTCTTCCAACTACTGCAAATATATTTAACGTCAAAAAATTTCATACTGCCTAAGAAAATGATTATCCAAAAATCACTTCCCCTTTTTCTGAAATTGTTTTATATATTGACCCTGCTTCTTTACGATAAAACGCATATTCATTCTCTGATGCTACAACAATATCTTTTGCTATTGGAATGTCCTTTAAGGCAATTATCATTTTATTCACTTCATCAATTTTTGATTTAACTTCGTGTTCAAGAACAAAAATATCCAAATCACTATTATCACCCGGATCACCATAGACCTGTGAACCAAAAAGAACAATACTTACTGGTGATGCAACTGACCTGATTTTTTCAACAATAGTTTTTTTCATTTGTTCCGAAATCACGACAATGCCCTTTTTAAGAATGCTGAGCTAGAAAACGTTAAGAAGATTGAATATCGATTTATAATTTCACCTTACATTCCACTCTGTTCAGTGCTTGAACAAATATACTATTGTCATGTGCAGGCTACAAGAGTTTATGGTGAAAAAAGGTTAAGATTTAGGTTGAGGTTGAGGTTGAGGAAATGCAGACTTTGGTATTCTTTTCTCATCTTCCTTAACCTTAGCCTCAACCTCTCTTTCATCTTCCACTACCTTCTCCGGCAGGTCAAATCCTAGCATTCGCTTGAAAAAAACATTCTTTTTTCTTTTTCGTTCATATTTGATGGAATAGATGACACTTTTGTTTTGGAAAAAATGTTTCACGCGGAGGCGCGGGGCTCGCGGAGATTAAGAAAATAACAAAAAGAAAGTCTAATATTTTTTATATTAACAACTTCTACTGCATTTTTAACCACATTTTTCTTCATCCTCCGCGAATTCCGCGCCCCCGCGTGAGAACTGTCTTTTATTTTTTCCCTACTATCATTTTTTGTACGCCAGTTTTTTTAGACGTCCTGCCGGGCATATCTTCAATCTCAACCTTCTTTTCTTCTCACTTATACCATACTTCGAAAACTTTTTACCTTCTCCATCTGATTCTGTAAATCATATACTCTGATAAATTCGTTGAGGATATCATAGTTAATATTTACTAAATCAGAAACAAGCATTTTACTGATATCAGAAATATGCTTTTCTGATCCACCCTCTCTGTAATACTGAAGTTTTCTGATTATTACATATTCTGGTGGAGCAACCCACACATTCTGCTCTGAATTAATCTCAATCCTCTGACGATTCATAAAACCCCAGGCATGCAACGGATCTCCTGTATATGGGTAAACGTCAGCTTTATAGCCAGAATCATGATCTATCAAATTAAAGTGTGAGAAAGGTTTTCTTGATAATTCAATACGAATAATGTCTTCCGGTGGACAATAAAAATGTGATGGTGGAAAGAGGGAAATGAATTTTTTAATATCATTCGTCTGAAGCGTTAACACAAGATCAATATCATGTGTCAACCTTGGTTCTCCAAAAATGGTTGATGCTATTGAACCTGTAATAAAATAATCGAACCCGTTTTTTTCCAGGGGATCAATAAAAATGGAGAGAAGATCAGGTTGAAGCATAGAGAAAAATCTTCTTTACTTTTTTTTCTACCTCAGCATCACTCAATTCAGGATATACTTTTCGAACTTGCGCAGTTTTCAGCTTGAACGCCATCTCTCGTAAAAGCATCACCTGTTTGTAATTTTCACCTGGTGTTCGTTTTTGCATACTTTAAAGATACCTTTTTTAGGGATATTCTGCAAGAGGAAGTGACAAGTGACACGTAACGAGTGACGAGTTTTTGAGAAGCCCTTCGGGCCTCGAACGATCCCAACATGTCACGTGTCACTCGTCACATGTCACTTCCTTCTCCAACTCCGCAATCTCCGCCTTAAGCAGCTCAAACTCCCTTAGTCGTCGTTCCATATAAGATTTGGTAATTCTTACCTTCTCTTTAATCCCCTCCGGTGTAAGAATATATTGCCACCGGATTTTATCTGGATTATTTTTTAATTTCTTTGCTCTGATTATTCCTTTTTCTACTAATCCAGATACAACGAAATTTACCTTTCCAAGACTAATACCCAGCTTCTCTGCAAGGGAGCGTTGGGTGTGTGATGGATTCTTTTCGATCTCTTTGAGTATATGATAGTCGTGATTGGATGGATGTGACACGTGACACGTGACGAGTGACGAGTCAGGGGAAGAAGTGACATGTGACACGTAACGAGTGACAACTGACGAGTCAGGAGCAGAATTATTCTGATCACTACCTACTGTTTCAGAATTTCCTGAATTCTCAACCACTTGTAATAACACCTTGATTATCTTTTTGATACATTCGTACGTTCACCTATTGAACAATATACGTTAATGGTGAAGAAGTGACAAGTGACGCGTAACGAGTGACGAGTTGTTGAGAAGCCCTGAAGGGCTTCGACGATTTCCAACTCGTCACGTGTCACACGTCACTCGTCACATCTTCTCAAACTCCTGATCAACCCGGTAAGCATTAGGATTATCTCATTAAGAGATTGTTTTAGATATGATAAATCAGCTGAAGTTAATTTTAGTTTCTCTGCGAGAATCAATTGTGTTTCGACTTCTGCGCTTGATCCAAGAGCAATATGTAAGAATTGAATAAATTCTTTTCTTGTTTGACGGGCTGCTCCTTCAGCAATATTTGATGGTATCGAAACAGCAGCTCTTCTAAGCTGATTTGTTAAACCAAAAATTTCTTCCTTTGGAAAAGAACCGGTGACTGTGTAGAGTTCCCGTGCAAATTCAATTGATTTTTTCCAGACATCAAGGTCTTTGTGTGTTTTCATTTAGCAGTCTTTCTGCAGGGCATTAACGGATTATGTATAATATCTTAAAAATATATTAGTAACGTATATAGTTTCAAAAAGGGGGGGGGAATGAAGTGACAAGTGACGTGTAACGAGTGACGAGTTTTTAAGAAGCCCTTCGGGCTTTGAATGTTCCAAACTCGTCACGTGTCACTCGTCACTCGTTACATTTCAACCCTCATAAAGTTTCAACATCGAATTTGCTGCAATTCCTTTAAAATGCTTATCTATTGTAAACAGCGGGGTATTTGTATCAATTGCGTTTTGGGCGATAAGAAGGTCTGAGAGTCCGATTCCATTTACACCTTTTGAAATACAGCTTACCTGCATTTGAATTATTGTTTTCCAGTCGATATTCAGGTGTTGACACTCCAGACATTCTAATAGCGAAATCAATTCTTTTTCTTTTCGATAATGAAGCGGAGGCATCATCTCTGCCAAAATCAAATCATTCGTTACCACAAGATTCTCGTCGATAAGATACTCAAGCATATCCGCAGCATCGCCGTCACGAAAATAATCAATCCATACCGACGTATCAACCAACACCTTCATTTTCTGTTCCTAAGCACAGTAAGGTCTATACCCAAGTCTATCTTACCTCTGTATTTCTTAATACCAGCAATCTTTTTTCTACGTACATATTCTTCTAATGCACTGATAATCACCGATGTCTTTGTTTTCATGTTCGATAAACTTACCGCTTCATCAAGTAAATCCTGAGGCAAATCAATTGTCGTTCGCATGTATTCCTCCCTTATTATATGCACTAGTTATGCATAATAAATAAATATCCATGCATATAGTATACATTTTTTCGAGGAAATTGGCAAGGAGGGGGGGGGAGAAGTGACAAGTGACGCGTAACGTGTGACGAATTTTTGAGAAGCCCTCACGGGCTTCAAACGTTCCAACTCGTCACATGTCACTGGTCACTCGTCACTTCCTCACATTATATCTTCTTTAATATCTATCAACCTTTTTCACTCCTTGATACTTTCAAATAAAAACGGTATATTAGTAATGCTTATACAGGAGTTCAAAATGGTATCAAAAATTAGTGTTGTCATTGAAAAAGATGATTTTGGATATTACGCTTATTGTCCTGAACTAGAGGGGTGTCACTCCCAGGGAAATACATTTGAAGAAGCAATGGCAAACATAAAAGAAGCTGCTGAACTGTATATCGAAACACTTTCACAAGATGAACTCAGACAGAGAATAAGTCATGAAATACTAACAACGTCTCTTGAGGTCGAATGTGTCTAAATAGTGACAAGTGACGCGTAACGAGTGACCAGTTTTTTGAGAAGCCCTCACGGGCTTCGAACGTTCCAACTCGTCACATGTCACTGGTCACTCGTCACTTCCCTACCGTTGATACTCAGGACGCGCTGAATATTTTGTATGAAGCAAATGATGCGATTTGTGACCGTTTGGTTCACCGAGAAAATCTTCGTACAGTTTCTTTACAAACGGGTTCTCGTGTGAGTAACGGAGCTTTTGATCTCTGTCATCACTGCATAACCCAGCAGTACGTGCTTTCCTTAATTCGTCGGTAACACCATACGGCTGACCGCCACCTCCGACACAACCTCCCGGACACGCCATCACTTCAATAAAATGGTACGGAAGCTCTTTGCCTTCCTTTTTAGCAGCTCTTACTTTATCAAGAACATGTTCGACATTTTTTAGACCATGTGCAACGGCAACCCGTACCGTGGTCCCGCCAACATCAACTACACCCTCCTTTACACCTTCAAGACCGCGAACCGCTTCAATTTCAACATTGGCAAGTTTCTCACCGGTCATTAAATTGTAAGCAGTACGTAAAGCAGCCTCCATCACACCACCGGTATATCCGAAAATCGTTCCTGCACCGGTGTATTCACCAAGAATATGATCTGAATCTTCATCTGGTAAATTGATAAAATCAATACCAGCCTGCTTGATCATTCGCGCGAGTTCTCTTGTTGTCAGGGCAACATCAACATCCTGTACCCCGGATGCATACATTTCACCTGAACGTCCAAGTTCAAATTTCTTTGCAGTACATGGCATAATGGACACCATATACATTTTTTTCTGATCGATGCCGTTCTTTTCAGTATAATAGGTCTTTGCAAGTGCACCAAGCATTGCCTGGGGAGATTTACATGTTGAGAAATTGTCTTTAAGATCAAAATGATATTTCTCCATGAAGTCAACCCATGCCGGACAGCAGCTCGTGATTAAGGGCAGTGTATCTGGTGCTTTTGTAAACCTATTAATAAATTCAGTACCTTCCTCAACAATAGTGACATCAGCACTGAAATTGGTATCAAACACTGCCTTAAAACCCATTCTGCGTAATGCTGCATAGATTTTTTTGGTTAAATTAGTGCCAGGTTTGAAACCGAATGCTTCGCCAATAGCAACACGTACCGCAGGTGCAATCTGTACCGCACAGTAAAGATCAGTATTCTGAAGAGCATTCCAGACCTTCTGCGTTTCATCATTTTCGACAATTGCACCTGTCGGGCAATGTGCTGAACACTGACCACAGCGTACACATGGTGATTCCGCCAGATTAATTTCACCGGCCGGTGAAATACGTGTATCAATTCCACGTTCGATAAAGGACAACGCCCATACATTCTGGACATTCTGGCAAACATTGACACAACGGCCACACAATACACATTTACGCGGATCGAGTGCTATAGATCCTGTCGTGCAATCACATTTAAGATCAGACACGCATTCAGTATAGGATTCACGGCGTATTCCAAAGTCAGCTGCTAATTTCTGAAGTTCACAGTTTCCATTGCGCCCACATGTCAGACATTCGTTGGGATGTTTTGACAAAATAAGTTCAATTACAGACCTTCGTACATTGACGATTTCTGTATCATGCGTTGTGATCTCCATATTGTTGTCAATAGGGGTACAACAAGCACGCAGCATCTTGTTTGAATTCTTTACCTTTACAATACAGATACCGCAGCCTGCAGTTGCAGGAAGATCAGGATGTTTACAAAGTGTTGGAATTTTCACCTGTACTTTCTCAGCAGCCTCAAGTATTGTAGACCCTTCCGGAACAGATACCGGAATACCATTTATTTTTGCATTTATCATGATTATGCCCTCACAATCGCTTCAAATTTACAAATTTCGAAACAGCGGCCACATTTGATACATTTTACCTGATCAATTGTGTAACCGTGTTCCTTATCACCCGGAATTGCACTTGACGGGCAATTCTTTGCGCAGAGACTACACTTTTTACATTTATCAGTACTAATTGTGTATGTTGTCAACTTCGTACATTTTCCGGCACGACATTTCTTATCCTGCACATGCTGACGATACTCTTCTTCAAAGTAGCGTAATGTTGACAATACCGGGTTAGGTGCTGTCTGACCGAGAGCACAAAGTGATGCCTTCTGCATGGTAAAAGCAATTCTTCTAATTGTATCAATATCATCCTGCGTGGCTGTACCTTCAGATACTTTCTCAAGCAGTCCCAGCATCTGATACCCACCGATACGACATGGAGCACACTTACCACATGATTCATCAACACAGAATTTCAGATAGAACTTCGAAATGTCCACCATACAATCAGTATCGTCCATAACGATCATACCACCACTACCCATGATTGAACCAAGCTCAATAAGGTGCTCATAACTTACTGGTGTGTCAAGAAACTTTTCAGGGATAACGCCACCCGAGGGACCTCCGGTCTGAACAGCCATAAGCTTATTACCACCAAGTACACCACCGCTGATATTATATACAATATCTCTCAGTGATGTCCCCATGGCGATTTCGACCAGACCACTGTGCTTTACTTTTCCGGTAATCGCAAATACTTTTGTACCTTTGGATTTTTCTGTACCGATTGACGCAAACGTATCTCCACCTTTTGAAAGAATTACCGGTATATTCGCAAGTGTTTCCACATTGTTAATAATCGTCGGTTTATCCCATAGACCTTTATCTGAGGGAAACGGAGGACGCGGACGGGGTGTTCCCCGTTTGCCTTCAATTGACGCAATAAGTGCAGTTTCTTCGCCGCAGACAAATGCACCGGCACCAAGCCGGATTTCAAGATCAAAACTGAAATTTGAACCAAGGATATTCTTACCAAGTAAACCTGCACTATATGCCTGTTTAAGAGCATGCTCAATTCTTGTAATGGCAAGCGGATACTCTGCACGGATATAGAAAAATCCCTGCTTTGCACCAATGGCATACCCGGCAATCATCATTCCTTCAATAACCGAATGCGGGTCACCCTCAAGTACACTACGATCCATATATGCCCCCGGATCACCCTCATCACCATTACATATTACGTATTTGTCATCACCCTTCGATTGACGCGCCAGATTCCATTTCATCCAGGTCGGAAACCCGGCACCACCACGACCGCGAAGGCCGCTCTTTTTCATTTCATCAATTACCTGTTCGGGAGTCATGTCGAGAATACATTTTGACACACCTTCATACCCGCCCTGCCCGATGTACTCATCAAGACTTTCCGGATCAATAACTCCGCAGTTACGGAGAACAATTCTTGTTTGTGCAACAACGTTGCGCAGCAGGAGATCTTCAATTGGGGTACCCTCTTTTACAGTCACCTTAAGAATTTTTTCAACATGCTCTGGCTTTACGTTTGCATAGATGATATCATTGGGAAGTACTTTTACAACCACCCCCTGATTGTAAATACCAAGATCTGATACCCGAACGATCTGAACGTTGTCTTCCATTGACATTTCACGTGCTGACTTCTGAAACGCAGCCTGAAGCTCTTTTGTTGTATCACCGCTGATTGCAGTATCTTTTATTAAAAGTACAGTTCTGTTCATGCGTTACCTCCTCACCGGAAGTTCGTAAATATGATCATTCACAAGCCGTTTATGGCAAATGTGCTCGTCAAGGAGGCGCTGAGCGACTTCCCCGTTTACCCGTCCGTAAATTACCGGTGGTAACCCTTCAACTGCAATTTCAACAAGGGGTTCACAATGGCACATACCAAGACAACCGGTTTTCTTTAAATCAATTGTCAGATTATGATTTTTAATCTCCTGTGCAAACAGATCATATACTGCCTGAGCCCCAGCGGCAACACCGCATGTACTCATGCCAACTTTAACATACGATGCACTTTTTTTTGCATCTTTTGCCATTTTTTCTATATCAAGTCGTGTAAGCTTAGCCATTCTTTAATCCTCACTTTTATATTTTGAAAGGATTCCCATTACTTCGTTACGTTTTACCTTTCCGTAAATCTGCCCGTTGATCATCATTACCGGGGCAAGACCGCAACAACCCAGACAACGTACAACATCAAGATGAAAAAGTCCATCCGGCGTTGTCTCACCTTCACCAATATTAAGCAGTGACTTAATCTCATCAACAATTTCCGGCGAGCCTTTCAAATAACATGCAGTTCCAAGACAGACTGCAATCGTAAACTTACCCGGCGGTTCAAGCTTGAAATAATTATAGAATGTAATAACCTCGTAAATTCTCGCCAGCGGAATTCCAAGAACCTTAGAAAGCTCCAGCGAAACATTTCGCGGAACGTACCCATAATGATTTTGAATCTCATGCAAAACCATGATGAGACTGCCTTTTTTGTCACGCCATTTCTCAGCAATAGCGCCGATCTCCTTAGCGTCTACACTTTTTTGTTCCATCAGATATCCTTCCTCAATTGTTACGAAGAATTAAGATGTTATTTAATGTGAAATAAGCAACAATTATATGTGACCGAATTCACGTTAGCAGGTTAAATATATCATGCCTTTATAACCTTTTCAACTTTTTGAAAGAGTTTTTTTTATAAAAAAAGTCATGTTTATGTGAAAACACACACGTATATTTTTCCTGTTAAATCGCTGAATTTCTATAACTTTTCACTTTTATTCTATTTTTAAGTGTCTTTTTTTGTGATAGACAGCGCATTAAACTTGACAATTTTATTTATCAGGGGTATATTCATAGTATACATGTTGTGAAAAGGAGTACTTAATGGTTACTAACAAAAATTGCATCCTGCGTCTTTCACGGTACAAAAACGCATTATATCGCTTCAAATCACTTGGATTCTTTAAAATTTTCTCCGATTATCTTGCTGATGCTGTCGGTGTAACCAGTGCGCAGGTACGAAAAGACTTTTCGCTCTTTGCTATCAGCGGCAACAAAAGAGGCGGCTACCAGATTGATGCTCTTATTGAAAAACTCAATGATATTCTCGGCAAAAACGAACTTCAAAAGGTTATTATGGCGGGTGCCGGAAATCTGGGTAACGCACTTATGAAATATAAGAATTTCGAAAAAGAGGGCATTAAAATCGTCGCCGCTTTTGATATTGACCCATCAAAACACAACAGTAAACTTCCGGTACCTGTATTTGCACTCGAAGATCTTGAAAAATATGTACGCGATAATAATGTAAAAATTGGCATTATGAGTGTTCCCGATATTGCAGCACAACATACATTTGACATTATGATTAAAGCCGGAATTAAAGGTGTTCTGAATTTTGCACCAATTCAACTTAAGGCTCCTGAAGATTGCATTGTTAATAACGTAAATCTTGAACTTGAGCTTGAGAATTTGATATATTTTGTAAATGCATTGCAAAAATCAAATATTCGAATAGACATGTCTGATGATTAAGGAGTCAAAATTGACAGATACCACGTATAAAACATTAAACGCTAAACTTGAACTGCTCGGCCTGCAAATACCCTTGTTATATCTTCCAAAAGATACCATCGACCTTACCAAATGGTCTGTCGTTGCCTGCGACCAATACACATCAGACCATGCTTACTGGGATCGGGTCGAAAAAAATGTCGGTAATGCACCATCAACGCTTCGTATCACCCTTCCGGAGATATTTCTTGAAGCACCGGATGTGGAGAGCCGTATCAAATCCATCCACGAATCTATGAAAAACTATCTTGACAATGGGGTTATTCAGGAATACGGCAAGGCAATAATGTACATTGAGCGAAAAACTGACACCTCCGGGCTTCGTCAGGGGCTTCTATTTGCCATGGATCTTGAACGGTATGATTATGCCCGTGACTCAAAAACACTCATTCGCGCAACTGAAGGCACCATTGTTGAACGTATTCCGCCACGGCTTCGCGTTCGTAAAGAAGCAACTTTCGAGCTGCCGCATATCATGATTCTTATTGATGATCCCCAGAAAAAGCTTATCGAAACCACTGTCGCATCATTGACTTCAAAAAAGCCTGTTTACGATATTAATTTAATGGAACATGGCGGTACACTCAAAGGATATGCAATTGACGATTCGGGATCAATTAATGTAATCGCTGACACACTTGCATCACTGTATGATACATCATGTAAAACACAAAACACGAATCTTCCGTTGTTTTTTGCTATGGGTGATGGTAACCATTCGCTGGCGACTGCAAAGGCACACTGGGAAGCAACAAAAAAAGCTTTACGTGATGCAGGAGCAACAGATGATGTTATCATGGCACATCCGGCACGTTTTGCACTTGCCGAAATTGTCAATATACACTCACCGGGTTTACGGTTCGAACCTATTCATCGTGCTATTTTTAGTGATTCAATTAAAGATATGGCTGATTATGTAAAGAAGCATGCACTTGTCAAAAGTGCAACGCAGATTGATGAGCCATCATTAAAATCGCTGTTACAGTCCCCGGATGGCCAGTCGAAAGCCGGTATCTGGGATGGACTTTCTTATTTTGTCCTCGAATTTACCGATCCATCAGCGAAATTACCACCGGCATATATCGACGAGATTTTTGCATCCTACATTGCTGAATACCCGTCAAAGAGTAAAATAGATTTTATTCACGGCTGGGATGATACAAAGAAACTAAGCCATGAAAATGCATTAGGCTGTTTTGTTCCTGTTATCGCCCGCGAGCGTCTTTTCCAATGGGTCGGTAAAAACGGACCACTTCCGCGTAAAGCGTTTAGTATGGGTGATGCCGAGGAGAAGAAGTATTATATGGAGTGCCGGAAGATCAGGTAGGAAGTGACGGGTGACAGAGAGAAGAAGGTTAAGGCTAAGGTTGAGGTCTTGCACTGTCGTAGTCGCTATCGAAATAAAATTATCAGGGATTCTATAACGATAAAAACGGTAAAGAAATCCTTATCGTTTTTATCGTTAATCATTTCAGGGCCTGAAACACAGTATAAATAAAAAGCTGGATCTGTTATTAACCTTTATTATTACCTGTCAAACTGAACCATTTGAATCGACATTGACATTCCCGATATTTCCAGAAATTTCTTATGTCAATCAAGCTTAAAGTTCTGACCGAGATAGATTTTCCGTGCCTCTTCATTTTCTGCCAGTTCTTTTGCAGTTCCTGAAATAAGTATTTTCCCGTTTGCCATTATATAAGCACGATCTGTAATACGAAGCGTTTCCCTGACATTATGATCAGTAATCAGCACACCATAGCCTTTATTTTTCAGCTCTGCAACAATACTCTGAATGTCTTCAACGGCGATAGGGTCAACCCCGGCAAAGGGTTCATCAAGGAGAATAAAATCAGGATTTATTGCAAGTGTGCGTGCAATTTCAACACGTCTGCGTTCACCACCACTTAACATATAGCCATAACTTTTCTCAAGTTTTTCAACGTGAAGTTCCTCAAGCAACTGATGCATCCGTTGTTTTCGTTCTTTTGCACTCATCGGCTGGCGTTCGAGTACAAACATCACATTCTCTGCAACTGTCAATTTTTTAAATATGGATGCTTCCTGAGGCAGATAGCCGATTCCCATTCTTGCACGTTTATACATCGGTTTGCCGGATATGTTTTTGTTGTCAAGAAATATCTTTCCCTTGTTCGGACGCACCATTCCGACAATCATATAAAATGTTGTTGTCTTACCGGCACCATTGGGTCCAAGCAGACCGACAATTTCCCCCTGATTGACAACAATCGATGCACCGTTGACAACAGTTCTCTTATTGTATACTTTAACCAGCGAGTCGGTACGAATTTCTCTCGGTTTTTTATCTGTAACACTAAAAGCATGTTTGGGTGATGATACAAGATGCACAGATCCCTCATGTGCAGCAACTGACGATACACCATCCAGGGGATCGGATACAGGATCAGGTATTGCTTCATTTTGTACTGTAGATTCAGGATTACTATTACTTGTTTCTGAGGCCAAACAATTTTCATCCTGCATATCGTTTACAGTCAGAAGCGTTGTCTCTGTCAGCTCTGAATCTATATCTTCTGATTCGTGTTCTCTCTTGTCAACATTTTCACTCATAATTATTATAAATCCCTCGGGAAATATATTCCTCGTGCACTTCCAGCAAGTGTCAGGCGTGATGCCCGTCCTTTTTTAAAGGTTACTGTTATACTATCACCACTTGCCTCATTTATTCCTTTTGATTTCTGCTCGGTAACAAAATACTTACTTTTTGCATTGCCCCAGATTTTCACCTTGTCAGCCACACCTTTTTCCGTAAAGGCCATCATCATTTTTTTACCGCTTGCTTCATTTACACTAGCCCTGTCTTTTGATTCATAATATTTACTTTTTGCTTTTCCGAAAATCCACAAAGAGTCAAGGTTACCGCTGTCAGATACAGTCATCAACAGACTATCCCCCCAGACATTGGTATATGATGAATCATTTGTATTCGCGATTGTATCAATATAGCTGCCAATCGCATGCCCCATAACCGTTGCACTCTGAAGCTGACTTTTCCCAAAGAAAAGATCTATCGAGTCGCCTTTTATGTTACTTATTTCGTATATTACAAAAGGATCAAGTCGTAATTGTGCAAAATCTCTTTTTGTATAATATTTTGCTGCTTTACATGTTGAAAATAGTTTACCTTTGATTATCTTGACACTGTCAACAACATTTGCGCAGCGAATTGAATCGATATACCACATCCGCTCTGCACTGATAAAAAGTGTTTCTGCTGACGCCGTATCGTATCGGACAAGTTTTGGTTTACCGGTCAGCTGGAAATATTTTGTCTGAATATTATACTCTGCATCTGACCCGGTAATTTTGGTATGTTCCAGTGTGTCTATAAAAACAAAACGACCGTTTGCAATAAGTAAATTATTGTTTTTTCCATAGTGCATCTGATCACAGGTAACCGTCTGTGCACCGCGATATACTTTTACATTATTTCTGAAATTTACTTTACCCTGATTCCGCCACCAGGTGGCTTCATCCGATTTGATTTTTATATCATCGTAGATAAATACAACATTGCCTTTGAGATAACTGATGAATTCATCATTTTCAAATACGTTTTCGTTACTATTTGCTGATTCGAGAATTAGTGATGGTGATTTTTTTTCTGTACTTACACTCTTTTTTGTCTCCGCAATAATAACATTTATTGCAAAAAGCAGTGCAAAAACACCATACAAAATAGTTCTTAAACAGACACCCATTTTTTTTGCCATCTTAAAAAAAGCTTTCCTCATTTGATTCAACGCGTCGTTTGAAATCTGGAAATACACCCTTCACATCAGACTTAAAAGAAAATCTTGAAAAATCCTCAACAGCGGTCAAACCCTTTCCCTTTAGTATATCACCCTTTTTTGTCTTTATCTGTACATAGGTATTTGATTCAACCCTCTGCTCCTTTTTCTTCCACCATAGTTTTTGAGAACGAACAGTCATATGATCTTTTGTCAATATTAGAACATCACCCCACACTGTAAAATTGTCCATGGATGGAGACGTAATCCCGCTATCGGAAAATACTTTTGTTCTAATATTACCAATTGAGTCGTACAACGTCAACTTTACCGGTGCAACAAGAATATTACCCGTATCAGTAAGCGGTTTACGCATATACTTTGACTCCAGTTTCCACTGTATATACTGTTTGTTATAAAAATACAACGTTGAGCTACTCATCTCCTGATACGGAGTCGAGATAGTATCTGATGCCACCGGTAGAGCCTCTTTTTTCGGGGTGCAACCGATCATTATCAGTAGTAGTATTAATAGTATTGTTATTTTTTTAATAATCATAGTTTCTCTGTTTGTAAAAACGATTGCCTCTAATGCTACCTCACGCGCCCCCTAAATCCCCCGCAGGGGGACTTTAAGAATAAAGGCCTAGTAAGCCCTATACTTTTCAAAGTCCCCCTGCGGGGGATTTAGGGGGCGGGCTGATTCTTCCACCGCCGATGCATCCAGACCCATTGCGATGGGTACTTTTTTAACGTATCACAGATAAGATCATTTGCTTTTCCAACATTATCAACAAGATCTTTTTCAAAATCTCCTGTATTGTTAAATTCAATACGTTTACTTAAAAATATGTGATGTTTATACTTGCTTACCCGTGCAGTTGTGACAACAAACGCAGGCACTCCCATTTTCATTGCCATCTTGACAGGACCGGATGGCGTTGATGCAATCTTTCCTAAAAAAGGTACGTAGACACTTTCAACCCTGGTATCCTGATCGATAAGTACACCAAATACTTTACCATCCTGAAGCTTACGCATGATCGCACGGGGACTTTCAGTCCTGTTCATGTATTCAATATTATCACCACTTCTGTTTTTGCGTAGCAACTGTTCAATGCGCTCATCAAAACTTTTACGTCCGATTGCAAATGTTCTGTATTTTCTTAGGGCAAAATAGTGCAACAACATTTCAAAACAACCAATATGCGCAGTAATTGCAATAATACCTTTTCCACTATTGTACGCAGCATCTATTTCATTAAAGCAATCAGTACTGATTACACTGTCAAGCTCGCTCATCGTACGGTTCGCGATCCATATGCTGTCAAAAAGATTTTTGCCCAGATTTACATATACATCACGTGCTGTTTTGTAAATGCGTTTTTGATCCCATTCAGCACCATAGACCATTTGCAAATGTCTGATTGTACGCCGTTTTTCCTCATTGGGAAAGATAAACGCAAATGCTCCAAGATTTCCAAAGAACCATAAGCCTGCTTTGCGCGGTACTGTCTGCGCAATTTTATAACCGCAGACAGCTGCCACATAAACAAGTGTATTTTTAAGCCGCTTAAAAGAACTCACTACAAATGCACTCCCTGACCTGTTCTGAAATCAGGTACGATTGATCTGAAGACCAATATTGATATCGTCAATGTCGGTTACTTCCATATCGGTACTTACAGCAGTTTCCCATGCAATCTCAGTTGCAAGTGTTTCTGAACAGACATACTCTTTAAATTGCATAACTGCAGTTTTTATTTCATCGGGAGCTGAGCATCGTACTGCGATTCTATCAGTAACATTAAAATCCGATGTCTTACGCATATTTTGAACACGGTTGACAAATTCACGTGCCATACCTTCAGCCTTAAGTTCCGGTGTAATCGTTGTATCAAGTGCAACAGTCAGTTCCCCTTCAGTTTCCACCTCAATGCCTTCAAGCTTTGTCCTGCGTATTTCGATATCATCAAAGGTGATTGCCTTTCCCTCGATTTCAATCGTTTTTCCTGTTTCAAGTTCATGTATCTGTTCACTTGTAAATTTCTCAATCTGAAAAGCAGCATCTTTCATCTTCGGACCAAACGTTTTTCCAAGACGCTTGAAATTTGCTTTTGCACCAATCGAAACTACGTCATCCTCTTTCGTGCTGAATCTGATACTCTTTACGTTCAGTTCACCGCGAATCAGACTCTCCATATCTTTGAGTAAATTGAGTTTCTCAGTATCACGAACAATAACCGTAAATTCCCGTAATGGTTGACGTGTCTTGATTATAAATCTGCTTCTTAGAGCACGACCCATCGTTACCGATTGACGAATCAGAGCCATCTTGGTTTCAAGATCAGGCAAGCTTCTTTCCGGGTGTGCAACAGGGAACGCATTCAGATGAACGCTCACAGGTGCTCCATCCAGCTTGTCAACCACAAGATTTCTGTATATCGCTTCTGTCAGATACGGTAGAAATGGTGCCATCACCTTGGAAAACTCTACAAGGACAAAATACAGCGTGCTGTAGGCACTATCCTTATCGCCATCGTTTTCACTCTTCCAGAATCTTCGACGGTTATTACGGATGTACCAGTTTGTCAGATTATCAATGAAATCTACCAGAATTGGAACTACCTTATACAGATTATACTGCTCCATCTCTTCGGAAACCAATGCTACCGTATGATTCAACAGCGAGATAATCCACTTATCAATCTCAGTTCCATCTTTTGGAGGTTCTGCACTTTTAGGTTTCCACCCGTCAACGTTACTATACGTAACAAAGAATGAGTATGCATTCCAGAACGGCAGCAACACAGCTCTTGACATCTCAAGAACACCTTTTTCAGAGAACCGCAAATCCTCAGCCTTAACAGCAGGAGAGTTTACAAGAAATAACCTGAGTGCATCAGCACCAAGCTTATCGATGATTTCATCAACAGGTACATAATTTTTTAGGCGTTTCGAGAGCTTTTTCCCATCTTCTGCAAGAATAATTCCGTTTACAATTACATTTTTAAACGCCGGTTTTTTAAACAGTGCTGCAGAGAGTACGGTTAATGTATAGAACCATCCTCTTGTCTGGTCAAGACCCTCAGCGATAAAATCTGCCGGAAAATTATCCTCAAAACGTTTACGATGTTCAAACGGATAATGCAATTGAGCATACGGCATGGATCCCGATTCAAACCAGCAGTCAAGCACCTCCGGGGTACGCTGCATGATTTTGCCACATTTTGGACAACAGATACTCAATTCGTCAACGATGTGACGGTGCAGATCAACAGGACTAATCTGAATGGACTGAAGTTTTTCGGCCCATGATGTATCCACGTTGAACGCCTTGAAGCGTTCATGACTTTCGGTCTTTATTTTATGTTCGACATTTTTTGCAGTATCAGCATGACATTGACAACCAGCATCAGCATTACCGTTACCTGCAAGCTTGTGCAGTTCAGTTACACTGCCGACACACTCTTTATGACCACATTCACATGACCAGATTGGAATCGGAGTACCCCAGTAACGGTTACGTGATATATTCCAGTCGGGTGCACTTTCGAGCCCTTTGCCGAATCTGCCATTTTGTAAATGCGATGGTACCCAGTGGATCTGCTGATTATTATCAAGCATATTCTGACGCAACGGGTCAATTTTCATAAACCATGTAGTAATCGCTTTGTAAATAAGCGCTGTATCACAACGATAACAGAACGGATACCGGTGAAGCACCGTAGTTTTATGAATAAGACGACCGCGAGATTTTATATCACGGGTGATCTCATCATCGGCTTCATATACACGGCGACCTTTCCACTCAGGAACTTCATCGGTGAATTTCCCCTCATCGTCAACAGGACAAACTATCGGAAGTCCAAGTTTCTGCCCTACCGCAAAGTCGTCCTCACCAAATGCAGGAGCGATATGTACAATACCGGTACCATCTTCAGTTGATACGAAGTCTGCATTGGTTACTTTAAAAAAGCGTTCATCTTTTCCTGCGAAATAGTTGAACATTGGCACATAGGATGTACCAACCAGTTCTTTTCCTGTAAATTCAGAAAGGATTGTGTACTGTGACGTGTCCTTATAATAGGCGGATAAACGATCCTTTGCAAGAATAAACTTATTGTCACCATCCTGAATTGTTACATACTGAATATCACCACCCATTGCCAGTGCCACATTTGACGGCAGTGTCCAGGGAGTTGTTGTCCATACCAGGATTTTTGTGGATGGATCGTTAACAAGAGGGAACGTTACTGTTATTGATGGCCCGCTGACATCTTTATAGCCTTCATTGACTTCGAAGTTTGATAACGGTGTTGCACAGCGCGGACAATAAGGTTGAACACGAAAACCCTGATAAATAAGCCCTTTTTCCCAGATCTGTTTAAATACCCACCAGATACTTTCCATATAGGGAGCATCCATGGTACGGTACTGATTGACAAAATCAACCCAGCGTCCCATTCTGTTAACAATCTTTTCCCACTGACCTGTATAACGCAACACAATCGAGCGGCAGGCTTCATTAAAAAGATAGATACCAAGTTTTTCAATATCACGTTTACCAGACACCTTGAACTCTTTTTCCATCTCATTCTCAACAGGAAGTCCGTGACAATCCCAGCCGAAACGGCGATCGACATACTTACCCTGCATGGTCCAGTAACGGGGAATGATATCCTTTATTGTCCCCGCAAGCAGATGACCATAATGAGGCAACCCGGTTGCAAATGGAGGACCATCATAAAACACAAATGCATTATTATCTTTTGTTGCATCAAGAGATGCATTGAATATACTGTTTTCTTTCCAGAATGCGAGTATTTCCTCTTCAACGGCAGGAAAACGCACCTGGCTGCTTACTGGTTTAAATATTTCTTTACTCATAGTGCTTATAACGCCTGGATTACTTTTTCGATAAGTTTAACTAATACCGGTTCTGCTTTGTTTGCAACTGCTATTATCTTCTGTAAATCAGCAGGTTCAAGTGCATCCGGCAGACAAGCATCCGTAACAACCGACAAACCAAGAACCTTCAGACCTGCATGAACTGCAGCAATTACTTCGGGAACGGTACTCATACCGATGACATCTGCACCAAGTGTCTTGAGCATGCGATATTCTGCCCTTGTTTCCATTGCAGGGCCGCACATTGATGCATACACTCCGTTTTCAACACGAATCTTATTGTCAACAGCAACTTTATTTACAAGTTCAATAATTGACTTTGTATATGGCTCAGACATATCCGGAAAACGCGGACCGATACGGTTATCATTCGGTCCGATGAGCGGGCTGTCTGAAAGCAGATTGATATGATCATTAATCACCATGATTGTACCCGGCTTAAACAGCGGATTTATTCCACCACAGGCATTTGACACAATAAGCGTATGCACATTCATGAATTTCATGACACGTACAGGGAAAACAATCTGCTGCATGCTATAACCTTCATAGTAATGAAAACGTCCCTGCATTGCCATTACTTTTTTTCCGGCAAGCGTACCGAAAATAAGCTTACCGGCATGTGCTTCTACAGTTGACACAGGAAAATGAGGAATATTCTCATAGTCAATAACTGTATCTTTCTCGATACGATCTGCAAGCCGTCCGAGGCCTGTACCGAGAATAATGCCATATTCAGGCTGTATTTTTATTTTGCTCTGAATATACTCTTTTGCTTCCTGAATCATTTCAAAGGTTGTTTTCATTGAGTAAATCCTTCGTATTTGTATTTTTTGTTATTTGTTTTCAACACGGACCTCTCCCCCCAGCCCCCTCTCCCTAAGAGCGAGGGGGAGTAGGAACAACGCTCACACTGTGAGCCGATTATTTCTTCTCCCCCCTCTCCTATGGGAGAGGGGGGCCGGGGGGGAGAGGTCTCATCTTCGCAACGACCTCATCCTTACTTAATGACGCAATAGCAACGGCCTTACTTTTAGAATGACCACCCTTTATAATCTCAATTGATGACTTCGGTACCCTAAGGACATCACTGAGCAGTTTTACAAGATGATCATTGGCCTTATTGTCAATTGGCGCAGATGTAACCGAGATATCAAACACACAATCATCTGCAAGCATTACGCTATTGCGCTTTGACTTTGGTTTCAATCGAACATCAAAGGTACATGCCACAATCAGACATCCAGTGATGTAAAGTTTGGTTGAGGAGGTACCTCGGCCAGAGTTTCATCATCTGCAATCTCAATCGGCTGTTCATCCCTTAAATCATTATTCTGCTTAAGATCACCACTGATTACCTCAAGTAAATTAAGCTGTGTAATTAACATAGCGCGAAACCGTGCAAGAAAACTGTCACGCTGATTACGCAGTGTAACAATATCAGCTTCATAGTTATGGGCCCTGGTACGCGCTTCGTCTTCATAGCGATCGGCACGAACCATTGCATCCTTAATGATCAGTTCCGCCTCTTTCTGCGCATTAACCCGGGCTTCATCAGTAGCTTTTTGTGCAGAAATAAGTGTTTCATTCAACACACGCTCTATTTTTACATATTGCTCGAGTTTTGATTCCAGAACCTTTACTTCTGTACTCAGTTCGTTATTCTGAAGAATCGTTTTTTCATATTCTTCAGCGACAAGTTTCAGAAATGTACTGACTGCATCCGGATCACAACCCCAGAATACCCGTTTAAAAGGTGTTTTTCTTATATCAAGAGGAGATATACGCATTTTTCAAACCGCTCCTGTGCAGTATTTTTATAACAAATAATTTTTTAACAGTTCAAGCAGAAAGAGCAAAATCAATGGCGAAAAATCAATTCCGATTTTGTCAGTCGGCAACAATTTTCGTATAGGCGCAAGTAATGGTTCTGTCACACTGTGAATAAACATAACAAGTGGATGACGAGACTGGAACTGTACCCAGGATAAAATAACACGCACAACAAGAATCAGCTCGTACAACCTGAATGCCAGATCGATTACATCACGCATTGTAATTCCGTTCTCCTAAAAGTAAAGAACCTACTCTTACCATCGTAGATCCTTCTGCAATCGCCCATTCAAAATCACCACTCATTCCCATGCTCAGTTCCGCACTGGGCAGCAGATCGCTGCACTGCTCAGAAAGAGTACGAAGATGCGAAAACGCACCCCTCACCCTGGACTCATCATTACTAATCGGCCCGATAGTCATAAATCCTTTAAGCTGAAGCACGCCCCCGGAGATTACCCGTTCACAAAGCTGCCTGCACTCCTGCGGTGCACATCCTGATTTCGACTCTTCACCGGAAGTATTTACCTCAATAAGAATATCAATTTTTTTTCCAGGTGCGATCAGATCTTCGATACGTTTCACAAGCTTTTCACGATCTATCGATTGGATACACTGTGCATACTCAAGCACAGGCCCGACTTTATTTGTCTGAAGATGCCCGATCATGTGAAGATGAAAATCACCTGTCAAATGGGGCATTTTCTGTAAAATCTCCTGAACCCGATTTTCGCCAATCGTTTTCACCCCAAGATCAATAAGCGCCTGAACTGTAGAAAAATCATGCGTTTTTGTTACTGCAACCAGTTCAACCGATTGGGGATCCCGCCCTGACCGCCGGCAGGCATCACCTATTCGCGCTTGTATATTTTCGAGACGATTTTTAAGGCCGGTATTCATCCTGATTTCCGGGAATTCTCCTGTGATTCTGAACGTTCACCTATACTATTGTATAAATATAATAAAAGGTTTGCTGAAGTGGGGGAGAGGTTTTTAGGACTTGAATCGTAATTTATGATCCGTGATTCGAGGAAAGATAAGAGATTTCAAGCCATGGGCCGGTTCAAAAACAAACTTGGTTTAAATCCCAACTGTATATATTTATTACAGACCTGCTTTATAGGTCATCTGACATTAAAAAGAGGTCAATTAACAACTCCTGTCACACAATCTCTTCAAGGAACTGCACCGATCGCAACTCGCTGCTGATTTCTATATGCGATTTACAGAATGACACCAAAAGTTTTGTGATCCGCAAATATTCATGAACATCAAATGGATTTTCTCCACAGGCTAATCCACGAATCATCCTAACACTGCTGCTGCTAACAAAATATTCCGGGCTGAGAATACCCCGATTACAGGATCTGCATACAAGGCCACCCTGTTCAATCAGTAAATAACCGCCATACTCCTCAATAACCGCTGCACTACCGCAAGTGACACATCGATCAAGAGTCAAGCCAAAACCCATCAGATGGGTAAAGTCTTTTACAAAATTCCATACAGAAGCAAATGCTGCATTTCTCTCTTTTGATTCGTCAAGTTTCGTAAAACATTGTACCAGCAGGTCGTACAACTCGGGATGTGCATTTGTGTCGTGGATTGATTTTTGTAACAGTTCAAGGACAAGATCCCGTAGTGCAGTTTTTTCAAGATCGGATCGTATGGATTGATAAAAAGCGACAATCTGCGTTTCTGCAAGTGTCTGCATCGTTCTGTTATGATGCATATACACAAGCGTATCGATTATCTGACCCCGCTCAATCGGAGTATTCAGCTGCCGTGAACGTTTGATTCCTTTTGCTGCAGCGCTGATCATTCCATGTTCTTTTGTAAACAGCTTTACAATAACACTCGTTTCGCGCCATGGAATCACCGATACGACAATTGCTGAAGTTTTATCGATACTCATTTACGTGACCAACACTCATTATTTGTCAACAAACTTATAGATCATCTCGTTCTTTTTTGCCATTCCGAGACGTTCCCGGGCAATTTTTTCGATATAAGCTGTATCATTATGTAAACGCTTAATTTCGGTTTTTAACGAATCAATCACCTGATGCGACCTCAGAAGCTGCTCCTGCTGCACCTTGTACCGCTGATGATTTTTATAAAGCGATATAAAACCCTGTTTCCCGGTAAACATAAAAACAAGTACTGCAGACATCACAAAGCCTATTGACAATGCGGCTATTTTTTTTCTTCGCATACATTAATTTCTGACAAATAATTGCCCGCTAATCTGATTAATCAACCCTTTTAATTCAAGATTCAGTAATATACAAAGAAGTTCTCCTATTGCACATCCTGTTTTTTCACTAATTATATCTGTACTCATCGGATCTGTACCAATCTCATTGTAGACCTTTTCCTCTTCAGCAGACAATACCATTTTTTCAGGTTGTCTCTCTTTATATTGTTCTCTTAAATTCAACTGGTTAGATGTTATCATCTGCAGGCTTTCCGCAACCTCACGACCACTGCGTGCAGGAATTGCACCATCCCTGATCAAATTGAATGTTCCCGTACTCACCGGTGAATTTATCGGCCCCGGCACTGCATAAACATCCCGTCCCTGCGCAAGTGCATATTGTGCTGTTATTAACGATCCACTTTTTAAACCGGCTTCAACAACCACAATACCACTACTCAATCCGCTAATGATTCTATTGCGTCTTGGAAAATTAAAACTATCCGGAAAAATTCCCATAGGAAATTCCGATACCAGAAGCCCTGTTTCACATATCTGCTGCGCCAGTTTCTCATTTTGTTTCGGATAGATGTAATCAATACCACACCCCAGCACGGCAATCGTGCACCCTCCGGACGAAAGCGAGGTTTCATGTGCCACAGTGTCAATTCCACGGGCGAGTCCGCTCACGATTGTCAATCCGCATTCAACCAGCTCTTTTGTTATCTGAACCGTTGATGTCCTGCCGTATGTTGTAGGATTGCGTGTTCCAACAATTCCAACAGCATGATTTTTAAAAGCACTTCTGTTTCCCTTGATATAAAGAACAGGCGGAGGTGCATAGATCGCCTTTAAATACTGCGGATAATCACTATCCTGTATAGTCATTATTTCAACACTATGCTCATGTGCTTTCTGAAGCTGTTTGTCGGCATACACAAAAAGCTCATCATTGAATAATGCTGCGACACAACTTGATGGAAGCAGGTTCAGCCCTTTAATTGTCTCTGTTGATTGCTCAAATATCTTCCCGGGTGTCCCGAATTGTTCGAGTAATTTTGCTATCCGCACCGGCCCAAGCCCGCTTACTGCATTAAGTGCAATCCATTCTTTAACCATTGATAGTCCCCATTTATAACGTAAAGCAGTTATTCATGTATGGTGTCCCGGTGAAGCAGGTAACCATACTTTTTGAATATAATTAAAGGTAACAGCAATTTCCAGACGGTTATTGCTGTTACAATGCGCCTCGCAGATAGGAATTTAATGTTCACAACGCATAATCTAAACTCAGAATTAATTTTTCATTTTCTGTTCCAGATAATAATTATAATTTCCCTCATAAACATTAATTACTCCATGATCGACCTCAAATACCCTATTGGTGATCTCCCGAAGAAAGAAACGGTCGTGGCTCACAAGCAACATTGTACCTTCATAGCGTTTTAATGTTTCCAGAAGCACTTCCCGTGATTTAATATCAAGATGGTTCGTTGGCTCATCAAGCACAAGACAATTGTACGGGATTGACAAGAGATACGACAATATAACACGAGTTTTTTCACCACCGGATAGGAATTTAATCTTCTTAAAAACCTCATCACCCTTGAATAAAAATGCAGCAAGAAGATTTCGGATTGTCCCATCCTTTGCCTGCGGAAGCTTTGCCTGAACGATTTCGAATATCGTCTTGTCTTTGTCAAGTTCGTCAAGCGTTGACTGACCGAAATACCCGATTGTAATACTCGGTCCGATAATTGCCTCGCCCGATGATGGCGGTGTTTGACCGCAAAGTACCCTTAAAAATGTCGATTTACCGGCTCCGTTGACACCCACAACCGCAATTCTGTCCTGACGATGTACGAATGCATTGAGACCTTTAAAAACCGGCTTTTCTGAACCATCCGATTTTGTCCAGCTTTTTCCAAGCGCCTTTATCACCGCAACATCATTTCCGCCACGCTGAATCACGGGGAGCTCAATACGGATCTCATCCTGATCGGAAATCAGCTCAACCTTTTCTATTTTATCAAGCATTTTAACCCGGGACTGCACCTGAGCAGCATGACTTGCCCGCGCTTTAAATCTGGCAATAAACTCTTCCTCTTTTTTCATCATGCTCTGCTGACGGTTAAATTCCGCTTCATTGTTGCGCATGCGGATTGCCCGTTCCTGCTCATAGAAATCGTAGTTTCCTGAGTAGGTGGTAACTTTACCATTTGCTACTTCAACAATCTTTTTAACAACACGATTCATGAAATCGCGATCATGGGTGGTCATAAGAATAGCACCCTTGAAATTGATCAGCCAGGCCTCAAGCCACAGAATAGTCTCCATGTCAAGATAGTTGGTCGGCTCATCCATCAGGATACAATCAGGCATGACTATCAGTACCTTTGCAAGTGCGATACGCATTTTCCATCCGCTCGAAAAATCCTCAACCGGTTTTCCATGATCTTCCGGCATGATACCAAGACCGGTTAAAATGGTCTGCGCATTATTCTCGATATCAAAACCGCCTATTTTTTCATATTCAGTCTGATCATTACCCATTTTATCAAGAACATCCTGCATCGTATCCGGGTCAAGTTCAGGATCACACAATTTTTCTTCATAGTGTTTAAGTCGTGCAGCAAGTTCACTTACCCGTTTATTCCCATCAATAACCTCTTCAAGTGCAGTTTTCCCTTTCATCTCACCAACGTTCTGTGAAAAGTAGGCAATACGAATATTATTCTGAATGCTCACCGCGCCCTCATCCGGACGCTCCTCACCGATGATCATTCTGAAGAACGTGGTTTTACCGGCACCATTGGGACCTACAAGCCCGACTTTTTCTCCTTCGTAAATTTGAAAACTTGCGTTTGTATAGAGCGGAGTTCCACTCATGTATTTTGTGATATTAGAAACGTTGATCATTTGTACTCCATATTATTGTTGCTGTTTATCGTGTTGTTATTCATCGCATTAATTCAACATTTATCCATAAGCATAGATCATTAAACCGAAATTCCTTAGTAAAATCAAATGGCATTTGAAACACGCCCCCTAAATCCCCCGCAGGGGGACTTGTAAAACATTGATTTGTCGTTAAGTCTCCCTGCGGGGATTTAGGGGGCGTGCAAAAATCGTTTTGAAAATGCATTCACCTTTGCATTACCGGGTGAACTGAGTTTTGGGCATAAAATACATAAATTTCAATGAAATGACTGTAAAAATGACGACGCTGCCGTCAAAAACGCTGCATTTTTGACGGCAGCGTCGTCATTTTGCAATTTAAATACAGTTACAAATCAACATGTTACGATTTTCTGCATTGTAATAACAAATTATAGGTGAAATTCTTGATGTAGGGGCGACTCGTGAGTCAACCCTACAATTGTCATTCGAGGACAGAATTGATAACGGTACGCTTTGTTACATCATGCATGGCGATACCCGGTAAAATGTGCCAGGATCCACCGATATTATTCCTGCTTGTTGTATTTTCTATATGTATAGTGCCGGAATAATCATTAGTAACAAAAAATATTGCAGCGCCATAAGCACTTACTTTATTGTACTCAAATTTACTCCCGTAGATAGCAAGTACCATCGTGTTTCCATCATTGTAAATCGCTCCTCCACTGCCGCCACCGGGCGTATTTTTCTTTGCAGGATTTCCACCATTACCAATTGCTTTATTATACGAAAACAGACAATTATATATTGACCATGAAACACCAATACTGCTTATTGCTCCACCATTAGCAGCAGTGTTGCCATAACCTTCAGCACCTCCGAATGTGCAATTGACAAGATACACCGGAAGATCCTGATACTGATCAAATACCCGTATCGCTCCACCTCCAATATCGGGCCCAAGGGTTGTTGAAACATTATTAAAAAAACGGCAATTGACAGCTTTAAACCTTCCACCCCGTACCCAGATTGCCCCACCGCCATCATATTCTGTTTCACCGGATGAATTACCATCAACAAAGGTCAGATTCTGCACTGTCAACCTTGGTGTTTCCTGATCATTACAATGCGATGTCGTCCAGTGCTGATTCTTATCACAGGTATTCATATATAAAATGCGACGGGCACCACAACCGCTGAGTGTAACAAGCCCGCCGCCATCAATAACGATATCCGGACTGGAATCGTTAAACACTTTTACTGTTTTGTCAAGCATCACTGTTACCGGTTTTCCACCTGTATTGAAGGTTATTATTCCTCCTTTAGCAACCGCCTTTACCACAGCATCAGAGGTGACACTTTCAGGTGTTCCATCCCCTATTACTTGATTCGGTTTCGAAATATCAGCAAGATCTGCCTCTATAGGAACGGGATATGAACCAACCGGATTACCCGCTGGAGGACCAGCAAGTGGATTAGTCATTGGGTTTTGAACCGCAACAGATTTTACTCCATTATCACTCAATTCGCCACAACCTAAAAGCAGCATTACGGAAATGAACATCATTAAAGATAACTCTTTAGCATTCATCTATCTCTACCATTTTTAAGCTTCATTTTAGCGTCAGTCACACAACTTCATTCTAAAAAATTTGAAAGTATACTTCGACAACAATGTTGTATTGTACTCAAATAGACTGTTCATATTAAGCTCGTCGAAACATTTACTGATCGACTTTTTAATATACACAGGAACACCCATACTTCAAGTATATAATTAAGCCACTAGGAATTTATAGAATGTATTGTAAGTATAATGTTACTTTTTTGATTTCAATCTGAATCGGCCCATCCACCCGATAGCACATAATCCGGCAATTAGCAACGCATTAACAGGAAGACCACTATTTTGTGTTGATGGAACAAGGAAAATGTATATTGCACCAAATGCCGGGCCCACAAACAAACCGCTTCCAATCATTGCCTCATGTAAACCACCGTGTGTACCTTTTTCCTCAGATCCGTGCATCGAATAATACAGTGATGAATAATAGATGATTCCTGTACTTACACCAAAGAGTATTTGTGCAGCAATAAGTTGTATACTATTCCCTGCAAGCAGCATACCAGTATATCCGATTACCATTGTGACAAAAGATACTGCAAGCCATCTGAAATGGTAATGCCATCCCCGCCATTTCCAAAGAGTAAAGAACGTGATTAGCCGGGCAAACATCCAGATTGAACAGATAATACCAGCAAGGGCTGTTGAAAATCCCCGTTTTTGCGCTATTGACGGAATAAGTGGAAGAATTGTACTGATAGCAATATATGAAAAAGGATTTGCAACCCACGCTATGTGCAGAAAACGTTTTGAGTATGATGGAGGTGCGTGATCTTTAGTAGTAACTTCAACAACTTTTTTTATTCTTATCTTTTCTTTATTCTGAGCTCTGACAGCTAGTGGCAGAATAACCCCCAATTGACATGCATGAATCAATACCGGCAGCCAGTAAATGCTTTTCATACCCAGTGTCTCGAGAAGATACCCTGTAACAAAATATGCAAACGCAGCTGTACCAGCCCATGTAACATTGTACACACCAACCATCGTTGACAATGTACAGCCATCAGATTCATCACTCACAATTGCTTCAAGTGCAGGCCAGATCATACATAGTGCAAATGTATAGACAATATATGCAAAAAGCTGCGCCGGCAATTTACTAAATGTCAAACCGAAGAGCAATGCAACAATAATACCACACATTCCAACAGCAATTGATTTGACATTGCCAAACTTCTGAGCAAATCTCCCACCCTGCCATGATCCGATTGTGTAAACAAATCCATTTAGTGCTGCAAGAAGTAAATTTTCAAAATCACCAAAACCAAACTCGTTTTTCATATAAAAGAAGATGTAGTTTGAGTAATAAACAACGGCAAATGTATTTATTCCCTCAACTACATAAAATAACTTTTTCGATTTTTGTATCATCTGATGAATTGCCTTACATTGACAATAGAAATTCAAGTAAACTACTTCAATTATATTTACTCAGATCTGATTATGCTGTTTTGCAAACCAGGCAAGGATTAAATACGATGCAAGTGTTATTACAACAAGCGGAACCGGTTCAAGCTTCACAAATAGTTTAATTAGAGTTTGATAAAGATAATGTGTCAGAAATCCATATCCGGCACAACATAAAACAATGTAACTGATAAAACGGAGCACCCAATGGAACTTTGCAGTAATTTTTTTTAATAATCCGTTGATATACGGACCTGAAAGCACCAGTGTGACCGTTGTAATTCCAAACACAACTTCTGTAAGATGATTTCTGATAACCGATACAGTCTGGTTAAAAATGTCCATTATGTCACCTGTTAAAACTCAGATTACAGATATCCTTTTACCCAATGATAACAGGCTATCATAACAAGAAGCGTTATATTTGCATACACACCGGCAGCAATATCATCCATGGTAATCCCGACACCATCATCCATCTCCTCCATTTTATTTACCGGAAACGGCTTGACAATATCGTAAAAACGGAACAGTATAAATCCGGCAATAAGTGTATAGAGTGATATTGGAATCATGAAAAAGGTAATAAACTGACCCGCGACCTCATCAATAATAACCGCGGATGGATCATCCTTGCCGAAAACATTCTTCGCATTGCTTGACAATACAATACTCACAGCTATCAGGGCAATTGCCGCTCCCCAGAACCACACAAGATGCTGCGTATCAAAAAACACCGGATATTTTGTATGTGCATACCAGACGCCAAGGACTGTCAATGCTGATCCGATTGTACCGGATGCCGGTGGAATATACCCTATAAAAAATAAACTGGCTCCAATCTTTCTGAAAAGATTGAGCAATGAAAATGGCTTTTTATTCGTTTCCATACGTTATTTCAGTCCGTTCATTTAATGCCTGACTTAATGTCAACTGATCAACATATTCAAGTTCCATACCTGCGGGCATTCCGCGGGCAAGGCGTGTAATTTTTATGTCAATGTCACGAAAGATTCTCGCAATGTAGAGTGCTGTTGTTTCAGCATCAGCACTCCCGCCAAACCCGATGATTATTTCCCCGGGATTTTCCAGTATAACACGATCTTTCAGTTCTTTCAACTTCAATTTGTCGGCGGTAATCCCGTTAAGCGGAGAAAGTACCCCGCCAAGAACATGGTAAACACCACGGTATCTACCAACTTTCTCAATCGCAAAGATATCAATTGCTTTCTCAACAACACAAATACACCGTTGATCCCTTGATGACGACTCACACACCGGGCAGATTTCTTTTTCACTGTAACTGAAACACCGTTTACACCTTGTTAACTTTTCACGCGCACGCAATAGTGCATCAGCAAGCGAAGCAACCTCATCTTTAGGTCGCTCCATAAGGTGCACCGCAAGACGCCATGCACTTTTTTTACCAATAGCAGGCAGCGTTGATAACGCATCAACAAGATCTTCAAGAACTTTTATCATAGTCCCGGAATGTTAAGCCCGCCTGTTATTGAACCGAATGCAGATTCAGATGTTTCCTTGATTTTTTCAAGCGCATTTGCATGTGCAGCAATAATCAGATCCTCAAGCATCTCAACATCTTTCGGATCTACTACTTCAGGATTTATTTTAATACTGACAAGCTCATTCGATCCGGACATCATTACTTTTACCATCCCGCCACCTGCAGTACCTTCAACCTGCATGCTTTTCATTTCCTCCTGAGCTTTCATAACCTGCGCCTGCATTTTCTGCGCCTGTTTCATGATATTTTTCAGTTGCTTTGACATTTAGAGAATCTCCTTTAATACTTTATCGTATGCTGTTAATTCAATACTTCACCATCAAATATGTCAAGAATTGTTTTAATAATCGGCTCTCTGTCCATTTCATCATTAATTGAAAGTGGCATTGCTACCAGTTGATGCAGTAATTGACGTTCCTGGGCATCGGTTTTTGTTGTTTCAAGAGTGATATGCAATTCATACTTTGATCCTGTAAACTGATGCAGCAGGGTTTCAATTAAATCACGATTATGCTTTTTTGTTGTTTCAACGAATTGGAATCGATACGATGATGGAAACCGGACATCAAGAGATGTACCTGTTGCACCTGATAAGTAACTCATTGCGAGAAAAGATCCGACATTGGGCCGGTCTTTCAGCATAAAATCTAAAAACGAAGTCCACAATGCGCAGGGATCCTGTATCTCTTTTACAAGAGGAGTATCTTCAAATGTACCAGGCTCCGGTCGTGCTGCATTTTGTAATGATTGACTCGTCTGTCGTACGGGAATATTGCACTCATCATCAGAATCTTCAGAATCACTGTCATCTGTCGAATCTGCAGTGTTATCATATGCACTATTCTCATCACTTGCACACTCATGCTCAAGTTCAACAATATCGGCAGTTACAGAATGACAAGCAATCGAATCATCATTGTTTGATGTTACTTCAATGGTATTTGATTCGATCGCCGGGGTATCGGATGGGTTATCATAATTCAGTTTTTTTTTTAGATCGGTATCACTTACTGGTACCGATGCATTCTGCATTGTTGATGCTACCAGGGAGGCAATGTTTTCCGGAGGCAGGCCCCTTGATGCTAACTCAACAAGCTGGTCAATGGAAACAGTCCGATCAAGAAAAACTAGTTTCAGTATTGTAATTTCAACATGAAACCGTGAAAACGCACTCCACTTGAGTTCATTCTCTGCTTTACGAACAATTTCACTCATTCTGAGAAGATCGCCTTCTGTAAAGCGTTCGGCAGATTTACGCAACTCAACAGCAGCTTCAGGCTCAATCTCAACACCACGGGCTTCAATTGCGCCGGGGATTCTCGCAAAAAGTAAATTACGTATATGTTCCTGCAAACCAAGCAGAAATTCCTGAAGATCAAAACCCTGATACAGGACATCCTGAACGGCTCCCAGTGCCGGAGCGGCATTCTTTGATGCAACAGCGTCCATAACAGTATTGAATACATCAAGGCCGACAAGACCAAGTACCTTGCGGACCTCTTTTTCTGTAAGATTATCCTGACAAAAAGAGTATACCTGATCGAGAAGGCTTAAAGAATCACGCATACTGCCATCTGCTTTACGCGCAACGAGCATCAGGGCACTTTTTTCGAATTTAATTTTTTCAGTTGTACAGATGTCAATCAGATAACCAAGAATCTGTTCTGCACCGATTCGTTTGAAATCATACCGCTGACATCGTGAATGTATCGTCGCGGGAATTTTCTGAGGTTCAGTAGTAGCAAAAATAAAAATTACATTTTTAGGCGGCTCTTCAAGTGTTTTCAGCAGAGCATTAAATGCCGCTTTTGTCAGCATGTGCACTTCGTCAATAACGTAAATCCGGTATTTTCCACCCATTGATGAATACCCGATATTCTCACGAAGCTCCCGGATATCATCAACACCATTATTTGATGCTCCATCTATTTCAAGAACATCAAAACTGGCACCGCTTAAAATATTTTTACATGATGTACACTCGCCGCAGGGATTTATCGTAGGACCTTTTTCGCAATTGAGAGCTCGAGCCATTATCCTCGCGGTTGTAGTTTTTCCAACACCACGTGTACCGGTAAAAATAAATGCATGGGCTACCCTATTTTTTTCAATAGCTTTTTTTAACGTTTCAGTGATGTGTTCCTGTCCGACTACATCATTAAACGTCTGAGGACGCCACTTTCTTGCAAATACTACATAGCTCATAGATAATTCTATAGAAAACAGTACTACCTGAAACTACACTGAAAAAAAATAAAGGGCCAAGTTTACCTGCGGCACACCAAGTATCCGCTTACCGTTGCTCCCTTCCAGGCCTGGCGGGGTTCACAGCCTTTAGTTGCGCAGGGCCTGGCCCGTATATTAGATCAGCGTAGTTATTACCTGCTGATTACAATTTGTATCATATTACCATTCAAATATTTTTATAAAATACATTTAGCCGGTGCACATGGTGAAAAAATTGATTTGTCTATAATCCTTTTAATCGAAGGGCTGAAAAAACATTATTGTGCTTCCTGTTTTAAAAAGTACATTTTTGTTCCAGGAATAACTTTATCTATCCATTCTAAAACAACCGTTCAAACAGTTTTTGCCTGATACTATTTGCTTTTGATTTCTTTCCTTAACTAAAGACTGAATGGCATTAAATTTGCGTTAATTACTTACAGATATTTGTCGTACAAGAATAAAGACAGTTAGACAGCTACTATTGTTTCAGGAGGGATATATGATTATTGCAAATCGACTTTCCAACCATTCCGGTGAAAATTCCAGCCTGGTCTCCACAGCTGAAAAACTTGGCATCCATAGTATGTATGCTGTTGATGATCTGGTGGTTGAGGAGGACAATTCCTTCCCCAAAATCTTTTAAATAAGCAGTAGCTACAAAAAAAGTTGCAAAAAGACGTGGGTTTGATATATTATGTAGATATGGTACAACATCTACTAATCAGGAGCTATTTTATGAGCTTTATTCAACTGCA